>NZ_DASYHH010000003.1:0-31619 GCF_035998705.1 Shinella sp. | reverse complement strand
CCGACGATGTCGATCGGCAGCGCGCCGATCTTCCAGCGGTAGAGCAGGTCGTTCAGGCAATGGCCGAAGCGCGACACCATGAGCAGCACCTTCATGCGCTCGTCGCTGTCGTTGAAGCGGTACGTCATCGCGAATTTCTTGCCGACGGCGGCGAAACCGGACTTGATCTCCTCCTCCGACACGCCTTCCTGGGACAGGAAGGTCAGGCGCATGAAGAACAGGCCCGTCACCAGGTCGTCGAACTGCGAGGAGTCCGAGATGTAACACCCCTTCTCGGCGAGGTAGCCGGTGATCGCGGCGACGATGCCGCGGGTCGATTGGCAGGATACGGTCAGGACGTGGCTTTTCATCGTTCGATCTCGCGTTCGGCCGATGCTGGGGCGAAGCATCGGCGATCCCCTTCTCATGCGGCCGCACCTGCGGCATGGCGCATATTTCAGGCCGCTCGCGCCAGCGCAAGCCCCTGCAATGACGAGAAGCTACGCCGCCTCTTGCAAGGAATCCCTCCGGTTCGCGACATCCAATGCGTCGAAAATGCCAAGAGACCGGCCCTCGCCTGTTTGCGACGCCGGGAAAGGCTCCACCATGAGGGATACGGCCCGCCGATTCTTTCAGCAATGCAAGGCCGCCGAAAATCCGCCTGGACACTATTATGGACACATGTTCTATAAAATGGACAGATTCGACAGGAGCCCGCCATGCATCTTTCCATGTGGACCTACCCCTGGGACATCCAGGACCAGGGGCTGGAGGCGTTTGCCGCCGAACTTTCCGGCCGCGCCGGCCTCGACACGGTGAGCCTTGCGACCTCCTACCATGCCGGCCGCTTCCTGCAGCCGCGCAGCCCGACGCAGAAGGCCTATTTTCCGGAAGACGGCACGGTCTATTTCCGCCCCGACGAAACGCTCTGGCAGGGCAAGGCCATCCGCCCGCTGATGGCGCAAAACGTCGCCGAACGCGGCGACATGCTGGCGGCGCTGACGACGGCGCGCGAAAAAACCGGCCTGAAGGTCTCGTGCTGGACGGTCTGCCTGCACAACAGCCGCCTCGGCATGCTGCATCCGGACCACGTCACCCGAAACGCCTTCGGCAACGCCAACACTTACAATCTCTGCCCGTCGAGCCCGGCGGCGCGCGACTATGTCGTCACCCTCGTGCGCGACATCACCACGAATTACAAACCCGACATGCTGGAGCTCGAAAGCCCGAACTTCATGGGCTTCGCGCACGAATATCACCACGAAAAGGACGGCGTCGGCCTGAATGCCGAGGATGATTTTCTGCTCTCCCTCTGCTTCTGCGACCACTGCACCGCACGCGCAGAAAAGGCGGGCGTGCCAGTGGAAGGGGCCCGCAAGACGGTCGCCCGCTTCATCGCCGAACTCTGCGAGCGGGCCGTGCCGGAGAAACAATTTTCGGATTTCCCCGAGTCCGGCATCGACGCCTTCCGCGACCACCCGGAGCTGCACGCCTTCCTCCAATGGCGCAGCGAGCCCGTGACGAGCCTGATCGGCGAGATCAAGGCGGCGGCAAGCCCAGTAACCCGCATCGTGCTGATCGACCTCAAGGACGGCTGGCTCGGCGGCGTCGATCTAAAAGCCGTCGGCAAACTCTGCGACGGCGCGATCCTCTGCTGCTACGACATGACGCCGGAGGCCGTCGGCGAGGTCATCCGCACCGGCCGGGCCGCCCTCGGCGCGGACAAATTCCTCGGCCTCGGCCTGCGCGTCTTCTATCCCGAGGTCGGCGAACCGGCGATCCTTGCCGCACGCGCCAGGGCCGCCGTCGACGCGGGCGCCGACGGCGTGAATTTCTACAATTACGGGCTCATTCCGGCAAAACGCCTCGACTGGGTGAAGGCGGCCGTCGACGCGATCAGCCCGTGATCGGCTCGGCGACCTGGATCAGGCAATCGCCGGCCTGGCTGTCGCAATGCAGGCGATGGGAAATGACGATGCCGCCTTCGGCAAAGCGCAGCGCCTCCTCCGCCTGCTCCAGCCGTTCGAGATCGTGATACCAGCCGGCCAGATCGCCCGCCGAGACCACGGCCCCCGGCGCCACCGCCGGCTCGAACCAGCCGCGCCGGCCGGCATAGATGCCCTGGCTGTGGCGGGAGAGCGAAAGCAGCTGCAACGCCTGCGGCACCGGCAATGGCGCCCGCGACAGAACCGGCGCCTCGACAAGGCCGAGGACAACCAGCAGCCGGTCGATCGCCGCCGCCGTAAAAGCCATCGTCTCCGGCGTCACCGTACCGCCGCCGCCGAATTCGCCGGAGAGGCCGATCGTGCCGGCCCGGCCCGCGGCCCCCATCGAGGTCGGTGCCGTCGGCCCGTTATCCGCGATGAAAGCGTGCGAGGCGCCCATCGCCCGCATCAGCGAAACCGAGCGCTCGAAACGGGCCGCATCCGCCTGCCGCTCGATCAGCGTGCAGGGCAGGTGCGCCATGGACGTGCCGCCCGAATGCAGGTCGAGCACCACGTCATGCGCCGGGAAAAGCGTGTGTTCGAGGAAATGCGCCATCCGCGCCGTCGGCGTGCCGGCCGGATCGCCGGGAAAGGCCCGGTTGAGATTGCCGCCATCGAAAGGCGAGCAACGTTTCGCCGCCATCACCGCCGGCAGATTGGCCATCGGCAAAATGGTGATCGCACCGCGGATCTTGTCGACATCGAGCAAACGCATCAGCCGCCCGAGCTGGAGCTCGCCCTCATATTCGTCGCCATGGTTGCCCGCCATCAGCAGCAGGCTCGGCCCCGCGCCGTTCTTGAGGCGCAGGATCGGGATGCGGATCTGATAATAGGGCGAACGGTCGACCGAATAGGGAATGGCAAGATGACCGGTCTGCCGGCCATCCTGCGCAAAATCGATCGGATTGACGATGCCGCTATGCATTTGCGTCTCCCGTCATAGGGCGGCGACCGCGGTCATCTCGACGCGCAGGTCCGGGTCGGCCAGCCGCGCCTCGACGCAGGCCCGCGCCGGCGGGTTTTCCGGGTCGATCCAGGCATCATACACACCGTTCATCGCCTCGAAATCGATGATCGCCGGCAGGAAGACGTTGACGGCGAGCAGCTTCGAGCGATCCGTGCCGGCTTCCTTCAGGAGGGCGTCGATCTTGCCGAGCACGTCGCCCGTCTGGCCCTCGATGCCGGCCTTGCGGTCTTCCGCGACCTGGCCGGCAATATA
The DNA here is from genome assembly GCF_035998705.1 of Shinella sp. GTDB lineage: Bacteria > Pseudomonadota > Alphaproteobacteria > Rhizobiales > Rhizobiaceae > Shinella. Next base: position 28,436 of record NZ_DASYHH010000003.1, on the reverse strand, counting down.
GACGAGCCCACCGAAGCTGACGGCCTGGCTCATGCGCGAGCCCTTCTGGTAGCGTTGGATCATGGGGGAATTCCTTTCTGCTTGGGAAGATCAGCCGAAGCTGGTGAGATAGGCCGTCGTGACCGTGTGGTCGGGATCGAGGCCGTAGAGAATGGCGTGCCGGTCGAGGCAGGTACAGGGATGCGAGATGCCGAATTCGACCACGTCGCCGACGCGGACATCATCGCCGGAGAGCTGGACGAAGGCATGCTGGTCGTTGAGGCGCAGCACCTCCGCACTGGTGAAATCACCAAGCCGCGCCCCCTCGCGGTAGAGCGCAAGCGGCCGCGGCAGGCCCTGGTCGATCGCGACATCGCGAAGCCCCACGCCGCAGATCGCCAGCCCCGGCTCCGGAAGCGAGAGGACTTCCGCCCAGACCCGCAGCGCCGGCTGAAAACCCTGCCCGGCCGAGGTCGTTTCCCCGCCGATGCGGAAACCGCCGCGGGCATCGAGGCCGGCAAGACCGCGCTCATAGACGCCGTGATCGTGGAAGAAGATCGCCCCGCTGCGCAACACCAGACGGCAGGCGGGATCGGCCGCAACGGCTGCATTAAGCCCGGCGACCACCCGGTCGAAGAAGACGGAGCCACCGGCCGTCAGCAGAAGCGAGCGCTCCGGGCCGATGCGGGCGCGGACCTGCAGCAGGAAGGCCGCCGTCATCGCCATCAGCGCATCGATCCGGCGCAGGGTTTCCGTCGCATCCGCCGTGGCGGCCGCACCCTCATAGGCAGCAATGCCGCTCAGCCTGAAGCGCGCCGCCTCGGCCGTGAGGATCGCGTCGAGGACAACGCCCGCAGCCTCAAGGCTGCGCGCACCGGCGCGGCCGGCACCAAGCTCCACCAGCAGCCCGAGCGGCGGCAGGTCTTGCCGTTCCTGCCAGGCCGCCCGCAGGGCTTCGACGATGGCAACGGAATCGACGAAAATATGCACCTCCGCATCGGGGTAACCGGCAAGCAGGGACGCCAGCCGGCGCGCGGCGGCGGTGCCGCCGATCTCGTTGGCAAGAATCAGCCGGCGCTGGCCCGCCTTCAGCAGCACGGCGGCCTGTCGGATATCGGCAACCGTCGTGCCCCAGGCGCCGGCGGCGACGAGCGCATCGGCAATCGCAGCCGACATCGGCGTCTTGGCATGCGGCGCGATCTCGACGGCATGGTCCTTCACATAGGCCATCATCAGCGCGACATTTTTCGCAAAAGCCTGCCGGTCGAGCGAGATCAACGGCAATGCCATCACCCCGTCATAGGGCTTCCATCCCTGGCTGCCGATCGCATCGAGCGGCAAGGACGTGTGGCCCGGCGGAAAGCCGCGGATACGGTCGTCGATCAAGGGGCCGGTCGTTTGCAGGTCAGACATGATTTTCTCCTCTGACCGCCGCGAGATCGGCAATCCCGAGGCGGTAGGTATCGTTGGCGGTCGCGAAGAACAAAGCGCGCTGCTCCGCAAGCGAGAGGGAAGCGGCCACCGTGCGGAAGACGCCGTAGACCTCGTCGAAGGAGGCGTGCAGCCCGGCAACCGGGAAATCGCTGGCGAACATCGCGCGTGCCGGGCCGAAACAATCGAGGCAATGGTCGATGACCGGGCGCAGGCTTTCGAGCGTCCAGTCATTGTCATAGGCGACGAGATCGGAGATTTTCAGCCGCACATTCGCTTCCCGGCCGAGCGCCCGCAGACCATTGCGCCAAAGCGCCATGCCCTCGTCCGTGCGATCGATCGGGCTGCCCCAATGGTTGAGCACGAAAGGCGTTTCAGGAAAGGTGCGCACGAGGTCGAGCGCCTCCTCCATCTGCCAGGGAAAGAGCATCAGGTCGAAAACGAGGCCGAGGCGTGAGAGATGGGCAAGCCCCGCCCGCCAGGCAGGATCGGCCATGCGGTGGGCGCGCGGCGCAAAGCTTCTTGCCGGGTCCGGATGCCAGCTGACGATATCGCGGATTCCGACGACGTCGGGATTTGCCGCTTCGGCGTCCAGCAGGCCTATCGGGTCCGGGCCGTCGAGAGGAACACGGGCGACGTAGCGATGGGCGACGCCGGTGCTGCGGTCGAGGCCATCGAGCCACCGGCTTTCCTCCAGCGGATGCGCATCGGACCAGCCGGCTTCGACATGCACGGTGGCGACCACGTTCTGGCGAGCCGCATCGACCCGGTAGTCCTCGATGCCATAGTTGCGCAGGATCGGCGCGAGGTCGCCGGTGGCCTTCGCCAGCCAGGGATGGCGCTTCAGCGAGAGATCCCAGAGGTGATGGTGCGGGTCGATCACCGGACCGTCATAACGTGCCGTCATCGCCGCGCCTCGCGGCCGGAGATGAGCAGGAGCGCCAGGATCAGCGTGCCGAACATGATCGACCGCCAGCCGGGCGAGGCATTGACGACGGTGATGAGCGCCGTCGTGGTGACGAGCAGGATGGCGCCCGGAATGGTGCCGGCATAGGTGCCACGCCCGCCGAGGATGGAGGTGCCGCCGAGCACGACGGCGGCGATCGACGTCAGCAGATAGGGATCGCCGATGCCGACATAGCCCTGCCGGTTCATGCCGAGCACCAGAATGCCGGCAAGGCCCGCAAAGAAGCCCGACAGTGCATAAAGGATCAGCGTGTTGCGCGTGACGCTGACGCCGGAAAGCCGGGCGGCCAGCGGATTGGCCCCGAGCGCCAGGAACCGCGCACCGATCGGCATGCGGTGGATGAGCAGCAGCACGACGACCGAGACCACCAGCCACAGGATGACGCCCGCGGGGATTCCGAGCGGCCGCGCCTGGCCGAGCAGGATGACCGCCGGATTGCTGACGGTGACGGCGCTGCCGCCGGCGACGATGACGAGCAGGCCCTGAAGGAACGTCGCCATCGCGAGCGTCATGATGATCGGCGGTACGCGCAGATAGGCGGCACCCGCGCCGTTGAGGAAACCGATGCCGGTGGCAATCGACAGCGCCAGCGCGATGCCGACGAGGCCGGTCGGATCCCAGGCGGGCGAGATCAGCGGCAGCAGGATAGCCGTGACGGTGATGACGGCGCCCACCGAGAGATCGATGCCGCCCATCAGGATGACGAGCGTCTGGCCGGCGGCCGCGATGCCGATGACGGCGGCAAGCTCCAGCAGGTAGCGCAGATGGCCGTAGGCGCCGAAACCACGCAGCGCAAAACTCGCGACGAGCCAGACGAGCGCCACCAGCAGGAAGGTGAGCAACGGCGGATTGCGGAACACGGACCTTACGACGTTCATCGCCTCGCCCTCCCCTTCGCGAGAAGCTCCGGCACCGCGACGGCGCCGACGATGATCAGGCCCTGCGCTATATATTGCGCGACCGGCGGGAAACCGAGGAAGAACATCACGTTGATCATCACCGAGAGCAGCAGGCTGCCGCAGATCGCGCCGCGCATCGTGCCCTTGCCGCCGAGGAAGCCGACGCCGCCGAGCACGGCCGCGGCAATCGAGTTCAGCGTGAACGGCGTACCGATGACCGGATCGCCCGACCCAGTCTGCGCGGCGACGAAGAGGCCGGCGAGGGCCGCCAGCAGGCCGGACAGGGCGAAGGCGACGATTTTTACCCGCTCGACCGGCACGCCGGAGCGGAAGGCGCCGACCGGGTTGTCGCCGGCCGCATAGATGCCGAGGCCGAGCGGTGTCGCGAGAAACGCCTTCCAGGCGAGGACGATGACGACGAGCAGCAGGAAAGCGACGGGCGTGTGGCCGGCAAGCGTGGTCGACAGCCAATCCGGAATGAAGCCGCCCGGACGCGGCAGCAGGATGAGCGCGACGCCGGTGATGATGAAGGAACCGGCAAGCGTGACGATGATCGCCGGCAACCGGAGATGGGCGACGATGGCGCCGATGACGGCGCCGATCGCGAGACCCACGAAGGCGACGGCGAGAATGCCGCCCGGCACGCCGAGGGCGGTTCCCATCGTCGTGGCAGCGATCACCGCGCCGAGGCTGACCAGCGGTCCGATGGCAAGCGTGATGCCGCCATTCAGCATCAGCAGCGCCTGCGCCATGGTGACGAGCGCGAGCGGGAACCAGTTCTGCGTGAACTTGGAAAAGCCGCCGACCGAAAGGATGCCCGGGAAGAGCACCGCATAAAGAACGAGGAAAGCCGCGACGACCAGATAGAGGCCGCCAAGGCCGCGATTGCGCCGGCGCTGGATGGCGCCGTAGAGCCAGCTGGAGGACAAAACAGCGCTCATGCGGCGGCTCCCTGCGTGTTGATGCCCATGGCCGCGCCGACGATCGCCTCTTCGCTGATCGCGTCACCCGAAAGGCTCGCGGCAACGCGGCCTTCGCGCAGCACCACGACGCGGTCGCAAAGATGCACGAGCTCCGGCGTATCGGAACTGGCGAGGATGACGAGCCGGCCTTCGGCGGCGAAGGCGCGCAGCATCAGGTAGATTTCGCGCTTGGTCTCGATGTCGACGCCGCGCGTCGGGTCGTTGAGCAGCAGCACGGATGGATCGAGCGGCAGCCATTTGGCGAGCGCCACCTTCTGCTGGTTGCCGCCGGAAAGCGCCTGAACCGCGCGGTCGACGTCACCCTTGATGGTCAGCCGGCGCGCCAGATCGGCGATCAGCCCGGCCTCGGCACCCCGATCGCGAAAACCGTCCCGGGCAAGCCGGCCGAGCGAGGGCAGGATGAGGTTGGAAGCGATGGAATGGGGCAGCACCAGCCCTTCATGCTTGCGGTCCGCCGGCACATAGACGATGCCCGCCGCATTCGCCTCGCCGACATGGGCGGGCAGCGCGGCTTTGCCGGACACGTCAGCCTTGGAAGCCTTGGCGGGAATGGCGCCGTAGAGGCCGAGCAGCAGGTCTTCCTGCCCCTGCCCCACGAGCCCGCCAATGCCGACGATCTCGCCGGCGCGGGCGGAAAAACCGATATCGCGCACGACGCCCGCCGAAAAATTCTCCACGCTGATACGCGTCGCATCAGGATTGGCGGCTGGGCGTGGCGGGAAGAGATCGCCGGTCTCGCGGCCGACCATCAGGCGCACCAGCCCCTCGCCATCGATGCCGGCGAGCGACTGGTCGGCGGTGACGCCGCCATCCTTCAGCACCGTGACATGGGAGCAGAGCGCCTGCACCTCGTTGAGGCGATGGGAAATATAGAGAAGGGCCGTGCCGCGGTCGCGCAGCGTCCCGATCAGCCGGGCGAGAATGCCGGCCTCATGGGCAGAGAGCGAGGACGTCGGCTCGTCGAGGATCAGCACGCGCGGTTTGCGGAACAGCGCCTTGGCGATCTCCACCATCTGGCGGCGGCCGAGCGCCAGGTCCGCCACCGGCATGTCGAGCGGCTCGGTGAGGCCCACCATGTCGCAGACCTCGCGCACACCGCGGTGAAGCGCCCGGTAATCGATGAGGCCGAACCGGCGCGGGAAGGCGCCGAGCCCGATATTTTCGGCGATCGACAGGTCCGCCGTCAGGCTCAGCTCCTGCTGCACCACGGCGATGCCGGCCGCGCGCGCGCCGGCCGGGCTGAAACGCCCGACCGGCTTGCCATCGACGGAAATCGTGCCGCTATCCGGCTGGAGGGCGCCGGAAAGCAGGTTGATCAGCGTGGATTTTCCGGCCCCGTTCTCGCCCAGCAGGGCATGTACCCTGCCGGGGTGAAGGGCGATATCGACGCCCTTCAGAACGGGATTGCCAAAAAATCCCTTGAACACCTGCCGGGCTTCCAGCAGGGGTTTTTGCTCCGTCATCACGGCATCCTTCACGCGAATTACTGGGCCAGCAGCTTGTCGAACAGCGCCTTGTCGTAATCCGAGTAGATATAACCGTCGGCCGGGAAATCGGCGGCGCGGGCGAGATAGCCGTCGATCGTGCTGTCGTCGATGACCGGCAGCGGCACCTTGATGAAGGCCGGCACGTCCTTGCCCTCCAGCGCCTGCACGGCCGTATAGACCGAAAGCGCGCCGAGCCAGTTCGGCTGCATGGTCGCCCAGCCCTTCAGGCCCTTTTCCTTCCACAGTTCCAGGAACTGGCGGGCATTCTCGCCGCTCGTCGGCACCTGCTCGCGGCCCTGGCGATCGAACGCCATGACGGAACCGGCCGAAAGGGCGCCGCCGAGCGACAGCACGCCGTCGATTTCCGGATTGGCGAAGAGCAGGCTGGTCATCGCTTCCTGTGCGGGGGCGACATTGTATTCCGTGTTCGTCTCGGTGATGACTTCAAGGCCCGGATTGGCATCGAGCACCGGCTGGGCGCCCTTGCGGCGATCGTCGCTGACGGAAATGCCGGCCGGGCCGTTCATGACGATGATCTTGCCCTTGCCGCCGAGCTGCTCGACCATCCATTTGGCGGCGGTGGCGCCCCATTCGTTGGAATCGGTGTTGATCTTCGCCGTCACCTTGTCCGTGTTGACGAGGCTGTCGAAGTTCACGACGGCGATGCCCTTGTCGCAGGCATCCGAAATCACGCGGTCGAGCGCGTTGGAGGAGCCGGCGATGACGACGATGGCGTCGACATTGGCGTCGATCATCGACTGGATGTGCTGGATCTGCGTCTGCGCATTGCCCTGCGCGTCCGTGATCATCAGGTCCTTGACGAGGCCGGCCTTCTTCAATTCCTCCACTTCGGCCGAAATCGTGCCTTCCGTCTGCTTCATCCAGGTCGGCACCGAATAGATGTTCGCCCAGCCGACCGTGTAAGGCGCTTTGCGGTCGCCCTTGATGCAATTGGCGGCGGCGGACGCGGTGCCGGCAGAAAGCACGAGGAGGGCGGCGGCGGCAGCGCCCGCGAGAAGGCGGCGGCTGTTCTCGAGATTGTTCATTGTCGATCCCCTTTTTGTGCGGCAGCAGGAACGGGCTTGCCATCCGTCTTTGTCCAATATACCGTACAGATGATCTAAATACTGGACGACGCGATCTTATGCCGTTTTTTCCGCCTCGCAAGAGGGGTGCGGAAATTTCGCGCTGCGGCACCGCAGCACTGCGGATTGACAGATGTCACGGGCGGCGTGAGAAGCGTGGACGGCACGAAAAGGCAGGGACCGACGGGAATGGATGCAGTTCTGGATGAAGCAGCCGGCAAGCGCGCCCGCGGTCTCGACCGCGCCTTCGAGATCCTCGATTTCCTGCGCCAGAAGCGCCAGGCGCTGAAGCCGAACGAGATCGCCGCACAGATCGGCGCGCCGCGCTCGTCGGTCTACGAGCTGGTGAACCTGCTGCTGCGCAACGGCATTCTCGAATTCACCGGCGGCGAGGGCCGCGTCTATCTCGGGCGCAAACTCTATTTCCTGGGTGCCGCCTACGAGAACCATTTCGACTTCACCCGCGAATGCGAGACGGTGCTGGAACGGCTGGCCGACGAGACGCGCGAGACGGCACAGTTCTGCATGCTGGACGGCAACAAATACACCGTCGTGCGCATGCGCGAGGGCGCCCGGCCCTTCCGCATCTCCACGGATATCGGCCAGTCCGTGCCGATCCCGTGGACGGCCTCCGGCCGCCTGCTCGTCGCGCATCGGACGGATGAGGACATCCTCAATTTCATCCCGCCGCAGGATTTCCGCCTGCCGGGCGGCGAATGGCTCGACCCCCAGCACTTCCTCGCCGAAGTGCGCCAGGCCGAGCGCGAAGGCTTTTTCACCTTCAACAGCATCGTCGACAGTTTCACCCACTGCTTCGCCGTGCCCGTGATGGATGAAGAAGGCCACGCTGCTGCCACGCTCTGCCTCGTCACGCCGCGCGACGACGGGCTTGCCAACCGGGACCGCTATCTCGCCCGCCTGAAGGAAGCGGCAGCCAGCCTCAACCACGCGCCGACGCGGCCGAAGCGGGGTTGAATCTCACGTCTCGGATCGGTTGGATAGCCAGCTATCGATTCCAAGAGCCGCGGCGCGTCCGGTGGCAAAACAGGCCGTGAGCAGGTAGCCGCCGGTCGGCGCCTCCCAGTCGAGCATCTCGCCGGCGACGAAGACGCCTGGCAGCGCTTTCAGCATATAGGCCGCGTCGATCGCATCGAAGCGGATGCCGCCGGCGGACGAAATCGCCTCGGCAATCGGCCGCGGCCGCACGAGCCGGATCGGCAGGGCCTTGATCGCCGCCGCCAGCGCCTCCGGCGTCATCGCGGAAACGTCGGGGAAGCATTCGCGCAAGAGCGCCGCCTTGACGCCGTCGAGCCCCGCCCCCTTGCGCAGCCGGCTGGAAAAACTCGCCTTATTGCCCTGACGTGCAAGGTCGCCGGCAAGGCGCGCGATGGTCCGGCCCGGCGCCAGATCCAGCACGAGCGTCGCCGTCCCGTTCTGCTCCAGCGTATCGCGCAAGGCGGCGGCATGGGCATAGATCAGGCTGCCCTCCACGCCGGTCTTCGACACGACGAACTCGCCGGGAATGGCGCCCGCTGCCGAATGCGCCGTGACACCTTTGACCGGCGCCCCGGCAAATCTTTCGACGAAAAATGCCGACCAGTCCACGTCAAAGCCACAATTGGCGGGACGCAGGGGCGCGATCCCGACGCCCCTGTCCGCAAGTGTTTCGACCCAGGCCGCATCCGAACCAAGCCGCGGCCAGCTCGCCCCGCCAAGGGCCAGCAGAACCGCATCGAATTCCATCGTCGCTTCGCCTTCGGCCGTCTTGACGAGGAGACCTTCCGCCGCAAAACCACGCCAGCGATGACGCACGCGAATATCGACGCCCTGCTGTTCCAGCCGCGCCCGCCAGGCGCGCAGCAGCGGCGAAGCCTTCATCACGGGCGGAAACACCCGCCCGGACGTGCCGACGAAGGTTTCTGTGCCGAGCCCGAGCGCCCAGGCGCGCAAGTCCTCGGGCGTGAAGGCGTCGAGCGCCGCGCGCAGATGCTCGTTCGCCGCGCCAAAACGGGTGACGAAACGCGCATAGGCCTCCGAATGGGTGAGGTTGAGGCCCGACTTGCCGGCGAGCAAAAATTTGCGCCCGATCGTCGGCATCGCCTCCAGCACGGTCACCGCGTGCCCACGCGCCGACAGCATTTCTGCCGCCATCAGCCCGGCCGGCCCGCCGCCGACGATCCCGATGCGCCGCTTGTCCATTCCGCTTCCCGCCTTGAAAACCCTGGCCGTTCTCATAAATCGTCTGCGGCGGCTCCGCCAGCCGTGTATGGTCGCCAGGAGACGTGAAGGAGACGGACATGGACATCAAGCGCAACGGCACCAGCCCCTCGACGCCCGGCCCGGCGGATTATTTCACCGGCAAGGTGCGCCTCGACACGCCCTTCAAGGCGGAGGCGCCGGGACGCGCCGGCGGCGCGATCGTCACCTTCGAGCCCGGTGCGCGAACGGCCTGGCACACCCATCCGCTCGGCCAGCTCGTCATCGTCACCGCCGGCCTCGGCTGGGCGCAGCGCGAGGGCGGGCCGATCGAGGAAATCCGCCCCGGCGACGTCGTCTGGTTCCCGCCCGGCGAAAAACACTGGCACGGCGCCACCGACAGGACCGCGATGACTCATGTGGCCATCGCCGAATCGGAAAACGGTTCGCCGGTGACCTGGCTGGAGCAGGTGACGGACGAGCAATACCGCGGCACGGCCTGACGCTCAGGACGTGCCATATTTGCGCGTGGCGGGAACGCCGCCCGAGCCGTGGTGCCCGCCACGGCTCCGCCTATTGATGCTTCGATAAAGCGGTTTCTCTCGCCGCATTCGCGCTTCCGATCAGGCTGCTCGCCCGGATTTACAGCGCAAACAGCCGCAGGCGTCAGCCCGGAACGCCCGGCGCCTCATGCCCGGTCTGGGCGACATATTCGACGTAGCCGCCGGGATATTGATGCACGTCGTCGCCGTTGAGTTCCAGCACGCGGTTCGACAAGGCGCCGAGGAAATGGCGGTCGTGCGAGACGAACAGCATGGTGCCCTCATATTCCCCCAGTGCCTTGATCAGCATTTCCTTGGTGTCGAGATCGAGATGGTTCGTCGGCTCGTCGAGGATCAGGAAGTTCGGCGGATCGAACAGCATCGCCGCCATCACCAGCCGCGCCTTCTCGCCGCCGGAGAGCACCCGGCACCGCTTCTCGACATCGTCGCCGGAAAAGCCGAAGCAGCCGGCCAGCGTGCGCAGCGGCCCCTGCCCCGCGCGCGGAAACTCCGTCTCCAGCCATTCGAACACCGTCATCTCGCCGTCGAGAAGATCCATCGCATGCTGTGCAAAATAGCCGACCTTGACGCTCGCCCCGATCGTCACGCTGCCCTCGTCCGGTGTCGCGGCCCCCGCGACGAGCTTCAGCAGCGTCGACTTGCCGGCCCCGTTGATGCCCATCACGCACCAGCGCTCGCGGCGGCGGATGAGAAAACTGAAATCCCGGTAGATCGACCGACTGCCATAGGCCTTGTGCACGTTCTTGAGGTTGACCACGTCCTCGCCCGAGCGCGGCGCCGGCTGGAACTCGAACATCACCGTCTGGCGCCGGCGCGGGGGCTCGACGCGCTCGATCTTGTCGAGTTTCTTCACCCGGCTCTGCACCTGAGCCGCATGCGAGGCGCGCGCCTTGAAGCGCTCGATGAACTTGATTTCCTTGGCGAGCATCGCCTGCTGGCGCTCGAACTGCGCCAACTGCTGCTTCTCGTTCTGCGCGCGCTGCTGCTCGTAGAAACCGTAATCGCCGGAATAGGTCGTCAGCGACCCGGCATCGATCTCGATGATTTTCGTGACGATGCGGTTCATGAACTCGCGGTCGTGCGAGGTCATCAAGAGCGCGCCGTCATAGCCCTTCAAAAACTGCTCCAGCCAGATCAGGCTTTCGAGATCGAGATGGTTGCTCGGCTCGTCGAGCAGCATGACGTCCGGCCGCATCAGAAGAATGCGGGCGAGCGCCACGCGCATCTTCCAGCCGCCGGAAAGTTTGCCGACGTCGCCGTCCATCATCTCCTCGCTGAAGCTGAGCCCCGCCAGAACCTCCCGCGCCCGGCTCTCCAGCCCATAGCCGTCGAGCTCCTCGTAGCGCGCCTGCACCTCGCCGTAACGCTCGATGATCGTGTCCATCTCGTCGAGCCGGTCCGGATCGACCATCGCCGCCTCGAGTTCGTGCAGCTCCGCCGAGACCGTGCTCACCGGCCCCGCGCCGTCCATCACCTCGGTGACGGCGCTGCGCCCCGCCATCTCGCCGACATCCTGGCTGAAATAACCGATCGAAACATTCTTCTCGACGGAAACCTGCCCCTCGTCCGGCGCTTCCTGCCCGGTGACCATGCGGAACAGCGTCGTCTTGCCGGCGCCGTTCGGCCCGACAAGCCCGATCTTCTCCCCCCGGTTCAGCGCGGCGGACGCCTCGATGAACAGGATGCGGTGGCTGTTGGACTTGCTGATATTCTCGATGCGGATCATGGAAAAACGGGCCTCGTCATGTCCCGCGCCCTATGCCATGACGCAGCGCACAAAGTCCATGCGGCAAGCCGGCAAATTCATGCAGTGGTAGCGGGGAGAATGGCGGAGAGGGTGGGATTTGAACCCACGATACCCTTGCAGGTATGCCGCATTTCGAGTGCGGTGCATTCGACCACTCTGCCACCTCTCCGCATAGTCGGTCGGCGCCCTTCGACGCGGGGCGGTACATAGCGGGTGTCGGACGGGCTTGCAAGGGGGATCGCCCGAGGAATGTTCATCTATTTGTCACGGTGACGGAAATTCCCTTGACAGTTTTCACCGCCTCACCTATTGCGCAAGGTGCAGTGGCATAGGTTTCACTTGTGCCGCGACGCTGGTTCTTTGTGTCATGCCTTACCGGCACTTTGCAAGGAACCGCATGAGCCGGCGATGCGCCAATGCATCGCCATTCCGAGCGACTGATAAAAAGACGGCCTTGCCTTGACGGGCAAAGAGCCGGCACGAACATGAAAGGATATAAAATGTTCGCAGTCATCAAGACCGGCGGTAAACAGTACCGCGTGGCCGCCAACGACGTTCTGACAATCGAAAAGCTGTCGGGCGACGCTGGTGCAAAGATCGAATTCACCGAAGTGCTGATGGTCGGCGTTGGCGCCGATGCCACGATCGGTGCGCCCTTCGTCGAAGGTGCCATCGTGACGGCCGAAGTCGTCGAGCATGGCCGCGCCAAGAAGGTCATCGCCTTCAAGAAGCGTCGTCGCCAGAACTCGAAGCGTTCGCGCGGTCATCGTCAGCACAACACGACTGTCCGTATTCTCGATATCGCAGCCGCCGGCGGCAAGGCAAAGAAGGCTTCCAAGAAGTCTGAAGCCGAAGCCGTTGCAGCAGCCGAATAATCCGGACAGGTAAAGGAGAACTCCCATGGCACACAAAAAAGCTGGCGGTTCCTCGCGCAACGGTCGCGATTCCGAGTCCAAGCGCCTTGGCGTGAAGAAGTTTGGCGGCGAAGCCGTCCTCGCAGGCAACATTATCGTCCGCCAGCGCGGCACGCAGTGGCATCCCGGTGCCAATGTCGGCCTCGGCAAGGATCACACGATCTTCGCTCTTACAGCTGGCAATGTGAATTTCCGTACGAAGGCCAACGGTCGCGTTTACGTGTCTGTCGCCCCGAAAGCGGAAGCAGCGGAATAAGCCGGTAGCGCTCTAAAACAGCCGGTGTCTCATTGACCCGGCTGGCGTTACAGGTTCAGGCCTGACGAAAAAGGGGAGATGGGGCAAGACCCATCTCCCCTTTTCCCGTTCCGGAGGACTGAACCATGCAAACCGAACTGTTGAGAGGAGACCAATCACGGTCTCCCAAGGAAAGGCTGAGGCCTGAACGGCCAAGGACCGATTGCCCGATCTTGCTGTCGCAGAGGCTCGTCATGAGAGCTCCGCACGAAGACGACATCGACGCCCTTGCCCATCTCGCCAACAACGCCAACATCGCCAACATGGTCGCCCGCATGCCCCACCCCTATACGGTGGCGGATGCCGCCGATTTCGTGCGACGCACACGCGCCGGCGCGATTGGCAAGTGCGTCTATGCCATTACCAAAGCCGACAACGGCGCCTTCCTCGGCTGCTGCGGGATCGAGCCGCATGAGGACGAACGAACCGTGGAACTCGGTTATTGGCTGGGCGAACCGTACTGGAACCAGGGTTATGTCACCGAGGCTGCCCACGCGCTGATCGACATGGTTTTTCGCACCCGCGATGTCGAGCAGATCGATGCGCGGTGCCGGGTCATGAACATTCCGTCGCGACGGGTCATCCAGAAGTGCGGCTTCCAGTTCCAGGCGACCGGCATGGTGCAGAGCCTTTCGGTCGGCGGCATGGTGCCCGTCGAATGGTACAGGCTCGACCGCAAGACCTGGGTCTCGCTGAAGAGCTGGGGAGGCATGCGATGAACGCCATGCAGACCCCGATGGAACGCGCGCGCGTCACGGGACCCGGGCCCTGCCCGACCATCGCGACGGCGCGCCTGACGCTCCGCCCGCACCGCATGTCCGATGCCGACGCCATCGCCCAGTCGCTCGGCGATTTCGAGGTCTCGCGCATGCTGGCGCGGGTGCCGGCGCCCTATGACCGGCAGGACGCGACGGAATGGCTTGCCGTCGCGACCACCGACCTCAACGAGGGCTGGTCCTTCGCCATCACCGCGGGAGACGACGTGCATATCGGCTGTGTCTCCTTCGAGCGCCGCGGCGGCGGGTGGGAACTCGGCTACTGGCTGAACCGCTTCTATTGGAAGCGGGGCTACATGAGCGAAGCGGTGCACGGGGCAACGGCACGGTTCCTGATGCGGATGCCTGGCACGGACATCCACTCCGGCATCTTCGCCGACAACGTCGCCTCGCTGAGGGTGCAGGAAAAGACAGGCTTCCGCATCACCGGGTGCAGCGACGTGTTCAGCGTCGCCCGCGGCGCCATGGTTCCGCATATCGAGACGCGGCTGGAGCCCGGCGATTTCCGCCCGTCGGCACCGCGGCACTGAGACAGACCGGGGCGGAGCGATTCGCCCCGGTTTCTCACGACAGCTCGAACCAGACCGGCAGGTGGTCGGAGCCGAAGGCGGTTTCGTCGACCCAGGCATCCGTCAGGCGTTCGACGAGGCCGTGGCTGAGGAAACAATAGTCGAGGAAGAGGCGGTCGGCATGGTTCTTGGGGTCGATCCAGCTATAGCTTGCGGCATGTCGCTTGCCGAGACCGGCCAGCGCGTCGACCGGATGGGTGGCGCGGATCTGGCGGCCGTAGAGCGCGTCGACGCTGCCGGCCATCTCGTTATATTCCGGCGATTCCGGCACCATGTTGAAATCGCCCATCAGCACGTAATCCTCCGGCACCGGCGGTTCGGCCAGGCCGAATTCGTGCGCGCCGGAAATCGCGCCGCCTTCAAAGCCGTAGAGCTGGGCGCGATCCTTGAGGTGACGGATCTGCGCGATACGCTCGTCACGGTGGACATGGTCGAGATGCACGGAATAGATGCGGATGGCGCCCTTCGGCGTCGCGATGACCGCTTCGGTGGCGCCGCGTTGCAGGTTCAGCTTGTCGAGGGTGCGGGTGCGCGGCAGAAGGATCGCGCGGGTCGACAGGATCGGCCAGCGCGAAAAGATCATGTTGCCGAACTGGAAGCGGCGGTTGACCGCGCGACCCTGCTCGATCGCCGAGCCGGCATCGAGATCGCAGGCCGCGCCGAAGACGGAATAATGCGTGGCAAGCAGGGTCTGCAATTCCGCGACCATGTCGACATGGCCGTTGCGGTGAAAGTTGCGGGTCACTTCCTGCAGCGCGATGATATCGGCACCGTGGATGCTGGAAACGATGCGCGGCAGGTCGAAACGATCGTCGAGACCGATGCCATACTGGACGTTGTAGCTGACGAATTTCACGATAGTCTTTGACCTCTCAGGCAAGCGGCTATATCGAAGACGGCATTAAAGCAATTCCAGCAAAAGTGTGCAGCGGTTTTGCGCCCGGAATTGCGTAAAGCAAAGAGCTGGAGCGTTTTCACGATTCGAAGAAGCGTGGAAGCGCACCAGGCGAAGACAAGAAAAGCGAACGGCGAGCCGATGAAATTCCTGGACGAAGCAAAAGTCTATATCCGGTCCGGTGACGGCGGGGCAGGGGCTGTCTCGTTCCGTCGCGAAAAATTCATCGAGTTCGGCGGGCCGGACGGCGGCGACGGCGGACGCGGCGGCGACGTGTGGGTGGAGGCCGTCAACGGCCTCAACACGCTGATCGACTTCCGTTTCCAGCAGCACTTCAAGGCCGCGACCGGCACGCACGGCATGGGCCGCAACCGCACGGGCGCCAATGGCGACAGCGTGACGCTGAAGGTGCCGGTCGGCACGCAGATCTTCGAGGAAGACAACGAGACGCTGATCATCGACATGGTCACCGAAGGCCAGCGCTTCAAGCTTGCGGCCGGCGGCAATGGCGGCTTCGGCAACACGCATTTCAAGTCGTCCACCAACCAGGCGCCGAACTGGGCCAATCCGGGCCTCGAAGGTGACGAAAAGACCATCTGGCTGCGGCTGAAGCTGATCGCCGATGCCGGCCTCGTCGGCCTGCCGAATGCCGGAAAATCGACCTTCCTCGCGACCTGCACGCGCGCCCGGCCGAAGATCGCCAACTATCCCTTCACCACGCTGCACCCCAATCTCGGCGTCGCGACGATCGACGGCGGCGAATTCATCCTCGCCGACATTCCGGGCCTCATCGAGGGTGCGCATGACGGCATCGGGCTCGGCGACCGTTTCCTCGGCCATGTCGAGCGCACGCGCGTGCTGCTGCACCTCGTCTCCGCGCAGGAGGAGGACGTCGCCAAGGCCTACAAGACGGTGAAACACGAGTTGGAAGCCTATGGTGGCGGCATCACCGACAAGCCGGAGATCGTGGCGCTGTCGCAGATCGACCTGCTTGGCGAGGACGAACTGAAGCAGAAGACCAAGGCGCTTCAGAAGGCGAGCGGCCAGAAACCGTACCAGATTTCCGCCGTTGCCGGCGTCGGCATGACGGGCACGCTCAGGGCGCTGCGCGACATTATCGTTGAAGCCAAGAATTCCGGATCCGACGACTGAGATGACGAGACAGCGCAAACCGCTCGGAAAATACCGCCGGATTGTGATCAAGATCGGCTCGGCGCTGCTTGTCGATCGCGCGAGCGGCCTAAAAAAGGCATGGCTCGATGCCCTGTGCGAGGACATTGCGGCGCTGCGCGCCGGCGGCACCGAGGTGCTCGTCGTCTCCTCCGGCGCCATCGCGCTTGGCCGCTCCGTGCTGAAGGTGCCCTCGGGTGCGCTGAAGCTGGAGGAAAGCCAGGCGGCGGCGGCCGTCGGCCAGATCGTGCTGGCGCGCGCCTGGTCGGAAAGCCTTTCGGCGGGCGGCATCATCGCCGGCCAGATTCTGCTGACGCTCGGCGATACGGAAGAGCGGCGTCGTTATCTCAATGCACGTGCGACGATCAACCAGTTGCTGAAACTCGGCGCCGTGCCGATCATCAACGAGAACGACACGGTCGCGACCACCGAGATCCGCTACGGCGACAACGACCGCCTGGCCGCGCGCGTCGCCACGATGACGGGCGCCGACCTGCTCGTGCTGCTCTCCGATATCGACGGGCTCTATACGGCCCCGCCGCATCTCGATCCCGACGCGCGTTTTCTCGAAACGATCGACGCGATCACGCCGGAGATCGAGGCGATGGCCGGCGGTGCCGCCTCGGAACTGTCGCGCGGCGGCATGCGGACGAAAATCGATGCCGGCAAGATCGCGACGGGTGCGGGCTGCGCCATGATCATTGCATCGGGCAAGGTCGATCATCCGTTGCGGGCGGTCGAGGAGGGCGCGCGTTCCTCCTGGTTTGCGCCTTCCGGCTCGCCGGTTACGGCGCGCAAAACCTGGATTGCCGGGCAGTTGCAGCCGGCCGGCCGCCTCGAAATCGATGCCGGCGCGGAAACGGCGCTGACCTCGGGCAAAAGCCTGCTGCCCGCCGGCGTGCGCGGCGTCTGGGGCTCGTTTTCGCGCGGCGACACTGTCTCGATCTATGGCACGAACGGGCGCGAGATCGCCCGCGGGCTTGCCGGCTATGATGCCGACGAAGCGCGCCTGATCGTCGGAAAAAAATCGGCGGAGATCGCCGCCATTCTCGGTTATGCCGGCCGCGCCGCCATGGTGCACCGGGACGACCTTGTGATGACCGCCCGCTCTGCGGCGCCGCTTGCCGAGGCGGGAAGGGATGTAAGCCATGCTTGACCAGGCCAAGAAAACCGACATCGACAGCCTGATGGCCGAGATCGGGCGCAACGCCCGCGCCGCCGCCCGGCCGCTGGCCATTGCGATGGCCGAGCAGAAGAACCGTGCGCTCGAAGCGATGGCGGCGCAGATCTTCGCGAACCGCGACGCCATTCTCGCCGCCAATGAAATCGACCTCGCCAATGCGAAGGAAAGCGGCGTCGCCGCCTCCTTCATCGACCGGCTGACGCTGACGGCCGAGCGCATCGAGGGCATCGCCGCCGCGATCCGCGATATTGCGGACCTGAAGGACCCGGTCGGCGACGTGATTGCCGAATGGGACCGGCCGAACGGCCTGCATATCGAGCGCGTGCGCACGCCGCTCGGCGTTATCGGCGTCATCTATGAAAGCCGCCCGAACGTCACGGCCGATGCCGGCGCGCTGTGCCTGAAGGCCGGCAATGCCGTGATCCTGCGCGGCGGATCGGACAGCGTGAATTCATCGCAGGCGATCCATTCCTGCCTCGTCGCGGGCCTGAAGGCCGCCGGCCTGCCGGAACATGCGATCCAGTACGTGCCGGTGACGGACCGCGCCGCCGTCGGCGCCATGCTGTCCGGCCTCGGCGGCACGATCGACGTCATCGTGCCGCGCGGCGGCAAAAGCCTTGTCGCCCGCGTGCAGAGCGAGGCGCGCGTGCCGGTTTTTGCCCATCTCGAAGGTCTCTGCCACATCTATGTCGACAAGTCCGCCGACCTCGACATGGCCAGAAAGATCGTCGTCAACGCCAAGATGCGCCGCACCGGCATCTGCGGCTCGGCTGAAACCCTGCTGATCGACCGCGCTAGTGCGGACACCCATCTGGCGCCGCTGGTGGAGGGCCTGCGCGCCGCCGGCTGCGAAGTGCGCGCAACGGCGGAAATCCTCGTCCGCGTTCCGGGTCTCATCGAAGCCACCGAGACCGACTGGTCGACGGAATATCTCGATGCCATCATCTCGGTCACTCTGGTCGACGGCATTTCCGGCGCGATCGAGCACGTCAACCGCTGGTCCTCCGCCCACACGGAGGCGGTCATCGCCGAGGATCCGGCCGTCGTCGAACGCTTCTTCACGGAAATCGACTCGGCGATCCTGCTGCACAACGCCTCCACGCAATTCGCCGATGGCGGCGAGTTCGGCATGGGCGGCGAGATCGGCATTGCGACGGGGAAGATGCATGCGCGCGGCCCTGTCGGCGTCGAGCAGCTCACCTCCTTCAAATACCGGGTGCGCGGCACCGGACAGGTGCGGCCCTGACGTGACGCCGGACGCCATTGCAGACCGCTACCTGAAAATGCCGCATGTCGAAAAGGGCATGGCGGTGGGCCTGTTCGGCGGCTCGTTCAACCCGCCGCACCAGGGCCACGCGCTCGTTGCCGAAACGGCGCTGCGCCGGCTCGGGCTCGACCAGCTCTGGTGGATGGTGACGCCCGGCAACCCCCTGAAGGACCACCGCCAGCTGGCGCCGCTTGCCGAGCGCATCCGGCTGAGCGAAGCGATCGCCCCCAGCCCCCGGGTGAAGGTGACGGCCTTCGAAAAACGCCTCGGCCAGAGTTATACGGCAAAGACGCTGGAGCGCGTGCAGGCGCTGAACCGCGGCGTCAACTTCGTCTGGATCATGGGCGCCGACAATCTCGGCACCTTCCACCGCTGGCAGAACTGGCACAAGATCGCCTGCACCTTCCCGATCGCCGTCATCGACCGCCCCGGCTCGACGCTCTCCTACCTCTCGTCGCGCATGGCGAAGACCTTCGACTATGCCCGCGTCGACGAGGAGGATGCGATGAGCCTTCCGGGCCGCCGGGCACCGGCCTGGACCTTCATCCACGGGCCGCGTTCGGCGCTGAGTTCCACGGCGCTGCGCGACCGTGCCACCTTAGATAAAACCATCCCTCAGAAGTGATGTCTTGAAAACGGCATACATTGATGCCTACATTTACACTGTGCCGGTTAGGTAATGCCGGTGCGAGACGTGCTGTCCTGTTACCCGGAAAGGAACGAAGCTGACAACAGTGCACGCAAAGGGAAGCGCCCACAGCGTCTTCTCGAAAAGCCCGGGACGTGGCGACGATGCCGCCGACCGCGCGCTTCAACTGGTCCTCACTAGCCTCGAGGACTCGAAGGCAGAAGATATCGTTTCCATCGACATTGCCGGAAAATCGGCGCTGGGCGACTACATGGTGGTCGTGTCCGGACGCTCGAACCGTCACGTCATGGCGATTGCCGATCACCTCATCTCCGATCTCAAGGACGAAGGCCTGGGCAATGCCCGCGTCGAGGGCCTGGAGGCCGGCGACTGGGTGCTGATCGACGCGGGCGATATCATCATCCACGTGTTCCGGCCGGAAGTCCGGGAGTTCTACAACCTTGAACGGATGTGGGCAGCTCCCGAGATCGAGGACGGCACCGTCCATTAATAGACGCCGGACGCCTGTCCGGCGAGGAAAAGCGGGTGCGCGGCTTGAAGCGCACTCACGAACGGACAGGGTTTGGGCGATGCGGGTTGGACTTTTCGCGGTTGGACGGCTGAAAGCCGGCCCTGAGAAGGATCTTGCGGCCCGCTATCTGGACCGTTTCGCCAAGGCCGGCCCCGCCATCGGCCTGGAACTCGGCAAGATTGCCGAAGTCGGCGAAAGCCGCGCCGGCAATGCCGAGACGCGCAAGCGCGAAGAAGCGGTCCTGCTGGAAAAGGCGCTGCCGGACGGCGCCGTGCTGATCCTGCTCGACGAGCGCGGCAAATCGCTCGATTCGCCCGCCTTTGCCGATCTCATCGGCAATTTCCGCGACGGCGGAAAACGCGACCTGATGATCGCGATCGGCGGTGCCGACGGGCTCGACCCCGCCCTCTACAACCGGGCCGACGCCACGCTCTGCCTGGGAAAACTCACCTGGCCGCACCAGCTGGTGCGCATCCTGCTCGCCGAGCAGCTCTATCGCGCCGTCACCATCCTCTCCGGCCATCCCTATCACCGCAGCTGAAGCGCAATCGTCACGCAAGCCTGGGGGTGCAGGGTGGCAGAGGCCGTATTTTCGGCGCGGTTTGTTGACCAAGTGTTTCCCGACAGCGGGATTTCTTGGCGAAACCCCCAAATCAGCATAGAGCGTTAGGGGAACGGACGTTCGGGAGACGATGAGGAAAGCCGGCACAGCCAATCCGGACAAGGGGATCAGTCGCCTGCTGCGACCGGCCTTGCTTTCGGCCGTCCTGTCGCTGACCCTTGTTTCCCACCCCATTGCCGCCGAGCCCGATATCGCGCTGGAAAAGACCGGCTCGCTGCCGAAGGCCGAGCCCGATCCGGCCGCGGCCCTCGCACTGCGTCGTGACAGCACGCGCCGCGAACTCGAAATGCTGTCCCAGTCGATCACGGTTTCCGGCGAGAAGACGAAGGAGCTGGAAGCCGAGATCGCCACGCTCGAAAAATCCCGCCAGAGCCTCCGCGAGGCCATCGTCAAATCAGCCGCGATGCGCAAGGACATGGAAAACAAGATCCTGGCGGGCGAAAAGCGGCTGGAGGGCATGCGCGAGCGGGAGGCGGGCGTACGCGCCTCGCTGCACGAGCGGCGCGGCCTGCTGGCGGAGGTTCTCGCCGCCCTCCAGCGCATGGGCCGCAACCCGCCGCCGGCGCTGCTCGTCAAACCCGAGGATGCGCTCTCCTCCGTGCGCAGCGCCATCCTTCTCGGTGCCGTGGTGCCGGGCATCCGCAAGGAAACCGAGGAACTCGTCGCCGATCTCAAAGAATTGATGGATGTGAAGACGGACATCGACCGCGAGCGCACCGAGCTTGCCCAGGCCATGCTGCTGCGCGTGGAAGAGGAAAAACGCTCGGAATTGCTGGTCGCCCAGAACGAGGCGCTGACGGCAACCAACAGCCGCACATTGGCCGCGGAACGCCGGCGCGCCGAGGAACTTGCCGCCCGCGCCACCAGCCTGGAAGGCCTGATCGGCGGCCTGGAGCGCGATATCGGCTCGGTGCGCGATGCCGCCGCCCTGGCGCGCTCGAAGGAAGAGGAACGGCGCAACCAGACGGACGCCGAACGGGAGCGGGCGAGGGCGCTCGCGCGCGACTCGGTGCCCGACAAAAACCGCATTGCTCCGGCATATGAATTCCCCGAACTGCAGGCAAAACTGGACTTTCCCGTGGCCGGCGACGTTCTGCGCCAATTCGGCGAAGCGGACGGCACCGGTCATGATTCGCAGGGGCTGACGCTCGCCACAAATCCCGGCGCGCTGGTCACCGCCCCTTCGGATGGATGGATCGTCTTTGCCGGCACGTTCCGCAGTTACGGGCGCATGATCATTCTGAATGCGGGGGAGGGCTACCATCTTGTGCTCTCCGGCATGGACCGGGTGAGCGTGCGAGAGGGTCAATTCGTCGTGGCGGGAGAACCGCTCGCCGTGATGGGTGAAAAAAGGGTCGCGAGTGTCAACGCTTTGACGCTGGAAACGGACAAGCCGACACTTTACATTGAATTCCGAAAGAACGGAAAACCGGTTGATTCCCGGCCGTGGTGGTCCGCAAAAAATTCTGGAAAGGCACGCAATGATACGTAGGGCTTCACTTGTGATCGTCGGTGCACTCATGGGTGCGACCGCCATGAGCGTCATCAACACGGCGACATTGCCTGCCGAAGCTGCCGGCTCGTCAACTTATCGTGAGCTCTCCATCTTCGGAGACGTCTTCGAACGCGTGCGCGCGCAATATGTGACGCCGCCGAAGGAAGACCAGCTGATCGAGAATGCCATCAATGGCATGCTCACCTCGCTCGACCCGCATTCGTCCTACATGAATGCCAAGGACGCCGACGACATGCGCACCCAGACGCGCGGCGAATTCGGCGGTCTCGGCATCGAGGTGACGATGGAAGACGAGCTCGTCAAGGTCATCACCCCGATCGACGATACGCCGGCCGCCCGCGCGGGCGTTCTCGCCGGCGACTTCATTGCCAAGATCGACGGCGCGGACGTGCGCGGCCTGAAGCTGGAAGAAGCGGTCGAGAAGATGCGCGGCGCCGTCAACACGCCGATCAAGCTGACGCTGATCCGCAAGGGCGCCGACAAGCCGATCGAACTCACCATCATGCGCGACATCATCGCGGTGCGCGCGGTCAAGTCCCGCGTCGAGAACGATGTCGGTTACCTCCGCGTCATCTCCTTCACGGAAAAGACCTATGACGACCTCGAAGCCGCGATCACCAAGATCAAGGAAGAGGTCCCGGCCGACAAGCTGAAGGGCTATGTGCTCGACCTGCGCCTCAACCCGGGTGGTCTTCTCGACCAGGCGATCAATGTCTCCGACGCTTTCCTGGAGCGCGGCGAGGTCGTCTCGACCCGCGGCCGCAACGAGGACGAAACCCGCCGCTTCAACGCGACGCCGGGCGACATCACCGACGGCAAGCCTGTCGTCGTGATGATCAACGGCGGCTCGGCTTCGGCCTCGGAAATCGTCGCCGGCGCATTGCAGGATCTGCGCCGCGCCACCGTGCTCGGCACGCGATCCTTCGGCAAGGGCTCCGTGCAGACCATCATCCCGATGGGCGACGCAGGCGCGCTGCGCCTGACGACCGCGCTCTACTACACGCCATCAGGCAAATCGATCCAGGGCACCGGCATCACGCCGGACATCAAGGTCGAACAGCCGCTGCCGGCTGAATTGCAGGGCAAGCTGGAATCCGCCGGCGAATCGAACCTGCGCGGCCACATCCAGGGCCAGAGCGAAACGGAAGAGGGTTCCGGCTCCTCGGCCTATGTGCCGCCGGAAGCCAAGGACGACCTTCAGCTTCAGTACGCGCTCGAGCTGCTGCGCGGCCAGAAGACCGACCCGTCCTTCCCGGCCAATCCGGAAAAGGCAGAGCTGAAGAACTAAGCCGCTTCACCCGGGCCCGTCACCGCACGGGCCCGGATTTCTTCTTGCACCTTCCGGCCAGCACGGACTGACCTTGGGCACAGACATTCACGCACCTCTCGGCCAGGACCGCAAGGCAAGGCCAGGACCGGCAGGACCGTCGCGGTTCTCCGCCGGCAATGTCGTGTTTGCCGCGGCGATCGCCGGCATCTTCGGCTTTTCGGCCTGGACCGCGCTTGCACCGAGCGACCTCAAGACCGCGCCGCTCGCCATTCCGGCGGAAGAAGCCGCCTCCCGGACGACGACCGACACCAAACCCGACCAGAAGACGGCCGAAGCGAAGGACGGCGTGCGCCGGACGACCGGCCTTTCCGGCGTTCGCGTCGAGGAGACGCTGACCGACGACGGCAATGTCGTGCGCAAATACACGCCGGGTGCCCGCGACGGCACCGGTCCGCTCATCATCGAGGCGAACCGCATCGGCCAGGATGCGCGCTC
Organism: Shinella sp.; assembly: GCF_035998705.1. Lineage (GTDB taxonomy): Bacteria > Pseudomonadota > Alphaproteobacteria > Rhizobiales > Rhizobiaceae > Shinella. The sequence continues at coordinate 4,967 of NZ_DASYHH010000003.1, read as the reverse complement.
GGCCGCCTTCCCGAACGAGGACCTGCTGGAAGAAACCTCCGACGGGAAAATCCCGATCATCGGCCTCGACGGCACGCGGCCGATGGACCAGTACGCCCGGCCGTGGTCCGGCGCGCGCGGCACGCGCATCGCCATCGTCGTCGGCGGTCTCGGCCTCAGCCAGACGGGCACGCAGCGCGCGATCCGCGCGCTGCCCGGCGAGGTGACCCTGGCCTTCGCGGCGAGCGGCAACAGCCTGTCACGCTGGATGCAGGAGGCACGCCGCAACGGCCACGAGATCCTGCTGCAGATGCCCTTCGAGCCCTTCGACTATCCGCAGAACGACCCCGGCCTCTACACGCTGCGCACCGACCGCGGCGAGACCGAAAACCTTGCCGAACTGCATCGCGCCATGGCGCAGATCACCAACTATACCGGCATCGTCAATTTCATGGGTGGCCGCTTCCTCTCCGATGCCGATGCGCTGGAACCGGTGATCCGCGACGTTTCGAGCCGCGGCCTCCTGTTCCTCGACGATGCAAGCTCGGCCCAATCGCTGTCGGGCACGATCGCCGGCGCCGTCGAAGCGCCGCATGCCTTTGCCGACCTCCAGCTCGACGCCGACCTTTCGCGCGACGCGGTGCTGAAGAAGCTCGACGAGCTGGAGCGCATCGCGCGCCGCAACGGCACGGCGATCGGCATGGCCTCGGCCTTCGACGAAAGTGTGGACGCGATCCGCGAATGGTGCGAGGAAGCCCAGGGTCGCGGCATCGAGATCGTCGGCGTCGCGTCGCTTGCAGCCGTTCCCGCCAAACAATAGGAATTTTCGATGGGCAAGGATAAGGACAAGGTGGTTCGGGCCGAGGACCTGCCCTACCGCCCCTGTGTCGGCATCATGGTGCTGAACGCGGACAACAAGGTCTGGGCCGGCCGGCGGATCCCCGTCGGCAATTCCGAATATGACGGTTCGCCGCAGCTCTGGCAGATGCCGCAGGGCGGCATCGATGAGGACGAGGACCCGTTGGCAGCGGCCCACCGCGAACTCTACGAGGAGACCGGCATGAAGAGCGTCTCGCTTCTCGCCGACGCCGGGCGCTGGATCAATTACGACCTGCCGGCCCAGCTGATCGGCATCGGCCTCAAGGGCAAATATCGCGGCCAGACGCAGCGCTGGTATGCCTTCCGCTTCGAAGGCGACGAAAGCGAGATCGCCATTAATCCGCCGCCCGGCGGCCACGATCCGGAATTCGACGCCTGGGAATGGAAGCCGATGCGCGCGCTGCCGGAGCTCATCGTACCCTTCAAGCGCAAGGTCTACGACGACGTCGTCGCCGCCTTCGCGCACCTGGCGCCCTGAAACAAACTCGCCTCACCCTCGGCGTCACCCTCGGCCTTGAGCCGAGGATCCATTTTTCGGCAGGAGGCGTGGATGGTCGGGTCAGGCCCGACCATGACGAGGGAGAGGTTTGCGGTATTTGGCAAGCAAGTCATGACCTCCACCAGAGGTGGAGGTTTGAAACGCTGCGCTTGAACCGCTAGAAGCGGTTTTGCTATGTGTTAGTAGCTAGGATTAAAGAGGTCGGCAAAGTCGGAAGCTTTGTCGACCTTTTCCTGATTACGGATATAACGTCTGACGACCTGCTCATCATAGCCAGCCGTCGACACGAAGTACCCTCGCGCCCAAAAGTGGTAGCCCTTGTAGCGCCGTTTGCGGGCATACTTGTTGGCAACGTAAATTGCCGTCTTGCCCTTCAAGAACCCAACAATGTGGGAAACCGAGTATTTCGGTGGGATTGATATCAACATGTGCACATGGTCGGGCATCAGATGCCCTTCCTTGATCTCGCATCCTTTTTGTCGAGCAAGAGTATGCAAAAGATCACCCAACTCACGCCGTACGTCCCCGTAAAGGCGTTTCGTTCGGTACTTACTTGCGAAGACCACATGGTATTTGCAGTCCCACGTCGCGTGTGATTGCGATCGTTCGTCCATAAAACCTCCGTTCTATGTCTCGGCCGATCTAACGGTCCAAGCACGGAGGTCTCTCAACTACAATGTAGAACCCGTCCAGTCCTCCACCAAAGGTGGAGGTTTATTTATTTCATAACAAAAATCCCCGGCGAAGCCGGGGATTTTCCATTCCGGATAGCGCAAACGCGCCTTATTCGGCTTCGTTGGCCGGTGCGGCGTTGAGCTGGCCGTACTTTTCCGGGCCGAGCTTGCTCAGAAGCTCAAGCTGGGTTTCGAGGAAGTCGATATGGCCTTCCTCGTCGATCAGCAGCTCTTCGAAAAGTTTCATGGTGACGTAGTCACCGGCGTCATGACAGATGTCGCGCGACTTCTTGTAGGCCGTACGGGCGTCGTACTCGCCGGCAAGGTCGGCTTCCAGCACTTCCTTGACGTTCTGGCCAATGCGAAGCGCTCCGACGGTCTGAAGGTTCGGGTGGCCTTCGAGGAAGATGATGCGGGCAACCAGCTTGTCGGCATGCTGCATTTCTTCGATCGATTCGGCGCGCTCCTTCTTGGCGAGAAGCGTGTAACCCCAGTCCTCCAGAAGGCGGTAGTGGAGCCAGTACTGGTTGACAGCACCCAGCTCGAGATAGAGCGCTTCGTTAAGCTGCTCGATGACTTTTGTGTCGCCTTTCAAGGTCCGCTCTCCTGTTTTCTTCATGGAATTGTTTGAGGCGGGTCATGAAATCAAATATCTCGTCATCCGTCGAGTGGCGGCCGGCATGGTACTGCTCGGTTGTGCGGATGATGATGTCGACGACGTTGGGGAAACAGCCGCAGCAGCGGCCCCGTTTTTGCATCGCGTGATAGACTTTTGCAGGCACGATGAGCTGCCAACAGTCCTCGTTGAGGAGCTCGTTGATCACATCGACAATTTCACTATCGGTTATGAAGTTGCAGCTGCAAACCAGCATTTCGTCTTGCCTGTCATACGCAAAGCACTGAGTTTCCGGCATTAAGCAAAAGACGACCTTTGCTGTCAAGAATGAACAGGTCAGCCTTGCTGACTCATAGATTTAGAGTCATTCTAATCTTGATTATAAATATCGTATTTTCATAGGGTTACAGATCGATGACATGCCGAAAACTCCGAAAACGGTGCGGCGAACGGACCGATCACGTTTTGTTGCAAAAGTCGTTTTCCCTGCCTTCTTCCGAAAACCCGGGTCTCCGGCGCCCATGAGGCCGAATGTCGAATCGTCGCGCGAACCATCCCATTTACGCATAGGATGCAGGCGGCGCATGCAAATTCGACCCTCGAAAAACGCTGGAAATCGTCTATATGACGGGCAAAGGAGAGCCCATGGCCCGCATAGACCAGACCGACGATTGGCGGACGCGCCATGCTCCGACGATCAGCGCGTTCGAATCGCTGGCGCTCGAAGCCTATGGACACCTGCCGGAAGAGTTCCGCGCGCTCACCGGCAATCTCATCATCGAGATCGCCGAGTTCCCGAGCGACGACGTCTTCGAGGACATGGCGCTCGAAACACCCTTCGACCTGCTGGGCCTGTTCGAGGGCCGCGGCATCCCCGAACGCTTCACCGTCGAGACCGGCGAAATGCCCAACCGCATCACCCTCTACCGCCGCCCGATCCTCGACTACTGGGCCGAGAACGAGGAAACGCTGGGCGATATCATCACCCACGTGCTGATCCACGAGATCGGCCACCATTTCGGCCTGTCGGACGACGACATGGAGCGCATCGAGGCAAGCGCCGAGATCGCGGCGGGCTGAGCCGGGCTGCGGGATGGCGGGCAAAAAAATCCGCCCACCTCTCCTTCGTCATGGTCGGGCTTGACCCGACCATCCATGCCGCGTGGATCCTCGGGTCGAGCCCGAGCAACTGTGTTGTGAGATGTCAAGACAGGAACGCTCTGTTGTCCCTCACGGCTGCATTGAGGGCGACGAGGAGGCGTCTTGCGATGGCGATGATGACGAGCTTGGCTGGTTTGCCCTTGTCGCGCATGGCTTTGGATACGGCCTTGAACGGGCCGGAGCGGCAAGCGGCCAGGGCTGCCATGTAGAGCGCATCGCGCACGCGCTTTCGCCCGCCCCAGATGCAGCGCTTGGCGCGCATGGTGCCGGAATCGCAGGCGATCGGCGCCAGGCCTGCAAGCGCGCTGATGGCCCGCCGGTCCCGCTTGCCCAGTTCCGGCAGATAAGCCAGCAGGACCTTTGCCGTCACCGGTCCGACGCCAGGGGCAGAACACACGATGGCCTTCTGCGCTGCAAGAGAGGGCGCGCACGCCAGCAGCGCCTCCATGCGGGCTTCCAGCACCTCGATCTGCCGGTCGAGCGCATCGATCACCTGCAAGAGGCTCTCCTCAAGCCAGTCGGCATGCGGCTGGGCCAGGCGGATGCGCTCGCTCTTGCGCATCTCGACCAACTGATCGCGGCGGTCCATGAGGTCGCGCAACCGTTCGCGTTCCGGCTCGCACCGCTCCTCGGCCGGCAGGGCCAGCGCTGCCCCGTATCGCGCCAGCATGACGGCATCGACCCGGTCCGTCTTGGCCAGGAAACCGGCCGCCCTGGCGAATTGGCGTGCCTTGCGCGGATTGGCCCGGTGAAACGCCTGCCCGGCTTCGTGCAGGCGGCGGCACAGGGCCCGATCGTAAGGGCCGGTCGCTTCCAGGACGCAGAAGCTTTCCTGCGTGCCTAGAAACGCGACAAGGGCTGCGTGCCCTTTCGTGTCATTGCTGAACCGGCATCGCCGCCCTGTCGGATGAAGGAAGCAATCCAGCCATTGTTTGGAAACGTCGATCCCGACGGTGCAAGGTGCTATGGTCATGAGGCCCGGCCTTATCCTGCGGGATCGCCGCGCCAACGGCATCCCGGTCAACTGTTCGGGTGAAAACGCGACAAGGGGCAGCGGACCGTGCTCGGACACGGTCTTCTGAAGACCTGGGATGACAATGGTACGCTGCCCACCGCTCCATCATAACAAATCAGGCGGCACGCACAGATAAGGATGACG
>NZ_DASYHH010000018.1:0-93791 GCF_035998705.1 Shinella sp. | reverse complement strand
CGGCCTTGTCGATCGCGTTCATGTGCGCTACTCCTATTGTTCAATGATTCAAGGATTATTGAAATATGGACGAACGTCAAGCCCTCACCTCATTCGCGGCCCTGTCGCAGGAAACCCGCCTCGCCATCGTTCGAACGCTGGTCGTTGCCGGACCGGACGGACTGGCCGCCGGCCTGATCGCCGAGCGCATGGGCGTCTCGCCGTCGAACGTGTCCTTCCATCTGAAGGAGCTGGAGCGATCGGGCCTTATCGCGCAGCGGCGAGAATCCCGCTCCATCGTCTATAGCGCCAGCTACGATGCGCTGGCCGATCTCGTAAAATTCCTGATGGAGGACTGCTGCGCTGGCCATCCGATGGTCCGCGAGGGTATCGAGCGGGTTGATGGCTGCTGCAAGACGGATGCTGCCCGGAGCGAGGGCGACGTCATTGCGTGATCGGAATGTACCTGTCGGCGTCGTCGCCGCGCTGGGCCTGACCCAGATCATCGGCTACGGCACGCTCTATTACAGCTTCAGCATCCTGGCGCCCGGCATTGCGGCGGATCTCGGCATCTCTGTCGCACAGGTCTTTGCCGTCTTCTCGGCCTCGCTGTTCGTTGGGGGGCTGTCAGCGCCGTACATAGGGCGGCAAATGGATCGCATTGGCGCGGCATCGGTAATGGCGATCGGCTCGGCGTTGTCTGCGCTGACCTTGGTCTTGTGCGCCTGGTCGCCGTCGGTGGCAGTCTTCGCGTTGGCCATCGTCCTGTTGGAGATATCGTCCGGCATGGTCCAGTACCAGGCCGCGTTCGCGGCACTGGTGGAAGCCGATCCCCGCTCCGCATCACGGAGCATTACCTATCTCACGCTGATCGCAGGATTTGCCTCCACGATTTTTTGGCCGATTGCCACGGCGCTGCTCGGCTATCTGTCCTGGCGGGAAATCTACCTCGTCTATGCCGGGCTTAACCTTCTTGTCTGCATGCCGTTCCACCTCTGGATCTTGCGAAAGGGAAAAGTCGCAGCCGCCGGCGGAATGAGGCCGATGCGCGAGCCCGTCGTTGGGGCCATTCCTCGCGAGCGCCGCCGCGGCGCTGTACTTGCCGTCTCGGCAGCATTCGCGCTGCTCGGCTTCACGCTTGGAGCCATGCTCGCCCATATGGTGCCGATGCTCGGTGCGCTTGGATTCGGAAGCGCCGCCGTCGTCATCGGCTCGCTGTTCGGCCCGGCGCAGGTTCTCAGCCGACTGATCAACATGATCTTCGGCACGCGGCTCGCGCCGCCCGGCCTTGCGGTTCTCTCCGCCGTCTTCATGGTGCTCAGCGTCGTCATCTTGGCGCTGTCCGGCAACTGGCTCCCCGGTGCGGTTGCCTTCTCGATTTGCCTCGGCCTTGGGTCGGGCATCAACAGCATCGCGCAGGGCAGCTTGCCGCTCTATCTGTTCGGTTCGGACGGTTACGGTGCGCTCACCGGCAAGATGGCCGCCTCACGACTGGCCGCCGGCGCGGCTGCGCCGTTCGCCTTCGCAGCGACGATGGAGCAGTTCGGCATAGGCGCTTCACTCGTCTTGAGCGCCGCGCTCGGCTCGATCGGCGTTGCGGCGTTTGTCGCGGTGGCGATGGCGACGAAGCGGAGCCTCGTTGCCACACCGAGCCCGTCAAATTGACCGCAACCAACAGGCATCGTCGATGCCTGGCCGCTTCACGGCTTTTGTCGAGCAATACTCCTTTTGTCGACCTCGGATGCTTGTTTCCGAGTCAGTCCGATATCATCAAGTTGGTGTTCGTCGAGCATCGACAGTGGCTGGGATCGTTGCGAGGCACCCATGCTTTGGGCTTCCTCGATAGGAAGTTCGTCCGCATCCCGCCGCAGAACCACCGTCGCCACGCCGATGATCAGCGCGGCTCCCAACCATTGCAGGGTGGTGAGGCGCTCGCCCGGGAAAAGGAACGACCCGATGACCCCTAACACCGGAATGAGGTTAAAGAAGCTGCCGGCAACGCTCGCCCGCATCGACCGGAGCGCGTACAGATAGAGCCAATAGGCAAGCGCATAGTAGAGCAGCCCCGAGAGAATGATCGTAGCGATGTCCTGGACCGGTAAGGCGGCCGCACCCGATAGATCGACCCGGGACAGTTCAAGCGGCCAGATTGCGAGCATCCAGCCTAGAGCCACGGTCTGCTGGATGGCGACCGTGTAGAGCGGATCGGCGATGAGATTGCGCGCCAGGACCGTGTAAATCGCACAGCAAAGCACGCCCGCCAGAATCAGAGCTGTCCCCAGCTTCACGACTGAAGACGGCTCGTCACTCCAGACGCCGCTGACCAGCAAAATCCCGCACGTCGCTAGAGCCACGAGGCCGACGAGTTGGCGATCAATTCGCTCTCTGAGAAACATCCAGGCAAGGCCGAGGATGAGAACAGGCTCGAAGGCCCAGAGCAAGGCTGTGACACTCGCACTCGTCTGGGAAAGGCCGAACATGCTGAATGTGTAGGCCCATCCGGGATTGAGAAGGCCGAGCAAGCCGATAGGCAACAACAAACGGGTTGCTGGAATATCCGGCTTGGTGAAAGCAACCGCCAGCCAAAGTGCGATGACGCTCGGCACGAGCCGAAAAACAAGAATTGTGACAGGTGGAAACGACGAGAGGAGTGTCTTGCTGAGAATCGTACCAAGAGCCCAGCACAACACGCCCCTACAATCGCCACACGAGGCGAAAGCGAGGACATGGCTATCTCCAAAGATGGTTCAAACGAAGGTGGTAGGACGCCGAGAGCTAGGCGTCGTCGTCACACCGATCGTATGAAGGCAGTCTTTGGGGACGCTTGCTCATATCGCTTTGGATATCCGTCGTTGTTGCACGCCCAGCGGGACGAATTTAATCGACCCGGATTCCTCTTATATCACGCTGCTCTGCGCTCGAACACCACGCGATGGCTGCGTTGACGTTTCCCATATCCTAGAAAGCGCATCATGTAGACCGATGCCTCCCGACCACGGATCGCTACGAACTGTCTTGGTTCATTCAACATTGTCGTTGGCGACCAGACGACTGGAGGGAGGGCTAGATCGACCTTAGCGATACGCGCTTCTCAAGCTCGATCGCCTGTTCTTTCCGCTCGCTGTAGCGGTCGGTGAGATAGGCGGAAGCATCGCGCGTGAGGATGGTGAACTTCACCAGCTCCTCGCAGACGTTGCGGATTCCGGGAATTAACCGGACGGGGTTCCGATCAAAAACCGGACGTCATTCCGACATGAAGCCGGACGCGATTCCGATAAATAACCGGACAGTTTAGGCGGTCCTCTGATGCCTTTGGGTCAGCAACCTTGGCATGTGTTTCCTCGTGACGAACGAGGAGATGCTGATGCCGGCGAAGAGAAGGCTGACCATGAGACAACTACGACAAATGCTTCGGCTTTGCGCGGACGACGTGAGCGTGCGCGATATTGCCATGATGCTGGGGCTTGCACGCAGCACAGTGCAGGATAACCTTGAGCGTGCGAGAGCGGCCGGACTGAGCTGGCCCTTGCCGGGAGACCTGACGGACGACGTCATCGAGCGCCGGCTATTCTCCCGGCAGGGCGTCAAGCAGGGCCTGCGCCGGCGGGTGGAACCCGATTGGAGCGCGCTGGCGGTCGAGCTGAAGAGGCCGGGCGTGACCTTGCAGATCCCTTGGGAGGAATATCGCGCGGTTCATCCTGATGGCTACGGCTACAGCCGGTTCTGCGAGCTGTTTCGTAGCTTTGAGCAGCGGCTTTCGCCCACGATGCGCCAGGAGCATGTCGCCGGCGACAAGGTGTTCGTCGACTATTCCGGCAAGACGCTGCCGATCGTCGACGGCAAGACTGGCGAGATCCGCGAGGCGGAGATCTTCCTCGGCGTGCTGGGTGCGTCGAGCTACACCTTCGCGGAGGTGACCTGGAGCCAGGCCCTGCCGGACTGGATCGGCTCGCATGTGCGCATGTTCCGCTTCTTCGGCGGCGTCCCGCGGCTCATCGTTCCCGACAATCTGAAGTCCGGCGTGAACAAGGCCAGCTTCTACGATCCCGAGATCAACCGCACCTACGGCATGATGGCGGCGCATTATGGAGTCGGCGTGCTCCCCGCCCGGCCGAAGCGCCCCAAAGACAAGGCAAAGGTCGAAAGCGGCGTGCGTTTCGCTCAGACCTGCATTCTCGGCCGCTTGCGCAACCAGACTTTCTTCTCGCTAACCGAGGCCAATGCCGCCATCGTCGGGGCCGTTGAGCGGATCAATACCCATGTCATGCGCCGGCTCGGCCAAACCCGCCGGGACATGTTCGAGGGAGTGGAACGTTCCGCGCTCGCAGCGCTTCCGGCGCAGGACTACGAGTTCGCCGAATGGCGCCTGGCGCGGGTCTCGACGGATTACCATGTCGAGTTCGAACGATACTTCTATTCCGTGCCCCACCATCTTATCCGCCAGCAGGTGGATGTCAGGGCCACGAGCCGCACCATCGAGATATTCCTCAAAGGCCAGCGGATTGGGGCTCATCAGCGCCGATACGGCGGCTCACGCTTCGGGACCGACCCGGATCACATGCCCAGTTCGCATCGCCGATATGCCGAATGGTCGCCGGAACGCTTCCGACGCTGGGCCGCATCGATCGGGCCGCACACCGAGGGCCTGATCGTCGCGATCCTTGCCAGCCGGCCGCATCCCGAACAGGGGTTCCGAACCTGCCTCGGGGTTCTCGGGCTCTACCGCGCCATCAGCGCCGCCCAGGCCGAGGCCGTCTCGGCCCGCGCCGTCGAGATCGGCGGGCTGACCTGCAAAAGCATCGGCGCGCTCATCACAAGCTACAAAACACCCCGCCATTCCGCTGAACCGGCCGCCGTCGGCGAACACGCCAATCTTCGCGGCCCCGGCTACTTTCACTAAGGAGACAATCGACCATGCTGACCAATCCCACCCTCGACACCCTGCGCGACCTCGGCCTTTCCGGCATGGCGTCCGCTTTCCAGGAACTCGATCAGCAGCCGGAGGCCCAAAGCCTCCAGCATGGAGAGTGGCTCACCCTTCTGCTCGAGCGGGAGATGACGACGCGCCGCCAGAAGCGCTTCGAGGCCAGGGCGCGCGCCGCAAAATTGCGCCATGACGCCCAGGTCGAGAACATCGACTTCCGCGCTGCCCGCGGCCTCGACCGCAATCTCTTCCTCAAGCTGTCCAGTTGCGACTGGATCAGGCAGCACCATAGCCTGCTCCTCATCGGGCCGGCCGGCGTGGGCAAGAGTTGGCTGGCCTGTGCTCTCGGGCATAAGGCCTGCCGCGAGGATCTTTCCGTCGCCTATCACCGCGTTCCCCGGCTCTTCGCCGCCCTCGCGCTGGCCCGCGGGGACGGACGCTACACCAGGCTGATCAAATCGCTAGCCAGAACCGATCTGCTCATCCTCGATGATTGGGGGCCGGAGAAGCTCAACGACGAACAGCGCCGTGATCTTCTGGAGATCGTCGAGGACCGCTACGAGCGGCGCTCGACCATCATCACCAGCCAGATTCCCGTCGACCACTGGTATGACATGATCGGCAACGCCACCATCGCCGACGCCATTCTCGACCGCCTCGTGCATAATGCCTATCGCATCGAATTATCTGGGGAGAGCCTGCGCAAACAGCGCGCCGTGTCCATGTCCGACACAACCGTCGCTTGACCCACCACTGCCTCAACGGCAATCATCAATCAGACCCAAAGGCACCCTGACGCGTCCGGCTTCAGATCGGAACAGTGTCCGGCATCAAATTGGAATGCCTGTCCGGCTTCGCGTCGGAATACCCGTCCGGCTTCATCGGAATACGCACAGACGTCGACCACGCGGTCGTAATAGCAGGAAGGCTTCATCCGGCCATCGGCATCGAACTCCTGATAGGCTTTGGCGACCGAGGATTGGTTCGGGATGGTGATCATCCGCATCCAGCGACCGAGAATACGCATCTGGTTCAGGGCATTGAAGGACTGGCTACCGCCCGAGACCTCCATCACGGCGAGTGTCTTTCCCTGGGTCGGCCGGACCGATCCGACCGACAACGGTATCCAGTCGATCTGGGACTTCATGATGCCGGTCATCGCGCCGTGGCGTTCCGGGCTCACCCAGACCTGCCCTTCCGACCATTGGGAGAGATCACGCAGCTCCTGCACCTTCGGATGGCTTGGGGGCGCTTCGTCGGGAAGCGGCAGACCCTTTGGGTCGAACATGCGCACCTCGCATCCGAACCGTTCGAGCAGCCGGCGGGCCTCGTACGCGAGAAGGCGACTATACGAGACTTCGCGAAGCGAGCCGTAGAGGATCAGGATGCGCGGCTTGTGCGTCGAGAATGCCGGGCGCAGGGCATCGAGATCTGTCGAATGCAGGTGATCGCCCTGCAGTGCTGGAAATGTGTCAGGCAATGCGCTTTCCTTCCTGGTCGAGAACCTGCTCGCCATCTTCCTTGAAGAATGGTCCGTCGAAAGTCTCCGGCAGGATGTCGAGTGCAGCTTCGGAAGGGCGGGCGAGCCTGGCGCCGAGCGGTGTCACGACGAAGGGCGATTGATCAGGACCGGCGTTGCGATCATCGCGTCGAGCAATTGGTCGTCGGTCAGGGCCGGATTGTCGAGCCCGAGTTCGGCATAGGGCGTGCCCTTCTCGCGAACGGCTTCCCGGACCGTCAGGCCAGCATCCGCGATTATCGTCGCGAGCTGATCGCGCGTTGGCGGGGCCTGAAGATATTCGACTACGGTTGGTTCGATTCCGGCCGCGCGGATCAGCGCAAGCGTGTTGCGGGACGTTCCGCACGAGGGGTTGTGGTAGATGGTGACATCCATGGTCAGTGCCTTTCGGTGATAGTGGTTCGGGAAACGGCGGGAGCGGCCTCGTACCAGTCCTTCGAGCGGTTCACGATCCAGACGACCGACAGCATCACCGGTACCTCGATGAGCACGCCGACGACGGTGGCGAGCGCCGCGCCGGACTGGAAGCCGAACAGGCTGATGGCGGCGGCGACCGCCAGTTCGAAGAAATTGCTGGCGCCGATCAGGGCTGAGGGTCCGGCGACGCAATGCCGCTCGCCGGTCATCCGGTTCAGGAGGTAGGCAAGCCCGGAGTTCAGGTAGACCTGAATCAGGATCGGTATGGCCAGCAGGCCGATGACGGCAGGCTGTGCGATGATCTGCTCACCTTGGAAGGCGAAGAGCAGAACCAGCGTCGCAAGGAGCGCCAACAACGAGATGGGCTGGAGCTTTGCGAGTATTCCATCGAGTGCACGCATCGTTCCGTCAGCGGTGAGCCGGCGGCGGATGAGCTGCGCGATAATGACGGGCACGACAATATAGAGAGCAACCGAGAGGACAAGCGTGTCCCACGGCACGGTGATGGCGGAGAGGCCAAGGAGCAGGCCGACGATCGGCGCGAAGGCGACGACCATGATAGCATCGTTGAGTGCGACCTGCGACAGCGTGAACAGCGGCTCGCCGCGCGTCAGGTTGCTCCAGACGAAGACCATGGCCGTGCAGGGAGCGGCCGCAAGAATGATCAACCCGGCGATGTAGGAGTCGATCTGGTCCGCGGGAAGATAGGGGCGGAACAGCCAGCCGATGAGGAGCCAGCCGAGTAGTGCCATGGAGAACGGCTTGACGGCCCAGTTGATGAACAGTGTCACGCCGATGCCGCGCCAGTAGGTGCCGACCTGCGCCAGCGACCGGAAATCGATCTTCAGCAGCATCGGGATGACCATCAGCCAGATGAGGATCGCGACGGGGATGTTCACCTTGGCGATCTCGGCTGCGCCGATGATCTGGAAGAGACCGGGCATGAGATGCCCAAGTGCCACGCCGACGATGATACAGAGAAAGACCCAGATGGTGAGATAGCGTTCGAAGGTGGACATCAGGCGGACTTTCCTTCGGGGCTGGTCGTCCCGTCCATCGAGCCGATCTGGCGAAGCCTGGTCTCGAGCGCCATTCGATCGATCGAGGCGAGCGGGAGATTGATGAAGGCCATGATCCGGTTCTTGAGGAAACGGGCGGCTTGGGCGAAGGCGCGCTGGATCTCTACTTCCGATCCAACGACGGCGGCCGGGTCCTCGACGCCCCAGTGTGCGGTCATCGGATGGCCGATCCAAACCGGGCAGGCCTCGCCCGCGGCGCTGTCGCAGACCGTGAAGATGAAATCCATCTGTGGAGCGCCCGGCTCCGCGAACACATCCCAGCTCTTCGACGAGAAGCCCGTCGACGGATAGCCGAGCGCCTCCAGTTCCATCAGGGCATGCGGATTGACCGCGCCCTTCGGCTGGCTGCCGGCGGAATAGGCTTTGAACCGTCCGCCACCCTCCTTGTTGAGGATGGATTCGGCGAGAATAGAACGAGCGGAGTTGCCCGTGCAGAGGAACAGCACGTTGTAGGTCTTGTCGGTCATGGTCGTGGTCCGTGTTAGGTCTGCGGCTTGATAAGCTTCATGATGGTCGTCGATGATGGGCAGATGGAGGAAAGCTGGCGCGTCGCCAGCACCGCAGCAGGCACGCTGTCCCGCTGCACTTCAGAAAATCCGATGTTCGCGAAGAAGGAAGCCGCGCTCGTCGTTGCGAGGAAGACGCCGCCGTCAAGGTCGAGACTCGCCAACATCTCTTCGACGACGGCACGGCCCAGCCTTTGTCTGCGGTGATCGGGATGCACGACGACTGAACGGAGGAGGTAATCGCCGTCGCAGCGCTCGACGCCGGAGAAACCAACGATCTGGCCATCCGCTGACAGCGCCTTGAAGAAGGTGCGGCCGGCATCCTCGATGTCATCGGTAGGCAGATGGGCGTCCGTCAACGCCGCCTTGAGGTCAGCATCGCTGCCTGTGATCTGCTCCAGCTTGATGATGCTCATGACACCTTCGCCTCCGGGCCGCAGCAGGGCGCCAATTCGGCGATCAGCGGGGCGCAAAGCTCCGTCGATCCGCCGCAGCAGTCCTTCAGCAGGAATAGCGTCAGGTCACGCAGGCCGTTGAGGTCGGCGCGATAAATAATCGATCGGCTCCGCCGCTCGCTCGTGACCAGGCCTGCCCGCGACAACGTTGCGAGATGCGCCGACATCGTGTTCTGCGGCACGTCGATGAGACGGGCGAGTTCGCCGGCCGGGATGCCGTCTGGCTCGTGCCGAACGAGAAGCCGGAAGGTCTCCAGCCGCGTGGTCTGGGCTAAGGCGCCAAGCGCCGCGATTGCTGAATCGCTATCCATATATCTAGATTATTGGATATATTGATTTTGTCAAGCCCTCGTGATGGCCGCGATCAATCAAGCCTTTGAAATTTCACTTCAGCCGGGCGAGCGAATCGTCGGGCATGGCCCGAGTTCTGAGTGCCTCCGCAAGTGAGCCGGCGACAACCGCCCCCGGCCCGAGGACCTCGCCGGGCCTGAGGCCGCCTTGAAGCATGATGAGGATCATCGCTCGATCCCTCGGCCGGTCAATTACGTCCAGCAGGGTCCCCACCTGCTCGCGTGTCATTGGCCGCGGTACGCGCTCGACGCGCTTCAGGCGTCGTGCGCCACGGGCGCGCCTGCGCGCGATACCGCCACGCGCCAGTTCCTGCGCCGTTGCAAGAGGATTGCCGTCTACTCCAGCGAGATCGGCCAGCGCGAGATGGTCGAAGAAGTCGAGATTGCCGCCATCGCCCGGTTGATACTGGTTGGCGACAATGTCGTGCGCACAGCTGAAGGAAAAGACGTGATGCGGGCACGGGGACACGGGACGGCGCCGAGCCAAGCCAGGAGCTCTACGCTATGCGCGATACGGAAGCTGGAGAGCGTAAGGCCTGTCTCCGCAAGGAAACGGTAGAAAAGTCGGAGGTCATAAAGGTAGGCCGCCACGGTATGCGGTGAGCAGCCTCGACCAACTAGGCCGGTCGCAAAGCTGGCCGCAAGCGGATCGGCAACGCCGGTCTCGTCGACTAGCTCATATCGATCTTTCTCCAGTCGCCGAACGACATACATCGTTCCCTCCCGTCAGATCCCTCCAACGTGTCCACATAAACTCATAGAAGCCGTCGGCGACGATAAGGCAGCGGTTGGTCGTGAACTCCCGACTTTCCGAGCGGAAGTTATAGACCGGCTTTTTGGTCGGGCTCGGCCAGCTCCACCGTCGCTGGATGAGCTCCCCGGTGCCGCGCTCGCCTTCGACAGTCCGCACGATCGGCGACGTGTCGGTTATCTTGATATCCTCGCGCGCCTCGATGTTGGGCCTTCCCTCGGGAAACCGGATCTTAATCTTGCGATGCTCGAACTGTTCGATGACCGAGGCCAGTTCGACCATCAATCGATAATCATTGCACATGGCATCTCCAGCGCCGCGGCGATATGTCGGCTCGGCTTTAATCTAGCGCGCGTGCCAAGAATTTCGATGCAGCTGACGAAGACGGCTGAGCCTAGATTTCCAGTTGGAGCTGATCGGCGCGTTCGCTTCTGGCGTCGTCGGTGAATGCCGACAGGGTGACGCCGAGAAGTCGGATACCCTTCGCCGTCGGGAACAGGGGAGCAAGGAGAGCTTCGACCGCCGCGACGATCTCCTCGGTCGTTCCGAAAGGGGTGGCCTCGGTCCTGCTTCGCGTAATGATCTGAAAATCCGTGTACTTGACCTTCAGCGTGACCGTCCTCCCGTGAAGGCTCTTGTTCTGGCAATGCCGCCAGACCTTGTCGATAAGCGGCAATATCTCCCCGCGCGCTGCACCCAGATCGAAGATATCCCTGATGAAGGTATCTTCAGCGCCGACGGATTTTCGCTCCCGATCCGGCCGAACCGGCCGATCATCGATGCCGCGAGAAATGTTGTAATACCAGGTGCCGGGTTTCCCGAAATGCTGCTGCAAGAAGGCAAGCGACTTCGCCCTGAGATCCGCCCCAGTTAGGATGCCAAGGCGCTCCATTTTGGTGGCGGTCGCTGGCCCGATGCCGTGAAATTTCTTAACGGCGAGGCCTTCGACGAAGGCTGGCCCGTGCTTCGGTGTGATGACCGCTTGGCCGTTGGGCTTGTTGAGGTCCGACGCCATCTTGGCGAGGAACTTGCAGTAGGAGATGCCGGCAGAAGCGTTGAGGCCAGTGACGTCCTTGATGCGCGCGCGAATTCTCGTGGCGATCTCGGTCGCAATCGGAATGCCCTGCCTGTTGTCGGTGACGTCAAGATAGGCTTCGTCGAGCGACAGAGGCTCGATGAGGTCGGTATATTCCGCGAAAATTGTATGAATCTGCGCGCTGACCGAACGATAGACGTCAAAGCGCGCCGGCACAAAGATCAGGTCGGGGCAAAGGCGCTTCGCCGTCAGTGAAGGAAGTGCGGAGCGTACGCCGAAGGGGCGGGCCTCATAGCTCGCCGTCAGGACGACACCACGCGCCGACGGGCTGCCGACGGCAACAGGTTTGCCACGCAACTCCGGATGATCGCGTTGTTCAACCGACGCATAATAAGAGTCCATGTCGACATGGATGATACGCCGGACCCGCTCCTCGCGATCCGGCTTCTCGTCCTCGATCTCTGTCGACGTGACGGGCTGCATGGCTCATGTCCACATCGATCGCATCCGCGCACCGACATCGATGCGGATCTGCTTTGCGCTTCGCTCGCTTGCCGCGGCCGAGACCTTCGGCCAGCTTGTCGTCTCGAAATATTGCAGGAGCGTCGCCGGGATGAAGCGGGTCCGCGACGCGTAGACATGCCTGTCGCCTGCAGCAGACTGGCCATGAGTAAAAAAGCGCTGTGGTGTGATGAGGCTAAGATTGTCGCGCGCCCGCGTCATGCCGACATAGAGCAGGCGGCGCTCCTCTTCAAGTTCAGGGGTGGTGCCCGCACCGAGGTCGGATGGAATGCAGCCGTCGACAACGTTGAGCATGAACACCGAGCGCCACTCCTGCCCCTTGGCGCTATGGATCGTCGAAAGGATCAGATAGTCCTCGTCCAGCAGCGGCACGCCGGCCTGGTCGCTGGTGGCGTCCGGCGGGTCGAGGGTCAACTCGGTCAGGAAACGCTCACGGCTCGCATACCCGCTGGCGATCTGCTCGAGCTGGATGAGATCTTCCTTGCGGGTATCGGCATCCTCATGGATGCGATCGAGATGAGGCTCATACCACATTCGCACGGTTCCGATCTCTGCAGGCCAGCCAGCCTCGGCTTTCCGCAAGGCGGTGACCAGCGTCACGAAGGCCGGCCAGTCATCGCCCGTCTTGGCCGGTGGCGGGATTTCCGCGAGCGATTGCAGCGGCTCGGGATCGGCCGCGATCGTGTCAAGGATCTTGCCCGCGGTTTGCGGCCCGATGCCGGGCAGCAGTTTGAGCACTCTGAAGCCTGAAACCCGATCGCGCGGGTTTTGCGCAAACCTCATAACGCCCAACAAATCCTTGACGTGGGCCGCGTCGAGAAATTTCAGTCCGCCGAATTTCCGAAAGGGGACGTTTCGCCGGGTGAGTTCGATTTCGAGCGCGCTACTGTGGCTGGAGGTGCGGAACAGAACGGCCTGTTGCTTGAGGGAGACGCCCACTTCGCGGTTGGCGAGCACCTGCTCGACGATATAGGCGGCCTGATCGACCTCATCTTTGACGGTGACAAGCATCGGCCGCTGCTCCGACGCGCGGTCGGTCCAGAGGTCTTTCGTATAGCGCTCGCGCGCCAGTTCGATGACGGCATTGGCCGCGGCCAGGATCGGCTGGGTCGAACGATAGTTGCGGTCGAGCGTGATGACGTCGGCGGGCTTCGGCGAGAATTCCTGCGGGAAGTTGAGGATGTTGCGGATGGTCGCCGCACGAAAGGAATAGATCGACTGGGCATCGTCGCCGACGACGGTCAGGCCGCGGCCGCCGGGGGCCAGCGACATGAGGATCGACGCCTGCAGACGATTGGTGTCCTGGTATTCGTCGACGAGGATGTGGTCGAAGCGGTTGCCGACATCCTCGGCGAGCTCTGGTTCCGAAACCATCTGTGCCCAGTAGAGCAGCAGATCGTCGTAATCCAGGACGTTCTGCGCCTGTTTGGCCTCGGTATAGGCGGCGAAGAGCTGCTTCAGCTCCTCTTCCCATTCCCGTACCCAAGGATAGGACGATTTGAGGACGTCCTTGACTGGCACCTGCGAATTGACCACGCGGGAATAGATCGCGATGCAGGTGCTTTTCGTGGGAAACCGGGTCTGCTTGTTGGAAAAGCCCAACTCGTGCCGGACGAGGTTCATCAGGTCGGCGCTGTCCTCGCGATCATGGATCGTGAAATCTACGCTGAGGCCGATCTGTTCGGCATACATACGCAAGAGCCGCGCGCCGATCCCATGAAACGTCCCGGCCCAGGCAAGCGCGTCGGTCATGACGGCGTTGTCGCGGAGGACCTGCCGGCAGATGCGCTGCACCCGGCGCGCCATCTCGGACGCAGCCCGCCGCGAAAAGGTCATCAGCAGGATGCGGCGTGGATCGGCGCCGTTGACGATCAGATGCGCGACGCGGTGCGCCAGCGTGTTGGTCTTGCCGCTTCCCGCGCCGGCGATGATAAGCAGCGGTCCGCCGATCTGCCCCTCGGGCAGGCCAATGCCG
Source organism: Shinella sp. (assembly GCF_035998705.1). Lineage (GTDB taxonomy): Bacteria > Pseudomonadota > Alphaproteobacteria > Rhizobiales > Rhizobiaceae > Shinella. Next base: position 80,278 of record NZ_DASYHH010000018.1, on the reverse strand, counting down.
TGCTCGACCGCCTCACGCTGCCGGTCGTTCAATTTTTCGAGATGCGCCGCCGCCATTTGTCCCCAGCCGCCTTAAGAAAATTTTCCTGCACCTCCAATCCCTGGATATCTCCTTGATGCAGCTAAGGGATTCGTTTCAACGACTTAGCCGAGGCTCGATTTCCGGGTCGGAGGCCCGATTGACTCGCGAAAGCAATCGGAACAAATAATGAACATATCAGCTTAGAGAACCGCTGCAAACCCTAAAGGAGCAACAATTCTGCCGTGGTCAACCGTGCCCTCAACCCTGTGCTGGCGGAGCTTCGCGAGCGCATTGGCCAGCTGGAAGGCGGCTCGCAGCGCGCAAGGCAGGTTTTGCCTTTCGGCGTTGCCGAGGTCGACCAGGCATTGCCGGGCGGAGGGCTCGCCTTCGGCGCGCTGCACGAGGTCGCCGGCGGCGGGGGAGGGACGGTCGATGGGGCAGCTGCGGCGCTCTTCGTCGCCGGCATCGCTGCCCGGTCACGGGGCAAGGTGCTCTGGTGCATGACGCGCCCGGACCTGTTTTTTCCCGCGGTTGCCCAGGCAGGTCTCCATCCGAATCGTGTCGTGTTTTGCGAGAGCGACCGGGAGGAGGAGGCGCTATCCGCCATGGAGGAGGGGTTGTCCTTTGGTGGGCTCGCCGCCGTGGTCGGCGAACTTGTTCGTCTGCCGATGAACGCCTCGCGGCGCCTGCAGCTCGCGGCCGAGAAGACCGGGGCCATGGGCATCGTGCTCCGACGTTGGCGACGACAGAACGAAGCCTCTGATTATGGGCAGCCGACGGCTTCGACGACGCGGTGGCGCATCAGCACGCTGCCGTCGGAACGGCTGCCGGTCGCGGGCGTCGGGAGGGCGCGCTGGCTGGCGGAACTGATGCGGGTGAAGGCGGGCGAATGCGCCGAATTTGAAATTGGAGCCCCCGATGCCAAGGGTCGTATCTGTCTACTTCCCACTTCTCCCAGTCGAACGGATCCGGCGTCACGCTGGCGAAGCCTTGCCGGCTGACACGCCGCTGGTCGTCGTTTCCCGCAGCGGCTCGAAGCGCTGGGTTTCGGCCGCCGATCCGACAGCCCTGAAACTCGGTCTCCGTATAGGCATGCCCGCCAGCAAGGCACAGGCGATGGTCGCCGATCTCCTGATGGTCAATGCCGCGCCAGCCGAGGATGCCGCGGCGCTGGAGCGCTTGGCGCTTTGGGCACTCCGGCAATATAGCCCTGTCGTCGCGGTCGATGGCGCCGATGGTCTCGTCATCGACACTGAGGGGGCTGATCATCTGCGTGGCGGCGAGGCGCTTTTGGTCTCCGGCCTCGTCAATTTGCTGCGCGGCCGCGGGCTTACGGCACGCGCTGCCGTTGCCGACACCTGGGGCGCTGCGCACGCACTCGCGCGGCTGCTTTCGGCCGAAACAACCGTGGTGCCGACGGGCGATGTGCCAAAGGCGGTCATCGACTTGCCGATCGTCGCTCTCCGGCTGCCGGCGGAGACCGTCCAGGGCCTGCGCGTTCTCGGCATCGACACGGTCGGGCAGCTCTCTGCCATGCCGCGCGCGCCGCTGACGCTGCGGTTCGGCCCTGAGCCCGCGCGCCGATTGGACCAGATGTTCGGGCGGGTCGCCGAACCGATCAAACCGATCAGAACGCCGGAGCTGATCGAGGTCGCAAAGAATTTCGCCGAACCTATCGGCGCACCGGAAACGATCGCCAAATATGTCTGTCGGCTGGTCGGCCAACTCTCCTCCCGTCTTGCGGAAGACGGTCTCGGCGCGCGGCGCTGTGACCTCTTCATCCATCGCGTCGATAACACCAGGCAGCATCTGCGCGCCGGCCTCGCCAAACCGGTTCGCGATCCGGCACGGCTTTCGAAACTGCTCTGCGATCGCATTGAGACGATCGATCCCGGTTTCGGTATCGAGAAGATGGTTCTGGTGGCGGTTTTCGCCGAACCGCTGGAGGAGCGGCAGGTTGCCTCGTCGCTCATTGAGGAGGAGGTAGCCGACATCACGCCGCTGGTCGACATTCTCGGCAATCGTGGCCACAGGCTGTTCCGGGTTGCGCCCGTCGCCTCCGATGTGCCGGAGCGTTCGGTGCGGCGCATCGCCGCGACCGCGCCTGACATCGGTGAGGCATGGGCAGTCAAATGGCCGCGGCCGACGCGGCTTTTCGCAAACCCGGAACGCATTGAGGTTGTCGCGCTTCTGCCGGACCAGCCACCGGCGGTCTTCACCTGGCGCGGCAAGCGGCGGAAGGTTGTGCGTGCTGATGGCCCGGAGCGGATTTTCGGGGAGTGGTGGCGCAGACCACGCGAGTTCCAGGCGGTCAGAGATTATTTCGTGGTCGAGGACGAGCTTGGCGAGCGCTACTGGGTCTATCGCGCCGGCGACGGCATCGATCCGGAAACCGACTCGCACCTGTGGTTCGTGCATGGGGTGTTCGGATGACGCGCTACGCCGAACTGCAGGTCACGACGCATTTCTCGTTTCTCCGCGGGGCATCCAGCGCACACGAACTGTTCGCCACGGCCGCCGCGCTTGGCATCGACGCGCTCGGCGTCGTCGACCGCAACAGCCTCGCCGGCATTGTGCGAGCCTGGGAGGCAGCGAAGACCGTCGGCGTTCGGCTGGTTGTCGGCTGCCGGCTCGACCTGACCGACGGCATGTCGATCCTCGTCTATCCCATGGATCGCCCGGCCTATTCGCGGCTGACGCGGCTGCTGTCGCTTGGAAAAGCGCGCGGGGGCAAGGGCAATTGCCTGATTGATTTCGCTGACGTCGCCGAGCATGCCGCGGGCATGATCGGGGTGCTCGTGCCGGACGAAGCCGATGAGGCCTGCGCCGTCCAGCTGCGAAAAATGGCTGAGTTGTTTGGTGATCGGGCTTATGTGAGCCTCTGCCTGCGCCGCCGGCCGCTCGATCGTGTACGCCTGCACGGTATCGCCACGATGGCAGCACGCTTCAAGGTTCGCACGGTCGTCACCAACGACGTGCTGTTTCACGAACCCGGCCGCCGTCAGCTTCAGGACGTCGTGACCTGCATCCGGACGCGGACGACCATCGATGATGTCGGTTTCGACCGGGAGCGCCACGCCGATCGCTTTCTCAAGGCGCCCGAGGAGATGCACCGGCTTTTTGCTGAGTACCCGGAAGCGCTCGCCCGCGGCCGCGAGATCGTCGATCGCTGCAAGTTCGATCTCAAGGAACTACAATACCAGTACCCGGAGGAGGCCATCGTGCCCGGCCTTGATCCGCAGCAATCTCTGGTCAAGTTCGTCTGGGAAGGCGCTGCGGTTCGTTATCCCGAGGGCGTGCCGGAGAAGGTCCGTAAATCGCTGTTCGACGAACTCGAACTGATACGGGTGATGAACTACGCTCCCTATTTTCTCACCGTCTATTCGATCGTGCGTTTTGCGCGCTCGAAAGGGATCCTTTGCCAGGGCAGGGGCTCGGCCGCCAATTCCGCCGTCTGCTATTGCCTCGGCGTCACCTCTATCGACCCCGATACCAACGACTTGCTCTTCGAGCGCTTCATCAGCCAGGAAAGGGACGAACCGCCGGACATCGACGTGGATTTCGAGCACGAGAGGCGCGAGGAGGTCATCCAGTGGATCTATGAGACTTATGGCCGGAGCCGGGCCGCTCTCTGTTCGACCGTCACCCGCTATCGGGCGAAGGGAGCGTTGCGTGACGTCGGCAAGGCGCTCGGCCTGCCGGAGGATATGATCGGACAGCTCTCGTCCGGGGTCTGGGGCTGGTCGGAAGGGGTGTCCGAACGCCAAATTCGAGAGAACAACCTCAACGCCGCCGACTACCGGCTGATGTTGACGCTGGAATTGGCACAGCAGCTGATGGGCGCGCCGCGCCATCTCGGCCAGCATCCCGGTGGCTTCGTGCTCACCCATGACCGTCTTGACGACCTCGTGCCGATCGAGCCTGCGCGCATGGACGACCGCCAGGTTATCGAATGGGACAAGGACGATATCGAGGCCCTGAAATTCATGAAGGTCGACGTGCTGGCGCTCGGCATGCTGACCTGCATGGCCAAGGCCTTCGCCTTGATGGCCGAGCACAAGGGCGATCCCCGCGACCTCGCCTCGATCCCGGCCGAAGACGCGAAGACCTATGCCATGATCCGCAAGGCCGACACGCTCGGTACATTCCAGATCGAAAGTCGGGCGCAGATGTCCATGCTGCCGCGCCTGAAGCCACAGACCTTCTATGACCTCGTCGTTCAGGTGGCGATTGTTCGGCCTGGGCCGATCCAGGGGGACATGGTGCACCCCTATCTTCGCAGGCGTGAGGGCAAGGAGCCGGTTATCTATCCGACGCCCGAACTTGAGGCGGTGCTGTCGAAAACGCTCGGTGTTCCGTTGTTTCAAGAGTCGGCGATGAAGGTGGCGATGGTCTGCGCTGGCTTCACCGGCGGCGAGGCGGACCAGTTGCGGAAGTCCATGGCGACCTTCAAGTTCTCCGGCGGGGTCAGCAAATTCAAGGACAAGCTGATCGCCGGGATGGTCAAGAACGGATATTCAGCCGAGTTCGCAGAGCAGACGTTTTCGCAGCTCGAAGGGTTCGGCTCCTACGGCTTCCCGGAAAGCCATGCTGCCAGCTTCGCATTGATTGCCTATGCGTCGAGCTGGGTGAAATGCCATCACCCGGACGCCTTTTGCGCGGCGCTCCTGAACTCGCAGCCCATGGGTTTTTACGCGCCTGCCCAAATCGTTTCGGACGCGAGGGCGCATGGCGTAGAAATCAGGCCCGTCTGCGTCAACGCTTCTCGTTGGGACTGCACGCTCGAGGAGATCGACGGAAGCCGCCTCTGCGCCGTTCGCCTTGGCATGCGGGTGGTGAAAGGGCTTTCGACCGCGGACGCCGCCCGGATCGTAGCGGCGCGCGCCGACGAACCCTTCGAATCTGCCGATGGCCTGTGGCGGCGATCTGGTGTGCCGACGGCCGCTCTCGTGAAACTTGCCGAAGCCGATGCCTTCCTGCCGTCGCTGCAACTCCAGCGTCGCGACGCGCTGTGGGCCATCAAGGCGCTACGCGACGAGCCGCTCGAGTTGTGGGCCGCAGCCGCCGAGCGCGAGGCGCGGCAGGTCGCTGAAGTGCAGGAGCCCTCGGTGGCTTTGCCCTCGATGAGGGCTGGACACGAGGTAGTTGAGGACTATTCCCATACCGGCCTGACCCTCCGGCAGCACCCGGTCGCCTTCCTCCGAAAAGACCTTCGCGAGAAGCGTATGGTCACTTGCGCCGAGGCCATGGCTGCGCAGGACGGGCGCTGGCTGATGACCGGCGGGCTTGTGCTTGTGCGCCAGCGGCCGGGTTCGGCGAAAGGCGTCATGTTCATGACGATCGAGGATGAGACCGGCATCGTCAACGCGGTGGTCTGGCCGACGCTGTTCGAGCGTCAGCGCCGTCTGGTGCTCTCGGCCTCGATGCTGGCGATCAACGGCAAGATCCAGCGTGAAGGCGATGTCGTTCATCTCGTTGCGCAGCGGCTGTTCGATCTATCCGATGATCTCGGCCGGCTGGGCGAACGGGACGAGCAGTTTCCCTTGCCGCATGGCCGGGGCGACGAGTTCGCGCGCGGCAATGGCGCACCGGATCCGCGCGAGCGGCCGAAGGCGGCGGCGCCGGCAAGGGACATCTACATACAAGACCTCTTGATCGATCGGCTGAAGGTCAAGAGCCGGAATTTTCATTAGCCGACGCAGAGAATGTCATCCGCAAAGGGTTCAGCAAAACGGACCTCTACCCGTAATGCCCTCCAAGGTCGGTGAAGGTGAAAGATCCGGTTGGGAGCCCTCGCGCAGGATAAGGTGGAACATTCGACCATAAGGTGCGGCAAACTCATCAAACGATGGTCTCAAGGATCTCATATTCCGCAATGAATACGCCGGGACCGCTGTTTAGCAGCAGCAAGAGGTTGGACTGTGAGATGGGCGCGGTCACCACCTTTTCGATCTTCGTGGCCGCCCACTCCATGTCTGGATCTGCAGCGATATCGTCGCGCATGGCGAGCACCGCGCGTCTTGCCTCGTCACGATCGGCGAAAAAAATGTCCCTCAGCCCGGTCGGCTTCCAGCGCTCCGCGAGCGGAACTGCTGCGTCGGAATATGTATAGAAGGTGTAGGTGAGTCCTTCAGCCAACGGTTTCTCCCTGAAGCAGTTTCGGCGGTGCGCCCCCGCCATCCATGCTCATTGACCCCGTGATCGGGGAGTTGGAAACCGTGTGAAACGGCCCTGAGCTTTTAGTTCGGAGAACCTGGACATAGCTTCAGGCTCCCCGACCAAAAGGCCAAGGAGTGTGATGCTGTATCGGCCAGCATCAACCGTTCACAGGGGTTTCCACGCCCCAAAGCGGCGCGTACCGCTTCGCCGCAGACGTTATGTCATCCCGTTGAATTTGTCCTGAAATTTCTTCATCCGCCCGCGCAACGCGCCACTTTTCAAACCAGCCCGATGGCGCGGGCGGCCGGGAATGGGAAAGGCGCGCCGGCGAAGGGAGAGGGAGAGAGGGGCGGAACGGCGGCGGCGGGTTGAGAGGCTGGAGAGAGGCTCCGGCTGCCCGCCATGGAGCCGCCCCCATGCATCATCACCTGAACGTCGATCCTGCAGGCCAGCGAACCGCTTCTTTCACACCGCCTTCAATATCGATTACTCGTACCTTTCCATCGGTCTCCATCGTCCCGCCCATCGTGGACCTTCTCGAACAGGGCGCGGCCGTCGCCATCGGTGTTTCGGGCGGTAAGGACAGCCAGGCCGCAGCCATGGCGACCTTCGAGTATCTCGATCGCATCGGACATTCCGGCCCGCGCCTGCTGATCCATGCCGACCTCGGCTCGGTGGAATGGGCGGATTCGCTGCCGACCTGCGAGCGCCTGTCCGATCGCCTCGGCGCCGAACTCATTGTCGTCCGGCGCAAGCAAGGTGGGCTGATGGACCGCTGGGAAAGCCGCTGGCGATCCAACGTCGCGCGTTACGAAAACCTCAGCACTGTGACGCTCGTTCCATGCTGGAGCACGCCAGCGATGAGGTTTTGCAGGTCCGAGATGAAGACCTCGAAAATCCACGCGGAACTCAAACGTCGGTTCTCTAGACTGCCGATCGTCAGCGTGACCGGCGTCCGGCGCGAGGAAAGCCCGCAGCGCGCCCGCGCCGAAATCTTCGATCACAAGCCGGGCGAGCGCATATGGTCCTGGCGGCCGATACTCGCCTCGTCCGAAGCGGAGGTTTTTTCGTCGCTCGATTTCTGGCGCATCGAACCACATCCCGCCTATCGCCGGTTTGGCCTCACGCGTGTTTCGTGCCGCTTCTGCATCATGTCGAGCCTTCCTGATCTGGTAGCCGCAGCGGCGCAGCCGGAAGCACACGATCTCTATCGCCAGATGGTTGGCCTGGAAGGCCGCAGCACGTTTGCGTTTCAGAGCAGCCGGTGGTTAGGCGATATCGCTTCCCATCTCCTTCAGCCGAACATCCGTGACCTTCTCAGCATGGCGAAGGAAAAGGCCGACCGCCGCCGCGAGGCGGAACGCCGGCTGACCAAGCCGATGCTTTATGTGAAAGGCTGGCCGACCCGGATGCTGTCCGACGGCGAAGCCGATCTTCTCGCGGAGGTACGCTCGGAGATCAGCGCGATGCTGGGATTTCGTGCCCGCTATCGTGATCGGGCATCGATCCACGCGCGCTATGCCGAGCTGCTCGACATGCACGCAAGCAGGGGGAGGGCCGCATGAGCGACACAGCACCCTCCCGCCGCCTGCTCATTCTGTCCTGCTCGATGACCAAGCGCGATGGTCCGCAATATATGCTGGCGCGTGACCGATATGATGGTCCGATCTGGCGCACACTGCGTCGTGTCGATCCCGAAGAGCAGAAGGCACGGGTTGCCTTCCTGTCGGCCGAGTACGGTTTTCGCGAGGCCAGGACGACCATCGAAAACTACGACCGGCGGATGACGCCGGAGATCGCGGCCGCGATGAAGGCCGGCGGCCTCGGCACGCGATGGCCGCTACCAAAAACCCAGCGGCACGTGATGCCGTCGGGTGAGCATCCGGGGATGCACATCGCCTCGATGACAGAGCACGGCCGGAAACCGTTCGTCGAGGTCTGCCTGGTCGGAAGCGCTTTCTATGTCGATGTCATGCAGCACTTCTTAGACCTGTTTCAGGAGGATGGCTTTGTGACGGGGAGCGCACCGGTCACGGAAATCTGCGCGCCGATCGGCATCATGCGGCGACAGATGACGATCTGGTTGAACAGGTCCCTGCAGGACGCCAGCGGCGACGCGGGCGCTGGCGTCTGGGGTTGAGGGCGGCGGAACGGGAAAGAGGGGGAGGGGGGCAGGGGGTTTCGTGGCGGATTGAGGTGGCTGGAGAGAGGCTCCGGCCGGTCCGCCGCGGAGAAACGACATGGCACAGGCCATTCAGAAAATCGCGCTCAACGTCGGGCGCGACATTCCCTTTAACAAGCTCGTCCTCAGCCAGCAGAACGTACGTAAGACAAAGGCCGGGGTCTCGATCGAAGAGCTTGCCGACGACATCGCCCGCCGCGGGTTGCTGACCAGCCTCAATGTCCGCGCCGAACTCGACGCCGAGGGCAAGGAGACCGGCATCTACCGCATCCCCGCCGGCGGCCGCCGCTACCGTGCCCTGAAGCTGCTCGTCGACCGCAAGCAGCTTTCGAAAGCCGCGGCCATCCCTTGCATCGTCAGTGCAGGCGAAACCCTGGAAGCCGAAGATTCTCTTGCCGAAAACACCAAGCGCATCGACCTGCATCCGCTCGACGAGTTCCGTGCGATGATGGTCCTGCGCGAGGAGGGGCTCGACGAAGAGGAAATCGCTGCCCGCTTCCACATCTCGGTTGCGACAGTGAAGCAGCGCCTGCGGCTCGCCTCGGTCTCGCCGCGCCTGCTCCAACTCTATGGTGACGACGAAATGAGGCTCGCCCAGGTAATGGCATTCTCCATCACCAAGGACCATGCCCGCCAGGAGCAGGTCTGGGAAACGGTTTCACGGGCGCAGAACCCGGAACCTTACTACATCCGCCGGCTACTCACCGAGACGGGGGTCCGCGCAACGGATCGCCGCGCCGTCTACGTCGGTATCGAGGCCTACGAGGTTGCCGGCGGCGCAGTCATGCGCGACCTTTTCGAGCAGGACAATGGCGGGTGGCTCCAGGACCCGGCGCTGCTCGAGCAGCTGGTGCTGGAGAAGCTGACCGCCGATGCCGAGGCGCTGAAGGCGGAGGAAGGCTGGAAGTGGGTCGATGCGGCCATCGATTTTCATTACGGCCATACCTCCGGTCTCCGCCGCTTCTATGGCAAGCAGGCCGAATGGAGCGAGGAGGAACTCGCTCGCCATGATGCCGTGAAGGCGGAATACGACAAGCTCGACGCCGACTATGCCGCCGCCGAAGACTATTCCGAGGAAACCGAAGCGCGGCTCGAAGAGCTCGGCGACGCGTTGGATGCGCTGAACGGCCGGCCTCACCTCTTCGATCCGGATGACATCGCTCGCGGTGGCGTCTTCATCTCGCTGGCCGCCAATGGCGAACTGAAGATCGAACGCGGTTATGTCCGACCCGAAGACGAGCCTGTCGTCGACGCGGAGGAAAGCGATGGCGTCGAGCAAAATGGCGATGCCGGCGACGAGTCCATCGCCTCGGCGGAAGGCGGTGCGACTGTCAACGGCACGCCCGTTGGTGTCGAGGAGCCGGATGAAGACGACGGCAAAGTCCGGCCGCTGTCGGAACGGCTCATAGAGGACCTGACCGCGGCCCGCACGCTTGCGCTCAGGAATGCGCTCGCCAATGAGCCGATGATGGCCTTCATCACCGTGCTGCACCTGCTTGTGCTGAACACCTTCTATCACTTCCGCTCGGCGTCTTGCCTGGAAATCACGGTGCAGCATTCGGTCTCGACCAAGACGCAGGGCCTTTCCGACACGGTCTGGGCGAAGGAAATCGAACAGCGCCAGGAGAACTGGGGGCACGACCTTCCCGGCGACGCCGATGCGGTTTGGGCCTACCTGATCGCGCTTGATCATGACAGCCGGATGGCGCTGTTTGCGCATTGCGCGTCGATGTCGCTGAACGCCACGATCCAGCAATGGAACCGGCGGACCAAGGAAAACCAGCATGCCGTGCAGCTGGCCCAATCGATCGGGTTCGGCATGGTGAGTGCGGGCTGGACGCCGACCGTCGACAACTATCTCGGTCGCGTTACCAAGGCGCACATCCTGCAGGCCGTTCGCGAAGCAAAGGGCGACCAGTCCGCGCAGCTTATCGATCACCTCAAGAAGCCGGATATGGCGCGCGAGGCAGCTCGGTTGCTCGACGGCAGCGGGTGGCTCCCCGAAGTGCTGCGCTATTCCGCCGATGAAATCGCCGAGGAGGTTGGGACTTCGGAGGCGAACGATGCGGTGACCGTCGACGGTGAGGACGTCGAAGCCGGCGACGTCGTGCTGCCTGCCTTCCTGACCGAAGATCTGGATGGCGAGCAGACGGCCTTCGATGCCGATGACGACAAGGGCGGGCATCTCGAGGCCGCGGAATAATTCCTCGAACCACCAATGATCGAAGGCCCGGCCATCGCGCCGGGCCTTTCTATTTATCGAACCTCGGAGACGAACATGTCTTTCATGACCATCTACGAACGCGCGCCAATCGGCTCCCTGATTGCCTGGACCGACGGTACGCGGCGTCCGCCGAAACGCACCTCCACCCTGCACCCTGAGTGGCTATTCCACAACAATCGCGGCCGCTTGGTCAGAACGCAGGGTGAGCGGGGCAGCGGAGATCCGGGATTGTGCCCAGCAATAACCATCTTGAAAGGCGATTTCACCGAAGCGGGCGTGGTGGCCAACAGTTCTGCCTACACCTTCCATATCGACTACCCGCTTCAGTTCACGATCGTTGAACGGCCGCCGATTGGCTCTGTTCGGGTCTTTGACCGACCAGGTCGCGACGCTGAGCTTGTCTATCTCGCGAGCAACCGCGCCGAGGCGGAGCATTGGGCCATGGTCGAGGGAATTCGGTATCCCGATTCCGTATTCGAGGAAGTGACAGCAGACGAGGTCGCGGCTGACTTGGTGGAAGGGAGGATGGCGTAATGTTGAACGATACTCCTCGCGCCTTGATCGTCCCTGACAACGCCCGTCAGAATTTTCTGCCTGCCCTTTTCGGTGGTTCACACCTGATCGTCGCAGAGAATGCTGTCTATGCCTGGATGGAGAGACTGAGTCCGCTCGATTATCGTGGAGGATCCTGGGATTTCTACGAGTACGAGAACAAGCCGCTTTTCCTCGCTCCGATATCGGAGACACGATTCCGAATTACGGGTGATGTCACGTGCTTCCAGGGCGAGGTCTCCGCCGAGGCCGCCGGCATCATCGCAACGATGTTCACCTTCTCCCACCTGTCATTTCAGTTCGAGACCGAACGACTCGTAGAAGGCCACGAGCGCCTGGCGGATCATCCCGAAGCCTCCGAGATTTTCCGCGCGATCGACTAAGCGGCCTCACCGTCCCGTCTGATCTCCTTCCCCTTCCACCCCGCCGGCCCGGTTGGCGCGATAGCGCCGGCCGGGCCCTTTCGTTTCAGGAGCAATCAACATGAACACCATGATCCCCAGTCCATCCCCTGTATCCGCCGGTTTCAAGGTCGACATCTCCCGCGGCGAGCGCATCGGCCGCGTGTCGTCGGAATGGTTCTCGCGTCCCGACGACGAGCGCTTCCTCTCGCTGTCCGATCTTCACCGCGCGGTCAGTGAGCGGGCCGAGCGCGCCCGCGTTCGCACCGTCGAAAGTGCCGATATCCGCGTCGAGGCGACCCGCGACAATGCCGAACGCCTCTCCCTCATCGTCCCCGGCAGCCGCGTGCCGTTGGCGCCGACCCACTGGAGCTACGGACAGCTCTGCAGCCTCGTGGGCGCGCCGGCGAGCTATATGCGCCAGTTGCCGGCCCCGCTTGCCGCGATCAACCTCCAGCACGGCCTTCTCAACCACAGCGCCGAGATGGTCAAAACGCTGGAGATGGATGACGGGCGTGTCGAGCTTCGGGCGGTGACCGGTCCCGAATACGGCCGCATCTGGGACAAGGACCTTGTCGCCGCGGTGATGAGCATCGCCGGTGATGGCGTCGGCGACACGATGTGGAAGGTGCCTGGCGTACTGGACTGGTCGACCATGACCCACAACCCGTTCGTCGACATCACCAAGGATACGACGACGCTCTATGCCAGCGATAGGGACGTGTTCCTGTTCCTCGTCGACGATACCCATCCGATCGAGGCCGGTCGCCTCCCGAACGGTGAGCCGGACCTCTATTTCCGCGGGTTTTATGCTTGGAATTCCGAGGTCGGATCGAAAACGCTTGGAATTGCAAGCTTCTACCTGCGAGCGGTCTGCGCCAATCGGAATCTGTGGGGCACGGAAGACTTTCAGGAAATCACCATCCGGCACTCGAAGTTTGCGGCCCAGCGTTTCGCGCATGAAGCCGCGCCCGCGCTGTTGAATTTTGCCAACTCCTCCCCCGCACCCTTCATTTCCGGCATTCGCGCTGCTCGTGCGCGGGTCGTCGCCCGCAACGAGGAGGACCGTTCCGATTTCCTGCGCAAGCGCGGCTTCTCGAAGGCCGAGACGGGCAAGATCATCGAGACGGTGCTGTCGGAAGAGGGACGGCCGCCGGAGTCCATTTTCGATTTCGTGCAGGGCATCACCGCCTTGGCGCGCGGGAAAGCCCATCAGGACACGCGGCTGGAAATCGAAGGCAAGGCGCGGAAGTTGCTCGAAAGTGCGGCCTGATCGCTCACCCCACCCGACATTCGTTGACCAACCCGACCATGGCGCCGGGTTTTCCGTCTTCACCGAAAGGCAATCCCATGACCAAGCTCGAAACCAGGATCTATATCCACCCGCCAATCCCGCTCGCCGACTTCACGCCGCTGGAAAAGCTTGTTCTTACGCATGTGCTCGAATGCAGCGAGGCCGATGTCGGCCTTGTCCTCTTCAGCGATGTGGGTTCCAACAATACGATCAGCGTGAAGCGCAAGCCGCTGCGCGAAGCGTTCCGAGCCTCGGCGTCGCAGGCGGAGAGCGCGCTCAACACCTTCATAGCAAGCCGCGTCCTCGCGCTTCTACCGGCGCCGTCAAGTGCGGACGATATGGACGCGACTGTTGATATCGATCTCAGCGCGTTCCCGTGGCCGTTCATCATCCAGGATATCGTCTCGCGGTCGCCGACCCTGTCGGAGGTCACGGTGATCCAATGGATGAACCATCCGTGACAGCGTTTCGAGACCTACAGCGCCAGCGTCTCGCTGATCACTGCCAAGGCCATTCATCACGCCACCAGCGATGATATCCTGGCCCGTTTCCGATTGCAGGATCGCGGCCTGTCGCTTCCAGGCCCATTGCCTGCCTCGTCGTCTGGGACGCCGGCGTCTAGCGGACACCGTTTGCTCACGGTCGGGGAGGCCGAGGCGGCTCTCTGCATCTGGGAAGCCATGCTGTATTTCCGAGGCCTGCACGAGGACAGACGTGCTGTTCCCGATGGCATCGTCCAGATGTCGAAGCTATGGGACGGCGCCGGTTGGCAGGCCATGCGCTTATGCGTCCTGGAGATCGTGCCCCTCGTGCAGGATGTCTACGCCGCCCTTTCCGGTGCCCTTGAGGAGGGCGGCTTCACTTTCGATTTCGACTTCGTTCCGGCAGTTGTTGGAACGCTCGTCTGGTCGGAGGACGGACCCCATCGTGAGGGCGAACCTGAGGATTTCCTCGAAAGCGTCATAGCGGCGGTCATACGTCGGCGACAGGATGTTGCGGCCGCTGCTCTGGCCGCATCAAACACCGGCCGATGACCTGGTCAGACGCCGATCTCGGCGACGTCCTGTACCGGCGGCGTCTCAGGAAGGCGTATGTCGATACCGTGGGCAGCTTCCGTGGCAGTCTGCTCTGCCGCAATCTCGTCGCCAGCGCCTTTCAGGTCGATCCGTCCCCAGATCGAGGTCTCTTTCCGGGTGAGGCGACGGCGGTTCTTGAACTCGACGACGAACGGCTTCTTCTCAGATTTCATGATGTTCCGCTGAGCAGGCGATGGACATTGATGCAGCAGGTGTTGTTATTCGCCGGGACCTGTCAACGGCTTATGGCGCGGTATCCCGTATTACGGAAGCCGCGGAATCTCGCCGTCCGCCACCCGCCAGATCCAGGGGGTGATCTCCGGCCGCGCTGCGATCATGTCGGCGAGGGCGCGGTCGTATTCGTCGTCGACCGTAGGGGGAACAATGAACATCGCGACGGGGGCCGGCTTCTGTTCCGGGAGGGTCACCGAAACGATCGGCGCGGCGCGCGGCAGGTTGAACCGCAGCCCCTTGACGATCTTCCGCTTCAGATGCCCGAGTTTCTCCAGAAGTCGCAGGTCATGAATGTCCTCGAAGGGCAGCCAGTGCTCGTTGACAACCATCAACGCGACCTCTTCGACCGATGCGATGCCCGCGGTGGAGATCCCGAAGGTGGCGATGGCGATCAGGTGAAACGCCTCGTTCGATCGCCACAGTTCGAGTTCGATCTCGTAGTGGGCCGCGAGCCGTCGCCATGCGCCATCGTCGACCATCAGCGGGAAGGGCATATGCCGCACGACGATCTTCTGGCCTTCGCGGGCCGGGGAAAACTCCTTCACCTCGGCGACGATCATCATCAGCTTGCGCGTTCCCCCTCCCGCCGCTTGCACACCCTTCAGCGCCGCCGCGCGCCTGGCGGCAATGCCATCCCTGTCGTCTGCCTGAAACACTTCCGGCACATAGAGCATCTCGCTCAAGGGGCCGCCTCTCGCCGACATCTGCGAGGCGGCATTGAGAAGGCTGGAGCGAACCCGCCCCCACCCCCGCCGCCCGGCCCAGGCCGACCGCCACTCGGTCAATTCGCCCGCCTCCCAGAGATAGTGGAGCATCGCCTTCAGCGACAGTTTGCGGGGTTCGCTGCGGATTCCCGGCTCGGAAGCTTCTGTCGGCGCGGCAGGCGCTGCCCGAGGCCCGCGTTTCGTCAACGAGAAATCCAGCTTCAACTCGGCTTTGCCGCTGGCATCGATCTGGATAGCGCTTCCGATCAAGGGTCCCAGACCGGAGAGCTCGTAAGGCGGCTCATAGGAAGGGCAGGCCGGATCGTGCTCACGCCCTGAAAGGGGCATCCGTTTGACCACGAACTGATCGTCTATCCGCGCGATATACATGGCGACCGCCGGATCCTTGCACATGCACAGAGGCCGCATCCGCTGCTCGTAGGCATCCGATAGAACCGCTCGAAGGTCCGGCGAGGTTTCATCGCATGTCTGCTCGCCAATGATGAATTTCCGCACCGTCGCTCTCCCTTGCTCCGATCGAGGTTACATCGCGATCCCAGTTTTTACTATCTAAAATTAGTGAGTAAAAGTGCCGGGCTGGCCGATCCGTTTAAGGGCCGACGGAAAGGGATCGTTGCAATCCGACCCTCCTCCCGTCACGCACGGCGGAAATCGGAAATGCCGAGGCGGGGAGGTGCCAGCGGCTGCGGGGAAGAGGGAGGCTGCGGGCCGATCGGCCCGGCTGATCTTGGAGAGAGCGCCTATCGGATCGGGCTTCTCCCCCGCGCTCCGAGGAAACCCCCATGAACGACCTTCTCTATAGACGCCTGCGCATCCGGGCCGACGCCGGCTGGCGCCACGTTGTCCGCGCCGCTGCCTTCCAATTCGACCGTCAGATGCGGTATGACCCCGCCTTCCGCGCCGCGCGCAAGCGCCTCTATCGCTCGATGCTCGCCGAGTACCGCGCCGACCAGCGCGACCTCGCCAACGCCTTCCGGTTTTGAACCACCTCAATCCTTTCCATCCCATCGCCCGGCGACAGCCGGGCTTTTCGCTTCAGGAGGAGACCATGGCGATACCCGAATATGCCCGAGCCAATTTTGGGACGCTGCTTCGCGCCGCCCAGGACGGCAATCTCGCGCTCATGGAGTGCCTAGATACCCGCACCGAGGAAACCCGTTTCGTTCTCTGTGCGGTCGGGCGCGCCGATGGCGACTATGTGTTCACGCCGTTTGGTCACCTCGCGGACGGCAATCCGTACAACGCCTACCTTCCTCCGAACCCCGGCAATGCCGGTGGATTTCTGAGCGGGAGCGACGCGAGTTCGGACGAGACCTCGACGGCTGCCGACAACAAGCGAGGCGGCCATGGAAACCCGACGTAAATCGCGACCGGTCGCACGACGGCATCTCGCCCATTCCCTTTACTCGGCCGACCTCGGCGAGCACGATCCCGGCCGCTATCGGCTGACGCCGCCAGGTGCTCCCGATGTCCCGGCGCTCGTGCGTCCAGGCATGGCGGTGCGGACCTCCTACGGTTCGGGCGGCATCGTAATCGCCGTCGAAGGGCCGGTTATCCATCGCGCCCCTGACGGCAGCGAGTATCCACATTTCACGATCGTCTATGTGCCGGCCGGCCGCGTCGGCCGGCACACGAAGCTCGATCGCAACTGGATCAACGAGTGCGTCGCCGTCCACGGCCGCATTCTGAAGCTGCTCGAAGCTAATAGCTACGAGATTTTTGTCGAGCCAGCGGTCGCCGGCCGGACCTGATTGCCGCGGGCGAAGGCCTGTCCATCCCGCCGTCTTTTCCCATCCACGGCCCGGTGCTCCGAAAGGAGCGCCGGGCCTCAGACTGCTGACAAAGTCCTTCCTGCCGTTGCCGACGCCGCTTTGATTCCGATCTGTTCTCTTTTCGATTCAGAGACGTTCCGTGAATCTTGGGCCTTGAGAAGGTGGATCAGGGGTTTGTCAGCGGTCTGGGCCCGGTGCTCCGAAAGGAGCGCCGGGCCTTTCCACATTTCCGGAGAGCAACATGAGCCTGTCTGTCCTTGCCTGCCCACCTATCGCCACGCCGGTCTTCCTCAACTTCCGGTCCGAAGTCGTCGTGCCCGTGTGTTTCGCCATCGTCTATTGGGACGGACCGGGCGACACGCTCTACGCCTTCGAGGATCGTGACGCCTTCGATCGCCAGCGCCGCTGCGCCGAACGAAACTTCGTCCACGTCCAACAACTGTCCGCCGGCGAAGCCGCAGCGTGGATCGCCGCCGGCGGCAAGGCTGTGCTCCACGAGGTCTCGGTCGCCGGCGTCGCGGCGTTTGGAAACCTCAAGCTCGCGCCGGCTGAAGGCCGGGCGCCGCCGCCAGCGCCGCCCAGAGGGAGAGAGGGGCCGGAAAGGGGTGGCCTGGCGGGCTTGGAGAGCGCCCGGCGGCCGGCTCTTTCCCGCTCTCGATGAGGTTTCCCATGAACGCTCCTTCCTCTTTCGCCATGAACCCGTTTGCCAGCAAGCCCCGCATGCCCGAACAACGCAGCCGCGCAGGCAACATCTTTGCAGCCGGGGGTGCGCTCCTGCCGCTTCTCGAAGCTGGTCAGCCCATCACATCGGCCCACCTGCGCGCCGTCCTGACCACTGAATCCGGCGGTTCGGACGCCGAAGGATTTTGGTCGTGGAAGGATGCCTACGAGGCGACCGAAGTCGCCCAGGTGCTGTTCCTTCGCAAATTCGGCTCGGCCATTTCCGCCCGGACGAAGTCGCCGGAGGCGGCGCTTTCCATCCTGACCAGGATCGCGGCGCTCAACCCGACGCACACGCGCCGGTCGGAGGAAACCCAGCGGCTCCAGCAGTTTTCCACGCCCGTCGAGCTTGCCTATGTCGCGGCGCGGGCCGCCTCGATCATGGCGGACGACGTCCTGCTCGAGCCGTCCGCCGGGACCGGCCTCATGGCGATCTTCGGCGAGCTCGCGCACGCACGCCTCGTCCTCAACGAATATGCGCCGGTCCGACACTCCCTCCTTGAACATTTGTTTCCCGGAACATCGGTCACGCACCACGACGCGGCCCATCTCGACGACTATCTCGATCCCGTCGCCCGGCCCACCGTCGTGCTGATGAACCCGCCGTTCTCGGCGGGGGTGCATGTCGAGGGCCGCATGGCCGATGCGGCGTGGCGGCATCTCACCTCGGCTTTCGCCCGCCTTGCGCCCGGCGGCCGCCTGGTCGCCATCACCGGTTCCAGCCTTTCTCCCGACAATCCGAAATGGCGTGACGCCTTCGTTCGCTTGCAGGAACGTGGTACGGTCGCGTTCAGCGCCGCGATCGCGGGCAGCGTCTTTACCCGTCACGGCACGACGATGGAAACGCGGCTGACGGTCATCGACAAGATTGCGGCGGCCGATCCGACGAAGCTGGTCGAGAGTTGCGGTGTCGCACCCAACCTCACCATATTGCTGTCCTGGATCTCGGGCTTGCCGCCTCGCTCTCCGTCGACTGCATCCAACTCCATCGGCGCGCTGTCCAACGGGATTCTGCGCGCCTGCGCCGCGAAAATGGCTGCGCGAAAGGCTGCCGAAACACTGCGCCCCGCCGCGGTCGCAGGAATGCGGTCGAGCCCCGCACTCTCTTCCCGCGCCCCGACCCGGGCGGCCGTGGTCCCCGCGCCTGCACATGACGAGATCGTCGAACTCGCCTACGAGCTGCGCGGCGCGGCGCCGTCGGCGCGTGTGGATGTCGCCGATGGTATCTACGAGCCCTATGAGTTGCGGGCAATCCGCATCCCGGACGCCAAGCCGCATCCTGATAAGCTGGTGGAATCCGTCGCCATGGCGTCGGTCGCGCCGCCCAATCCCAGCTATCGGCCCCACCTCCCCAGGAACGTGATCACCACCGGCGATCTTTCGGACGCCCAACTCGAAAGCGTGATCTATGCCGGCGAGGCGCATTCGGGCCACCTCGCGGGTTCCTGGAAGGTCGATGCCTCCTTCGACAATCTCACAGCCGTCAGCCCGGACACCGAAGGCGCGGTGCGATATCGTCGCGGATGGTTCCTCGGCGATGGCACCGGAGCCGGGAAGGGTCGGCAGGCCGCAGGCATCATTCTCGACAATTGGCTAAAGGGCCGCCGGCGGCATGTCTGGATCTCAAAATCCGAGACCCTGATCGAGGATGCGCAGCGCGACTGGAGCGCGCTCGGCCAGGAGAAGCTGCTCGTCACGCCGCTATCGCGCTTCCGGCAGGGCAAGCCGATCAAGCTCGACGAGGGCGTTCTCTTCTGCACCTTTGCCACGCTGCGCACCGACGAGCGTGAGGGCAAGCGCTCCCGCGTCCAGCAGATCGTCGACTGGCTGGGTGACGATTTCGACGGTGTCGTGATCTTTGACGAGGGGCATTCCATGGCCAATGCCGCCGGCGGCAAATCCGACCGCGGTGACAAGGCGGCTTCGCAGCAGGGCCGCGCCGGCCTGCGCCTTCAGCGCGCCTTGCCCGATGCCCGTGTTGTCTATGTTTCGGCAACCGGCGCATCCGAGGTCGAGTCGCTTGCCTATGCGGAGCGGCTCGGTCTGTGGGGCAGCGCAGACTTCCCCTTCGCCACGCGCAGCGAGTTCATTGCCGCCGTCGAAGATGGCGGCGTCGCGACCATGGAGGTGCTCGCCCGCGACCTCAAGGCCATGGGCCTCTATGCCTCTCGCTCGTTGTCGTTCGAGGGTGTCGAATACGAGTTCCTCGAACATACGCTGACCGATGAGCAGGTCCGCATCTACGATTCCTATGCCGAAGCCTATCAGGTGATCCACAATCGCTTGGACCAAGCGTTGGAAGCTTGCTGCATCACCTCATCAAGCGGCACGCTCAACAAGAACGCCAAAGCCGCGGCGCGGTCCGCCTTCGAGAGCACGAAGCAGCGCTTCTTCAATCACCTTTTGACGAGCATGAAGACCCCGACGCTGATCGGCACGATCAACCAGGACGTGGCGGACGGCCATGCCGCTATTGTCCAGCTTATCTCGACGGGACAAGCGATAACCGAACGTCGGCTCGCCGATATCCCGACCGAAGAGTGGTCCGATATCCAGGTCGACGTCACCCCGCGCGAGATCGTCGCGGAGTACCTGATGAATTCTTTCCCAACCCAGCTCTTCGAGGAATATACGGACGACGAGGGCAATCTCCTCTCCCGGCCCGTTTATGATGCCGAGGGCAATCCGATCCTCTGCAGGGAGGCTGTCGCCCGCCGTGACGAATTGCTGGAGAAACTCGGCAGCCTGCCGGCGATCCCGACCGCGCTCGACCAGCTTGTGCAGCATTTCGGGACGGACATAATCGCCGAGATCACCGGTCGTTCCCGCCGCATCGTTCGCCGCGATGGTGACGGCGCCTTTGCGCGCTTCGCCGTCGAGAGCCGGCCGGGTAGCGCCAATCTCGATGAGACGCGCGCATTCATGGACGACCAGAAGCCAATCCTTGTCTTCTCGGAAGCGGGCGGCACGGGGCGCTCCTACCATGCAGACCTCGGTGCGAAGAACCGGCGCCAGCGCTTTCACAATCTGCTCGAAGCCGGCTGGCGCGCCGATGTGGCGATCCAGGGCCTCGGCCGCAGTCACCGCACAAACCAGGCCCAGCCCCCGAAATTCCGGATGGTCGCGACCGACGTCAAGGCCGAGCGCCGCTTCCTGTCGACGATCGCCCGGCGGCTCGACACCCTCGGCGCGATCACCCGCGGCCAGCGCCAGACCGGCGGGCAGGGCATGTTTCGCAGCGAAGACAATCTCGAATCCCGGTACGCCCGCGATGCCTTGCGGCAATTCTACAAACGCGTCCACCGCGGCGAGGTGTCGGGTTGCTCGCTGGAGACTTTCGAATCCATCACCGGCCTTTCCCTTTCCGACGAGGAGGGCGGGCTGAAGGATGAGTTGCCGCCGATCCACACCTTCCTCAATCGCATGCTGGCGCTGACCATCGCCATGCAGAACGTCCTGTTCGAGGCCTTCGAGGACCTCCTGGCGGCCCGGATCGAAGGCGCCATTGCAGCGGGTGTCTATGACAAGGGCCTGGAGACGCTGACCGCCGATCGCATGAGGCTCAAGGATCGCAAACTGGTCTACACCCATCCGGTCACCGGCGCGCAGTCGCACCTGCTGACCATCGAGCGCATGGACCGCAATCGGCCGATGTCGCTCAAAGACGCCCTTCATCTGGTGGCGCGGGATCCGCGTGCGAAGCTCATGATCAACGGCAAGTCCGAACGTGCGGCGGTCATGGCTCCGACGCGCTCCATCATGCTCGATGACGGCTCGCTGCAGCCGCGCGTGGCGCTGATCCGCCCGATGGACGAACAGCGCTTCGAAACACGGCAACTCGAAGAGACGAACTGGGAGGAGGCAGACGAACAGGTCTTCGCCGCTGCCTGGAATACCGAGGTCGCCGCCGTGCCGGAATTCTCCATCTCGATCTTGCATGTCGTCTCGGGCCTGTTGCTGCCGATCTGGAAACTGCTGCCGCAGGACTATTGCCGGGTCTATCGCCTGCAGACCGACGATGGCGAGCGCATCGTCGGCCGCGTGATCGCGCCGGCCGGTCTCTCCCGGCTGTGCAACAATTTCGGCATAGACCGGAGCGAGGTCCTCGACGCGGAGCAGGCATGGAGATCGGTGGTCGATGGCTCCTCGATCATCAGCCTTGCCGGCGAGATGACGCTCCGCCGCGTGCGGGTCATGAACGACAACCGCGTCGAATTGACCGGCTTCACCGACGGCATGCGCGACTGGTTGCGCTCCATCGGCCTCTTTTCCGAGATGATCGCCTGGAAGCTGCGCTTCTTCGTCCCGGTGACCGATGAGGGCTCCGCGATCCTTTCGCGCCTGATGCAGCGCCATCGCTTGCTCGATGTCGTCAGCCGGCACTGAAGGAGGATTGCCATGCTTTCGGCCTCCGAACTGGCGAACCGGCTCGCGCGCGATGCCGAGGCGGTCTGCCGGCACTATCTCTCCGCCGGCCGCAGGGCCGGCAATTACTGGATCGTCGGCGACACCGCCAACAACAAGGGTAAATCGCTCTATGTCCATCTCACCGGCCCCCGTGCGGGCCGGTGGGCGGACGGAGCGACGGGCGAATATGGCGACCTGCTCGATCTCGTGCGCGAGACCAGCGGGCTCATCGACTTCCGCGACGTTGCGGATGAGGCACGCCGGTTCCTCAGCCTTCCGCAACCCGACCCGGCGGCGCACCGCAGGGGCGACGCCCGGACCGAACCGCCGGTCGAAAGACCGGCAGACGAGCGCGCGCAGCGCCTGTTTCGCATGACGCAGCCATTGGCGGGGACTTTGGCGGACAGCTATCTCCGCCAGCGCGGCATCCTGCGCGCATCCCTGCATCCTGCGCTTCGCTATCATCCCTCCTGCTACTATCGCGATCTTGTGACGGGCCGGACGAGCAGCTTCCCTGCGCTGATCGCAGCCGTGACCGATGCTGGCGGCACGATCACCGGCGTGCATCGCACCTGGCTCGATCCCGACGGTGGCGGGAAGGCGCAGGTCGACGATCCCCGCCGCGCGCTCGGTGGCCTGCTCGGCAATGCGGTGCGCTTCGACTTTCCCGTCCGCGACCCCGTACCGGTCATGGTAGCCGGCGAGGGCCTCGAAAGCATCCTGTCGCTCTCGCACGTCATGCCGGCGATGCCGATGGCCGCGGCGTTGACGGCCAATCACCTCGCCGCCTTCGAACTGCCGCCCGGATGCGTGCGCCTCTATATCGCCGCGGACGCGGACGCCGCCGGTCGGAACGGTATCGAGCGATTGAGCCGCCGGGCGCAGGCCCGCGGGATCCTACCGCTGGTGCTCGCCCCTGAACTCGGCGACTTCAACGACGATCTGCGGCTTGATCCGAGCCGGCTGATCGCGAGCCTCAGGGCGCAGCTCGCCCCTGATGATGCCGAAGTCTTCCTGCCGTCGTGATGAGGCCGTGATGG
This sequence comes from Shinella sp., assembly GCF_035998705.1. Lineage (GTDB taxonomy): Bacteria > Pseudomonadota > Alphaproteobacteria > Rhizobiales > Rhizobiaceae > Shinella. The sequence continues at coordinate 57,471 of NZ_DASYHH010000018.1, read as the reverse complement.
GAGGTTGAGGCGGACCGGTGGCGGCGGGAGGGGAGGGCCGGGCCTGCCGGTCGCCGTTCGGGATGAGCGCGCCTGCGGGCCTGCCGAGAGGCGACCCTTACCATCAGGCGTTCGGGCCTCCAACCGCCGGAGGCCAGGTTTTTTCCCCGCGCCGGCTTCGCCGGCGCTCCTCGCGGAGCAAAAAACCTGTCCCCGGCGGCCCGGCGCTGCGCTGGGCCGCGGCGCGAGCGCCACGGTTCCGGCCCGCCCGCCGGTTGGAAAGGGATCGCCGTCAGGCCGCGAGAGGCGCGGCCCCAACCGACGGAGATCGCCATGAACGTCCAGCTTCCCATCGATGCCGCTACCGAAACCCACCACGCATCGTCCCCGACCGACCGGGTCATCTACGAGATGCAGGTCTACGGCTATCGCCCTTTCCAGGACGAGCCGGACCCGCGTCCCCTGCCGGAGGAGCCGGTCGTCCAGTCCGCACTCACCGCGATGTTCGACGCCATGTTCGAGATGCTCGGCGACACGCGCCTGGAACCCGATCTCGAAGACATGCTCTGGTCGACGGTCAATCTCTTCCACCGCGCGGGCGAGCGCATCCAGCGGGAGCTGCAGCGCAATGAGGACGCCCAGAGGAATGGGCAGAAGGAGCAGGACGGCTCGGAGGTCAGAAGCGTCGAGCTCGAACGTCATATCATGGAGGGCATCTCCCTCCTCGAACGCCGCAACGCCTTCGAGTTCATGCGCGACTATGCGTCCGACCTCTTCGAGGCCCAGACCGGCTCGACGTGGCGGCCGCGCACCGGCTCCAAGGTCAATCACGCCAACATGACCGCGGCGATGATCGACTCCAGGGATTTCCTCTCCGCCCGCCGCCGCGCCGAGACCGAGGTTCTGATCCCGGCCGGCACCAAGATCGCCTTCGGCGGCGGCCTGGACTACAACGATCACGAGCGGATCTGGGCCGCACTCGACAAGGCGCTTACCAAGCACGCCGACATGGTGCTGCTGCACGGCGGTTCGCCGAAGGGCGCTGAACGCATCGCGGCCTGCTGGGCCGAAGCCCGCGGCGTGACGCAGATCGCCTTCAAGCCGAATTGGAACCGCCACGCGAAAGCCGCCCCGTTCCGCCGCAACGACGAGATGCTTTCCGTGATGCCGGCGGGCGTCATCGTCTTCCCCGGTTCCGGCATCACCGAAAATCTTCGCGACAAGGCCCGCCGCTTCGGCATCACGGTCTGGGAACTGAAAGGAGATGGCGCGTGAAGCGCCGTTTTCTTCACGCGATTGATCTCAAGCCTTGCATTTCCGAGGAATTGTGTACACATTTCCTCGGAAATGGAGCGACGCAATGGCTGAACCTCGACCCAACATATCTTCCCCCCGCCGCGTCGGCGTGCGGGAGTTTCGCGGCAACCTGACATCCTTCCTGCGCCAGGTCGAGGAAGGGCAACGCTTTGTCCTGACCTCCCATCACAAGGTCGTTGCGGAGATCGGGCCGCCATCCTCCGATGTCGCAATCCGCAAGCCGGGCGCCCTGCGCGGCAAGATCAAGCTTGCCGATGATTTCGACGCTCTGCCTGCGGACGTCCTGAAGGCAATGGAAGATGGGCCGTGAGGCTTCTGCTCGATACCCACGCACTGCTGTGGTGGTTGAATGACGACGAGAAGCTGGGGAGCCGCGCACGCGGCTTGATCGGCGATCCCGCGAACGACGTCCTTGTCAGCGCGGTTTCCCTTTGGGAAATCACCGTGAAGCTGCGCATCGGCAAGCTCGATGCGGATATCGAGGAAATCCTTGGCATCCTCCCGGATCAGGGGTTTCAGCGCCTCGACATCACCGATGCCCATTTGATTGCGTTGGCCGCGCTGCCGGTTCACCATCGCGATCCCTTCGACCACCTCCTCATGGCGCAGGCGCTCGCCGAGGATGCGCATTTCGTTTCGGAAGATCAAAACGTGCCGCTTTATGGCGTTCCGTTCCTGACGTGCTCGGACTCTACCGTCTGACCGTCCCCACGGCCGGTGCGGGTGGTCGAGGACTCAACCTAGTTCCTGGGCGAGCCCGATGAGTAGCCCTTCGGGACCGCGGATATAGCAGAGACGATAGACGTCCTTGTAGTCCACGACGTCGCCGACCAGCTCCGCGCCATAGGCCCGGAGCGTTTCAAGCGTCTCGTGGATGTCGTCGACGGTGAACATGGCGCGGAGGTAGCCGAGCGCGTTGACTGGGGCGGCCCGATGGTCCGAGACAACAGCCGGCCTCAGAAAGCGGGACAGTTCGAGCCGGCTGTGACCATCGGGTGTACGCATCATCGCGACTTCGACCTGTTGGTCGCCAAGGCCCGTGACCCGTCCGGCCCATTCCCCTTCGATCATGGCCCGGCCTTCGAGTTCGAGGCCGAGTATGCGGAAGAAATCGACCGCCGCGTCGAGATCCTCGACGACGATTCCGATATTATCCATCCTCTTCAGCGTCATCACGACCTCCCCTCGTTTCATTCCAGCTTACACGGTGTTGCCGGGTCGGCCAACGACGCGCGAGGCGCGGGCCACCGGAGGTCGAGCGCCAACCGCTCCCTGCTGGCGCCGTTCCGGCGCTCCCCGAGCCGGCTTCGCCGGCTCGTTTTCGGAGACGATCCCATCGCTCGGAGAGGAGAGGCGGGCCGGGAGGGGGAGGTCTGTTGGTAGAAAAAGGAGAGCGACCATGGCGATGATATTCGTAGGCGGATCACGCGACATATTCGAGCTGCCGGAACCGGCGATAGCGCGCATCGGCGCGATGATCGCCGCCGAGCATGGCGTGTTGGTCGGCGATGCGCCCGGAGCGGATGCGGAGGCGCAGAGCCTGCTCGCGGGCTATGGTTATGAGCATGTCGGCGTCTTCCATGCCGGCAGCGAGCCGCGCAACAATCTCGGCGACTGGCCGGCCTATCACCGGCCCGCGCCGGACGGCGCAAATGGCTACGCCTTTCATGCGGAGAAAGACCGCGAGATGGCGCGGCGCGCCGATTACGGGCTGATGGTCTGGGATGGCGCTTCGCCGGGAACCTGCCTCAACATGCTGCGGCTTGCGGCAGCCGGCTCGCCTTGCGTCGTTTACGACACGAGCCGCAGCATGCAGCTCACGCTCCGAAGCCTTCCCGATTGGCACGAAATGCTGCGCGGTGCTGGCAGGGACGTCCGGCGGCAGGTCGATGCCCGCATGACTGACGACGAGCGCATCCTCGCCAGCGGGTAATGAAGCGCCTGGTCGGCGGGCGTCGTGCCTGCCGCGGCCCCGGCCGACTGCACACTGACATTTGGCGCGACGATCCCCGTGGCTTTCCGCCGCCCGTAAGGAAGCCGGCCCCTTGCGGGGCCAGTCCGCTCGAACACGCCGGTGTCGTGCGCAGATAGATCGTCATCTTGCTGTCTCCGCCCCCCCGGTGCGGCAGCCAGAACCGATGTCGAAGATCGTGTAGATCTCGGGGACTTCCATCTGGGACGCGGCATACCGGACCCGCTGGGCACATCTCATCCCAGTCCCAACCCGCGCCGGCGAACGCCGGGCGCTTGCGACGACATCGGCAGCCCGGAGCGCCCTCGCTGGGTGGTCGTGCGGGAAGGGGCGGCGAGGGCAATGGCGGGCAGATCGATAGGCAAAGGCGCATCCACGAGGGTGTCGTCGCGCTGGAGGAGAGGCTGCAAGTCGGGACGCCAGGGCAGGCATCGCCTCCGGTCCCACCCGGCCCGTTCCCATTGATGCCGACTTTGTAGAGGACTGCCTGCTTTTGCGGCCAACCCCTGAAGGGGTAAGACTCGACAGAAATTTTTGCAAAATTCGATTTCGGTTTGTCCGCTTTGGCGGCAAATCGAATTTTGCAAAATTTTCCGCCGAGCTGACCGCAGCAGGTCAGCCCTCTCCTTTGCCGACATCGGGAACGGTCCCGATGGAACCGAAGGAGAACTACCATGGCATCCACGATCGCAAACCTCACCACCAAGGCCGATGGCTCGATGGAAGGCGTCTTCGCCACGCTCCGCGTCAATGCCCCGATCGCCGTCCTCCCCAACGCCCACAAGTCCCGCGAGGACGCCCCGGACTACCGCGTCATCAACAAGCGCACCGGGTTCGAGATCGGCGCGGGCTGGAACCGCATCTCGCCGCGCAGCGGGGCAGAATACGTCTCGATCAGGATGGAAGCCCCCGAGATCGGCGTCATCTTCGGGAACCTCGCCCCCGCGCCGGGCGGCGAAGACGGCAGGAAGGTGCTCCTCTGGAACAACCCGGAGTGAGCCGAGCCGAACCGGCCCCGCAAGGGGCCGGCTTCCTCGCGTGCTTCCAGCCACGATCGCGAAGCGGCGCGCATGTCATGGTGCCCCACGAGAGGAAGGTCTGTCTGCTCAGAAAGCCAAGTCTGCCATGACGAAGCGGCGCGCGTCAAAACCGCGTGGTTAGAATGTATCCTCAGAACTGTCCTGATTGTCTCGTTACAGTAGCGATAGTCATGCAGCATGCCTCCATGTTTGCTGAGCTTGCACGGTGTCCACAGGAGGGGCCCGCGCATCGCGGAGTGACCACACGAGTCCGACGCAGCGATGCGCGGGAGGTGCCTGTGGTCAACGCGGGCACGATAGGCCGGTCCGCACATAGGGATAAAGACCATGGCGATGATTATTCCTGCGGCGAAAGGACAGACCGGTATTCCTGCCGGGTTCCCCATTCTGATGTCCGGCCGCATGGAAATTATCGAGGCAGCCTTCGCCCATCTTCTGGAGCTGGCCACCGTCCCAGGCCGTTCGCACTCTTCAGACACGGTGCGGACCTACGCGGAACACTTATACGATTGGTTCGACAGTCTGGAACAGTCCGGTCTCGATTGGAGGCTTGTCGACGAGGAAATGATTGCCGCCTACCGCAATCGTATGCTGGAACAGCCCAGTCCCCATACCGGCAGGCCATATGCGCGCTCCACGATCAATGACCGTATTCGCTCCATTTGCCGGTTTTATAATTGGGCGCATCCCCGCGGTTGGGTGATGCACTTACCATTCCGGATGATCGATTTACGGATTACTTCGGGGCGCAAGCAGTCTCTCCTGGCCCATACCAATACCCGGTCAGCGGTGACCAACGCGAATATTCTGACCGTAGCTGAATTCGAAAAGTTGCCGCGTGCCCTTCGAGCCGATCAGCTCGCGCGATTGTTCAATCACCTTTCCATGCCCTATAGATTGATGGCTGAATGGGCAGTCTGTACCGGTATGCGGCGGATGGAGCTGTGCGCCTTGACGGTCGCGCAATTGCCCGAAAGCAAGGGGATTGATGCTGCTGATCACCCGCTGATCGGCGTACCCCTTGCGATAACGAAGGGCGGTCGACCCCGGACAATTTATCCACCGATCCGTCTTGTGGATCGCACGAACTGGTATGCCGGTGAGGAGAGAGCCGCTCTGGTTCGAGCTCAACAGCGCAAGTCTCCGGCTTATGCCCCCCGCGAATTCCTGTTCCTGAACAGGCATGGAGGTGCCGTGACACGAGCGCACCTTAGCGCAGTGTTCGCCGCCGCCTTCGAAGCAGCAAAAATTGATGGCAGTTTGCACTGGCTTCGTCATACGTTCGCCACGACAATGCTTGCCCGCCTTCAACAGATCGCCGCTGGAAAGCCTGAGATCAACCCGCTCAAAGTGCTGCAGATACTCCTCGGTCACAGCTCGATCCAGACAACGTCCATCTACCTGCGCTGTGTCGATCTGCATCATCGAGAAATCGCCGAGAGCATCGAATATCTTTACGGCGAGGTCATTCCCGATGCGGTCTGAGCTGCCACATATCGACCGGCGCCTGGCGGTTGCCTCGGCTGCCGGGAAGGCGATCTCAAGCGGCGCCATGATTGCCTTCCGTGATGAGTGGGGTGGCGTCGCACAGATGTTCGACCTCAATCGGCTTGGCTTATCGGTCGATCTTACGATGCTCTTTGCTGACGCTTTCCGCGCATCATTCGCGAGCGCCGCCACGGCGACCCGGAAAGGGTACTGGAAATCGCTTCGTACATTTGCCCGCTTCGCTGCTGAAGATGGTTCAATCGCTGAGATTGCGACACTTACGACCGCCGCCGTCGGTCGCTATGTCGCGTGGCTTGATCGACAGAGATCGCCAAAGGGCAATGCCTGGGGAATATCGACACGGCACGGCCGCTACTTGCCTATAAAGATCATGCTTGAGTGGGCGATGCGAAATCGCGCCCATCTCATGCCAGAACAATTGCAGTTCCCGGCCAATCCTTTCCCGGGGCGTCACGGGACGCCAGTTCCGCGCCGACTTCCAGCGCATGAGCTGAAGGCAATCCTACGAGCCTGCTATGCCGAAATCGACATCGCGTGGGCTCGCTTCGAGGAAGGACGCGCAATCCTCGAAACAGACCCTGATGGGGTAATTGATGATCGCCGGGATCTGGAGACGCTATTGGTCGAAAAGGGTCGTGCGGGTGGTGGGATAATGCCGTGGTACGATCGTGCCCCAGGACGGCGGTCACATATGCCGATAAGGCGCCATGGTGGCAGTCGGATGCTGGCGCAATACCTGCATCTGACGGTCGATACCCTGGTCCCGTTCTTTTTGGCCATCGCCATTCAAACGGCGGCCAATCCGGATTCCCTTCGAAACATAGAACGCGATTGCCTGGCTTCGCATCCACTCGACCCTCATCGGATCATCGTCGATTGGGCCAAGCCCCGAGCGGGGAATGCCATGCGCCGTGCGCAGCGCCGGACCTTTGACAAGCGGCGGCGATATTCCGTGCCCAATCTCGTCGAGAAAGTGTTGGCGATGAGCGCTCCGCTCGTTACCCATGCTCCACCTGCTGAGCGCGACCGCCTCTTTTTGATCAGAGGTAACCGCCCGAAGGGAGTGGGTGTAATTGGCAGTCAGACGCTGGATGCGGGTATTCGCAGGTTTATTGCTCGTTCCAATCAAAGCATAACCGCCTGGAATGCCGCTCACCCCGAGCAGCTTCGTTCACCGATGCGGCCCTTCGCTCCTGTTCTGTTCCGCGGCAGCGTCGCCACCGAGCACTATAAGGTGGCCGGCGGTGATATCCGTGTGGTCCAGGCGCTGCTCAATCATGCGCAAGCCAGTACGACAGACCTCTATGTTCGCGGCCCCGAAACACAACGCATGTATGAGAAGACAATCGCGAGCCTCCAGCATCGAATGATCGGGTGGATCGTAATGCGCCCAGAGGTCCAGGGTGTCGAGCAAAATATCGACGGTCATATCGGGAACAGCAATGAGGGTGCAGCCGAAGCGTTCAGCCACATCTGCATCAATCCGATGGCCGGCAAGGCTCCCGGATCCGCCCAGGGTCGCCTGTGCCCAGGTTTTATGAGCTGTCTCAGCTGTCCCGGCCTCGTTATTCCGATAGACACCCGACATCTGGCCCGCATTCTACAAGTGATGCGTAAGCTGGAGATCGCCCGCGATCGGCTCGATGCCGAGCGTTGGCGATCAATTTACGCTCCCAGCTATCGCATTCTCAAAGAAGAAATCCTGCCGGACTTTCCCGTCGAAATGCGCGAGGAGGCCGAGCGCATGATCGCAACACTTCCGCCCTTGCCGGATCCGGAGTGACGTCAATGGTAGCTCAACCTGTAAATACGGATCAGCGGACCCGAAATCAGGAAGTCCGTATCTCGACGATATCGATGTGGTCGGATCTCATCTGGCAACTGGATGTCGATGTTCCGGGAACGACACCTGCCGATCTCCTCATCGACTGGCGCATAGCGTTTGAAGATGGAAGCCGATTTACTGATGAAATATGGGACCCCTGGCGCGAGGCTGCGCGGCGCTTTCTCTGGTCGTTACGCGTAACGCCGCCGCCTGGTCGGCGCCGTGCAAGGGGGACGACGCTTGTCAGAAGGTTCCAGACCCTGCGCGTTCTCATCCGGTGGATGGTCGCCGAAGGCTATCGATGCTTTGCCGACCTCGACCGTGATGCAGCTCAACGCTTTCTCGGCGTCGTCTACCAACGTCCAGGCCGTGGCGGTCGTCTCTTATCGGAGACCGTGACCCCGGTCGGTTATATCCGGATTCTGGACCTTCTTTATTTACAGCGAGATTATCTTCCCGACGCGCCGGCTGAACCTTTGTTGGATCCGATAACCGGCTCTCGATCATTGAGACCCGGGCAACTGTCCAAGTCCATGCCCTATACGCCGGATGCTATTGCCGTTCCTCTTGTCTCGGCAGCATTACGTCTCATCGGCACGCCAGCCGACGACATAATCGCGCTGCGGGAACGAGCCGAGGAGGCCCACGGGCAAGCCCTTTCGAGCGGATTTGGATATAAGGCGCGACAGAGTCACATGCGCGCTTGCCTTGATAGCTTCCGCTTCGCGACGGTGCCCGGGGAAGCTCCTCCTTGGAGGACGGTGCCCGTGCTGACCATGAAGTTGGTGCAATTCCTGGTCACCCGGATTTACGACGCCTGCTTTGTCGTCATCGCCTATCTTGTCGGTGCGCGAGCCTCGGAAATCTTGGGCCTGCGGGCTGGATGCATCGAGCGGCATGCTGCTGCCGATGGCACCGAAACCTTCGCTTATCTGAGCGGCCGGATCTACAAAACAGCCGTTGGCACGGACGGAACGCCGCATCAATGGGTGGCGCCGGACCCTGTCGTGCGGGCCGTGACTGTTTTGGAACGCCTATCTGCTCCCATCCGCCAGCGGATGGATCGGCAGGAATTATGGTTGTCGGCGATGGCTGGCCGCGGCGGGATGGCCATCCCGCGATCATCCGGGCTGGCTGACCGGCTCAACGGACCATTTGCATCCTTTGTAAATCTGCCTCTTCATAACGAACGGCCGTGGCATCTGACGACCCATCAGGGGCGAAAGACCTTCGCGCGCTTTGTCGGTCGGCGTGACCGTACCGGCCTCGACGCCCTTGCCTCGCACTTCGGCCACGTAACCAGAGCAATGACCGACAAAGGCTATGTCGGGACGGACTTTGATCTGACCGATCTGATCGATACGGAGACCTCGAACGACACAAGGACGGCGCTTGAGGATTTGCTGACTACGGCAACGGCAGCCGGCAGTGCCGGACGAGTGATCTCTGCGCACAGTCGCTTCCGTGGACGTACACGAGACGGAGATGTTGCAGATTATGTAGACTTCATCCTGAGAGAAACCGACATGCGGCTCGGTCATTGCGATTGGGGCTACTGCGTCTATCGTCGCGAAAGCGCCTCGTGCCTGGGTGATGATCGAGGCCCGAACCCGGTCATCAGAACACAGAGCATCTGTGCCACCTGCAGCAATTTTGCGGTAACGCAAAAGCATCGGCCGGTATGGGAGGAACGCCGCGAGAAAAATGCGCGGCTTCTGGCACATCCGATGCTCGATGATGACAGCCGTGCGTTGGCAAAGGCAAGGATCGATGAATGCGACCGCATTCTGGGAGAACTTCAACAAGGTCGCGAAGACGATGACGAATAGCACAGAAGAGCTCGCGAAGCTGAAATCTCATGAAGCGCGTCATCGAAATACCGAGCGCCGCATTCGGCAGGCGATGGATCGGCTTGTTGCACAGGCCTCGTCGGAAGGGCGGACCACCCGGATCACAGTGGCTGCACTGGCGCGAGAAGCTCAGGTCAGCCGAAACACGATCTATGCCGAGCACAGCAGCTTCCTCGAAGAATTGGCATCCGCAAATCCACCGCGTCTCGGAACTCAGCGACCGCCTCCCAAATCTGACATACCGGGACTTCGAGCTTCGATGCATGAGCTCCAAGAGCAAAGGCGGCTGCTCGCGACCGAGAATGCCAGCCTGCTGAAGCGTGTTCTGGATGCCGAAAAGGCTGTTGCCCGACTGGAAAAGCAGAACGCCAAACTGGTACAGGAGATCAGCAGAGTGCGCCGGTTTAGCTCGACATGACTGATCGCGTTGAAGCATCCCCCGGTCCTTGATCGGATGAGCAAGTGGTTGGCTTTTGGGGTCCGAGCCCGTGGAACCCAAAGTCCGTTACTTCAGATATCCCATTCTACCATGCCGGATCAGCCCGCCTCGAGCACGAGCGGTACCCCCAAAATGCTGCGCATTTTGGCTCCCCCACTCGCCGGCTCCGCCGGTCGCCTGCGGCGATCCTCGACCCGAACTGCTCCGTCATCGTGCACGTCTCTCGTCTTCAAACAGAGGAGAGAGACATGCTTACCATCTACGACGAAATCCAGCAGCTGCGCGCCGAGCTTGCCGCCTGCATCCTTACGCCTGCCGAGCGCGCAGGAAGCGAAGCTGAACTCGCGAAGCTCCTCGCTGAACAGGAATCGCTCGACAGCGCATTCGACGCCATCATGGCAGACGAGGAGCCGCCAGAATGACGGCGCCTTCTCCAAACAGGACGCTTGACTAAGACCTAAGGGCGGTTCCCCCAAATTTCAGTCCCGTCCCTTGCGGGCCGCGCAGAAATTCGGCTCCCCCACTCGCCGGCTCCGCCGGTCGCGTTCCGCGATCCTTGACCCCTGCCTGCCACCATGACCGCGCGCGTCGTCTTTCACAAAACGTCAAGGAGACGACGATGACCTACGACCTCGACCGCACGATCCTGGAACTCGAAGCCGAAGTCCGCAACGCCGATCCCGCGGAGCGCCGCCAGATCGAGGCCGAACTCGGCCTGGCGCGGGCCGAACGAGAAACGATCCTGGCCGAACAGGACGGCCGCATCAGCGCCGAGCCGCCCTTCTAGGGCGGTTTCTGCCGTGTCGATGGGCCAGCCGCGCCGGATCGACCGGCGCAACCGGCGCGAAGCTCTGCTCCGCCTTTCCAGGCGGGAGGGAAGCGATCGGAGGAGGGAAAGCCGGTTGCCGCTCCTTCCTTTCGATGCCCTGTCATCAGCATCGGGGATGTTGCAGCCCTCCCGGCGCGCCGCAACCCGCCGCCTCCAGAATTTTCCCCGCCTGCGGCTCCTCGCGCGACAAAATTCAGGCGCCGCCTGGTCCTCCGCGTCCGCTGCGGCCGTCCCGGTGCAGCGCGCCTCTCCGGGCTGCCGCCTTTCCCCGCAATGACAGCTTATCGAAAGGAGTAGAGATCATGCGCCAACTCGCCAAATTCCTCACCGCCACCGGTCGCCGCCTCCGAGCCCTGGGCAAGGTCGCCGCCCATTTCTTCCGCAAGGGCAAGCTCGGCCTGAAGATCGCGATCAAGATCCCGTTCTTCGTCGAGATCGAAGTCGCCTTCGAGACCGACTGGAACCGACGCCGATGAGGCGTCCGGCGAGGCCCGCCTGCGCGTGCCTCTTTGCCGTCTTCATGCAGTACGGATCGCTCGGTTTGTCCCCGCCGGTCGGTAGCCGCGTGCCCGCTTCTGGCGCAGGACGTCGAGGAAAAGATGGACGGCATCTTCTTCCCGCTGGAAATGATGCACCTTTTCCTGGCCCATTTTGCCGATACGTCCCCATCGCCGTGTCAGGCAGGCCGTTCCGAACAGCGTCGGCTCGATGGTCATGGAGTAATATCGCGCCATGTTCTTCGATGGCTCGGTGCGCTCGACATAAAGCTGGTAGGGCTGGGTGATCATGGCGGAATCGTCGCCGACCACGGTATCGGTGTCCAACGACAGTTCTGAATCGGTCGGTCTCCTATGATTCATTCCTTTGATGGATGCCTATGGGATGATCCGGGCGAGCCGCCTTCGGCGACCGCGTGCTAGTCTCTGCACTCCCGAAGCCCGTATACGGTCTCCGCCCATGCGGGTGACGCCCACATCTCGCAGCTTGAAGTGACTGTATATTCCATATAGAATATTCGTATATTCAGTGAGGAATATACGAAGAAGGAAAGTCCGATGTCTTCCCTCTATATCCGAGACAGCGATGTCGACGAGCTGGCGAAGAAGGTCCAGAAGCTGACCAATGCCCCCAACAAGACCGAGGCCGTCCGCCGCGCTCTCGAAAACGAGCTTGCGCGTGCGAAGGAAACCATACCCCTGGTAGAGCGCATTCGCAAGATTCAGGACGAGGTCGCGGCGCAGCTCGGCCCTAATCCGAAGCCCTTCGACATGAAGGCTTTCAGCGACGACATGTGGGACGCCTGATGTATCTCGACGCCTCGGCAATCATCTCGATCCTCACTAAGGAAGACGAAGCCGGCTATCTTGTCGCCAAGCTCGAACGCGCGACCAAGCCGATCTATTGCTCGTCGATGACGGTGTTCGAGGCGGTCATAAGCCTCGCGCGGCGGATCGCCAACGAGCAGCACGGCAATCAGGCACCCATTCCGCCCGCGATCATTGACGAGGCCCAGCGCCATGTCGATGCCCTGCTGGAGGCGCTGCGGGTCAGAGAGTTGACCATCAGCGGCACAACGCATCGCAAGGCCGTGGAAGCGGCGCGCACCTTCGGCAAATTCGTTGCCCATCCGGCGCGTTTGAACATGGGAGACTGCTTCGTCTATGCCTGCGCCAGGGAATACCGCTTGCCTCTCCTGTTCAAGGGCGACGACTTCTCCAGAACCGACATCGAAATCGCCTGACGCCGATGATTGACAAGGGCGAGCCGCCTTCGGCGACCGTGTGCTATTCGCTGCGCTCCCGGAGCCCGCAAGCGGTCTCCTCCCATCCGGGTGACGCCCATATCTCGCAAGAGGAATCCGGCCGGATCAAGGAGATTCTGCCGTGGAATTGTTCGAAAAGAACCAAACGCTGAGGTCTCCTATCGATGGCGCTACCAGCACGTGAAGAAGCGTTGACCTGTAATCGGATGACGAGGGACTTCTCTGCAGTACGACGGCGATGACGAGAACGCACTGCCGTGATCGACTCTTACTCAGGGACGAGGTGACGGAGCTCCGGAGGTAGCGCCTCCGGAATCTTGAAGGATCATGGGACCGTGAAGGTGCAGCTATTGCCTCAGGAAAGGTAGCTGACCGATGTAGTCCATCTTTCCGATCCGAACGCCTTTGTGCCGAAGGATCGCGTATGCCGTAACCATGTGAAAATAAAAATTTGGAACGCCATGCTGGTAGAAATAATCCTTTCCGAGGAAAGCTCCGGCCCAGCCCGGAGGAGCAACTCTTCTTTCTTCCCAACCGGAAAAATCGCTTTCTTTCATTGAAGAGACATACGCGATCGTCTTCTCGATCAGAGCCTTGAGTTCCGGGATCGTTTTCTCACTGTCGTCGAAAATCGGAATCTGTTTGCCGGCCAAGACTGAGGTGGCGAGCCTCGCCGTATCACATGCCATCTGAACCTGGCTTGTGAGTGGCAGCATATCTGGTAAAAGACGCGCGTTCAGAAGAACTTCCGGCGCAAAATTATGTGCCTCGGCGTGCTTGTCCGCCTTATCAAGAAGACGGGAAAGGGTGTGGAGCATTTTGGTGAATTGCGTGATTTGCGCGTACATCATGAAGGTCCTTCGTTAGGTTGCAGCCTGGGCTGTTATGTCGAGCGAGCGCACGCGCTTGCCGAAGTCAAAGATGTCGGAGACGATCATCAACTCATCGGCGCCGGTGTCGGCGACAAGCTGCTTGAGCCCCGCGCGGACGGTTTCGGCGCTGCCCACCACGCTGCAGCTCAGCATCTGTTCGGTTTGCGCCTTCTCCCGCGGCGTCCAGTAGGCTTCGATATCGTCCACGGGTGGCTTGAGCAGGCTTGGCATGCCCCGGAACATATCGGCGAATGTCATTTGCTGGGACGTTGCGAGAATGCGGGCCTCGTCATCCGTTTCCGCCGCGATCACATTGACCCCGATCATCGCATAGGGCTTCTGCAGTTGCTCCGAGGGCTGGAAATTACCCCGGTAGAGTTCAAGCGCCTGATGAAGTGAATGAGGGGAAAACTGCGACCCGAAGGCATAAGGAAGACCGAGCACGGCGGCGAGTTGCGCCCCGTAAAGGCTTGAACCCAATATCCACAACGGCACGTTGGTTCCGGAGCCCGGAACCGCCTCTATCCGCTGCGCTTCGCCCTTGGGGGCGAGAAACGCCTGCAGCTCAAGTACGTCCTGGGGAAAGTTTTCCGCGTTGCCGGGGTCCCGCCGCAGCGCACGCAAGGTCGTCTGGTCGGTGCCGGGGGCGCGACCGAGCCCCAGGTCGATACGGCCCGGATGGAGAGTTTCCAGAGTTCCGAATTGTTCCGCGATGACATAAGGCGCGTGGTTGGGCAGCATGACGCCGCCGGCACCAACGCGGATCGTCGTCGTACCTGCCGCGATATGAGACACGACAACCGACGTCGCTGCCGTGGTGACCGCCGGTGAGTTGTGATGCTCGGCTACCCAGAAACGCTGGAAACCCAAGCGCTCGGCATGCTGGGCAAGCGTGCGCGCGTTATCAAGCGCCGTGCGACGATCGGACCCTTGCCGGACGCGTCCGAGTTCGAGGATGGACAGTCGGATCATCGTGTAGGGTTCCTCTCGGAAGCGCGGCCGGCGAGTGCAGCCGCCCCGCCGAGGCATACGATCGCTTCAACGCGTGACATCGATCACAACCTTGCCGATGTGGTTGCCGCTTTTCAGGCGCTGATAGGCGGACTGGTAGTCCGCGAACGCAAAGACCTGATCCAGGACGGGGTGCACCTCGTGCAAGGCCATGGCTCGCAAGAGTGCCTCGAAGCTCGCCCGCGACCCGATCGATGTGCCGGCGACGTGAAGCGACTTGGCGAGGATGTCGATCGGCGGCAAACCGCCACCGAAGCCGCTGGTGAACCCGACGAGCGAGATGTCGCCCCCGTTTCGGGTCGCGGCCGCCGACTGCACGATCGTCTTCTCGCCTGCGATGTCGATGGTCTTGTCGACGCCTCGCCCGTCCGTCAGGGCCAGGATCTCCTTGTCCCATTCCGGATGGGACCGGTAGTTGACGACGGCGGCGGCACCCAGCGTCTTAAGCCGTTCCGCCTTCTCGTCCGACGAGGTAATCGCGAGAACCTTCGCGCCGAACATCTTCGCGACCTGCAGCGCGAACAGCGCCACGCCGCCGGTGCCCTGAACCAGCACCGTCTCGCCCGCCTGAAGGGGCGACGACAGGTTAAGCCCCGTCCAGGCTGTGACGGCGGCGCACGGAAGCGACGCCGCCTCCGCATAGGACATGTAGTCCGGCAGGTGCACGATGGCGTTCTCGTGCAGCAGAATGGTCTCCGCCAGCCATCCGTCCGTCGTCATGCCCAGGCTGTCGGCCTGATACTCCGGACGCGCAGGTCCACCGATCCAGTGCTGGCAGCAGGATGCCGACACGCGATCGCCGACCTTTGTGCGCTTGACCTCGCGGCCGACCGCGATCACCTCACCGGCCCCGTCTGACAAAGGCACGCCATTCGGCTTCGTCGGACCGCCATACGCACCGTCGAGGATTGCCTGGTCGCGGAAGTTCAAGGACGCCGCATGAACCTTTACGACAACCTCGTGCGGGCCGGGGTCTGGCATGGCTTCGTCGTGTAGCAACAGGCCTGGCTTGTCACCAGCCGTCCATCGTATGGCCTTCATCGTCTCAATCGTCCTTTCGATCGGCACAGCTATTCCAAACCCGAGACCAACGGATGTGTTGGCCGAGCACGGATTTCACTGGCTATTTACTGGACCCGAAAATAGCGGTAGCCTATCGGGATAACAAGAACACACCTTTTGGTGTGGTACTCACCAAAAGGTAAGTTATGAAACGAGACTGGCAGTCTGACGATCACGAAAAGCAGCTTCTATGGGCTGCCGCGACGAGCGAAACCCTGCGGGTGCTGGAAGGAAAGTGGAAGATCGTCATCATCGTCCAGCTCTTCGCAGCCAAGGCACCGGTTCGCTTCTCGGAACTCGAAAAGCGCGTCGTGGGCGTGAACCAGAAAATGCTGATCCAGCAGCTCAAGGAGCTGGAGAAAGACGGGATCGTTACCCGGACGGTCTATCCGCAGGTGCCTCCCAAAGTGGAATATGCGCTGACCGAGCTCGGCCTAGCACTCGGTCCATCCATCGAGACATTGATCGATTGGGCATTTCTCAAGTGCGAGATGCGCGGTGGGGTGCCACAGGAACGTTGATGCCGGATCTCACGTGGTCGTCGGACGACGGCTTGTTTGATATCGGGCTCCATTGAATGGACTTCATTTGGTCGGTTGTACTCGCGGCGCTGCTTGAGGGGCGACGCGACGGGATTCCGCAGGCGATCGGCCATCGCGTAGGCTTGCATTGACCGGCAAAACCCGATGAGGTCGCCGATCTGATAACATTCCTGGCATCCGCGCGCGCTAACCCCTATCCCTCTCCCATGCGCATCACGCGCTGAGCTCAAGGACGGGGAGAGGTGGGGCTGACATGCGATCGTCGTCCTTGTATCAGGCCGAGTATTCGGGGCGTAGGCCGCTGACGTCAGGCGGCGGGTCAGCATCGAGCCGATGGGTTTGGCGCACTCGATGCCGCCGCGGAAGAGGGTGACGGGAACTCTGGGGTCGAGGAGCGAGGGGCTCGTCGATGAGGAAGAACGATCGCGCGAAACCTTGCTCGATCCAGAGGCGACCCAATCCCGCTTTCTGGTGATGGCGTCCTGATCCATCCCCGGATCTTCTACGATCAACCCATAAAGGGTCCGCTACGCCAGCGTGCGGCCGCTCCGGCAAGCCTTCACGGTGATCGCGACCGTGGTCGGACCTTCGAGGAGCCATCAGCGGGAATTGGCCCGCTCCGGATGGAGCCTCAAAAATGTCGCACGATCTTTCCCTCGCCCAGAACCACGCCTTCGACCTCTCCCGGACCTTGATGGTTCCCGTCACCCTCTTCCGCGCCGGCGGCGAGTACGGCGTCGTTCCGAGCGACGAGATCGACGATGGTGACGATCTCTATATCATCCACGAATACAATCCCCATGATCGGCGTTCGGCCCACTGAGCCGATCGAGCAAGACGTCCAGCTCGGGGCCGCCGAGCTGGACGTCTTCGCGTTGGCGCCGATGCAGGCGTCCTTGCGACGCATCCGCGCAATCAATCGTGCGCGCACCAATTGCGCCGCGGCGCGTTCCAGCGCGCGGCAAGTCCGTCCACGACGAGTTGCTCGCCGAAGGAGATGTTCGATCGCCACACGGTTCGCAGCATGCGACCGTACCGATCTTTGTCACGGCCGACCGTGGAGAATGAGAATGCACCGTCATTGAGCATGTCGAGCAGTCGATCGCGGGCAACTTGGCCGACCTGTCGCTCGGCGTTGCAACGCGGTTCGGAAGTTTCCGGCGCGTCGATATCGGCAATACGGATCTTCTCGCCGCGGAACCAGAACGTATCGCCATCCACCACGCAGTTCACGCGGGCGGAATGTCCGCAAAGCGTGAACTGCGCATAAAGGTCATCCTGTTCGCTGGCGACGACGGAAGACGACTGAACGGACGATGCCGGACGATCCGATCGACCGAGCCCTTCGCCGGTCATGACCCAGCCAACGCCCGCGGCGAGCGCGGCGGCGACTGCAAGCGGCGTTCCAATGTTTCTCATGGTTTCGCAGCTCCATGGAATCGGTTCTGGCCGACGCAGGTCTTCATGTCGGCGCGTCGGAACCAGATCGCCCTGCCGCATCGCAGCGGCGGATTGCCGGCGGTGAAGACGATCTGCTCGTCGCCGCGCATCCGCAGCACTTCATGCGGCTGGATCAAGGCGCGGGCGGCCAGCTGCTTCGAGCGCGTGCGCGACGTTCCCTTCGCCGCCGAGCTGCGGCTCATCTGGTCGATTTCCACCGTCGTCGTGCCGCATCGCTTCGAGATGTAGTCGGCCGTCTCGGGGTCGTTGATCGCCGCAAAGGAAATCCAGCTCGCGCTCTCGAACCATTTGCTCGCCGCGTCGCGGCCGCCATAGGTCTCGCGCATCTGGCCGATCGACTGGTAGATCATCGTGAGCGTGACGCCATACTTGCGACCTGCGTCCCGCGCGGTTTCGAGGATCCGCATATAGCCGAGACGTGCTACCTCATCGAGGAGGAACAGCGCCCTCCCGCCGACATTCCCATCGCGATTGTAGATCGCGTTGAGGAAGGAGCCGATAATCACCCGTGCCAGACCGGAATGCGTCTCCAGCGTCTTCAGGTCGATGTTGATGAAGACGTCGACCGTGCCGGCGGCCAGATCGTCCGTCGTGAAGCTGGAGCCGGACACCAACGCCGCATAGTTCGGATAGGAAAGCCAGTGCGTTTCCTTCACCGCATTCGCATAGACGCCCGAAAAGGTCTCCGGCGTCATGTTGACGAACGCGGCGACGTTCTCCTTCACGAAGTCGGATTTCGAGTTTTCGTGGATCGTCTGGAGGCGTTCGCGAAGCCGTGGCTCCGGCTCGGCGAGGTTCTTGCGAACCTGGCGCAAGGTCTGGTCCTTCTCTTCGGTATGACCGGACAGGCAGACGTCGGCAATCAGCGCGGTCAGCAGTTGCAGGCCCGACGCCCGGAAGAAGTCGTCGCGCACGCCGCTTGCCCGGCCGCTATCGCTCATGATCCATGACGCGACAGAGGCTATGTCCTCCTCCTTCGTCCCGCCGTGCCGGCCGATCCAGTCGAGGACATTGACGCCGATCTCCGGGCGTTTCGGATCGAGAATGTGGACATCGCGCCCGGACCTGGCGCGATGGTCGAGGACCATCGGCGCGACCTCGTTCGACGGGTCGAGCACGATGAGCGTGCTCCCCCACTTGAGCGCGGTCGGGATCGTGACGGACGTCGTCTTGTAGCCGCCCGAACCGGCGAAGACGATGCCGTGGCTGGAGCCGAAAGAACCGTCGAAGCAGAGCAGCGGTGACTTGCCGCCCGAGCCCCAGGTTTCCTGCCGATCCGCGCGGAACGCTTGCGCGGCGACGGTGTCCGTATCGACACGATAGCGTTCGCCGATGACGATGCCACCGACATCGGGAAAGAGCTTTTGTGCGTCCGGCATCTTCATCCATTCGGCTTCGCCATGAAGGGCGCGTTTCCCGCGAATGCGGCGCGGCATGGCTCGGGCAAACGCGGCATTGCCCTTCAGCATGACGCGCAATCCGAACCCCGCCGCGATCGTCGCCGCGCCCGCGCCGAGCATGGTGGCGGGATCGAGATAGGAAAGCACCGATTTGCCTTGCGTTACGTCGGCCGAGATCGCCGCAAGGCGGATCGCCTCGCGCACAAACGCGATCATGATCGTCACCACGTTCCCGGCGGTGACGCCGCCGCCGGCAAACTTGATGTCGGCCGATCCTGCGGCGGCAAACAGAAAGAGGATGCCTATGGCCGCAGCCGCGACGTAGGGGAAGGTGATGCCGGCGCGCCCCAGCGTGAGGCGCGCGGCATCTGTTTTCCCGAAGGCGGATAACCAATGCTCGATCCCAACCATGGAGATGGTGACGAGGATCATCAGCGCGATCGGCGCGACGACGAGCGCCACCCTATTCGCCTTCATTGCCGAAGCCCTCCGCGCCAAGGGCGGTGAGCCGCGGCCGCTCGCCGGCGTCACGCTCGAGCCGCTGGCGCAGCTCGATCAGTGCGCCGAGCAGCAGAGCCCGCTTTTCATACCGCAAGCCGGCCTTGACGATCAGGCCGCCCAGCTCGATCTTCTCGCGCGTATCCTTCTTGCGCGCGTCGGATGTCGTCGTCCGGTTCATCCGCTCAAGCCTCGCCAGCGCAGCCCGCAGCCGCGCCAGGTGTGTCCGGCGCGGTCGTTGCCGCACCGCTGCCTCCCTCACCGACTTTCTTCCCTCCGCTTGCAGCAGCCTTACCTCCGCGAAACCGCTTCGTCAGTTCTTCGAATGCCGCCTGAAGCTCCATCTCGTCGATCTCGATCTCGCCAAGACCGGCCTTGAGCGCAATGCGGCCGATACGTTCGGCCTCGCGTGTCTCGGCGTGCTTCAACTGCTCCTGGAGCTTGGCGATCTCTTCGCGGATTTTGGAGGAAGGCTTTTTCATCTCCGACTGGTCCTTTCATGCCGTTCAAGGTCTTTGACGGCATGACCATTTCCGAGATCGGCGTGCCGATCTACTCGCAGAAATGCGAGTTGGCGTAGCCAACGCCTTTGAGCATCATCCCGGCCGTTCCGAAGGAGCGGCTTCCAAGGGCGCAATTATACGTCGCTGACGCGACGCCTTGCTTTTCTGCCCTTGCGGGCCTGCCGTTCCCGACGAACCCGTTGATTTCGTTTGCAATCGGGAGAGCATTCCGCCGTGGCCGTCCCTCATTTCTCCGTCAGCGTCGTCGCCCGCGGCTCCGGCCGCAGCGCCGTGCTGTCGGCGGCCTACCGGCACTGCGTGAAAATGGAGTTCGAGCGCGAGGCGCGGACCATCGACTACACCCGTAAGCAGGGCCTCCTTCATGAGGAATTCGTTATTCCGGAGGACGCTCCGGACTGGCTGCGGTCGATGATCGCCGATCGCTCGGTCGCGGCCGCGTCGGAGGCTTTCTGGAACGCTGTCGAGGGTTTCGAGAAGCGCTCGGATGCGCAGCTCGCCAAGGATGTCACCATGGCCCTGCCGATCGAGCTGTCGGCGGATCAGAACATTGCTCTCGTTCGCGAGTTCGTGGCGAGCCATATCACCGCCAAGGGAATGGTCGCAGACTGGGTCTATCACGATGCGCCGGGCAACCCGCATGTGCATCTCATGACTACCTTGCGTCCGCTGACCGACGACGGTTTCGGCGCGAAGAAGGTCGCGGTGCTCGGTGCAGACGGCAAGTCGCTGCGCAACGATTCCGGCAAGATCGTCTATGAGCTATGGGCGGGAGGCGTCGGGGATTTCAACGCCTTCCGCGACGGCTGGTTCGTCTGTCAGAACCGGCATCTGGCACTCGCCGGTCTCGACATCCGCGTCGATGGCCGCTCCTATGAGAAGCAGGGCATCGCCCTTGAGCCGACCATCCATCTCGGCGTCGGCGCGAACGCCATCAAGCAGAAGTCGGCCGAGGCGTCCGAGCCGATCACGCTGGAACGCATCGAGCTGCAGGAGGAACGGCGAGCCGAGAACGCGCGCCGCATCGAGGACCGCCCCGCCGTCGTCATCGATATGATCGCGCGGGAGAAGAGCGTCTTCGACGAGCGCGACGTCGCGAAGATCTTGCATCGCTATGTCGATGACGCTGGTCTCTTCCAGTCGTTGATGGCGCGTGTTTTGCAAAGCCCTGACGTTGTTCGGCTGGAGCGTGAGCATGTGGACTTCGCCAGTGGCGCGCGGGTGCCGGCGAAACTGACTACCCGCGACCTGATCCGCACCGAGGCGGAGATGGCCAGCAGGGCGGTCTTCCTTGCCGGCCGTTCCTCACACCGCGTCGAAAACGCAATCCTGCAGGAGACGTTCGCGCGGTATTCCCGCCTGTCGAAGGAGCAGAAGACGGCGATCGCCCATGTCGCCGGCAGCCATCGGATCGCTGCGGTCGTCGGTCGCGCCGGCGCCGGCAAGACCACGATGATGAAGGCGGCGCGCGAAGCCTGGGAGGCGGCCGGCTATCGTGTCGTCGGCGGTGCGTTGGCGGGCAAGGCGGCCGAGGGCTTGGAGACCGAAGCCGGGATCGTCTCGCGCACGCTTTCGTCGTGGGAGCTTCGCTGGAACGACGGGCGGAGCCAGCTTGACGACAAGACGGTCTTCGTCTTGGACGAGGCAGGCATGGTGTCTTCTCGCCAGCTTGCACTCTTCGTCGAGGCCGTCACGAAGGCGGGCGCGAAACTCGTGCTTGTCGGCGATCCGGATCAGCTCCAGCCGATCGAGGCGGGTGCCGCGTTTCGCGCTATTGCCGATCGCATCGGATACGCCGAACTGGAGACCATCTACCGCCAGCGTGAGCAATGGATGCGCGATGCGTCGCTGGATCTTGCGCGCGGCAACGTGGCGGCCGCGCTGAGCGCCTATGACGCGGCTGACCTGGTGCAAACCGGCTGGACGCGGCAGGACGCGATCGAGGGACTGATCGACAACTGGAACTACGATTTCGATCCGACGAAGACCACGCTCATCCTCGCCCACCGCCGCCGCGATGTCCGCGAACTGAACGAGCTGGCCCGCGCCAAGCTTGTCGAGCGCGGTATTGTCGGCGAGGGCTCTGTGTTCCGGACCGAGGACGGTGCTCGTCGTTTCGCCGCCGGCGACCAGATCGTCTTCCTGAAGAACGAGGGCAGCCTTGGCGTCAAGAACGGGATGCTGGCCAAGGTCGTTGAAGCTGCGCCAGGCCGTATCGTCGCAGAGATTGGCGAGGGAGACAGCCGCAGGCAGGTCACCGTCGAACAGCGCTTCTACAGTAACGTCGATCACGGCTATGCCACCACGATCCACAAGTCCCAGGGCGCCACTGTCGATCGCGTCAAAGTTCTCGCCTCCAACACGCTTGATCGTCATCTGACCTATGTCGCGATGACGCGCCACCGCGAGGCGGCCGAACTCTACGTCGGCATGGAAGAGTTCACCAACCGGCGTGGTGGTGTTCTCGTCGATCACGGTGAGGCGCCCTACGAACACAAGCCCGGAAACCGCGACAGCTACTTCGTCACGCTCACCTATGGTGACGGACAGGAGCGCACGATCTGGGGCGTCGATCTCGCCCGCGCGATTGATGAAGCGGATGCACATGTCGGCGACCGGATCGGTCTTCGCCACGAGGGCTCGGAGTCGGTGAGACTGCCCGATGGCACGATGGCCAAGCGCAACACGTGGAAGATCGTGCCGGTCAAGGAACTGGCGATGGAGCGGCTGAAGGAACGCCTTTCCCGCGATGCGTCCAAGGAAACGACACTCGACTATGAGGGTGCATCCTCCTATCGCGCCGCCCTCCGTTTCGCCGAAGCGCGCGGCATGCACCTCATGAATGTCGCTCGGACCATTTCCCGCGACCGGCTCGCCTGGACCGTTCGGCAAAAGCAGAAGCTCGTCGATCTCGCCGCAAGGCTGAAAGCTGTCGGCGCGGCACTCGGCCTTGCCCGCGGCAGCGACAAACAATCCGTTCCGACCATCGTCAAGGAGGCAAGACCCATGGTTGCCGGCATTACCACATTCGCCAAATCGCTCGAGCAGAGCGTCGAGGACAAACTCTCCAACGATCCGGCGCTGAAGCAGCAGTGGAAAGATGTCTCCACGCGTTTCCAAATGGTCTATGCGCAGCCGGAGGCGGCATTCGCGGCGATCAATGTTGATGCGATGATAAAGGATCAGGCGCGCGCCACCGCGACGATAGCGAAGATCTCGGCCGAGCCGGAGACCTTCGGCACGCTCAAGGGCAAGACGGGCATGTTCGCCAGCCGCGCCGACAAGCAGGAGCGCGATACCGCCCTCGTCAACGCGCCTGCGCTCGCCCGCAATCTGGAACGATATCTGCGCGGTCGGGCCGAGGCCGAGCGCAAGCATGAGACCGAGGAGCGCGCTGCGCGCATCAAGGTCTCGGTCGATATCCCGGCGCTGTCGCCCAATGCGAAGCAGACGCTCGAGCGGATACGCGACGCCATCGACCGGAACGATCTTCCGGCCGGTCTCGAATATGCGCTTGCCGACAAGATGGTGAAGGCGGAATTGGAAGGTTTCGCCAAGGCGGTGACAGAGCGGTTCGGCGAGCGAACCTTTCTCGGCGTGTCGGCGAAGGAGGCCGGCGGCGAGGCGTTCAAAACGGTCACGCGCGGCATGACCGATCCGCAGAAGGCGGAGGTGCAAACGGCGTGGAATTCAATGCGGGCGGTGCAGCAGCTCGCTGCGCATGAACGCGTGGTCGTCGGCATCAAGCAGGCAGAGGCGTTGCGCCAGACCCAGGCGAAAGGCCTGTCGCTCAAATGACCGATGCCCGATCTCGCACCGCGTACCGAGCGCGCCAGCAATGGATGGTGGTGATCGTCATCGCCACCGGCCTGGTCGTTGCCATTACCGTGCTCGTCGCCGGTGCGGCGGCCGGCTATCGGCTCAACATGACGGCGAGCGAGCCGCTTGGGATCTGGCGCATTCGTCCGCTCAAGCGTCCTCCAGCGGTCGGTGATCTTATCTTCATCTGCCCGCCGGAGACCGTGGCGTTTTCCGAGGCGCGGGTGCGCGGCTATCTGCGCAGCGGTGTCTGTCCGACGGGCGACGCGCCGCTGATCAAGATGGTCATCGCCAGCGAAGGGCAGCGCATCGAGATCGGAGCCGATGTTCGGATCGACGGGTTGCACATTCCGCAAACAACCATCGTGCCGGCGGACGGGAGAGGGCGTCCGCTCCATGGCGATGCCGGGGGAATCGTACCGGCGGGCCAGGTGTTTCTTTATTCCCCGTTCAAGGCTTCATGGGATTCGCGCTACTTCGGTTCGATCCCCGCCGCCGGCATTCTCGGCCTCGCTGAGGAGGTGCTGACCTATGCGCCCTGATGCTGCTCGCGCCGGAATCCTCATTCTCGCTGGTGTGGCCACCGGCTGGATCGCATGGAGCGGGCATGTGCTCCTGTTGCCGGTGGCGCTTGCCTTTCCAATGCTCTGGTCGATGGCGCCAAACCGCACGACGGCGGTGCTGGTCTCCCTTGGATATTTCCTGGCGGCGTCCAGAGGTCTGCCGCTTGGGGTCGCCACATTCTATGCGTCGGATATCTGGCCGGGCGTCGCGCTCTGGTTCGTGCCGGCGGCCGGCTTCGCGGCCGTCCATGCCGCGCTATGGTCGCGGTCCGGAACCTGGCGCCCGATCCGCTATGTCCTCGCTGCGATCCTGATGGCGATCCCGCCTTTCGGCATCACCGGCTGGGCGCATCCGATCACCGCCGCGGGTGTCCTCTTTCCGGGATGGGGATGGCTTGGGCTCGTCGCAGCTTCAGCCGGTCTCCTGGGCCTCGCTTCCCGAAGGGGGCCGGCTGTCGCTGTCGTCTTGTCAGCCTCTTGGCTTTGGTCCGCCGTTTTCTGGACCGATCCGAAAGTACCTGAATCGTGGCGCGGCGTCGATCTCGCCATGGGTGCATCATTGGGGCGGGATACCGGACTTTCCCGTCAGCGTGACCTGATTGCCACGACGCGGGCAGTGGCCAAGGCCGGCGCGCGGGTGATCGTGTTGCCGGAGAGCGCGCTCGGTTTCTGGACGCCGACGGTCGCCCGACTTTGGGAACGCGCCGTGAGAGCCGGTGACGCCACGATCGTCGCCGGCGCGGCCGTGGTCGACGCCGGCGGCTACGATAACGTTCTCGTTGCAATCGACGGCGACGGCGGCCGTGTCCTCTATCGCGAGCGTATGCCTGTCCCCGGTTCGATGTGGCAGCCATGGCGGCCCTGGTTCGGCATGAATGGTGGCGCGCGCGCCCATCTCTTCGCCAATCCCGTCGTCGTGGTCGGACCGACGAGGGTCGCGCCGCTCATCTGCTACGAGCAGCTCATCGTCTGGCCCATTCTGCAGTCGATGGCCCACGCGCCCGATGTCGCCGTCGCCGTCGGCAACGGCTGGTGGACCGAGGGCAGTTCCATCGTCGGGATCCAGCGCGCCAGCGCTACGGCCTGGGCGGCTCTCTTCGCCACGCCTCTCGTGCTCTCCTTCAATATCTGACCCTGGAGCCCTCCATGCTGGATGCTGCCCTGATCGAAAAATGCGCCGATCCTTCCCTGACACCTGCGATCGTCCGGCAATTCGTCGAGACCGCCGGAGCGCCCGATCCGCTCGCCATCACCGTGAAGTCGGGCGGGAGGCTCATTCTCGTGCCGAAGCCGACGACGCCGGACGAAGCCATGGCGATCGTCCGCGAGCATGTCGGCCGGGCTGTCGTTCGTGTGGGGCTGACGCAGTTCCCTGCAGGTGTCGGCGTGAAGGATGCCGCCGAGCTGAAGCCAGATGTCGTTGACGCCTGCGAAAACCTGCGCATGGGCACGAAGATGTTCGCCAAGATCCTGCGGATTGTTGCGAAATGGTATGGAAACCCGACCAGCAAGGACGTGCTCCCCCAGATATTCGAGGATGCCGTCTTCTCTTGGAAGACCGGGGAATTCGAGGGAGTGAGCGTGTTTCAGGCGGAGGAGCCAGGGACGAGCTGGAATATGCCGGCCGAGAGTAAGCAGGACGAGGAACATCAGACAAGTGGACCTCAACAGGACGGCGATGAGGATGACTCGCTTGAGGGCGCAACGCCGAGCGCGCCAGCGGACGAGGCGGATACCGGGAACGCTGGAATTCGGGTAGATCTGTCGCGGATCAACGGCGGCTGATTTCGACACCTGTGGGGACATTTACCAGCCGTCGCCGCGGCTCCAAAAGCTGCCGCTGCCAACGGCTATGGCTTTCTGTAAAAGCGGGTCAGCCGCTGACGACCTCAATAACCAATGCGGAGAGCAACGAAGTCGCGTCATTGGCCATCTCGTCGCCGGTACGCATCCGCATGGTCGTGCCGCTCCGCGTCATTTCGTTTAACGTCCGCCTATCGGTCTCAGGCAGCGCCTCCCACCAACTCGGCCGAAGAAAAAGATTGTCCGTGTGGATGAACAAGAGCCGAACCAATGCATCGGCCTTCCGAGTATCGTCGAGCGCAACAAACGACTCGGCAAGTGCCTTGGCCGGACCGTCCTCGGAACCGATCCAGCCGAACACTAGGATCGTCTGCGCCTCGAACGTGGTCACCGTCAGCGTGATATGGTCGAAGTCTACGCCGTCCCGGCCGAGCTGTTGGAGTGGTTTGCCCTGGAAGTCAAATTCCGGATGAAGGGCGCCACACGCGACGACAGGTAGAACCTGGTCGAAACGAACGGCAACGAAGTGGAAGTCATCGCGCGCGCCGGACAGCAGGCGTGCGTCGAACTGATCTTTCCAAAGGTCCATATCACGCATGCCAATCCTGATCCCGGCGATGACAGTCGCCAGGTGCATTTGAATCGCGGCCTGTTTCCAGAATGGATGGCCGCGGTCAGCCTCGCGCTGGATGTCAGTGCTTCGGAGCTGCGCTTCCTTCGCAAAGCGCTCATAGGCTATGGCGCGGTAAGAAAAGAGGAAGGCGGTGTCCTTAGTTAGGGCCAGCGACTTGCCCTCGATCGGCTTAAAGAGCGTCGTGTCGTGCCGGCTGCAGAAGCCGGGAAAGACCGATGCGTTGTTGACGCCGATTTTGCGCGGCTGTGGGTTGCCTTCGGTTTCGATCATCTCCTTCATCGTAGGCTTCACGGTGAGGACGTGGCCTACTTCGGCGATCGCGGCGAGGCCGCCTTTCTTCTGCACGGTATGGGCCTTGGTCATCGTCGCGCTGCAAGGATCAGCCACGGGATCTGGATGAGAGCAGTAGCCGTCGCGGAACTCGGCGATCATTCCTGCTTCGATTTCAAAGATGTTGATCGGCTTCTGCTGTTCGCGCCGAAAATGGCACCACTTGTATTTCTTTCCCGAGCGGCACCAGCATAAATCGTAAGGGCCCATCGTCTCGACGGGCCGAATGAGATCGGGCCTTATCTTCGGTGCGCTGAGTGACGGATGCGGAACCATTCCCCAGATATAGCTGTCGGTATCGATAGCGTCGAGAGGCCGCCTTGTTATAGAGCGTAACTTGAGGAAGTCGATGAATGAGTATCTGTGGTTTGGGCCGAGGCCGGACACGTGAGTCGGTTGCGAATGGCATGCGTGCCGAACGTCGGCGCAGTGGGCTAGGCTCTATCGAAAAGGAGCAGCTATGAGCGACTGGAAATTCGGCAGCGACTGGATGGCGAAGATGGGAAACATTGGCGAGAAGACGCTGGGTCCCGTGACCATCTATGGCGGCATGGTCATGGAGCAGTGCGAGAAAAACCGCAAGAAGTTCAAGGCCGAGAAGCTCTTCCCCGATATAAGTCAGGCGCACGCTTCGGCGATCAGTGCGTTGGTGAACTTCCTGTCCCGCATTGCTGGTAAGTCCATCCCTGAGGACAGGGTAGACATCCACGGCCAAATGACATTGATCGCCCATTTCGTGCAGGGCATCCAATTCGTTGAGACCGCCATCGTCGAGGGTCTCTATCCGCAGGCAGCGACGTTGCTGCGTCAGGAGCATGAAATCGTTGCCGCCGTGGAGGAGTATTCTGCTGGGCGCCGCAAGGACGCTAAAACACCATTCGCGACGATCGGCGTCCTCAAGAACATGGGGCAGGTCTACGGCGACCTGAGCGGCGCGGCCCACGTATCACAGGCGCAGCTCCTAAAGGACATCGTGATTATGGAGATGGGCGAAAAACGAGGACCATCTCTACTGCCCATCTACCACAAGGACCTTTCGCAGAATCTCTACGCGCTGCACGTAAGCTACATCACCATGATCGCCCAACTGGCCGACGAGGTTCACCGTGGCCTCACAGGCGAGGAGTTTCATGAGGACGAGTTGAAGCTGTTAGTGATCGCGAAGAAGATCCTGATCGACAGCGGGCTGATGAAATTGGAGACGCCCGAAAACGCCGAAAAGGAGGCGAATGATTGACCTGACCGGATTTCGATAGCTCGCAGCCTACAGTTAGCCGCCCACTCCTGACCCATCATGCCAGATCAATAGTCCGCTTTCGCAAAAAGCCGCCCGAAAGCAGACGGTCGGTTACCCGCCTCGAAGTGGCCGGGCAGCGTGCGACCTTCATTGTCGCCGTTCGATGTGCGCATGTCACCACTCGAAACCTCACGTCGGGTTGGGTTGGAACTGGACAGGCAGGCTTCGGGTGTCAATGCGGGAAAAGCTGACTTCAGATTTGCGTCGCCCGATCCTGCTCCAGTCTACCTCTTTAAAAGCAGGTATTGATTTGTGCGTGCCGCCCCCCCCCCCTGTCTGTTTGAGATGTGGCATTGTGTTTGAGCGGAGGGGAACCCGTCCCCCCCATGGGTCCCATCCCGTCTGAGAGCAAGGGTCCCCTTCGCTTGGTCGTCAACCTGAACAGTTGCTTGGGCCTGCCACGAGCCCGCACGACATGGACAGGAGCTTTACCATGCCACAGATCATCGTCGGCTGCGATCTTTCCCGCGCCTTCATCGACGTCTGCATCAATGCCGGGCGCAGGACGTCGAGGATCGAGAACACCAAGTCCGGCATCACGCAATGGATCGTAACGCTTGAGACCTCCGCTCTTGTCGTCTTCGAGGCCACCAGCGGATGCGATGCTGTCCTCATGCAAGTCCTTGCGGAGCACGGCGTCACCTATGCCCGCGTCAACCCACGGCAGGCACGCGAGTTCGCCCGCGCGCTCGGCGTGCTTGCCAAGACCGACAAGGTCGATGCCAGGGTGCTGGCCCAGATGGGGCAGCGCCTTCCCCTGACCATCACCAAGCCGCAGGAGCCACAAAGGAAACGGCTCGCCGATTTCCTCAGGCGACGCAAGCAGTTGGTCGAAGCCCGAAAGGCCGAGAAGCTGCGCCGGCATAGCGCCGGGCAACCGGAATTGCTTCACGACATCGACAGCATGATCGCCATCTTCGACCGCAGGATCGAGAAACTGGACAAGCAGATCGCGGCCATCATCGGCGAAAGCCGTGACCTTGCGGCGCAGGCCCATCTCCTGTCTGCTGTGCCCGGTATCGGCCCCACCGTGCTGGCAACCCTGCTTGGAGAATTGCCCGAACTCGGCACTCTCGATCGAAGACGTATCGCCTCTCTTGCAGGACTCGCGCCGCATGCGCGTGAAAGCGGAACATGGAAGGGCACAAGGCGCATCTGGGGTGGGCGGAGAAAGGTTCGCGAGGCTCTGTACATTGCAGCCCTAACCGCAACCCGGCGCGTCCCTACCCTCATTGCCATGCGGGATCGAATGCGTGCCGCCGGCAAGGCCCCCAAAACCATCCTCATCGCTGCTGGACGACAACTCCTCGTCATCCTCAACGCCATGATCCGGAGCAACCGGCCGATCAGGCTATAAGTTCAAACACAGTTGCCCTTGAAGCGGCATCGTAATCCTGATGGTATTGCACCCTAGAGCGAAAGGCTTTCTGAGGATAATGGCATGGAGAAGATGCTGTATGGTTCGCAGTCTTGGAGCAAGGTGGAGAGGCAGTTTTGGATGCTTTCGATCGCCGGCTCTGTTGTCTGGATTCTCTATGTACTGATTTTCGAGATCGTCTTGTTTTCTCCAAAGCAGTATGAAGACTATGAACCGAATTTTACCGTTCAGCAGTACGACAATTTCGATGATTTCATGAGCAATTCCGGCGGTATGCCGGCCGGAACAATCGCGGAACTGCAGGCACGACAATCGCGCAATGTCGAGCGGAACGCCCGAAACATTGATGTTGAGGACTATAATCGAAGTTTTGTTTGGCGAGGACTCAGCCGAGCACTGGGCTACCCGGTAGCTTGGCTCGGGGCACTCCTGACGTTTATCACTATTTACGAACGCCTTCAGCAGAAGGCTGGATTCGGCAATGGGGATAGACACTAATTGCCATGCGATTGGCTGTCCTAAAGTTGACACGCGGCATTGGTTTCACCGCCGAAGCTCGTTGGCCCGGTAAAAGACAGCCTCCGTGGCATAGACGCCCGAAACATGTCAGTCCGCATCCCAACCGAAATTCAGAGTATCTATACGCCAAGCAAATCCCGCTCGAACCACTTGATTCAGCAGTTTGCTTTTTATCGAACGGCGACGGTTACATCCGTATGGATGAAGTCTTCCCCTTTGAACAGCAGAGGCGCTGACAGGCTTTTTGCAAGCGTATAGGCGGCGCAGTCAGCTAGATTCAGCCTGGCCCTCGGATCAATACCCTTTCCGTATCTTCCGAACGCCTCGGATGCTCCACGGGCCTGGATCTCATCGAATGACGAGATACTAACGTCGTTGTCAGCCAAGAACGTCCATGCGATCTGCTCCCCTTCGGGACCGCGCCGGCCGCGGAGAACCACGGCGCATTCGTGCGCATTGACCGCTGACATCGTAAGATTGTCGGCCTGTTGGATCGCTCGGGCAAAAACGATTGCATCATCCTCGTTTTCGAGAATGGCGATCACTGCAGAAGAATCGACGACGATCATTGCTCGTTCAGATCATCCAGAATTTCTTTCGGAGAGCGCGGATCAAGCAGTGGCAGCGAAGATACCTTTTTTCCCACAGCCATCATCTGTTCAACGGTCATCCGGCGCCGTGCTGGTTGGTCAGTGTACACGCCGAGTTCTCTCGCTTCGCGCTCGAGCGCAGCGCGAATGAGGTCTTCAGGCCTGCGGCCAGCGCGAGCCGCAACCTTGCGGGCAAGCTGTTCGGTGTCGTGTGTGAGGTGCAGCATCGTCTCTCTCAAATGGATCAGCCACATATAGTTCATTTTTCGACGAAAATACAGATGCGGCAACCCATCGACGAGCGAGGTCCCGGCCGATCGGTTGGAAACCATGTTACCAGACAGTCCCGAAACGGGACTGGCGCTGGGCGAGCAGATTTTCTATACAAACTCCAAGGCGGCACCGTACCGCCTCGAGGCTTAGAAACCTCGAACACAGCGGCGGATATCGGCCGAAACGATATCGGATCCTCTGGCTATTTGGCCGGGGGCCTGTGACGCATGTCCAGGCGCTCGTCGCTAAAGGTCTCAGGGGCCGACTGTGTTCGGTTTTCTAACCCCCGGTCTGGGGTCAAGGGATAGTTGGCGGGGACGCACCGCGGACGCCATTTTGTGGGTGAATGTGGTGGATGTGTCTGACGATGATACCGTGTCGGGAAACAAGTTAGTGCTGCGGCCGCTGATCGGCCTCATGAATGGCTTGGAGCCACAGGAGATCGAGCAGTTCGTCATTGAGGAACTGGAAAAGCACCGCCGTCTGCGCGACGAGGCGATACGACTCGAGACGATCCTGGAATCGCAACCGTCGGGCGCGGGCGTCGACACCAACCGTGCCTTTATCTCGGCGATGATCGCCGTCCATGCGCAACAGACGGTCGTTTCGACGCTTCTTGACATTCTTGGATACATACCCGAGACGCTGACGAAAAAGCCTCACTGAAGGTTAGATCAGGCCGAGTTCCTTGGCTAAAGCCGTCGCTTGGGCCAACGACGTTACGCCGAGCGCGTTTTTCGCATTGCGAATGAAGAAGCGGACGTTGCCATAGGTCGTGTTCTCAATGTCGGCGATGTCCCTCGCCGTCTTACCCTCCGAGCACCAGCGAAGGCAGGTCAACTCGTTCGCTTTCATCCGAATGCGGGTGACACGCGTCGGGCGCACGCGCATGACTTCCATTCGCGAATGCACCTGGCCAAATGAAGCGGCGGCCATGACCGGGCTGAAGTCGAGCCCCTCCCCTGCATTCGGTTCATCCGATGCCAAAGTCAGCATCGCCATGCGACCGAAGCCCGTGTTGATCGGAACGGAGATACCGGAGCGGATACCGAACTCCGACGCCTCGCCGTAGAACGCGCGGCGCTCCTTGGTCATTCCCGGCGTCACCGTATTCGACCAGGCAAATGCTTCAGGGCGGGATTTCGCGTTGAGCACCACCGGATCAATGTGTGCAAACTTCTTCTCGAAGTACCGTACCTGCCATTCTTTGGGATAGGTCGAGATCGCGGTCTGGGTCTCCGCCTGCAGGTTGAGATAGGCGAAGTAGCTGAAACCCGCATCGCTGGTCATCTTCTGGAGGACATCCGCCACCGCGGCATCATCATGCGCAAGCGACATCTGCTCGGTGAGCCGCACGAACCACTGATTCAATCGATACCTCCATCGCTCGAAACGCCGCAACAAAGCTGGTGCGGCTAGTACGCGCGTGTCGCGATTAGCGGATGCTACAACAACTTGCGGGCGTTAGAAATCGATAGGCGAAAAAAGAAGACATTTCCATGACGCTTTCGTTGCGGCAGGGTTGAAGGTTACGCAAACCTCACGAACTGTATGGAATGTGTGCAGTTTCCGTACTATCGCGA
This sequence comes from Shinella sp., assembly GCF_035998705.1. Classification (GTDB taxonomy): domain Bacteria; phylum Pseudomonadota; class Alphaproteobacteria; order Rhizobiales; family Rhizobiaceae; genus Shinella. The sequence goes on along the minus strand of NZ_DASYHH010000018.1, from coordinate 24,793 downwards.
TGCGTAAGCGGCGGGAAAGATAATGTCCTGATCGACGAGGACGTTGAACTTATAGCCGGGACGGATGCGGATGGTCGGCTGCACGTTGAGGTTCTTCGAAATCGTCTGCTCCGCCACGCGGCCGAAGGATTCCGCGAAGTTGCGCCTTGCTGCATCTGACGCGGTGTCCTGCGTCGCGAGCGTCGAACTCTCGGGCAAGGACATATCGATCCCGGTCCCGATGATCGCGACGAGCGCGGCCGAGCCGAATGTCCGCCAGAGGTGGCGATCCACCTTGTCCTTGAACCCGCCATAGCCTTCCGCGTCCGTGCCGGCCATACCGCCGATTTGCAGCGTTGAGCCGTTCGGGAAGATCAGGTCGGTCCACACGACGAGAACGCGGCTTTGGCCAAAGGACACCTTCGAGTCGTAGCGCCCGAACAGCTTGGCGCCCTGCGGAACGAGAAGCCGGTAGCCCGTGGCGCTGTCATAGACATTCTGGCTGACCTGCGCGGTGATGCGTCCGGGTAGGTCCGAGTTCAGGCCGGTGATAAGCGTCGCGGGTATGACCGAGCCGCGTTTCAGCTCGTAGGGCGAGAATTGTGGAACGACGCGGTTGGGCAAATAGCCAAGATCCTTGATGTCCTGATTGAAGAATTCTTCCTTCGAAGTCTGGCCGTTCTGGTCGACGTTCTGCCCAAGCAGCCCGGACTTCATCGCCGCCGCGTAGAGGTCGGATGTGCCGCTCGGCGCAGTGGCCAGCCGCTGCCCATTTGTTGTGGCCGTATCGGTGCTGGTGCGTCCGAGATCGGAGATGTCGACCTTCACCGGCGAGTCCAGCGCACCGGCGCGGGCCTGCAAGCGTGCCATACTCTGGCGATACTTCTCACGGATATATTGCTCTTCCTGCTCGCGCTCCAGGCGCGCCAGCCACTCCTCCCGCGATTCCAGCTTCGGCCGACGCTCTTCCCGTTCGGTCCGACGAGGCAACTCCGCAGGAACGCTTTTCTCCTCCGCCTGCCGTTCGGCCGCAGGCGTCGGCTGGAAAACCTCGCGCTGTTCCGGCTCGCCGATAATCCCGTCGGATACGCCTTGCTTGAGCTTGTCGCCATAGGTCGAGGCCGATGTGTTCGAGGCGCTGTCGAGATCGTTGTTGCGCCCGAAAGGCAGGCCGCGCCAGGAGAGGCCGATCACCACCACGCCAATGAACAGCACGATGAAGATGATCGCCGCGACGATCGGCAACCGATTGAGACGACGCATGCCCTTTTGGTCGTCGTCCTGAGTGGCCGTTCCGAGCTGAAGCGACTGAACCATGATCTTCTCCTCAGTTCCGCTGCATGATCGAAAGCGGGCTCGCCGGCGTGGCGCCGCCCGGAGTCGCCGCATAGGCGCGGCCGAGCGCGACTGTCGGCGTGGACAGGCGGGCGAGCACCTGTCCGTCCATGCTGTCGATCCCGTATTCGAGTTTGATGGGTCTTGTGCCCTTCTCGACCTGGCTGTCGGTGACGACGGTGAAACCCCAGCCTTTCAACGCCGCCTCGAGCGCGACGGCGAATTCGGACGTGCCCTTGTCCATCTTGAGCGTCGTGCTTCCGGCCGGCCCGATCTGCTCGGCAAGGCGGCTCGCCATATCGCCGGCGATGGCGCTGGCGGCAGGACCTGAGATGACGGCCGGCGCCGAGTTGGTTGAGAGGCCGTCGTCGGCCGTCTGGCAGGCGGAGAGCAGGCCGGCGGCGAGAATGAGGGGAAGCAATCGCTTCATCGTTATCCTCCCCGCCGGATGGTGATCTTCTGCTGTCGCCAGCCGACCCCGGAAACGAGGATCGCCTTGTCGACCGCATAGTCGACGATCATCATGTCATTCTTCATTCTGTAGTTGACGATCCGGTTCTGGCCGCCGCTGACGACGAACAGCACCGGCGCGTCTTGCCCACCGATCGAACGGGGGAACTGGATGTAGGTCTTCGTGCCGTCCGAATAGACCCGCTTCGGCTTCCATGCCGCGCTGCCGCTGACAGAGTAGGAGAAGTTCAGCTTGTCGGGCGCGGTGCCAGGGATGCCGCCCGTCTCCAGCCGGGCATTGATGTCCGCAAGCTTCGTGGAGACGTCCTCCGGATACTCAAAACCGACACGGGCCATGTACTGGCTCGGATGGGACTTGAGCTGCATGTGATAGGTCCGCCGCGACGTCGTGATGACCATCGACGTGACAAGCCCGGCTTCCGAAGGTTTCACGATCAGGTGGATCGCCTGTCCCCCAGCTGCGCCCGAGGTGGCTGGCTCGACCTTCCACCGCACAGTGTCGCCCACAAGGACGTCGCGCACGATCTCGCCACCTTGCAATTCGATGTCGCAGACCTGAAGCGGGGAGCAGACGACCGACGGCTGGGTTTCCCCGTAGAGGAAGATGACCTTGCCATCCGCGCCCTTGGCGACGAGACCGGGCGTTCCACGCCATTTGCCCGAAATGTTGGTTCCCCTCACCTCGTTCGTCGTCATGTTTTGCGCGAGTGCGCCGGAGGCGAACACGAGTGCGGCCATGCAGCCGGCGGCCGCGATCGATCCTGATCTGTGCATTTGATGTTCCCTGCCCTTAAAGCTGTGCTGTCCAGTCGAAGTCTTGGACGTAGAGACCGATGGGGTTGAGCCGGATGGTCGACTCGTCCTGGGGCGCCGTTAGCGAGACCGTGGCAATGCCGCGGAAACGCCGTGTTCCGGTTTCCTTGCCCTTCCGGTCGCGCTCATATTCCGTCCAGTCGACCTGATAGGTCTGGTTGGAGAGCGCCACGATGTTGTTGACCTCGATCGCGACCGTCGAGGTCTTCGCTTTCTCGAACGGCGAGTTTCCCCGAAACCAGGAATTGATCTTCTGGGTCGAGGGGTCGGATGTCCGAAGCAGCGCATAGGTCCGGTCGATATATTGCTTCTGCACGACGGCATCCGGCGTGATGGATCGGAAGCTGGTCACGAAGTTGCCGAGCGTCGCGCGCACGACGCGGGCATCGGCGTATTCGATCTGCTCGGGAAAGCCGACCGTGACGGAGGTGCCGAGTTTGTCGACCTCGACGATATAGGGCACCAACTTGACCTGAGTGCTCAGATACATGGCATAGCTGAAGCCGATCACGGCCATGGTCAGGCCGAGAATGCCGACGATGCGCCAGGCCCGCGCCGACTGGACGTAGGAGCCGTATCGCTCGGACCATTCCTGACGCGCGGCGAGATAAGGGTTTTCAGGGGCGCGATCTGCTGCCATCGATCAATCTCTTCTTCTTATGGTTTGTCGTTGCGTTCGGGGAACGGTTTTGTGCCGCTGCTGCCGCCACGTTTCTCGTCGAGCTTGGCGTTCGCAAGGCCGAGGATCGAGCCGGCATAGGCGCCAGGCGAACCAATCGCCTTTTCCTTGGCGGCCGAGCCGGCAGCTTTCGCGCCCGAACCGATACCAGCGCCGACGCCACGAGCTGCTGCGCCGGCGATGGACGAGCCTGCGGCGCGGGCGGCCTGGGCCGCCGCAAAGCCTGCGCCAGCCGCACCGGCTGCGAGGAATCCTGCACCGGCGGCGAAGGACGCGGCCTGCCCTCCGTGGCGGATGGTTTCCATTCCTCCCGTCACCGAGGCGCCCTGCACGACGCCCTGCATGATGTTCGGCACGTACATTGCGATGATGAACACCACGACCGAAATGCCCGCGATCGCGAGCGTCGTGATGAACTGATCGCTCTCGGCGGTTGGCGCCTGCGCCAATCCGATGAGAACCTCCGAGCCGATCCGCGAGATCATCACGAGCGCCATCAGCTTCATCCCGACCCCGAAGGCGTAGACGAGATAGCGAATGGCGAAGTCCTTCGTGAACGATGACCCGCCAAGACCCAGCATGATCATGCCGGCGAGCAGGCCGACATACATTTCCACCATGACGCTGACGAAGATCGCCGCCACCAGCGAGAAGCAGATGACGACGATGCCCATGGCAAGCACAGCGGCGATCGCGAGCGCATTGTCTTCGAAGACACCGAATTGGGCCTGCTGCGACATCTGCGATGCAACCCGGATGCCGGCGTCGAACACTTCCGCCGGCGAGGCCGAGCCACCGCCGGAGCCAATCTGGAAAAGGCTGTCCACAACAGCGCGCGCGAACGTCGGTCCCTGATCGAGAACGAACGCGAAGAAGCCAATGAACATGATGCGGCGGACCAGTTCGGCAAACCAGCTGTCGAGCGACGCCGCCTGGATCGCGAGCCACACCGCGGCGATGCCAATCTCGATTCCGGCCAAGATCCAGAACAGGGATCGCGCCGCATCCATGATCGTGGTCTCCCACCCCTTTGCAGCCGATGAGACCTGGTTTTCCAGCTCGGTCAGCACCTGGCCCTGTTGTGCAAAGGCCGGCGCGGCAAGCGCGAAGCACAACAGGGCCGTGATGACGGCGGTGCGCTCAAGATCGGCTTTCACCATCGCGGACGCATCTCCTGCCCTTTTTCGATCGGCCGCAATTCCTTGCCGGAACCGAAGAATTTTTCGCGTGCGGCCCGCTGCTCCTCCGACATCGCTGGCTTGCTCGTGTCGCCGGTCTTGAGGATGAGAACCGTAGCTGCGACCGATAGAGCTGCGGCCGCCGCCACAGAGCCGATGAATATGACGAGGGACCGGTTCACCAGCGCGGCTCCATCTTCTGACCTTCTGGAATGGACTTGACCTCGGCGTTGAAGAACCGGTCACGTCGTACCTGCGCGAGATCCTTGTCGGACTGCTCGGTCTGAAGCCAGGTGCCCATCATCGTCATCTGCTGGGAAACGAGGCCACGCAGCTTCTGCATCTGATCGACCTGCTGCGCCGCGATCTGATGGCCGACCTGCAGGGCCTTCATCTGGCCGTCGGCGCTCTCGGACATGCCGCGCAGCTCCTTCATCGTGCTTTCCTCGCTGTCGAACTGGTCGGCGGTCAGGCTGGCAGCACTGAGCGTGCCGGCGATGGTGCCGCGGTTCGTGTCGGACCAGTTCTGGTAGGCCGTGGCGAAGCTTTCCTTGTTCGGGAGATTGTCCTTCAGGTCGGCATAGCTCTTGAAACGCTGCTGGAGGACGTCGTCGGCATTGCCCATCGAGAAGGCGATGCCCTCCCCCTGCCTGACGACATCGCGGAGCTGTCCTAGATCCTGCTCCACCTGTCCCCAGATGTGGTCCGGAAGCTGCGCGGTGTTCTGCAGCATGTTGTCGTACATCTTCAACTGGTTCTGGATCTGCTCGGCGAGCTGGCTGATCTGCGTCAGCTGGTTCTCGACCTGCACGCCCGAGCTTTCCAGCAGCTTGATCAGTTCCGCGTTGTTGGCGAGCTGGGTCAACTCCGTCGCCTCGCCGGTGGCCGCGCCGGAAAGCGCCGGTGTGGCTGTGCCGAAGGTGATTGCGGCGGCGACGAGCGCGCGGGCGAGCTTACGTTTTGCTGGGGACGTCGATGGCATCGGAAACTCCTCTCGATTGAAGCCAATGGGCCGGCCATTCCTGGCCATGCTCGGATTTCAGGGCGCGGATACGCTTCAGGTCATCCTTGCCGGAGGCGCCGACGAAACTCAGCGCGACAGGTCCGAGCGACATATCGAACAGCCTGCGGCCGTCCGGGGTGGCGACGTAGTATTCGCGCTTCGGGATGGCGGTGGAGACGATTTCGATCTGCCGCTCGTTGAAGCCGATCCGCTCGTAGAATTCCCGCGTGCCCGGCTCGCGCGCCGCGCCGTTCGGCAAGCAGATCTTGGTTGGGCAGGATTCCTTCAGCACATCGATGATGCCGGAACGCTCCGCGTCCGAGATCGACTGCGTGGCCAGGACCACGGCGCAGTTGGCCTTGCGCAGCACCTTGAGCCATTCGCGGATCTTTGACCGGAAGACCGGATGGCCGAGCATCAGCCATGCTTCGTCCAGAACAATAAGGCTCGGCGCACCATCGAGACGCTTCTCGATGCGGCGGAAGAGATAAGTCAGCACCGGGACCAGGCTGCGTTCGCCCATATTCATGAGCTGCTCGATCTCGAAGCACTGGAACCCACCGAGCGTAAGCCCGTCCCGCTCGGCATCGAGGAGTTGCCCCATCGGTCCGTCCACCGTGTAGTGGTGCAGAGCATCCTTGATCTCCCGCATCTGAACGCCCGACACGAAGTCGGAGAGTGAGCGGCCGGGAGCATTGGCCATCAGCCCGATCTGTCGCGAAATCGCATTGCGGTGGTCCGGTGTGATCGTCACGCCTTGCAGGGCGACGAGCGTTTCGATCCACTCGCTTGCCCAGGCCCGGTCTCCGTCCGTCGCGAGGTCCGAGAGCGGGCAGAACGCGAGCGCCCTCCCCTCCTCAGCGTCGCCCCCGATCTCGTAATGATCGCCCCCGGCGGCAAGCGTCAGCGGATAGAGTGAATTGCCCTTGTCGAACGCGAAGATTTGCGCGCGCTCGTAGCGGCGGAACTGCGCCGCGATCAGCGCGAGCAAGGTTGACTTGCCGGAGCCGGTCGGGCCGAAGATCAGCGTGTGCCCGACGTCGTCGACATGGAGATTGAGGCGGAACGGTGTGGAACCGCTGGCAACCTGCATCAACGGCGGCGAGCCTTCCTGATAGAACGGGCAAGGCGCCACCGGGCTTCCGGACCAGACCGAGTTGAGCGGGACGAGGTCCGCGAGATTGCTGGTATTGATCAGCGGCTCGCGGACATTGCAGAACCAGTTGCCCGGCAGGCTGCCGAGATAGGCGTCGGTGGCGTTAAGGCCCTCGATGCGGGCGCCGAAGCCCTCGGCCTGCACGAGACGGCGGATCGCTTCGGCCTTCTCCTGAAGCGCTTCGCGGTCATGATCGAAGAGGATCACGACCGGCGTATAGTAGCCATAGGCGACCAGCTGGGACGATGCCTGTGCGATCGCGTCCTCGGTCTCGGCCACCATGGTCAGCGCATCCTGGTCGACTGACCGGCTTTGCGTCTGAAATAGCTGGTCGAAGAACGGACGGACCTTCTGCTGCCACTTCTTCCTGGTCCGCTCGAGCTTTTGGCGCGCCTCCTCTGCATCGAGGAAAATGAAACGCGACGACCAGCGATAGGTCAGCGGCATCAGGTCAAGGCTGTTGAGGATGCCCGGCCAGCTCTCGGCCGGCAGGCCGTCGATCGCGACGACGCCGAGGAATGTGTTTTCGACTTTCGGGGTCAGGCCGTGTTGAAGTTCGGCCGTTGCGATCCAGTCGAGATACATCGGCACATCCGGTAGACGGATCGGATGGTTCTCGCCGGTGATGCAGAAGCGCACGAACTGGAGCAACTCGTCATATCGCGCGACGCGCTCCCCTCCCCGCTCGACGGTCTCGCGCGTCTCCATGCGCCGGATCGAAAGAGTGTTGCCGAGATATTGCTCGATCTCCCGAATCGCGTTCTTGAAGATGAAGAGGACCGTGTCCGCATAGGATTTCTTGCGGCTCTCTTCATCCGAATAGACGTATTTGCTAAGCGCGCTCTTCTTCGATTCGAGCGGACGATAAGTCAGCACGAGTGCATGGCGGCTCTCGAAATGCCCTTGCTCCCGCTCGAAATGCGCGCGGCGTTCTGCATCGATGGCGCGGGTGACTGGGTCCGGGAAGAAGCAGCGGGTCTGTGACGGGTAGTCGACGGTCGGGATGCGAACGGCCTCGACCTGGATCATCCAACCCGTGCCGAGCCGCGACAGGATGGCGTTGATCTGGCGCGACAGCTCGTTGCGTTCGAGATCCGTCGCGCTTTCGGCGTCCGGACCTGCAAAGTACCAGCCGGCCATGAGGCTGCCATCCTTCAGGAGGAGCACCCCATTGTCGACTAGGCCGGCGTAGGGAACGAGATCCGCGAAGGATGGGCCGGTGGCGCGGAAGCGGCGGAGAGCAACCATCATCTCCTCCCTAGTACCGGCGCCAGGGCGAGGTCGTCGCCTTGTAGGTGTGCCTGTAGGAGACATGGCGGATATAGACCTTCCGCATCATCGGGTCAGCCTTGGCCATCATGCGCAGGATTCCGACGATGACGACCCAGACGGCGATGCCGAACAGCGCCGAATAGACCGTCAGGACGACGAAAATCAGGATGACGGCCGCGAGCCCGGTGATCAGCACCAGCTCCCGGTCCGCACCCATCAGAAGGTTCGGCCGGGACAGGGCGCGATGAATGCGATTGCGCTGCAGGCCGGAAAAGGACTCAGCCATGAGCCCCCTCCCCTCCTCCGGAAACCGGGCTCACGTCCAAACAAGCCTCGATTGGTCCGATCGAGGCGCCGGTCGCTCCGAACAGGCCGACGATCTGTGTCGCCCCGAGAAGAAGGCCGGCAACGAGGACGACGTACACCAGCCGCCGCGCGAAATCGTTCAACTCGCCGCCGAAGATCAGCATACCTCCGGCGATGGCGACCGCGGCGAGAGCGATATAGCCGGCGACAGGTCCAGTGATCGATTCCTGAATCTGTTCGAGCGGTCCCTCCCAGGGCAGGCCACCGCCGCCGGAGCCGGCAAGTGCCGGCGTAGCGAGCACCATCGCGCCGATTGCGATGAAGCAGCCAAGGGTAAAGGGGTTCCGGTTACGCTGCATCGCGCTCTTCCTCTGCATATGGTTCGGTGTGGTATTGGCCGCCGGCGAAGCGGCTGACATGAAGGATTTCCGTCACGCGCCTGCCTTTCGGGACGCGCTCGATGAAGATGATGAGGTCGACCGCATCGCCGATGACGGCTTGCATCGGCTGCTGGCTGGCTTCGGCCGTGAGCTGCTCCAGGCGTTGCAGCGCCGAACGCGCCGAATTAGCGTGTATCGTGGCGATGCCGCCCGGATGTCCGGTGTTCCACGCCTTCAGCAATGTCAGCGCCGCGCCGTCACGCACCTCGCCGACGATGATGCGATCCGGTCGGAGGCGCATTGTGCTCTTCAGCAAACGCGACATATCGACGGTATCGCTGGTGTGCAGGCACACGGCGTTCACCGCCGCGCATTGAATCTCGGCCGTGTCTTCGAGAATGACGAGCCGATCTTCGGGCGCATGCTCGACGATCTCCGCAAGGATCGCGTTCGTCAGCGTCGTCTTGCCCGAGCCGGTTCCGCCCGCCACCACGATGTTGAGCTTCGACTCGACGGCATTCCGGATCACCGACGCCTGCATCGGCGTCATGGTCTTCGACCGGATGTAGTCATCCAGTGGGATGAGCTGCGATGCGCGCCGGCGGATGGTGAAGGATGGTCCCACCACCACCGGCGGCAATAGCCCCTCGAAACGGTGCCCACCGATGGGAAGCTCGCCCGAGACAATAGGGTTGTCCTCGTCCACTTCCGATTTCAGGACATGCGCAACACTCCCGATGACCGTCTCGGCGGCAGCGCGCGTCATCTCGCCGGCGGCGGCGATGCCGTGGCCGAGGCGCTCGATGAAGAGCTTTCCATCCGGGTTGAGCATGATTTCGACGACACTCGGATCATCGAGAGCGATGCAGAGATGGTCGCCGAGCGCGTTTTCCAGCTTGGAGATCAGGCGGGGAAGCGAGTGGTGGTGATGGGACGTCATCGCTCAAGCCGCCTTCTTACCGAGGGTGGGGATCGCCGAGTGATAACCGGCAGGGCGCAAACGCTTGAAGCTCGCGGCATCGGCGGGGAGGATCCCGGCGACGCTGCGCGTCTCGTTGATCATGCTCGGATCGCCGAGACGCTGCATCGGCCAGCCAGCACGTTTCAGGATGCGCTCGAAGCGCACGTCCGTCGCGGTCGCGATCTCGTTGTAGCCATTCGTCAGGCACCACTCGACGATGCCGGCGAACATGGTGAGCGTCGCGCCATGCAGAGAACCGTCGGCCCTCCCCTCCTCGCATGCGGTGTCGACGCAGAACCGGGAACTTTCGATCATCCGGGGATGAGCGGGGAGCTGGCCGCGCCTGAGAAGCTGCGGAAAGACGGCACCAAGCATCGTCGTTCCGACCGCGGGCAGGAGACGCGCGCAGCCTATGACCGCATCGCGGTTGGAGAGCGCGATGATGTAGGTCGGCGCCAGATCATCGAACTCGTCATACTCGCGGCCGTCGGTGCAGCGGACATTCCAGGACAGGCGACCCTGGAAAATGCGCGCCCTGAGACGGTGCATGTCGTCGAGGATCTTCATTTCTGAGGCGGTTCGGGCCTTCGCAATAGCAGTGACTCGCATCGAACAAATCTCCCTGGCGTTTGAGACGCAGGGTGGTTTGCTGCCAATCGGCGCGGAGATCTACTCGCAGAAGTGTTAGTGGTGATTCTGGTGCCGAGATGGGCATCGGCAGGTGCTGGGTCACCTTTTTCAGCTATTTTTACTAACAAAAGTGTTAGTAGCGCGTCGGCGTGCCGTCGCGTGGTTGTCCCTTAAGTGACTATATTCGCTTGTGAAATTTATTTAGCCGACAATTTCTGGCATTTGGCGTTAACCTTTCGTTAACCAAAAACGCCTTGCGGCCACTGGAGAATCGCCCATACTAATCACGCTTTCTCGGCATTCGTGGTGAGAAAAGCGTTATTCTCAAAAAGTGGTGGCACGAGTGGAAACTGAGCGTACCTTGGCAGCGGACTTGGACTTGGATTTTGATGAGGAGATTCTCGAACAAGGGGAACTCATCTCAGACAAGCTCAACATGCTGCGCCTCGAACAGTATCCACCGAATGCCGAGAAGGGGCTCCGCCTTTTCTCTTTGTCCGAGGTCGCCGAGTTCCTTGGTGTGACCCAGAACCATATCAAGAAGTTGCACCTTGACGGAAAGGGGCCGCAGCCTCAAGTCTCTTCATCGGGCCGGCGTTCATACACAGCTGAGCAGATGCTCGAGCTTCGGCAGTTTCTGGATAAGTATGGTCGCAGCGACTTCAAGAAGTACGTTCCCCATCGACGCAAGGGTGAGGGTCTCCAGGTCATCTCTGTTGTGAATTTCAAGGGGGGTAGTGGGAAGACAACGACGACTGCCCATCTGGCCCAATACCTTGCTTTGACGGGGCATCGTGTCCTTGCAATTGATCTCGACCCCCAGGCTTCCCTCACGGCTCTGCATGGTATTCAGCCCGAGTTGGACAAGAACCCGTCCTTGTTCGAGGCGCTCCGCTACGACAAGCAGCGCCGCTCGATCACAGAGATTATCCAAAGCACGAATTTTCCGGGTCTGGACATTGTCCCGGCCAATCTTGAGCTGCAGGAATACGAGTACGAAACACCGTTAGCCGCATCGAACAAGAATTCTCCTGAAGGCAGGATGTTCTTCACGCGCATTAGTCAGGCGCTGAAAGAAGTAGACGACAAGTACGACGTCGTGGTGATCGATTGCCCTCCGCAACTCGGCTATCTCACGCTGACGGCGCTTACTGCGTCGACGTCGGTTCTGATCACAGTGCATCCGCAGATGTTGGACATCATGTCGATGAGCCAGTTCTTGCTGATGCTTGGGGGGATACTCCAGTCCATCAAGAGCGCTGGGGCAAAGGTGCGCCTTAAATGGTTCAGATATCTCGTCACACGGTATGAGCCGACTGATGGGCCTCAAGCCCAGATGGTTGGCTTCATGCAAGCGATGTTCAATCGACGAATGCTCAGCAATCAAATGCTCAAGTCTACGGCGGTTTCCGATGCCGGGATCACGAAACAGACGCTCTACGAGGTGGACCGGAACCAGTTCATTCGTTCGACCTATGACCGCGCCATAGAGTCGTTGAACGCGGTGAATAGCGAGATCACTTCTTTGGTACATCAGGCGTGGGGGCGGAAGTAGGCTTGGATTTGACAGCCGTGCAGAATGCAAAAAAAGACATAAAAAACAGCAAGATGATGAGAGATTTGAGGAAAAGCGATGGCTAGAAAGCATCTCCTCTCCAATATTGGCGGCATGCGCCCTGAAGAGGCATCGGTCGCTGCACCATCTGAAGCGCGAGCAGAATATGCGCGGCGCGGTGCATCGCGGTCTATGATGCAGTCACTCGACGAGATGGCTGAGAACTCGATCCGCTTCCTCGAGGGAGAATCCATCGTCCAGCTCGATCCGGACTCGCTTGATCCGTCACCGTTTCGCGATCGTATTGGCGAAGATGATGAGCAGTATCAGGCGCTCCGGAACGCGATCAAAAGGGCTGGCCAGTCGTCCCCAATTCTCGTTAGGCCAAACCCCGAAGTCGAAGGTCGACACATCATCGTCTTTGGACACCGTCGAACGAAGGTTGCGAAGGAACTTGGGACGACCGTAAGGGCGATAATTAAGCCGTTGGAGGAGATCAACTACGTTATCTCCCAAGGGCAAGAGAACACGGCACGCGCCGGGCTGACGTTCATCGAGAAGTCTCTTTTCGCGAAGACGCTTCAGACCGCAGGCATTTCAAAAGAAGACATCAAAACAGCCCTGACGGTCGACGACACCCTTCTGTCGCGCATGCTCGCTGTAGCAGAACAAATTCCTGGGGAAGTTCTTGAGGCAATCGGCGCCGCACGAGGTATTGGCCGAGATCGCTGGGAACACCTCAAGAAGATCGTTCTTCATCCTACCAAGGCGGCCGAAGCTGTTTCCTTGATTGGAGAAGGGCTGCTCGACGATGTGCCGATCGAAGAGCGATTCTCCGCAGTCGTGGACGCACTGTCGAAAAAAAAGCAGAAGAAGCCGGCATCCAGCCGGCCGACAGAGCGGACCTGGGCATTGGCGGAAAACGCGGTGAAGGTCGCTACGAAAGATGCTGGTCGGTCGTTTACGATCGCCGTGAAATCAAAGGATGCTTCCGGATTTGGAGCATACCTTTCGGACAATCTGGAGCGTCTTTACAGGGAGTTCCAGGAGCGTAGCGAAACGTAGGAGAGATTCGAAACCGCAAAAGAAAAAGGCCCCCGAAACATTCCGGAAGCCCTTCTCGAGTTAGCACCCAGAGAATCGCATTTCCGAGAATCCCCGTCAAGAGTCTGGTGAGGACATTTTGGCACCGTTTTGGTGAGCGGACGTCTTTTGCCTTTTGAAAGGTGAAGGAAAATGCAAGTCGGAAATGTAACCGCGCCCTTTGGGCCGCGGCGGATGTCGATTGCGCTCGTGAATCGGCAGGTTCAAGCGGCTGATATCAAGGCAGGCAAGTCCATCGACAAGTGGAAGGTGTTCCGCGACGTGAGCGAGGCACGCGGACTACTCGGCCTTCAGGATCGCGCGATCACCGTTCTGGACGCGCTTTTGAGCTTCTACCCCAAAAGCGACCTTTCGGAGGAGCACGGCCTGGTGGTCTTCCCCTCTAACGAGCAGCTCTCCCATCGAGCCCACGGCATTGCCGGCACCACGTTGCGCCGTCATCTGGCAGTTCTTGTCGACGCAGGGATCATCTTCCGGCGCGATAGTCCGAACGGTAAGCGGTACGCTCACCGCGCGAAGGGCGGAGAGATCGAGCAAGCGTATGGCTTCAGCCTCGCGCCACTCCTGGCTCGTGTCGAGGAATTCGCGATTCTTGCCCAGCAGGTCGTAGAGGAACGCCGGTTGCTCAAGCGGGCGAAGGAAGCCCTTACGATTTGCCGCAGGGATGTTCGCAAGCTGATTACGGCCGCGGTCGAGGAGGGCGCGGATGGGGATTGGGAAACGATTGAGGCTATGTTTGTCGCACTTGTCGGACGGATTCCGCGCTCTCCAAGCCGTACTGAAGTCGATGCGATCCTCGTAGAAATGGGCCTTCTGCGCGATGAAGTGCTCAACATCCTGAATATGCAACAAAAAGCAGAAAAAATGGATAGCAATGCTGTCCAAATCGGATGCCACATACAGAATTCAAATCCCGAATCCCTTAGTGAACTTGAACCTCGCTCTCGAAAAGAGCAGGGGGCGCCGTTGGAGAAAGAACCGAAACGGATTGTCAAGCCGATGGGATCGCTCCCGTTGACTATGATCCTGCGTGCTTGCCCGGAAATCACCGCCTATGTGCCGCAAGGAGGAGCGATTTCCGGCTGGCGGGATCTAATGAGCGCCGCCGTTGTCGTGAGAACGATGCTCGGCATCAGCCCATCGGCCTATCAGGATGCGTGCGACACGATGGGGGCGGAAAACGCCGCGACAGCGGTTGCCTGCATCCTTGAAAGGGAAGGACACATCAATTCACCCGGTGGCTATCTACGGGATCTCACCAGACGAGCCGAACGGGGCGAATTCTCGCTCGGGCCGATGATCATGGCCCTAATGCGAAGCGGCGCCGGCGACGAGCGACGGTCTGCATAGCGGGTGGGAAGGTACGGTCTGTGGCCCAGTGTATCCCGGCCTTTCTCTTCTGAGGAATGTGCGATCGAAGAGAGCGATGGACGCATTCAAGCGACTATGTTCCGGCCGACAGTGGGGCACTTCGATTGACGTACGCGGCCTGCAACGCTGTCATGCAGCCATCCGGGCTTCTCGGCGAAGCCGGACGGGACCATATTGTCTGCATGACGTTCGTACCTCCTCCCACGAACTTCATATAGCGAGTGATCTTCTCCTCCCTTGATCGCTCGCACCGGATCGGCGGCGCTCCTCCTCCCAGTTGCCGATCACAGTTTGGAAAGCCTGCCGCACCTCCTCCCGCGGCAGGCTTTTCTGTTCTCAGCATACTGGCTGGTGTGCGTTTCACCCTGCGGTCACGGCCCTGTAGCGTTTCGAACAGACCATTTTTCCGCGCTACCGAGCAGGTTCCTGACGGAGGAGAGCGACTATTTTGTCTCGCCGAGCGGCGTCCGCTGCGGAGGCGCTCTGCCGTTCAATCGCTTTCAGTATGTGGGCGATGACGGAGATCTGTTCGCGGTATCCAAGTGTTGATATTAGGCTGCCAGGGCGCTTAAACAATTCATAAGCGTCGATGCCACATCGGTCTTTCGGAAATCGGAGCAACATTTATGACCCGCGAACTTTCACTTCCACGCGACCGAATTTCCGTGCTTCTGCTGGAAGGCATTAGCCAGACCGCCGTGGACTACTTTTCTTCCTCCGGCTACACCAATCTCATTCACTTGCCGAAGGCGCTCGACGACAAGGATCTTAAGAGCCACATCGCCGACGCCCACATCATCGGCATTCGCTCCCGCACTCAGCTGACGGACGAGATCCTCGAATCCGCGAAGAAGTTGATCGCGATTGGCTGTTTTTCCGTCGGTACGAACCAGGTCGATCTGGATGCAGCGCGGCGGCGCGGCATCCCGGTGTTCAATGCACCGTATTCGAACACGCGATCGGTGGCCGAGCTTGTGATCGGCGAGATTATTATGCTGACCCGGCAGATTTTTCCGCGCTCGGCTTCCGCGCATCAAGGAGGGTGGGAGAAGTCCGCTGTCGGCAGCCGGGAGGTCCGCGGCAAAACGCTCGGCATTGTCGGTTACGGCAATATCGGATCGCAGCTCAGCGCGCTTGCCGAAAGCATGGGCATGGTCGTGCGCTACTTCGATCTATCCGATCGGCTTCGTCGCGGCAACTCGGAGTCGATGGCTTCGCTGGGCGACCTTCTCGAAATCTCTGACTATGTGACGATGCACGTTCCCGAAACGCCCTCGACGCATAATATGATCACTGAAACGGAACTGCGCCGTATGAAGAAGGGCGCCATCTTCATCAACAATTCTCGCGGCACGGTGGTTGACCTCGATGCGCTTACGAAAGTCCTGAAAGACGGCCATCTCGCGGGTGCCGCCGTGGACGTGTTCCCTAAGGAGCCGGCATCGAACAACGAGCGTTTCGAGACGCCGTTGCAAGGCTTGAGCAATGTCATTCTGACGCCGCATATCGGCGGCTCCACTGAGGAAGCCCAAGAGCGTATTGGCGGGGAGGTTTCGAGGAAGCTGGTCGAATACTCCGACATCGGCTCAACGATGGGCGCCGTCAACTTTCCGCAGGTACAACTGCCCGAGCGCCCGAACGGCACGCGTTTCATTCACGTGCATGAAAACCGCCCCGGCATGCTCATCCAGCTCAACGAAATCTTCTCGTCACGGGGGCTGAACATCGTCGCTGAGTTCCTTCAGACCCATGGCGACACGGGCTACGTGGTGATCGAGGCGGAAGGAATTTGTGCAAAGGCCGACGACATCCTACAGGCCTTACGCGAAATTCCCGGAACGATACGAGCGCGATTGGTCTACTGACAGCTGACCGATTGTGGTTTTTGCGTCCCGATTTCAATTGAGCCGCTAAGTGAAAAAACGACGACAAAACTTGACCTAACAGTTTCACGCCGAGGAGGGAAAGGGCTTGTCAGAGCCCCGCGGCCTTGGTGAGGTTGACGCGGAACCGGTCGCGCCGGCGCTGGTAGCGGCGGGTCATTTCTGCCGAGGCATGGCCGAGCTGTTTTTGCACGTGGCGCTCGTCGACCTCCGCCGAGGAGGCGAGGCCGGCGCGCAGCGAATGGCCGGCAAACATCTGGCCGCGCTCAGCCTCGGAGAGATCGCCGCGCACGCCAGCAGCCAGCGCGGTTTTCTTGACGAGGCGTGCCACCTCCTGGTCGTTCAGACGGTCCGGCCCGACATCCTTGCCTTTCCCGGTTACGCGGCGGAAGAGGGGGCCTTTCGCGAGCCTCGCGAATTTTACCCAGGCCTCTAAAGCGGCGACGGGGCAGGTCGCGTCGGAAGAGCCGCGGCCGATCTCGACTTCGCGCCAGCCTGTCTTGCCACGCAACGTCAGCAGCGCGCCTTTGTCGAAGATTTCGACCCAACCGCGCCCGTCGTCCGTCTGGTCGCGCCCAAGGTCGAGTCCGGTGATTTCCGAACGGCGCAGGCCGCCGGCAAAGCCGAGGAGCAGCATCGCCCGATCGCGCATGCCACGCAGGGTTCTCCTCTCGAGTGTCTCGAGCATGGCGATCAGGTCTTCCGGCAGGATCGCTTCTTTCTGGCGCGGCGGGGTGGCGTGTTTGTTGCGAATGCCGGCCATGACGGTGGCGATAGCGCGATCCTTGCGATCGAGTTTTTGCGCGCCGCGCTGGGCATAGTTCCAGCCGATGGCGGCAAGGCGCCGCTCAATAGTCGAGACTGTGTTCGCTTTCATCCCACGCTCAGCCGTCCCGGAAGCACAGGCCGTGATGTAGAGCCCGACGACCTGCGATTCCGGGGGGAGAGGCGACAGGCTCTGCCGCCGGCACCAGGCGGTAAAATGCTTCCAGTCGGACGCATAGGCTTTGCGCGTGTTGGCGGAGCTGGCGGCCTCGACGTAGCCGCGGGCGCGGTCGGTGAGATCCTGCAGCTGGGCCGGCAGGCCGGCGCTCGCCGGAAGAGGGGAGGTGGGTGTTGCGGCGACGGCGGTGGAAATGCCGTCGGCCGCCGGCGTGCTGTGCGGCGGAGCAGAGCTTTCCGGAGAGTGA
This sequence comes from Shinella sp., assembly GCF_035998705.1. Lineage (GTDB taxonomy): Bacteria > Pseudomonadota > Alphaproteobacteria > Rhizobiales > Rhizobiaceae > Shinella. The sequence goes on along the minus strand of NZ_DASYHH010000018.1, from coordinate 7,527 downwards.
ATTTCGCTGTTTTCGTCGATGATTTGGGACATTTCTCTATAATGAGCAAAATGAACGATAAGGCAACGTTATCCATCATTTTGTGCGCAAGACAAGCCGTGCGGTTAATGCGCAAAAGTCTGGTATAATCCGCACAATTGGCCTAGGATGCCGGTCATGGATTCGCCCGTTTCCGCCCCGACGTTCACGGCTGCCTTGCCTAGCTGGACCCTGCCGCGCGGCCGCGAGCCGGACGAACTTGCCGCCGCTTTCTCCGCCGGCATCGCCTTGAAATCGCTGGATGATCTCATTCGCTCCGAACCCGTCTGGGCCGGCTGCTGGCGCGCGCGCCAGGCCCTCAAATGTGCTGCCGTCGCGGTCCGGCTGATGGGGCGCAGCGAGGACGAGTCCGCCTTGCGCGACGCCGTTTGTTGACGACCGCCGGCGACGATCCCGGCCCGGCCGGAAAGGTGTTTTTGGCCACCAAAAGGCTTTCCACCCGAAAACCCGCCTTTTCCTCGAAAGCGGTGGCCGAGCTTGCCGATCTATTGGGGCTTGCCTGGGACGATCGGCTCACCGCGGTGGTCGACCATGCCGACGATGCGCTGCAATCGGGCCGCCCGGCGCCTCTTGCCGCGGCGGACTCGGTCACGGCCCTACATGCCGTGCGGCCGGATGCCGAACCGCTCGGCTGGATGCTGGCCGATCTGCTGATCGCGGCGCAGCTGAAATGGGATTGTGCCATGCCGCTGCTGATGGCCGAGCGCTATGGGCCGGCCTTCAAGACGCTTGGGGGCAGGGGGCGTGTCCGTCCGGGGGAAGCTGCCTTTGCCCGGGCCGTCTGCCTTGCCCTCGTTGAAGGGATAGGATCGGCCCTGCGCACCGCCGGCGAGATTGCTCGGCGGGCCGGGACGCTGCGCACCGCGGCGTCAAAGGTTCGCACGAGGGGCGCCGGCGCCGTCATCCAAGCGCTTCTCGATCAGGACGCCGTCGCCGCCTCGGCGCCTGGCAGCAATCTCTCGCGCTGGGCGGCGACCCCGGCTGTTCGACCGGCTGGGCCGCGGACCACGTCCTGGCGCAAACTAGGCGACCACCTTGCGACGGACGTATCGCGTTTCAATGTGGCACATGGCCGATGAGGTATTGAAAATTCGGGGTCCATCGTTGGCTGTGGAGCCTCACGTTCACAGCGACCATCAAATCTGCCGAGCGTGAGGTATCCACCTATGCGCTGACGGGTTGCCTTCCTTTGGAGCAAGGGCTCTGTCTTCTGGGAAATAGCGATGTTGTCCGATTTGGAAAAAGCTTTTTAAATTCAGTTATATAAATGTCAGCTGGCTTCGTCTAGCACATCGAGAATTTTCCTAAAATTTGAATCAAAAGTAATTCAAATACTGATTAAATTTGATTGATGTTTTATTTTCATTTAGTGCATGTTCTACCTTGATTTAAACTAAATTATTCTTCTAATTTTTGCGCAAGATCAAAGTATCAATGTCATTGTCCCATTATTGAACGAGGACAGAACAATGACAAAAACAATCAAGGTCAGTGCACTCGCATTTCTTTTCTCCATGGTCGCCGCACAGGCCATGGCCCTTCCCGCGGCGATGGAACTCGCTGGCAAGACTAGCCAGCCGATCGGCCACTATACATTCTGCAAGAAATATACCGAAGAATGCCAGCCCAACGGCGAGGACAAGGGCCCGATGGCTCTAACACAGGAAAACTGGAAGACTATCGTCAACGTGAACTATAACGCGAACGTGGATTATCTGCCACTGACGGACATGGAAATCTACGGCGTTGAAGAACTCTGGACCTACCCGCAAAGTGCCGCCGACTGCGAGGATTACGTTCTGATTAAGCGTAAGAAGCTTATCGAGGCCGGGATCTCGCCTTCCAACTTGCTGATCACCGTCGTTGTTCAGCCGAGCGGACAGGGCCACGCGGTGCTGACCCTTCGTACCGATCGCGGCGATTTCGTGCTCGACAATATGCGCAACAAGATCCTGCTCTGGTCGGACACCGAGTACCGATATCTGAAGCGTCAGTCCTCAGCCGATGCCGGCAAGTGGATCAAACTGCAGGACGGTCGTGCCGACGCCGTCGGTAGCGTCAAGTAGCGCCGCCGACTTCCCGAACTCACCGCTTTGAGGACGTGTCCGGACCCACTGTTACGATTGTCTATGGCGCTGACAACACCCGCTCTCGATCGTGTTCATGCCGCGTGAGAATCGAACGGTCAATCGCGATCCAAGGTAGAGCAATGGTTTCCGGATCCCGGCAACATGTTTCGGACAAATTGGCGCACGCGAGATATCCTGCTTTTTTTGAGTTGGCTTCTTTGATAAATCCTCGCCTTGTTTTATCACTATGAGCAGACATGCAACATGATGTCGGTCGGCCGGAAGATCGTGATTTTTCTGTTGATGATCTCTTTCCAGGTCGTCTCAGGCAATGCTTTTGCGAAGCCGCATATCGATGGTTCCTCTCTTCAGATCGTGGTTGCGCTGAACGCCAACGAAACCAGGCTCTTTCCCGAGAGTAAGGTTTTGGCCGTTTCCGATGCCGACCAACATGTTCGGAACTGGCAGCCGTCTGCTTATGTCGACTTGAACGAGCATAAGGCATGCGAGAAGCTTGCCTTCATCCTCCCCGCGCAACCGCGGTTCGAGAACCAGTACTATCTGATCCCACACCCTCCAAAGTCGTAAAAAAAGCGAATAACCCGGCAGCCCGTCAAGCCTTGCGCTTGTAGCCGGCTTCGCCGCATTGCGCCCATTGTTCCGGAATCTGTCATCCGGCAGCTCCGTGCCTCGGGTGTACCATTGCGGACAGACGCCACCGGGGCAACCGGGAACCTCTTTCATTCAAAGACCCGAGGTTAATTCCAGGGAGTCAGAAGTGCTTCTCTCCAAGAAGTTCGTTCGCCTTGCCGTTGTCGTCCCGCTGTTGCTCCTGCTGGGCGGTTGCAAAATGGTCGTCATGTCGCCTTCAGGCGATATCGCAAGGCAACAAGCGGATCTTATCGTTGTCTCGACGCTATTGATGCTGCTCATCATCGTACCGGTGATGTTTCTCACCCTCTTTTTCGCTTGGCACTATCGCCAGTCTAACAAAAGGGCGAAATACGACCCCAAATGGCACCATTCGACTGCTCTCGAGGTAGTGATCTGGTCGGCGCCATTGGCCATCATCATCGTGCTTGGTGCGATCACCTGGATCAGCACTCACAAACTCGATCCCTATCGTCCGCTCGACCGGATCGATGCGCAACGGCTGGTCACGGAAGATACAAAGACCATGACCGTGGAAGTCGTGGCGCTCGACTGGAAGTGGCTGTTCTTCTACCCGGAATATGGCATCGCTACAGTCAACGAACTCGCAGCGCCGGTGGACGTTCCGATCAGCTTCAAGATTACGTCATCATCGGTCATGAACGCTTTTTATGTTCCGGCGCTCTCGGGCATGATCTATGCCATGCCGGGCATGCAGACACGTCTCCATGCGGTCATGAACGTTCCTGGTGACTACGAGGGGCTTTCGGCCAATTACAGCGGCGGCGGCTTTTCGCAGATGCGCTTCAAGTTCCGCGGCTTGACCCAGGCTGACTTCGACACCTGGGTGACGCAAGTGAAGCGGGTAGGCACCACGCTTAATCGCGACAGCTATATGAAGCTGGAAAAGCCGAGCATCAAGGAGCCAGTGCGTTACTACGCCAGCGTCGACAGCGGACTCTACGATTCGATCCTGAATCTCTGCGCCACCCCCGGCACGATGTGCATGAACCAGATGATGCATATCGACAAGATGGGCGGTGGCGGTCTCGAAAGCGAGAAGAACAGGGAGAGGCTCGACTACGATACGCGCCGCGCGCCGCTCAGAGGTCTCGATGTATTCTATCCGCCTTTGACACCCGAGGCCGACGGAATTCAGGACGATGCCGTAACAGGATCAGCCTCCGAAGCAAGTGCGGTCACTGACGACCGAAGCGCCATGACCGCGTCGGAAGCGAGCCAGGCAGCAGTTGGCCATGTCATGCCAAACGGCACGGTCATGGACGGTAGTGTCCCGGCAAAAAACAGCACGCAAGGTGTCTCATTCGCGCCAACCAATGACATCTCCAATCCATGACCATCGGTTGACAGATACTGGAAACACGAATGCCTACGAACATCAGCATAATGGAATTCATTTTCGGCAGGTTGTCATGGGAGTCCCTTGCCTTCCTGCACGAGCCCATCCTCATGGTTACCTTCATCGTCGTCGCCATCGGCGGCGCCGCGATCCTCGGTACCGTCACCTACTTCAAGCTCTGGGGCTACCTTTGGAGGGAGTGGTTCACCAGCGTGGATCACAAGAAGATCGGGATCATGTACGTGGTCCTCGCGCTCGTGATGCTGCTACGGGGATTTGCCGATGCGATCATGATGCGCATCCAGCAGGCGATTGCCTTCAGCGGCAACGAGGGTTATCTGACGCCGAGCCACTACGACCAGATATTTACGGCGCATGGCGTCATCATGATCTTCTTCGTGGCCATGCCGCTGATCACTGGCCTGATGAATTATGTCGTGCCGCTGCAGATCGGCGCCCGCGATGTCGCCTTCCCCTTCCTCAACAACTTCTCTTTCTGGATGACTGTGGGCGGAGCCATCATCGTGATGATGTCGCTCTTCGTTGGGGAATTCGCCCGTACGGGCTGGCTCGCCTATCCGCCGCTCTCCGGCGCGGACTACAGTCCCGGCGTCGGCGTCGATTATTATATTTGGGGGCTACAGGTGGCCGGTGTCGGGACGACCTTGTCTGGCATCAACCTCATCGCGACCATCGTGAAGATGCGCGCGCCGGGCATGTCCTTCATGAAGATGCCGGTTTTCACATGGACCTCGCTTTGCTCCAACATCCTGATCGCCGCGACGTTCCCTATCCTTACGGCGACGCTCGCCCTTCTTTCGCTCGACCGTTACGTGGGAACAAATTTCTTCACGAATGATCTTGGCGGCAATTCGATGATGTATATCAATCTCATCTGGATCTGGGGCCATCCGGAGGTCTACATCCTCGTTCTGCCGGCCTTCGGCGTTTTCTCGGAAGTCGTATCGACTTTCTCCGGCAAGCGCCTGTTCGGATACACCTCGATGGTCTACGCGACCGTCGTCATCACCATCCTGTCCTATCTCGTGTGGGCACACCACTTCTTCACGATGGGTTCAGGCGCCTCTGTCAATGCCTTCTTCGGCATTGCCACGATGATCATCTCGATCCCGACCGGTGCGAAGATGTTCAACTGGCTGTTCACGATGTATCGAGGCCGCATCCGCTACGAGCTGCCCATGTACTGGACGATCGGCTTCATGGTCACATTCGTGATTGGAGGTATGACAGGTGTGCTTCTTGCCGTTCCTCCCGCGGATTTCGTGCTCCACAATTCGCTGTTCCTGGTTGCCCATTTCCACAATGTGATTATCGGTGGTGTATTGTTCGGTCTGCTCGCGGGCATTGTCTATTGGTGGCCTAAGGCGTTCGGCTACAGGCTCGATCCCTTCTGGGGCAAGCTGAGCTTCTGGTTCTGGCAGATCGGTTTCTTCTTTGCCTTCATGCCGCTCTACGTGCTTGGCCTGATGGGCGTCACTCGCCGCGTCAGCCAGTTCGACGATCCGTCGCTACAGATCTGGTTCATCATTGCAGCTTTTGGCGCTTTCCTGATTATGCTCGGCATCGTGGCGTTCCTGGTCCAACTCTTCGTCAGCTATGTGAAACGTGATCAACTGAAGGACGAGACAGGCGATCCATGGGATGGCCGCACGCTCGAATGGTCCACCTCATCCCCTCCACCTGAGTATAACTTCGCCTTCACTCCAATCGTTCATGACCTCGATGCATGGTCGGATATGAAAGAGCGAGGTCATGAACGCCCGGTCGATGGTTTCCAGGCCATCCATATGCCGAAAAACACAGGTACTGGCGTTGTTCTCAGCGGGCTTAGCGTCGTTCTGGCTTTCGCGCTGATCTGGTACATCTGGTGGCTGGCGGCGCTGTCCTTCGTGGCGCTCATGAGCGTCGCGATTGCCCATACCTTCAATTACAAGCGGGACTACCACATCCCAGTCGAGACGGTCGTCGAGACGGAGGCCGCCCGCACCGACCTGCTTGCAGGAAGGGCATGAGACCATGAACCAAACTCACGACACTTCGTCGGTAAAGCCGGAATTCTACCAGAAACAGGAACGTCATCCGGAAAATGCCACCAGCCTGGGCTTCTGGATTTATCTGATGGGCGACTGCCTGATCTTTGCCGTCCTATTCGCCACCTATGGCGTGATCGGGCGCAATTATGCGGCAGGCCCGTCGCCGGCCGACCTGTTCGACCTGACGCTCGTCTCCATCAATACGGCATTCCTGCTTCTGTCGTCGATCACCTTCGGTTTCGCCATGCTGCAGATGGAGCGTGGCGCCAGATCGGAGACGCTTTTCTGGCTGGCCGTTACTGGTCTCTTCGGCCTCGCCTTTATCGGGCTGGAACTCTACGAGTTTATCAAGCTGATCGGGGAGGGGGCCACGCCGCAGCGCAGCGGCTTCCTGTCGGCCTTCTTCGTCCTCGTTGGAACACACGGCCTTCACGTCACCATTGGCATTGTCTGGCTTGTGACGCTGATGGTGCAAATCGCCAGGTATGGACTGAGCTCGGAAAACTGCCGGCGGCTCTCTTGCCTCTCCATGTTCTGGCATTTCCTCGACGTAGTCTGGGTGGGCGTGTTTTCCGTCGTCTACCTGATGGGAGTTTTGATATGAGTTCGAATCCACACGCCCACGCGCACGGCAACCATGATCATGACCATCAACACGGTGGGCTCGGCCATGGCGGGACGCATGGGTCCTTTCGTGGCTACGTAACGGGCTTCCTACTTGCTGCGATACTGACTGCGATTCCGTTTTGGCTGGTGATGGGTAATGTCCTTGAAAACAAGACCGCGACGGGCGTCTTGATCATACTCTTCGCTGTGGTGCAGATCGTGGTCCACATGATCTACTTCTTGCATATGAACTCCCGCGCGGAAGACGGATGGACGCTAATGGCGCTAATTTTCACCGTCGTCATCATCTTTATCGCGGTTTCCGGCTCATTGTGGATCATGTACCACCTTAACGCGAATATGATGCCGATGACACCAGAAATGATGAAGAATATGCCGTAGCCAGCTCGCCAAGAACCCCGCTTACAGAACGAACAGACAGTCTTGGTTTAAAGTGGATCGCCTGGGAAGCGGTGCAGCGCATCAACCAGCCCGCGGAGATCCTCGCCGGTCCGATGCTCGTTGTCGCGACCATCGGTCTCCTCGTGAACCTTGTCGGCGCCTATGCGCTATGGTCCGGCGACAGCGGTGACAGCAACCTGCGCGTCGCGCTCCTTCACGTCGTCGGCGACCTTCTCGGATCGGTCGGCGCCATTGCTGCGGCCATCGGCATCATGCTCACCGGATGGAGCATCCTTGACCCATTTCTCTCGGTGCTGGTCGCCGGCCTCGTCATCCGCTCGGCCTG
>NZ_DASYHH010000022.1:0-812500 GCF_035998705.1 Shinella sp. | reverse complement strand
CGCGCAAACGCAGGAACGTGGCGCGCTCTTCCGCCAAACCCTGTTCAAGGTCGAGCTGGTTTGCCGACTTGACGAGGCGGACGGCCTCCGCGGGGGCCAGCTGGCCTCGGCTCCTGGCAAGCACCTTTGCCTCAGCTGCGCTGACGGCGGCGGCATCGGCTGCGGGCATCTCGATGCTGCCGGTCCGGCGAAGTGGCCGTCGCGCATTTTCACGCACCGCCGCGATCGCTGCGGCGAGGGGGTCGGCGGCGGCGACATCGACAAGACCCAGCGCGACGGCTTCGCCCGCCTTCACCGCGCGTCCCGTCCCGATGAGGTCGATGGCGGCGATGGGACCGATCAGGCGCGGCAGGCGTTGCGTCCCGCCGGCGCCCGGAACGATGCCGAGTTTCACCTCCGGCAGGCCGAACGAGGCGGTCTCGCCGGCAATGCGGCCATGGCAGGCAAGTGCGACTTCGCAGCCGCCGCCCAGTGCAGCGCCGTTCACGGCACAGATAATTGGTTTTTCGAAGCTTTCGATGCGGTCGATTACCTGCGGAAGCGTCGGCTCGACCATCGGCTGGCCGAACTCCTTGATATCCGCCCCGCCGATGAAGGTGCGGCCGGCGCCAGAAATGACGAGGCCGGCGATCTCCGCCGCAACCGTGGCATGATCCAGCGCTGCGATGAGGCCGGACCGGACATGCGCCGACAGGGCGTTGACGGGCGGATTGTCGATGGCGACGACGAGCACGCCGTCATCAAGACGGGCGGAAACGCTCTCGGAAAAACGCATCTCGGGCATTTCGCAAAGCCTCACGCGGGGATGACGGCCGTGGCCTGAATCTCGATCTTGGCGCGGTCCTCGACAAGGGCCACCACCTGCATGGCCGCCATGGCAGGGTAGTGCCTGCCGATGGTGTCGCGATAGGCCTGGCCGATGCCGCGCAGATTGCCGAGATATTCCTGCTTGTCGGTGAAGTACCAGGTCATCGTCGTGATGTGGTGCGGTTCGGCGCCGCCCGCGGCGAGCACGGTGACGACGTTCTTCAGCGTCTGGTGCACCTGCTCGACGAAATCGTCGGTGTCGAATTCGCAGCGTTCGTTCCAGCCGATCTGGCCGCCGACGAAGAGCGTGCGGCCCGTCGCCGCCACGCCGTTCGCGTAGCCGATGGGCTTTGCCCAGCCTTCAGGTTGCAGGATGGTGTGCATGGGGCATCTCCAGCTGTTGTGTCAGCGCGGCGCGGATATCGTCCGGCCAGGCAAGTGAGGCATTGGTGTCGATCGAGGCGGCGACGATGCGGTGCCTGGCCGTCCACAGCACGGTGTCCCGCGCCGAAACCGTGTGTTCCAGATCGAGCGAGGCGCGGCCGATGGCGCGGACCGCGAGCGCGAAATCCAGCGCGTCGCCCTGAAAGCCGGGACTTACGAAGGTGAGGTCGAGGCGCACTGTCGGCACGCTCATCCGCCGCTCGTCGTTCATCGCCCGCCAGGGGAAGCCGAGCGAGGCGAAGAAGTCCTCCAGCACGCCGACGAGGATGTTGAGGTAGGACGGGAAATAGGCGATCCCCGAAGGGTCGCAATCTCCGAACCGCAGCGGCTTCGTGATCGTGAACATGGGGCCCCCATTATCGTGTAGCGTCCTTCATCAGCTCGCGGCCGATGATGAGCTTTTGAACCTCCGTCGCGCCCTCGTAGATGCGTAGCGCCCGGATCTCGCGATAGAGCCGCTCCGTGATCTCGCCGGTGCGCACGCCGCGGCCGCCGAAAAGCTGGAGCGCCTGGTCGATGACCCATTGTGCATTTTCCGTTGCGGTCATCTTCGCCATCGCGGCTTCGCGCGTCGTCGGCAGCTTCTGCACGTCGCGCTTCCAGGCGGTGCGGCAGGTGAGAAGCGCTGCGGCGTCGATGGCGGTCGCCATTTCACCGAGCGTGCTTTGCGCCGTCGGCAGATCGGAAAGTGTCGCGCCGAACATCTTCCGGCTTTTGGCATGCGCCACCGCCTCATCGAGCGCGCGGCGGGCAAAGCCGGTCGCGGCGGCGGCGACGGAGGGGCGGAAAATGTCGAGCGTGCGCATGGCGATCTTGAAGCCTTCGCCCGGGCTGCCGAGAAGCTGCGTGGCGGGGATGCGGCAGTTTTCGAAGCGGATGCGCGCGAGGGGGTGCGGCGCGATTGTCTCGATGCGCTCGGCAATGGTAAAGCCGGGCGTATCGGCGAAGACGACGAAGGCGGAGATGCCGCGCGTGCCGGGCGCCTCGCCGGTGCGGGCAAAGACCGTGTAGACATCGGCGATGCCGCCGTTGGAAATCCAGGTCTTTTCGCCGTCGAGCACGAAATCGTCGCCGTCGCGCCGGGCGGCGCAGGCCATGGCGGCGACGTCCGATCCCGCATCGGGTTCGGACAGCGCGAAGGCGGATATCCATTCGCCGGCCGCGACCTTGGGCAGGATGTTTTCCTTCAGCGCTTGCGAACCGGACAGGCTGATCGCACCCGTGCCGAGGCCCTGCATGGCGAAGGCGAAGTCGGCGAGCCCGTCGGCATAGGCCAGCGTTTCGCGGACGAGGCAGAGCGCCCGGCTGTCGATCGCCTCGCTCGCACCGCCGAACGTTTTTGGCACGCAGTGGCGCAGGAAGCCTGCGGCGCCGAGCGCCGCGACCAGATGCCGGCAGGCATTGTCGACATTGCCGTGATCGACGCCGTCGAGACCGCCTTCAGCGACGAAGCTGTCGAGGTCTTTCGCAAGCGCGCGGTGGCTCTCGTCGAAGAACGGCCAGTCGAGATGGTCGCGGTTGGGCGCGCGCATGATCAGCTTCCCTGGAAGACGGGCTTCGCCTTGGCGGCAAAGGCTTCGAAGGCCCGCTGGAAGTCGCCCGTCGCCATGCAGATCGCCTGGGCCTGCGCTTCCGCCTCGATCATCTGGTCGATGCCCATTGCCCATTCCTGGTCGAGCATCTTTTTCGTCATCGCATGGGCGAACCAGGGGCCGTCGGCGACGGTGCGGCCGAAGTGCTGTGCTTCGGCCAGCAGCGCGGGACGCTCGTGCAGGGCGTTATAAAAACCCCAGTTCAAGCCCTCCGCCGCGCTCATGACGCGGCCGGTGAAGAGCAGTTCGGCGGCACGGCCCTGGCCGATGATGCGCGGAAGAATGCCACAGGCGCCCATGTCCGCGCCGGCAAGCCCGACGCGGGTGAACAGGAAGGCGGTCTTGGCTTCCGGCGTCGCGACGCGGAAATCGGCGGCCATGGCCAGGATGGCGCCGGCGCCGGCGCAGATGCCGTCGACGGCGGCGATGATCGGTTGCGGGCAGGCGCGCATCTGGCGCACCAGCTCGCCTGTCATGCGGGTGAAGTCGAGAAGGTCCGGCATTTCCATGCGCGTCAGCGGCTCGATGATCTCGAACACGTCCCCGCCGGAGGAAAAGTTGTCCTTCGCGCCGGTCAGCACCACGGCGCGCACGTCGCTGGCGCGCGTCAGCGAGCGGAAGAGATCGCCAAGCTCCTCATAGCTTTCGAAGGTCAGCGGGTTCTTCTTGTCCGGGCGGTTGAGCGTGATCGTCGCGACGCGGCCGCCGGCATCCGTTTCGAACAGGAAGTGTTTTGCCGCGTGGTCCTTGAAGGGGCGCTTCTTGGCCTGCATGGGGTTCGTCATGTCCGATATCCCTAGAGAATTTCGCCGCCGGCGACCGCGATGGCCTGGCCGGTGATTGCGGTGGCCTTTTCCGAGACGAGCCAGGAGACGGTGTGGGCCACCTCGCCGGGCGTCACCAGCCGGCCCTGCGGATTGGCGCGGGCAAGGCTGGCGCGCGCATCCTCGCGCGTGCGGCCGGTCTTCTGGCTGATCGTGTCGAGCGCGCCGTCGATAAGCGGCGTGTCGGTGAAACCGGGGCAGACGGCATTGACGGTGACGTCGGTGCGCGCAAGCTCGAGCGCCAGCGCACGCGTCAGGCCGATGACGCCATGTTTTGACGCGCAATAGGCGGACACATAGGCATAGCCGGTGAGGCCCGCCGTGCTCGCGACATTGACGATCCGGCCGTTTCCGGCCCGTCGTACGGAGGCGAGTGCGGCATGCGTCACCAGATAGACGCCGGTCAGGTTGATGGAAAGGACCCGCTGCCAGAGCGCGAGGTCGGTCTTTTCGAAGGGGGCCGAGGGCGCTTCGCCGGCGCAATTGACGAGGACGGCGATGTCGCCGGCTTCCGCGATGGCGGCCGCGATGCCGCGCTCGGCGGAGGCAGCGTCGCTGACGTCGAATCCGTCGTGGATGAAGGCTTCTCCGCCCGCCGCGCGAATATCGTCCCGCACGGCCTCCAGCGGTGCCCGCCGCCGCCCGGCGAGGCTTACAACATGACCGTCGGCCGCCAAGGCGAGCGCGATCGCCTTGCCGATGCCGCTTCCGGCACCCGTGACGAGAGCGTGCCGCTTGCTCATGGCTTGCCCGCCGTCGTTGCCGCGCGGGCGAGGTTGTTGACATATTGCGCCCGGGCGGAGTGGTATTGTTTCGGCCAGGGCTGCCCCTCGTAACCGATCCTTGCCGCCTCGTGCAGGACGAAGGACGGGTCCGCGAGATGCGGGCGGGCGACGGCGCAGAGGTCCGCCCGGCCGGCCGCAATGATCGAATTGGCATGGTCGGCCTCGGAAATTGCGCCGACGGCGATGGTCGGCACCTGGATTTCGTTGCGGATCTTGTCGGAGAAAGGCGTCTGGAACAGGCGGCCGTAGACCGGCTTTTCCTCCTTCACCACCTGTCCGGAGGAGCAGTCGATCAGGTCGGCGCCGGCCTGCTTGAACAGGCCGGCGAAAATGGCCGCATCCTCCGGCGTGTTGCCGCCCTCGTGCCAGTCATGCGTCGACAGGCGCACCGAGATCGGCTTGTCTTGCGGCCAGACCCTGCGGATGGCGTGGAACACTTCGAGCGGGAAGCGGGCGCGGGCCGCGTGGTCGCCGCCGTAGTCGTCGGTGCGCCGGTTGGTCAGCGGCGACAGGAAGCTCGACAGCAGGTAGCCGTGCGCGGCATGCAGTTCGATGATGTCGAAACCGATGTCGCGGGCCCGTTCCGTGGCCTGCACGAAGTCCCGGATGACACGGTCCATGTCCGCGCGGGTCATTTCGCGCGGCGTTTGCGAATGCGCGAGATAGGGCAGGGCGGAGGCGGAGATCAGCGGCCAGCCTCCTTCGGCAAGCGGCTGGTCGATGCCCTCCCAGGCGAGTTTCGTGGCGCCCTTGCGCCCGGCATGGCCAAGCTGGAGGCCGATCTTGGCCGGCGTCTGGTGGTGGACGAAATCGACGATGCGCTTGAACGCCTGCGCCTGTTCGTCGTTCCACAGGCCGAGGCAGCCGGGCGTGATGCGGGCGTCGGCCGACACGCAGGTCATTTCCGGAAACACGAGCGCGGCACCCCCCATGGCGCGCGCGCCGAGATGCACCATGTGAAAATCGCCCGGCAGCCCGTCCGTCGCCGAATACATCGCCATGGGCGAGACCACGATGCGGTTTCGAAGCGTCAGGCCGCGGATCCTGAAGGGCGTGAACATCGGCGGCGGGACTGCTCCGTTCGCCATGGGTTCGGCGCCCGCCCGTTCGGCGAACCAGCGCTCGAAGCCCTCCAGCCATACCCTGTCGCGCAGGCGAAGATTCTCGTGGCTGATGCGCTGCGAGCGGGTCAGCATCGAATACATGAACTGCTCGGGCTCCAGCGTGTCGGCATAGCGCGTGCCGACGACCTCGAACCATTCCATGGCGTTGCGCGCCGCATTCTGGATGCGCGCGACATCGATGCGGCGCACGTCCTCGTAGGCGGCGAGCACGGCGGGGATGTTTGCCTCGTCATGGCCGAGGCTATCGAACTGCCGGGTCAGCTCGATTGCGTCGTCGATGGCGAGCTTGGTTCCCGAGCCGATGGCGAAATGGGCGGTGTGGGCGCTGTCGCCCATCAGCACGACATTGCTGTTGCCATTGAAATGGCTCCACTTGTCGCAGATCAGCCGCCCGAAATTCAGCCAGGCGGAGCCGCGCAGGTGCCTCGCATTGGTCATGAGGCTGTGGCCGTCGAGGGTTTCTGCAAAAAGCTTTTCGCAGAAGGCGATGGACTGATCCTGGTCCATCTTGTCGAGCCCGTGGGCCTTGAAAACCTCGTCCGTGGTCTCGACGATGAAGGTCGAGGTCGTGTCGTCGAAGCGGTAGATATGCGACTGGAACCAGCCGTGTTCGGTGCGCTGGAAATCGAAGGTGAAGGCGTCGAACAGCTTGTTCGTGCCGAGCCAGATATAGCGGTTCGGCCTGACGACCATGTCGGGCCGGAAGACCGCGGCATATTTGGTGCGGATGCGCGAATTGACGCCATCCGAGGCGATGATCAGGTCCGCGTCGGGAAATTCCTCGTCGCTTTCCACGTCACGCTCGAACAGCAGTTCGACGCCGAGTTCCAGGCAGCGATCCTGCAGGATATTGAGCATCTTGCGACGGCCGATGCCGACGAAGCCATGGCCGGAGGTGCGGATCTTGCGCCCCTTGAACACCAGCTCGATATCGTCCCAATGGTTGAAGGAGACTTCGATTGCCTCCGCCGTCTGCGGGTCCCACTGTCGCATCGACTGCATGGTGGCGTCGGAAAAGACCACGCCCCAGCCGAACGTATCGAAGGCCCGGTTGCGCTCGACGACGGTGACGTGATGGTCCGGGTGCTGGCGCTTCATCAGCAGCGCAAAATAGAGGCCGGCAGGCCCACCGCCGATACAGACAATCCGCATGTCGTTCTCCTCCCGAGGTCCGGCTGCGTCTTCCGCTGCTCGGGATGTCGTTGGCTGCATCCCGGACTGTGAAAAGCAGGGTGGACTCGTTTAAGAGAAATTTCAAGCTTAAAATTGTTTTTGACGCGAAGACGCGGAGGCGTCCAAGCCGAATGCGTGGGCGTGCCGTTTTCAACGGGACGTCGGAAAAGGAAAAGACCGCCTCAGGCGCCCTTTCCAAGGGAGGCGATGATCGAGCGCTTGAGTTTGGCAAGCTCGTCCATCAGCACGCCGCTGTCCGTCGGCGCGAGGCCGGCGAAGAGGTCGGAGATCCAGTCGGCATGATGGGCCGCCATCTTTTCGAATTCGGCGCGGCCAAAGGCGGTCAGCGCGATGACCTGCACGCGCCGGTCCGTCGCGAGCGTCGTGCGGCTGATATGCCCGCTCTCGGTCAGCCGCTCCACCAGCACCGTGATATTGCCGGGCGAGACCATCATGCGCTTGGAGACTTCGCCGAGAACCATGCCGTCCGGCGCGCGTTCGAGCTGCGCCATCAGGTCGAAACGCGGCAGGGTCGAGTCGAACTCCTCCCGCAGTCGCCGCCGGACCTCGCTCTCGACCAGTGTCGAGCAGGTCAGGAGGCGCAGCCAGAGCCGGAGCTCGGCGCGGTGATCGTGCGGCGCTTCGAGGACCTTGGTCTCTCCATCCAGCCAGTCCGGCGAGATGTCGAACTTGTCTTCACCCGTCATTCCAAACACCCGCTTTCATGTCGCCTAGCCTTTTAGAGATGTTTCGCTCTCTTGGACAGGCGCGCGGGGCGCCATTATTTCGATTGATCGTAGACATGGACCGTAATGCCGATGTGCTCGGTCATCAGGGTCTTGGCGCGCTCGACGTTCCGGTCGAGGGCGGCCTCCATCAATTCGGTATGGTGCTCGATGGCCATGGCATCGTGCAGCGCCGCGACCGCCTCCTGATAACCCTCACTCATGCCTTCGGCGGCGCGCAGGGTGGGCGCGAGGCCGAGGAAACGATGATGGCGGCGGAGCTGGTCGGAAATCGTCGCCTGGAAACGGGACAGCCAGGTCGAGCGCGCCGCGCTGATCAACGCCGCGTGGAAGTCCGTGTGCTTCTCGTCCCACTCGTCGATCTCGCTTTCGGCGGCGTTCTCGACGGCGATCCTGCAGCGCGACAGCCGGTAATGCGCGGTGACGACGGCGGATTCCCAGTCGCTGCCGCCGTTCTCGATTGATTCGAGCAGAAGCGGGACCTCGATGACCAGGCGCGCGCGGGTCAGATCCTCCAGCGCCTCGCGCGATACCGGGGCGACGGCAAAACCGCGATTGCTGATCGCGGTGACCAGCCCTTCCGCCTCGAGCCGCGACAGGGCTTCGCGCAGCGGCGTCCAGCCGAGTTCATAGCGGTCGCGCAGCGCGCTCAGCTTCATCGGCGCACCCGGCCGCAGCCGCGTCGTGAGGATGTCGCGTCGCAGCAGCCGGTAGGCCGATTCCGTTTTGGTCGATTGCTCGAGATCTTGCATCAAGTTCCCTTAGCGTCTGCCTGTACTACAGACAAATATATATAGTTTCGCCTCTCGCGCAAAACTATATATATTGTTTGACAAGAAAGCACGCCGTCGCCATGATCCATGCCAAGCCGCTGAGGAACGGCGGCCGCTTATCGTATCTGGGAGGATTTCATGGGCAGGCTTACAAAGACGTGGTTTTCGGGATTGTTCGTTGCCGGTGCGCTCGCATTCGGCGCCGCAACGGCATCCGCCGAGCCGATCCGCATCGGCATCGCAAATTTCGGCGAACATCCGCAGCTCTCCGCATCGATCGCCGGCTTCAAGAAGGCAATGGCTGAAAACGGCTTCGTCGAGGGAACGGACGTCGTCTACTCGGAGAGCCACACCAATTTCGACGCATCGCTGGTGCCGCAGATGATCGCCAAGCTCCAGGCCGAACAGCCGAAACTGATCTATACGATCACCACCCCTGTCTCGCAGATCGCCAAGAAGGCGCTTGCCGGCTCCGGCATTCCGGTCGTCTTTTCCGCCGTCACCGATCCGGTAGCCGCCAAGCTGGTTCCCTCCTGGGAGGCCGGCGACGAGGGCATGACCGGCGCGACGGACCTTCAGGACGTTGCCGCGGTGATGGAATTCACCCACAAGCTTCTGCCGAATGCCAAGCGTTTCGGCGTGCCTTATAACCCCGGCGAGGCGAACGATGCGGCGCTGCTCGACAAGATCAAGGAAGCGGCACCCGCGGCCGGCTTCGAGGTCGTGGATGTCGGCGTCGACAACGTCAACGACATCCAGCAGCGCATCGCCTCCTTCGCCGGCAAGGCCGACGTGATCTATACGCCGGCCTCCAACCTGCTCCAGCCGGCCATCGCCGCCGTCTCCGCCGCCGCGCGCCAGGCGGGCATCCCGATCGTCAATTCCGACGACGGTGCCGTGCGTGACGGTGTCGTTCCGGCGAGCTTTGCCGTGAACTACGAACAGGTCGGCCTTGCCGCCGGCCGCATCGCGGCGGAAATCCTCAAGGGCAAGGACCCCAAGTCCATCGCCCCGTGGCGTCCGGCCTATGAGGATCACAAGCCGTTGATCTCGAAGAAAACGCTCGCCGCTTTCGGCGTCGAACTGCCGGCCTCGCTCGCCGATTGTGGTTGCCTGATCGATTGATCGGGGAACCGGTGGCGGCGCGCCAAGCGCCGTCACCCAACGATAAAGGGGGGGAAGCCAATGCTGGAAATCAGGTCGGCCCGCAAGATGTTCTACAAGGGGCAGGCGGATGAGAAGATCGCGCTCAACGATCTCAGCCTGCGCCTCGAAACGGGAGACTTCGGCGTCGTCATCGGCTCGAACGGTGCCGGCAAGAGCAGCATGCTCAACGCCATTTCCGGGGCGCTCGTCCTCGACAGCGGCAAGATCCTCATCAATGGCGACGACGTGACCGCCATGCCCGTGCACAAGCGCGCCATGCGCCTTGCCCGCGTGTTCCAGGACCCGATGAAGGGCACCGCCGCCTCGATGACGGTGGCGGAGAACATGCTGCTGGCGGAACTGCGGGCCGCCAGGCGGACGCTGCGCCGCGGCCTGAATCCGACACGGCTCGCCACCTACAGGGAGCGGCTTTCGCTGCTCGGGCTTGGCCTCGAAAATCGCCTCGACACGCGGGTGGAATTGCTCTCCGGCGGGCAGCGGCAATCGCTGTCGCTGATCATGGCGGTCGGCGGTTCGCCGGAACTGCTGCTGCTCGACGAACACACGGCAGCACTCGATCCACGCACCGCCGACATCGTCATGCAGGCGACGATCCGCGCCGTCGAGGCCCTGAAGCTGACGACCCTGATGGTGACGCACAATATGCAGCATGCCGTGGATTTCGGAAACCGGGTCATCATGCTCGATGCCGGCCGCGTGCGCCTCGAAATCGCCGGCGGGGAGAAAACCGCGATCACGGTGCCGGACCTGATCGGCCATTTCTCCGTCAAGACCGACCGCATGTTTCTGGCGAGCTGACGACCATGGATCTTCTTCAAAACACCGTTTCGAGCTTCATCGCGCTCGTTCCCGTCACGCTGGCGCAGAGCCTGATCCTCGCCTTCGTCGTGCTGGGGATCATGATCCCCTTCCGCATGCTGAGCTTTCCGGACCTGACCAGCGAAGGCGCGTTCCCGCTCGGCGGCTGCGTCTGCGGCGTGCTGATGGCCGCCGGCATGTCGCCGGTCGCGGCGATCCTCATTGCGCTCCTCGCCGGTTTCGTCGCCGGCTGCTGCACGGCCTTCATCCACCTGCGCTTCCGCATCCATACCCTGCTCGCCGGCATCCTGATGATGACGATGCTCTATTCGATCAACCTGCGCATCATGGGCCGCTCGAACCTCTCGGTCTTCGGCTCGACGACCGTCTTCGACTGGGTGCCCTTCCTGCAACCCGGCTTTCCGGCGAGCAAGATCGTGATGGCAGGGGCCATCGGTCTGCTCGTCTTCGCGCTGCTGTTGCACTATTTCCGCACCGAAAAAGGCACGGCGGTGCGTGCCGTCGGCGCCAATCCGGACATGGCGGAGGCGCAGGGCATCAATGTCTGGCTCGCGACGATCGGCGGCGTCGGGCTTGCCGGCGCGTTTTCCGCGGCCGGCGGTGCGCTGATGGTGCAGTCGCAGGGTTTTGCCGACGTCAATATGGGGCTCGGCATCCTGATCAACGGGCTTGCGGCCCTGATGATCGGCGAGGCGATCGTCGGCAAGAGCAGCGTGCCGCGCCAGCTCGCCGCCCCCTTTGTCGGCGCGATCGTCTACTACCAGCTCGTTTCCTTCTGCCTTGCCGCCGGCATGCCGCCGCCGGACCTGAAGCTGGCGACGGGCCTGTTCGTTTTGGCCATGCTGGCCCTGCCGAGCCTCAAGCGCAGCCGCGGGCCGGCGGCGGCCCGCGAAACCGTTCGTGAATAGGATTCTGTGATGACTGAACTTCCCGATTTCGCTGCAATCGAGGCCATGGATGCGGCCGATGGGCTGCGTTCCCTGCGCGAGCGCTTCATCCTGCCGACGGGGCTCATCTATCTCGACGGCAATTCCTTGGGTGTCGCCTCGCATGCCGCCTTCGCCGAGCTTCAGAAAGCCGCCACCGAGGAATGGGGGCAGGACCTCATCCGCAGCTGGAACACCGCTGGCTGGTTCGACATGCCGCTTGCGCTCGGCGACCGCGTCGGGCGGCTGATCGGGGCCGCTGCCGGCCAGACGGTCGTCTGCGATACGACGTCGATCAACATCTACAAGACCCTTCACGCAGCGATGGCGCTCCGGCCCGACCGGTCGGTTATCGTCAGCGAGGGCGGCAGCTTCCCGACCGATATCTACATGGCCGAGGGCGTGATCTCGACGCGTGCCGGTGCCTCGTTGCGTCTCGAAGGTGTCGATGCGCCTGACATCGGGGACCTGATCGACGGCGATGTCGCGGTCGTTCTTGTCAACCACGTCAACTACAAGTCGGGCGAGTTGCGCGACATGACGGCGCTCACGAAGAAAGCCCACGAGAACGGCGCGCTCGTCATCTGGGACCTCTGCCACACGGCAGGCGCGCTTCCGGTCGATCTCGATGGTGCGAATGTCGATTTCGCCGTCGGCTGCACCTACAAGTACCTGAACGGCGGCCCCGGCGCGCCGGCCTTCATCTATGCCGCCGCACGCCATCACGGCGCCATCAGCCAGCCGCTCAGCGGCTGGTGGGGCCATGCAAGGCCCTTCGCATTCGAAAAGCGTTATGCGGCCGGCGAAGGCATCCGCCGGTTCCTGTGCGGCACGCAGCCGATCCTGTCGCTGCGCGCGCTGAAGGGCGCGCTCGACATCTGGGACGAGGTCGACATCGCGGCGCTGCGCGAAAAAAGTCTCGGCCTCACCGACCTCTTCATCGCGCTCGTCGAGGTGAAATGCGGCGCCTATGGTCTCGAACTGGAAAGCCCGCGCGACCGGGCAAAACGCGGCAGTCAGATCTCGTTCAGCCATCCGAACGCCTATGAGGTCATGCAGGCGCTGATCGCCCGCGGCGTGATCGGCGATTTCCGCGCCCCTTCCACCATGCGCTTCGGCTTCACGCCGCTCTATGTCAGCTATGCCGACGTGTGGCAGGCGGTGGTGATCCTGGAGGACATCCTGCGCACAGGATCATGGCAGGACGCACGCTTCGCCGTGCGTGCCGCCGTCACCTGATCCGGGATTTTCGCCATGACCGCGCCACGTCGTCCGACGCTTGAGGAGATCGCCGAGGCGCGCGCGCGCATCGCGCCGCATCTTGCGCGCACGCCGCTGGTGAAACTCGACCTCGGGCTGCCGGACCGGCAGATCTTCCTGAAGCTGGAGACGCTGTCACCGATCGGCGCCTTCAAGCTGCGCCCGGCGCTGAACGCCGTGTTGTCCCGCGATCCCGCGACGCTTACGGACGGTGTTGCGGTCACCAGTTCCGGCAACATGGCCTATGGCATGGCTTGGGCGGCGCGCCTCATCGGCGTGCCGATGGTGGCCTACATGTATCGCGGCGCGCCGCAGACCAAGATCGACGGTGTGCGGAACCTTGGCGGCGCGGTGCGCTTCGTCAGTGCGCAGACCTGGTGGGACTATATTGTCGGCGCGGACCGGCCGGATGCGCCGGAACTGCTGATCAACCCGGTGACCGACCAGGCGGTGCTCAACGGCAACGGGTCCATCGGCATGGAAATCGTCGAGGACCTGCCCGACGTCGACGTGGTACTGACACCCTATGGTGGCGGCGGCATGACCACGGGGGTCGCCAGCGCCGTCAAGGCCGTTTGCCCGCGGGTGCGCGTCTTCGCGGTCGAAGACGACAATGCCGCCCCGGTCACCGCAGCCCTTGCGGCCGGGAAAATCGTGACGATCGAAACCCGGCCGTCCTTCATCAAGAGCATCGGCGGTCCCTCGCTGGTGCCGCAGCTCTGGCCCGTCGCACGCGACCTGATCGACGGCGCCATCGCCGTCAGCCCCGCCGAGGTAACGGAGGCGATGCGGCTGCTGTTCAGCAAGGCCAAAGTCGTCGCCGAGGGTGCGGGCGCTGCTTCGCTCGCCGCCGCGATCGCGCGGCCTGACCTGACGGGCAAGATCGTCTGCGTGATCTCCGGCGGCAATATCGACGCGGCGGCCTATTCTGTGGCGCTCGCGGGCGGCATTCCGGCCGCCTGAGAATCAGACACCGAGATAACGGTCCTGAAGCTCCGGTGTCAGCGCCGTCGGCGCGCCTTCGAAAACGGTCCTGCCCTTCTCCAGCACGAAGCATCGGTCGGCGACGGGTAGCAGTTCCGACAGCGTCTTGTCGACGACGAGGATCGACTGGCCGCCGGCCTTCAGCTTGCGGATCGCCGACCAGATGTCCTGCCGGATGACCGGTGCGAGACCTTCGGTCGCCTCGTCGAGGATGAGGAGGCGCGGATTGGTCATCAGCGCGCGGCCGATGGCGAGCATCTGCTGTTCGCCGCCGGAGAGTGTTTTGGCATATTGGTCGCGCCGCTCGCCGAGGCGGGGGAAGAGGTCGACGACCCTGTCGAAGGTCCACTCGCTGCCGCGCGCCGTGGCGACCAGGTTCTCCAGGACCGTCAGGTTGGGAAAGCAGCGCCGTCCCTCCGGCACGAGGCCGAGGCCGAGTCTCGCGATGCGGTAGGGTCGCATGCCGAAGATCGCCTTGCCTGCAAAGCTGATGACGCCGGAGCGCGGACGCACGAGGCCGATGATCGAGTTGATCGTCGTCGTCTTGCCCATGCCGTTGCGCCCCATCAGCGCCACCACTTCGCCTTCGCGAATATCGAGATCGACGCCGAACAGCGCCTGCGACGCGCCGTAGAACGTTTCAAGGCCCTTCAGGTCGAGGAGGGTCACGCGGCTTCTCCCAGATAGGCGCGGCGCACTTCGGGATCGCTGCGGATTTCATCAACCGTGCCCGTCGCGACGATGCGGCCGTAGACGAGCACCGATATGCGGTCTGCCAGCGCAAAAACCGCGTCCATGTCGTGTTCCACCAGCAGCATCGGCGCCTCGTGGCGCAAGCCGTCGAGGAACGAGGTCAACTGCTTGGAGCCTTCCGGTCCCATGCCGGCCATGGGTTCGTCGAAGAGGAAGGCTTTTGGCGAAAGGGCGAGCGCGATGGCGATTTCGAGCTGCCGTCTTTCGCCATGGGAGAGTTCCGCCGCCGGCACATGGGCGCGGGCGGCAAGGCCGACGCGCTCCAGCATGGCCATGGCGGGATCGATCAGGCTGCGGTCGCTTGCGACCTGCCGGAAGAACCGGAAGCTGCTGCCCTGCCTGGACTGCACCGCCAGCATGACATTGCGAAGCGCGGAGAATTCCTGCGCGAGCGACGAAATCTGGAAGCTGCGCGCGAGGCCCAGTCGTGCGCGCGCCGCCATGTCGAGCCCGCCGATGTCCTGGCCGAGGAAGCGGATCGTGCCGCTGTCGGCGGCAAGCGAGCCGGCGATCTGGTGGATGAGCGTGCTCTTGCCCGCACCGTTCGGTCCGATCAGGGCGTGGATCTGGCCGGGATAGAGGTCGAGGCTGACCCCGTCCGTGGCCTTCAGCGCATTGAAGGATTTGCGCAAATCGCGGATTTCGAGAATGGGCTCAGGCATGACGAGGCTTTCCCGAGATGAGGCCCAAGAGCCCGCCGCGCGCAAAAAGCACGATGCCGAGCAGGATGAGGCCAAGGAAGAACTGCCAGCGCTCGGTGATGCCGCCGAGTACATATTCGAGGCAGACGAAGATCATCGCGCCGGCGACGGGGCCGAACAGCCGCCCCTTGCCGCCGAGGATGATGAGCACGATCAGTTCGCCCGACATGTGCCAGGAAAACATGGAGGGGCCGACGAAGCGGTTGAGATCGGCATAGAGCGCGCCGGCAAAGCCGGTGATCATCGCGGAGAGCACGAAGGCGACGAGGCGGATGTTGAAGGGCGCAATGCCGACCGCGGCAAGCCGCGTGCCGTTCTGCCGCGCCGCCTGCAGGGCGCTGCCGAAACGCGAGCCCTCGACGAGGCGGAACAACAGCAGCGTTACCATCAGGACGGCAAAGCACACCAGGAAATAGGGCAGGGGCTGCGTGGTGTTGATGCCGGGGAAGGCGTTGCGCACATAAATCGACAGGCCGTCCTCGCCGCCATAGGCCGGCCAGGAGATGGCGAAATAATAGATCATCTGTGCGAAGGCGAGCGTGATCATGATGAAGTAGATGCCGGTGGTGCGCAGGCTGATGATGCCGATCGGCAGCGCGACGAGCCCGGCGATGACCACGGCCGTCAGCCAGATGATCGGCATCGACGTCGTGCCCGGAATGCCGGCCACCAGCGGCTCGGCATTGAAGGCATGCGTCGCCAGGATGCCGGCGACATAGCCGCCGAGGCCGAAGAATGCGGCATGACCGAAGGAAATCAGCCCGCCGAGCCCGAGCGCCAGGTTGAGGCCGGTGGCGGCGAGGGCAAGGACGACGACGCGGGTCGCGAGCGTGACATAGAAGGGTTCGCCGAGCGCTGTCGCGGAGAGCGGCAAGCCGAGCAGGAGGAGGGCGAGCAGCAGGTTGATCGTGGTTTCGCGGGTCATCTTGTCCTCAAGACTGCGCCGCGAACAGGCCGCTCGGCCTGAAGGCGAGGATGAGGGCCATGACGACGTAGATCAGCATAGAGGCCAGGGCCGCGCCGATCGTGGTGGCCTGCGAGGCGGGCATGGTCAGCGCGAGAAGCGAGGGCAGCAGGAAGCGGCCCATCGTGTCGACGACGCCGACGATCACCGCGCCGACAAGCGCGCCCTTGATCGAGCCGATGCCGCCGATGACGATGACGACGAAGGCGAGGATGAGCACGGGTTCGCCCATGCCGACCTGAACCGACTGGAGGGCGCCGACCAGCGCGCCGGCAAAACCCGCCAGCGCGGCGCCGAGCGCAAAGACCACCGTATAGAGCGTGCTGATATCGACGCCGAGCGCCGCGATCATCTCGCGGTCGGATTCGCCGGCGCGAATGCGCATGCCGAGCCGGGTTTTCGAGATGAGAAGATAGAGCCCCGCCGCAACGGCGATGCCGACGGCGATGATCGCCAGGCGGTAGAGCTGGTACTGGCCGCCGCCCGGCAGCGGCACCGCGCCCTGAAGCTGCGGGGGAATGTCCAGATAGAGCGGGAACGAGCCGAAGGCCCAGCGCGCACCTTCCGACAGGATCAGGATCAGCGCGAAGGTGGCAAGCACCTGGTCGAGATGGTCGCGGTCGTAGAGCCGGCGGATGACGGCGACCTCGATGAGGGCGCCGACGCCGGCAGCGGCCGCGAGGCTGGCGATCAGGCCGAGCCAGAAGGAGCCGGTGGCCGCGGCGACCGTGGCGCAGGCGAAGGCGCCGATCATGTAGAGCGAGCCATGCGCCAGGTTGATGAGGCCCATGACGCCGAAGATCAGCGTCAGGCCGGCGGCCATCAGAAACAGCATCACGCCGAGCTGAAGCCCGTTGAGCAATTGTTCGATCAGGAGTGCGGTGAACACGGCGTCGGTCCTGGCTTCAGGTCGGGATCGCATGGGCATCGTCCGGGCGCCGGCATGAAAGCCGGACGCCGGACGATGGCAGGTGCGAGGGCGTTACAGTCCGCACTGTTCGGCGTAGGCGTCCTTGTGGTTTTCGAAGGCGGTCGCAACGACCTTGTTGGTCAGCACGTCGCCATCCTTCACCACCTCGCGCACATAGATGTTCTGGATCGGGTGCTGGTTGGTGTTGAAGGAAAACGCGCCGCGCACGGACTTGAAGTCCGCGGCCTTGAGCGCCGCCTTGAAGGCGTCCTTGTCCTTGGCGCTCGCCTTGGAAAGCGCCGACAGGATCAGGTTTGCCGTATCCCAGCTCTGCGCCGCGTAGATCGACGGCAGGCGGTTATATTCGGTCTTGAAGCTTTCGACGAAGGCCTTGCTGGCCTCGTTGTCGAGGTCCGGCGACCAGCTCGCGGAATTCTTCACGCCGAGCGCCGCGTCGCCGATAGCCGGCAGCACGTCCTGGTCGAAGGAGAAGCTCGGCCCCATGACCGGAATGCCGACGCCCGACTGGGCATATTGTTTCATGAAGGCGATGCCCATGCCGCCGGGCAGGAAGAAATAGACGGAATCGGCGCCGGACGCGCGGATCTGCGCGATTTCGGCCGCATAATCCGTCTGGCCGACCTGGGTATAGACCTCGCCGGCGAGGCTGCCCTTGTAGAAACGCTTGAAGCCGGTCAGCGCATCCTTGCCGGCGGGATAGTTCGGCGCGAGGATGAACGCGTTCTTGTAGTCCGTGTTGGCGTACTGGCCCATCGCCTCGTGGAAATTGTCGTTCTGATAGGCGACGTTGAAGTAGTTCGCATTGCAGTTCGCACCGGCCAGCGCCGAAGGCCCCGCATTCGGCGAAAGGTAGATGACATCCTGCGCCACCGCGTTCGGCACCACGGCCATGGCGAGGTTCGACCAGATGATCCCCGTCATGAGATCGACCTTGTCGCCCTGGATCATCTTTTCGGCGATCTGCACCGCAAATTCCGGCTTCTGGGCATCGTCCTCGATCACCAGTTCCACGTCCTTGTTGCCCGATTGTTTGATCGCGAGCGTGAAGGCGTCGCGCATGTCGATGCCAAGGCCGGCACCGCCGCCCGAAAGCGTGGTGATGACGCCGATCTTCACCGGCTCGGCATAGGCGAGGCCGGATGTCGCGAGCGAGAGGCCGAAGAGGCTTGCTGCCAGGATGCGGTTCATGCTGTTCTCCTCATTATGGTTCGATTTTTATCGTGTTCTATCAAAGATCCGTACGCACATGCCATAATTCGGGGAAGAGCTCCACCTCAAGCATCTTCTTGAGATAAGAAGCACCGGACGTTCCGCCGGTGCCGCGCTTGAAGCCGATGATGCGTTCGACGGTCGTGACGTGGTTGAAGCGCCAGCGCCGGAAATAATCCTCGAAATCGACCAGCTTTTCGGCAAGCTCGTAGAGCATCCAGTAGCGCTCCGGATTGCGGTAGACGGTCTGCCAGGCCGTAAAGACCTTGTCGTTCTCGCTGCGCGTCCCGTGCCAGTCGCTGCGCTGGGCCTCTTCCCCGACATCGAAACCGTTGCGCGCCAGAAGCCTGATCGCTTCGTCATAGAGCGACGGGGCGGCGAGGATCGCCTCCAGCTTCTCCATGATGTCGGGGCGATGGGCGTGCGGGCGCAGCATCGCGATATTGCGGTTGCCGGCGGAAAACTCGATCGCCCGGTACTGCCAGGACTGGAAGCCGGACGATTGCCCGAGCGAATCCCGGAACTCGGTATATTCGCTGGGCGTCATCGTGCGCAGCACGTCCCAGGCATTGTTCAGCTGCTCGAAAATGCGCGCAACCCGCGACAGCATCTTGAAGGCCGGCTCCAGCCGGTCCTCGCGGATCGATCGGATCGCCGAGCTGATCTCATGCAGGGCAAGCTTCATCCAGAGCTCGGAGGTCTGGTGCTGGATGATGAACAGCATCTCGTCATGGGCGCTCGAGAGCGGCGCCTGCGCGGTGAGCACCTTCTCCAGCTTGAGATAGTCGCTGTAGGACATGCGTCCCTCGAACGACATTTGTGCGCCTTCCTTCGAAGGGTCGTAGGGATCGCTCATCTCAATGCTCCGACCGCAAACGGAACCGCTGGATCTTGCCCGTCGCCGTCTTCGGCAAGGCCTCGACGAACTTCACCGAACGCGGATATTTGAACGGCGCGATCGTCGCTTTGACGTGATCCTGCAGGCGCTTGATCGTCGCCTCGTCCGCAAGCACGCCGGCGATCAACACGACATGGGCTTCGACGATCTGGCCGCGCTCGGTATCCGGCGCGCCAACCACCGCGCATTCCGCCACCTCCGGGTGCGAGATCAGCGCCGCCTCGACCTCGGGGCCGGCAATGTTGTAGCCGGCGGTCACGATCATGTCGTCCGAGCGCGCCGCGAAGTGGAAGAAGCCGTCCTCGTCCTGGAAAAAGGCATCGCCGGTGAGGTTCCAGCCGTCGCGGACATAGTCGCGCTGGCGGGCATCGGCCATGTAGCGGCAGCCGGTCGGCCCGCGCACCGCGAGCTTGCCGACCGTGCCGCGCGGCACTTCGCGCATTTCGTCGTCGACGATCCTCGCCTCATAGCCGCCGACCGGCTTTCCGGTGGAGGCGGCCTTGCGGTCCTCGAAGCGGTTGGAAATGAAGATGTGCAGCATTTCGGTCGCGCCGATGCCGTCGAGGATCGGCTTGCCGGTTTTCTCGGTCCATTCCTCGAAGATCGGACCGGGCAGCGTCTCGCCCGCCGAGATCGCGACGCGCAGCGACGACAGGTCCGCCCCGGCATCCATCGCCTTCAACATGGCCCGGTAGGCGGTGGGCGCGGTGAACGAGATCGTCGCCTTGTAGGTCTCGATGATCTCCACCATCAGCGCGGGCGTCGCCTGTTCGAGCAGCGTCGCCGCCGCCCCGAAGCGCAGCGGGAAGATCGCAAGGCCGCCCAGGCCGAAGGTGAAGGCGAGCGGCGGCGAACCGACGAAGACGTCGTCCGGCGTCACGCCGAGGATTTCGCGCGCGTAGCCGTCGGCGATCGCCATCAGGTCGCGGTGGAAGTGCATGGTCGCTTTCGGTACGCCGGTCGTGCCGGAGGTGAAGCCGAGAAGCGCCACGTCGTCGCGGCCGGTCGGCACGGCCTCGAAGCGCACCGGCTTGTCGAGGGCGACCCGGTCGAGTTCGGCGTCGTGGTTCGCGGTGCCGTCGAAGCCGACGACCTGCTTCAGGTGGTGGCTGTCCTTGGCGCAGGCGATCATCTCGTCCATCAGGCGCGTGTCGCACAGCGCAAGGCTGATCTCGGCCTTGTCGACGATCTTGGTGAGTTCGCCTGCGCGCAGCATCGGCATCGTGTTGACGACCACGGCGCCCGCCTTGGTGGCGGCGAGCCAGCAGGCGACCATGGCCGGGTTGTTGGCCGAGCGGATGAGCACCCGGTTGCCCGGCTTCACGCCATAGTTTTCGACCAGTGCATGGGCCAGCCGGTTGGTCCAGTCGGAGAGTTCCTTATAGGTCCGGCGGCGCCCGTTGCCGATCAGCGCGGTGCGGTCGCCGACCCCTTTCGCAACCATCGCATCCGTCAGTTCGACGGCGGCGTTGAGGCGGTCGGGATAGTCGAAGCCGTCGAGCAGGAAATCCGGCCATTCCTGCGGCGGCGGCAGGTTGTCGCGTGTGAACGTGTCGACATGTGCAGTCGGTCCAAGCATGTGGCGGCCATCCCCTGTTCGTGCCGGGCCTGTTGTTCAGGCATTGCCGACATCGGCTAGATTCTTTGCGGTCGCGAGGGTCCGGGCGGCAAGGCGCAGCTTCGCCGAGCCGACGGGCCATGTCGTCGCTGAAACGTCATCGATTGCGATAGGCACAGCGAAGACCTCCACTTCTACGCTGAACATGGCGTAGCATTGCATCAGTCAAAAATTATTTCAAGCCTAAAGTTTTTCGTCGGTGGCATTGCCTTTGGCCGCCGTCCGGGTGATTTCTATCCCGCCGGTCACATCAACGGGAGAGGTGCAACGATGCTGGAATACCGCATTTCGGACTGGGACAACGCCTATGCCAACGGGGTGAACATCCCGCGCGGCGAACGATGGCCCGAGGCGTGGGTGACGCCGGCCGAGACGTTCCGAAGCGTACTGCTATCGGCCGGGCGGGCAAAACTCGATCTTGCTTATGGCGAGCGCCCGCGAAACCGCATGGACCTCTTTTTCCCGGAAGGCCCGACCAGGGGCCTGGTCGTCTTCGTGCATGGCGGATTCTGGCTGCAGCTCGACAAGAGTTTCTGGTCGCATCTGGCCGCAGGCGCCGTGGCCAATGGTTATGCCGTCGCCATGCCGTCCTACACGCTCTGCCCGGAGGTCCGCATCGCGGAGATCGTCAAGGAGGTCGCGGCGGCCATCAGCGAAGCGGCAGGGCTGGTCGATGGATCGCTGATCCTGACCGGGCATTCGGCCGGTGGCCACCTCGCCAGCCGGATGATCACCACGACCGCGCCGCTTGCGTCTCATGTCCAGCAGCGCATCCGCAACGTCGTCTCGATTTCGGGCCTGCACGATCTGCGCCCCCTCCTGTCGACCGCCATGAACGAAAGGCTCGCCATCGACGAAGCGGAGGCACTTGCAGAAAGCCCCGCGCTGCTGCGGCCTATGCGAGACGCCCGCATCACCTGCTGGGTGGGCGGAAGCGAGCGCCAGGAATTCCTGCGCCAGAACGCCTTGCTCGCCAACATCTGGACGGGCTTGGGTGCAACCACCTCCGTGGTCGTCGAGCCGGACAGACACCACTTTACCATTATCGACGGCCTCGCCGACTCGGGACATGCTTTGACGCGAACCCTGCTTTCTGCGTGAGGTTTCTTTACGCGCCAGCCAGCGACATGCGTTCGGTTTGAGCCGGCAAAATCCACGCGCGCCGATTTCGGCAAGGGGTATGAGAACAAGATGTCGTCGGTTATGCTTTAAACAAATTGGCAGAGCAGGGTGGCCGAGCGCACCACGCGCCGGTCCGAAAAGGGGGGGAAGCATGGCTGACGCAAAGATGATGGCGCAGATGTCCGGCAAGGAGGGTTTTATTGCCGCCCTCGACCAGAGCGGCGGTTCCACCCCCGGCGCCTTGCGTCTCTATGGCATTGCCGACACCGATTACAGCGGCGACGAGGCGATGTTCCGCCTGATGCATGAGATGCGCGTGCGCATCATGACGGCACCCGCTTTCTCAGGCGACAAGGTGATCGGCGCCATCCTGTTCGAGAAGACCATGGACGGCGAGGCCAAGGGCAAGCCGGTTCCCTCCTATCTGTGGGAAGACCGCGGCGTCGTGCCCTTCCTCAAGGTCGACAAAGGTCTGGCCGGCGAGGAGAACGGCGTGCAGGTGATGAAGCCGATGCCCGATCTCGACGAATTGCTCGCCCGCGCCGTGAAGAAGGGCATTTTCGGCACCAAGATGCGCTCGGTGATCGCCCATGCCGACAAGGCCGGCATCGCCGCCGTGGTGAAGCAGCAGTTCCAGGTGGGCCGGCAGATCCTCGGCCACGGCCTCGTTCCGATCATCGAGCCGGAAGTCTCCATCAAAAGTCCGACGAAAGAGGAGGCCGAGGCGATCCTGCGCGACGAGATCGCCCGCCAGCTCGACGCCGTGCCGGCAGGCGAACAGGTCATGCTCAAGCTCACCATCCCGACCGTCGCGGATTTCTACAAGCCGTTGATCGCACACAAGGCGGTCGCCCGCGTCGTGGCCCTGTCGGGCGGCTACAGCCGCGCGGATGCCTGCGAAAAGCTCAGCCGCAACCACGGCATGATCGCCAGCTTCTCACGTGCGCTGACGGAAGACCTGCGCCTGCCGATGAGTGATGCCGAGTTCGACGCCAGCCTCGGCAGGACGATCGACGAAATCTACACCGCGAGCGTGGTGAAGGCTTGATCGAGCGACCCAAGGCCGCCGCGGTGCAGGCTGCGGTAGCGGGCAGGCGAGTGGCCGAGAATGCGGCGGAGGTGGCGGCGAAGGCGCTGTCCGAGGCATAGCCGGGCGCGCGTCGATCCTGCGCGCGATCTGAAGAGCCCGGAGCACGGCGCTGAAGGTCAGCACCCATCGTATCGGCCCGCTGGTCATCGTGCGCTAGCGAGAAAACGATGGCATCCGCCGGAAACTCGTGCTGATCTGCCCGGCCAAAACCCCTGCTGCCGGAGCCGGAATGAAGCAAAGCATCGCGCATATCGCCCTCGTCGTCCGCGACTATGACGCGGCCATCGCCTTCTATGTCGAAAAACTCGGCTTCGAGCTGGTCGACGACACCTACCAGCCCGAGCAGGACAAGCGCTGGGTCGTGGTGCGGCCGCGCGGTGGCGAGACGTCGCTGCTCCTGGCGCGGGCGTCTGCCGCTGACCAGGAGGCCTTCATCGGAAACCAGGCGGGCGGACGGGTCTTCCTCTTCCTCTCGACCGACGATTTCTGGCGCGATCATGCGCTCTATACCGAGCGGGGCATCCGCTTCGTGCGCGAGCCGAAGAAGGAGGACTACGGCACGGTCGCGGTCTTTGCGGATCTCTACGGCAATCTCTGGGATCTCATCCAGTTCACCGACGGTCGGTAAGCCCGGCCCTTATGCCCCCATTGGAACTTCTAATTTTCCAGCGGACCCGAAGATTTCTACCCTAGGTCTCGTCAAACGGCGCGGTTGGCCGCGGTCAAGGGAGTCTTCGAATGAACATGTTTGCGAGAGGGATGCCGAACCAGCTTCTGCGGTTGCAGGAGATGCACAATGGCGAGAAGGTGCGGCCGACATTCTCGGCAGGCGAGATGGAGCGCCGGCAGAATGCCATGCGCCGCATTCTCGAGGAGCTGAAGCTCGACGCGGCGATCCTCACCTCCTACCACAATATCTGCTACTTCTCCGATTTCCTCTACTGCTCCTTCGGCCGCCGCTATGCCTTCGTCATCACGCCGCAGAAGGCGACGTCGGTCTCCGCCGGCATCGATGCGGGCCAACCCTTTCGCCGCACCTTCGGCGACAACATCACCTATACGGACTGGCAGCGCGACAATTTCTTCCACGCGCTGCAACAGCTCCTGCCGGGCGCGACGCGCCTCGGCATCGAGTTCGACCAGGTGAGCGTGGATCTACGCCGCCTGCTGGAGGAGGCCTTTCCAGACGTCGAATTCGTCGATATCGCCTCGCCGACCATGTGGCTGCGGACGATCAAGTCCGACGAGGAAATCGCGCTGATCAAGGCGGGCGCGGAAACGGCGGATATCGGCGGAGCCGCGGTTGCCGGCGCCGTGCGCGAAAACGTTCCGGAATATGAGGTGGCGCTGGCCGGCACGCAGGCCATGGTGCGCCACATTGCCAGCCGCTTTCCGCATGCGGAGCTGATGGACAGCTGGGTGTGGTTCCAGTCCGGCATCAACACGGACGGCGCGCACAATCCGGTGACCTCGCGTCGGGTGCAGAAGGGTGACATCCTCTCGCTCAACTGCTTCCCGATGATTGCCGGCTACTACACGGCGCTGGAGCGCACGCTCTTCCTCGATCATGCCAGCGACGAGCACCTGCGCATCTGGGAGATCAATTGCGCCGTGCATCGCCGCGGCCTGGACCTGCTGAAGCCCGGGGCGCGCTGCGGCGATGTCGCAACGGAACTCAACGAGATCTATCGCGAGCATGGCCTGCTTGGCTACCGTTCCTTCGGCTATGGCCATTCCTTCGGCGTGCTCTCGCATTATTACGGCCGCGAGGCGGGCGTGGAACTGCGTGAGGACATCAACACCGTGCTCCAGCCGGGCATGGTCGTCTCGATGGAGCCGATGCTGACCATTCCGGATGGCATGCCGGGTTCGGGCGGCTACCGCGAGCACGACATCCTTGTCATGACCGAAAACGGCAGCGAGAACATCACGGGCTTCCCCTTCGGCCCGGAGCGGAATATCCTCCCCGCCTGACCCGTCCGCGGGACATTTGGAACGGGCCGCTCCATCGGCCCGTTTCCTTTTTGAAGCCGGTGCCGCCCTCTTGAGAAACATTCCGACCGATCTGCTGCGCACTTTCCTCGCGGTCATCGACCTGCGCAGCCATACGCGCGCCGCCGAGCAGCTCGGCCGCACGCAGCCGGCCATCAGCCTGCAGATGAAGAAATTGCAGGAACTGCTCAACGTTCCCCTCTTCGCCAAGGATGCCAGCGCCCAGCCGACCGAGGCAGGCGAACTCGTCGCCAGCTATGCGCGGCAGATGCTGACCCTGAACGACGAGATGGTGCTGCGCCTTTCCAAGCGCGACCAGCACGGCAAGATCCGCCTCGGCATTCCCAACGATTATGCCGACCATTTTTTGCCGAAATTGATGCCGCAGCTTGCCCGCAGCGGCCATGATTTCCGCTTCGAGGTCGTCTGCGACCTCTCGCATGTGCTTTTGCAGGGCCTGCGCAACGGACTCTACGACATCGTTGTGGCGATGACGCCGGATGGGCCGGCGGAGGGTGCCTTCATGACCTGGAAGGAACCGCTCACCTGGGTCGGCGAGACGACGACCTCGATCGTCACCGATGGTAACGCCAATCTGCGCATCGTCTGTTATCCGGAAGGCTGCCTCTATCGCCGCGCCATGCTGACGGCCTTGCAGCGCGATGGCCGCGGCTACGATCTCGTCTATACGAGCCCGAGCCTTGCGGGCCTGGAAGCCGCGGTCGGCTCCGGCTTCGGCAATACGGTTCTTGCCCGGCGCATCGTGCCGCACAAGCTGGCGACGCTCGATGACACGCTGGGCCTGCCGCGGCTCGCCGATGTCGTCGTCGGCATCTATCTGAGTTCGGATCGCAAGCGTTCGCCCGTCGCGGAAAGTTTTGCCGCGCATTTCGCCGATGCGTTTCTCGCGAGCAACCGGGACGCCTGATCAGGCCCGGCGCATCCGGCGGATCATGTTCAATATCACGAAGAGCGCGATCGAGACGGTGGTGAGCAGGCTCGCCGCCGCCATGATCGTCGGGTTGATCTGGTCGCGCATGCCGGAGAACATCTGCACGGGCAGGGTGCGCTGGTCGGCGCCGGTGAGGAACAGCGCGACGATCACCTCGTCGAAGGAGACGGCAAAGGCGAGAAGCGCCCCCGAGACGATGCCGGGCAGGATGAGCGGCAGGGTCACCGCAAAGAACACGCTGACCGGCCCGGCGCCGAGGCTGGCGCCGGCCCGCGTGAGATTGGCATCATAGGTCGAGAGCGCGGAGAGCACGGTGACGACGACGAAGGGGATGGCAAGCGCCGCATGGGCCAGAACGAGGCCGGTGCGCGTATCCGTCAACCCCAGCGAACCGAAGAACATGTAGGCGCCGACGGCGACGATGACGACGGGCATGATCATCGGCGAGATCATCAGCGCCATGACGGCCTTGCGCCACGGAAAGCCCGGACGGCTGATGCCGAGGGCTGCAAGCGTGCCCAGCAGCGTTGCGAGCGCGGTGCTGAACGACGCGGCGATGAGGCTGTTCAGCAGGCTCTGCGTCCAGCGCGGGTTCTCGAAGAAATCCGCATACCAGCGCCAGGAATAATCCTTGATCGGAAAGGTGAAGAACGGGTCCTTCGAGACCGACAAGGGGAAGACGACGAAGAGCGGGCCGATGAGGAAGACCAGCACGGCGAAGGCGAAGGTGACGACGGCGAGGCGGCAGAGCCGTTCGCTGCGGGTTGCGTAAGCGGGAAGCCACATGGGTTCTATCCGAGCTTGATGCGCTCCGCGCCGACGAGGCGCAGGAAGAGCAGGTAGATGGAAAGCGTCATGACGAGGAGCAGGCAGGCGAGGGCCGCCGCCATGCCCCAGTTCAGGTCGCGGTTGATGTAGGTGGCGATGAAGTTCGACAGCATCTGGTCGCGCGGGCCGCCGACGAGTGCGGGCGTGATGTAATAACCGAGCGACAGGATGAAGGTCATCAGGCAGCCGGCCGCGACCCCAGGCAAGGTCTGCGGCGCATAGACCCGCCAGAAAGCCGACAGCGACGGGGCGCCGAGCGAGCGCGCCGCCCGCATCTGCCCTTCCGGGATGGATTTCATGACGCTGAGGATCGGCAGGATGGTGAAGGGTAGCTGGATGTGCGTCATCGCGGTGACGGTGCCGAAGCGGGTCAGCATGAGCTGCAGCTTTTCGGTGGTGAGGCCGAGGCCGAGAAGCAGCTGGTTGATGACGCCGTCCGTCTGCAAGAGCACGACCCAGGCGGTCGTGCGCACCAGAAGCGAGGTCCAGAGCGGCAGCAACACCATCAGGAGCATGAGGCCAGCAATGCGTTCCGGTGCCAGCGAAATGACATAGGCCGTCGGAAAGCCGAGCAGCAGCGTCGCGATCGTCACGAGGCCGGCGATCCACAGTGTGCGGCCGAGAATATCGAGGAACACCGCCTGGTCGTCCGCGACCCGGCCGATGTTACCGGCGCCGTCCTGGCCGAGGTCTACGGCGGTGAGGAGATAATAGGGCGTCACGGGCGTGGCGTTGCGCTTGATGATGGCCCAGATGTCCGTGCCGGCCCAGACGGGATCGAGTGCGGCAAATTGCGGGGCGAGGGCGCCGTCCTCGAAATTGCCGAGATGGCGCACGACGGACATGATGCGGCTGCGCATGCCGGCGCTTTCATAGTTCAGCCGCTTGCCGAGGCTGGCGGCCGTGTTGGCGTCCTTGGCGCGGGCGAGATCGGCGGCCAGCGCCACAAAAGCCTCTTCGCCGGGCGTTGCCTGCTCGTCCCAGCCATCGAGGGCGCGAAGCGTCTCCGGCAGGGTCTCGTGCACTTCCGGATTGTCGATGGCAGTGGTGAGGAAGAGGCCGATCGGCGCGCCGAAGGTGACGAGCAGGAAGAGCAGCGCCGGTAGCGCGAGCGCCAGCGCCCGAAGACGGTTCGGCCGCTCGGCCCGGCGGAGCGCGGCGCCGAGGCTTGGCTGAGAAAACGGTGCGGTGAGGGACAAGGTTTGCGCCATGATTACCTCGCCAGCGTTCTGCAATCGGCGGCGAAACAGGCCATGGTGATGGTGCTGCCCGGCACGATTGCCCCGCCTTCTGCGGCGGGGAGGGAGGCGACGATCTGCGCAGTGCCAAAGGCTTCCAGCGTCAGTCGCACGCGGTCGCCGAGGAAGGTTTTTTCGATGACGCGCGCCGGGATGCGGTTTTCCGCGTCCGGCCTGCCGGTGGCAAGGCCAAGTCGCTCCGGGCGCAGCGAGACGGTCGTGGCTGCGTTCGGTGGGCCGGCTAGTCCCGTCGTCAGAAGCCGCGTGCCGTCCTGCATGCGCACGACGCCAAAACCGTTCTCGGTGCCGGCGAATTCGCAAGGCAACGTGTTGTTGTCGCCGATGAAGCCGGCAACGAAGCGGTTTTCCGGTTGGTTATAAAGCGTGACGGGATCGGAAAGCTGCTGGATGCGGCCCTCGTGGAAGACGGCGATGCGGTCGGACATGGTGAGCGCTTCCGACTGGTCGTGCGTCACATAGACCATGGTGATGCCGAGGCGCTGCTGGATCTTCCGGATCTCGATCTGCATGTGCTCGCGCAACTGCTTGTCGAGCGCGCCGAGCGGTTCGTCCATCAGGATGAGTTTCGGGTTGAACACCATGGCGCGGGCGAGCGCCACGCGCTGCTGCTGGCCGCCGGAAAGCTGCGCCGGCCGGCGCTCGCCGAGGCCGTCGAGCTTGACCATCGCCAGCGCCTCCTCGGTACGCCGCGCCGCCGCCGCACCCTTCACACCGCGATAGCGCAGCGGAAAGCCGACATTATCGCGCACCGTCATGTGCGGGAAGAGGGCGTAGTTCTGGAAGACGAAGCCGATGTCGCGGCGCTCCGGCGGCAGGCGTTCCACCGCCTGGCCTTCGAGCAGGATGCGCCCGCTCGTCGGCTGCTCGAAGCCGCCGAGCATCATCAGCGTCGTCGTCTTGCCGGAGCCGGACGGCCCGAGCATGGTGAGGAATTCGCCGCGCCGCACGGCCAGATTCAGGTCCTCGACGACGAGCGTGCGCCCGTCATAGGTTTTCTGCACGCGCTCGAAGGCGACCATCGTTTCGGCAGAGGTGCGGGATGACGGCTCGTTGCCGAGCCGCCTCCTTTCCAGCGTCGTCGTGTTCATTCGCGCGGCCCTCAGTTGGAAAGCCAAGTGGTGAAACGTTTGCGGATCTCGTCGCCGTGGTCCGCCCAGAAGGCGTTGTCGAGGGTGAGCGAGGTCGTCAGGTTGTCGGTGCTGGTGGGCAGGTTCCTGGCGTCTTCCGGCGCCACTTCGGCCGCCGCCGTCATGCGCACCGGGCCGTAGGGAATGTATTTCGCGATGCCGGCCAGAACCTTCGGCTCGACGGCGAAGCGGATGAAGGCGAGCGAGGCCTCGACGTCCTTGGCACCCTTCGGGATGACCCAGTAGTTCGAGTCGAGGATCTGGTTGTCCCAGACGATGC
Organism: Shinella sp.; assembly: GCF_035998705.1. GTDB lineage: Bacteria > Pseudomonadota > Alphaproteobacteria > Rhizobiales > Rhizobiaceae > Shinella. Next base: position 783,352 of record NZ_DASYHH010000022.1, on the reverse strand, counting down.
CGAATTTGCGGCCTTCCTTGTTGGCGTTGAAGATGCGGCCGTTCCAGGCGGTCGTCATCGTCACTTCGCCGGAGGCGAGCAGTTGCGGCGCCTGCGCGCCCGCTTCCCACCAGACGATCTGGTCCTTGATCGTATCGAGCTTGGCGAAGGCGCGGTCGAGGCCGTCCGGCGTGGCGAGCGTCTCGTAGACGGCATCCGGTGCGACGCCGTCGGCGAGCAGCGCGAATTCGAGATTGGTCGCCGGGTTCTTCCAGAGGCCGCGTTTTCCGGGGAAATTGGTGAGGTCGAAGAGGTCGACGAGCTTCGTCGGCTTCTTCGCCAGCTTCTCCTCGTCGAAGGAAAGGATCGTCGCATAGACGATGGTGCCGACGCCGCAATCCGACGTCGTGCCGGCAAGCCATTCGGATTTCGGCCCGACCTTCTCCCAGTCGATCGTCTCGAAAATGCCCTCGTCGCAGCCCTGCAAGAGGGTGGGTGCGTCGACGTCGACCACGTCGATCGTCGTGTTGCCGCTGTCGATCATCGCCTTGATCTTGGCGATCTCGCCGCCGTATTCCTGCTCGGAAACGGCGCGGCCGGTCTCTTCCGCATAGGCGCTGAACACCGCCTTGCGCTGGGCTTCCTGATAGGCGCCGCCGAAGCTCATGACGGAAAGCGGCTCGGCGGCAAAAGCGGCGCCGAGAGCCAGACCATAGGCGAGCGTCGTCGCTGCCAGAAACATGCGTTTGCTGAACATGGAAATTCCTCTCTGGAGACAGATTCTTGATGCCCGTCGCAGCGCCCGTCTTTTCGCGGGCTATGGGGAAAACCTATGCCGCACCTTGCTGCACTGCAAATAAGTAGGTGTCATGCGGACATGAGCGGCACTTATCCCGGCGTGCTGTTGATGCGCGTGGAGGCGAAACGCTCGCGCAGCCATTCGGCGGCAGGCCCGCTCGGTTTCTGCTTGTGCCAGACCATTTCGAGCGCGACCGGCCAGTCCGCGTCGTCGAACTGGAGGGTGGGCGTCACGAGGCCGTCGATGACGGGGGAATTTTCGATGATGTGATCGGGCACCAGCGCCCAACCGATGCCCTGCATGACCATTTGCAGGATCACCCAATGGCTTTCCACCCACCAGACCTCGGCGGCGGTGCGCAGGCGCTGTTTTTCCGGGCCTTCGCTGCGCACGGCGACCATCAGCTGGCGGTGCCGCTTCAGCTCCTCCCAATCGACCGCGGTCGCGGCGAGCGGATGGTTCCTGCCGCAGACCAGTTTCAACGGCACCCAGCCGATCGTGTGGAAGGCAAGTGCTGCCGGCAGGGTCTCCTGTCGCCACATCACGCCGATATCGGCCTTGCCGTCGAGCACCAGCCGGCTGACATCCTCCATCATCGGGAAGAGCAGCTCCAGTTCGACATGGGGAAACCGCACGGCGAACTCCGCAAAGAGCGTGGCCAGCGCCCGCTCCGGATAGAGCTCGTCGATCGCCACGACGAGGCGCTTTTCCACATGGGCCTCGAAACTGGCCGCGACGCCGATCAGGTGCTCGCGGCGGTCGAGGATGACCTTCGCTTCCGCCAGCAGCCGCTCCCCGGCCGCGGTCAGCACGGGATTGCGCGAGGCGCGGCTGAAGAGCTCGACGCCGAGATCGTCCTCCAGGCTCGATACCAGCACGCTGATCGCCGACTGCGCCTTGCGCAGCGCCCGGCCGGCGGCGGAGAAGGAGCCGTGCTCGGCAGAGGCCGCGAAGGCTTCGAGCTGTTCCATGGAAACGGTCATCTATCGCCAATCCAGATAGTAGCTAACTTTGTAATCGGCGATAATGAGATAGAAAGCGCGCAAGTCAACGAAAACAACAAAAGGATGGACATCATGTCCCTGCGCACTTTTCCCGATCGCGTTCGTCACGCGGTGCTTTTCGAGGCGTTCGGCCTTGCGATCTTCGTTCCGGTGTCGGCGATCGTGTTCAACCAGCCGATGGGCCATATGGGCGTCGTCGGCGTCGTGTCGGCGACCATCGCGACGCTGTGGAACTTCGTCTACAATCTCGGCTTCGACCACGCGATGCTGCGGTTCTTCGGCCATACGCGCAAGAGCCTGAAGGCGCGCGTCGTGCATGTGCTGCTGTTCGAGGGCGGCCTGCTTGCCATGCTCATTCCGCCGATCGCCTGGTATCTCGGCATCACCGTGTGGCAGGCGCTGATGATGGACATGGCGATCGTCGGCTTCTACCTGGTCTACACCTTCGTCTATAACGTCGCCTATGACCGGGTCTTCCCGGTGCCGCAGGCCATGCGCGCGCAGCCGGCCTGACGGATCAGCGGCCGCTCTCCTTGACCGATTCCATCGCCACGGAGGTCGAGGTACTTGCCACATTCGGCAGGCTCGAAATCTTCTCGCCCAGCACCTCCCGGTATCTGCGGATATCGGAGGTGCGGATTTTTATCAGGTAGTCGAAGCGGCCGGCGATCATGTGGCACTCCTCGACCTCCTTGATCTTGCGCACCGCCGTGTTGAAGGCGATGAGCGCCGCCTCCTTCGTGTCGGACAGCTTGACCTCGGCGAAGGCGACATGGTCCAGTCCGAGCTTTTTCGGATTGAGCACGGCGCGGAAGCCGTCGATATAACCGTCATGGATCAGGCGTTGCAGGCGCAGCGTACACGGGGTCTTCGAAAGGCCGACGATTTCGGACATTTCCGTGATGGAAATCCGTGCATTTTCAACGACAAGATCGAGGATCTTCCGATCAATAGCGTCGATTTCACTGGAAATTTGCTTTATCTTGGACATTAGAACCACCAAAAGGCGATGAATATAGCATTAATCACCTTATATAGACCTATAATGGTGAGAAAGTCGCATTGCAATGCACTATGTTCCCGGCCAGCGCCACGAGGGTGGAATGCGCCGGCAGGCGATGTATTCTGCGCTTGGATGGAATGGCCGATAGCCCGAGATGGTGATGAACATGGTCCAGTCTGCAAACGAACACAACGCTCCCGCTTTCGCCGCTTTCGCACCGCCCATCCGGGCGCAGAGCGAGCTTCGGCAGCGCATCACCGCCGCCTATCGCATCCCAGAAGTGGACGCCGTGCGGCCGCTTCTCGACCAGGCGACGCTGCCGGATGAGGTGACCGCGCGTATCCGCGAGACGGCCCGCAAGCTGATCGTCGCGCTGCGCGCCAAGCACAAGGGCTCGGGCGTCGAGGGGCTGGTGCATGAATATTCGCTCTCCAGCCAGGAGGGCGTGGCCCTCATGTGCCTGGCCGAAGCGCTGCTGCGCATTCCCGATAACGCCACCCGCGACGCGCTGATCCGTGACAAGATTTCCGAAGGCGATTGGAAGTCGCATATGGGGGGCGGCCGCTCGCTTTTCGTCAATGCCGCGACCTGGGGCCTCGTCGTCACCGGCAAGCTGACCTCGACGGTCAACGACCGCGGCCTTTCCGCCGCGCTGACGCGCCTCATCGCCCGCTGCGGCGAGCCGGTCATCCGTCGCGGCGTCGACATGGCCATGCGCATGATGGGCGAGCAGTTCGTCACCGGCGAGACGATCGACGAGGCGCTGCGCAACTCGCGCACCATGGAGCGCAAGGGTTTCGGCTATTCCTACGACATGCTCGGCGAGGCGGCGACGACGGCCGCCGATGCGGAGCGCTATTACCGCGACTACGAGAACGCCATCCATGCCATCGGCAAGGCATCCGCCGGCCGCGGGATCTATGAAGGCCCCGGCATTTCGATCAAGCTTTCGGCATTGCATCCACGTTACGTGCGGGCGCAGGCCGAGCGTGTGATGGGCGAGCTGCTGCCCAAGGTGAAGGCGCTGGCGGCGATCGCGAAGTCCTACAATATCGGCCTCAACATCGATGCCGAAGAGGCCGACCGGCTGGAGCTTTCGCTCGACCTGCTCGAAGAGCTTTGCCACGATCCTGCTTTGAAGGGCTGGGATGGCGTCGGCTTCGTGGTGCAGGCCTATGGCAAGCGCTGCCCCTTCGTGCTCGATTTCATCATCGATCTCGCCCGCCGCTCCAGCCGCCGCATCATGGTGCGCCTCGTCAAGGGCGCCTATTGGGATGCCGAGATCAAGCGTGCGCAGCTCGATGGCCTGGAGGAATTCCCGGTCTATACGCGCAAGATCCACACGGACGTCTCCTACATCGCCTGCGCGAAAAAGCTGCTGGCGGCGACGGACGCGGTCTTCCCGCAGTTCGCCACGCACAATGCCCAGTCGCTCACCACGATCTACCAGCTTGCCGGCCCGGATTTCCGCGTCGGGCAATATGAGTTCCAGTGCCTGCACGGCATGGGCGAGCCGCTCTATGACGAAGTGGTCGGCGCGGAAAAGCTCAACCGGCCGTGCCGCATCTATGCGCCGGTCGGCACGCATGAGACGCTGCTTGCCTATCTCGTCCGCCGCCTGCTGGAAAACGGCGCGAACTCCTCCTTCGTCAACCGTATCGCCGATCCGGCCATCTCGGTGGACGAACTGATCGCCGATCCCGCCGCCGTCGTTCGCGCCATGCCGGTGCCGGGCGGAAAACACGATCGGATCGCGCTTCCGGCGGAGCTTTACGGCAAGGGCCGGGTGAATTCCGCCGGCCTCGACCTGTCGAACGAGACGGTGCTCGCAACGCTCGCGCAGGACCTTGCCAGGACCGCCACCGTCGAATGGCAGGCCGTGCCGCAGATCGCGGACGGCTCCAGCGATGGCGAGAAGCGGGCGGTGCTCAACCCGGCCGACCAGTCCGATGTCGTCGGGTACGTGACCGAAGCCTCCGGCGAGACCGTCGCGAAGGCCGCGAAACTGGCGCTGGCAGCGGCGGCGGGGTGGGCCGCCGTGCCGCCGCGCGCGCGTGGCGACCGCCTCGACCGCGCCGCCGATCTGATGCAGGCGAAGATCTCGACGCTGATCGGCCTTGCCATCCGCGAGGCCGGCAAATCGGCGGCCAATGCCATTGCCGAAGTGCGCGAGGCGATCGACTTCCTGCGCTATTATGCGGAACAGGCACGCCGCACGCTCGGCGCCGCCCACCAGCCGCTCGGCCCCATCGTCTGCATCAGCCCGTGGAATTTTCCGCTGGCCATCTTCTCCGGCCAGATTGCCGCCGCCCTCGTCGCCGGCAATCCGGTGCTGGCGAAGCCCGCGGAAGAGACGCCGCTGATCGCGGCGGAAGCCGTGCGCATCCTGCACGAGGCCGGCATTCCGGCCGGCGCGCTGCAATTGCTGCCGGGTGATGGCCGCGTGGGCGCCGCCCTCGTCGGTGCGCCGGAGACGGCGGGCGTCATGTTCACCGGTTCGACCGAGGTCGCCCGCCTCATCCAGAAGGAGCTTGCGGGGCGCCTGTCGTCCTCGGGAAAACCCATTCCGCTGATCGCCGAAACCGGCGGGCAGAATGCGATGATCGTCGATTCGTCGGCGCTTGCCGAACAGGTGGTGGCCGACGTCATCGCCTCGGCCTTCGACAGCGCCGGCCAGCGCTGCTCGGCGCTGCGCGTGCTGTGCCTCCAGGAAGACGTCGCCGACCGGACGCTCACCATGCTGAAGGGCGCGTTGGCGGAACTGAAGATCGGCCGCACCGATCGGCTGAACGTCGATACCGGACCGGTCATCACGGCGGAAGCCAAGCAGACGATCGAAGGGCATATCGAGAAGATGCGCGCCCGCGGCCGCAAGGTCGAGCAGGTGGCGCTGCCGGCGGAAGCCGCGCGCGGCACCTTCGTCTCGCCCACCATCATCGAATTGCAGTCGCTTGCCGATCTGGAGCGCGAGGTCTTCGGCCCGGTCCTGCATGTCATCCGCTTCAAGCGCGAAGATGTCGACCGGCTGATCGACGATATCAACGCCACCGGCTACGGCCTGACCTTCGGCCTGCACACGCGTCTCGACGAGACGATCGCCCATGTCACCAGCCGGGTGAAGGCAGGCAATATCTATGTGAACCGCAACATCATCGGCGCCATCGTCGGCGTGCAGCCGTTCGGCGGGCGCGGGCTTTCGGGCACGGGTCCGAAGGCCGGTGGGCCGCTCTATATCGGCCGCCTCGTGCAGACGCCGCCGGTGCCGCCGCAGCACTCGTCCGTGCATCTCCAGCCGGCCGTGACCGACTTCGCGCAGTGGCTGCGCGGCAAGGGCAAGGCCGAACTGGCGGATCGCGTGCGCGATCTCGGCAGCAATTCGGCGCTCGGGCTCGACCTTGAGCTTCCCGGCCCCGTCGGCGAGCGCAACCTCTATTCCCTCCATCCCCGTGGCCGCATCCTTCTCGTGCCGGCGACGGAAGAGGCGCTTCTGTCCCAGCTCGGCGCCGTGCTCGCCACGGGCAACAAGGCGGTCATCGATGCGGCCTCCGGTCTCAAGGCAAGCGTGTCCGACCTGCCGGCCAACCTCGCCGCCCTCATCACCTGGTCGACCGACTGGGCGGCCGATGGTCCCTATGCGGGTGCGCTGATCGAAGGGGATGGCGACAGGGTCGTCGAGGCTGCGCGCCGCATCGCGACGCTGCCGGGTCCGCTCGTCCTGACGCAGGCTGCCTCCACGCAGGAAATCCAGGCGGGCAGCGAAGCCTATTGCCTCAACTGGCTGCTCGAAGAGGTCTCGACCTCGATCAACACCGCCGCCGCCGGCGGCAATGCCAGCCTGATGAGCATCGGCTAAGGCTCTTTTTGAAGCTGCTACCGCCACGAGAGGGCGGTAGCAGCCAAAATCTAGGCCGTCTGCCATGCCTTCAGCACCCGCACGCCTTTCGCCTCCACTCCGGGCCAAAGCTGCAAGAGGTAACGGTCGTCGCCTTCCAGCCCGTCGGTGCTGAGCGTGTCGAGGCCGGCGAGGCTGGCGCGAATGCCGAGCGGCCCCGCCTTCACGGCAAGCCGGGGAGAGTCCATTTCGTTCTCGGTCATGCCGGCCAGCACCAGTTGGCCCGACGGGCAGGTGATGCCCGCCTCGACGACATGCTGGTGGCTGTCGAGATCGAGGTCGGGGCGCTGCTGGTGCCATTCGACGCAGACCGGCACCATCATGTTGCGCACGGTGTGAAGGATGACGGCATGCGGCCCGGCCATGAGGTGGCACGCGATCGTTTCTTCCGTGTAGTCGTCGGGCAGGTCCGCATGCGCCTCGTCGCGCAGGTAAATCTGGAAATAATCGGCGAAGATGTCGCCCTGGTACAGAATCCGAAACATGTGCACCTCTGCCGGCCCGGTGGAATGCGCAGACATATCATAAAGACGGCCGAGGCCCTGTCGAAATTCGCGAAATCTGGCCCATCGGGACGCGACGGGCGCGTGGCGCCCGTGGGGCACTAATCGAATATGTCGATTAATCGTGGCCTTCCGGTCATCTTGCCGGGAGGTTTTATCCTCTGGATACTGCCGCGAGAAAAAGTCATTGAGGGGCCTGCCGGGATGGCACATATCGCCGAAGTCGTAATCGACAGCACTGCCGACCGTATCGACCGCCTCGTTGCAGACCATCGGCCGGGGCACGGCCTCGCCCGCGCGTTCTATCAGGATCCCGACATCTACCAGCGCGACATGGAGCGGGTGTTTCGGCGCCACTGGCACTGTATCGCGCACGAGAGCGTCATTCCCAACATCAACGATTTCGAGGTTTTCCGCATCGATACCGAGCAGGTGATCGTCACCCGCGCGGCGAATGGCTCGATCAATGCGATCCTCAACGTCTGTCGCCATCGCGGGGCGGAAGTCTGCACCAAGCAGAAGGGCAATGCGCGCGTCTTCGTCTGTCCCTATCACGCCTGGACCTATGGCAATGACGGGAGCCTGCGGGCCGCCCGCCTGATGCCCAAGGATTTCAAGCGCGAGGACCATGGGCTGAAGACACTGCATGTGCGCGTCGTCGAAGGCCTGATCTTCATTTCCTTTGCCGATGAGCCGCTCGATTTTTCCGAGGTCGAACGCCTGCTGCATGCGACCTGCGGGCAATATGGCTGGGCGAGCGCGAAGATCGCTCATCGCGAAACCTATCCGGTCGATGCCAACTGGAAGCTCGCCGTCGAAAACTATGTCGAGTGTTACCATTGCGGCCCGGCGCATCCGGAATATTCGCAGACCCATGCGCTGGAACAGCCGCTGCACATGATCGAGGCGTTGAACGCCGCGATGGAGGAGCGCACCTGCGCGCTCGGCATCGAGGTCGGCTCCGGCAACCACTGGCAGACGTCGCGCGAGGGCCGCGAGGCGATCCATGCCTTCCGCTATGCGCTGTATGACGGCGTGCAGAGCGGCAGCGAGGACGGCACGGCGGTCGCACCGCTGATGGGCCGCTTCTCCGATTTCGACGGCGGCGTCACCTCCATCCATCTCGGCGGCACCACCTTCCTCGTCTGTTATCCCGACCATGGCATGATCTACCGCTTCATCCCCAAGACCGCGCAAAGCTGCGAAATGGAGCTGATCTGGCTCGTCGACGGCAAGGCGGAGGAGGGCACGGACTACGACCTGGAAAAGCTCACCTGGCTGTGGAAGGTAACGACGGCGGAAGACAAGGCGATCATCGAGCACACGGCGCGCGGCGTTCAGTCGCACTATTTCGTGCCCGGCCCGATCGCGCCGATGGAACAGAACGAGTTGCGCTATATCGACTGGTATCTGGACGAGATCAGCCGGCCGAACGGCAAGGCCTGAGCCTTGCGCATGCCGGATTTTACGGCATGCGCCTTCCTTGTCCCCAAGCGATATTGCGGACAAGCATCATAGCTGTTGACGAATTTTTTACCTCGCATACTATATCTTGTGTTCGAGGTTCTTCCGATTCGAGAGGGTCGGAAGCTAAGACGGGAATCCGGTGGGGCCATGATGGCCCTGTCAATCCGGAGCTGCCCCCGCAACTGTAAGCGGCGAGCGTTCGTTCGAAAAACCACTGAGGCGCCAATGCCTTGGGAAGGTGAACGGATGCGCCGACCCGCAAGCCAGGAGACCTGCCTCGCGCATGAACGTCCACGGGCGGGGTGTCCGGCAGGCGAACGATGGGTTGCGGAATGATGTCGCCCTGTCGTTTTCCGAGTGCCCCCGCATGAATTCTTCGGGGTGAAGTCCATGTCATACAGTTTCCAGCATATCCGCGCGAGTAGGCGGTAAGTCCGGCCGCGCGTCTGCGGCTGCCTGATTCATGTCCGGTCCACCGAACGGCCATCGGCGGATGGCTGAACGATCCCCTATGCCCAATTGCCAAATTACGAGGAAAACCATGTCCATCACCGTCTACAGCAAGCCTGCCTGCGTCCAGTGCACCGCGACCACCCGCGCGCTCGACCGCCAGGGCATCGATTACAGCGTCGTCGATATTTCCGAGGACAGCGACGCCTTCGCGCTCGTCCAGGGTCTCGGTTACCGGCAGGTTCCGGTGGTGGTTGCCGGCGAGCGGCATTGGGCCGGGTTCCGCCCGGACATGATCAGCGCGCTCGCCTGAGAGCAAAGGTAGGTTTGGGGCGATGGGCGATCTCGTCTATTTTTCCACGCGGTCGGAGAATACCCATCGCTTCGTCGAAAAGCTCGGCCTTCCGGCTTCGCGCATTCCCCTTCGCGCCGACGAGTGCCTGAAGGCCGCAGCGCCCTTCGTGCTCGTCGTGCCGACCTATTGCGGCGAGGACGGGAAAGGCGCCGTTCCCAAGCAGGTGATCCGCTTCCTCAACGATGCGGACAACCGGTCGAACCTTCGCGGCGTGATTGCCGCGGGCAACAGCAATTTCGGCGCGACCTTCGGGATCGCCGGCGACGTGATCTCCGCCAAATGCGGAGTGCCCTATCTCTACCGCTTCGAGCTTCTGGGCACCGCGGAGGATGTCGCCAATGTCAAAGACGGATTGGAACGATTTTGGACACGATGACGCTCGACAAGCCGGCAAAGGCCCCGGAAATCACCGCGCTGGATTACCACGCCCTCAATGCGATGCTGAACCTTTACGACGAGCACGAAAAAATCCAGCTCGACAAGGATCGGCTGGCCGCAAAACAGTATTTCCTCCAGCATGTCAACCAGAACACGGTGTTCTTCCATAACCTCAGGGAAAAACTCGATTATCTGGTGACGGAAGGCTATTACGAGCAGGAGGTGCTGGACCAGTACTCGTTCAACTTCGTGCGCGATCTGTTCGACCACGCCTATGACAAGAAGTTCCGTTTTCCGACCTTCCTCGGCGCCTTCAAATATTACACGTCCTATACGCTGAAGACCTTCGACGGGAAGCGCTACCTGGAGCGCTATGAGGACCGCGTCTGCATGGTGGCGCTGACGCTCGCCCGCGGCAACGAGGCGCTGGCCCGCGACCTCGTCGACGAGATCATTTCCGGCCGCTTCCAGCCCGCGACACCGACCTTCCTCAATGCCGGCAAGAAGCAGCGCGGCGAGCTCGTCTCGTGTTTCCTGCTGCGCATCGAGGACAACATGGAGAGCATCGGCCGCTCGATCAATTCGGCGCTCCAGCTTTCCAAACGCGGCGGCGGCGTGGCGCTGTCGCTGACCAACCTTCGCGAGATGGGCGCGCCGATCAAGCAGATCGAAAACCAGTCCTCCGGCGTCATCCCGGTGATGAAGCTGCTGGAGGATTCCTTCTCCTACGCCAACCAGCTCGGCGCGCGGCAGGGGGCAGGTGCGGTCTATCTCAACGCCCACCACCCGGACATCATGCGCTTCCTCGATACCAAGCGCGAAAATGCCGACGAGAAGATCCGCATCAAGACCCTGTCGCTCGGCGTGGTCATCCCGGACATCACCTTCGAGCTCGCGAAGAACAACGAGGACATGTACCTGTTCTCGCCGCATGACGTGGAACGCGTCTACGGTGTGGCCTTCTCCGAGATCTCGGTGACGGAAAAATACCGCGAGATGGTCGAGGACGCCCGCATCAAGAAGAAGAAGATCAAGGCGCGTGATTTCTTTCAGGTCATCGCCGAAATCCAGTTCGAGAGCGGTTACCCCTACATCATGTTCGAGGACACGGTGAACCGCGCGAACCCGATCGCTGGCCGCATCTCGATGAGCAATCTCTGCTCGGAAATTTTGCAGGTCAGCGAGGCGAGCGAGTTCAACGACGACCTGTCCTATTTGAAGATGGGCAAGGACATTTCCTGCAATCTCGGCTCGCTCAACATCGCCGCCACCATGGATAGCCCGGATTTCGGCCAGACGATCGAGACTTCGATCCGCGCGCTGACGGCCGTCTCCGAGATGAGCCACATCTCCTCGGTTCCCTCCGTCGAGAAGGGCAATGACGACAGCCACGCCATCGGCCTCGGCCAGATGAACCTGCACGGCTACCTCGCCCGCGAGCGCATTTTTTATGGTTCGGAAGAAGGCGTCGATTTCACCAATATCTACTTCTATACGGTGACTTATCACGCCATCCGCGCCTCGAACCGGCTGGCCGTCGAAAAGGGTGTCAGCTTCAAGGGTTTCGAGAATTCGAAATATGCGTCCGGCGACTATTTCGCCAAATATACCGAGGCCGAATGGCTGCCGGCGACCGAAAAGGTGAGGGGCATTTTCGAAAAGGCCGGCGTTCATATCCCGACGCAGGAGGACTGGCGGGAGCTGAAGAAGGCCGTCATGGAAGGGGGGCTCTACAACCAGAACCTCCAGGCCGTGCCGCCGACGGGCTCGATCTCCTATATCAATCATTCGACCTCCTCGATCCATCCGATCGTCTCGAAGATCGAGATCCGCAAGGAAGGCAAGATCGGCCGCGTCTATTATCCAGCTGCCTTCATGACGAACGACAATCTCGACTACTACCAGGATGCCTACGAGATCGGCCCGGAGAAGATCATCGACACCTATGCGGCGGCGACCCAGCATGTCGACCAGGGCCTGTCGCTGACGCTGTTCTTCCGCGATACGGCGACGACGCGCGACATCAACCGGACGCAGATCTACGCCTGGAAGAAGGGCATCAAGACCATCTATTACATCCGCCTTCGCCAGATGGCGCTGTCCGGCACGGAAGTGCAGGGCTGCGTTTCCTGCGCGCTGTGATCTCGGGGAAGACCATGAACATCCAGGTTAAGACCAAAGCGCCGAAGGCCGCTGCCGTGCGCGCCATCAACTGGAACCGCATGGAGGACGACAAGGACCTCGAGGTCTGGAACCGGCTCACCGGCAATTTCTGGCTGCCGGAAAAGGTGCCGCTCTCCAACGACATCCCGTCCTGGGCGACGTTGCGGCCGGAGGAGCAGCAGCTCACCATCCGCGTCTTCACCGGTCTGACCCTGCTCGACACGATCCAGAACGGCGTCGGCTCGGTCAAGCTGATGGAGGATTCGGCGACCCAGCATGAGGAGGCCGTGCTCTCCAACATCTCCTTCATGGAGGCCGTGCACGCGCGCTCCTATTCCTCGATCTTCTCCACCCTTTGCTCGACGCCCGACGTGGACGACGCCTATCGCTGGTCGGAGGAAAACGAGTTCTTGCAGCGGAAATCCGCGCTGATCATGGAGCAGTATGCCTCCACCGATCCGCTGAAGAAGAAGGTCGCCAGCGTTTTCCTCGAAAGTTTTTTGTTCTATTCCGGCTTCTATCTGCCGATGTACTGGTCGAGCCGCGCCAAGCTCACCAACATCGCCGACATGATCCGCCTCATCATTCGCGACGAGGCCGTGCACGGCTACTATATCGGCTACAAGTTCCAGCGTGCTTTGGAGCGTCTTTCGGAGGAGCGCCGGCAGGAGATCAAGGATTTCGCCTTCGACCTGCTGCTGGAGCTCTACGACAACGAGGCGAAATATACCGAGGCGCTTTATGACGGCGTCGGGCTGACCGAGGACGTCAAGAAGTTCCTGCATTACAATGCCAACAAGGCGCTGATGAATCTCGGCTATGAGGCGCTCTTCCCGCCGGAGGCCTGCAAGGTCAATCCCGCCATCCTCTCCGCGCTCTCGCCGAATGCGGACGAGAACCACGACTTCTTCTCCGGCTCCGGCTCGTCCTATGTCATCGGCAAGGCGGTCGCGACAGAGGACGAGGACTGGGATTTCTGATCCTCAGCCGAGCGTTCTCGTGACGTCGGCGAAGGTTTCTTCGAGCACGGCGATCAGATGATCGGCGTCTCGTTTCGAAAAGATCATCGGCGGGCGCATCTTCAGCACGTTGTCATGCGGGCCTTCGGTACCCATCAGCACACCGCGGCGGCGCGCGCCGTTGGAGACGGCGCGTGCGAAATCGGTGGCGGGTGCCTTGGTCCTGCGGTCGCTCACCAGTTCGATGCCGAGGAACAGGCCGAGGCCGCGCACGTCGCCGATCACCTCGTAGCGCTTCTGCATGTCGCGGAAGGCGTCCATCAGATAATTGCCGATGGCGAGCGCGTTGCCGTGCAGATCCTGGCTTTCGATGACGTCGAGCACGGCGAGGCCGACGGCACAGGAAATGGGGTTGCCGCCGAACGTGTTGAAATATTCAATGCCGTTGTTGAAGCTGTCGGTGACCTCTCGTGTGGTCACCACCGCCGCCAGCGGATGGCCGTCGCCGATCGGCTTGCCCATGGTGACGATGTCGGGAACGACACCCTGCGTCTCGAACGCCCACCAATGGCTGCCGACACGACCAAAACCGACCTGCACCTCGTCGGCGATGCACACGCCGCCGGCCTCGCGCACCATGCGGTAGACCTCCTTGAGATAGCCGTCCGGCAGGAAGACCTGGCCGGCGACGCTCGGGATCGATTCCGCGATGAAGAAGCCCGGGGCCTCGCCCTTCGCCCGCATTGCAGCGATCAGTTCGGCGACGCTTTCGGCAAAATGCTTGCCGTGTTCCTCGATCGGCCAGTCCGCCGGCGCATGGTAGCTGTCGGGGATGGTCGCGACATGGATGTGCGGCTTCGGTCCGCTGCCGCCCTTGCGGCGGAACTTGTAGGGGCTGATGTCGATCAGTTCCTGGGTCGTGCCGTGATAGGACCAGTCGAGCACGATGGCGTTTTCACGGCCCGTATGCGCGCGCATCATGCGCAAGGCCAGGCTGTTTGCCTCCGAGCCGCTGTTGACGAAGCCGGCGACGGTCAATTCCTTCGGCAGCGTCGCCGTCAGGCGCTCGGCATAGGCGACGATATTGTCGTGCAGATAGCGGGTGTTGGTGTTGAGCGTGGCGGCCTGTTTCGCCATCGCTTCCACGACGGTCGGGTGGGCATGGCCGATGTGGCAGACATTGTTGAAGCAGTCGAGATAGGCCCGGCCGCTGTCGTCGATCAGCCAGACGCCCTCGCCGCGCACGAACTTGATCGGCTTGTCGTAGGAGATGGAGAGGTTCGGCAGCAGCAGCTCGTGCCGCAGCTTGACGATCTCGTCGTGCGACCGGCCTTGCCGTTGGTAAAACTCCTCGGCGATGCCGGCGAAGGTGCGGGCATCCGGGAAGAGTTCCGCCCAGACATCGAGGTAGCGCGGCTCGCCGACGCCGAGGATTTCGGTGGCGGAGAGGTTGGTGTCGGTGGAAAGCTGGAGGTGCAGGTGCGGCGCCCAGCCGCCGTTTTCCGCCGGTGCACCCATTTCGCCGACGAGGCTGCCGGCATCCAGCCGGTCGCCGGGCTTGAGACGCTGCATGGCCTCGTGCGAGAGGTGGCCCCAAAGCGAGACGAAGGGCGGGCAGCCTTCCGGTTCGTGGCTGAGCGCAATCAGGCAGCCGTAGCCGAGCGGATCCTGTTCGATCTCGACGCTGACGACGGTTGCCGGCAACGGCGTGAAGACTTTCGTGCCGGCGACCATGAAGAGGTCGAGGCCGAGATGATGGGTGCGGCGGGTGTTTTCGACAAAGCGCGAGACGAACATGTCGCCGGCATAGACGGTGCGCGCTTCGCCGAAGGGACCGATGCCGAGCGCGATGCCGTTTTCGCGGCAATGGGCCTCCCAGATCGCCTGCGCCTCGTCCGGCTGTTCGGCGGCCGATTTGACGGTCATCGGGTGCGTCGGGTCGCCATAGGGCACGAGGGCCGCAGGGTAAGTCGCGGCCGGGCGTTCCAGCAGGGGGGCGAGTGATTTGCGGTTTTTCGCGATCCAGTCGGCAACGGCATGCGAGCCGGGCGCCGCTTCGAAGCCGCAGGCCTTGCGCAGGATGGCGGTGGCGAAGCGCGGGTTCATCCGATCGAGCTTACGCAATAGCGTCCAGGCCGGGCGCTCGCTGATGGCGAGGTACGGATTGTCTTCCGTGTGGCTGCGGCGCGAGGCGGAGATCGTCACGGAGGTGACGAGGCGCATGGCGATGAGGTCGTAGAGGAGGTCGATTTCCTCTTCCAGCAGCGGATATTCCGCATGGAAGCCGCCGGCGATGGCGGCGGCCGCGCCGATCGGGTCGGCGTGGTCGAGGCCGGCATAGGCGGCGGCGATCGCCACCTCGGCGATGACAGGCGCATGCAGCGCGTCGCCGAAGTCGATCAGGCCGGAAATGCGGTCATGATCCGCGCTGTCGACCAGCACGTTCCAATCGTTGGCATCATTGTGGATGACGGCGGCACGCAGCGTCGCAAGGCGCGGGGCGAGGGACGCGAAACGCTTGAGGAAGCGTTCCAGCAGAGCCCGGTCATCGGCGGAGGCGACGTGCTGCAGGCGTTCGGCCGAGCGGCCTGCCTTGCGGATGTCCCAGTCGAGATCGCGCAGCGCGCCCGGATGCATGAAACCCTTCAGCGCCGCATCGAAGCGGCCGAGCATGCGGCCGAGCGATTCGAGCGCGGCATCGCTGCGACCCGTTTCGGCGAGCGGCTGGCCGACGACCCAGCCCACCAGCCGGATGCGGTGGTCGATGCCGTGCGGGCTGGTGGTGCGGCCAAGGCTCGTGCCCGAAAGCGTCGGGCGGATATGCGGCACCGGCAGGTCGCCGGCATGCGCGGTCACATGGGCGAGCAGCGCCGTCTGGAAGTCGCTTTCGACCTCCGGCTCGGCGGCGTTGACGATCTTCAGGATGAAGGTTCCGTCCGATGTTTCCACCTTGAAATTCTGGTCGCGCTCGCTGGCAAGCGGCGAGAGCGTGCCGGAAAGCCCGTAGTGCTCGGACAGCAGCCCGGCTGCAGCCTTGATGGAAAAGTCCGGTGTCGTCTTCAGCATGTCGTTCACGGCAATCCTCTTCGTGGCGGCAAGAGTTGCATGGACGGCGACCAGGCGCATCCGGCATTATGCCGGTTGTGCCGGCACTTTGTATGGAATAACCGTCATCTTGTCGGCGGGATTGGAGGAGGGGCCATGCAGGATACGGACGCCATCGACCGAACGATCCTCGGCATCCTGTCGAAGGAGGCGCGCATCCCGATGAAGTCGCTCGCCGGCCGGATCGGGCTTTCGCGCAGTGCGACCACCGAGCGCGTCGGCCGGCTGGAAAAGGCCGGCATCATCCGCGGCTACCGCGCCGATATCGGCCAGCTCGACGACGGGCAGGTGCAGGCCTTCCTGCTCGTCACCTTGAAGCGCACACCCTCCATCGGCGTGCTCGATCGCCTCGCGGGCTTTTCGGCCGTGCGCAAGGTCTCCTCCGTCAGCGGCCAGCTCGATCTCGTGGTGGAGGTCGAGGTCGGCTCGATCAACGCGCTCAACGAATTGCGCAATGAGGTCTCGACCATGGATAATGTCGAGGACCTGACGACCTCCATCGTGCTGCGGCGGGATATCGAACGCAGCTGAGCGTTACAGCGGGCCGCAGCGTTCGCGCATGGCATCGGCCGAGCGGCGCACCACCTCGGAAATCTCCAGTAGTTGTTTGGCAAGCGGCGTCGAATTGCGCCAGATCATGCCGATGGTGCGGGCGGGCCGCGGCGTCTGGAAGCGGGCGATCGAGACCTGCGCCGAGCGGGTTTCCACCGGCACCGCCATTTCCGGGATCAGCGTGATGCCGATGCCGGCGCCGACCATCTGCACGAGCGTCGACAGCGAGCTGCCCTCCATCACCTCGCGCGGCCGCGCCGAGCCGATGCGGCAGAAGGACAGCGCCTGATCACGAAAACAATGGCCTTCCTCCAGCAGCAGCAGGCGCATTTCGCGCAGCTTGTCGGGCTCGGGGGTCGGCTTGCCCTCATCCTCCCGGTGGCGCACCAGCACGAATTCCTCCTCGAACAGCTTGAGTTCGGTGAGCGAGGGTTCCGAGACGGGGAGCGCGACGATCGCCATGTCGAGATCGCCCTGCGACAATTCCTGGATCAGCTTCGCCGTCATCGTCTCGCGCACCTCGATCTGGATGCCGTCGAAGCTTTGGTGCAGGTCGTTTATGATGGCGGGCAAGAGGTAGGGCGCGACGGTGGGGATGATGCCGATGCGCAGGCGCGACAGGAACGGCGTGCGCGAGGCGCGGGCAAGGTCGCCAAGCTCGTCGACGGCGCGCAGGATGCCGCGCACCCGGAGCGCAAAGGTCTGGCCGAAGGCGGTCAGCTTCACCTCGCGGGCGCTGCGCTCGAAGAGGTCGTTGCCGAGTTCCTCCTCCAGTTCCTTGATCTGCATGGACAGTGCCGGTTGGGAAATCGCGCAGGCATCGGCCGCATGGCGGAACCGGCCGTGGCGCGCCAGGGCTTCAAAATAGCGTAGCTGTTTCAGTGTAAGGTTTGCCATAACCTTAGCTTATCGCAGTGATCAGTAAATCCAACTTAAAATTATCAGAGACTTCCGATAAGAAGGTGCCAAGGGGAGGATGCAGATCTCTCCCTCAAGCGTTCGAAAGGCCGTCCCGAGTGGCAGGCCAAGGAAACAACAGGAGAGAATCATGGACCAGAAAACCGACACCGCGGGCAAGTGTCCCGTCGCCCATGCGGCACCCAAGGGCAGATCCAACCGCGACTGGTGGCCGGACCAGCTGGATGTCCAGATCCTGCACCAGCATTCCAATCTTTCCGATCCCCTGGGCAAGGATTTCGACTACGCCGAGGCCTTCAAGACGCTCGACCTCGACGCCGTCAAGCAGGACCTCACGGCCCTGATGACGGATTCGCAGGAATGGTGGCCGGCCGACTTCGGCCATTACGGCGGCCTGTTCATCCGCATGGCCTGGCACTCCGCCGGCACCTACCGCATCACCGACGGCCGCGGCGGC
This sequence comes from Shinella sp., assembly GCF_035998705.1. Taxonomy (GTDB): domain Bacteria; phylum Pseudomonadota; class Alphaproteobacteria; order Rhizobiales; family Rhizobiaceae; genus Shinella. The sequence goes on along the minus strand of NZ_DASYHH010000022.1, from coordinate 765,368 downwards.
GCCGGCCAGGGCCAGCAGCGTTTCGCGCCGCTCAACTCGTGGCCGGACAACGTCAATCTCGACAAGGCCCGCCGCCTGCTCTGGCCGATCAAGCAGAAATACGGCAACAAGATCTCCTGGGCCGACCTGCTGATCCTCACCGGCAACGTCGCGCTCGAATCCATGGGCTTCAAGACCTTCGGTTTCGCCGGCGGCCGCGCCGATGTCTGGGAGCCGGAAGAGCTTTACTGGGGTCCGGAAGGCACCTGGCTCGGCGACGAGCGCTATAGCGGCGAACGCGAACTGGCCGAGCCGCTCGGCGCCGTGCAGATGGGCCTCATCTACGTCAACCCGGAAGGCCCGAACGGCAATCCCGATCCGCTGGCCTCCGCCCGCGACATCCGCGACACCTTCGCCCGCATGGCGATGAACGACGAAGAGACCGTGGCGCTGATCGCCGGCGGCCACACCTTCGGCAAGACGCACGGCGCCGGCGACGCGTCGTTCGTCGGTATCGACCCGGAAGGCGGCGCACTCGAAGCGCAGGGTCTCGGCTGGAAGAGCACGTTCAATTCGGGCGTCGGCACGGATGCGATCGGCAGCGGCCTCGAAGTCACCTGGACCTCGACGCCGACCAAGTGGAGCAACAACTTCTTCTGGAACCTGTTCGGCTACGAATGGGAACTGGAAAAGAGCCCGGCCGGCGCGCACCAGTGGGTCGCAAAGGGCGCCGGCGCCACGATCCCGGATGCCTTCGATTCCACGAAGAAGCACCTGCCGAAGATGCTGACCTCCGACCTCGCGCTGCGTTTCGACCCGATCTACGAGAAGATCTCGCGCCGGTTCCTTGAAAACCCGGACCAGTTCGCCGATGCCTTCGCGCGTGCCTGGTTCAAGCTGACCCACCGCGACATGGGCCCGAAGGCCCGCTACCTCGGCCCGGAAGTGCCGGCGGAAGACCTGATCTGGCAGGACGTCGTCCCGGCCGTCGATCATCCGCTGGTCGACGACAAGGATGTCGCCGACCTCAAGGCGCGCGTTCTCGCCACCGACCTTTCGCTACAGGAGCTGGTCTCCACCGCCTGGGCATCGGCCTCGACCTTCCGCGGTTCCGACAAGCGCGGCGGCGCCAATGGCGCGCGCATCCGCCTTGCACCGCAGAAGGACTGGGAGGTCAACCAGCCGGCGCAGCTCGCCAAGGTTCTCGGCGTGCTCGAAGGCATCCAGGCGGACTTCAACGCGGCGCAGAGCGGCGGCAAGAAGATCTCGCTTGCCGACCTGATCGTGCTGGCCGGTGCTGCCGGCGTCGAGAAGGCGGCGAAGGCTGGCGGCCATGATGTCGCCGTGCCGTTCACGCCGGGCCGCACGGATGCGTCGGACGCCCAGACCGATGCCGCATCCTTCGCAGCCCTTGAGCCGCGCGCCGATGGCTTCCGCAACTACGTGAACGCCAACCGTCATCAGTTCCTGAAGGCGGAAGAGGCGCTCATCGACCGCGCGCAGCTCCTGACGCTGACGGCGCCGGAGCTGACGGTTCTCGTCGGCGGCCTGCGTGTGCTGAAGGCCGGCGAACCGGAACACGGCGTCTTCACGTCGCGTCCGGAAGCGCTGACGAACGACTTCTTCGTCAACCTGCTCGACATGGGCACCGTCTGGGCGCCCGTCGCCGACAAGAAGGGCGTCTATGAGGGCCGCGACCGCAAGACGAACGAACCCAAGTGGACCGCCACGCGCGTCGACCTGATCTTCGGCTCGCATTCGCAGCTTCGCGCCTTCGCCGAAGTCTACGGTTCGTCCGATGCCAAGGAGAAGTTCGTCAAGGACTTCGTCGCTGCCTGGAACAAGGTGATGAACGCCGACCGCTTCGATCTCGTCTGATCGACGATATTGTTCAGGGCGCGGTTTACCCGCGCCCTGACGACCTGCCCGCCACCGGGCCTGTTTCCTTTCCCCCAGCCGTCGCATATGAATCGGGCGATCCGAAGCTAGGCCTGCTGCAAGGAAACAAGGTGGACGTACATCCTCAACCGCCGCTGATCGCGCGAATCCGCTCGCAGGGGCCTGCCATGACCCGGGCGCTTGAGCGCGTCGCTTCCTTCGTGCTGGCCGATCCGCAATCCGTGCTCTTCAAGAGTATCACGGAGCTTGCCGACGAGGCGCAGTCCTCCGAGGCGAGCGTGATCCGGTTCTGCCGCGAACTCGGCTATCCCGGTTTCCAGAATTTCAAGCTGGCGCTCGCCCATGAGCTTGCCACCCTCCAGCAGACCGCCTCCACCTCAACCCCCGGCGACATGGTGCAGGAACTGGTCGAGACCGCCCGCATCGCGCTCGAGGAGACCGAAAGGATGCTCGACCGGCGGGCCATCGAGGAGGTGTCCTCGCTGCTGCTTTCGGCCCGCCATGTCGAGATTTTCGGCGTCGGGGCATCTGCCATCACGGCGCAATATCTCGAATACAAGCTCGCCCGCCTCGGCATTTCCGCCCATATCGGCCGCGATGCGCATCTCGCCACCATGGCGTCCGCGACCGCCTCGCCCGCGGATCTCTACATCCTCGTTTCCACCTCCGGCTCGACCATCGATACGTTGCGCGTGGCGGAGAATGCCCATGCGCGCGGTGCCCGCATCGTCGGCATCACGCACCGGACGAAGAGCCCGCTGGCGGCGATCTGCAACTTCGTGCTGCTCGCCTCCTCGCCGGAAACGCCGCTGACGGGCGGAGCCTTTCCGTCGAAGATCAGCCAATTGCTGATCGTCGATGCCATCGCCAACACGATCACCAAACTCGATCCGGCACGGCTCGAAACCATCAAGGATACGGCGGAGAGCGTCAGCGACCGCAACATCTGAAGATTTCCTTTGAAGATAATCTTCATATGAAAAAAATTATTGACGGTTTTCGCCAAAGGCCGTAACGTCGCCTCCAGTCAAGGAGATGCGGCGTTTATGGACATTATGGAAACAATGCGGGGCCGGCTTGTCGTGTCCTGCCAGGCGGCGGAAACCAGCCCGCTCCATGCCACGGAGCATATCGTGGCGCTCGCCCGCGCGGCCGTTCTCGGCGGCGCCTCGGGTGTGCGGATCGAGGGCGTGCGCAATGTCCAGGCGGTGCGCGGTGTCACCACCCTGCCGATCATCGGCATCACGAAAATCGCCCAGCCGGGCTCCGACGTCTACATCACGCCTTCGCTCGACGATGTGCGGAACCTTGCCGCCGCGGGCGCCGATGTCATCGCCTTCGATGCGACGGACCGGCCGCGCCCGGTGCCGGTCGTCGACATCGTCGGCGAGATCGTACGGCTGAAGAAGATCAGCATGGCCGATATCAGCACATTGGCGGAGGCCAGGCAGGCGATCGCCGCGGGCGCTGATTTCGTCGGCACCACGCTTTCCGGCTACACGCCCTATACGACCGGCACCACGGCCCCGGACTTCGCGCTGATGCAGGACCTGGCGGCAGCGGGCATCCCCTTCGTCGCGGAGGGGCGGATCTGGGAGCCCGAGCAGGCGCGGCGCGCCCTGGAGCTTGGCGCGGCCTTCGTCGTCGTCGGTTCCGCCATTACCCGACCGGACGAGATTACCAGACGGTTTGCCGACGCCCTTGCCGGCGGTGCGCGTTGAGATTTTGGAGGATGACATGATCAGGACGAAAAAAGTCGCCGTCATCGGTGCCGGTTTCATGGGCTCGATGCACGCCTCGATCTTTTCCAGCGATCCGCGGGCGGAGCTGGTGGCGATCGTCGATCGAGATATTGCCCGGGCGCAGGCGGTGGCGGATGGGCTCGGTGGCGGGGTGCGCGTCTACGGCTCGCATGACGAGCTGCTCGCGGCCGAAGCGCTGGATCTCGTCAGCATCTGCACGCCGGACCATCTCCACCTCGAACCCGCGCTTGCGATCGCCGCCAAGGGCGTCAACCTGTTCATCGAGAAGCCGATTGCCTCGACGCTGGAAGATGGCCGCAAGATCGTCGCGGCCTGCCAGGCGGCCAATGTGAAGCTCGGCGTCGGCTACCTGCTGCGCTTCGACCCGCGCTACTACAAGGCGCGCGAGCTGATCGAGACCGGCAGGATCGGCACGCCGATCCATGTCTATGCCCGCCGCAACAGCGCCCGCACCGAGGGGCCGAAGCGGTATGCCGGCACCCTGCCGCTCGCCATGCACGTCACCGTGCACGACGTGGACATGGTGCTGTGGATGCTGAAGGGCCAGACGCCGGTCACCGCCTATGCACAGCAGACGGAAATCCTGCTCGGCGAGATGGGCACGCAGGACACGATTGCCGGCGTCGTGCGCTTTTCCGGCGGCACGGTGGTGACCTTCGAAAGCGCCTGGTCACTGCCGGCCGGCGCCCGCCACATGATCGATGCGCGCCTCGAAATGATCGGCACGGAAGGTTCCTTCGAGGTGCAGTGCGGCGACAGCGGCCTCTACTTCGCCGACAACCAGGCCTCGCGCGAGATCGACACCCAGCACTGGCCGGAGATCGGCGGCAAGGTTGGCGGCGACCTCCGCCTCCAGCTTTCCGGCGTGCTCGAATGGATCGACGGCGCAGACTGCCAGGTCGCGACCGGCGAGGAGGCGTTGCTGTCGCTCGAACTGACGCAGGCGCTCGTGCGCTCGGCCGATACGGGCGAGGTGCAGCGGTTCTGAACTCCAAAGAAATCCGGGGAGATACAGCGCGGCTAGGCGCTGCGAAGTGCAACTGACGGCTCGGTGACGAGCGCTATCCAAAAAAGGGGAACGACATGAAAAGACGTCATTTTATTGCTCTGACACTTGCACTGTCCTCGTCCGTGGCGGTGTCGGCCTTCGCGCAGGATGCGGACCAGCCCTACAAGGGCACCCGCCTTGCCGTGCTGATGGAAGGTCACCCGACCACCGAGGGCATCCAGGCGCTGCTGCCGGAATTCACCGCGGCGACCGGCATCGAGGTCGAGCTCGAAGTGGTGCCGGAATCCGACATCACCGCCAAGATGCTGCTGGAGTTCTCCTCCGGCTCGGGCCGCTATGACGTGGTCCAGAACAACATCATCTATATTCCGGGCTTCCTGAAGGCCGGCTATATCACGCCGCTCGACGAGCTGGCAACCAAGTTCGCCAAGGACTACGACAAGGCCGATTTCGTGCCCGGCTACCTCAACACCAATATCGTCGACGGCAAGCTTTATGGCCTGCCGGTCTATGGCGAAAGCACCTTCCTGATGTACCGGAAGGACTTGTTCGAAGAATATGGCATTGCTCCTCCCAAGAGCTTTGGCGAGGTGACGGCGGCCGCGAAGACGATCAAGGAAAAATCGAACGGCGCGGTCGCCGGCATCACCATGCGCGGGGCACAGGGCATCCAGAACGTCTATGTCTGGGCCGGCTGGCTGTGGGGTTATGGCGGCGAGTTCATCGGCGCGGACGGCAAGTCTGCGCTCGGCAGCGATGAGGCGGCCGCCTCGCTCGATGCTTTTGCCGGCGTGCTGCGGGATTACGGCCCGGTCGGCGTCGCCAATTTCGGCTGGGAGGAGAACCGCGTGCTCTTCCAGCAGGGCAAGGCCGGCATGACGATGGACGCCACCGTCAACGGCGCCTTCAACGAGGACGCCTCGATATCCTCCGTCGTTGGCAAGGTCGGTTATGTGCCGGTGCCTGTCGAGACCGACAAGCTGAAGGGCGGTTCCTCGTCGCTTGCCGTGCACAGCCTCTATATTTCCGAGGCCTCGCAGCAGAAGGAAGCGGCCTGGCTCTTCGCCTCCTGGGCGACGGCGAAGGAGCAGCAGGTCAAGTCGTTCGGCCTCGCGCCCAATTCCGGCGTGACCTCGCTTGCGGCGCTGAACTCGGAAGAGTTCAACAAGCGCTACGGTGCCTTCAAGGATGCCATGCTCGCCTCGATCAATGCCGGCAATCCGCAATATCTGCCGACCGTCGAGGCCGCCAACGAGGTCATCAACAATGCCGGCATCGCGGTATCGAAGGTGCTCGCCGGCACGGCCACGGCCAAGGATGCGCTCGCCGAGGCGAATGCCGCCAACGACGCGGCCCTCAGCCGTTGATCATCCCGGCCGTGCCCGGTTCGCCGGGCATGGCCAGCCTCACGGAGAGCGGCACCATGAAGGATGCGACCACCTATTTCTACCGTCCGGTCGTCCTGTTTTTCGGCACGGTCTCGGTCATCCTGACCGTTTATGTCGTGTGGCTGACGCTGCACAATATCAGCCTGCTCCGCCCGGGGCAGGAAAGCTTCATCGGCTTCGACAACTATATCCGGCTCTTGTTCGACGGCCGCGCCATCAATGCGCTCGGGCGCACCGTGCTGTTCACGGTCGCCGCGACCGTCATCGAAGTTTCGCTCGGGCTGGCGATCTCGCTGCTGGTGGACCGGGAGTTCCTGGGAAAACGCATCGTGCGCGGCATCCTGCTGGTGCCGATCGTCATGACGCCCGTCGTGGTCGGTCTCACCTGGCGCTTCCTGCTTGATCCGTCGAACGGCATGATGAATTACCTGCTCTCGACCATCGGCCTTGGCCCGGTCGACTGGCTCGGCAATCCGAATGTCGCGCTGTTTTCGCTGCTGATGGCCGATATCTGGCAATGGACGCCCTTCGTCGTGCTGCTCACCATGGCCTCGCTGGAATCGCTGCCGGGCGATCCGCAGAACGCCGCGCGCGTCGATGGTGCGCGGGAATGGCAGGTGCTCTGGTACATCACGCTGCCGGCGCTGAAGCGGGCGCTGATGGTCGCGGCCCTCATCCGGGCGATCGATGCGGTCAAGGCCTTCGACATCTTCTACATCATGACGCGCGGCGGGCCGGCGCTCTCCACGGAGACGCTCAATCTCTACGGCTACATCTCCGCCTTCACCAATTTCGACATCTCCTATTCGCTGACAATCGCCATGGTGCTGACCATTCTCACGAATGTCGCGCTGCTGCTGCTCTACAACCTCGCCTTCAAGGCGCCGAAACAAGGAGAAGCCTGATGCGCCGGATCATCTTCTGGATCGCGCTCGCCATCCTCCTCCTCAGCATGCTCTTCCCGCTCTACTGGGTGGTGGCGACGTCGCTCAAGACCCAGCGCGACGCCTTCGCCATGCCGCCGGTCTGGCTGTTTGCGGCGACCTGGGAGAACTATGCCAAGGTGCTGAACAATGGCGTCTTCATCCGCGCCTTCTTCAACAGCGTGGTAATCTCGTTTTCCGCAAGCCTGATCTCCGTCGGCGTCGGCGCGCTCGTCGCCTATGGCCTGGTGGCGCAGGACGAGGCGACCAAGCGGCAGAACGAGAAATTCATCCTCAGTCTCCGCATCGCGCCGCCGCTGATCTTCATCATCCCGACCTATTTTCTGGCGGCGCAGATGAAGCTGCTCAACAACCACTGGATCGTCATCGGCGTTTATGCCTTCGTCAACATTCCCTTTGCGATCTCGCTGCTGATCACCTTCTTCGAGGATATTCCGCGGGAATTGCGGGATGCGGCGAAGGTCGATGGTGCGCGCGAATTCACTATTTTTCGCGAGATCTTCCTGCCGGTGGCGTTCGGCGGCATCGTCGCCACCTTCATTCTCTGCGTGCTCTTCACCTGGAACGAGTTCTTCATCGCGCTGGTGCTGACGGGCCGCGATACGCAGACCCTGCCGGTCAGCATCACCTCCTTCCTCACCTTCCAGGGCGTGCAATGGGGACCGCTGACGGCGGCGGCGACGCTGGTCATGCTGCCGATGCTGGTTCTGGGAATGCTGGTTCAGGGCAAGGTCGTGCGCGGCATGTCGCTCGGCAGCATCAAGGGATAGAACGATGATGGAAACCAACACAATGACGCGGTCCCTTCTCCTGAAAAGCATCCGCAAATCCTATGGAAGCGTCAGCGTGCTGAAGGGCATCGACATCGAGGTCAACGAGGGCGACTTCGTCGTGCTGCTCGGTCCCTCGGGCTGCGGGAAATCCACCCTGCTGCATGCCATTGCCGGGCTGCACCCGATCGATGGCGGGTTGATCGAGATCGACGGACGGGACGTCACTGCCGTGCCGACGCGCGAGCGCGACATCGCCATGGTGTTCCAGTCCTACGCGCTCTATCCGAACATGACGGTCCGGCAGAACATCGCCTTTCCGCTGCGCATGCGCCGCACAAATGCGGCGGAGATGCAAGGCAAGGTCATGCAGGTGGCAAAACTCCTGCAGATCGAACAGCTGCTCGAGCGCAAGCCGCGCGAACTTTCCGGCGGCCAGCGCCAGCGCGTGGCGATCGGCCGGGCGCTGGTGCGCGACCCGAAAGTCTTTCTCTTCGACGAACCGCTCTCCAATCTCGACGCTACGTTGCGTGTCGAGACGCGGGTGGAGATCAAGCAGTTGCACGAGCGCATCGGCAAGACGATGATCTATGTGACGCACGACCAGATCGAGGCGATGACGCTCGCCACCAAGATCGTCGTGATGCACAAGGGCGAGGTGCAGCAGATCGGCAGCCCCTATGAGATCTACCACCGCCCGGCCAATCTCTTCGTCGCAAAATTCGTCGGCTCGCCCGCCATGCATTTCGTGCCGGGCGCGCTTGTGCACGCCGACGGAAAACCGTCCTTCAGCGACGGGAAGGGTTGGGTCCTGCCGCTTTCCTTGCCGGAGGGCGTCGCGGCAAAAGGCGACGTATTGCTCGGCATCCGGCCGGAACATATCCGGCTTGCGCGGGAGGGATCGCCGGCAATCGAGGCCAAGGTCGAGATGGTGGAATCCACCGGGCCGGAGGACAATGTCACCCTGTCGGTGCACGGCCACTCGCTGGTTGCGCGCATGGAGACCGGCAGCGTCTCGCAGGGTTCCACCGTGCCGGTGACGATCGGGGCCGACAAGGTTTCGCTTTTCGATGCCGCCAGCGGCCGGCTGATCGGCTAGGATAACGCCTATGACGGACGACAGCGCAATCCTCGCCGTGGATATCGGCGGCACGAAAACCCTGGTCGCCCTCGTCGACGCGTCCGGCGTGGTGGATGAGGTCACGGTCGCGACCGCGCGGGAAGATGGCCCCGACCGCTGGCTCGAAGCGGCGTTTTCCGCCGCAAAACCGTGGCAGGGGCGGTTCCACGGTGTCGGTCTTGCCGTCACCGGCTTCGTGCGGAATGGCTGCTGGTCGGCGATGAACCCGGCGACCCTGGGCATTCCGCCGGATTATCCGCTCATCGCCCGGGTCGAGACGCTCGCCTCCTTGCCGGCCATCGCCGTCAACGATGCGCAGGCTGCCGCCTGGGGCGAACATGCTTTTGGCGCCGGACGTGGCGAAGACCTCGTCTTCCTCACCATATCGACCGGCATCGGCGGCGGCATCGTGCTCGGTGGCCAACTGCAAAAGGGCCTCGCCGGGCATTTCGGGCTTACCACCGATGGTGACGACGGCACCTTCCTTGAAGATCGCGCCTCCGGACGCTGGATGGCGGCGGAAGCCCGGCGCCAGGGACATGAGGCCGATGCGCGGCAGGTTTTTGCCTCTGCATTGCGTGGCGAGACATGGGCGATGGACATCGTCGCGGCCTCCGCCCAGCGCGTGGGGCGCCTCTGCCGCAACATCCAGCTGGCGTTCGATCCGCCGCGCATCGTGTTCGGCGGCGGCATCGGGCTGGCGGAGGGGTTCATCGACCGGGTCTCTGCCCTCCGGCCGCCACTCGGCGCCGTTGCGCCCGTGTCAATCTGCCGGGCCGAACTCGGCGTTCGCGCCGGCATTCTCGGGGTCGCGGATCTCGCGCGTAGCACATTTGCGGGGCAGGGCCGCTAAGACGCTCCGCCTCGTCGTCAAAAAGGAGAAACCGGATGTCGGTTCGCAATGCGACCATGACGGACATGGCCTTCATCATGGATGCCTACCGCCTCGCCTTTGCCGTCAACGAAGCGTGGACGCGCAACTATGTGCGCATGACGGGCATCGAGTGCTTCCGTATCCTCGAAAAGGACGGTGTGCCGGCCGCGGTCTGGGCGGTCGTGCCCTGCGGTCACTGGTTCGGCGGGCGAGCCGTGCCAGCGGCCAACATCGCCCATATCGCGATCCAGCCGGAATTTCGCGGCGGGGGGCTCGCCGCAGAGATCATGGCGCTTTCCTGCGACGATGCGCGCAAGGGCGGCGCCTGCCTCGCCAGCCTCTTTGCCTCGACGCGTCCGGTCTACCGCCGCTCCGGTTTCAACCTCGCCGGCCACGAGATGATCTACGAGGCGCAAACCGCGGAATTGTACAAGATCCGGCAGGACATCCGCGTCCGTCGGATCCCGCTCGCCGAGGCGCAGGCCGTTCTCAGCCCCATTTACCAGCGCGCCTGCCGCAACGAGGCCGGCCTGCTCGACCGCCACGACGCGCACTGGAACGCCCGCCTCGACGAAACGACATACATACCGTCCGTCTTCGTCCTGGACGATGACGAAGGCTATGTGGTGATCGAAACGCCCAGTGAAGACGTCCTGGAAATCCGCGATTGGGCGGCGCTGAATGGCGCGGCCGCGCGACAGATCCTGAAATTCATCGGCACGTTCTCGACGGTCTATCGCACGGTGCGCTGGCACGGCGCGCCGCAGGATGCGCTGGTCTTCGCCATGCCGGACAAGGGCTGGTCGCTGGTCCATCAGGAGGAGTTTCTGATGCGTGTGCTGGACCCCGTCGCCGCCCTGAACGCGCGAGGCTATACCTGCGACGATGGTAATTTGACGCTTACGATCGACGGTGCCGAACCGCAGGTTCTGCACCTCGCCCTTCGCGGCGGCAAGACGCGCTGCACGCCCGGTTCTGGCGAGGGACCGTCGCTGTCGATCGAAGCGGCGCAGCTTCCAAGCCTGTTCTCCGGCTTCCGCTCGGCGAGCTTCCTGCACCGCGCGGGTTCTGTCCATGGCGACCCCGAGGCCGTTGTGCTCGCGGACCGCATCTTTGCCGGCCCGCCGCCCTGGGTGGCCGAGCATTTCTGAGTCAGCCGTTCATGTGAACCTGCTGGCGTGGTGTCTCGATCGGGGAAAAGCCGAAGCGCTTCTTGTAGCAGGTCGCAAAATACTGGCTGGAGGAGAAGCCGCAGTCATAGGCGATGTTGGTGACGGTCAGCTGGCCGCTTTCGAGCAGCTGGCGCGCCGCATTCAGCCGCAGCATCTGGAGATAGCGCACCGGCGTCATATTGGTCAGAACCTGGCAGTGCTGGGTGAACTGGGTGCGCGATAAGTTACATTCCGCCGCCATGTTTTCCAGCGTCCAGTCCTCGTCTAGCGCATGTTTCAGCCGCTTCAGGAAGATTTCCACCGTGCGCTTGGAGCTTGCGAGTGCCAGATCCAGCACCGGCGCTTCGCTCTCCAGCATCTGGCGAAATTGCAGCAGCATCATCGAGATCAGCAGGCGCAGGCGCGCTTCGCCGCCGTCGATATCGCGGCTTGCCACCACCTCGTGAATATCCATGAAGGTGCGCGCCACATCGCGTGAGGCGAGGTAGGAGATCTGTTCGTTCCTGGAGAGAAGCTCGCTCAGCCGCTTGCGGTCGCGCTCCGGCCAGCCGATCCAGTCCGGCCAGAGCCAGGTTTCGTGCGGCCGGCGCACGCCCATGTCCATCAGCACCCAGACGATGTGGCTGGCGCCGATCGTCGGATCGCCGAGCGCGTGCAATTGCCAAGGCCGGACGACGAACATCTGGCCTTCGCTGAGCGTGGTCTTGCGGCCATCCATCGTGATGGTGAGCGAGCCGCGGGCGAGATAGGCGATCTTGACGCCCTCGTTGCAATGTTCGCGCAGGCCCCAGTCCTGCGGGATCGTCGCGTCCCAGCCGCCGACGGAGCAGACCTGCGGCAGCGCATGGCCGAGGTCGATGCCCGGATAGCCGCGCCGCGTCCAGGCATTGAGCGAGACCTGCCCGGCAAGCGAGGCCTTCATCAGGTCCTGGCAGTTTCCGGCATAGAGCAGGGCGCCCGGCTCGCGAAAAACCGCCGGCCGGTTGACGGCCTTCTCGTTGTTGCTCTTCACCATCGTCCCCCTCCGGCGATGTTTAAAATTTACCAGTCCTCTATATCGAACGCGGACGCTCCTTTATTGCGCAATGCTGGGACATCATCAAGCGACAAACGGAGGCGCTGATGATTTGCCGTTGAAACTCAACGGCATGGAGGAGAACCAGGGAGGATTTGCCGGTGCGGATTGGTTTCCACACGGACGCGTTCAACTCGGCCTACTGGTCGTTCGAAAAATGCTTGCAGTGGGCGAGCGACAACGATGTGCACTTCATCGAGTGCGGCCTGATCGACGGCGTCAGCTGGATCCACGGCCTCGGCTACCAGCCGCATGTCGCGCTCTACGAGGACCCCGCGCTGCTGCGCCGCAAGATGGATCGTTACGGCGTGCGCTTCTCCCAGGTCGATGCCGCCTACCCGCTTTCCGGCGCGGACGGGCCGCTTCGGGGCGTGCCCTATGTGCTGAAATCGATCGCCTGGGCCGCGCAGGCCGGCAGCCCCTGTGTCGACACCACCGACGGGCTGCATATGCCGGAAGGCTTGAGCGAAGAGGAAGCGATGGCGCTGATGAAGCGCAGCTACGAGACGATCATCGAGGTTGCGGAGGCGCACGAGATCATCGTCAATATCGAGCCGCACGGCTATTTCACGACCCGCCCCGACTTCATGGCGCGCATGCTGGCCTTCGTCGATTCGAAGTGGCTGCGCATGAACATGGACACCGGCAACACCTTCATCGCCGGCCAGGAGCCGACGGAGTTCCTGCCGCGTTTCATCGACAAGGTCAGCCACGTGCACGTCAAGGACGTGTCGCAGTCGCTGGCGGATGCGGTGCGCGGCGGGCAGACCGGCATTGCCGTCAGCCATTGCGCGCTCGGCGACGGCGTCAATGCGCAGAACATCAAGGCCTGCCTCGCCCAGCTGCGCGACCATGGTTATGACGGCGTGCTGAGCCTCGAATGCGAAGGGGCGGCCGGGCCGATGATCGAGAAATCGCTCGCCTGGATCCGCGCCACCTGCCGCGATCTCGGCATCAAGCTGCATTGAGCGCGCCATGAAACTCGGCATCAACCTTCTCTGCCTGACCGATTTCGTCGAGGACAAGCACCTCGACAGCATCGGGCGTCTGTGCGACCTCGGTTATGACGGCGTCGAAGTGCCGGTCCTCAAGGGGGACGTCGGGCACTACGAGCGGCTGGCCCGAGAGTTGGATGGGCTCGGCCTCGCCCGGTCGACCACGTCGATCGTGCCGACGCCGGAGGCCAATCCGGTCAGCTGCGATGCCGAGGTGCGGGCCCGCGGGCTTGCCCATCTCGACTGGGCGCTGGATTGTGCCATTGCGCTGGGTGCCGAAAGCATGGGCGGGCCGTTCCATGCGCCGATCGGCTTCTTCACCGGCGCCGGTGCCAGCGAGGACGAGCTGAAACACGGGGCGGATGCGCATCGGGCACTGGCGGAGCGCGCGGCGGCCAATGGCATGCTTCTGAGCCTCGAGCCGCTCAACCGCTTCGAGACCTATTATCTCAACACGATGGAGCAGGCCCGCGCCTATGTCGACCGCGTCGGACATCCTGCCTTCAAGATCATGTACGACACCTTCCATGCCAATGTGGAGGAGCGGCGGCCGGAGGAGGCGATCCGTTTGATCGGCCCGGACATCGGCGTCTTCCATGTCTCCGAGAACGACCGTGGCATCCCGGGGCGCGGGCACATAGACTTTGCGTCGATGTTCACCGTGCTGAAGGAGATCGGTTATGACGGCTGGTTGACGCTTGAGGCCTTCGGCGCCGGCTTGCCGGCCATCGCGACGGCGACCCGCGTCTGGCGGCCGCTGTTCCCGGATTTCGAGACGCTTTTTTCCGAAAGCGCAACGTTCATTCGCAAGACATGGGCAGCAGCATGAATAGTCCTGCAATCGAGATGCGCGGCATCACCAAGAGTTTTCCCGGTGTGAAGGCGCTGAAGAGCGTCAGTTTTTCGGCCTATCCGGGCGAGGTGCATGCGCTCGCCGGCGAAAACGGTGCCGGCAAATCGACGCTGATGAAAATCCTCTCCGGCGTCTACCGGCTGGATGGCGGCGCGGTGGTCGTCGGCGGCGAGGAGCGGCATTTCGCCCATCCGCTGGAGGCGATCCGCGCCGGCATCGCCGTGATCTACCAGGAATTCTCCCTGCTGCCGGAGCGCACGGTGGCGCAGAACATCTTTCTCGGACGCGAGCCGACGCGGTTTGGCCTGATCGACCACAAGGCGATGAATGCGGAGGCGCGGCGGGTGCTCGCGCTGTTCGGCTCGGCGCACCGGATCGAGCCGGATACGGTCGTGGCCGATCTTGACGTCGCGAGCCAGCAGCTGGTCGAGATCGCCAAGGCCGTGTCGCTCGATGCGAAGGTCATCGTGATGGACGAGCCGACGGCGGCGCTCAACGAGGCGGAATGCGAGGTGTTGTTCGGTCTCGTCGATACGCTGAAGGAACGCGATGTGGCGATCGTCTACATTACCCACCGCATGCGCGAGATCACGCGGCTGGCCGACCGGGTGACCGTGCTGAAGGACGGCGAGACGGCAGCGCGTTTCGACCATGTGCCGGAACCCGATACGATCGTGCGCGCCATGGTCGGCCGCGATATCGGTGATTTTTATGCGGCGCCGGCGACGCCGGAGGAGATCGGCGAGGTCGTGCTGTCCGTGCGCCATGCCGGCAACGAGCGGCTGAAGGACATTTCCTTCGAGCTTCGTACAGGCGAGATCGTCGGTTTTGCCGGGTTGCAGGGGGCAGGGCGCGTGGCGCTAGCCCAGGCTATCTTCGGCTTTGCGCCCTTCACCGAAGGCGAGGTTCTTTTGGCGGGCAAGCCGGCGCGCTTCACCAATCCGCGCGATGCCATCCGTGCCGGCATCGGCCTCTTGCCGGGTGACCGCAAGGCCGAGGGACTGGTGCTGATGCAGTCGGTTGCCGACAATGGTTTGCTGACGGCGCGTGCGCTTTCGGGTCTGGCGAGCAAGGCCGATGCGACGCCGTTCGCCTCCGCCGAAGAGATGGACAAGCTGCTGCACGAGCTCGACGTCAGGGCCGGCAGTTTTTCCCAGGAGATCAAGGCGCTGTCCGGCGGCAACCAGCAGAAGGCGATCGTCGCGCGCTGGCTGGCGCTGGCGCCGCGGCTGCTGATCTTCATCGAGCCGACGCGCGGCATCGACGTCAACGCCAAGGCCGGTATCTATCACCTGATGCGCGATCTCGCGCGCAAGGGCGCGGCGATCATGATGGTGTCTTCCGACCTGCCGGAGGTGCTGGGCGCTGCCGATCGCATCCTCGTGATGCGCGCCGGCGAACTCGTGGCCGCGTTCCCGCGTGGCGTGTCGGAGGCCGATGTCATGCTCGCCGCAACCGGCGAAGAGGCGGTGGCGGCATGAACACGGCGACCCTTACCAAACGTCCTGCCTGGCGCATGGAGCGCTACGCACCGGCTTTGCTGCTTGCCGCAGCGCTCGCCATCTATATCGCGATCGCGCTCAGCCTCGGCCTCACGCGCTTCCTGACGCCGGAAGCGGCGATCTCCATCCTCAATCGCTCCATCGCGCTCGGCATCACCGCCGTCGGCCAGACCTTCGCCATCCTCGTCGGCTCGATCGACCTGTCGGTTGCGCATCTGATCTCGGCGTCCGCGGTCGTCTCCTCGGCGATCATGAACGGCGACCCGGCGATGATGGTGCCGGCTGTCCTCGCCGTGCTGCTGATGGGCGCCGTCGTCGGCACGCTGAACGGGCTGATGATCACCAGGCTGGAGGTCAATCCGCTGATCGCGACGCTCGGCATGGCGCTGATCATCCAGGGCTGCCTCGCCTCCTTCCATGGTCGGTTCGGCGGTTCGGTGCCGGATGCGTTCCAGTATTTCGCCTATGGCGACGTGCTGGGCCTGCCGGTCAGTCTGATCATGCTGATGCTGCTCGTGCTTGCAGCCTGGGCCGTGCTGCGCTTCACCCGCTTCGGCTCGAACGTCTATTCTGTCGGCGGCAATCGCGATACGGCGCGCGCGGCGGGCATCAAGACGACGCGGGTGGTGATGGCGAGCCACATCATCTGCAGCCTGTGTGCCTCGCTTGCCGGCCTCTATCTCGCAAGCCGGCTCAAATCCGGCTCGCCATGGATCGGCAGGGAGGGCGCCTATGATCTGGAATCGATCGCCGTGGTCGTCATCGGCGGGACGATCCTCTCCGGGGGCAAGGGCGGCATCTGGGGCACCGTCGCGGGCGTCATCATCTTCTCGCTGATCGACTCGATCTTCAATCTCACTGGCGTCGATGCTTTCGCCAAGCAGGTGATGCGCGGCATCATCATCGTCGCCGCCGTCGCCTTCTACGCCGTGCGTTCGAAGAGGATAGTGGCATGATCCAGGAAACCGTCGATGCCGCAAAGGCGCCCGTCGCAAGGGGCGGCCGCCTGCCGAAGATCAACCCCGTCTTCTTCGTGCTCGCGGCGCTGCTTGTCGCCATCACGCTGTCGAACCCGAATTTCGTCGAGCCCACGGGCTACATGAATTTCCTGAAGCGGGCCGCGCCGCTGGCGATCCTCGCGGCAGGCCAGATCTACGTCATCGTCTCGGGCGGTTTCGACCTCTCCGTCGGCTCGGTGATCACGCTGACGGTGGTCGGCTCGTCCATGCTGCTCAACAACAATGCCGATGCCACCTGGTGGGTGATCCCGGTCATGTATGCGGTCGGGCTTGCCGTCGGCGTGGTCAACGGGCTCGTCGTCAGCTATCTGCGCGTGCCTTCGCTGATCGCCACGCTCGGCATGATGATCACGCTGAACGGTGCGGCCTTCATGTGGTCGAGCGGTTCGCCGCGCGGCTACCTGCCGGAGACGTTCCGTTTCTTCGGGCGCAGCAATATCCAGGGCATTCCGCTGATCCAGTTCCTGCCGGTGGCGCTCATCGTGCTCGTCGTGGTCGGGATCTGCCTGTTCTGGCTCATGCATCGCACCAATCTCGGGCGTCTGCTGCATGCGATCGGCGACAATCCGCGCGCCGCCCAGATGTCGGGCGTTCCCTTGGAGCGGGTGCGCATCATCGCCTTCGTCATCTCGTCGCTGGGTGCCGTGACGGCCGGCATCCTGCTTGGCGGCTTTGCCGGGGTCTCGACGGATGTCGGCGTCGGTTACGAATTGCAGGCGATCACCGCCTGCGTCATCGGCGGCGCGCAGCTTCTCGGCGGGCGCGGCTCGGTGCCGGCCTCGATTGCCGGCGCGCTGACACTGACGGCGATCTTCACGCTGCTCAACTTCATCGGCTTGCCGAAACCGGTGCGCGACGTGGTGCAGGGCGTGATCCTGATCGTCGCCGTCGTGCTTGCCACCTACCGGCGCAATCGCGCCGGCGGGACCTGAAATTTCGCCGGCCGTCAGGCCGTCGGGAGGAACCTGAACATCATGATCAAATGGGAGTGAGACATGAAAAAACTGCTGACCGCCACCCTTTCGGCTGCCCTCTTTGCCAGCACCGCGCAGGCTCAACAGCTGAACTTCGACGACCCTGCGGAATTCGCCCGGCAGCGCGAGATGCTGACGGCGAAGGCCAATGGCCCGGAGGGGGAGCCATGGGTGCAATATTACGGTGACCAGATGGCCAATACCGCGCAGTACAAGAAGGAAGGTCCCTATACCATCTGCTTTTCCAATGCCGGCGTGAACAATGCCTGGCGCGTGACCGGCTGGACCAACATGCAGGCCGAGGTGAAGCTGCATCCGGAGATCAAGGAGCTCATCCATGTCGATGCCGAAGGCTCCGACGACAAGCAGATCTCCGATATCGACGACCTGATCAACGGCGGCAAGTGCTCGGTGCTGATCGTCTCGCCGAACACCACCGCGGCGCTGACCCCTGCCGTCGAAAAGGCCTGCGCCAAGCTGCCGGTCATCGTCTTCGACCGCGGCGTCAACACCAAGTGCCCGGTGACCTTCATCCATCCGGTCGGCGGCTATGGCTTCGGCATCCAGGCCGGCGAGTTCGTGGCGGCCACCGCACCGGCCGGCGCCAACGTGCTGATGCTGCGCATCGTGCCCGGCGTCGACGTGCTGGAAACCCGCGCCTCGGCCGCCAAGCGGATCTTCAAGGAGAAGGGGCTGAACGTCATCGGCGAGGAGTTCACCGAGGGCGACAATGCCAAGACCAAGTCGATCGTCGAGGACTATCTGCAACGCGGCTCGATCGATGCGATCTGGATGGACGCGGGTGCAACGGCCGTCGCGGCGCTGGAGGCCTTCGAGGATTCCGGCCTGCCGCTGCCGATCATCACCGGCGAAGACCAGCAGGATTTCCTGATGAAATGGAAGGCCGAGGGCTTCAAGGCGATCGCGCCGACCTACCCGACCTACCAGTGGCGCACGCCGATCATCGCGGCCGTCAAGGTGCTGAAGGGTGAGCCGGTGCCGGGTCCGGAATGGGTGATGCCGCAGCCGTCCATCACCGCCGAGACGCTCGACCAGTATGTCAACGACAAGATGCCGCCGCTGCACCACGCGATGTGTGGCTGCGAGAAGCTGCCGGACTACCCGGCAGCCTGGGGCGGCCAGTAACGACATCATCCGGGCCGCAGGAAGCTGCGGCCCGGATCGGCATGTTTCCTGTTAGGATCTGATCTCCACATTTATGTCGTCCATCAGCGCATGCAGGATCACCGCTGCCTTGGCGGCGAGGCGTAGCTTGGCGGACATGTCTGCGATGCGATCGGGATGCCGCTTCGCATAAGCGTGGAGCTGGCCCGCGTCGAGCGCGCTACCCGGCGCTTCGGTGAGCTGTTGGGCGGTGGGGAAGGCGAGGACATTGGACATGGGATCTCCGCTCGTGTCGTAGGTTGACGAGGCATGGGGAGAGCGGGAGGCCACTCTCCCCATGCCGCTCAGAACTCCTCCCACTGATCGCCCTGTGGAGCCTGGGCGAGGGCGGAAGAGCCCGAGAAGGCGCTTGCCACCTTGCGGGCGAGCGTGCGGGCGGGAGAGGCCTTCGCGACGACCGGGTTCATTGCCGTCACCGCGGCGGGCCTGCCCTGGCGATCCTCCAGCTGGAACTGCGCCAGAAGCTGCGAGAGGGTCGAGACATCGGCGGAGAGGCTGTGCGTCGCGGCCGTCGTCTGCTCGACCATCGCCGCGTTCTGCTGCGTGCCCTGGTCCATCGAATTCACCGCCGTGTTGATCTCCTGGAGACCGATCGACTGTTCGCGCGCCGCCTCGACGATGGCCGAAACGTTGTGGTTGATCTCCTGCACTTCCGTGGCGATCGTGCCGAGGGCAGTACCCGTCTCGCGCACCTTCTGCACGCCGGCCTGAACCTGCAGGCTGGAGGCACCGATCAGGTTCTTGATGTCCTTGGCCGCCGCGGCGGACCGCTGCGCCAGTTCGCGAACCTCCTGGGCGACGACGGCAAAGCCCTTGCCGGCTTCGCCGGCACGTGCCGCCTCGACGCCGGCATTCAGCGCCAGGAGATTGGTCTGGAAGGCGATTTCGTCGATCACGCTGATGATGTTGGTGATCTCGCCGGAAGACTTCTCGATGAGCTGCATGGCCTCAATCGCGTCGCCGACGACAAGGCCGGAGCGCTCCGCTCCGGCGCGGGTGCGGGCGACGAGGTTGCCGGCCTCTTCGGCGCGGCGTGCCGAGTCCTTGACGGCGGTGGTGATCTCTTCCAGTGCGGCTGCCGTCTCCTCGACGGAGGCGGCCTGCTGTTCGGTGCGGCGGGCGAGATCGTCGGCGCTTGCCCGCATTTCGTTGGCGCCGGCATTGATGCTGCGGGTGCTCTGCTCGACGCGGCGCAGCGTGGTCTGGAGCTTGACCATCGAATCGTTGAAGTTGCTGCGCAGGCCATCGAGATTGAGGCCGAAGGGCTGCTCGATGCGGTGGGTCATGTCGCCGCCGGAGAGGCGCTCCAGGCCGGTTGCAAGGGCGTCGACGGCGTGCTGGATGGTCGCTGCCTCCTCGGCTTTCTGCTCCTCGCGCTGGCGGCGTTCCTGCTCGGAAAGCCCGCGGTTTGCCTCGGCCTCCTGTTCGAGCCGGATGCGCTCGATGGCATTGTCGCGGAAGACGGCGACGGCCGCAGCCATCTGGCCGACCTCGTCCTTGCGGGCGAGCCCGAAGACCGGCGTCGCCGTCTCACCCTCGGCAAGCGTCAACATGCGCTGGCGTAGCCAATTGACCGGCCGGGTGATGCCGAAGATCGTGATCGCCAGCGAGACTGCAAGCGTGGACAACAACACGACGCCGATCGCGGCGAGGGATACTTCGATCGTGAAATTCGTATCGGAGGATATTTCCGCCGATTGTTCGCTGATGGATACGGTGCTCTTGTCGATGAACTCGGCAAGCGACTTGCGGAGCGCGACGATGGCTATGTCCTCCCGCGCGAGGATCGCACGCGCTTCGTCCTTGTCGTTTCGCGCGCCGTGTTCGACGGCCCTGTCCATTTCCGCAAAAATGGCGCTCAAATTGTCCCTGAACCCCTGAATGTCGGCCGCAGCTTCCGGCAAGCGCTGCTTGGCGGCCTCGAACCGTTCGATGGCCGCTTTCTTGTTGTCGGAATAACTCTGGACCAAGCCCGGCATGTCGGGTGAGTTCGCATCATAGGCGAGGGTCTTGTAGGCCACATAGGCTGCTGTCTGCATGCTCGTATTGGCGCGCGACAGGAAGAGCGTCGCCGCGTTGTCGCTGGTGATGAACGTGCTGTAGCGGTCGTCTGCGTCGTGATACCTCCATGAGAGATAGGCGATGCTGGCGATGGTGATCGCGCTCAGGATGAGGAGCGGGGTCAGCACCTTCGTGATGATCTTGGCGTTTTGCAGGAAAGACATGGTTGCCTCGTGAGGGTGGCGGAAGCCGGGATAATCAATGTCGCCCCTCCACATCGACGACACGGCCTGTGCACAGCCACGCGCAAGATGTCGATAATGCAAACTGATCTGCATTGATCGCGAAGATGCCGTCATGGCATTGAGAGGGATGGGGTGCCTCTAATATTTGCAGGAATAATTAACTTGTAATTAAAATTAGAAATAACCTGCCGAAAACCGAGTTTGTTTTCAGGGGTTTTGCTTGTATTTTTGGGATTGTTGAGAACTAATCAATATTATGAGATAGATTCATCGACTTTTAGCCAGAGTAATTCTATTTTTGCTTGTGCTGTGATGTCTACTCGCGGATTTCGGCGGGAACCGGCGAATAGCCGTGCTGTACGGCGCGTTGCCGAACGGAAGCTGGCCTGGACGGTGTCTTGGCCGATCGCTACGTCTTCAACCAGTCGCTCGGCGCGCTGGAAACGCGGGTGACCGCCTGGTTCGATCCCGCTATCCGCGGGGAGGTTCCGCGCATATTCCAGCGATGGAGAGTTAGCCTCACCGCGGTGATTTTTTATCAATATTGCGGCCAGAGGTTTTGTGCCAAGAGCAGGGAACAGGCTCAAAATTGATGAAACGCAAGTTCTTGCCGGGATGCCCAGGTTCTATTTCCACATATCGGACAATGCCGAGACCCTGCGGGACGAGAAGGGCATCATCCTCGATGATACAGCCGCCGCGGTCGCCTATGCGCGGCGGATCGTGCGGGAAATTGCCCTGACCGAAAAGGTTAGCGTGCTCGTCACCGATGCGGATGGCCGGCGGCTGATGCAGGTCCGCTAAGCGGGCTGCCTCACGCCTTGCCGAAGAGCGCCATGAGGTCGACGGAATCCGTGGTCTTCGCGCCGAGTTCCAGGTGGTTCTGGATGTGCCGCAGGTGGAGTGTCATCATCCACGCCGCCTTTTCCGCATCCCGCGTGTGAAACGCCCCGACGATCGCCGCGTGGTCGTCGTCGCGACAATTGCTGACGCCGGAGCCGAAAAGGCCGATGATCAGCGAGGTGCGGGTCACCAGTTCCTTCATCGTGCGGATGAGGATGGCATTGCCGGCGACCTGCGCCATCAGGGTGTGGAACTGGCCGGAAAGGCGGATCGCATCGTGGCGGCGCCGCTCCTTGTGCGCGACATATTCCATTTCCAGGTGACGTGTCAGCGCGGAAATATCCTCCTCCGAGGCACGGTGGACGGCGAGGCGCGCAATGTTCGGCTCCAGCGCCAGGCGGGCCTCGAAGACCTCGCGCGCCTGCTCGGGCGTCGGCGAGGCGACGAAGGCGCCGCGGTTGGCGTGCAGTTCGACGACCTCGCGGCTGGCGAGCAGCAGCAGGCTGCGCCGGATGCGCATGCGCCCGACGCCAAAGGCGTCGCACAGGGCGGATTCCGACAATTTCGTGCCCGGGGGCAACCGCTGTTCGATGACCGCCTCGAAAATACGCTCGACGATATCGCTCTCGTCGATCTCGTCCGCTTCGAAGGGGGCTCCGCTGCTGAGTTCAACCACTGCCGTTTACCTCGATACGCTCCGCCTGCACTCGCATGATCCATCTAATATGTCGCATTCGGTTCACCAACAAGCCGCGATTTCGTCGACATGCTCAAAATGTCTTGTTCACAACCCCTTGACAGGATCGTTAACAATGCGCGTAATGACCATGCCAAAGGCCGAATGAGGCCGCGCTCAGCGGCCCGCTCGCCAATAGAAAACAGATCAATGGCCCAGAGGAAGTGGAACATCATGCAAAAGCGCACATTCCTGAAATTTTCCGCCCTAGCCGCAGCGACCGTCCTTTCGCTGCCGCTGATGGCTTATGCCCAGAATCCGACCTTGAAGATCGGCTTCGTCGGCGTCACCTCCGGCCCGGCCGCATCCTGGGGCGTCTCCAACCAGCGCTCGATGGAGACCCGGGCGGCCTGGCTGAACGAGCTCGGCGGCGTCAAGATCGGCGACAAGACCTATAGCATCGAGATCGTCCCCTTCGACGATCAGAAGGACCCCAAGCGGGCGATTGCCGGCATGGAAAAGATGGCGCAGGACGGCGTGCACTACGTCGTCGGCCCGAACGTCGATGACGGTGCCGCGGCCGTGCGCCCGGTCGCCGAGCAGAACGGCATCATGTATTTCCCCTATGCCTTCCCGAAGGAACTCTTCACGGCGCCGGCATCGAACGCGATCCTCGGCATGGTGGCGAACTACCAGTCGGGTCCCGCCATCTACAAGTTCCTGAAGGAAAACAAGGGCGTGAAGAAGGTGGCATTCGTTGCCGCCAACGAATCCGACCCGCTCAGCCAGCGTGAATCCGGCATTGCCGCCGCCGAGGCGCTCGGGCTGGAAGTCGTCTCCGGCAACGTGACCTACCAGGTGGACACGACCGACTTCACGCCGGTTCTGCTGCCCGTCATCCAGGCGTCGCCGGACCTGCTGGTGCTTTCCGGCGTGTCGCCGGCCAATGCGCCGCAGCTCATCCGCTCGGCGCGCGAGCTTGGTTATACCGGTCTCATCTCGACGGAAACCGGCCAGGATGCGAGCGTCCTGCAGGAAGGTGCGGGCGAACTCGCGGACGGCTTCATCTCCGTCGGCGGCGCGTCCACGCCGGAGCTTGCCAGCGACGCGATGGTGGAGTTCGTCGAGCGCTATACGAAGATGTTCGGCGAATATAACGACGAGTCGAACACCAAGGTCTATGCACTCGAATACATCCTCGAAACGCTGAAGGCGAACCCCGCGGCAATCGACAATGTCGATGAATTCAAGAAGACGATGGACACGTTCGAAGCCGCAAACCCCTTCATGAAGGGCGACGCCAAGCTGAAATATGTCGGCATGACCTCCTTCGGCCAGAAGCGCCAGGTCTCCGTTCCGCTCGTGGTGAACGAGTACAAGGGCGGCAAGTTCGAGACGCTGTTCGTCGGCCAGGTCGACTGATCCGAGCCTAGGACTTTACAAAGAAACGGGATCCGGACCGCGCGTGCAGTTCCGGCCGGATCCCTCTTTGCCTGAACCTTCCATTGGAGGCTCACGATGGAACAGATAATCGCCAACGGTCTCTACCTCGGGGCGCAATATGCGTTGATCGCCCTTGGTCTGACGCTGATCTTCTCGCTGATGAACGTGCTGAACTTCGCCCACGGGCAGATGTACGTCTTCGGCGGCTTCGTCACCTACACGGTCGTCGTGCAGCTCGGCCTGCCCTTCATTGTCGGTCTCTTCGCCTCGGCGATCGTGCTTGCGGTCATGGGCGCGGCCATTGAGAAATTCCTCTTCGCACCGGTGGTGCGCCGCTCCAAACGCGATGAATCGACCATGCTGCTTGCGGCGGGCATCGCCTTCTTCCTCGATGCCGTCATCCTGCTGTTCTTCGGTGAAAAGCAGCGCGGCGTGCCGAAGATCGTCAACGGCGTGCTCAATCTCGATATGCGCATCATCATGCCCTATGACCGCATCCTGATCGGCGTTCTCGCCATCCTGCTGATCGTGGCCTTCATCGCCTTCATGCACTATTCCCGCACCGGCCGCGCCATGCGCGCACTCGCCCAGGACAAGGTAGCCGCCCAGTTGATGGGCGTGAATGTCTCCCGCTACTCGATGATCGGCTTCGCGCTCGGCGCCATGCTGGCCGGCCTCGTCGGCGGGCTGCTCGTCACCATCACCGGCGTCAATCTGGGCATGGGTGGCCCGACCTCGGTCAAGGCCTTCCTGATGATCATGATCGGCGGCGCAGGCGTGATTTCCGGGGCGATTGCCGGCGGATTCATCCTCGGCATGATGGAGAGCGTCGGCCTTACCGTGCTCTCCGCCTATGGCGACATCACCTACCTCGTCATCTTCGCCTCGTTGATGGTGTTCCTGGCCGTCCGCCCGCAGGGGCTGATGGGCAAGCCGTGGGGTTGAGGCGATGATCGGCAAAAAAATTCTCGGCTTTATCGCCTTCCTCGTCACCGTCTTCGTGCTGGTGCCGCTGTTCATCAGCGCCACCGGACGCTGGGACTTCTTCTACACGCTGACCTCGGTCGCACTTCTCTCCGTCGGTGCCGCCGGCGTCTGGCTCACCTTCTATATCGGCCGCATCAATATCGGCCAGGGTGCCTATGCGCTGGTCGGCGGCTATGTGTCGACCATCCTCGTCACCCAGGCGAACGTCTCCTTCTGGTTGACGCTGCCATTGGCGGGCCTGTTTTGCGCCGTCGTCGCCGTCGCGGTCGGCTTTCCGATCCTCAGGCTCCGCGGCGTCTACTTCGCCATGGTCACGCTGGTTTTGACCGAGGTCGCGCGCCTCACGGCGCTCGCCCTTCCCATCACCAACGGCGCGAAGGGCATCACTTCCATCCCGCTGCCCGGCGAATTGTCGATCTTCGGCCTGACGATCATCCCGGCCTTCGGCACGCTGTCCAATCCGCGCTTCGGCTTCTACATCATGGCCGTGCTCCTGATGATCATCACCTATCTGGTGCTCTGGCGCATCGTGAACTCCCGGCTCGGGCATCTCTGCCGCAGCCTCCAGCAGAACGAGGAACTGTCGGCCTCGATCGGCGTCAACACCGCCTATCTGCGCGTGCTCGCCTATGCGATCTCGTCGTTCTTCGGCGGCATTGCGGGCGCCATGTTCGCCGCCATCGCGCAGTCGATCTATCCATCGTCCTTCGTGGTCGCCGATAGCGTGAACTTCATGCTCTACTGCTTCCTCGGCGGCCTCGGTTATGTCTTCGGCCCGATGCTCGGCACGCTGCTCCTCTATTTCGGCTGGGACCTGCTGTCGATCGCCCGCGAATACCAGCTCCTCATCTACTCCGGCGTCATGATCCTGCTCATGCTGGTCCTGCCGAACGGTGTCTTGAGTCTTCTCGACAAGAAGGAGGGCAGCAGATGACACCCATCCTGCAAATCAAGAACATCACCAAGCGTTATGGCGGCCTCACCGCGGTCAACGACGTTTCCTTCGACGTGAAGGCGGGAGAAATCCTCTCGGTGATCGGCCCGAACGGCGCCGGCAAGTCGACGCTGTTCAAGCTGATCTCCTCCTTCGTGCCGGCGACCTCCGGCGAGGTGCTCTTCAACGGCGGGCGCATCTCCAGCCTCGCGCCCCACAAGGTCGCGCAGATGGGGGTCGTGCGCACCTTTCAGGAAACGACGATCTTCCGCTCCATGACGGTGCGCGAGAACATCATCGTCTCCCATCACCTGCGGTCCAAGGCGAGCCTCTTCGGCTTCTTCCTCGGCACGAAGCAGGCGAAGGAAGACGAGGCGGCCTTCGCCTCCTCGGCAGACGACATTGTCGATTTCCTCGGGCTCCAGGCGATCCGCAACGAACTCGCCTCCAACCTGCCGCAGGGGCACCTGCGCGCGCTCGGCATGGCCATCGGCCTTGCCACCGATCCGAAGGTCATCCTGCTCGACGAACCCTTCGCCGGCATGAACCACGACGAGACGATGAAGATGGTGGGCCTTGTCCGCCGGCTTCGCGACGAGCGTGGCGTCACCGTTCTCCTCGTGGAGCACGACATGCCCGCGGTGATGAAGATCAGCGACCGCATCGTGTGCATCAACTTCGGGCAGAAGATCGCCGAAGGCACGCCCCAGGAAATCCGCGAGAACGAGAAGGTGATCGAAGCCTATCTCGGTTCCGAAGATGCTGCGATCGGGATGTAAGCCATGACCAAGATCTTGAGTGTTGAGAATGTCGAGCTCTACTACGACCACATCTACGCGCTGAAGGGCGTCTCCATCGATGTGGCGGAAGGCGAAACGGTCGCGCTGATCGGCGCGAACGGGGCGGGCAAGTCCTCGATCCTGCGGGCGATCACCGGCCTTCGGGGCATCAAGTCGGGCCAGATCCTCTACCAGGGCGAACGGCTCGACGGCACGTCGGCCGCCGATGTCGTGCGTAAGGGGATCTCCATGGTGCCCGAGGGGCGGCGCGCCTTCCCGCTGATGTCGGTGAAGGACAACCTGCTGATGGGCGCCTTCACCCGCTCGGACAAGGCGGAAATCGAGCAGACGCTGGAAAACGTGCTGACGCGCTTTCCGCGCCTGCGCGAGCGTTATCACCAGCAGGCGAGCACCATGTCGGGCGGCGAGCAGCAGATGATGGTGATCGGCCGGGCGCTGATGGCCCGCCCGAAACTCCTGCTTCTGGACGAACCCTCGCTCGGCATCGCGCCGAAGCTCGTGCAGGACATTGCGCGCGCCATCGTCGCCATCAGCCGCGACGAGAAGGTTTCCATCCTGCTCGTCGAGCAGAACAGCCGCATGGCGCTCTCCATCTCCAACCGCGCCTATGCGCTTTCCACCGGGTCGATCGCGCTGTCGGGCAATTCCAAGGACCTGATGAACGACGACCGCATCAAGGCTGCCTACCTCGGAGGCGAACTCTGACATGAAAATCCTCGTCATCAACCCCAACACGACCGCATCGATGACGGCGCATATCGGGGTGGCGGCGCGCAATGCCGCTTCCCCCGGCACCGAGATCGTCGCCGTCAACCCGGCGCACGGCCCGGTCTCGATCGAGGGCTATTTCGACGAGGCGATGAGCCTCGCCGGACTGCTTTCCACCATCCGCAACAATCCGGATTGCGACGCCGTGGTCATCGCCTGCTTCGACGATACCGGGCTCGATGCGGCGCGCTGCCTCACGGACCGTCCGGTCATCGGCATCGGGGAGGCGGCCTATCACTTCGCCTCGATGATCTCGAACAAGTTTTCCGTCGTGACGACGCTGGCACGCTCGGTGCCCGCGCTGGAGCACAACCTCTCGCGCTACGGCCTTTCGGTCCGCTGTGCGCGCGTGCGCTCTTCCGAAGTGGCGGTGCTGGAATTGGAGCAACCCGGCTCCAATGCGCGTCAAAAAATCAGCGCCGAGATCGGCCTTGCGGTCAGCGAGGACCGGGCCGAGGCCATCGTGCTCGGCTGTGCCGGCATGGCGGGCCTGGCAAACGACCTTGCGCAGGAACACGGCCTGCCGGTGCTCGACGGCGTCACCTGCGCAGTGAAGCTCGCCGAGGCCATGGCCGGCCTCAACATGCGCACATCCCGCCTCGGCGGCTATGCGCCACCGCCGGCCGGCAAGCTCCAGGCGGCTCTCGGTTAGTCAAAACTTACGCGAAGAGCGGAAGGCGATCGGGCGATCGCATTCCGCTTCGTGTGCCGCGGCTTATTTGCCGGCGTTGTATTTTGCGTCGACCTCGTTGATCGCCTGGACGTTGCCGGCCGAGCGGCCGTTTTCGTCGAATGTCTGGGCGAGGTAGGCGTCGGCGATCGCCTTGGCGAGCTCCGTGCCGATGACGCGGGCGCCCATGGTGATGATCTGCGCATTGTTGGAGAGCGCGGCGCGCTCGGCGGAATAGGTGTCGTGCGTCAGCGCGGCGCGGATGCCCGGAACCTTGTTGGCCGAGATGCAGACGCCGATGCCGGTGCCGCAGACGAGGATTGCGCGATCGTATTCGCCGGCGATGACGGCGGAGGCGACGCGGTCGGAGAGGGTGGCGTAGAACGCATCCGGGCCGGCATCGGTGCGCGAGACTTCGTGCACGTCGTGGCGGTCCTTCAGGTGATCGGCGAGAACCTTTGCGAGGCCTTCGCCCGCGCTGTCACCGGCAATAGCGAGTTTCATGGAAAATCTCCTTTCAGATGGTGGCGGCTGAGCGCGCCAGGATGTCGAGATAGCCTTCAACCTTCCAGGCTGATCGGCCGATGAAGAGCCCGTCGATGTTCGGGCAGGCGATCAGTTCCTCGCAGTTCTGCGGGTTGACCGAACCGCCATAGAGGCAGGGAATGCGGCGGCCAAGGATGCTTTCCGCCACCTCGGCGATTTCGGCGTGGCGCGCATCCGCATAGTCGGCGGTTGCCGGAATGCCCCTTTCGCCGATCGCCCAGACGGGTTCGTAGGCGAGCAGGATCTCCGCCTGTTTCTGCGTGCTGTCGAGCCGCGCAAGGGCGCCGCGCACCTGCTGCGCCAGCACCTCGGTTGCATGCCCGCCTTCACGGTCGGCAAGCGTTTCGCCGATGCAGATCAGCGGCACGAGGCCATGGCGCACGGCCGCCTCCGTCTTGAGGCCGACCGTCTCGTCCGTCTCACCAAAGTGTTCGCGGCGCTCGGAATGGCCGAGCTCGACGAGGTCGAGGCCGCAATCCTTCAGCATCACCGGCGAAACCTCGCCGGTCCAGGCGCCTTCATCGGCCCAATGCATGTTCTGCGCACCGACCTTGACGGAGGTGTTTTGGAGCATTGCCTTCACCTCGCGCACGGCGGTGAAGGGCGGGATGACGAAGCGCTGGATGCGCGGGTCGCGATCGCCGTCCGCCGCAGCGAGGCCGTCGGCAAAAAGCTTCGCCTCGGCGAGCGTCTTGTTCATCTTCCAACTGGTGCCAACCCAGAACGTCATGTCGTTGTCTCCTTGGCAATCGTCACCACGGTCTTGCCGCTGCCGAGTTCGGCTGCGGTATCGTGGGGCAGGGGTTTGTCTGAAATGACCGTGTCGAATTCCGCGAGATCGGCCAGCACATGGAGCGCCGTATGGCCGAAGCGGCGGCTGTTGATCAGCAGGCAGGTCTGGCGGCTGGCACTCATCATCGCCCGCTTGGTGCGCACCACCGCCTCGTCCATGTGATAGGCGAGCCGGCCGGAGGCGGCGGGGGCGGAAACGAAGGCGATGTCGGCGCGCAGGCGCGACAGTGCCTCTTCCGTGACGATGCCGAAATAGGCGTTGAATTTTGCCGAATAGACGCCGCCGAGGCCGATCAGCGTGACGCCGGACACGCTCTTCAGGCGCTCCATGATCGCCGCATTGTTCGTTATGAGCGTGATCGGCTTTTTGCCGGCCAGCACGTCGCCGAGCACGGAGGCCATCGAGCCGTCGTTGATCATCACCGTCATGCCGGGCTCGACCAGCTCCGCCGCAGCCTCCGCCAGCGCGCGCTTGACATCGGCCTCCTGCAACTCGCGAAACCGAAAATCGCTCTCGAACTGGGTGCCCGCATCGATCGTCGCGCCGCCGCGTACCTTGCGCAGCACGCCGGCGCGCTCGAGATCATCGAGGTCGCGGTGGATGGTCATCCTGGAGACGCCGAAGCGCACCGCGATGTCGTCGAGTTCGACGGCCCGGCTTTCGACCAGAAGGTTGATGATCTCCTGCCTGCGCTCTTCCCGTTTCACCGCGTTCTCCATCCTCACGCCGTGGGGAGGTCTATAACATCATTCTTCGCATAATATAACACAGATTTTGTGATTTTGTGATTTTCTTACGGCATACCTTGTAACAATGCGTGGGCCGTGCGCTCGTCCGTGATCAGCCCGTAGAGCTTGTTGCTGTGAAGCACGGCGCGGATCGCCTCGGTCTTCACCGGCCCGCCGGCAATCGCGACGATCCTGTCCTTGCCGTTCTCGGAGAAGGATGCCGAAAGCGTTCTTGCGGTCACCGACGTCTGCAGGATACGGCCCCGGTTGTCGAAAAAGTGGCCGAGCAGCTCGCCGACGCCGCCGAGGCTGGCGATCTCCTCCAGTTCGTCCGCCTGCAACATGCCGGATTTCACGAGATGCGCCTGGTTGTCGACGGTGCCGATGCCGACGATCTTGAGATCGGCGCTGCGGGCGAGATCGAACACCTCGCTGACGCCGCGCTGGGAGAGCAGCACCTCGCGGTCCTCCTCCGTGTTGGCGAAGAACGGCACGGGCATGACATAGGCCTGCGTGCCGGTCTTTTCGGCGAGGCGATGCATGACGTCATAGGGATTGGCGGCGTAGTTGCGGGTGAGGCCACCGAGCAGCGAGACGAAGCGCGTGCCGCTCGCGCCGATGCGCGGCAGGTGGCGCACGGCGGCCGAAAGCGTGCGGCCATGGCCGAGGCCGATGACGGACGCCTCGCCGCGCTCGATCTCGCGCCGCAGGAAATTGGCGCCCGCCTGGCCGAGCGTCGTCAGTGCCAGCGGGTCGTCGTCGATATCGGGCGACACCTCGCAATAATCGAGCCCGTAGCGGGTGGAAAGCTCGACCTCTAGGTTGGCGCATTCGGCGATATCGCCATCGATGCTGACCTTCACCACGCCTTCGGCGACCGCGCGCGCGATCAGCCGGTGCGCCTTTACCGAGGGAATCCCTAAGCGCTTCGCAACAGCGGACTGGGTGAACCCGCCGACATAGTGCAGCCAGGCGGCGCGGACGGCGAGGGAGTCTTCATTGTCGGTCATCAGCGATGTCCTGCCTTGCTTTGCAACCGGAAGCGGTTTTCAGGTCCGTCTTGGCAAGTGGCCGTGGGACGGTCAGCCCAGCTTGAGATCGGAAACGCCGGTATCGATATGGGGTGCCCAGAAGGCGATGCTCTCGGCGATCTGCGGGATGACCTCGCGGTCGTTCGGCTCGCGCTCCTTGAAGGAGAGTTCCAGGCAGATCTCGTTGTCGACCGCGCCGCCCTCGGCAAAGGCCTTGAGCAGCGGTTCCGGCTGGATACGGCCGCGGGCATTGAATTCCGCGGTAAACGGCCGGTGGCCGCCCTTGTCCATCAGGCTCTGCTTGATGTGGATGATCGGCGACACCTTCGGCACCGCGCGCGCCCAGGCGTAGGGATCGAAATCGTCGGGATTTTCGGATGTGACGTCGCCATGGTCGATATCGGCCATCATCCACATGGGGATCGCCATGTTGGCGGCGGTCAGCCGGTCCTGGAGCTTTACGCATTCGGCGATGGTTTCGCCGAATTCGCGGCCGATGCTCATCGGCTCCCAGAACACATAGGACAGGCCGGCACCCTTCGCATGCTCGGCGACTTCCGCCCAGCAGTCGATGGCGATCCGGATCAGCTCGTCGCGGCGCGCCGGGTCATCGAAATCCTTGTAGGTGAAGATGGCGAACTGGGTGCCGACGGAGGTGCCGCCGAGATCGCCGATGATGTCGGCAAAGGTCTTGAACCAGTCGACATAATAGCGCCGCACATCGACGTCCGGATGGCCGAAATGGTTGAGGCGGCCATAGGGGCCGGTCATGCCGGAGGTGACGTGCACGCCGGTGCGCTGAAGCGCCCTGTCCATCTGCCGCGTCAGCCGGCGGATCGTGGAAGCGTTCCAGCTCGGATTGATGAATTCATGCGTCAACTGGAGATCGCGCAGGCGCAGGTCGCGCGCGACGGTCTCGATCAGGTCGTCGGGATCGGCGAAGCGGTTG
This sequence comes from Shinella sp., assembly GCF_035998705.1. Lineage (GTDB taxonomy): Bacteria > Pseudomonadota > Alphaproteobacteria > Rhizobiales > Rhizobiaceae > Shinella. The sequence continues at coordinate 733,433 of NZ_DASYHH010000022.1, read as the reverse complement.
ACCAGCGGATTGGTGTTGAGCGAAAGCGTCAGCGGCATGGTCGTCCTCAGGCGGCGGCAAGGCGGGCGGAATGGAACCAGTCGGCGAAGGCCGCACGCTCGGCTTCCGTCAGATGAAGGTAGTGTTTGGTGCGGCGGTAGAGGATGTCCTCGGCCCTCTGCGCCCATTCGGTCGCGACGAGATAGCGGGCTTCCGCCTCATAGAACTGCCCACCGAAATGCCGGCCCAGCCCGTCGAGGCTGGTGGCGCCGGCGACGACATTCTTTGCCCGCGTGCCATAGAGGCGACCGTAGTGATGGACGAGCTTGCGCGGCATCCAGGGATAGGTGTCACGCAGGCTGTTGGCGAAGGTCTCGTAGTCGGCTCCAGGCATGTCGCCGCCGGGAAGCGGCGCCTTTTCCGTCCAGTCGCCGCCCATGTTCGGGAAGATGTGCGAGAGGCGATGCAGGCCCCGTTCGGCAAGCTCGCGGAACGTGGTGATCTTGCCGCCGAAGACGTTGAGCAGCGGCGCGCCGCCGGCCTCATCCAAGTCGAAGACATAGTCGCGGGTGACGGCGGAAGGATTGCCCTTGCCATCGTCGAACAGCGGGCGCACGCCGGAGAAGGAATGCAGCACATCCTGCCGGCGCAGCTTTTCCTTGAAATAGCGGTTCACGGCCTTGAGCAGATAGTCGATTTCCGCCTCGTCGGCGGAGACGTCCTCGGCGCGGCCTTCGTAAGCGATGTCGGTTGTGCCGATCAGCGCCTTGTCGCCCTCATAGGGGTTGATGAAGATGACGCGCTTGTCGTGGTTCTGTACCAGGTAGGCATTGGCACCCGCCCAGAACTTCGGAACGATGATGTGGCTGCCTTTGACGAGGCGCACGTTGCGGCTGGAATTCGAACCGGCGACGCGGTTGATGACGTCGGAGACCCAAGGGCCGGCGCAGTTGACCAGGCATTTGGCCTGGAAGGTCCGCGTTTCGCCGGTCACGCTGTTCTTGGTCGTGACGCTCCAGCCGCCATTCTCGCGGCGGGCGGAAATGGCGGGCGAGCGGGTCAGCACCACGGCGCCCTTTTCCGCCGCACCCAACGCGTTGAGGGTCACGAGGCGGGCGTCATCGACCCAGCAGTCGGAATATTCGAAGCCGCGGGTGTATTGGTCGAGGATCGGTGTGCCTTCGGGGTCGCGGGCCAGGTTCAGCGTGCGGGTGCCGGGCAGCTTCTTGCGGCCGCCGAGATGGTCGTAGAGGAACAGGCCGAGCCGCACCAGCCAGGCCGGGCGATCCTCCGGGCTGTGCGGCAGCACGAAACGCATCGGCCAGATGATGTGCGGCGCGGCGTTGAGCAGCACCTCTCGCTCGATCAGCGCCTCGCGCACCAGCCGGAATTCGTAATATTCGAGATAGCGCAGGCCGCCATGCACCAGCTTGCCGGAGCGCGACGAGGTGCCCTCGGCCAGATCGTCCTTTTCGCAGAGCAGGACGGAGAGGCCGCGGCCCGCCGCATCGCGCGCGATACCGGCGCCGTTGATGCCGCCGCCGATCACGAAGAGGTCAATACGCTCGGGCTCGTTCATAGAATTCTCCTTCGGCACCCCTTGGGAAGGCGCAATCGTCATTCGTGTCAGCGCGCGGCCAGGATGTCCCAGGCAGGTGCGATGCCCCGGCGGACATCCGCATAGGCGGCAAAGAGGCGCGTCATGCGTTCGGTGTCTTCGGGCTTCGGTTTTTCGGCCTCGCCAAGCTCGGGCGTCACCCAGTCGGCAATGCAATCGTCCATCGTGCGGTAGGCGCCGATGGCGACCGCGGCCATCATCGAGGCGCCGGCAGCGCCCGCCTCCTCGCGAAGGCTCATGCGGACGGGCGCGCCAAGGGCGGCGCCGAGCGTGCTGCGCAGTGCTGCCGAGCGGGCCGCACCGCCGCTGACGCGAAGCTCCGGCGGAAGCGCACCCATCGCGGCGTAACAATCGCGCGTCGCCATGCCGAGGCCCTCGACGACGGCGCGCACGATGTCCGGATAGCGGTGGCGGCTGGCAAGGCCGGTGAAGTTGGCGCGTGCGCGGGCATTGACGAAAGGCCCGCGCTCGCCCGCCTCGGAAATATAGGGGTGGTAGAGAATGTTGCCCGGCTTGCTTGCGGCAAACCACGGGTCGACGCGGGCGATCATCTCGTTGAGGCTGACCGTCACGCCGAATTCGCCAAGCAGGTCGGCGCCGAGCTGGAGCAGCCAGTCGAGATTGATCGTGGCACCCATGTTCGTCTGTACCTGGGTGACGACGCCGGGGATGGGCAGTGCGATGACATAGCCGGTGCGCTCGGCGTTCAGCACCACCTCGGAGACGGATTTGGCGAGCAGGTGCACGCCGGTCGAGCCGATGGCGGAGCAGGCGGCGTTGCGGCCTTCGCTGCGCACGCCGGCACCGAGCGCCGTCATGCACATATCGACATAGCCGAGGCAGACCGGCGTGCCGGCCTTGAGGCCGGAGGCGGCTGCGGCTTCCGCCGTCAGCGGGTGGGTGGTTTCCGTGCCTTCGATCACCTCCGGCAGCAGGGCGCGGCGGTGCGTCAGGCCGAGCGCCGCCAGCACGTCGCTGTCGTAACAACGGGTGCGGAAATTGCCGAAGGTGAAGCTCACTTCGGAGGGGTCGGTGGCGCGAATGCCGGTGAGGTTCAGGTAGAGCCAGTCCTTGCAGTGCATCGCCGTTTCGGCGCCGGCCAGCAGTTCCGGAAAATAGCGGTCCATATGGGCGAGCTGCGTGCCCTGCTGGCAGGTGTTGAGGCCGGTGCCGGTCGCCTCGAACCGTGCGCGGTCGGTATCGGTGGCGGCAAGCCGCTCGACGGTCGGTGCCGCGCGGGCATCGAGCCACAGCCAGGCATCGCCGACGGGGCGGTTGCCGGCGCCGACGAGCCAGGTGCCGTCACCCTGGGCGGTCACGGAGATTGCCGCGGTGCGCCCGGCGAGGCCTTCGACCTTGTCCGCGAGGCCGCGCAGAGCGCGCGTGCAATCGAGCCAGGTCTGGTCGAGGGATTGGGTGACGGCGCCGTCGTCGCCGGTCTTATAGCTATTGCGCACGGAGGCGCTGGCGATCTGGCGGCCGGACAGGGTGAAGGCGACGGCCTTCATGACGGAGGTGCCGGCATCGATGCCGACGATCAGGTCTCCAGCCTCAGCCATGACGCGCATCCACGGATGCCGCGACAGCCCGCGTCGCTTCGCCTGACCCGAAACAGAGCATTCAATCCTCCCGATCGTCTCTCACGGCAGTGTGCGTGACCCTTTTCGCCTTCTGAAGGCAGAGGTCGATCCGACCTCGTCAAGGAACTTGCCACGGATCTCCCGGACCCCGAACGGAACATAACACAAAGTTATCGTATGTCTCGAAAAATTTTTCGCACTCAGATTTTTTTTTCAAGTATGATGGATGCCGAAATGGACTGTTGCGGGCGTGAATTTTTGGCCCGGCTCACCGCCACGTTATCAGGCCCCTGTTGCGGTTGAACAGGGTGGACGGTCGTTAATTCCCACTGAACTTTCGTAATATTACAAATAATATCAATATATTATCGAATAACCCCCCTTGTCTCGTTCGATGCGGGAAAGTCTTGTGGGCGGAATGAGGTACCGGAATTCATATGTGTCGGGTGCCGTGCGGCGATGACCAAAATGTGAGTGCTTGGGGCATCTCTGACAAAAATGGCCGATTGACAGCCTGTGTTAAGTTAACATATATATTGGGACATATAACACGTTTATATCGCAACTGCGAAAATGTGTGCAATGCAGCGCAAGGCAGGTGAGGAGATCTGGCCGGCGCCGTTCATGGGGAGGACATCATGACATGTTCTGTTTGGAAGAGAGCGACGCCTGGCGATCCCGCCGCGTGCGCACCGCAAGGCCCGTGCCCGTCACGGGCCCTTTGCCCGCCTGCTCGCTGAAGCTTCCACCATTCCAAGGCCAATCGACATGACCGACACCACGCTCTCCAAGCCGCCGCAGCCCGCGCGAAACTATCGCCTGATCGGCATCGTCGCCGCCGCCGTCGTGCTGGTCGGCGCCATGGCGCTCGATACGACGATCGTGCAGATCGGCTCCGAGCGGGACGTGCAGGTCAAGAAATTCTCGCCGGAAGCCTATGGTGCCGAGCAGTTCCCGATCATCCAGCAGAGCGTCGAGACACGCGCCGTCGATGCGGTCGAGCTGTCGCAGGCGATTGCCGCGGACAAGAAGGCGGCGGGCGAGAAATACGGCGTTGCGACCTCGATTGGCCCGGTCGTGCCGGTCAAGTTCACCGGTGTCGTCGGCGAGCGCAAGGCGAACTACAATGTCGTGGCCGTCGAGGGCCTGCCGGCAGAGCTGACGGTGCGCGTGCAGACCGGCCCGGCGCTGAACGGCACCGACCTTCGCGATGCGACGGGCCAGATCGAATTCGGCCAGTTCACCAACCAGATCGAATACCAGGACGCAGGTTCGGCCATCAACAACGAGGTCAAGAAGGTGGTGCTTGCGGGCATCGACCCGGCGGGCCTCACCGGCAAGACCGTGACCGTCACCGGCGTCTTCAAGCTCGTCAACCCGAAGAGCTGGATCGTCATTCCGGTGAGGCTCGACGTCAAATGAGCGCACTCGACGGTTCCGTTCAAAAGGGTGAAGTGGTGCTCGCCGCGCGCAACGTGGCGAAGGCCTACGGCAACATCCATGCGCTCAAGGGCGTGAACTTCGACATTCGCCGCGGCGAGGTGACGACGCTGTTCGGCGAGAACGGCGCCGGCAAGTCGACGCTGATGAAAATTCTCTCCGGCGTGGTGCAGCCCACCTCCGGCGAGATCGTCCTAGATGGAGAGCCAATCGTTTTCGCGTCATCCTCCCAAGCACGTGATCGCGGTATCTCCATCATCCATCAGGAGCTCAGCCTCGCTCCCAACATGAACGTTCGCGACAACATCTTCATGGGTCGCGAGATCATGACGGCAACGGGCGTGGACTTCGCGGAAGAAGAGCGCCAGACGCGCCTCCTGATGGCTGAATTGGAAGAGGATATCGATCCTCTGACCTCTGTCGAGGACCTACGCCTCGGCCAGCAGCAGATCGTCGAGATCGCGCGCGCCCTTTCGGTCAATTCGCGCATCCTGATCATGGACGAACCGACCTCGGCGCTGTCGGCCACGGAAGTCGAAGTGCTGTTCAAGGTCATCCGGGACCTGACGGGCCGCGGCGTGTCAATCGTCTATATCTCGCATCATCTGGAAGAGGCCTTGCAGATCACCCATCATGCAGTGGTGCTGCGCGACGGTGCGATGACGGCCTATGCCGAGCGCAAGGATATCGATCTCGAATGGATCGTGCGCCACATGGTGGGCGACAATTTCGATCTTGGCTCCCCACCAACCGGCTACGAGAAGGGCGAGGTCGCGCTCTCCATCGAGGGGATCACCGTGCCGGATCCGGCCGGTGCCGGCTATTCGGTGGTCGACGGGCTGTCGCTTTCGGTGCGCACCGGCGAGATCGTCTGCATCTACGGCCTGATGGGCGCGGGGCGCACGGAGTTGCTCGAAGCGGTCGCGGGCCGCCTCAAGGCATCTGCCGGCAAGGTCGTGCTGAAGGGCCGGGACGTTACAGGGCAGTCGATTGCCGGCTGCATTCGCGACGGCCTCGTGCTGGTGCCGGAAGACCGGCAGCGCGACGGCCTCGTGCAGACCATGAGCGTCGGCCGCAACCTGTCGCTTGCCAGCATCGGCGCCTTCACGCGCCGCCTGTTCACCTCCACGTCGCGCGAGGCGGGGCTTATCGGCGAGGCGATCCGCAAGGTGCATATCAAGACCGACGGCGGCGAGGCGCCGATCGGCTCGCTCTCCGGCGGCAACCAGCAGAAGGTGGTCATCGGCAAGATGCTGGCGACCGATCCCGAAGTGATCCTGCTCGACGAGCCGAGCCGCGGCATCGACATCGGCGCCAAGGCAGAGGTGTTCAAGCTGCTTGCCGAGCGCGCGAAGCAGGGGCTTGCCGTCGTCTACACCACCTCCGAGGTCGGCGAGTGCCTGAGCATCGCGCATCGTATCCTCGTCATGCGGCGCGGCCGCATCTCCGCAGAATTCGGTCCTGATGTGACCAAGGAACAGATCATGGCCGCCTCTGGCGAAGCCGTGCATGCCCATTAGGAGCGCTGAAGCAATGTCAGTCACACCTGCAATCGACACAAAGGCGGCGGTTCGCGGCGGCAAGCGCAAGAAGGGCTTTGTCGAGCTTCTGTTCGAAGGCCGCGCCTTCTTCGCCCTCATCGCCATCATCGCGGTCTTCTCGGCCATGTCGCCGAATTACCTGACGGTCAGCAATTTCCTGATCATGGCATCGCATGTGGCGATCTTCGGCCTCTTGGCGATCGGCATGCTGCTCGTCATCCTCAACGGCGGCATCGATCTTTCCGTCGGCTCGACGCTCGGCCTGGCCGGCGTGGTCGCTGGCTTCCTGATGCAGGGCGTCACGATCCCGCAGATCGGCGTGATCCTCTATCCGTCGGTCTGGGTCGTGGTGGTGCTCACCTGCCTGCTCGGCGCCGTCGTGGGTGCGGTCAATGGCGTGCTTATCGCCTACCTTCGCGTGCCGGCTTTCGTCGCGACGCTCGGCGTGCTCTATGTCGCCCGCGGCATCGCGCTGCTGATGACCAACGGCCTTACCTACAACAATCTCGGCGGCCGCCCGGAACTCGGCAATACCGGCTTCGACTGGCTCGGCTTCAACCGGCTGGCCGGCGTGCCGATCGGCGTGCTCGTTCTGCTCGTCTTCGCAATCGTCTGCCATATTCTGCTCGCCCGCACGGCCTTCGGCCGCTGGCTCTATTCGTCCGGTGGCAATGAGCGTGCGGCAGAGCTCTCGGGCGTTCCGGTCAAGGGCGTGAAGATCGCCGTCTATGTACTCTCCGGCGTCTGCGCGGCCGTTGCCGGCCTGGTCCTGTCCTCGCAGTTGACCTCGGCAGGCCCGACGGCCGGCACCACCTATGAACTGACCGCCATTGCTGCCGTCGTCATCGGCGGCGCCGCTTTGACGGGCGGCCGCGGCACCGTGATCGGCACCATGCTCGGCGCCTTCGTTATCGGCTTCCTGTCGGACGGTCTCGTGATCATCGGCGTCTCGGCCTATTGGCAGACGGTTTTCACCGGCGCCGTGATCGTCACCGCCGTCCTGCTCAACAGCTTCAAATACGGCCGCCGCTGAGGACGCGGCGGCTGACTGGAACCGACCGCGACCGGGAGAGGTGGATCGATGATCGGCCTGGCAGCGGAAAGTATTGCCGATAATCGGCGCAACCGGGCTCAACAATGGGCCGGCCTCAACAAAGGGAGTGAGACCATGTTCAAAAAAGGTATGCGTGTACTCTTCGCAGCGACTGCCGCTCTGCCGCTGCTGTTCAGCACCGCCTGGGCCGAAGGCCTGATCACCGTCATCGTCAACGATCCGTCGAACCCCTACTGGTTCACGGAAGGCGAAGTCGCCAAGGCGACTGCCGAGAAGCTGGGCTACACGGCCAATGTCGGTGCCCACAAGGGTGACACCAACACGGAAAGCAACCTGATCGACACCGCGATCACCAACAAGTCGGTCGCGATCATCCTCGACCCGGCCAATGCCGATGGTTCGGTCGGTGCGGTCAAGAAGGCCGTTGCGGCCGGCATCCCGGTCATCCTCGTCAATGCCGAGATCAACCAGGAAGGCCTTGCCAAGGCGCAGCTCGTTTCGAACAATGCCCAGGGTGCCGCTCTCGGTGCGCAGCAGTGGGTCGAAGCGGTCGGCGACAAGGGCAAGTATGTCGAACTCTTCGGCGCACCGGCCGACAACAATGCGGCGACCCGTTCGAACGGCTACGAAACCGTCCTGACACAGTATCCGGATCTGGAAAAGGCCGGCCGCGAAGTGGCCGACTGGGACCGCACCAAGGGCCATGCCAAGATGCAGTCGCTGCTTCAGGCAAACCCGGACATCATCGGCGTGATCAGCGGCAACGACGAAATGGCGCTGGGCGCCATCGCCGCTCTCAAGGAAGCCGGCAAGCTGGAACAGGTGAAGGTCGGCGGTTTCGACGGTTCGCCGGACGCAGTCGCCGCCATCAAGGCTGGTGAACTGCAGTACACCGTGCTCCAGCCGGTCGCCATCTTCTCGGAAGAGGCCGTCAAGCAGGCCGACAACGTCATCAAGAACGGCAGCACGGGCGCTGCCAGTGAAAAGCAGCTCTTCGATTGCCTGCTGATCACCAAGGACAATGTCGACAAGTACACCGCTCCCTTCGTGCTCAGCGAATAATCAAGACCGGGGGGCGCCTTTCGGGGCGCTCCCATTTCGCACCCGGCCAATCCGGGGTCAGCTTGGCATTTTCCTTGCCGCCAGATACGAGATACGAAACGCTATCCTCGAAGCATGGCAGGGGTCTTCCCGTGAACAAGAAAGTCGACGTCAAGGATTTGCTTTCGGAGGAGCTGCCGAGCGACAGCCGCCATGCGCGCCAGCTCGTGCGCCGCCAGATGATCGCCGAGACGGTGATCGCCGAAGGCTCCATCCGCATCGAGGACCTGACCGAGCGTTTCGGCATCAGCCTGATGACGGCGCACCGCGATGTCGACGAGCTCGTCAGCCGCGGCCTTTTCCGCAAGACGCGCGGCATCGTTTCCGCAGCACCGACCAGCCTGATCGAATCCTCCGACGTCTACCGCGCGACCCGGCAGGGCAAGGAGAAGAAGGCGATCGCCAAGGCCGCCATGAGCTTCGTCGAGCCCGGCCAGGCGATCTTTCTCGACGACGCGACCACCGTGCATGAGATGACGGCGTTCCTGCCCGCAAAAGTGCCGCTGACGGTCATCACCAATTCGCTCGTGCTGATCAACGAATTGAAGGACGTCAACGACGTCAACCTGATCTGTCTCGGTGGCCAGTTCTACAATTGGTGCAACGCCTTCATGGGCCATATCACCACCAACGAAATCCGCCGCCTGCGGGCGGACACCGTCTTCATGTCGCTCTCGGCCATCGTCGACGATGTGGTCTATCACCAGTCGCCGGAGACGGTGGCGACCAAGCGGGCGATGTTCGAAAGCTCCGCCCGGCGCGTGCTGCTTGCCGATCACACCAAGTTCGAGCGGCGCGCGCTCCACCACTTCTCGACGCTTGAAGAGTTCGACGCGGTCATCGTCGACGAGGATATCCCGATTTCCCACCTGTCGCGCATGCGCGCCAAGGGCATCAACGTCATCGTGGCGGACGGCGAACGCTCCAACTGACACATCGCGGGTTTGCCCTTTTCTCCATGCGGCCGATGTTGCATCTTCGCGGCTCAATGGCAGGCAAGGAGCAGACCCATGACCAAGATCGTCGATGATCCGGAGACCTTCGCGTCCGCGGCCTTGGCAGGGTTTTCGCGCGTTTACGGGCGCTATGTCCGGCTGGTGAAGGGTGGTGTCGTGCGCTCCACCGCGGTGCCGCGCGGCAAGGTTTCGGTCATCGTCGGCGGCGGTTCCGGGCACTATCCGGCCTTTGCCGGTTATGTCGGCCCGGGCATGGCGGATGCGGCGGTGGCCGGCGAAATCTTCGCCTCGCCCTCCACGGCGGCGGTCGCGCGGGTCTGCCGCAACGCGGACTATGGCGGCGGCATCCTCCTCGGCTTCGGCAACTATGCCGGCGACGTGCTGAATTTCGGCGTTGCGGCGGAGCGTCTCAGGGCGGAAGGCATCGACGTGCGCATCGTCACGGTGACGGACGACGTGGCGAGCGCGCCGGCGGACAGCCATTTGCAGCGCCGCGGCATTGCCGGCGATTTCGTCGTCTTCAAGGTGGCAGGGGCGGCGGCCGAGGCGGGCCTCGCCATCGATGACGTGGAACGCGTGACGCGGCTTGCCAACGCCCGCACCTTCTCCTTTGGCGTCGCCTTCGGCGGCTGCACGCTGCCAGGCGCTACCGAGCCGCTCTTCACCGTGCCGAAGGGCATGATGGCGCTCGGCCTCGGCATCCACGGCGAGCCCGGCATCCGCGATGCGCGCATCGTGCCCGCGGGGGAACTGGCGAAACTGCTGGTGGAGACGGTGCTTGCCGAGCGACCCGCCGGTGCCCACCGCGCTGCCGTGCTTCTCAACGGCCTCGGCGCCACCAAATATGAGGAACTCTTCGTTCTCTGGGGCGCAGTGGAAAACCAGTTGCAGGCCGCCGATGTGGATCTCGTCGCGCCGGAGGCCGGCGAATATGTGACGAGCCTCGACATGCAGGGCTGCTCGCTCACCGTGATGTGGCTCGATGAGGAGCTGGAGCGCTACTGGCTGGCGCCCTGCGATACGCCCGTCTTCCGCCGCGGCGAGACGTTTGCGACCGAGCCTGCTGCGTTCAAGGCGGGGGTGGAGCACGAGGCGCCGACCTTCGGCCCGGCCTCCGGCGCCTCGCGCGACAGCGCCCGCTGCCTTGCCGGCATTCTCGATACGATGCTTTCCGTGCTCAGCGAGGCTGAGGCGGAATTGGGGCGGATCGACGCCTTTGCTGGCGATGGCGACCATGGACAGGGCATGCGGCGCGGGGCGAATGCTGCGCGCGACGTCATCAACCAGGCCGTCGCGAGTGGTGCCGGCGCGAAAAGCGCGCTCGCCGCGGCGGGTGATGCCTGGGCGGACCGTGCCGGCGGGACGTCGGGTGCGATCTGGGGCCTGCTGCTGCGGTCCTGGAGCTCCGCCTTCTCCGATGACAAGGCCGTCGGGGATGCGGATGTCGTGCGCGGCGCGCGTCTTGCGCTGGACGATGTCATGCGGCTCGGCGGCGCGCGGCCGGGCGACAAGACGCTCGTCGATGCCTTCGTTCCCTTCGTCGCGGCGCTGGAAACCGCGCGGAAGGATGGCCTCTCCCTGAAGGGGGCTTGGCAAAAGGCGAGCGACACCTGTGACGAGGCCGCTCAGGCAACCGCGCCGCTGACGCCGCGGCTCGGCCGCGCGCGCCCGCTCGCCGAGCGCAGCATCGGCCATCCCGATGCCGGCGCCGTCTCGCTGGCGCTCATCGCAAGGGCGATTGCCGCGCGCCTTTAAGCGCTTCCATCGATTGGTTGTGAAGGTGAGCCGAACGTTCCTGTAACGTTCGGCATCGCTTTCCCGTGGCTTGAATGTCACTTATTTTGAGATACAGTTATTGACATGTTATACCAGCTGAGAAATATAGGCTCACACCGGGCGACCGGGGAAGGAAATGCATTCAGGGAGGTCTTCGATGACATCGATCGCGCTGTTCGGTGCCGGTGGCAAAATGGGCTATCGGCTCGCCAAGAATCTGAAGGGTTCGCGCTTCGATGTTCGCCACATCGAGGTGAGCGACGCCGGCAAGGCGCGGCTTTCCGACGATCTCGGCCTCTCCTGCGTTTCCGCGGATGAAGGCCTTGCAGGCGCCGATGTCGTCATCCTCGCGGTTCCGGATACGGCGATCGGCAAGGTCGCGGCCGGCATCGCCGACAAGTTGAAGCCGGGCACGATGGTCGTGGCGCTCGACGCCGCCGCACCCTTTGCCGGCCATCTGCCGGAGCGCGCCGACCTCACCTATTTCGTCACGCATCCCTGCCATCCGCCGATCTTCAACGACGAGACGGACCCGTCCGCCAAGCGCGACTTCTTCGGCGGTGTTGCCGCCAAGCAGCACATCGTTTCCGCGCTGATGCAGGGGCCGGAAGAGGCCTATGCGCTCGGCGAGGAGATCGCCAAGGTCATCTGGGCGCCGGTCATGCGCTCGCACCGCGTTACCGTCGAGCAGATGGCGCTGCTGGAGCCGGGCCTGTCCGAAACGGTCTGCGCCTCGCTGCTCGTCGTGATGCGCGAGGCCATGGATGAATGCGTGCGCCGCGGCGTTGCCAAGGAGGCCGCCCGCGACTTCCTGCTCGGCCATATGAACGTGCTCGGCGCCGTGATCTTCGAGGAGACGCCGGGCGTGTTCTCCGATGCCTGCAACAAGGCGATCGAATTCGGCAAGCCGGTGCTGATGAAGGACGACTGGAAGCGGGTCTTCGAGCCCGCGGAAATCGCCGCCAGCATCCAGCGCATCACCTGATTTCCGGCGGGTTTTGCCCGCCGACGAAGACTTGCACCGGGGCGGCCATTTTCAATGGAGGGATGGCCGCTCGAGACCGGTGCCTAACCGGGAGGAGAAACATGAACATTACCCGCAGACTGATCACCGTCGGCTTTGCCGCCGTCATGGCCGCAAGCGTCGCCATGCCGTCCTTCGCCGCCGATCTCATCGCCATCATCACGCCGAGCCACGACAATCCGTTCTTCAAGGCGGAAGCGGTCGGTGCCGAAGCCAAGGCCAAGGAACTCGGCTACGAGACGCTGGTTCTGGTGCACGATGACGATGCCAACAAGCAGTCGCAGCTCATCGACACGGCGATCGGCCGCGGCGCCAAGGCGATCATCCTCGACAATGCCGGCTCGGAAGCATCGATCGCTGCCGTGCAGAAGGCGAAGGATGCGGGCATTCCCTCCTTCCTGATCGACCGCGAAATCAACGCCACGGGCGTTGCCGTTTCGCAGATCGTTTCGAACAACTACCAGGGCGCGCAGCTCGGTGCCGAAGAGTTCGTCAAGCTGATGGGCGAGAAGGGCAATTACGTCGAGCTGCTCGGCCGCGAAGCCGATCTCAACGCCGGCATCCGCTCCAAGGGCTATCACGACGTCATCGACGAATATCCGGACATGAAGATGGTCGCCCAGCAGTCGGCCAACTGGAGCCAGACGGAAGGCTACTCCAAGATGGAGACCATCCTTCAGGCGAACCCGGATATCCAGGGCGTGATCGCCGGCAATGACACGATGGCCATGGGCGCAATTGCAGCGCTTCAGGCTGCCGGTCGCAAGGATGTCATCGTCGTCGGCTTCGACGGCTCGAATGACGTTCGCGACTCGATCAAGGCAGGCGGCATCAAGGCGACCGTCATGCAGCCGGCCTATGCCCAGGCCCAGCTCGCCGTCACCCAGGCGCATGAATATATCACGACCGGCAAGGCGCCGGCCGAGGAAAAGCAGCTCATGGACTGCGTGCTCATCACCGCGGACAATGCCGGCAAGCTCGAAACCTTCGCGCTCACCGAATAATCCTCCCGCGATAGCGCGAGGCAGGGCGCGGTCCTGCCTCGCGTTTGCTGTTCATGACGGAGAATGGGAATGCCGAAATTTCAGGCTGCCTGTACGGTTCTGCTTGCCGGCGCGCTGGCGCTCGGCGGCTGCAAGTTCGTCAAGACGGAGGACGAGCAGAAGCAGGCGGCAGCCGGCGCCTTCAATCCGGACAAGCTGGTCGCCGACATCTGGGACACCAAGGTCGTTCCCTATCTCGAAGAACGCGCCGGGCCGTTCCAGGAGGTTTCCGCGCTCGCGGCAAGCGACCTGAATGCGGCGGCGGAAAAATATGGCCACAAGGAAAAGCAGGGCAATGCGCCCTGGACTTTTGCCGCCAAAATCGATGGTGTGATCGTCGGCGAGGAGACGAAGTCGCGTGCGGCTTACGTCGATGTGGACGTCGATGGCGACGCCAAGGCGGATGTGCGCGTCTCGATCGGCCCGGCCATCCGCGGCACGGCGCTGCGCGACAGCCTGACATTCGTGAATTTCAACGAGTTCAAGAACCAGATCGAATGGGCGCAGTACGGCAAGTCGTTCAACACCCATGTGAACGGCACGCTGCTGGAAAAGCTGTCGCGGGACGGCCTGACCGGCAAGACGATCAAGGCGACCGGCGCCTATCCGCTGCCGGCCAAGGGCCAGCTGCCGCAATTCGTGCCCGCCACCATCACGGTCGGAGGCTGAGCATGGCCGAACCCGATGACGCCATTCTTGAACTGAAGGACATCACCAAGGCCTATTCCGGCATCGTGGCGCTGAAGAAGGCGGACCTGAAGCTTCGCCGTGGCGCAGTGAATGTGCTCGTCGGCGAAAACGGCGCCGGCAAATCGACGATGATGCGCATCATCGCCGGCGTCGAGCGGCCGACGCTCGGCGAGATATGGATGGATGGTGAGCGCATCCATCTCAACAGCCCAGCGGACGCGGTGCGCCACGGCATCGGCATCGTGTTCCAGGAGCTGAACCTCTTCGGCAATCTCTCCGTCGCCGAAAACATCTTTGCCACCCGCGAGATCACCCGGGGCCTGCGCGGCATCGATCACAAGGCGCAGGTGGAAAAGGCCAACGAATTTTTGAACCGGCTCGAAGCCGGCATTTCTGCCGATACGCTTGCCGAAGACCTGCCGATCGGCCAGCAGCAGCTTGTCGAGATTGCCCGCGCGGTCTCGCTCGACACGCGCATCCTCATCATGGACGAACCGACATCTGCGCTCAGCGCCGCCGAGGTCGACGTGCTCTTCCGCGTCATCGCCGATCTCAAGGCGCGCGGTGTTGCCATCGTCTACATCTCGCACCGGCTGGAAGAGCTGATGCGCATCGGCGATTATATTACCGTCTTGAAGGACGGCCAGATCACCGGGCATGCCATGGTCAAGGACATCGACACACGCTGGATCGTGCGCTCGATGATCGGTTCGGATGCCAAGGATTTTGCCAAGCAGGTCGAGCATGAACCGGGCGAGGAAGTGTTTCGCACGGAAAACATCTGCCTGCCGCGCGCGCAGGGCGGCTATGCGGTAGACCATGTCTCGATCGGCGTGCGCAAGGGCGAGATCCTCGGCATCTACGGCCTGATGGGTGCGGGGCGCTCCGAGCTTTTCGAATGCATCATGGGCCGCCACGAGCACTCTACCGGCAAGATTTTCGTCGAGGGCGAGGAACTGAAGGGGCGTGACACGACCCGGCGTATCCGTGAAGGCCTGGCGCTGATCCCGGAGGATCGCCAGCGCGAAGGGCTGGTGCAGTCCATGTCGATTGCCGACAACCTGTCCATGGCGAGCCTCGGCCAGTTCCTGAAGGCCGGTTTTCACATCGATCTGAAGCTTGAGAAGCGCGCCATCATGGAGGCGATCCGCAATCTTTCGATCAAGGCGAAGAACCCGGATTTCGACGTGACCTCCATGTCCGGCGGCAACCAGCAGAAGGTGGTCATCGGCAAGGCACTGATGACGGGGCCGAAGGTGTTGCTGATGGACGAGCCGAGCCGCGGCATCGATGTCGGCGCCAAGGCGGATGTTTTTCGCACGATGCGGCGGTTGGCGGGCGAGGGGCTCGCCATCCTGTTCTCCACTTCAGACCTCGAAGAGGTCATGGCGCTGTCCGATCGCATCGCGGTGATGAGCAACGGCCGCCTCGTGACACTGGTGGATCGCAGGCAAGCCACCGAGGAGATGATCGTCTCGGCCTCCGCAGAGGGACATAAAACCAAAAGGATGCATGCGTGATGACGACAGCAACACAAACTGCCGCCACCGGCAACCATCTCTCGACCGGCGCAGCGCTGCTCACGCTGATGAAGCTCCGGACCTTCATCGCGCTCTTCGCAGTTATCGTCTTCTTCTCCATCTTCGCGCCGAACTTTTTGTCGACCGCGAACATGATCCTGATGTCGAAGCACGCCACGCAGAACGCGTTTCTCGCCATCGGCATGACCTTCGTCATCATCACCGGCGGCATCGACCTGTCCGTCGGCTCGATCGTCGGCCTCTGCGGCATGATCGCTGGCGGGCTCATCATGTATGGCGTAGCGCTGCCGCTCGGCTACACGGTCTATTTCAACGTGGTCGAAGTCGCGGTCATCGTCATGGTGGTCGGCATCCTGATCGGCGCGATCAATGGCCTGCTGATCACCCGCCTCAACGTCGCGCCCTTCATCGCGACGCTTGGCACGCTCTACGTCGCGCGCGGCATGGCGCTGCTCTATTCCGACGGCCAGACGCTACCCAATCTCACGGGCCGCGAAGACCTCGGCAACCAGGGTTTTTCCTATCTCGGCTCCGGCTCGATCCTCGGCCTGCCGGTCTCCGTCTGGATCCTCATCGTCGTCGCGCTGGGGGCCGCCTATTTCGCCCGCTTCGTGCCGCTTGGCCGGCATATCTTTGCGGTTGGGGGCAATGAGCGCGCGTCGCGCATGTCCGGCATCCGCGTCAACCGCGTCAAAATGTTCGTCTACATGTTCTCCGGCTTCTGCGCGGCGATCGTCGGCCTCGTCATTTCGTCGGAACTGATGGCCTCGCATCCCGCGACCGGCACCAACCTTGAGCTCAATGCCATTGCCGCGGCCGTTCTGGGTGGTACATCCATGTCGGGCGGGCGCGGTACGATCGGCGGCACGATCATCGGCGCCTTCGTGATCGGCATTCTCTCCGACGGATTGGTGATGATGGGCGTGAGTTCGTTCTGGCAGATGGTGATCAAGGGGCTGGTGATCATCGTCGCTGTGGTGGTCGATCAGGCGCAACGACGGTTGCAGCAGCGCGTGACCCTGATGCAGATGGCAAAGGCAGGCTGAGCATGGCGGCATACAAGGGTGCATTGATCGGCTGCGGCTTCTTCGCCGTCAACCAGATGCATGGCTGGCAGGACTTGGCCGACGTCGAGATCGTGGCGATCTGCGATCGTGATCCGGAGCGGCTGAAAATCGTCGGCGACCAGTTCGGCGTGACGCGGCGCTACCAGTCGGCGGATGCGATGTTTGCCGCTGGCGGTTTCGATTTCGTCGATATCGCCACGACGGTCGGCAGCCACCGGGCGCTGGTCGAGCTTGCCGCCAGCCACAAGGTGCCGGCGATCTGCCAAAAGCCCTTTGCGCCGACGCTGGAGGATGCCAAGGCCATGGTGGCGGCCACCGAAAGAGCCGGCATCCCGCTGATGATCCACGAGAATTTCCGCTGGCAGACGCCGATCCTCGCCGTCAAGGCGGTGCTGGAGAGCGGCGCGATCGGCACGCCCTTCTGGGGTCGCGTCTCCTTCCGCTCCGGCTTCGATGTATTCTCCGGCCAGCCCTATCTCGCGAAGGGCAAGCGTTTCATCATCGAGGATCTCGGCATCCATTCGCTGGATATCGCCCGTTTCCTCTTCGGTGATGCCAGCCGCATGACGGCGCGCACACGGCGCATCAATCCGGCCATTGCCGGCGAGGACGTGGCGACCATGCTGCTCGACCACGACAATGGCATCAACTCGATCGTCGATGTCAGCTATGCGACGAAACTGCCGGAGGAGCCATTTCCGCAAACCCTTGTCGAGATCGACGGCAGCGTGGGTACGCTGCGGCTCGGGAAGGATTACAGGCTTACCGTACACGGGCCGGGAGGCACGACGGAAAGCATCGTCGCACCGAACCTGCTGCCCTGGGCCTCGCGGCCGTGGCACAATATCCAGGAAAGCGTCGCCCTCATCCAGAAGCACTGGATCGAGCGGCTGGCTCTGGGGCAGGAGCCGGATACCTCCGGCCGAGACAATCTCAAGACGTTCGCGCTTGTCGAGGCCGCCTATCTCAGCGCTGCGCGTGGCGAGACGGTGACGCTGGCGGGCCTGCTTCGATGAGCGAGGACGTGCTGCATCTCTATGGCACGGACGAGCGTGAGCCGGAAAGCTGGTCTCTTGCCGCGGGCGCGCTCGGCGTCGTGCTTCAGGACGGCAATCTTCGCACCTTGCGTTTTCGCGGCCATGAGGTCCTGCGCGCCATCGCCTTTCTGGTGCGCGACAAGGATTGGGGCACATGCAGCGCGGCGATCGCCGACCTTTCCATCGAGGAGACCGAAGGCGGCTTTTCGGTCAGCTATCGCGCCCGCTTTACCGCGCCCTCCGGCGCGCATCTTGATTGCGATATTGGTATCTCGGGCACTGCCGAGGGGGTGAGCTTTTCGGCGGATTGCGTGAGCGATGCCGATTTCGAGACGGCGCGGGCCGGCTTCGTGGTGCTGCATCCGGTCGTCGGCCTGGCGGGACAGCCAGTCCAGGTTCAGCATGGCGATGGCAGCCTTGAACTGGCGCGCTGGCCCGAAGAGATCGAGCCCTGGCAGCCGTTCAAGGATATCGCCGCGATCACGCACGGCGTCGCGCCCGGCATCGAGGCGACGACGGAATTTGGCGGCGATACCTTCGAGATGGAAGACCAGCGCAACTGGACCGACGGGTCCTACAAGACCTATGTACGTCCGCTGGCGCTGCCTTGGCCCTATTTCGTGCCGGCGAACCAGCCGTTCGGCCAGCGGATATCCGTCGCAATCCATGCGGAGGAGGGCGCGGCCACCACCGTCGGCACGGAGGAGGTGATTTCGGTCGAGCTGAGGCCGACTTCGCTGCGTTTTCCCGAGCTCGGCATCGGTCTTCGGCCGGAATGTTTTGCGGAGGAGGTGGCCGCGCTCGGTCTCCTCGGGATGCTCGGCGCGCGGCACCTGATTGCGCATTTCGACCCCGGCGCGGGCCATGGCGAGGCGGCGCTGAAGGGCTACGCGGAGATTGCCGCTCGGTCCGGCCTCAAGGTGACGCTGGAACTCGCCGTGCCCTGCCTGCGGCCGCTCGACGAGGAGATGGCGGAATTTGCCGCTCTCGTTGGTAACTGCAATCTTACGCTCGACACGCTGTTCGTCTGCCCCTCGGTCGATCGCCAATCGACGCCGCCGGGGAGCGTCTGGCCGGACTGCCCGCCGCTGGAGGACCTTCATGCCGCCGCGCGCGCGGCCTTTCCCGGTATCCGGCTTGGCGGCGGCATGATGAGCTACTTCACGGAGCTGAACCGCAAGCGCGTGCCGGGCGATAACATCGATTATATCAGCCATTGCACGAACCCGATCGTGCATGCGGCCGACGATCTCTCGGTCATGCAGACCTTCGAGGCGCTGCGGCATGTGGTGCGCTCCGCCCGCGCCCTCTACGGCGACAAGCCCTACCGCATCGGCCCCTCAACGATCGCCATGCGGCAGAACCCCTATGGCAGCGCGACGAAGGAAAACCCGGCAGGCGCCCGTATCGCCATGGCCAATGTCGATCCGCGGCACAATGGCCAGTTCGGCGCGGCATGGACGCTGGCCTATGCCGCGACGGTGGCGTCTGCGGGGCTGGAGGTCCTGACGCTTTCGACGCTGGCAGGCCCTTTCGGGCTGGTGGCCGGCGATGGCGAGCCAACGACGAAGGACGCGCCGCGACCGCTCGCGCATGTGCTGGCGCGACTGGGCACTCTGGCGGGCGAGGCGCTGGTCGCCGTCGAGACGTCGCGGCCGGATGCGGTGCTGGGGTTGGCCTCCAAGGACCGGCTGCTTCTGGCCAACATCACGCCGGAAGCGAAGGCGATCGAACTCGCCGCGAAGCCGCGCAAGGTTCTGCAGATTGGCGCCGAAGCGACGGAACTGCCGGCAGAGGCGCAGATCACGCTGCCGCCCTATGGCTGCGTCGAGATCGTGCTGTGAGGCTTACGTTCGAGCCTTGAGGGCATAGAGCGCGCGGGACCGTTCCAGGTGCTTGATCATCGCCTTTTCCGCAAAATCGGCGTCGCCCTTCTCGATCGCGCGGATGATTTCCTCATGTTCGGCGAGCGTAAAATTCTCGCGGCCTGTCCAGATGAGCATTTCCGTATGATAGGATTTCAGCCATCCCAGCATGGCGCCGCTGACGGCGACGAAGATCGGATTGCCGGAAATCTGCGCGATCGCCTGGTGGAACTCCATGTCGGCATCGATGAAGGCGTTGGCATCGCCCAGGCTCTGTTTCTGCTTGTCGAGCAGCGCGCGCAGTTCGGCGATCTGCGCCGGGCTAGCCTTGGCGGCGGCCTCGCGGATCATGCCGCGCTCGAAGAAGATGCGCGCGCTCTTCAGATGCTCCAACGAATCGGAGGAGCCGGAGAGCATCAGCTTGGCCGGCAGGTCGACCTGGCGGATGATGGATTCGGCGGTGATGCGCAGCACCTTGGCGCGCTCGCCCTGCGAAATCTCGACGAGGCCCTTGCCGGCGAGCGCCTGCATCGCCTCTCGGATAGCCGGGCGGCCGACGCCGTAGCGTTCCATAAGTTCGCGCTCGGAGGGCATGTCGTCGCCGGCCTTCAGCTCGCCGGTCTCGATCATCAGCTTCAGGCGCGCGAAAACCTCGTCGGAGAGTTTTTTGCGGTGGATCGGTTCGGAAACGACGTTCATGAGTCACCTGGTTTCGACAGGTTTGAATATGCACCAAGTTCCATCGCTGCAACAGGTTTCGCAATGGTCGGCTTGCAATAACATAAATACTCATTATACCAGCTGATGGGTTTTAACAAGCAGGCCATGGGAGGAGAAAGCGTGATCCGTCTGACCTATCGGATAGAGACGCCCGGTTCGGTGGAGGCGATGGCCACAAAAATCGCCAGCGACCAGTCGACCGGCACCTTCGTGGCGCTGCCGGGGGAGACGGAAGAGCTGAAGGCACGCGTGGCTGCCCGCGTCGTGGCCATCCGCCCCCTGCCGCCCACCGACCGTGCGTCCTTTCCCGACGAGGCCGGCGGCGCGACGCTCTTCAACCGGGCGGATGTCGATATCGATTTCCCGATGGATGCGATCGGCACCGATCTTTCCGCGCTGATGACCATCGCGATTGGCGGCGTGTTCTCCATCAAGGGCATGACGGGTATCCGCATCGTCGGCATGCGGCTGCCGCAGGAATTTGCCGTCGCGCATCCGGGGCCGCAGTTCGGCGTGGCGGGCAGTTTCGCGCTGACCGGCGTGAAGGACCGCCCGATCATCGGCACCATCGTCAAGCCGGCGCTCGGTCTCAGGCCGCATGAGACGGCGGAGATGGTCGGCGAGCTGATCGCGGCCGATGTCGATTTCATCAAGGACGATGAGAAGCTGATGAGCCCGGCCTATTCGCCGCTTAAGGATCGCGTGGCGGCGATCATGCCGAAAATCCTCGATCACGAGCAGAAGACCGGCAAGAAGGTGATGTATGCCTTCGGCATCAGCCATGCCGATCCCGACGAGATGATGCGCAACCACGATCTGGTGCTTGCGGCCGGCGGCAATTGCGCCGTCGTCAACATCAATTCGATCGGCTTCGGCGGCATCAGCTTCCTGCGCAAGCGCTCCGGCCTCGTGCTGCATGCCCACCGCAACGGCTGGGATATTTTCACGCGCCATGCGGGCCTCGGCTTCGAGTTTTCCGTCTGGCAGCAATTCTGGCGCCTCCTCGGCATCGACCAGTTCCAGATCAACGGTATCCGCGTCAAATACTGGGAGCCGGACGAGAGCTTCGTGCGCTCCTACAAGGCGGTCACGACACCGCTGTTTTTCGAAGGCGATGTGGCGCTGCCGGTTATCGGCTCCGGCCAGTGGGGCGGGCAGGCGCCGGATACGATCGCGGCGACGGGCGGATCGACGGACCTGCTCTATCTCTGCGGCGGCGGCATCGTCAGCCATCCGGGCGGGCCGGGCGCCGGCGTGAAGGCGGTCCGGCAGGCCTGGGAGGCGGCGGTCGCGGGCGTGCCGCTCGAAACCTATGCGAAGGACCACCCGGAACTCGCACAATCCATCGCAAAATTTGCCGATGGAAAGGCAGCCTGACCCATGACGCGACCGCTGATCAGCTATTATGGCGATGACTTTACCGGCTCGACCGATGTCATGGAGGCGCTCGCCTCGAACGGCATCGAAACCGTGCTGTTCCTGAAAGTGCCGGATGCGGACCTGCTATCACGCTTTGCCAGTGCGCGCGCTTTCGGGCTTGCCGGCACCAGCCGCAGCGAGACGCCGGACTGGATGGACGTGCATCTGCGCGAAGCCTTCCACTGGCTGAAGACGCTCGACGCCGAACTCTGCCACTACAAGGTCTGCTCGACCTTCGATTCCGCGCCGCAGGTCGGCAGCATCGGTCGGGCGATCGAGATCGGCCGCGGGGTTTTTGGCGAAGCGACGGTGCCGCTCATCGTCGGCGCGCCGCAGATCCGGCGCTATACCGCGTTCGGCGAGCTCTTCGCCGCCTATCAGGGCCGCAACTACCGCATCGACCGCCACCCGGTCATGTCGCGCCACCCCGTCACGCCGATGGATGAGGCCAATCTGCTGATGCATCTCGCCCGACAGACGACGCTGTCGTCAGCGCTCGTCGACAATGTCGCGCTTCTTGCAGCGTCCGCGCCGGAAGCGGCCGATATCCTGCTCATCGACGTGCTCGATGTGGCGACACAGGCCGCCGCTGGCGCGTTGCTCTGGAGCCTGCGCCAGAAAAGCCGCTTCGCCTGTGGCTCCTCCGGCGTCGAATATGCCCTGATTCCGGCCTGGCGGACCGAGGGTCTGATCGGGGAGAAACCGGTCTTTGCCGATGCCGGTCCGGTGGATCGCATCGCCGTCGTCTCCGGCAGCGTTTCGCCCACCACCGAGCGGCAGATCCGCCATGCGCTGGCAAACGGTTTTGCGGGCGTCACGCTCGATCCGCTCGCCCTTGCCGGCGATGATGGCGGGCCGGCGATTGCCGCGGCGATCGAGGCCGGGCTTAAGGTGCTGGAAAGCGGAAACAGCGTGGTGCTCTACACGGCGCTCGGGCCTGCGGCGGACCGCGGCGGTGACCTCGACGGCGGTGCGCGCCAGCGTCTCGGCCGCGCGCTCGGCCGCGTCCAGTCGGCGCTCGTCGCGCGTGCCGGGCTTTCCCGTGCGGTGGTGGCGGGCGGTGACACGTCGAGCCATGCGCTCGGCGAAATGGGCATTTCGGCGCTGACGCTGAAGATGCCGCTGCCGCAGACGCCGGGCTCGCCGCTCTGCATCGTCCATGGCGGCGCGGCGGATGGCTTGCAGATTGCACTGAAAGGCGGTCAGGTCGGCGGCGACGACTATTTTTCCATGATCCGCGCCGGCCGGGCGTAAGCTGTCTTCTAGCTCGGGAACTGGCGGTAACATTCCTCGGCGATCTTCTGGAGCAGGTCGCGGGAAATGTCGCCGGTCACGGCGTAGCCGAGGTCGCCGTCGATCCAGTAGAAGGTCTCGATGCCGTTGGCGGAGGCGAAACGGAAGCTTGTCGTCTTGTTCTCGCCGTTGCGGCCGACAAGCACCGTGACGCGCCGGCCGGCATCGTCCTCGTACATGAACATCGCGCCCGGTTTGTCCGCCACGGGCAGCAGGCGGCCGCCGACCAGCTTGAAGCCGATGGTTTGCAGGTTCGGCACCTTCAAGTCGGTGATGGCGAGGCGTTTGCCGAGCCAGGTCGCCAGATGCGCCTCCTGGTCGGCAAAGACCTCGACGGGATGGCGCACCTCGCTGGCATAGATCAGATAGGCGTTGCGCGCCTCGTTCGGCAGCGCATCCATGGCCGTCATCACCGGGGTCTTTTCGAAGAGCATCGGCCCGAAATGGCCGGCGAGACCGCCGAGCATGAAGACGACGGCTGCCGCCGCGGCCATGGTTAGACGGGATGGTGCCGTCGCCCTGGATGCGGTCGAGCCCGCCGAGAGCAGCGCGAGATCGGCCGGCCGCGACGTCGCATAGGGCGCGAAGGCGCCCCGGAGTTCGTCGTTCTGGGCCTGCCAGTCGGCCACCATCTGGGCGGCTTCCGGGTTTTCGGCAAGGTGGCTTTCCACGCGCTGGCGCTCGGCCTCGCCGAGGAAGCCGTCGGCATAGGCGTGCAGGTCCGTTTCGGAGACGGGGCGGCTCTCGCTCATCTGGGGCTCCGCAAGTGAATGACGTTTTCCTCCTGCAATTTCTGCCGCAGCATCTGCCGCGCACGCGACAGGCGCGACATGACGGTGCCGACCGGGATCGCCAGCATGTCGGCGACCTCCTGGTAGGAATGACCCTCGACGGCGACCAGCATCAGCACGGCGCGCGCCTCCTTCGGCAGGATTTCCAGCGCCTGGACGAGCCGGTTGCGCGCCAGCGGATCCGAGGGCAGGGCGCTTGCGGCCACGGTTTCTGCCTCCTCGATGCTGACGGAGGGACGCCGCGCGATGGCCCGGCGCGCGTTGAGGTGCAGGTTGGTCATGATCTTGTAGGCCCAGGCGCGGATATTGGCGCCCTGCCATTGCGCGCGATGCGTCAGCGCCTTCTCGACGCAATCCTGCAACAGGTCCTCGCTCTCCGCATCCGAGCGCGTCAGGCTGCGCGAATAGCGCCGAAGCTGCGGCAGGAGGGCCAGAATTTGGGCGTCGAAGGACGGGGGCGGGGAGGCTATGCCCTCCCGCCCACTATCGCCCGGAGCGTCGTTCGGGTCAGGGCTTTGCGACATCCCAGACTTCGTTCACGCCGTCGCCGGTGGTGTCGCCTTCCTTGGTGTCCTTGATCCAGTAGTAGAGCGGCATGCCGTCCTTGGCCCATTGTTTGGCCCCGTCCTTGCGGGTGACGAGCGAATATGCACCCTCCGCCACCGCATCGGAAGCGGCGATCGCCGGCGGCCAGTTGGTCGCGCATTTGTCGTAGCAGTAGGATTCGCCGGCCGTGTCCTTCTTGAAGGTGTAGAGCGTCATGCCCTTGTCGCCGGCAAGGACGTCGCCCTTGTCGGTCTTCACGGTCTTGAAGGGTTCGGCGGCGAAGGCGCTGCCCGCCAGGGCGGCAACGGCGAAAGGCACGAGGATTAAGAGCTTCATGGTCGTCTCCCATCGTTAAGCGACTTTCATGAGCCGCCAATGCCAAGACACCGGCCCCCGCGGGATTATTCCATCGAGGCTGAAAAATTCTGGCGCCTTTATCTTTTCCTTACGTCGCGCTCGCGCCTTCCCAATCGAAACCTGACCCGCTCCGCGCCTATTTTGCGCTTCTCATAAACAGGAGAACGGACATGTCCGATTTCATCTTTCTCGCGCTTGGCTGCGGCACCTTCATCGTCTTTGCCGCCTATGCCCGCGCGCTCGACCGACTGTGAGGAGAGACCCGTGCTCGAACCTCTTTTCGGCCTTTTCGTTGCGCTTGCGCTTGGCGCCTATCTCGTGGTCACGCTTCTGCGGCCCGAACGCTTCTGAGCCTCCAGGAGAATCTTGATGACTGCTATCGGGTGGCTACAGATCGCCCTCTTCTTCCTTGCGGTGCTTGTCACCATCAAGCCGCTCGGACTTTACATGGCCCGCGTCTTTGCCGGCGAGCGCACCGCGCTTTCGCCGGTTCTGGGACGTCTCGAGGCCGATCTCTATCGCGTCTCGGGCATTTCGCCGCAAAAAGAGCAGGGATGGCTCGCCTATACGGTGTCGATGCTGGCCTTTTCCGTCGCCGGCTTCGTCCTGCTCTACGCGATGCTGCGATTTCAAGCTTATTTGCCGCTCAACCCGCAGGGTTTTGCCGGTATGGCGCCGGACCTCGCCTTCAACACTGCGGTCTCCTTCGTGACCAACACCAACTGGCAGAACTATGGCGGCGAGACCACGCTCAGCCATTTCAGCCAGATGGCTGGCCTGACGGTGCAGAACTTCCTCTCCGCCGCAACCGGCATGGCGCTGGCCGTCGCGCTGACCCGGGCGCTTGCCCGCTCCAAGGTCTCGACGCTCGGCAACTTTTGGGTCGACATGACGCGGGCGACGCTCCACGTGCTCCTGCCGATGGCGCTCGTGATCGCGCTCGCCTTCGTCGCCATGGGCCTGCCGCAGACGCTGGACGGCTCCATCACGGCCACCACGCTTGAAGGCGCCAGCCAGACGATCTCGCTTGGCCCCGTCGCGAGCCAGGAAGCCATCAAGCAGCTCGGCACCAATGGCGGCGGTTTCTTCAACGTCAATGCCGCGCACCCCTTCGAGAACCCGACGGCTTTCGCCAACTATCTCAACATCTTCGCCATGCTGTCGATCTCGGCGGCCCTGGTCTACTCATTCGGCCAGCTCGTCGGCAATCGCCGGCAGGGCCGGGCGCTGATCAGCGCCATGGCCATCCTTCTGATCGCCGGCGTCGCCGTCGTCTACTGGGCGGAAGCGCAGGGCAACCCGATCCTGACCGCGCTTGGCGTCGATGCGTCTGCCGGCAACATGGAGGGCAAGGAAGTCCGCTTCGGCCAGGCGATGACGGCGCTTTATGCCGCCGTCACCACCGGCCTTTCGGATGGCGGCGTCAACGGCATGCACGGTTCCTTCACCGGGCTCGGCGGCCTCGTGCCGATGTTCCTGATGCAGCTTGGCGAAGTTCTGCCGGGCGGTGTCGGCTCCGGGCTTTACGGCATGCTGGTCTTCGCGCTGCTCGCCGTCTTCGTCTCCGGCCTGATGGTCGGGCGCACGCCGGAATTCCTCGGCAAGAAGATCGAGGGCCGCGAGATGAAATATGCCATGCTCGCCGTGCTCGTCCTGCCGCTCGCCATTCTCGGCTTCACCGCGGTCTCCGCCGTGCTGCCCTTCGCGGTGGCCAGCGTCGGCACCGCCGGTCCGCACGGGCTTTCGGAAATCCTCTATGCCTATACGTCGGCGGCCGCCAACAACGGCTCGGCCTTCGGCGGGCTGACGGGCAATACCGCCTGGTA
Organism: Shinella sp.; assembly: GCF_035998705.1. GTDB lineage: Bacteria > Pseudomonadota > Alphaproteobacteria > Rhizobiales > Rhizobiaceae > Shinella. The sequence continues at coordinate 707,169 of NZ_DASYHH010000022.1, read as the reverse complement.
CAACACGACGCTCGGTATCGCGATGCTGCTCGGCCGCTTCGCCTATGTCGTGCCGGTCATGGCGATTGCCGGTTCGCTGGCCGCGAAGGTCAAGGTTCCGCCGTCGCCGGGCACCATGCCCACGGATGGACCGCTCTTCGTCGGCCTTCTCGTCGGCATCATCCTCATCCTCGGCGGCCTGCAGTTCTTTCCAGCGCTCGCCCTTGGCCCCATCGTCGAACATTTCGCGATGCTCGCCGGCCAGACCTTCTAAAGGAACATTCCATGTCAAAGGACCACCAAGCGCCGGGCCTTTTCGACCCCGCCATCGTGCTGCCGGCCGCCCGCGACGCCTTCGTGAAACTCGATCCGCGCCAATTGCTGCGCAATCCGGTCATCTTCGTCACCGAAGTCGTCGCCGCCGTCGTGACGATCCTCTTCCTGCGTGACCTCGTCGCCGGCAACGGTCAGGCCGGCTTTTCCGGCCAGATCGCTGCCTGGCTCTGGTTCACCGTGCTCTTCGCGACCTTCGCGGAGGCCGTCGCCGAAGGCCGCGGCCGCGCCCAGGCCGATAGCCTGAAGCGCACCAAGTCCGAGCTCGTCGCCCGGCGCCTGACGGCGTCCGGCGCGACCGAGACGGTTCCCGCCACCAGTCTCACCGTCGGCGATGTCGTGCTCGTCGCGGCCGGCGAGTTGATCCCCGGCGACGGCGAGGTGATCGAAGGCGTCGCCTCGGTCAACGAAAGCGCCATCACCGGCGAATCCGCCCCAGTGATCCGCGAATCCGGCGGCGACCGCTCGGCCGTCACCGGCGGCACGCAGGTGCTGTCCGACGAGATCAGGGTGAAGATCACGGTGGCGCCCGGCTCCTCCTTCGTCGATCGCATGATCGCGCTGATCGAGGGCGCGCAGCGGCAGAAGACGCCGAACGAGATCGCCCTGTCGATCCTGCTTTCCGGCCTGACGCTGATCTTCCTCTTCGTCTGCGTCGCCATCTGGGGCCTTGCCGGCTATTCCGGCACGGTGCTGACCGTCACGGTTCTCGCAGCCCTGCTCGTCACGCTCATCCCGACGACGATCGGCGGCCTGTTGTCGGCCATCGGCATTGCCGGCATGGACCGCCTCGTGCGCTTCAACGTCATCGCCACCTCGGGCCGCGCGGTGGAGGCAGCCGGCGACGTCGATACGCTGCTGCTCGACAAGACCGGCACCATCACCTTCGGCAACCGCATGGCGAGCGATTTCGCGCCGGCGCCGGGCGTGACGCAGTCGGAGCTTGCGGAAGCCGCGCTGGTCGCCAGCCTCTCCGACGAAACGCCGGAAGGCCGTTCCGTGGTGGCGCTTGCCACCGGCGAGTTCGGCGTGGCCATGCCGCAGGCGCACTTCGATGCGATCATCGAGTTCACCGCCGAGACCCGCCTGTCCGGCGTGGATATCGGCGGCCGGCGGCTGCGCAAGGGGGCGGTCGACGCCGTGCTGCGGTTTGCCGGCCTCGAGGAGGGCGATGCGCCGGCCGAATTCCGCAGCGCCGTCGAGACGATCGCGCGCAGCGGCGGCACGCCGCTGGCCGTTGCCGATGGTGAGCGCCTGCTCGGCGTCATCCACCTCAAGGACATCGTCAAGCCCGGTATCAAGGAGCGTTTTGCGGCCCTTCGTGCCATGGGCATCCGCACCGTCATGGTGACGGGCGACAATCCGGTCACCGCCGCGGCCATCGCGTCCGAAGCCGGTGTCGACGATTTCCTCGCCCAGGCGACGCCGGAGGACAAGCTCGCCTATATCCGCCGCGAGCAGCAGGGCGGCCGCCTCATCGCCATGTGCGGCGACGGCACCAATGACGCGCCGGCGCTCGCCCAGGCCGATGTCGGCGTGGCGATGCAGACCGGCACGCAGGCGGCGCGCGAGGCGGCCAACATGGTGGACCTCGATTCGAGCCCGACGAAACTCATCGAGATCGTCGAGATCGGCAAGCAGCTCCTGATGACGCGCGGCTCGCTGACCACCTTCTCCATCGCCAACGACGTGGCAAAATACTTTGCCATCATCCCGGCGCTCTTCGTCGCGACCTATCCGGCGCTGAACGCGCTCAACATCATGGACCTCGCCTCGCCGCAGTCGGCCATCCTCTCGGCGGTCATCTTCAATGCGCTGATCATCGTGGCGCTGATCCCGCTCGCACTGCGCGGCGTCGCCTATCGTCCGGCCGGTGCCGCCGCCCTGCTTCGTCGCAACCTTCTCGTCTATGGCGTCGGCGGTCTCCTTCTGCCTTTTGCAGGCATCAAGGCTATCGACCTTGCCGTCAGCGCCCTACATCTGGTGTAATCATGCTGAACCATCTTCGCCCGGCCCTCACGCTTCTCTTCGCCCTGACCCTTTTAACGGGGCTTGCCTATCCGCTTGCCGTCACCGGCCTCGCGCAGGCCGTCATGCCGGCCGCCGCCAACGGCTCGCTGATCGAAAGGAACGGCGCCGTCGTCGGCTCCGCCCTGATCGGCCAGGCCTTCGCCACGGACCGTTATTTCTGGCCGCGGCCCTCGGCGACCGGTCCGGAGGCCTATAATGCGGCCGCCTCGTCGGGCTCGAACCTCGGCACGACGTCGATCAAGCTCCGGGATCGCGTGCAGGCGGATATAGATCGGCTGAAGGCGACGGGGATCGTCACGCCCATTCCCGGCGATGCCGTGACGACGTCGGGCTCCGGTCTCGACCCGCACATTTCCCCCGAATTCGCCCGTGCGCAGGTCGCCCGTGTCGCGAAGGCGAGGGGGGTGCCGGAAACGGCCATTGCGGACCTCGTCGCGCAGCAGATAGAAGACCGTCTTTTCGGTGTCATCGGTGAGCCGCGGGTGAACGTGTTACAGCTTAATCTGGCGCTCGACGCGCGGGGATCATGAGAGGACGAATGGCGGACGACGACCGCGGCGATAATCGCAGGCCCGATCCCGATGCATTGCTTGCCCTGGCGGAGAAAGACCGCCGGGGCAAATTGACTGTTTTCCTGGGGGCCGCACCCGGCGTGGGAAAGACCTATGCGATGCTCGCGCGCGCCGGGCGGCTGAAGGCGGAGGGTGCCGATATCGTCGTCGGCCTCGCCGAAACCCATGGGCGGAGTGAAACGGCGGCCTTGCTCGATGGCCTGGAGGTGCTGCCGCGCACGCGCGTCGCCCATCGCGGCCGCGTGCTCGAGGAATTCGACCTCGACGGCGCGCTTGCCCGCCGCCCGCGCATCGTGCTGGTCGACGAGCTTGCCCATTCCAATCCCGAGGGCAGCCGGCATCCGAAGCGTCACCAGGATATCGAGGAACTGATCGCGGCCGGCATCGACGTCTGGACGGCGCTCAACATCCAGCATCTCGAAAGCCTGGCCGACCTCGTCGCGCAGATCACCGGCGTGACCGTGCGCGAGCGCGTGCCGGATGTCGTCCTCAAGAAAGCCGACGAGGTGGTGCTCGTCGACCTGCCGCCGACGGAGCTGATCGAGCGGCTGAAGGAGGGCAAGGTCTACCTGCCGGAAAGCGCCAGCCGCGCCGTCGACCGCTTCTTCCGCCTCGGCAACCTGACGGCCTTGCGCGAACTCGCGTTGCGCCGCACCGCCGACCGCGTCGACGACCAGATGGTCGATTATCTCAAGCAGCACGCCATCGAAGGCCCCTGGGCGACCGGCGAGCGCCTGCTCGTCTGCATCGGGCCGGACGATCTGTCCGAAAAGGTCGTGCGCGTGGCGGGGCGCCTCGCATCCGGTCTCAACGCGCCGTGGATCGTCGTGTCGATCGAGCGGGCAGACCGCGACATGGAGACGACGGAGCGCCTGCAGCGCATGGAGGCGCTGTTCCGCCTCGCCGAACAGCTTGGCGCTGAAACGCGCCGGGTGGTCGGCAACGATTTCGTCGAGGAGATCCTGAAGCTGGCGCGGCGCGAGCACGCGACGCAGATCGTCATCGGCGCAAGGCGGCGTCGCGGTTGGCAGCGGTTCGTCTCGCCGTCCCTGCCGGATGCGCTGTCGCGCAATGCGGCGGGTCTCGGCGTCTATTTCGTCACGCCGGACAGGAAAGAGAAACTGCCGGCGCCGCCGCGGCTTTCGCTGCCCCGTGCCGCCTCGCTCCGGCAATCGGCGCTGATTGCGGCCGCCTTCGTCGCCGTCACGGCGGCGGTGGGCAAGGTCGTCTATCTTTTCGCGGAACTGCCCAATATCTCGCTGCTCTTCCTGCTTGCCGTGCTGGGTGCTGCCGTTCTGGGCGGGTACGCCTCTGCCTTCATCGCGGCGCTGCTGTCGGCGCTCGCCTACAATTTCCTCTTCATCGATCCCCTGCACACCTTCACGATAACGGCGCCGCACGAGGTTTTTGCGTTGATCGTCTTCCTGTCGGTGGCGATGATCGCCGGCGGTTTTGCCTCGCGCATCAAGGAACAGGCGGAGGTCGCCCGTGTGCGTGCGACGGCGCTGCAATCGCTCTATGATTTCTCGCGCAAACTCTCGACGACGGCGAAGGCCGACGATGCGATCTGGGTGGCGGTCTCGCATCTCCAGGCGAGTTTGAAGCGCAACATCGTGCTGCTCCTGCCCGACAAGAGCGACCTCAAGGTCGCCGCCGTCTGGCCGCCGGATACGGAGCTGGACGTCACCGATTTCACGGCGGCGCGCTGGACGCGCGACAAGCAGGAACAGGCGGGCTTCGGCACGGGCACCTTGCCGAACAGCCGCTTCGAGTTCCGTCCGCTGATGGGCCCGCACGGCCTCGTCGGCGTCTGCGGCATCCAGCAGACGGATCTGCGCCTCGACATCAACGCGGAACGGGCGGTGAGCGCCATCCTCGACCAGACGGCGATCGCGCTCGACCGGGCGCGGCTTTCGGAGGCGAGCGTGGAGCAGGCGGCGCGGCTGGAGGGCGAACGCTACCGCGAGGCGCTGCTCTCGTCGATCTCGCACGACCTCAGGACCCCGCTCGCCACCATCATGGGCGCCGTCACCAGCCTTCGCCAACTCGGCGACAAGATGACGCCCGAGAGCCGCGACGACCTGCTCCAGTCGATCGAGGAGGAGGGCAGCCGCATGAGCCGCTTCGTTGCCAACCTGCTCGACATGACGCGCATCGAGGCCGGCACGCTGAAGCCGAAGAGCGACTGGGTCGCTGTCTCGGATGTCGTGCAGTCCGCGGTCGAGCGGACGCGGAAATACTTCCCCGGCCGGCTGATCGAGACCGGCATCGCGCCCGACCTGCCGCTCATCGAAGGCGACAGCGTGCTGCTCGGCCAGGTGCTGTTCAACCTGCTCGACAATGCGGTGAAATATGGCGGCGACGAGCCGGTCAACGTCTATGCCCGGCGCGACGGGGCGGATGTGCTGATCTCCGTTACCGATCTCGGCAAGGGCATTCCGCCCGCCGAGATCGATCGCGTCTTCGAAAAATTCTATCGCCGGGGCAAGCCGGACGGGCGTTCGCCCGGCACGGGGCTCGGCCTGTCCATCGCCCGCGGCTTCGTCGAGGCGATGGGCGGGAAGATCCACGCGGAAAGCCCGGCGGTGAAGAAGAAGGGCACGCGCATCGTCATCCGCTTCCCCGCGGCGGACAAAACGAGGGCTGAAAAGACGCCATGATGAACGAACGCATTCTCGTGGTTGATGACGAGCCGCAGATCCAGCGGTTCCTGCGGCCGGCCCTCAAGGCGGCCGGCTACGACGTCGTCGAGGCGACGACCGGCGGCGAGGCGCTGAAGGCGGTGGCGACCGCCGCGCCCGATCTCGTCATTCTCGATCTCGGCCTGCCGGATATGGACGGCAAGGACGTCATCACCAGCCTGCGCGGCTGGACGGCGATCCCGATCATCATCCTGTCGGCCCGCGAGCGGGAAAGCGAGAAAATCGCGGCCCTCGATCTCGGTGCCGACGACTATATCGAAAAACCCTTCGGCATCGGCGAGCTGACGGCCCGCATCCGCAACGCACTGCGCCATCGCGAGCGGTCGGAGGCGGCACCCGCAACCCTTTCCACCGACGGGCTGGTGATCGATACCGTGCGGCGGCTGGTGTCGCGCGATGACGAGCCGGTGCGTCTGACCCCGAAGGAATACGACCTCCTGACGCTGCTTGCCCGCCATGCCGGCCGGGTCGTCACGCACAAGACGCTGCTCACCTCCGTCTGGGGGCCGGCACATGGCGAGGACCTGCACTACCTGCGTGTCTTCATCGGCCAGCTCCGCCAGAAGATCGAGCGCGATCCGACGCATCCCGCCATCGTGCGCACCGAACCCGGCGTCGGATACCGGATCGTCGTCGATCAGGAATGATGCCTCTTCGTCCGCCGCAGGTAAAAAAAGCCGCTTGACATGGATCTTGGGTCAAAGGTATTGGGTAATCGATCACCCAAGGAGGTTGGCGACGATCGTGGCCATATCGCTTTCTGACATTGCGGAACGGGCAGGCGTCTCGGTGAAGACGGTTTCCGGCGCGTTGCATGGCGGCTCCGCCCGCATGTCGGACGATACGCGGCAGAAGATCAAGGGCATCGCCGAGGAACTCGGCTACGTGACCAATCTTGCGGCGCGCGGCGTGCGCCAGGGCTGGCTGCCGCTGGTCGGCGTCGTGTCGGACGGCCTCATCACCTCGCCCTTTGCGACCGAAATCGTGCGCGGGCTGGATGGCGCGGCGCGCGCTGCCGGCATGGCGGTCTTCGCGGTCAACCATAGCAGCGGGCAGGCGATCGGCTCGGTGCTCGACGAGGTCCAGCAGTTTCGGCCGCGCGCCATCGCCTACGCCGCGATGTACCACAAAGAGGTCGCCGTGCCGGACAGGCTTGTCGGCACCGTCGGCGTCATGATCAATTGCCGCGAAGCGACAGGTCGCGTCACCTCGCTGGTGCCGGACGAAGAAGGTGGCGCGTGGGAGATCGTGCGCTATCTGCTGGCTGCCGGCCGCCGCCGCATCGCCTTCATCAACCTGCCGGGCATCATGGCCGGCCGGTTGCGCGAGAAGGGGTTTCGTGAGGCACTGGGCGACGCCGGCGTTGCGCCGCTCGGCATCTTTCCGGCGGTGCGCCGCAGCGTCTACAGCGACCGCGCGCCGAGCCTCGTGGCGTCCCATGTGGAGAATCTCCTGAATTCCGGCGATCGGCCGGATGCCGTCCTGTGCGGCAACGACCGCGTGGCGATGGAAGTCTATGCAGCACTTGCCCGCGCCGGGCTTTGCATACCGGACGATATTGCGGTGGCGAGTTTCGACAACCAAGTCGAAATCGCCTCGCGGCTGGATCCGCCATTGACCACGATGGCCCTGCCGCACCGCGCGATGGGCCGTCTTGCCATGGAGATCCTCCTGGCGGTCGAGCCGCAACAGCCGCATCTGCGGAAACTGCCGTTCCATCTGGTCGAACGCGCATCGGTCTGAAAATTATCGCGTTACAATCGCATCCAACAGGAGGAGAACTGACATGAGACTGTTAATGGGTAATCGATTACTTTCCCTGCTTCTGGCCACGGTCGCCGTTGCAGCCACCGCCGGCCTGGCGGAAGCGAAAACCGTCATCCACGTCATGCACCAGGGCGATCCCGGCTGGGTGAAGGCCTATGGCGATGTCGCGCGGCGCTTCAAGGAGGCCAATCCCGATGTCGATATCGAATTGATCCACACGCCGCACGACGCCTACAACGAAAAGTTCAGCGCCGCCGTCATGTCCAAGCGATTGCCTGACGTCATGGAGCTCGACGCGCCGTTCCTGGCGAACTACGTCTGGTCCGGCTACCTGCAGCCGATCAAGCCGCTCGTCGACGCGGACCTCATCGCCGACATGACGGAATCGAACATTTCGCAGGGCACCTATCCGATCGACAAGGAGCTCTACGCCCTCGGCCTCACCGATTCCTCGGTCGTGCTCTACGGCAACAAGAAATATCTCGAAGCGATCGGCGCGCGCATCCCGACATCCGTCGACGATGCCTGGACGCGCGAGGAATTCGAGGACTATCTCGAAAAGCTCTCCAAGCTGGAAGGCGTGAAGTGGCCGATCGACACGTTCCGCGGCTACGGCATCAAGACCGAGTGGATCACTTATGCCTATGGCCCGCTGCTCGAAAGCGCCGGCTGCGACCTGATCGACCGCAAGACCTGGACGGCCAGCGGCACGCTCGACGGCGAGGCCTGCGTCAAGGCGCTGAGCATGATGCAGGCCTGGGTGAACAATGGCTGGGTCGTGCCGACCTCGTCGGGCACCAACCAGTTCTACGCCGAAGGCCAGCCGGCGGCGCTCGCCATGGGCGGCCACTGGTTCTATGCGGAAGCGGCGGCCGCGATGAAGGACAATATCGTCGTCCTGCCGCTGCCGAAGATCGGCGAGAAGGGCGTCAGCCCGAACGGCACCTGGATCTGGGCGATCTCCGCGACGTCGGAAAACCCTGAAATCGCCGGCAAATTCCTGAGCTTCCTGCTGAAGGACCAGGGCTACCGCGACTATGCCAAGACGCAGTCGGCTTATCCGGGGCTGAAGAGCTTTGCCGCCGATTCTCCGCTCTATGCGGAAGGGGGCCCGCTCGCGGTCGCCTTCGAGCAGGCGTCGAAGACGGCGATGGCCCGCCCGCCGCATCCCGCCTATCCGACGATCACCTCGGCCTTCATGCAGGCCGTCGACAAGATCTTCAATGGCGGCGACGTGCAGGGGGCGCTGACGGCGGCGGCCAAGAAGATCGACGAGGATATCGAGGACAATGCCGGCTACCCGCCCTTCGACGAGCAGCAGTAAGGCGTTTTCGCGGGGCCGGTTCGTCTGCCGGCCCTGCCCATCCCGGGAGGATGACCGATGAGGAGGAGATCATGACTTTGCAACAGACTGCACCCGGCCTGCCGCGTCCCGGCCGCCGGCGCGATCGGCAGAGGCTCGTGCAGGAAATCGCGATGATCGCGCCCGCCGTGCTGCTTCTTGCCGCGTTCCTGATCACGCCGTTCCTGCTGTCCTTCTGGACGGCGATGACCAACCAGCCGCTGGTGCCGCGCCCGACGCCGGTGCGCTTCGTCGGCCTGTTGAATTTTCAGCGCGTTTTCAGCGATCCGCTGTTCTGGACGTCGCTGTGGAATGTCACGCGCTTCACCATCTGGGTGCTGCCGGTGCAGTGCGGCCTCGCCTTCCTGACGGCGCTGCTGCTGCATCAGAAACTGCCGATGCAGAACCTGCTGCGCGGCCTGTTCTTCCTGCCGGCGATCACGTCCATGGTGGTGGTCTGCGTGATCTGGGGCACGCTGTTCCAGTATCCGAGCGGGCCGCTCAACCAGATCGTCGGCTTCCTGTCCGGCGGCATGATCCAGCCGATCGACTGGCTCGGCAATCCCGACTGGGCGATGTTTTCCATCGTGCTGCTGTCGGCCTGGCAGGCCTATGGCTTCCAGATGATCATCTACCTCGCCGGCCTGCAGGGCATTCCGGACGAACTTTACGACGCCGCCCGCATCGACGGGGCAAGTGCGCTGCGCCGCTTCTGGCACGTCACCATGCCGGGCTTGCGTCCCACCCACGTCTTCGTGCTGGTCATCACGACGATCCAGGCCTTCAAGCTCTACACGCAGGTGGCGATCCTCACCCAGGGCGGTCCGCGGGAAAGCACGGAAACCGTGGTGCACTATATGGTGCGGGCCGGGTTCGAGGAACAGAAGCTCGGTTACGCCTCGGCCGTTTCCGTCATCCTCTTCGTCATCGTACTCCTGATCGCGCTGCTCCAGCGCAAACTCCTGAGGCGCTTCGATGTCTGATCTCGTCTTGAGCCAGGCCGCCCCGCTGGCAATATCCCGGGGCAACAGCAAGACGGGCCTGCGCATCGTCCAGTCCGTCTGCATCCTCATCATCGCGCTGGTGATGATCTCGCCACTCTTCATGCTGTTGATCGCGAGCCTGAAGGACGACCGCTTCCGCATCCTTGCCGACATGGGCAGTTTCCGCGCCTTCTGGGTCAGCGAGCCGACGCTTTCCAACTATAGGGAGATCGCCAATTTCTCCGGCGAACTCGCCTATGGTCGTTACCTCTTCAATTCGCTGGTGATCCTCGCCGTCACGGTGATCTCCGGCCTCGTCGTCAATTCCATGGCGGGTTTCGTTCTGGCCTGGGGGTCGCTGCGCGGCAAGGCCATCCTGCTTGCGCTTGTCGTGGCGCTCTACGTCATCCCGCAGGAAAGCATCATCATGCCGCTCGTCGTCATGATGTCGCGGGCGGGGCTGACGGATACGTTTGCCGTGCAGATCCTGCCCTGGGTGGCAAGCCCGCTCTATGTCTTCCTGTTCTACCAGTTCTTCGCGCAGTTGCCGAAGGAACTCTATGAAGCGGCGGAAATGGACGGGGCATCCGCCTTCCGCATCTACCGGTCGATCTATATGCCGCTCAGCCTGCCGGCGCTCGCCACGGTCTCCATCCTCATGGGCATCGAGAGCTGGAACCAGTATCTCTGGCCGACGCTCGTCACCCAGACCGATTATGCAAGGCCGATCGCCGTCGCCATCGCCACCTTCTTCGGACAGGACAGCATCTACTGGGACCGCGCCATGGCCGCCTCCGTCCTGATGATGATCCCCGTCCTCATCCTCTACCTCGCCTTCCAGCGCTGGTTCGTAAGCTCGTTCGTCGGCTCCGCCGTGAAAGGTTGACTATGACATTGCATGCACAATCCGCAGCCCCCACGCTCCAGACCATCGAGGCCGATCTTCCCGCCGGCACGGTGCTGCATCTCTGGCTGAAGGCGCGCACCAGCGGCGAGGAGGCACGGCTCTTCGTCACCGTCGACCGCAGCGACGTGGCGGACCCGTCCACCCGCCGGTCGGAAGAGTTCGCGTTCTTTGCGGTGACGCTTGCGGCCGGCGGGCGCACGGTGCTCGCCTATGACGCCGCCACGACGGCGCTCTCCATCGCCTATGCCTTCCAGCCGGAGACAGTGCTGGGGGAGGGCATCCATGTGCTCCACCACGGCGCCCGCACCGCGCCGCCGCAGACGCCGGCCGGCTACCATTTCCGCCCGCCCTTCGGCTGGATGAACGATCCGAACGGTTTCGGCCGCTTCGGCGGCAATGCCCATCTGTTCTACCAGCACTATCCGCACGGTCTGCGCTGGAACACCATGCATTGGGGCCATGCCGTCTCGAAGGATTTGATCCGCTGGACGCACCTGCCGATGTTCCTCTTTCCGGCAGATCATCTCTCGGAAAGCGACGACGGCCGCGGTGGCGCCTTCTCAGGCTCGGCCATTCCGGTTTCCGGTCTCGAGGGTGAGGAAATCCGCGTCTTCTACACCGAGCATGTTCGCGACCGGCAGCCGGAAGAGCAGATCCAGCTCTCTGCCGTCAGCCGAGACGGCATCGTCGCCGGCTCATCCGAGACCGTGCTGCCGCTGCGCCCGGACGGGCTGAACCTCACCGTCGACTTCCGCGATCCCTATGTCTTCAAGGGGCCGGACGGGCTGTGGAAGATGCTGCTCGGCAGCCGTGACAGGACGGGCGGCGTGGTGCTGCTCTACGAGACGGCCGATCCGCTGGGTGCGGACGGCTGGACCTTCCTTGGCATCGTCCACCGCGAGGACGGTTTCGGCATGACGGCGGCGGAGTGCCCCTGCATGGTCCCGCTCGGCGGCAAAGTGGACGACCCGAACACCCGCTGGGCGCTGATCTTCGGCCTGTTGACGAGCCGCGACGTCGCCACCGGTCGGCGCAACCTCACCTCCGTTACCGTCGGTCGCTTCGATGGCCGGCGCTTCGAGCCGGAATTCGAGCAGGAGCTGGATTTCGGCTCCGACGCCTATGCCTTCCAGGCCTTCGTCGACGGCGATGAGCCGGTGGGTATTGCCTGGCTTGCCAACTGGACGGACTTCTCCAGGAAGGACGATTTCCCGACCGCCATGACCCTGCCGCGCCGCGTGCTGCTCGATGGCGATGCCGTGCTGACGCCGCCGGTCGCGGCCGCCGAAAGCCTGCGCCAGACACTCCTCGACGACACTGCGCTCGCCGCCGGCGAGAGGGTGGCGCTTGGCAACGGGGCGGTCGAAATCCTTCTCGACCTGTCCGCGGCGGGCGCCGCGTTCGACCTCGTCTTCGATCATCCCGACGTCACGCTCGGCGTGCGGCTCGATGGTGAGGGGCTGGCGATCGTCTTCGACGACGGCACCGGCAAGGTGCCGCCGCGTTATCTCGCCTCCGGCGCGCGTCCGTCGGAGCTGCGCATCTTCCTCGATGCCGGCTCCATCGAGGTGTTTGCCGACAACGGTCGCTGGACCGGCACGAAACGCATTCCGGGTTTTTCGGCTGCGCGTTCGGCCGTGCTGACCGGCGATATCGCCGCTGCAAAAATCTGGCAGCTGAAGCTTTGAGGGAGGACGAATAATGGCATCGGTAGCGATCGACAGGGTACTCAAACGCTATGGCGCGGCATCGGTGATCCACGGCGTCTCCGTGGATATCGAGGATGGCGAGTTCGTCACGCTCGTTGGCCCGTCCGGCTGCGGCAAGTCCACGCTTTTGCGCATGCTGGCGGGGCTGGAGGATATCAGTGGCGGCGAGATCCGCATCGACGGGCGCGCCGTCAACGACGTGGCGCCGAAGGAGCGGGACATCGCCATGGTGTTCCAGAGCTACGCGCTCTACCCGCATATGACGGTCAAGGAGAACATGGGTTTTGCGCTCAAACTCCAGGGCCGCGACAGGACGACGATCGACAGGCTCGTCGGTGAAGCCGCGGGCATTCTCGCCCTCGAGCCGCTGCTCGACCGCCTGCCAAAGCAACTTTCAGGCGGTCAGCGCCAGCGTGTTGCGATGGGCAGGGCGATCGTGCGTCATCCGAAGGTGTTCCTCTTCGACGAGCCGCTTTCCAACCTCGACGCGAAACTCCGCGTCACCATGCGCAGCGAGATCAAGGAGCTGCACCAGCGCCTCGGCACCACCATCGTCTATGTCACGCACGATCAGATCGAGGCGATGACCATGGCGGACAAGATCGTCGTCATGCGCGCCGGCCGCATCGAGCAGATCGGCAAGCCGCTCGACCTCTACGACCGCCCGGACAATACCTTCGTCGCAACCTTCATCGGTTCGCCGTCGATGAACCTCTTCGAGGGCAAGGTCGGTGACGGCGGCTTCCGCATCGAGGGCGACGTCGCCCTGCCGATGCCGGCCGGCGCGGCCAAGGGCGAGGCGCACACCTGCGGCATCCGCCCGGAGGATTTGGACCTCGCCGAGGCGGGCATCCCGGCGACGGTGCTGACCGTCGAGCCGACGGGCGCGGAAACCCACCTCTCGGTGCGGGTCGGTACGCAGACGGCGGTGATCGTGCTGCACCGGCGGGTGGACCTCAAACCCGACCAGCCGATCCATCTCGCCCCGAAGCGAGACAAGATTCATCTCTTTTCCGTGGAGGGGACGCGGGTCAACTGACGAGCAGCGCGACAGGCTCGCTGTGGAAAAGCTCCGAGAGCGCCATCGTCCGGTCGAGGATTACCGTGCGGCCGTCGAGGACGGACCGGACGGTGCGGCCTTCGAAACCCGTGGGAACCGCCAGCGTAAGCCCGCGCATCGCGTCCTCCGTGAGGCGCAGGACGTCGGGCTGCGTCTTGCCGAAGGTCAGGCGCGGGACGATGGTCAGAGCAAAGGCCTGCGGCGTGCCGCGCAGGAAGGTCATCGCCTGCTTTCCGCCGTCGGACAGGTCCAGCGGAACGTAAGGTCCCGCGAATGTATCCGGTCTCTGCGCCCGCTCTGCAAGCACGGTCGCGACCAGCCATTGTTTGTAGTCCATGAAATGGGCGCGCGCGGGATGCGGTCTTTCCGGCACGGTGAGGGATGCGACGTCGAGCAGGGGCCGGTTGTCGGGGTCGACAAGCGAAAAGTCGGCGCGCTCGCTGCCTTGATAAATGTCCGGAATGCCGGGCGCCGTCAGCTTGAGCAGCGTCTGCGCCAGTGAATTCATCAGTCCCGCATCGATGAAGGGGGAAAGCGTCTCGTCGAAATCCTTGAGGAACGGCTCGTGTCCGAGCAGGTCGGTGACGAAACCCGCGACCTTTTCCTCATAGGCGACATCCGGTTCGCTCCAGTCGGAAGCGAGTTTTGCCTCGCGAAGCGCCTTTTCGATATAGCGGGTCATGCGCGCGCCAAGCGTCTGCATGGCGCCGCGATCCTTGAGGCCGCCGATCGGCCAGGCGCCGGCAAGCGCCTGATAGATCAGCCATTCCACATCTGGTTCCGGCACCGCCCTGCCATGCGTCCGGCGGAAGCGGGCGTTGAGCGTGACCCAGCGCTTCGTCGCCTCGATCCAGCAGTCCGGGGCTTCGCTCAGCGTGTAGAGCCGCGCCCTCGCATCTTCGCCGCGTTTCGTATCGTGCGTCGAGGTCGTCGACAGGCCGTGCGGCATGTTCTGTGCGCGGGCCGACATGGCGGCGTGGAATCCTTCGGGACCGCCGGTCGGCCCGCCGGGATCGCCGCCGACCTCGTTCAAGGCGACGAAGGCGTTTTCCCGGTAGAACAGTGTGTCTTCCAGCGCCTTCGCCATGATCGGGCCGCTCAGTTGCTGGAGGCGGGTGCGGAATTCGACGCAATCCGGCAGCACCTTGCATGTCTCGTCGTCGACGAGCAGTTCAAAGATGAAATCGATCGCCTCGCGAACCTCCGGGCGCGCCGTGTCCAGCGCCTGCTGGCGGGCGGTCGACAGGAGAAGACGGTCGCGCTCGTCTCCGCCGGCGGCCGTCGTGTAGGTTCGATAGACGGGTAGCGCGATGATCAGGCCGCGGATCGCTTCGACGAGGGTCGTGCGCGAGAGGTCCGCGTGGGACCTGTCGGCCAGCGTCTTCGCCAGCATGGCGGTGCGCTTGACCTCGCCCTCGAAGTTCTCCGAAAGCATCTGCCGCTTGCTCGCCTGCATTTCCTCGGCATAGCTGCCGGCATGGCCCTCACGCCGGAGCGGCGCGAAGGTTTTTGCAAGCGCGCCAACCCCCCGCTCGTCGACCAGCGCATCCGCAAGCGAGGCGATGAATTCGTAGCCTGTCGTGCCCTCGACGGGCCAGGTCGTGGCGAAGGGCTCGTGCTTTTCCAGGATCTTTTCGACGAAGACGGGGAGGTCCGGGCCGACGGCGCTGCGCAACCGTTCCAGATAGGCGGCCGGATCGGCAAGCCCGTCGATATGGTCGATGCGCAGGCCATCGACGGTGCCGTCGCGCACGAGATCGAGGACGAGGTGGTGGCTGTCGTCGAAGACCTGCGGATCTTCGACGCGCAGTCCCACGAGGCCGGCAATCTCGAAGAAGCGACGGTAGCTGAGATGTCGGCCCGCCGTCTTCCAGTCCGTCAGCTGCCAGGGCTGCGCCGCGTGAATGGCCGCGATCCGCGCCGGATTCCTGGAAACCTGCTCCAGGTCATCGAATCCCTCCAGCGCCTGACTGTGGGTTCCTGGATGCAGGGGATAGAAACTGTCGTGGTAGCGCAGCGCCAGCGTCTCGTGTGCGGGGTCGAAGGCGAGGCGGATGGTGCCGTCGGAAACCTCCTCCTCGAAAGCCTTGCCAAGGAAGGGAAGGGTCAGTCTTTCCGTCCAGTCGATATCGAAATGCCGGGAAAACGGGCTTTCCGCCCCGAAGGTCACGACGCTGCGCCACCAAGGGTTTTCGAGGTGCGCGGCCATGTGATTGGGCACGATGTCGAGGATGAGCCCGAGGCCGCGGGCATGCAGGTCATCGGCCAGACGGCGCAGGCCGTCGAGGCCGCCGAGTGCCGGGTCGATCTCGTTGGCGTCCGTGACGTCATAGCCGTGGGTCGATCCACCGACCGCCGTCATCACGGGCGAAGCGTAGAGGTGGCTGATGCCCAGTCGCTCCAGATAGGGCACAAGCCGTCGCGCGCCCGCGAAGTCCATGCCGTTGCGGAACTGGAGGCGATAGGTCGAGTGGGGGAGTGTCATGAGGCCCTGGGAGTGCGGTTTCAGCCGCCCAACAATGCATATCCTCCCGATTTGTTCCATCGCTCCTGTCAGACAGTGCGGCGGCGCTTGAAATCCGTTTGCGAAACGACGCCCACCAGACGCTCCTGACGGTCGAGCACGGCGAGGCGGCGCAGGTGGAGCGATTGCATATTGGCCAGCACGCCCTCCGGCGCCTCGTCGTCGTAACAATAGGTGATGTTGGTCGTCATGATGTCGCCGACCTTGGTGGTTTCCGCGTTGAGCCCGGGGGCGACGGCACGCAGGATGATGTCGCGGTCGGTCAGCGTGCCGACGAGGCCGCTCGAATCCGCCACGGGCAGGAAGGCGATGTCCCATTCGGCCATCTGGCTTGCGGCATATTGCAGGGTCTCCTCCGGCCGGACGAGATGGACATTGCGGGTCATGATATCGCCGATGGGCATGGGGACCTCTTGTGAACACTTTCTCTAAGAACAGACGAGGAGGGACGTTGGTTCCAACGGTCCTAGTTTCACGAGCGGTCGATGGCGACGATGATCGACGGGCCGGGCGTGGTCCCGGCGGCAAGCTCGAAGATCGCCTCGCCCGCGATCGCCGGCCACGGTTTGCGTTCCGGCGTGAAATTCGCACGGATGCCGAGCGTCGCCGCGTGAAAATGCCAGTCGATGGCGAGAATGCCGTCTTCGGCGGGAAGCACATGCGATTCTGGCGCCGCTCCCGCGAGCAGCGGCATGACATGCGTCTGCCGCAGCCGGATCAGTTCGCGAACGAAAGCGATCCGCCGCCGGCCATCGGGTGAGGCGGCACGGGACCAGTCGAGTTTCGAGCGTTGCAGCGTCTCCTCGGAAACCGGATCCGGAAGGTCGGCGATGGTCTGGCCCGGTTTCAGGCCGCCGAATTTTTCCGCCTCCTTCTTGCGGCCCTCCTGCACGGCCCGCGCCAGGTCGCCCTCGAAATCGGCGAAATACAGGAACGGTCGGTCCTCGCCATATTCTTCGCCCATGAAAATCATGGGCACCGGCGGGGCGAGAAGCAGGAGCGCGGTCATGACATTGAGGAGCGTCGGATCGGCAATCGTGGTGAGCCGGTCGCCGAAGGCGCGATTGCCGATCTGGTCGTGGTTCTGCAGGAAGTTGACGTTGACCTGCGGCGGCAGGCGATCCTGGGGCGCCGGCCCGACCCGGTCCCTCGTGCGGTCCGCGTGGATGAAACCGCGGGCGGTCGCCGCGCTCAGCGCCTCGTAGGGTTTTTCCCCGAAGACCGCATAATGGCCCTGCTTTTCACCCGTCACGATGACATGCAGGGCGTGATGGAACTCGTCGTTCCAGCCGGCCGTATAGTGATGCACGATGCCGCCGTCGCGGTTGAGCAGGCCCTTGCGGCTCAGCTGATCCTCGACGACGAGATGGATCTGGCGGTCCGGCGCGGCCTCGCGGATGGTTTGCGCCATTTCGAGCAGCATATGCCATTCGCTGTCGTCCTCGATCTCCTCGGTCGCATCGAGGCGCAGACCGTCGAACCGGTAGTCGACGATCCAGTACAGCGCGTTCTCGATGAAGTAGCGCCGCACGGCCTGCCGCTCGAAAGCGAGTGCCGCGCCCCAGGGCGTGTGGCGTTCGGGGTGGAAGAAGGGCGGGGCGATGTGCGGCAGCATATTCCCGGCCGGGCCGAAGTGATTGTAGACGACGTCGAGCAGCACCATCAGGCCATGGCCGTGCGCCGCATCGACCAGCGCCTTCAGGTCGTCCGGCGTGCCATAGGCGCTGTGCGGCGCATAATGCAGCACACCGTCATAACCCCAGCCGCGGCGTCCGGCGAAATGCGCGACGGGCATGATCTCGATGGCGGTGATGCCGATATCGCGAAGATGCGCCAGTTGCCCGATCGCCGCGCGAAACGTGCCTTCCGGCGTGAAGGCGCCGATATGCAGCTCGTAGACCACCGCCTCTTCCCACGGGCGACCCCTCCAGCCGGGGTTTTGCCAGGCATAGCTGCCATGGTCGATGATAATGGACGGTCCCTCGACACCGTCCTTTTGGGCGTGGGAGGCAGGGTCGGCTATTTCGCGACCGTCGTGAAGCCGGAACGTATAGGCGTCGCCGGGCCGGGCGCTGTCGGTTTCCACCGCATGCCAGCCGTCGTCCTCCGCCCGCATCGCGATCTCATGTCCGCCTACAAGCAGCGTCACGGCGTTTTCGGCCGGCGCCCAGAGGCGGAATTGCACCCTGCCATCCTTCAATACGCGCGGTCCCCAGGTTCTTTGCGTCGGTGATGGCTTGCTCATCCGCTTCCTCTTTGTTGCTTTGCAGCAAGACTGAACCGGGCGGCGGCGGAAAAGTTCCGGAACAATCCGCTTCTTTTCGCGTTGCACCATGGCTTTTCAGAACCTCGGCGGACGGATTTCGTCGCGCGAGGGCGATCAGGCATTTGCGACGGCGCCGCTCTCGGCGCCATCCGCATGTTCATCCAGGGGAGGCCAATGCTCGACCGAAGGGGACCCATCGCATGAGTTACTCATTTTCCGAACTCGATTTCATGAAGCCGGAGCTCGGCGCCGAATTCACCGGCGAAGGCACGCATTTCGCCGTGTTTTCCGCCCATGCGGAGCAGATGGAGCTTTGTCTGTTTTCCGAGGACGGCAAGGAGGAAACCGCCCGCCTGGCGCTGCCCAAGCGCGAAGGCGACATCTGGTCCGGCTATATTGCGGGGCTGAAACCCGGCACCGTCTATGGCTACCGCGCGCACGGGCCGTACGATCCGCAGAACGGCCACCGCTTCAACCCGAACAAGCTGCTGCTCGATCCTTACGCCAAGCAGATCGTCGGCGAAATCACCTGGGACGATGCGCTCTATGGCTATCGTATCGGTGACGCGGCGGGAGACCTTTCCTTCGACGAGCGCGACAGCGCGCCCTTCATGGTGAAGGGCATGGTGCAGGATACGAACTTCGACTGGGCGGGTGACGCCGCCATCCGCCGGCCCTGGACCGAGACGATCATCTACGAGGCGCATGTGCGCGGCTTGACGATGAGCCATCCGGGCGTGCCGGAGGCGTTGCGCGGCACCTTCATGGGCATGGCGAGCGATCCGATCATCGAACATCTGGTCGATCTCGGCATCTCTGCCATCGAACTCTTGCCGATCCAGTATTTCCCGGATGACCGCTACCTCTTGGAAAAGGGCCTGCGCAATTACTGGGGCTACCAGACGCTCGGCTTCTTCGCGCCGCAGCCGCGGTTCCTCTCCGGCCGCGCCGTCACCGAATTCAAGACCATGGTGAAACGCTTCCATGCCGCCGGCATCGAGGTCATCATGGATGTCGTCTACAACCACACGGCGGAAGGCTCGGAGCGCGGCCCGACGCTCAGCTTCCGCGGGCTCGACAATCTCAGCTATTACCGCCTCTCGCCCGACGACCTGCGCCACAGCTATGACACGACCGGCACCGGCAACACGGTCAACATCGCCCATCCGATGGTGCTGCGCATGGTGCTGGACAGTTTGCGCTATTGGGTCGGCGTCATGCATGTCGATGGTTTCCGCTTCGACCTTGCGAGCACCCTCGGCCGCACGCGCCACATCGAATTCGACCGCGACGGCACGTTCTTCGATGCGATCCGGCAGGACCCGGTCCTCTCCGGCGTAAAACTGATCGCCGAGCCTTGGGATGTCGGCGACGGGGGCTATCAGGTCGGCGGTTTCCCGCATCCGTTCCGCGAGTGGAACGACAAGTACCGTGACGACGTGCGTCGCTTCTGGAAGTGCGACGGTGGGCTCGTGTCCGGGCTCGCTTCGCGGCTCACAGGCTCCGCACCGCAGTTCAACCATTCCGACCGCGGCGCCACCTCCTCGATCAACCTGCTCAGCGCCCATGACGGTTTCACGCTGATGGACACCGTCTCCTATGACGGCAAGCACAACGAGGCGAATGGCGAGGACAACCGCGACGGCCATTCCGACAACCATTCGCACAATATGGGCGCGGAAGGCCCGACCGATGACCCTGGCATCCTTTCCGCCCGCGACCGCCGCCGGCGCAACATGATCGCGACGCTGATGCTTAGCCAGGGCGTGCCGATGTTGCTGGGCGGCGACGAGCTCGGCAACAGCCAAAACGGCAACAACAATGCCTATTGTCAGGACAATGCGGTCGGCTGGACCGATTGGGATGGCCTCGACGACCCGTTCCTGAACTTCTGCAAGAGCGCCATCGCCTTCCGCAAGGCCCATCCGGCACTGCGGCAGGAACGGTTCCTGACGGGCGACGCCGCCGAGGACGGCACGATCGAGATCGCCTGGTATCGCCCCGACGGCGCCTTCATGACCGATGCCGCCTGGAAGGACGGCAATCTGAGGGCGCTCGGCCTGTTCCTCTCGAAGCCGGCGACCGACGAGGCGCCGGACCAGCTCTTCCTCGTCCTGAATGCCGGCGGGGATTGCCAGGTTAAGCTGCCGCAGGTGAACGGCATCAAGGCGTGGAAGCGCGTGCTCGATACGGGGGCGGAAGGCGATGCCTCTGCGGAGCACCCGGCACCAAGCCCGGCGATGGTCTACGGTGCTAGCGTCGCCGTCTTCGAACCGGCGGGATGAGCCCCAAAACATGGCGCCGGACAACCTCAAAGAGACCGGTCTCGTCTATGTCTCCGACAGCGAGCCCGGCATCCGGCGCCAGCGTGCCGGTCGCGGCTTTTGTTATCGCCTGCCGGACGGTTCGCTGGTGCGCGATGCGGCGCTGAAGGCGCGCATCGCCGCGCTCGGCCTGCCGCCGGCCTATCAGAATGTCTGGATCTGCATCGACGAGCACGGCCACCTGCAGGCGACCGGTTTTGACGCGCGCGGGCGAAAACAATACCGATACCATCCCGACTGGCAGGCGCTGAAAAGTGGCGACAAGTTCGACCAGCTCATCGCCTTCGGCCGGGCGCTGCCGAAACTCAGGCGCGCGGTGCGGCGCGATCTCGACGGCGCGCCCGGTACGGTCGATACGATGCTGGCGGCCATCACCGTGCTGCTCGACGAGGCGCAGCTTCGGGTCGGCAACCGGGCCTATGCGGTGGAAAACAAGACCTATGGCGCAACGACCTTGCTCAAACGCCATGTCAGGCTTGCCGAGGGGCAGATCGAACTGCGCTTCAACGCCAAGGGCGGCAAGCGCGTGCAGCGAACGCTGAAACATCCCCGCCTCCAGCGTCTGCTGGAAGATTGCGCCGACCTGCCGGGCCGCCAGCTCTTCGTCTGGAAGGACGATGCCGATCTCGTGCGGCCGATCGATTCCGGCCGGCTCAACCTGTATCTCGCCGATATTTCCGGCATCGCCGTTTCCGCAAAGACCTTCCGTACCTGGGCCGGCAGCCTTGCGGCCTTTGCCCTGGCGCGCCATGCGGTCGAGGAAGGCGGGCACCCGACGATCAAGGGCATGGCGCAAGCCGCGGCGGACACGCTGCACAACACGCCGGCCATTGCCCGGTCGAGTTACATCCACCCGGATATCATCGCGCTTGCCGAGGCGCCCGATACCTTGCGCCTTGCAATGCGCCGCCCGTCGCTTGCCATTGCCGGATTGCGGGCGGAGGAAGAACGCCTGCTGCGCTTCCTCGAAAGCCGCCGGAATGCGCGGCGCCGGGCGCGCAAGAAAACGCCGGCCATGCAGGATGCATAGCCGGCGCTTTCAGGGTTCAGACGATGATCAGGCCGCGCGGCGTTCGTGGCGGCCTTCTTCGACTTCCTCGACGATCTTCGCGACGAAGGCATCGAGATCCTCCGGCGAGCGCGAGGTGACGATGCCCTTGTCGGTCACCACCTTCTCGTCGCGCCAGTCCGCACCGGCATTGATAAGGTCCGTGCGGATCGAGGCATAGGAGGTCGCCTTGCGGCCACGCAGCGCATCGGCCTCGATGAGCAGCCAGGGCGCATGGCAGATCGCCGCCACCACCTTGCCCGAAGCCAGGAAGTCCTTGACGACGCGCATCGCCTTCTCGTCGGCGCGCAGGAGATCCGGGTTGATCTGCCCGCCGGGCAGCACGAGCGCGTCGAAATCCTTCGAGGAGGCTTCCTCCGTCGTCAGGTCGACGTCGACCGTATCACCCCAGTCCTTCTTGTCCCAACTCTTGATCGGGCGCTTTTCCAGCGAGGCGATCTTCACCGCCGCGCCGCGTTTCTTCAGTTCATCCAGCGGCACGCGCAGTTCGGAGCGCTCGTAGCCGTCGGTGGCGAGAATGAGTATGCGTGCTTCCTTGATGGAGGGCATGGCTTATCCTTTCTCATGTGTAGTGCCCCGTCGGGGCTTGGTGGAGTGCTTTCGCCGGCCCGCCTCAGTGGTGGAGCGAAGCCTCCTCTTCGCTGTCTTCAGGCAGCGATTGGCGGGTCAGGTCGACGGCGGCGCGGGTTGCGTCGTCCGCCTCATGGGAATTGTGTCGGGCGGCATGTTCGGGCAGTGCGACCTTTTCGAGGTCTGCGCGCTCGCGCGCCGCCTGGTCCCAATGGTCTTCATCCCTGCCCTGCGGGCGGCCTTCCGCCTCCCACAAGCCATAGGCACGCTTGCTGATCCATTCCTGGCGTTCGTCGTTCACGATGATGTGTCCCTTCGACAAGTGGCAGCGGTCTATGCCGCCGTCCATGAGTTCACGCGGAAGCCCGCCTCCTTGGCGGCCTCGATAAAGGCCCGGCGCGCGAAGGCCGGGTCGTCGTCGCTTGTCAGCCCCTGCTCGCAGACGCTTTTCGCCGTCAATGCCGCAGGTCCGTCCTTGATCGGCCAATGGTTCTTGAGGCAGAGCAGGGCGTCGCGCGTGCTCTGTACGCGCAGAACCTGCCGGTCGCCCTCGAGCACGACCGCCTCGTCCCACAGCCGGTCGGTCGCAAAAATGGTCATTGCACACCCTCCGTGCTGGGTTTTTGGGCCGGTATATCGACAAGGCTGACGATGCCGACGACACGCCGGTCGTCGTTCACCACCACGAGACGGCGCACGCCGAGTTCGCGCATGCGGGCCGCCACCGTTTCCGTGTCGTCCTTCTCGTTACAGACCTCAGGCGACACGGTCATGAATTCCGCAATGGCGGTGGAGGTGGAATGTCCCCGCGCCAGAACCGACACGACGATATCGCGATCGGTGATGATGCCGACGATGGCGCCGACACCCGGCACTTCGACCGGAAGCGCCCCCACTTCGGTTTCAGCCATCAGCCGCGCGGCCGATTGCGCGGTGTCATTGGGGGAGACGGTCACGATCTGGGCGGACATCACGTCCTTCACAAGCATCTTGGTCAGTCCCTTCAAAGCCGTCCGTTGATGAGGCTGCGACCGTTCGGCGCGGCGGGCACGACCACCTCGTCCCTGTCCGACTGGCGGAGCGGCAGATCGACCTGCTGCGGCACGATGACCTGCGGCTCCCAGGAATTGCGGCGTTTGCGGGTGTTGCGAAGGTCGGCGTCCGGAGTGGCGGCGGGTTTGCGGGTCAGTGGCTTCTTCTTCTGGCGCACGGGTACACTCCTACGAACGGGCTTTGGCTTTCGAACAAACGCGAGTGCTGCGGCTTGGTTCCCAAAAAACCGGGGAACCGACTTGTCTTCCGGGCATTGTTGTCGAGCCGAACCGGCATCACGCGGAGGAAGTTGCCCATGCTGTTTGCAGGAAAGGTCGCCCTCGTCACCGGTGCTGGCTCCGGGATCGGCAAGGCCACGGCGCTCGCCTTCGCCCGTCATGGCGCAAGCGTCGGCGTGCTGAGCCGTACCGCGGAGGAGGTCGAGGCCGTCGCCAAGGAAATCCTGGCACTCGGCGGGGCGGGCTTGGCACTTGCGGCGGATGTGACGGACGAAGCCTCGATGCGCGGCGCCGTGGAGCAGCTCGTCGGCACCTTCGGCGGACTCGACGTCGTCGTGGCCAATGCCGGCATCAACGGCGTCTGGGCGCCGATCGACGATCTGAAGCCCGCCGAATGGGACGAGACGATCGCCGTCAACCTGCGTGGCACCTATCTGACGCTGCACCTGACCGTGCCCTTCCTGAAAAAGGCCGGCGAGGGCGCCATCGTCGTCGTCTCTTCGATCAACGGCACGCGCACCTTCTCCACGCCCGGCGCCACCGCCTATGCCGCGAGCAAGGCGGCGCAGCTTGCCATGGTACAGCAACTCGCGCTGGAACTCGGCAAGGCCCGCATCCGCGTCACCGCCGTCTGCCCCGGCGCGATCGAAACGAGCATCGACGAAAACACCAAGCAGCGCGGTGCCGGCGAAGCCGGCATTCCCGTCGTCTGGCCGGAGGGCGACATCCCGGTCTCCGACGGCAAGCCGGGAACCGCCGACGAAGTGGCCGACGCCATCCTGTTCCTCGCCTCCTCGAAGGCCCGCCACATTACCGGCATTCCGCTCTGGATCGACGGCGGGCAGGGCCTGCTGCGCTGACCCTCTGGCGTTCCCCGTCGACCTTGTGCAAGGTGCGGGAAAACAGTGCAGGAGGTCACCATGGGCAATCATCTTTTCGACGCGATCCGCGCCGCCGCAACGCCGGAGGCCCTCTTCATCGAGACCGCCGAGGGGCGGCGCTGGACCTATGGCGAGATGATCTCGTTTTCCGGCCGTCTGGCCGCGGCGCTCGTCGGCCTTGGCGTGCAGCCGGGCGACCGGGTCGCGGTGCAGGTGGAAAAGAGCCCCGAGGCGCTGATGCTCTACCTTGCCTGCGTGCGTGCGGGTGCGGTCTACCTGCCGCTCAACACGGCCTATACACTGGCGGAACTGGATTATTTCATCGGTGACGCGGAGCCACGGCTCGTGGTCGTCGACCCGAAATCCGCGGGCGGCGTCACGGCGGTGGCCGAAGCCCATGGCAGCACGGTCGAGACGCTGGATGCGATGGGCGGCGGCAGTCTCCTCCAGCGGGCCGGGAGCGAGGAGGCGGATTTTACCGATGCGGAGCGCGGGGCCGACGACCTTGCGGCGATCCTCTACACGTCCGGCACGACCGGCCGCTCGAAGGGCGCCATGCTGACGCATGACAATCTGCTTTCGAATGCGGTGACGCTCAGCGACCATTGGCGCTTCACCAGCGCCGACCGGCTGATCCATGCGCTGCCGATCTTCCACACGCACGGCCTGTTCGTCGCCACGAACGTCACGCTGCTCTCCGGCGCCTCGATGATCCTGCTGCCGAAATTCGATGCAGACGAGGTGCTCGGGCTGATGGAAAACGCCACGGTGATGATGGGCGTGCCGACCTTCTACGTCCGGCTCGTACAGCATGCCGGCCTGACGCGGGAGGCGACCGCCGGCATGCGGCTCTTCGTCTCCGGCTCTGCGCCGCTGCTTGCGGAAACCCATCGCAGCTTTTCGGAAAAAACCGGCCACGCCATCCTCGAGCGCTACGGCATGACCGAGACCAACATGAACACCTCCAACCCCTATGACGGCGATCGCGTCGCCGGCACGGTAGGCTTTGCGCTGCCCGGCATCTCGCTGCGCGTCACCGAGCCGGACACCGGAAAACCCCTGGCCGACGGCGAGACGGGCATGATCGAGGTGAAAGGGCCAAATGTCTTCAAGGGCTATTGGCGCATGCCGGATAAGACCGCCGCGGAATTCCGCACCGACGGCTTCTTCATCACCGGCGATCTCGGCAAGATCGACGAGCGCGGTTATGTGCACATCGTCGGGCGCGGCAAGGATCTCGTGATCTCCGGCGGCTACAACATCTATCCCAAGGAAGTGGAGACCGAGATCGACGGCATGCCGGGCGTCATCGAAAGTGCGGTCATCGGCGTGCTGCATCCGGATTTCGGCGAGGGCGTGACGGCCGTTGTGGTGCTGAAGAAGGGCGCGGCGCTTGACGAAAAGACGGTGCTCGACGGGCTGAAGGACCGGCTGGCGCGCTACAAGCAGCCGAAGCGGGTACTCTTCGTCGAGGACCTGCCGCGCAACACGATGGGCAAGGTGCAGAAGAATGTTCTGCGCGACACCTATGCGGACCTCTACAAGGCCTGACGCCGCTCCGGCGCGAAATGCCGCTTGAGGATATCGAGCACCTCATTGGCAAGTTCGCCGACGAGGCCGCCCCTTTCCCAGGAATAGAGCGAGGCCAGGACCGGCGGTTCCGGCGCGAAATCGGCGAGCGGCTTCACCCGCCATCCCTTTGCCGAATCGACTGGCAGCAGCGAGAGGCCGAGGCCCGCCTCGATCGCCATCAGCACGTTGCGCAGGCTGGCGGAGGTGAAGGCGACATACCAGCGCCGCCGCTCGCGCTCCATGCGCTCGAACATGGCGTCGCGATAGAGCCCGCCGGGCGGGAAGGTGACGAGCGGGGTGGGATCGGGCAGGTCGCTTGCCGCATCCAGCGCCGTGAACCAGGCGATCGGCTCTTCAAAACTCGCCCAGGCGTCGGAACTTGGCGTGTCCTCCTTGAGCACCACGATGTCGAGTTCACCGGAGCGGTAGCGACGTGTGAGGTCGGAACGAAGCCCCGTGGTGACGTCGAGGCGGGCCTCCTTGTGGCGCTTGGCGAAGGCCGCGAAGGCATGCGCCATTTCGGGCGTCGCGATATCGTCCGGCATGCCGATCCGGACCGAGGTGGTGCCGGAGGTTTCGGCGACCAGCGTCAGCGCCTCGGTCTGGAGCGCCAGGATGCGCCGGGCGTGGCCGAGCAGGCGCTCGCCCGTCACCGTCAGGCGCACTGGCCGCGCGGCGCGGTCGACGAGGTCGCGGCCGATCGCTTCCTCCAGCCGGGCGATCTGCTGGCTCATCGTCGACTGCGTCATGTGCAGGCGATCGGCGGCCGCCGTGAAACTGCCGGCATCGGCGATCGCCACGAAGGCCCGGAGCAAACGCGGATCGAGCACGACATCTCCATTGCAAAACGGAATAGTCGGTATCTAAACATCTAATTTGCGCATGATTCAAGCCGCTGCTGCCAATGGTCCTGATAGGGCTCAGCGCCTTGTTGCCCCCCGGGCTTCGGGTTAGCGGCGTGCGCCGAACGGGCGCAGCGTCATGTGGCGGTTGACGTCCTTGTAGAGCAGGTAGCGGAACGGGCCGGGGCCGCCGGCATAGCAGGCCTGCGGGCAGAAGGCGCGCAGCCACATGAAATCGCCGGCCTCCACTTCCACCCAATCCTGGTTGAGCCGGTAGACGGCCTTGCCCTCAAGCACGTAGAGGCCGTGCTCCATCACGTGTGTTTCCGCAAAGGGAATGACGGCGCCGGGCTGCAGCGTGACGATCGTCACATGCATGTCGTGGCGCAGGTCGTTGGGATCGACGAAACGCGTCGTCGCCCAACCGCCATTCGTGCCGGGCATTTCCGACGGCTTGATGTCTTTTTCGTTGAGGATCAGCGGTTCCGGATGATCGAGGCCGTCCACGGCCTCATAGGCCTTGCGGATCCAGTGGAAGCGGGCATGCGCGCCCGAGCGGTTGTGCAGCGACCATTTCAGGCCCGCCGGCAGGAAGGCGTAGCCACCCGGCTGGAGCGTGTGCTTGCCGGCGGGCAGCGTCAGTTCCACCTCGCCATCGACGACGAAGAGCACGCCTTCGGCGCCCGCATCCTGCTCCGGCCGGTCGCTGCCGCCGCCTGGCGCCACTTCCACGACATATTGCGAAAAGGTCTCGGCGAAGCCCGATAGCGGGCGGGCGATCACCCAGAGCCGCGTGTCGTTCCAGAAGGGCAGGAAGCTGGTGACGATATCCTGCATCACCCCCTTGGGGATCACCGCATAGGCCTCCGTGAACACGGCGCGGCCGGTCAGAAGGTCGCTCTGCGGCGGATGGCCGCCGAGGGAGGAATAGTAGCTGCGTTGCATCGTCTCAGGCCCTTTGTCTTGAGTGTTTCCGGTATTTCTCCGGCGACGGTCTGCGCCGCCACCTTGTTTTTTGCTCACGTTGCGCCCGGAGCGGCGTGACACCGTCATTGTCCGCTAGATCGAACTTGGCGCCGGCGGTGGCCTGCGGCACAGCAGGGCAAGTTTCAGCATGCGCTATTCCGTTGGTTTGTGAGGGTGAAATTAGCAGCGGGCGGAGCCATTAGAAAATTAAATGTGTAAATCCACATCATGCAGAAGATGGAATTTGTGCCGGCCGCCCGCTATAAGCGGAAAGACCCGGGCCGGCTGGCCTTCGAGAAGCACGGCTTCCTCTCCTACCGTGCCTATGTCGCCCGCGTCGGCGCGGCCGTCAGATCGAACTCTTCTTCATCGTGCCGGAGGAATTTCCGGCGAAGAAATTGCAGGAATGGGACGAAATCGGCACGGCGATCGGCGATGAAGGCCCGGACCGCTGGCTGACCATCGCCTTCACCACCGATCCCGAATGAGCGGGCTGAGCCGACCGCGATCGTGGGGGGAGGTTACAGCCCCAGCGCCGTGATGGCTGCATCCAGGCGCTCGCGGGCCTTTTTCGGCAGCTTGCCGGTCTTGACCGCATCGAGATTGGCCGGTGCGTCGCCGACGAGCACGAGGCCGACCATACCCATGCCGACATGCGGCATGCACTTGACGCCATAGGCGCCGGGCGTGTCGAAGGTCACCTTGTAGGTCTCGTTCATCTTGCTCCTGAAGGCGATGGCGCCGTCAGGGATCATGTCCTTGATCGTCTCGACATTGTGCCCCTTGTCCGTCGGGATGAAGGTGACGGTGTCGCCCGGCGCGACCTTCACGAAGGCCGGCTCGAACACCATGGCGCCGGCCGCACCCTTGTTCAGCATATGCACTTCGAAATCTGCCGCTGCCGCCGGAAGGGCGAGCGCCACGAGGATTGCCGCCGCACCGACGATGCTGGTTGCCATGATACGCACTGGAAGTCTCCTTGCTGCCGAACGTCTCTCGTTCATGGCCAAGGAGGTAGCCCCGTGGCGCGTCGCCTTCTTTGACGTTGATCAAACAACGCGGCGATGGCGCGTGGCGTGCTGTCGCAGGCCTCCGGCGCTTCGGCCTACCAGCGCAACCAGCGGCGGCCGAGCAGCGCGCCGGCGCCGGTGACGATGGCGATGGCGATCGTGTACCAGGCGGCGAGGAAGAGGGGGCTGTCGTCCGGGCAGTGCCAGGCATAGATGGCGGCGGCGATCGCGCCGGCCGCAAGCCCGGCTGAGGCGCCCGCCGCCGTCGGGTTTTCCGGTGCGCCCTGCTTCAGCGCCCAGAACAGGCCGGCAAGCGGCGCCAGCGACAGCACCGGGATGAAGAACAGGCAGAACAGCGCATTGCCGCCGACCATATTGGCCTTCCAGGCCGCCTGCGGCAGCACCGCGAGTTCGGCCGCGACAGCGGCACCAACCAGGAGCACCGGAAGGGCAAGCAGCAAGGTCGGCAGGCGCAGCGCCTCTCCCGGCCGGCCGATGCGCATGGCGAGCCGGGCGGCGAGCACGGCGAGCGCGATCGTCACGATGATCTTGAACAGCACGCGCGCCGTCTCGAAGACGCTTGTTATGTTGTGCCGCAGGCCGACGGTGACGACGAGCAGCACTGCGGAGACGGCCACGCCCGCGACGAGCGCGATGGCGAGCGCGCGGCCGTAGCGCAGGCCGACGGGCGCGTCTTGCGTCATCAGGGTGATCAGGTCGTCGGTCTTCATGTCAGTCGCTCCGATAGAGGGCGGCGAGCGATTTCAGCGCCCGGTGGAGGGAGACGCGCACCGCGCCCTCGGTCATCTTCAGCCGTGCCGCGGTTTCCCGGATCCCCGCCCCCTCGATCGAGATCGAGCGGACGATATCGCGTTGCGGATCCTTCAACTGCGCCAGCATCGTTTCCGTATCCAGCCGGTCGGCGGCCTCATGCGTTTCGTCGCCCGCCTCCAGGAAATCGGAGACGTCGTCGATCGGCACGCTGACCTGCCGGCCGCGGCGGCGCAGGCTGTCGACCAGCTTGTTGCGCACGATCGTCGTCAGCCAGGGGCCGAGCGGCCGGGCCGGATCCCAGGTACCGCGCTTCAGGTGGATGGCGAGCAGCACTTCCTGCACGACATCCTCCGCCTCGCTCGCCGGCGCACCATACTGGTCGCAGCGCCGGCGCGCCATGCGGCGCAGATGCGGTGTCACCGCAACGAGGAAGCGGTTATAGGCCTGCGCATCGCCCTTGATGGCGAGGCGCAGCCAGTCCGCCCATTCCTCTTCGCGCGCCGACTGATTCACTCGTCTGCATCCCCTACGTTGCGGAACACGATCTTGTTACCGCGCGATCGCAAAGAAATCCGTAACGCATCCAAACGCCTGATGCGCCGGGTCTTTTTCTTATGTCGCCGGCCTTTCGGCAAGGCCTTCGACAGAAAAAGCGACGCCGCGGCTGTAACGAAGCCGCACCTGCCTCCGTAGCCCCCAATGCAACAGCCAATCGCGGCTGGCCACAAACGGAGACAGACATGAAGACCACGATCGTTACCCTCGCCCTTGCCGGCTCGCTCGCTTCGGCGCTCGCAACCATCGCCATGCCGGCTGCCGCCGAAGAAGGCAAGGAAAAGTGCTACGGCATCGCGATGAAGGGCCAGAACGACTGCGCGGCAGGCCCGGGCACGACCTGCGCCGGCACCTCGAAGATCGATTACCAGCAGAACGCCTGGAAGCTGGTTCCGACCGGCACCTGCGTCTCGATGAAGACGCCGAACGGCCACGGCACGCTGGAACAGGGCATGGCACCGGCCTGAGGCCGTCGCTCCACCCATCAGGCGGCGCCGTTCCGGCGCCGTCGCTTCCCTTCGAAGAGGCCCGTCATGATCCCCTCCCGCCTTCCGCGCCGCGCCGGCGTCGGCTTCAAGCCCGAGCATTTTGCCGATATTCTTTCCACACCTGAGCCCATCGGCTTCTTCGAGGTCCATGCGGAAAACTATATGGGGGCGGGCGGCCCGCCGCATGCGCAGCTCGGCAAATTGCGCGAGGACCATGCGCTGTCGATCCACGGCGTCGGCCTGTCGATCGGCTCCATGCAGCCGCTCGACCGCGATCATCTCGCCCGACTGAAGGCGCTGTGCGACCGCTACCAGCCGGAAAGCTTTTCCGAGCACCTTGCCTGGTCGACGCATGACAGCGTCTTCCTCAACGATCTTCTGCCGCTTCCCTATACGGAGGAGACGCTTGTCCGCGTGGTCGAGCATGTCGACCAGGTGCAGGACGCATTGAAGCGCCAGATGCTGCTCGAAAACCCCGCCACCTATCTGCTCTTCGAGGAAAGCACGATCGAGGAAACCGCATTCCTTGCCGAAATCGCGAGGCGCACCGGCTGCGGCCTGCTGCTCGACGTCAACAATGTCTTCGTCGCCGCGACGAACCACAATCTCGACGCCGGCGACTACATCGCCCGCTTCCCGCTCGAAGCCGTGCGCGAAATCCACCTGAGCGGCCATTCTGAGACGGTGGACGATCTTGGCGCGGCCCTCTTGATCGACAGCCACGATACGCCGGTCAAAGACCCGGTCTGGGCGCTCTACGAGACGGTCATCGGCGGCATCGGGCCGGTCGCCAGCCTCGTCGAATGGGACAATGACGTGCCCGCCTGGTCCGTGTTGCGCGACGAGGCGATCTCGGCCCAGCGCATCCTCGACGCGGCCGCCCGCCAAAGGGCGGCGTGAACCATGTCCGCCACCACGCAGACCGCCTTCGCCGCCAGCCTGTTTACGGCCACGCCGCCGCCGGCCGGGTTGACCGCGTGGAATTCGCGCGCGCCCGAGCGCCGCTACGGCGTCTATCGTAACAATGTCTCTGCGAGCCTGACCGGCGCGCTGTCCTCCCGCTTTCCGGTGGCCGAGCGCATCGTCGGGACAGAGTTCTTCCAGGCGATGGCGCAGGCGTTCATCCGGCTCCATCCACCGCGTTCACCGCTGCTTCTCGCCTATGGCGATGACTTTCCGGATTTCGTCGCGGCCTTCGAGCCGGCGCGCGACATCGCCTATTTGCCCGACGTGATGCGCCTGGAGGTTGCCCGCGGCCGTGCCTATCACGCCGCCGATACGGCGCCGCTCGATCCGCAGGCGCTGGCGGCGGTCGATCCCGCCCGGCTCGGCGATCTCGTCTTCACGCCGCATCCCGCGCTGTCGATCTTCTCCTCGCCGTATCCGGCCGTGACGATCTGGGCGATGAATGCCGGCGAGCGTCCGCTCACGCCTCTCGACTGCTGGGAGCGCGAGGATGCGCTGGTGGTGCGCCCGCGGATGATCGTCGAGGTGACCCTGCTGCCGCCGGGCGGCGCGATGTTTTGCCGGCTGCTCGCCGCGGGCGAAACGCTCGGGCTGGCGGCCGAGGCCACGATGGCGGCGAATGCACGTTTCGACCTTTCGACAAACCTCGCGGTCGTGCTCCGCTCCGGAGCCTTCACCGCCATCAGACAGGACAACCCCGATGAACACCGACACGATGCCTGATGCCGCCCTCCCGCTGCCGCGCAGGCTCTACGACCAGGGCTTGCAGGTGCTGACCCGCATCCCGAACGATCTTATCGCCCTCGTTGCGCGCCTGTCGATCGCCGCCGTCTTCTGGCAGTCCGGCCAGACCAAGGTGCAGGGCTTCATGCTCTCGGACAGTGCGCTGTATCTCTTCGAAAACGAATACAAGCTGCCTCTTATCGATCCCTGGCTGGCAGCCCATCTCGCCGCCTTCGCCGAGCATTTTTTCCCGATCCTGCTGGTCATCGGCCTTGCAAGCCGCCTCTCCGCGCTGGCGCTGCTGGTGATGACGCTGGTCATCCAGGTCTTCGTCTATCCCGGCGCCTGGCCGACGCATGGCACCTGGGCCGCCTGCCTGCTGTTCATCGCGGCCCGCGGCCCTGGCCTGCTGTCCGTCGATGCCTGGCTCGCGCGCTCGCGGTGAGGCCGATCGGTTCGCGCGCATTGCACGGACCCGAAAAATCGAAGATAGAGGCAGGATGACGAACGGTGCGCCTCCCGACATGACGAATCCCGACGAAACGAAGCATCTGCCGCCGCGCGACCGCCGGCGGTCGCTGGCGATCGGCCTGCTCCGGGCGCGTGAGGCCGTGATGAGCCATTTCCGGCCGATCCTTGCCGATCACGACGTGACCGAGCAGCAATGGCGGGTCTTGCGCGCGCTTTCGGAAGCCGGCCTGCTCGATGCGACGGAAGTGGCGGAAAAGGCCTTCATTCTCGCACCTAGCCTCACCCGCATGCTGCGCGCGCTTGAAGAGCGCGGTCTCATCACCCGGCACAAGGACAAGGACGATGGCCGCCGCGTCCTGCTCAAGCTTGCGCCGGCCGGCCAGGCGATCATCGACGAGGTGATGCCGGACAGCCGCCGCGTCTACGCGGATATCGACGCCCGCTTCGGCGCCGGCCGCACCGAACAGCTTCTCGACATGCTGGAAGAACTCGCGGCCCTCAAGCTCGACGGCAAAGCGGGCGGCGAGGAATAGCGGGTCAGTAGACCTTGGCGTTCTGCGGGGCTTTTGCGGGGTCCGCAGCCTTGAAATCCGCGAGCAGCTTCGTCGTGGCATTGGCGAGCAGCGTCACGTCATTGCCGATCGCGACGAAGGTCGCGCCGAGGTCGAGGTAGCGTTTGGCAAGCCCGAGATCGCCGGTAAGGATGCCCGCCGCCTTGCCATGCGACTGGATTTTTTTGAATGCCTTCTCCACTTCGGCCTGCACTTCCGGCGCGCCCGGCCTGCCTAGAAAGCCCATATCGGCGGCAAGGTCGGCCGGGCCGATGAAGACGCCGTCGACGCCCTCCGTGCCCGCTATATCATCGAGCGCTTCGAGCCCCGCGCGGCTTTCGACCTGCAGCAGCAGGCAGACCTCGTCATTGGCTGTCTGCAGATAGTCCGTCGTGCGGTTGAAGGCGGAGGCGCGGGCGAGCGACGCGCCGACGCCGCGCACGCCGTGCGGCGGATAGCGCACGGCCTTCACCATGGTTTGCGCCATCGCCTTGCTGTCGACCATGGGGATCAACAGCGTCTGCGCGCCGATGTCGAGCAATTGCTTGACGATCCAGGTCTCGCCGATCGGCGGACGGATGACGGCGTGGCTCGCAGAACCCTTCATCGCCTGAAGCTGCGAGACGAGCAGCGGCACGTCGTTGGGCGCATGTTCTGCGTCGAGCAGCAGCCAGTCATAGCCCGCCTCGGCGCAGATCTCGACCGTGTAGGGATTGGCGAGCGCCTGCCAGAGGCCGATCTGCGCACGGCCTTCCTTCAGCGCCTGCTTGAAACGGTTTTTCGGAGCGGCCATGGCAAAATCCTTATGCGAAGAACAGGCTGACGGTGCCGTAGGGGCCGAAATCGGCGATGATCGTATCGCCGTGGCGCGCCTCGATCGGTCGGATAAACGAACCAGCGAGCACGATCTGTCCCGCCTCGATGCCATCGCCATATTGCGCCAGCCGGTTGGCGAGCCAGGCGACGCCGCGCGCCGGCTGGTTGAGCACGCCGGCGCCAAGGCCGGTTTCCTCGACCTCCGCATTGCGGCTGACGATGGCGCCCATCCAGCGCATGTCGATCTGGTCCGGCCGCACAGCCCGCCCGCCCGTGACGATGCCGGCATTGGCGGCATTGTCGGAGATCGTGTCGAAGATGGTGCGCGCCTTCTTCGTCTCGGGATCGACGCGCTGGATGCGCGTGTCGAGGATTTCGAGCGCCGGCGTCACGTAGTCGGTGGCGTTCAATACGTCGAAGACGGTCACGCCGGGACCCTTCAGCGGCGCCTTCATCACGAAGGCGATCTCCGCTTCGACACGCGGCTGGATGAAGCGATCCGCCGGCACGGTTGCTCCGTCCTCGAACACCATGTCGTCGAAGAGCACGCCGGAATCGGGAATGTCGATGTTCAGCGCATATTGCATGGCCTTGGAGGTGAGGCCGATCTTCCAGCCGATCACCCTGCGGCCGTCGGCGATCTTCTTCTTCACCCAGGCGCCCTGGATCGCATAGGCGTCGTCCATGTCGATCGCGGGGTGTTTGAGCGAGAGCAGGCCCATCTGGATGCGGGTGTGCTCGGCCTCGTCGAGGGCTTTCGCCGCCGTCTGGATGTCGTCAGGTGTCATCATGGTCAAAAAACCTCGTCGGCGATGGTGTTGCGCAGCATGCCGATGCCCTCGGCCTCCACCTCGACCACATCGCCCGGCTTCAGCCAGATCGGCGGATCGAAGCGGGCGCCCGCGCCCGTCGGCGTGCCGGTGACGATGATGTCGCCCGGTACGAGTGTGGTGAAAGTGGAGATGTAGTTGATGATTTTTCGGAAGGAGAAGATCATGCGGCCAGTGCGGTCGCTCTGGCGCACTTCGCCGTTGACGCGGGTTTCCAGCTTGATGTCGGCAAGCTGGCTTTCGTCCGTATAGGGCACCAGCCACGGGCCGATGGCGCCGGTTGCATCGAAATTCTTGCCCTGCGTGACGTTGAACTTGGCGTGCCGCACCCAGTCGCGGATCGTGCCCTCGTTGCAGAGCGAGAGGGCCGCGATATGGTCCAGTGCATCGGCCTCGGCGATGCGCCGCCCGCCCTTGCCGATGACGACGACGATCTCGCCCTCGTAGTCGAGCTGCGGGCTTTCCGGCGGGCGGATCAGCGGCCGGTCCTGGCCGGTGAAGGAGCGCGGGAAGCGGATGAAGAGCGAGGGGTTGGCGGGCGCGGACTGGCCGTCCTTGTACTCCTCGTTGCGATCGGGAAAGTTCACACCGACGCAGATGATCTTTTCCGGCGCCGGGATCGGGATTTCGTAGGTAATGTCAGCGAGCGCGTAATCGGTGGGCAGCGCCGAGGCTTCTTCCGCCAGTACGGCGAATGACCCCGCCTCGATCACTTCGCGCAGGCTCGGCCATCGTTCGCCATGGCGTGCCGAAAGATCCACGATGCCGTCATCCTTGACGAGGCCGTATTTCAAGGCACCCTGATGGGAAAAGCCGGCGAGGCGGGGCCGTTCGGTCACGATGGTCTCCTATGTCAATCTGCGGGCGATTTCGGTGATCACCGTGAAGGCGGTGTCGGCGTCGTCGCGGGTCATTTCGAACTGGCCGGCCTGGAAGCGGATGGCGATGCGGCCCTCGACGCGCGTCTGCGTCAGGTAGATGCGGCCATCGTCGTTGATGGCGTTGACCAGCGCGATATTGTGTTCATCGCCGCCGCCGTTGTGGCGGAAGGAGAAGAGCGAGAGCACCGGCTCGCTGACGATTTCGAAATCCGGTTCGGCGGCAAGCCGCGCGGCGAGTTCCACCGACCATTTTACGTGGTTGCGGATCATCGTGCGAAGACCTTCGAGCCCGTGATAGCGCATCAGGAACCACAGTTTCAGCGCCCGGAAACGACGGCCGAGCGGCACGGACCATTCGGAATAGTTGATGATGCCGTCATGGCCGTGCGTCTTCAGATATTCCGGCTGGATGGCGAGCGTGCGCACCTGATCTTCCGGGCTGCGGATGAACTGCACCGAACAATCGAAATTGGCGCCGAGCCATTTGTGCGGGTTGAAGACGATGGAATCCGCCGCCTCGACGCCCTCCCAGAGCGTACGGAACTCAGGGCAGATCATGGCGGAGCCGGCCCAAGCGGCATCCACATGCAGGTAGAGCCCATGTGCTTTGACGACATCAGCCACCGCGCGGATCGGATCACAGGCGCCGATGGAGGTGCCGCCGGTGCAGGCGATCACACCGGCCGGGATGTGGCCCGCGGCAAGATCGGCCGTGATCGCGGCGTCGAGCGCTTCCGGGTCCATGCCGTTGAGGGGCCCCTTAGTGGGGATGCGCACGAGGTTCGCCTCGCCGATGCCGGAAATCCAGATCGCCCGGTCGATGGAGGTGTGCACCTGTTTCGAGGCGTAGACGCGCACGGCCTTGTGCACTGACAACCCCTCGCTGTTGCCCTTCCAGCCGAGCGCCTTTTCGCGCATGACCAGCACGGCGGCGAGCGTCGCGGTCGAGGCGGAATCCTGGATGACGCCGGCAAAACCATCCGGCAGGCCGAGGGCCTGGCGCAGCCAGTCGACCACGCGGGTTTCGAGCTCGGTTGCGGCCGGAGAGGTCTGCCAGAGCATGCATTGCGCGGCGACAGAGGTGACGAGATAATCCGCGATCACCGAAACCGGCGCGGCATTGGCCGGGAAATAGGCGAAGAAGCGCGGATGCTGCCAATGCGTCAGGCCGTCGGGAATGATGCGCTCGAAATCCGCGAAAATCGCCTCCATCGTCTCGCCCGCTTCCGGGGCGGCGGCATCGATTTGCCGGGCGATGTCGCCGGGCTTCGTCTGCGCCCGAACGGGCCGCTCCCGCAGGCCTGCGCGGTAATCGGCGCCCCAATCGGCGACCGTTCGCGACCACTGGCGGAATTCTTTGCTATCCATGTCTCACTCCCTTGTCGGCATTGGTTCTTCTCGGCGCTCGGCCGTCGATTTGCAATGCCCGTCAGGGGGCGATGATCGGTTGCGCCTTCAGGGGTGAATCCGTGACCTCGGTGCCGGCAAACAAGCTGCCATGTTCGAACCAGGATTTTGGCGCGGGCGAGCCCCACAGCGTCTGGCGCTGCGGGTCTTTCAGGTCCCATTTGATGGGTTCGAGGTCCGGGTCCACCGTCTGGTAATCCGAGCAGTAGATCTCGATGCGGTGGCCGTCCGGATCGAGGATGTAGAGAAAAAAGGCATTGGAAATGCCGTGCCGGCCGGGGCCGCGCTCGATGTTGGAGACCCAGCCGGTCGTCGCCATCAGGTCGAGCAGGTCGATGATGTTGAGCGGTGTGGGCACCCAGAAGGCGGTGTGGTGCAGGCGCGGGCCGCGGCCGTTTGTGAAGGCGATGTCGTGAACGCCGCCCTTGCGGTGCGTCCAGGCCGCCCAGAGCCGGCCCGACTCTGCGTCCTCGGTATATTCCGTCACGCGAAAACCGATCTCGTTGTAGAAGGCGACGCTGGCGTCGACATCCGGCGAGAAGCAGTTGAAATGGTCGATGCGCAGCGGTTTGACGCCGCGATAGAGCGCGTATTTCTGGTGGATCGGCGGCAGGCGGTCCATCTTCGTGTAGAATTCCAGCGGAATGCCCTGCGGATCGCGCGTGCGAAAGGTGCGGCCCTGGTAGGGGCGTTCGACCCATTCCACCGGCAGGCCCTTGCCCTCGAAGAAATGCACGGCCTTTTCGAGATCCTCCTCGTCAAACACCTTGAAGCCGAGGTCGCGGGCTTCCGGCTTGTCCGATTTTTTCAGCACGATGCAATGGTGGCCGCGCTCTTCCATCGCACGCAGATAGATCGTGTCCGCCGTCTCGTCGGTCACCTGCAGGCCGAGCGTATCGACATAGAAGGCGCGGGATTTTGCTAGGTCCGTCACGCCGAATTCGACATGGGAGAGCCGCACGATGTTGAACGGCGGGTAGAGGTTTGGCTGGGGTACGGGCATGGGGTCCTCCTCAAGCGCAGTCTTATCGGGCGGTCAGCCGCCGAGTTTCGGAATGGCGTGGGCGCCGGTGGCGAAGGCGATGTTCTTCGTCTCCATGTAGAAATCGAAGGACCAGTCGCCGCCATCGCGGCCGATGCCGGAATTCTTCACGCCGCCGAAGGGCGTCGGCAGGTGGCGCACGTTTTCCGAATTCACCCAGATCATGCCGGCCTCCAGATGATCGGTGAAGCGGAAGGCGCGGGTGACATCCGCCGTCCAGAGATAGCCGGTGAGGCCATACTGGACGTCGTTGGCAAGCGTCAGGGCTTCGGCTTCGTCCTTGAAGGGAATGGCGGTCAGTACCGGGCCGAAGATTTCCTCCTGTGCGATGCGCATGCCATTGTTCGCCTTCGTGAAAAGCGTTGGCGAGACGTAACATCCGCCGCCCGGCCCCTCGAATTTTTCGCCGCCGGCAGCGACCGTCGCGCCTTCGGATTTGCCGATCGCGATATAGTCCAGCACCTTTTTCTCATGCACCGGATGGATCAGCGGGCCGACGACGGTTTCGGGATCAAGGGGATGGCCGACCTTGATGCGCTTGGCCTTCTCCGCAACGAGGGCGGTGAAGCGCTCGTAGATGCTCTCCTCCACCAAGAGGCGCGAGGAGGAGGTGCAGCGCTCGCCGTTCAGCGAGTAGATCATGAAGACGGCGGCGTCGGCGGCGCGTTCGAGATCCGCATCGGCGAAGACGATGACGGGGTTCTTGCCGCCGAGTTCGAAATGCACGCGCTTCAGCGTGTCGGCGCCCTGTTTCATGATCATCGAGCCGGTGCGGCTTTCGCCGACGAAGCCGATCGCCCTGATCAGCGGATGTTCGGTGAGCGCCTTGCCGGCATCCTCGCCAAAGCCGTTGACGAGGTTCCACACCCCCTTCGGCAGGCCGGCCTCTTCGGCGATCTCGACAAGCAGCCGCGCCGTCAGCGGTGAAAATTCGGCCGGCTTGTGCACGATGGTGCAGCCGGCGGCAAGCGCCGGGGCGATCTTCCACGTGGAGAGCATGAAGGGCGTGTTCCACGGCGTGATGATGCCGACCGGGCCGATCGGCACGCGGGTCGTCATGTTGACCTGGCCCTCGGTGCGCAACGTCTTGCCGTCGCGCGCTTCCGGCGCGCGGTCGGCGAAGAAGCGGAAGTTTTCCGCCCCGCGCAATGCGGCCTTCGCCATGAAGCGCAGCGACTGGCCGGTATCCATGCATTCGACGAAGGCGATTTCCTCCGCCCGTGCCACGATGGCGTCGGCGATCTTGTGCAGCAGTTTTTTGCGCGCGTCGCCGGGCATCGCCGCCCAATCGGCGAAGGCGGCCTTGGCGGCTTTTGCGGCGCGGTCGATATCGGCGGCCCCGCCCTTCGCGACGGTTGCGAGCGGCTTCAGGTCGACGGGCGAAATGGTCTCGAAGGTCGCGCCGTCTTCGGCGGACAGGTCCTCGCCGCCGATGCGGTTCAAGACGCCCTTCTCCTTGAAGCGGGCGAGATAGGCCTCCGCCTTCGCGCTGTTTTCCTGCAGTTTCGACATGGGATTTCCTGTTACTTGCCGCGCAGGCGCGGATGGATGGCGTTCTTCTTCCAGCTCAGCTCCGCGTCGATCTCGCGAATTTCCAGCGAAAGCGCGAAGTGCGGCGTCTCGAAGAGGGGGGCGAGCAGCCGGCTCGCCGTGGCGAAAAGCGCCTCGCCGGTGTGCTTTTTCTCCTCTGCGCTGCGGCCCTTGCCGATGCGGAAGTTGAGGTCGACGAAGGCGTTTTCGGCCAAGCGGTCGGCAATCGCGTAGTGATCGGCCCGCAGCGCCCGCACGCGGACGGCGCCGACCTCGAAAAGGCCGGTTGCGAGCACCGTCTCCAGCAGCGCGGCGCAGAGCGCATCGAGATCGGTGCGGCCTTCCAGATTGGCCGAATATTCGACGGTCAGGTGCGGCATAGTTCCTCCCGGCGCAGCTTTTTATTTAACGTGTTAAATATAAGGCCGCTTGTCAAGAGGCATCAGCCGCCGAAACTGCCGGTCTGGGTCGGCACGTGCACATAGTTGCGGTCGAAATAGATCAGCGCATGCCCATCGCGCCGGCAGCGGATGTCCACGACCTCGCCGATGAGGATGTTGTGCGTGCCCACAAGCCGCGCCTCCGTCAGCCGGCAATCGAAGGAGACGATGGCGTCTGCGAGCGCCTGGTTGCCGGAGGGCAGGTCCGTCCAGGCGGCATCGGCATAACGCGCCTCCATGTCGGCTTCACGCCCGGCGAAGGAGGCGGCGAGTGCCTTGTGCTCCTGTGTCAGCACGTTGACGCAGAAGCGGCGGTTCTCGATGAAAAGCCCCGTCTGCGCCGAGCGGCTGTTCATGCAGACAAGCAGTGTCGGCGGCTCGTCGGTCACCGAGCACATGGCGGTGGCGGTAAAACCGCCGCGGCCGGCGGCTCCCTTGGTGGTGATCACGTTGACGGGCGCGCAGACCCGGGCCATCGCGTTGCGGAATTCGGTCTTCGAGACATTGAGGTCCATGACACGGCCCTCATTCGGCAGCATTGCTGAGGGCGTCGTCGTCCCGTGGCGGCAGCCAGGTGTCGCCCGTCCAGCCGGTCTCGTCATAGTCGGCCATGCACTGGTCGACCAGCGCTTCCATCTCCTTGAGGCGTCCGCCACGCTCCGCACCCTTCAGCACCTGGAGGCGGACTTCCTCCGGCGCGCCGGCATAGTTCAGTTCGTAAAGAGCATGGCGGCCGCCGAATTCCGTGCCGGTCGCATCCCAGAGCAGCTTCATGATCTTGATGCGCTCGATATGGCCCATGTCGTTCGAGCCGCGGACATATTGCGCGAGGTAGCGGTCGATCTCTGGGTTGGCGAAATCCTTGGTCGAGGAAGGCAGGTAGATGAGGCCGGAGGCGACGGTGCGGCGCACGATGTCGATCACCTTCGGATAGGCCTCCGACATGAAGGTGCGGTAGCAGAGCGCCGCTTCGAGGTTCGGCAGCACCGCGCCATTCGCCCAGGGGATCGGGTTGTAGGCCATGGCGTTGGAGAAGGACCAGAACTGGTGGCGGATGGCGATCACCTCGCCGAGCAGCGCCTGATTGCCGCGAAAGGCATCGCCGCCGGTGGCGCGCAGGGCTTTCGCCAGCAGGCCGGCCAGAAAATCCATCTTCACCGCTAGCCGCGTGCAGCCCTGGAAGCAGTAGCCGTGCATGAAACCTGACGCCGGATGAAAGGAGAGGATCTTTGCCGCATCGCGCAGCACCAGCACGTCCTCCCAGGGGATGAAAACATTGTCGAGTACGAGGATCGCGTCGTTCTCGTCGAAGCGGGAGGAGAGCGGGTAGTCGAAGGGATGAGCGGCGGTCGCCGCCGTCTGCTCATAGGAGGTGCGGCAGAACATTTTTACCCCCGGCGCATTCATCGGCACGATGAACATGACGGACAGCGACGGGTCTTCGGTGACGGTCGCCGAACTCTGGGCGAGGAAATTGTAATGTGTCAGCGCCGAGGAGGTGGCGACGACCTTGGCGCCCGAGACGTAGATGCCGGCATCCGTCTCCCTGGTGATATGCACGAAGACGTCCTTCACCGCATCGGCCGGCTTGTGGCGGTCGATCGGCGGGTTGACGATGGCGTGGTTCATGAAGAGCACGCTTTCCTGCGCGCGTTTGTGCCAGGCGAGCGCATTGGCCTTGAAGGGGCCGTACCAGTCGGCATTGGCGCCGAGCGTGTTCATCAGTGCCGCCTTGTAGTCGGCGGTGCGGCCCATCCAGCCGTAGGACATGCGCGCCCAGTCGGCGATGGCGCCCTGCTGGGCGACGAGATCTGCGGCGGAATGGGCGACGCGGAAATATTTGTGCGTGTAGCCGCCGGAGCCCGTATCGGTCGGCGATGTCAGTCGATCCTTACGCTTCGGGTCGTGCAGCGCATCGTACATGCGGGCAAGCGAGCGGGCCGAATTGCGCATCGCGGGATGGGTCGTCACGTCGGCGATGCGCTCGCCGTTGATATAGACCTCGCGCCCGTCGCGCAGGCTCGCGAGATATTCGGCGCCGGTGAACGGCCGTGTCTTGT
Organism: Shinella sp.; assembly: GCF_035998705.1. GTDB lineage: Bacteria > Pseudomonadota > Alphaproteobacteria > Rhizobiales > Rhizobiaceae > Shinella. Next base: position 664,955 of record NZ_DASYHH010000022.1, on the reverse strand, counting down.
CGCTGCGATGGTCTTCGGCGCGCATGGTGATCCTCCCAAAAAATCCTGACAAAGGCTAAGTCCGCCGGGTGGCGGGCGCCATGGACAAACCGGGCAATTCGCTGGTACTTTTTCCGGCCATGAGCGCACGCAACGATGTCCCCGCCTTCTTCGTCTACGGCGAGCCGAGCCGCGCGCTCGACGTCGGTTTCCTGCATGTCGAAACAGTGATGGAGCGCAAAAGCCTGCATTTCGGCCACGTCGCGCCGCACAAACATCCGCTGATGGGGCAGGTCACCTATTGGTTCAAGGGTGAGGGCCGCTACCGGATCGAGGATCGCACTTGGAATTTTTCGGCTCCGGCGATCAGCTTCGTGCCGAGCAATGTCGTGCATGGTTTCGATGTCGGCGAACAGTCGGATGCGATCGTCGTGTCGATCTCCGACGACCTGCTGAGGGCGATGGCGCCGCAGGTGGACCTGGCGCTCGATGCGCCGGTGCTGCTCGAAGGCGATGCGGAGGCGCCGGGCTGGATGCGGATCGGCACGCTGCTCGAGATGGTGATGGAGGATTATCGCGGCGGTGCTGCCGCAAGCGAGCGGGTGCTGGCGGGGCTGATCGGCGTGGTCCTGTCGCTGATGGCCCGGCTCGGCGGCAATGTCGGTTTCGAGGGCGCGTCGCCCGCAGTGGCGCTGGGGCTGGACCTACGGCGCGCGATCGACCGGCACTATCGCGAGGATTGGCCGGTAAGCCATTATGTCGAGCGTCTGGCGACGACGCCGCACCTGCTCGACAAGGCGGCGCGCACGGTGTTCGGCCAGACGGTGAAGGACATGGTGCTCGAGCGGCGCCTGCTGGAGGCAAAACGCCTGCTCCGCTTCACCATCCGCCCGGTGGAGGATATCGGCCGGGAGACCGGCTTCGAGGACCCGGCCTATTTTTCGCGTTTCTTCCGCAAGCGCACGGGTGTTTCGCCGACGGTTTGGCGCCGGCAGAATTCGGAAGCCGCCGGTGCCGGTTGATCATGTGTCGATCACGCCGCCCCGCAAGGGGACTACGAGACCGGGCCGGCTATATGTGCAAGAAGATCGACGATTAATCGTCGATCGCCACCATCACATCCGATGCCTTGATCACCGCATAGGCCTCGTGGCCGGCGGCAAGGCCGAGTTCGTTCACCGCGTCGTTGGTGATCGACGCGGTGATGACCTGCCCGCCGATATCGATGCGGACATGCGCCGTCGTGGCGCCGAGAACGACTTCGACGATCTTGCCCTTGAGGCGATTGCGTGCGCTGATCTTCATACATTTTCTCCTGTTGTTCGAAGGGAAACCTAGAGGGAAGGTCCCGAAATGGAAGGCGTGGCGGTGCGATGGCCTGAACGCAATTCGTATTTGAATGGGTCATTCTTCTGTGGCAGTGTCCGAACCGTCTGGAGGAGGCCCGCATGATCATCGACACGCACCTGCATCTCATCTACCGCGATCGGCTCTCCTATCCCTGGCTGTCGGGCGTGCCGGCGCTCGATGCGGATTTCACCCACGAGGCCTACGCGCGCGAAGCCCGCCGGCTCGGCATCGTCGCGGCGCTGCATATGGAAGTCGATGTTGCGGCGGCGGACATCGCCCGCGAGACGGCGATGATACAGGCGCTCGCCGGTGAGGAGGGCAGCCTGCTTGCCGGCGCCATCGCGTCGTGCCGTCCCGAATCGCCGAAGTTTCCCGCCTATCTCGAAAGCATACGCGTCAATTCCTTCGTGCGCGGTTTTCGCCGTGTGCTGCATGTCGTGCCGGACGATCTGTCCGAAGGTGTTCTCTTCCGGGAAAACATCAAGCGGCTCGCAGGCACCGGGCTCAATTTCGATCTCTGCGTGCTGCCGCACCAGATTAGCAAGGCGATCGCACTTGCCGATCTCGCGCCCGACGTCTCCTTCGTGCTCGACCATTGCGGCGTACCGGATATCAAGGGTGGCGGCTTCGATGTGTGGAAGGGGCCGGTCGCGGAGATCGCGCGCCGGCCGAATGTGACGGTGAAACTCTCCGGCATTCCGGCCTATGGGGCGGAAGACTGGACGCTGGAGGACCTGAAGCCCTATTTCGCCCATGTGGCCGAGAGTTTCGGTTTCGACCGCATGGTCTGGGGCAGCGACTGGCCGGTCTCAACGCTCGGCGGCGGGCTTTCCACCTGGATCGGCGCGACACAGGCCCTGCTCTCCGGCGTCAGCCTGGAGGACAAGACCCGCGTGTTTGCGGAAAACGCCCGTCGGCTGTGGAAGGTCTAACGCCAGCGCGCTGTGCGCTCGATCCATTCGCGCGTGCGCGCTTCCGGATCGGCATTCAGCGTGATGTCGGTCACCACGGCCGCGCTGTCGGCGCCGTTTTCGAAGACGGCCTCCAGGCGATCCGGGTTGAGGCCGCCGATTGCGACGAGGGGAATGGCGGCGATGCGCGCCTTCCAGTCGCGCAGCCGCTCGACACCCTGCGGCGCCCATTTCATCTTCTTCAGGATCGTCGGCCAGACCGGGCCGAGCGCCACATAGTCCGGTTTTTCCCTGAGGGCGATGTCAAGTTCGGCCTCGTCATGGGTGGAGAGGCCGAGTTTCATTCCGGCCGCGCGGATGGCGGCGACGTCGGCTTCTGCCAAATCCTCCTGGCCGAGATGCACGAAATCGCAACCTTCCTCGATGGCGATCTGCCAGTAGTCGTTGACGATGAGCTGGCAACCGTGCTCGGCACATACGGTTTTGGCGCGGCGGATTTCGGCGCGCAGCCGCTCGTCCGGCAAATCCTTCATGCGCAGTTGCACGAGCTTGACGCCGATCGGCACGAGGCGCTCGATCCAGTCGGCGCTGTCGACGATGAGATAGAAGGGATCGAGCCTCATGAGAAGACGGCCTTTCCGATGACGGGGGTGGAGGGAACGGCCATGTCGCGCGGCTCCAGCGGTACGGCCTCGTGCGCGAGGCGGCCGGCATCGATGGCGAGCGCAAAGGCCTCGGCCATCGCGGCCGGGTCGCCGGCGCCGGCGACGGCGGTGTTGAGCAGCACGGCGTCGTAGCCGAGTTCCATGACGCTGGCCGCATGCGAAGGCCGGCCGATGCCGGCGTCGACGATCAGGGGGGTATCCGGAAAATGCGTCCGGAAGGTGCGCAGCGCCATCGGGTTCACCGGCCCCATTGCGGAGCCGATCGGCGCGCACCAGGGCATCAGCACGCGGCAGCCCGCTTCGAGCAGCTTCTCTGCGACGATGAGGTCGTCGGTTGTATAGGGGAAGACCTGGAAGCCCTCGCCGGTCAGGATGTGCGCCGCCTCGACGAGGCCGAAGACATCGGGTTGCAGCGTATCGTGATGACCGATCACCTCCAGCTTGATCCAGTCGGTGCGAAAGACCTCTCGCGCCATCTTCGCCGTCAGCACGGCCTCCTGCACGCTGTGGCAGCCGGCGGTATTGGGCAGCACGCGCACGCCGAGCTCGCGGATCAGCTCGAAGAACGCGCCGCCGCCCTTGCCGCCGGCCGTCTCGCGCCGCAGCGACACGGTGACGATCTCCGCCTTCGAGCGCTGCACGGCTTCCGCGAGGATGGTGGGGGAGGGATAGCGGGCGGTGCCGAGAAGGAGGCGGGATTGCACTTCCACGTCGTAGAGCTTCAGCATCTCAGCCTCCCTGCATGGGCGAGAGGATTTCGATCCGGTCGCGCGCGCCGAGCGTGAAGGCGTCGCGGTCCTCGCGGTGCACCAGTTCGCCGTTCACCGCTGTCGCCAGCCAGTCGCCCTCGTAGTCGAGGGCGCAGAGCAGGTCGGCGAGCGTCGCGGCCGCGACGTCCTGCTCCTCGCCGTTGATGATGAAGGTCATGACGCCCTCCTTTCCGGTTGTTGCTGTTGCGCGACGAGCCGCCGCGCGACTTCTCCCGCCATGGCCGGCGCCAGCAGGAAGCCGTGGCGGTAGAGGCCGTTGACGTGGATGGTGTTGCCGTCCTCCGTCACGCGGGGAAGATTGTCGGGGAAGGCGGGGCGCACGCCGGCACCGGTTTCCGCAAGCCTCGCCTCACCGAAGGCGGGGTGCAGGGCGTAGGCGGCGTTCAGCAGTTCCATCAGTGAGCGGGCGGTGATCGGGCCGGCATCCTCGCTCTCGATCATCGTCGCGCCCACCATGAAGCGATTCTTCTCGCGCGGGACGATGTAGATCGGGTGGCGCGGATGCAGCAGGCGGACGGGACGGGAGAGTTTTATCTCGCCGGTTTCGAGAGTGAACATCTCGCCGCGCACGCCGCGCAGCTCCGGCATGTGGCCGATCCGCGAGGCGCCGGTGCAGTCGATCACCCGGTCATAGCGGCCCTCGTTCGGTTCCCCGGCCTGGCCGAAGAGGAACCGCATGCGACCGTCCTCAAGCCCGGCTGTCAGGGCGGAAAGCGCCTTTCGCGGATCGAGATGCGCCTCCTGCCGGAAGAACAGCGCCTTGCGGAAACGGCCGGCGAGATCCGGCTCCAGTGCCGAAATCCCCGCATCGTCCAGCCATTCCCAGCCGCTGGTGCGGCCGGCGAAACGGTCGAGCTCGCCGGCATCGCGCCCGCCGGCGACGACCAGCGTTCCCCGGCGGTGCACGTGGCCGGGGACTGCCGCCTCCCACCAGTCGGCGGCGAGCCGGCCGAGCGTCAGCACCGGCTCTTCCGCGCTTTCCCGCTCGCACCAGGGCGCCAGCATGCCGCCGGCAAAACCGGAGGCACCGGCGCCGGCCTTTTCGGCGCGCTCCCTGATGGTGACGTCGAAACCGTGGCGATAGAGCTGCCAGGCGACCGTGAGGCCGGCAACGCCGGCCCCCTTGACGAGGATGCGCATGGTCATTCTCCGGCTGTTGTTTCGAGCGGCATGTAGAGATCGCCGCCCTCGCGGAATTTTGCGGCCATCGCCTCCAGCCCCTCCTTCTGCGCCTCGGCGCGGATATCGTGCGAGATGCGCATGGAGCAGAATTTCGGGCCGCACATGGAGCAGAAATGCGCCACCTTGTGCGCCTCCTTGGGCAGCGTTTCGTCATGGAAGGAGCGCGCCGTCTCCGGGTCGAGCGAGAGGTTGAACTGGTCCTCCCAGCGGAACTCGAAACGGGCGCGCGACAGGGCGTCGTCGCGCAGTTTTGCCGCCGGATGGCCCTTGGCGAGATCGGCGGCGTGCGCCGCGATCTTGTAGGTAATGACGCCGACCTTCACGTCGTCGCGGTCGGGGAGACCCAGATGCTCCTTCGGCGTGACGTAGCAGAGCATGGCGGTGCCGAACCAGCCGATCATGGCAGCGCCGATGCCCGAGGTGATGTGGTCGTAGCCGGGCGCGATGTCGGTCGTCAGCGGCCCGAGCGTGTAGAACGGTGCCTCGCCGCAGACCTTCAGCTGCTTGTCCATATTTTCCTTGATCTTGTGCATCGGCACATGGCCGGGGCCTTCGATCATGACCTGGCAGTCCTTTGCCCAGGCGATCTTGGTGAGTTCGCCGAGCGTCTCGAGTTCGGCGAACTGCGCGGCGTCGTTGGCGTCCGCAATCGAGCCGGGGCGCAGCCCGTCGCCGAGCGAGAAGGTGACGTCATAGGCGCGCGCGATATCGCAGATTTCGTCGAAATGCTCGTAGAGGAAGCTTTCGCGGTGGTGATGAAGACACCACTTCGCCATGATCGAGCCGCCGCGCGAGACGATGCCCGTGACGCGGTTGACGGTGAGCGGGATATAGGCGAGCCGCACGCCGGCATGGATGGTGAAATAGTCGACGCCCTGTTCGGCCTGTTCGATCAGCGTGTCGCGATAGACCTCCCAGGTGAGGTCCTCGGCGATGCCGTTCACTTTCTCCAGCGCCTGGTAGAGCGGCACGGTGCCGATCGGGACCGGCGCATTGCGGATGATCCATTCGCGGATATTGTGGATGTTGCGGCCGGTCGACAGGTCCATGACCGTATCGGCACCCCAGCGGATCGCCCAGACCATCTTTTCCACTTCCTCGGCCATGGAGGAGGTAACGGCGGAATTGCCGATATTGGCGTTGATCTTCACCAGAAAATTCCGGCCGATGATCATCGGCTCGGCTTCCGGATGGTTGATGTTGGCGGGGATGACGGCGCGGCCGCTCGCGACCTCATTCCGCACGAATTCCGGCGTGACGAAATCCGGAATATGCGCGCCAAAGCTCTCGCCGTCGCGGACGAGCGCTTCCTTCACGGCCTTGCGGCCGAGGTTTTCACGGATGGCGATGAATTCCATCTCCGGCGTGACGATGCCCGCGCGAGCGTAGGCAAGCTGCGTCACCGCCTTGCCGTCCTTCGCCCGGCGCGGGTGGTTGCGGATGGGGAATTCCGGCGTCAGCCGTTCGCCGGTGGCAAAGCCGTTGTCCTCCGGGCGGATATGGCGGCCTTCGTAATCCTGCACGTCGCCCCGGGCGGCGACCCAGCTTTCGCGCAGCCGCGGCAGGCCGCTTTCGATGGAAACGACATGGGTGGGGTCGGTATAAGGGCCGGAGGCGTCGTAGACCACGACCGGCGGTTCTCCGGCAGTCGGGTGCAGGGCGATCTCTCGCATCGGCACGCGGATATCCGGGTGCTGTTCGCCGGGAATATGGATTTTCCGCGAGGCGGGCAGGGCACCGGTGGTGACGGTCGGGGTGAGCTTTTGGGCGGCAATATTCATCGTGAGGCTCCAAGGTTCAAAGTTGGAGACCCAGTCCTAGAGCCGGAATGATGGAAAGACGCCGACACGGAATCCGGGGAGCGGAATACGAGTCTACAGCGCTTGCACCGTCCCTACGCCAGTATGAACTGGATCAGGTTCAACGGGTCACTGCGCTGCGAAAGCCAGCAGTATCTCAGCCCCTTGTCGGGACCCCCCTGGTGAATGCTTTAAGCAAAGACGCTCGGGGATGATTTGTCAACATGGTAAAATGTGTAAGTGTATTCTTACCTTGTATTGTGCGGAAAACCTCTCGTCCGTCATCCTCGGGCTTGACCCAGGATGACGCCAGGGAAGGGGAGTGCAGGCTTCCGACAAACGAAAACGGCGGGGTTTTGCCCCGCCGTTCCCTTTGAAATCACTTGCGAAAACTATTCGCGTTCGCCGGTGAAGTTCAGCAGGAGCTGGAAGATGTTGACGAAGTTCAGGTAGAGCGAAAGCGCGCCGAACACGGCCATCTTCTGCTGCGATTCCTGGTCGATGTTTTCGGCATACTGTTCCTTGATGTTCTGCGTGTCCCAGGCGGTGAGGCCGACGAACACGACGATGCCGATCACGGAGATCGCGAACTGCAGCGCGCTGGAGCCGAGGAAGATGTTGACGATCGAGGCGATGACGACGCCGATCAGGCCCATGATCAGGAACGATCCGAACTTCGACAGGTCACGCTTCGTGACATAGCCGTAGAGGCTCGTCGTGCCGAACATCGTGGCGGCAATGAAGAAGGTGCGCGCGATGCTCATGCCGGTGAAGACGAGGAACACCGAGGCGAGCGACAGGCCCATGACGGCGCAGAAGGCCCAGAAGGTCATCTGTGCGGTGCTGGCCGACATCGTCTGGATCTTGAACGAGAAGAAGAAGACGAAGGCGAGCGGTGCCAGCATCACCACCCACTTGAGCGGGGAGGAGAAGATCGGCACGTAGAGCGCCGGCGTCGAGCCGACGAAGAAGGCGATGAGGCCGGTGATGACCAAGCCTGCGCCCATGTAGTTGTAGACGCGCAGCATGTGCTTGCGCAGGCCCTCGTCGAAGAGGGCGGCCGACTGCGCCTGTGCGCCGTAGCCAAATCGCTGTTGTACGGGTTCCATGGATGTCTCCTTTGTGGAAGCGGTTGATCAGTAAAGCGTGCGCGAGAGGTCTCGCGCGGTGTCCGTCAGGTCGTCGGCCTTGCGGCTTTCCGACACCAGCGCATAGGCGACATCGCCGATCTGCCAATAGGCGGCACGGGCATTGTCGGCGTGGAAGAGCAGCACGTGCTGCACGGAAAACGAGCCCGGCCGCACGGCGAAGAGCGACAGGCGTTCGTCCTTCTTCGGCTCCAGCACCAGCTCGACGCTCGGGCCATAGGCGGAGGGGAAGACCTGGGTGTCGACCACGGCCCAGCCCTTCGGCAGGTCCGGCAGGACGATCGCCGTCGCGGAGCGGATTTCGGCCGGGTCGAAGACGGCGGCCTCCGGCTGCGACGTCATCGCATCGCGGATGAGCGTGGTCTTGTGCGCCCGCACGGCCTCTTCCACGAAGGCCGGCGGCGGGGTGGAGGCCACGACTTCGGTCGCGCCGAACGGACCGAGCACGGCATGCGCCGTCCAGCCGGCGGCAACGAACAGGGCGATCGCCGCGGCGCGGCGGAAGACGGAGAAGATGCGGCGGCGGGAAAGCGAGCGCTCCAGCAGGCGCGCCGCCTCGCGCGTCGCCTGGCGGGTTACCGCGCGGTGGTCGGCCAGCGCCAGGCGCAACTCGTCGCGCACGCGCAGGTCCTTCATGATCTGGGCCGCGATCTCCGGCCGTTCCGAAAGATAGGCCTCGACCTCGATGCGCCGGCCGACGGCGAGCTGGTCGTCGACATAGGCGTTGAGATCGGATTCGAGGATCGGGTCATTGCTGGTCATCGCCAGTGCCTCCGACGATTCTGAGATGGGGGACGGGTGCGTTGGCGCCGTTCTCTTCGAAGGCGCGCAGGCGCTCCCGGGCGCGTGCGACACGCGACATCAGCGTGCCGACCGGAATACCGAGCGCATCGGCCGCCTCCTGATAGGAAAGTTCCTCGATCGCGACGAGGTGGAGTGCGGCGCGCTGCTCTTCCGAGAGCGCGAAGAAAGCGTTGCGCAGTTGCGTGAGGCGCACCGAATGGTCCTGGTTCGCCGGCACGGAGGTCTCGCCCAGCTCCGCCGCCGCGTCGTGGCGGCGCTGTTGGGAGCGGCGCTGGCGCAGGCGGTCGACATGGGCATTGTGCAGGATCGACATCAGCCAGTTGCGCACATTGGCGCCGGTGCGGAAGGTCGACTGACGCTCATAGGCTTTCACCAGCGCGTCATGCACGAGGTCTTCGGCATCGTCCGGATTGCGGACGAGCGACAGCGCATAGCGCCTGAGCGCTGCGAGTTGTCCGATCACGTTGAAGCCGGGTGTCTTTCCGTTCATGACCCAGTATACGAGAGCCGAACGATCCTCATTCCATCGCCCGCATAAAAAAGTTTACAGCCAGTGCAGCACGATGGCGGCCAGCGCGATGTAGCGGCCGAACTTGGCAATCGTGACGACGAGAAGGAAGCGCGGGAACGGCTCGCGCATGATGCCGGCGGCAACCGTCAACGGATCGCCGATGATCGGCATCCAGCTTAAAAGCAGGCTCCACCAGCCATATTTGCGATACCAGCGCCCGGCGCGGTCGAGGTTTTTGGCATTGACGGGAAACCAGCGGGCATCGCGAAAACGCTCGACGCCGCGGCCGAGCAGCCAGTTGATGACGGAGCCCAGTACATTGCCGATGCCGGCGACGATGATGAGCAGGACTGGCGAATAGGTTTCGGTTGCCAGCAGGCCGGCCAGTACCGCTTCCGACTGGGCGGGAAGGATGGTCGCGGCGATGAGCGCCGCCAGGAATAGGCCGCCATAGGCTGCGAGCGTGGTCATTGAATATGGGCTAGGGGCAAGGCAACCGGTCCGGAAGGTCAGGCGAAGGCACACGCATGTCGACGCCGAGGCCGGCGCCGCCGCTCGAAAGCGTGGTGATGATGCCGATCTTCACCGCTCGGCCTGCGCCGCGCCTGCGGTCAGCAACGCAAGGGCCGCCACGCCCGTCAAAATCGTCCGCATGCGGCTCTCCTCGCCCGGATTTTTCGCCCTGTTTGCCGGGCGTTTTCGGAAGGGAACTTTTCAGAGTTCCGCGATCAGCGCAACCGTGTGTTTTCGTTTCTCAATCGGAGAATTTCAAGACGATCGGCGGCGGCCCGCAGGTCCGGGCCGCACGCGCGATCAGCGCCGTGGAGGAGGACGGCGGCTACTGTTCGACAGGCCTGCCAGTGCGGCCGGTCGATCCCTCTCCGGTCAGCAGAGCGCCGACCGGTTCATCAGCATGATGTCGCTCGACGTCAGCGTCATGCGTGACGGTTCATCGATCTGGTCCAGCACGGCGCGCAGCGCCTTGTCCAGGCAGAATTCCACCACCTCGGCGTCCAGCGATTTGGCGGATTCCAGCGCGAAGGCGACGAGCCGTGCCAGCGCCATCATCTCCGTGCCGCGGTCTTCCATTTCCATGGTTTCTATTTTCATGTCCTATGCCCCCGGAGCAATGCTCACTCTCAGCCCCTGCTTCGCAGTATAGGCGCGACATTCGGATGGTGCGCGTGACTCCAGCGTGACACACGCGGAATGGGAAACTGCTCGTTTTATGAGGTTTCAGGTTGATCCGCGACGGAACGCCAGAGGCTCGTCGCCCGGAACGACCAGTTTCCCCGTTTTGCAGGGCTTTGCGGCGTGAAGTCGGTCAGGATGCGCACCAGCATGAGGGCGTCCTCGCGCTTCCGGTTCACGCTCGTTGCGTGGAGAAGTTGCAGCAGTTGTGGCCGCTCCGCGGCCTTGCCGGCCGCTTCAATGATCGCGGACCACGTCCGGTCCTTGTAGAAGAGCTGCCGGGCGACATCTCGAAAGCGCGATAGCGTCGGTTTATCAAGGGCCTCGTCGGCCTCCAGCCGGTCGAGCGCCGCATCGACATTGACGAGCGGCAGCGAGAGGGCGGGATAGCCGAGTTCGGCCGGGCCATGCAGCAGGGCGACGTCGGAATCGTCGACGCGGCGGCCGCTGGCATAATCCTCATAGATGCGGCCGATGCCGACCATGCCGAACGCGTCGCATTCGGCGGCGCGCAACGCACCCATGCTGGCCGCGCCGAAAACCGCCACGCCCTGGTCGAGCGCATGGAGGATTTCCTTGTGCCAGACGGGCGCCACATGCTCGAAATTGCCGTCGATGATGCCGATCGCAATGGCACCGTCGCGCACCGCGGCCAGCACGTCACCATGTGCAGCCGGCGGGCGCACGCGCATGGCGTCGCCGCAAAGCCTGGCGGCATCGGGCAGGCTGGGTCCGGCGAAGAGGATTTTCATGAGGTTCCGAACAGCATGCGGGAGAGCGCGCGGGAGCCGACGGCATGGCGACGCGCGCCCTCGGGGTTTTCCAGGGCGGGCACGACCATCTTGACCACCGAGACGGGCAGCGACGCATCGGTCAGCGGCACCGCGACGATGGGTGTGATGCCGGACGCGGCGAGCGCCTCCAGGCAATGGGCGAGCAGGGCCGCGGCGTCTCCCGACGGTGCGGCATAGGCTTTTGGCGTTGTCGGCAATGCCTCGAAGAGGGCGCGCGTTTCCGGTGCCAGCGGTCGGATGAAGCTTTCGGCAAAAAGATCGTCCCGCGCGCCGCTGATATAGGTGAGGCGCGATTGCGCGACTTCGGTCAGCGCGCGGATGACGGCGCGCGCGGCGACGGGATGGGTGCCGTAGCCGACCGTCGCATCGTGGAAGAGCGGCGCCTTCTTGTCGAGGATGCCCGCATCACCGAGCACCGCGGCATAGGTCGGGATGGCGAGGTCGCTTGTAATATCGAAGAGACGCAGGGCGAGCCCCGCGTCGCGAAAACGGCCGACGAGCGCATTGATGACCGGATCGCCGAAGCCTGTCGGGTCGATGGCGGTCGCGAGGCGTTTTTCACGCGGCAGCAGGCGCCAGAGCCGGTCGGCATCCCGCTCGATGCGCTCCAGCAGGCCATGCAGGATCGCCTCGGTCTCGGAATTGCCGGAGGCGAGACCATCGGAAGACTGCCAGAAGCGTGGCGCACGATCGGTCCTGTCGAGGCAGATTGCGTCGCGCGGCACCCAGACGCGGTCGCCGCTCACGAGGTCGTGGCCCGTGAGCCAGCCGAGCTTCTCCTCCTCGGCGAGAAACGCCTGGCCGGCCGCAACGAAAATGTCGAGCGGCAGGCAGGTTTCGCCGGCCTCCGTGAAATCGCGCCGCGATGCGTGACGCGTCACAACCAGCGGTTCGCCGGCCACGGCCCGCTCGAGCGCCTCCATGGCGGCGGAGACCTTTGCGTCGATATCGGTGATGCCCTTGCCCTGATTGATGACGATCGAGCGGGCATTGGGGCTGACGGCATTCCAGACCGGAATGCCGATGCGGTCGAGCCCCGTCAGCCGCGAGAGCCGTGTGATGCCGAACCGAGGCAAAAGCGCCTCGATCCGGCTCCAGGTCTGTTCTGGGCCGCAGATGCGGTCCGAATAGGCGGTCATGGGTTGAGCCGCCAGGCGGTCACTTGTCCAGGAAGCCGCCGGAGAGCGGCTCTGCTGTTTTAGCGATCGCGGCAAAACTGACGCCGCGCGATGTAATGTCGCCCGCTTTGCGCAGGCCATCTGCAACATCGGCTGCAACCGCCGTAACGGTGCCCGCTTCCAGATCGGCGACCCAAAGACCATTTTCACCTTCGAGTCCGAGAACGACGATTTTCGACATTTCACTTCTCCTCTGGTTGAAGATTCTTGACCTGAATGAACGTTTACTTGTCCATGTATCCGCCATCGGCATCCATATAGCCGCCACTGGCATCCATGTAGCCACCGGAAGCGGCATCTATCGATGTAGCGAGTGCTGCGAGATTGACGCCTTTCGTGATGGTAGCACCGGCTTTGCGGAGATCATCCGCCGTCTTTAGCGCCCCGGTTGATGGCACGGGAAGTGCTGCCACGGTGCCTGCATCAAGATCGGCTATCCACAAGCCGTCTTCACCTTGCACGCCCAGCACAACTATTCTTGCCATGTCGTCATTCCTTTCGATGGAGAGTTGATGATCAGAAACCGGCCTTCTTCAATCCCTCATAATAATGCTGACGCTGCCATTCCTCCTTGAAGGGGACAATCGCCATCCAGCTATCAAGATCGAAGTTGGGATGGACGTCGTAGGTGCGGCGGATGAACTGCCGAGCCTTCTTGGTATCGCCCAGCATGCCCCAACTCGCCGCCGCTAGGCGATCTGTCGGAAGGCGGTCTTTCATGCGCGCGATATAGTCTAGTGCCTGTTCGTATTGGCCTATGGAGTAGCTGGCGCCGGCAGCGATCCAGAAATAATCGTCCGGTGGCAGAGGATTGAGATCGATCGCGCGCTGGATTTTCTGAAGACCAAGATCCGGTCGTGAGCCCTGAACCAGCGTATCGGCATAGCTCGCGACAACATTTGCATGGTTCGGGCTCAAAGTTTCGGCCCGTTCCAAATGTTCGGCGCTTTCGTCGAATTGGCGGGAATAGAGCTTTGCGACGCCCAGTTCGCGATGGCCGGAGGCAAGGTGGTCGTCCGTGCGAATTGTTTCTTCCGCCTTTTGCTCCGCCTTTCTTAGAAGGTCTGCGTCACCGCGTGCCGTCACCAGCCACTCGAGGAAATAGCTGCGCGAGAGCCCGCTCATGCTTGGCGCGAAATCGGCTCTCAGTTGTAAGGAATCGCGGAAGCTTTTGCGGGCGCGGCGGATGTCGCGCAAGTCGAGTTTTTTGAGGAGACTCTGGCCGATCAGGAAGCTGTGATAGGAGCCGGCGTCGCGCTCGTAGTCGCCGCGCACCAGTTCGTTGCGCTCGACCTCGGTGGCGATGGCGCCGGCGATCTGGTGGGCGATCATCTGGCGCGAACGCGCGAGCCCTTCGGCCGACAGCGGGAAACGCTCGGCCCAGATCACCTCGTCGCTGCCGAAGAAGATGAGCTGGGCGAACAGCGTATGGCTGGCGCCTTCGTCGCGCAGCCTCGTTTCGAGGATATAGCTGATCTTGTGGCGCTCGTAGGTCGTGGCCCGGTCGGCCTGGAGCGAAATCTGCGCTGCGGTGTGCGGGGCGATGATCGAGATGGAGCGTAACGCGCAGAGCCCGATCGTTACGTCCTCGATCAACGCTTCGGTAAAACGCGCGGCGTTGCGCTGGGTGAGTGTGGTGACCGGCGGCAAGAGCACGACACGCGGCGGGTTCTGCCGCGCCGGCGCGATATCCACCTCTTCCGGCATCAGCAGCCGGGCGGGTGGACGGAGGGTCATCAGGCTGGTGGTCGCTGCGGCGCGGCCGGTCAGCACGGCGCGCACCTCGTCGTCCTCGGGGGCGCTTTCGAGCAGGCGAAGGGCGGCTGTGGCACGGGCCGCCCGCGTGCTGCCATCCGTCGTCCGGCTTTCCAGCAGGGAGCGGCGCAACAGGGCGGCATGCGCCGACCGCTGCAGCGTGATCCAGCTCGAAAGCGCGCGGTTGCCGGGCTTGACGTGTTTCAGGAAATCGTCGGTCAACAGATCGGCGAGCACATCGAGGCTCGCGCCGTCGCGCACCTTGTCGACGTCGCTGTCGATGGGCTCCGGCCCGCGCGCAATCGTCGTGTCGGTGAAGGTGAGGTAGGTCCGGTCGAGTTCCCGCTGGCGTTTTTGCACGCGGGAGACCGTCTGGCGCAGGCTCGCGAAGGAGGCCGTGCTGTTGGCGTCGTCCCAGAAGAGGCTCGCCGCATCGGCACGCGGCATGTCCGGCACGCCACGTGTCTGGAGATAACAAAGGATCAGCAGCGCCTTTTCGGGAAAGACGATTTCGTCACCGCCCTCGTCGAGCAGGCGCAGATGGCCAAGCGTCTGCAGCCGTGCCGGCATTTGGGGTCAGATCCGTAGTTCCGGTGCGTTGTCTGCGCGTTCGTTCGCCTCTGCGGCGGCTGCACTTGCCTTGGAAAGCGCGGTCGCAAGCGAGATGATCGACTTGCGAACGCCCGCATCCTCGATCTTCAGGAAGGCGCGGTTGAGGTCGAGACCTTCCTTGGAGGACACGAAGGTGGAGACGTCGCCCGTCTCATGGCCGGCACCGGCGGACGGCATGGCGCTTTCTTCGTCCTGGAAGAAGAAGCTCGGCGGCACGCGGAAGACTTCCGAGATCGCCTGGAGGCGGCTCGCGCTGATGCGGTTGGTGCCCTTTTCGTATTTCTGCACCTGCTGGAAGGTGACGCCCAGCCGATCGGCGAGTGCCTCCTGGCTCATGCCGACCATCAGCCTGCGCAGGCGGACGCGGGAACCGACGAAGACGTCGATCGGATTCGGTGTTTTCTTGATCATGAGGCTTTCTCCCCTATAGGACATGCCGGGGCATGGCGAGGCACTGGTATCTCCTCACTTTGCTTGAATCGCCGGTGCTATGCAACTGCCGGGGGACACATTTCATCGCTACCGTAGCGTGAACCGGGGGGTATTCCGCGGGTATTCTAGATATCGTAGCTGTGCGGTGCGCTGAGCGAGGCGATGAATTTCTTCGTGCGCTCCCGCTCCGGCGTCGAGAAGATGGCGCGCGGCGGCCCCTGTTCGACGACCACGCCGCCGTCGAGGAAGACGACGGTGTCTGCGACGCGCGAGGCGAGACGCAGGTCGTGCGTCGCCATCACCATGGTCGTGCCCTCGCGGGCAAGCCGGCTCAGCACCTCGACCACCTCTTCGGCAAGCTCGGGGTCGAGTGCGGAAGTCGGCTCGTCGCAGAGCAGCACGCGGGGCGAGGGGGCGAGTGCCCGGGCGATCGCCACGCGCTGCTGCTGGCCGCCGGAAAGCGTCGCCGGCCAGGCATCGGCCTTGTGCGCCATGCCGACCTTTTCGAGCAGTTCCAGCGCGCGGGCACGCGCCTTGTCGGCCGGCCATTTCAGCACGGTGACCAGGCCTTCCATGACGTTGGCGATGGCCGTCTGATGCGGGAAAAGCTGAAAGTTCTGGAAGACCATGCCGGTTTGGCGGCGCAGTTTCTGGATCGCCGGCCAGCCGACCTTGCGGCCGGGCGCGAAGTCGATCTTTTCGTCGCCGAGCTTGATCGTGCCGGATGTCGGCGTCTCCAAGAGGTTGATGCAGCGCAGAAGCGTGCTCTTGCCGCCGCCGGAGGGGCCGACCAGCGCCGTCACGGTGCCTTCGGCGAGCGTCAGGCTGATATCGCGCAGCACGTGATTGTCGCCGAAGCGCTTTTCGATATGGCTGAGCTCGATCATGTACGGGCCTCCAGGAAGCCGCCATAGCGGGCGAAGCGCTTTTCGAGCCGGACCTGCAACGCGGAGAGCACCGAACTCAGCGCCAGATAGATCAGCGCCGCCTCGATATAGAGGATCAGCGGCTCGTAGGTCGTGGCGACGATGCGCTGCGCGGTCTGGAACAGTTCCGGCACGGTGACGGCGGCGGCAAGCGAGGTGTCTTTCACCAGCGAGATGAAGGTGTTGGAGAGCGGCGGCACGGCGACGCGGGACGCCTGCGGCAGGATGGTGCGGCGCATGGCCTGCGACCAGCTCATGCCGATCGAATAGGCCGCCTCCCATTGCCCGCGCGGCACGGAGGCGATGACGGCGCGGATGATCTCGGACGTGTAGGCGCCGACATTCAGCGTGAAGCCGATGAGGGCGGCGGGGAAGGCATCGAGCAGGATGCCGAGGCTGGGCAGGCCGTAGAAGATGACGAAGAGCTGCACCAGCAAGGGCGTGCCGCGGATCACCCAGACGTAGAAGCGCGCGATGGCGACGAGCGGTCGCGGGCCGAACAGCCGCACGACGGCGGTAACAAGGCCGAGTGCCAGGCCGAGCGCGAAGGACATGAGGGTGAGCGGAATGGTGAAGACGAGTGCTGCCCAGAGGAGCGGCACGAGCGAGTCCAGCATCAATTGAAGCCACGGCGGCACGGGAAAACCTCCGGAAATGCGGCTGGCCGGGGCGATCCCCGGCCAGTTGATGCGTTTATCTATATGCGAGGAACGGGCCGCCGCGAAGCGGCCCCCGGCCAAGAATTACTTCGAGACGTCCTGTCCGAAATACTTGTCCGCGATCGTCTTGTAGGTGCCGTCGGCCTTGATCTCGGTCAGCGCCTTGTTGATCGCTTCCAGCAGTTCCGGCTCGCCCTTGCGGATGATGACGCCGGAATAGTCGGCGTCGGCCTGCTCGGCGGCGATCTTCACGTTGGCGTCCGGCTTGTGCTTCTTGAAGTCGAGGAAGGACAGGCTGTCATTGATCGTAGCGTCGGCGCGGCCGGTCAGGACGAGCTGGATCGACTGGTCGAAACCATCCGTGCCGACGAGTTCGGCGCCGGCGCCTTCCGCGATCTTGCCGAAATTGCTGGTCAGCGACTGGGCGGATTTCTTGCCCTTGAGGTCGGCGAAACCCTTGATGCTGTCATCGTCGGCGCGAACGATCAGCACGGCCTTCGACGCGATGTAGGGCTCGGAGAAGTCGTACTTCTGCTTGCGCGCATCGGTAATGCCGACCTGGTTGATCACGGCGTCGTAGCGGTTGGCGTCGAGACCGGCGATCAGGCCGTCCCACTTGCCTTCCAGGAACTCGGCCTTGACGCCGAGCTTCTTGGCGATCGCTTCGCCGATCTCGACGTCGAAGCCGACGAGCTTGCCGTCGGTATCGTGGAAGGTGAAGGGTGCGTAGGTGCCTTCGGTGCCGATCTTCAGCGCGCCGGCCGATTGCACGGCGGCGAGGTTTTCGCCGGCATGCGCGGGGGCAAGGGCGGCGACCTGGAGAGCCGCGGCGGCGGCGAGGGTTTTCAACCAGTTCATCTTGGGACTCCGTTTCTGGCGTGAATTCGATCGGGCGATTGATCGCAGAAATAGGTGCAAAACGATGGGCAGAAAACTGCGAATATACTTGATGAATTGAAATATTCTTCTCGTTTCTATCGGCCAATTTGCTCCAAGCGCCTTGTTTTCAACGGTTTCGCGGGCCGCGCGAGAGTTGAGCCGCGTGTGTGGATTTCCTGTTTTTGGGGACTTGCCAAGCGCGAAAACAGGGACAATTGATTGGGCACCCAAAAAAACAACGGGGAAGGACAACAAAAAATGGCAAACAAACTGACTGGCTTTCGTGCAGCGCTTCTGGCCGGTGCAATCCTCTTCGGAGCAGGCCCGGCATTCGCAGAAGCGGTGCTTCACCGCGGCAATGCCGGCGAGCCGCAGACGCTCGACCAGGCGCACACCTCCATCAATATCGAGGAATTCATCCTCAAGGACCTCTACGAGGGCCTGACGATTTATGACGCTGCCGGGAAGATCGTTCCCGGTGCCGCCGAAAGCTGGACCGTTTCCGACGACGGCACGGTCTACACCTTCAAACTGCGCGAAAACGCGAATTGGTCGGACGGTTCGCCGGTAACCGCGGAAGACTTCGTCTTCTCGTTTGCCCGCGTCGAAGACCCGAAGACGGCGGCCGGCTACGCCAACATTCTCTATCCGATCAAGAATGCCGAAAAGGCCAACAAGGGCGAGGTCGGTCTCGATCAGCTCGGCCTCAAGGCCGTCGACGCCAAGACGCTGGAAGTGACGCTGGAGCGCCCGACGCCCTTCTTCCTCGAATTGCTCGCGCACCAGACGGCGCTGCCGGTCTCCAAGGCCAGCGTCGAAAAGAACGGCGCGGACTTCGTCAAGCCCGGCACGATGGTCTCGAACGGCGCCTTCAAGCTCGTCAGCCACGTGCCGAACGACAACCTCGTCGTCGAGAAGAACGCGGAATATTGGGATGCTGCCAACGTCAAGCTCGACAAGGTGATCTTCTACCCGATCGACGACCAGGCCGCTTCCGTCCGCCGCTTCGAAGCGAAGGAAATGGACCTCGTCTACAACTTCTCGGCCGACCAGATCGACCGCCTGAAGACGAGCTATGGCGAACAGGTCCACGTCTCGCCGACGCTTGCCACCTATTACTACGCCTTCGACACCCGCCAGGAGCCCTATAGCGACGTCAACGTGCGCCGCGCGCTCTCCATGGCCGTCGACCGCGACTTCCTGGCCAAGGAAATCTACTCCGGTTCGCAGCTTCCGGCCTATTCCATGGTGCCCCCGGGCATGGAAGGCTACGAGCCGGCAATGGCCGATTTCGGCGCGCTCTCGCAGCTCGACCGCGAGGACAAGGCGCTCGAACTGATGAAGGCCGCCGGCTACGGCGAGGGCGGCAAGCCGCTCAAGATCGAAATCCGCTACAACACCAACCCGAACCACGAGCGCGTGGCGACGGCGGTGGCCGACATGTGGAAGAACACGTTCGGCGCCGAGGTCTCGATGGTGAACCTCGACGTGTCCTCGCACTATGCCTACCTGCAGGAAGGCGGCGCGTTCAACGTGGCGCGTGCGGGCTGGGTCGCCGACTATGCGGATGCCGAGAACTTCCTGGCGCTCAGCGTCAGCACCAACAAGACGTTCAACTACGGCAAGTTCAACAATGCCGACTACGACGCGCTGATGAAGAAGTCGTATGAAGAACGTGACCAGGCGGCCCGCGCCAAGGTCCTTCATGAGGCGGAAGCCCTTCTCATGAAGGAACAGCCGATCGCGCCGTTCCTGACCCAGGCCGACCTGTGGCTCGTTTCGACCAAGGTGCAGGGTTGGCAGGACAATGCCGCCAACCAGCACCTGAGCCGCTTCCTCAGCGTTTCGGAATGATCCGCTGACGGTGCGTGGCCTTTCGGGCCGCGCACCGTTGCTCAGGAGTCTTGGTCATGTTTGCTTTCGTTCTGCGGCGCCTCGCAAGCGCCGTGCCGACGCTATTCATCGTCGTCACAATTTCGTTCTTCCTGATGCGCTTTGCGCCCGGCGGACCGTTCAACCTCGAACGCCCCCTTCCGCCCGCCACGATGGAAAACCTGATGCGGGCCTATCAGCTCGATCAGCCGCTCTGGCGACAATATCTCACCTATATGGGCAATGCCGTCACCGGCGATTTCGGGCCGAGCTACATCTACAAGGATAATTCCGTCGCCGAGCTCATCGGCAAGGGGCTGCCCTATTCGGTGGAACTCGGCTTCTACGCGCTGTTGCTGGCGCTCGTCGGCGGTGTCATCGTCGGGACGTTCGCGGCGCTGCGCCAGAACAGCGCGCTCGACTTCGCGGTCATGTCGGTCGCCACCATCGGCGTCACCGTGCCGAACTTCGTCGTCGGTCCCGTGTTGACGCTGATCTTCGCCATCGTGCTCGCGTGGCTGCCGGCCGGCGGCTGGGGCGACGGGTCGCTGCGCTTCCTCATCCTGCCGACGATCGCGCTGGCGCTTCCACAGCTCGCCGTCTTCGCGCGGCTCACCCGCGGCTCGATGATCGAGGCCTTGCGCACCGACCACATCCGTACCGCGAGGGCCTACGGCCTGCCGGCGAAATCGGTGGTGGTCACGCACGCCATGCGCGGCGCCATGCTGCCGGTCGTCTCCTATCTGGCGCCCTGTGCGGCGGCACTGTTGACCGGCTCGGCGGTCGTCGAGACGATCTTCACCATTCCCGGCGTCGGGCGCTATTTCGTGCTTGGCGCGATCAACCGCGACTATACGCTCGTCATGGGCACGGTCGTGCTGATCGCGATCTTCGTCATCGTCTTCAACCTGGCTGTCGACATCCTCTATGGCCTGCTCGATCCGAGGGTTCGCCATGACTGATGCCGTCGTTTCCCCTGTTTCCGACGGCCAGGTGAAGGGCCGCAGCCTCTTCCAGCTCGCCGTCATGCGTTTCCGCCGCAACCGTCCCGCCATGGCCGGCTGCGTCATGCTGGTGCTGATCGCCTGCTTCTCCTATTTCGGGCCGTTCTTCATCAGCCACAGTTATGATCAGGTCTTCTCCTCCTACGTCACCATCCCGCCAAGCCTCGAGCCGCGGCCGGGCGAGGATTCGCTGGAGGAGGCGATGAAGGGTGTCGCGACACGCGCCCGCGTCGAGCTGCAATCCTTCTCCGTCGAGGGCGAGACCTTCACGGCTGTCGTGACGTCGGATGCCGAGATCGATCCGCGCACCACGCGCTATTTCGACCGCGCCAACGAGTTCGACAAGACCACGGTCGTTTCGACGGAGGACGATGGCCGCAAGCTGACCCTGACCGGCGTCGTCGACCGGGAATATTTCCCGTTCGGCACGGACACCAACGGCCGCGACCTGATGGCGCGCGTCATGCTCGGCGGGCAGATTTCCATCGCCGTCGGGTTGCTCGCCAGTCTCGTCTCCCTCGGCATCGGCGTCGTCTACGGCGCGATCTCGGGCTATATGGGCGGTCGGGTCGACAATGTGATGATGCGCTTCGTCGAGATTTTGTACTCGCTGCCCTTCGTCTTCCTCGTCGTGGTGCTCGTCGTGTTCTTCGGCCGCAGCTTCATCCTGATCTTCCTCGTCATCGGGGCGGTCGAATGGCTCGACATGGCCCGCATCGTGCGCGGCCAGACGTTGTCGCTGAAACGGCGGGAATTCATCGGCGCGGCGGAAGCTTTGGGCATGACCGACTGGCAGATCATCCGCCGGCACGTCATCCCCAACACGATCGGTCCGGTCGTCATCTTCGTCACCGTTATCGTGCCGAAGGTCATCCTGCTCGAAAGCTTCCTCTCCTTCCTCGGCCTCGGCGTTCAGGCACCCTTGACGAGCTGGGGGTCGCTGATCGCGGAAGGCGCCAACAACATCCAGTCGGCGCCGTGGCTGCTCATCTTCCCCGCCATCTTCTTCGTCCTCACGCTCTTCTCGCTGAATTTCGTCGGCGATGGCCTGCGCGACGCATTCGACCCGAAGGATCGCTGACATGGCAGAGATACAAAAAACCATGGAGCCGGTTCTGGCCGTGCGCGGCCTGAAAGTCTCCTTCACGACGCCGGATGGCGATGTGAACGCGGTCAAGGGCATCGATCTCGACGTGCGCCCCGGCGAGACGTTGGCGGTCGTCGGCGAATCCGGCTCCGGCAAGAGCCAGACCATGATGGGCATCATGGGCCTGCTCGCCTCCAATGGAAGGGTCTCCGGTTCGGCGAAATATCGTGGCCGCGAGATGGTCGGCCTGCCGCCCAAGGGGTTGAACGAGATCCGCGGCGCCAAGATCACCATGATCTTCCAGGAACCGATGACCTCGCTCGATCCGCTCTACCCGGTCGGCAAGCAGGTCGCCGAGGTGATTGCGCAGCACCGCGGCGGCTCGCGACGGGCGGCGAGGCCACGCGTCTTGGAACTGTTGAAGCTCGTCGGCATTCCGGAGCCGGAACGCCGTATCGACAGCTATCCGCACGAGCTGTCCGGTGGCCAGCGCCAGCGCGTGATGATCGCCATGGCGCTTGCCAACGAACCGGACATCCTGATCGCTGACGAACCGACGACGGCGCTCGACGTGACGATCCAGGCGCAGATCCTGAAACTGCTGCGCGATCTCCAGACGCGCTTCGACATGGCGATCGTGCTCATCACGCACGACCTCGGCATCGTCCGGCATTTTGCCGAGCGCGTCGCTGTCATGCGGCGCGGCGAGATCGTCGAGCAAGGTGCGACGGCCGATATCTTCGAGAACCCGCAGGCCGATTATACACGCATGCTGATCGAGGCGGAGCCGCACGGCCGCAAGCTGCCGCCGGCGGACGACGCGCCGATCATCCTCGAAGGCCGCAATGTCGTCGTCGACTACAAGATCGACGGTGGCCTGCTCAAGAAGCGCGCCTCGACCTTCCGCGCCGTCGACAATGTCAGCATCAGCCTGCATGAGGGCCAGACGATCGGTGTGGTCGGCGAATCCGGTTCCGGCAAATCGACGCTCGGCCGGGCGCTGCTGCGCCTCATCTCCAGCAAGGGAGCCTATCGTTTCGGCAGGACGGATATTTCCGGCCTCGACCGCAACGGCATGCGGCCGCTGCGCCACAGCATGCAGGTCGTCTTCCAGGATCCCTACGGGTCGCTCTCGCCGCGCCAGACGGTGGGCGAGATCATCACCGAGGGGCTTTACGTGCACGAGCCGCAGCTTTCGCGGGCCGACCGCGACAAGCGGGCGATCGAGGCGCTGAAGGAGGTGGGGCTCGATCCTGCGGCGCGCAACCGCTATCCGCACGAGTTCTCCGGCGGCCAGCGCCAGCGCATTGCCATTGCGCGCGCGATGATCCTGAAACCGCAGGCCGTCATCCTCGACGAACCGACCTCGGCGCTCGACCGTTCCGTGCAGGGCCAGGTGATCGAGCTTCTGCGCGATCTCCAGGCCAAACACGGGCTATCCTACGTCTTCATCAGCCATGACCTTTCGGTGGTGCGCGCCATGTCCGACTATGTCGTGGTGATGAAGGACGGCAAGATCGTCGAGGAGGGACCGACGGACGCCATTTTCAGCGCGCCGCGGGCGGACTATACAAAGACCCTGATCGGCGCCGCTTACAACATTGGGCCGTAGTCCAGGGGGATAGATGGCCGAAAGCCGCTTGCCGCATATCGTGCTCTTTTCGGGCGGCACCGCGTGCCGCTCGACCAATCTGGCGCTGCTGTCCAAGCCGGTGCGGCTGACGCGCATCGTGCCGGCCTGGGACAGCGGCGGCAGTTCCAAGGTCATCCGCGAGAGCCTCGGCGTGCTCGCCGTCGGCGATATCCGCCAGGCGCTGATGACCATGGCGCATGGCGAGGGCCGGGCGGGCGACGTGGTGAAGGTCTGCAACGCCCGCATGACCAGCGGGGCGGAGGAGGATGCCCGCACGGAATTCGCGCTCTATGCCGAGGGCGTGCATCCGCTGCTGGAACGCATGGAGCCGGGCCTGCGCGGCGCGATCCTCAACTATCTGCGCACGTTCCGCGCGGCGATCGGGCCGGATTTCGATTTCCGCAACGGCAGCATCGGCAATTTCATCCTGACGGGCGCGCATCTCGCTCATAACAGCGACATCAACACCGCGATCTTCGTCTTCCGCAAACTCTGCGACATAGCGGGCCACGTCTGGCCGTCGACGGCGGCCGATGGTGTGGATCTTTCGGCCGTGCTGAACGACGGCACCAGCGTCGAGGGGCAGCATCGGGTGACGGCGCTCGATGATACGGAAAGCGACATCGGCGTTCGCGAGATCATGCTTTCCGGCAAGGATGGCGCGAATGTGCCGGCGAACGAAGCGGTGATCGAGAGCCTGGAAAGTGCCGATGCCATCGTCTTCGGCCCGGGCAGCTTCTTCACCAGCGTGCTGCCGCATTTCTTCGTGGAAGGCATCGTTCCGGCCATGGCGCGCAACGTCCATGCCCGCCGGATTTTCATCGGCAACATCCTGCAATGCCGTGAAACGCGCGGGATGGACGTCGCCCGCATGCTGGAGGCGGCGGCGGAGGTTTGGCGTGCGCGTGGCGGCGCGGATGTGCGGCCGTTCACCCATGTGCTGGCGAACCGCCAGCTTCTGCCCTTCGAAAAGACCGTCGGTCCCTTCGCCTATCTCGGCAACGGTGCGCTGGAGGATGTCGGCTCCCGGCTCGGTGCCGAGGTGCTGATCGGGGAATTCGAGGATCCATGGCAACGCGGCCAGCACGATGGCCGCACGGTGGCGGACGTGCTCAGCTCGCTTTTGCCGCCGTCGGCTTAGCTTTCGGCATCCATGCGCGCCCCTTGGCGAAGGTTAGGAAATCCTCCGCCCCCATCGGCCGCGCGAAGGCGTAACCCTGGAGCGTATGGCAGCCGAGGTGGCGCAGCAGCTCGGCATGGGCGAGCGTCTCGACACCTTCCGCCACCGTCTCGATATCGCGCACCTTGCCGATCTCGATGATCGAGCGCACCAGGCTCTGCTGCGCGGTCGATTCCAGGAGCGGCTGCACCAGCCGGCGATCGATCTTCAGCCGCTTCGGCGACAGTTCGAGCAGACTGATGATGGAGGCATGGCCGGTGCCGAAATCGTCGATCTCGATCTCGATGCCGAGCGCCTTGATCTCCTCGATCGCCTGTTTCAGTCCGTCGTCGGCCGTATCGAAGGAGATCGATTCCAGGAGTTCGAAGGTCAGCGCCCCCGGCTTGATGTTCATCGCCTTGAGCTTGCCGATAAGGTTTTCGTCGCGCAGGCGCTGGCAGGAGACGTTGACCGAGACGCGCGGGATGCCGAGCCCCTGGCCCTCCCAGCGCGTCGCCTGGAACAGCGCCTGGTCGAGGATCGCCTCGTCGATCCGGGCGACGACGTTGAGGCTTTCGGCGACCGGCAGGAAGGTATCCGGCGCGATGAAGCCGCGCGTCGGATGGTTCCAGCGCGCCAGCGCCTCGACGCCGACGATCCCCAGCGTTTCGGCATCGAACTGCGGCTGGAAGAACGGATGGAATTCACCGCGCTCCAGACCGCGCAGGATATCGTCGCTGAGCCGCTTCACCTCCACGGTGCGCAGGCGCAGCTCGTCGTTGAAGGCCTCGACGCGGTTGCGGCCGCGGCGCTTGGCCTCGTAGAGCGCGATATCGGCATTGACGAGCAGCTGTTCGGCGGATTCCTCCGCCTCGTTGCGCGTGGCGATGCCGATGCTCGCGCCGATGCGACAATCATGGCCCTCGATCGTCATCGGCTCGCTGATCGCCTCGATCAGGCGGGCGGACAGCGCGCTGAAATCGGCGTCCGCCGGGTCTCGGCGCGACAGCAGAACGAACTCGTCGCCGCCGATGCGGGCGATGAAATCCGCTGCCGGAACATGGGCGCGCAGCACGCCGGCCGCCTGTTTCAGCACCTCGTCGCCGGCGGCATGGCCGAGCGTGTCGTTGATGTCCTTGAAGCGGTCGAGGTCGATGTGGAGCAGGGTCAGCGGGCGTTTGTCGTCGACGGCACCGGCGAGCGCGAGCTGCTGGTCGAGGAAGCGCCGGTTGGGAAGCCGCGTCAGCGCGTCGTGCAGCGAATTGTGCTCCAGCACCAGGCGGGCGTCTTCGAGCGCGCGATTCTGCGCCTCGGCGGTTAGCTTGGCCTGCAGCAGCTCGGCCTGCAACCGGATGTCTTCGGTCACGTCCCAGTTGGCGCCGACGATGCGTTTTGCGCCGGAGGAGGCGTGGTAGGTCATGCCGTGCGCACGAATGTGGCGTGCCGCACCACTCTGTGTCAGCACACGAAACTCGGTGATATAGGGCTCTTCGGTTTCGATGGCGCTTGCGAAGACCCGTTCGGCTTCCGCGATGTCGTCGGGATGCAGGGCCTTGCGCCAATCCGCGTAGCCGCAGATCAGCTGCTGCGGCGATACGTTGTAGATCTCGCGCATCCGCGCATCCCAGGTGAGCGTGTCATGCTGCGTGTCGTATTCCCACACGCCGACCCGCGAGGCATCGAGCGCCAGTTGCAGGCGTTGCGAGACGATTTCGAGCCGGTCTTCCCGATCCTGCAGCGCCAGGATATGCCGGTGGCGGTCCTTCATGAGATAGCCGGCCCAGAAGATCGGCACGACGATGATAAGGGCAATCGCCAGAAGCTCGCCGCGAAAGAGGCCAAGATCGGCGGAGGGCTGCTGCCAGCCTTTCAGCGGCGCGGCCGACATGGTCCAGATCTCGTGGCCGATGTCGATGGTCATCACTACCGGGTCGGTGTCGACGGCCATGGCGGTGTTGAAAAAGGTTTTCGCCTCGCCGCCGACATGGGGGCGGCTCGATAGCGATACGGCGATCCTGAGGTCGTCCTTGAAGCCGCTGCTCGAAAGAAGCCGGTCGAGGTCGATCACCGCAGAGGCGATGCCGATGAAGGCGTTGTCGCTGCCGGCGCGTACCGGATAGCGGGCGATGAGGCCGCGCCCGCCCTGGACGAGATCGACCGGGCCGGTGACCACCAGCCGGCCGAGTGCCTTCACCTGGAGGGCGGCGGCGCGCTGGCGTTCGTTCTTGCGGTAGTCGAGGCCGACGCTGCGTTCGTTGCCCTTCAGCGGATAGACGAGGCTGACGACGAAATCCGGCGCGATGGCGAGGCTGCGGAGCTGGTTGTCCTCGTCGAAGATGCGCCCGGCGAGATCGTCGAAGCGGGCGGATGGCATGTCCGGTTCGGTCGAAAGCGTCGCGACGAAGCCCTGCACCAGCTTGATGTTGCCGAGGATATTGCCTTGCAGGCGGGAGCGCAGCAGGCCGAGCTGCTCCGTGGTGAAGGAGCGCAGATATTCCTCCTCCAGCCGGCGCTTCTGCGCATCGGCCAGCAGGACGGCGATCAACACGGCGAACGCAACGATGATGGCGGGGACGTAGTATCCCAACCCCCGGAAGGAGAATTGCACATTCCGGTCGTTCATCGCGTTCCGTTCGTCTCCATTCGGGGTTTTCGGGCGGGGTTTTCGCTATCGGGAGACCATTGCAGATGCAGCTTAACATTTACTGACGGGAGGCATGCCTCTCCTGCCGGGTTACCGGATGACCCTATCTTGTCCAGCGGGCTTTGCGGACAGCACGATTCTGGGCTAGTCCTCAGCGCAATCGAAGCGACAGGGGGCAGGTTTGCCGGCGGACAACGACAGGGCGGCGGGTGTGTTCGGCGCACTCTTCAAGGCGATCATCGAAGAAAGCCCGCTGAAGGCCGCCGGCTTCATCGTCACCATCTATGGCGACGTGGTGGAGCCGCGCGGCGGTGTCGTGTGGACCGGCAACCTGATCGACACCTGCGCCGATGTCGGCATCAGCGAGACGCTGGTGCGCACCGCCGTCTCGCGTCTTGTCGCCGCCGGGCAATTGTCCGGCGAGCGCGAAGGGCGCCGCAGCTTCTACCGGCTGGCCGCGCCGGCGCGCACCGAATTTGCCGCCGCCGCCCGCATGCTGTTCGGCCCGCCGGAGGTAGCGGACTGGCATTTCGTACAGTTGACGGGTGCGGCGCCGGATGAGGCGATGCAGGTGCTGGAGCGCGCCGGCCATGCGCGGCTGGGGCCAAGGCTTGCCGTCGGCGCGCGGCCCATGCCGTCCTTGAAACAGCCGGCCGTGCTCTTCCGGGCGGAGGTCGTGAGCGGTGAAGGCGGCCTCGGCGCCTTTGCGGCCGATCACTGGAACCTTGCGCAGCACGCGGATTCCTATCGCGGCTTTATCGGGCGGTTCGGGCGGCTTGCCGATCTGCTCGCTGGCGGCGCGCGATTGAGCGCTGCCGAAAGCCTCGCCGCCCGGCTGGTGCTGGTCCACCAGTTCCGCCTCGTCGTGCTGCGCGATCCGCGCCTGCCGCAGGCGGCACTGCCTACGGACTGGCCGGGCGAGGAAGCGCGGCGGCTGTTCAACGATCTCTATCTTCGTCTCTCGCCCGAGGCGGACCAGCATGTCGCGCGCCATTTCGTGACGGCGGACGGTGCATTGCCGGAGGCCAGCGAGGCGACACTGCGCCGCCTTTCGCTGTTGCGCGACGCCATCTGAGGCACTTTTCACACGGAAAAATGCCGTTTGTGCTATGATATCGACTGTTGGAATAAAACGTCACAAAATTTGGAGAAAGTGCCATTGATTTGTGACGTATTGGATGATAAATAACCAACCGATCGGTCGGCGAATGTTTCGGGAGAGGCAAGCCGGCCTTCGGTACAGGGAGGAAACCGAGTGTCCGAAGCCTTCATCTGCGATGCTGTCCGTACGCCCATCGGCCGCTATGGCGGCCTGTTGTCGTCGGTCCGTGCCGACGATCTGGCGGCCCTGCCGCTTTCCGGCTTTGCCGTTTCGATTCCCGCCACCATCGTCAACCGCCTCTGTGGCTCCGGCATGGACGTCGTGGGTATGGCTGCGTAAGCACAGGAGAAAGACCATGTATGCCCAGATGGTAAAGACCGATGCGGCCCACGTCCGGTCCCTCGACGAGATGGATCCTGTCGAACGTGCCTTCCAGGAACGCGTCGACGCCGGCCAGAAGATCGAGCCGAAGGAATGGATGCCGGAAGGCTATCGCAAGACATTGGTGCGCCAGATCAGCCAGCACGCCCATTCCGAAATCGTCGGCCAGCTTCCCGAGGGCAACTGGATTTCCCGCGCGCCGACGCTGGAGCGCAAGGCCATCCTGCTCGCCAAGGTGCAGGACGAGGCTGGCCATGGCCTCTATCTCTATTGTGCCGCCGAAACGCTCGGCATCAGCCGCGACCAGATGTACGAGCAGCTGCATTCCGGCAAGGCCAAATATTCCTCGATCTTCAACTATCCGACGCTGACCTGGGCCGATATCGGCGCGATCGGCTGGCTGGTCGATGGCGCGGCCATCATGAACCAGGTGCCGTTGCAGCGCTGTTCCTACGGCCCCTATGCGCGGGCCATGGTGCGCATCTGCAAGGAGGAAAGCTTCCACCAGCGCCAGGGTTTTGACGCCCTGACACGCATGGTGAAGGGCACGCCGGCGCAGAAAGCCATGGTGCAGGATGCGCTGAACCGCTGGTGGTGGCCGTCGCTGATGATGTTCGGTCCCTCGGACGATGCTTCCGTGCATTCGGCGCAGTCGATGGCCTGGAAGATCAAGCAGAATTCCAACGACGAGCTGCGCCAGAAATTCGTCGACCAGACCGTGCCGCAGGCAAAGTATCTCGGCCTCACCGTGCCGGACCCGGACCTCAAGTGGAACGAGGAAAAAGGCGGCTACGATTTCGGCGAGCCGGACTGGGAGGAATTCTTCAACGTGATCGCCGGCAACGGTCCCTGCAATGCGGAGCGCCTAAACGCCCGCAAGAAGGCCTGGAGCGAAGGCGCGTGGTTCCGCGACGGCCTGACGGCGCATGCCGAAAAGGCAGCCGAGCGCCGCGCCGCAGCCAAGATCGCCGCCGAGTAAGGGAGAGAGCACGATGTCCAGCGAATGGCCGCTTTGGGAAGTTTTCATCCGGGGTCAGCACGGCCTCAACCATCGCCATGTCGGCAGCCTGCACGCGCCCGACGCCGAGATGGCGATCAACAATGCCCGCGACGTCTATACGCGCCGCAACGAGGGTGTCAGCATCTGGGTGGTGCGGTCCGCCGAGATCACCGCCAGTGCGCCCTCGGAAAAGGGGCCGCTGTTCGACCCGTCGAACTCCAAGGTCTACCGTCACCCGACCTTCTTCGACATTCCGGATGAAGTGGGGCACATGTGATGGCGGCCGCGGCACTTGAACCGGCGGTCGATCAGGCCGCACTCCTCGAATTCCTGCTGCGCATCGGCGACAACGCGCTGATCCTCGGCCATCGCGTTTCCGAATGGTGCGGTCATGCGCCGGCATTGGAGGAGGATATCGCGCTCGCCAACACCGCGCTCGACCTGATCGGCCAGACGCAGCTCTGGCTCGGCCTTGCCGGCGAAGTGGAGGGTAAGGGGCGTTCGGCCGATGACCTTGCCTATCTGCGCGACGGTTACGACTTCCGCAACATCCTGCTGGTCGAGCGCCCGAACGGCGATTTCGGCAAGACGCTGATGCGGCAGTTCCTGTTCGATGCCTGGCACTACCTGCTCTTGAAGGCGCTGAAAGGCTCGACCGAGAAGCGCATCGCCGAGATTGCGGAAAAGGCCTTCAAGGAGGTCTCCTACCATCTCGATCGCAGCCGCGACCTCGTCATCCGCCTCGGCGACGGCACCGCCGAAAGCCATCGCCGCATGCAGGAGGCGCTGGACGACCTCTGGCCCTATACCGGCGAGATGTTTGCCGGCGATGCGGTGGATGCGGCACTCGTGCAAGCCGGCGTCATCCCGGAGCCGCAGAGCCTCAAGGCCGGCTGGGACGAGATCGTGGCCGAAGCGCTTACCGAAGGCACGCTGAAGAAGCCCGCCGACGGCTACATGCACAAGGGCGGCCGGCGCGGCGTGCACACCGAGCATCTCGGTTTCATCCTGTCGGAGATGCAGTTCCTCCAGCGCGCCTATCCGGGCGCCACCTGGTAGGAGGCGGTCATGGACCCGGCGCTGCGTCCCTCGATCGATGAGGTCTGGCACTGGCTGGCTGAGGTGCCGGATCCGGAAATCCCCGTGATCTCGCTCACCGACCTCGGCATCATCCGCAATGTTGCCTGGCGGGGCGATACGCTGGTGGTGACGGTGACGCCGACCTATTCCGGCTGCCCCGCCACGACGATCATCAACCTCGATATCGAGACGGCGCTGGCGGACAAGGGGCTTTCCAAGGTGAGACTGGAACGCCAGCTTTCGCCCGCCTGGACGACGGACTGGATCAGCGCCGAGGGCCGCGAGAAGCTGCGCGACTACGGCATCGCCCCGCCGATCGACGGCACGGCTGTCGATGGCGTGCTGATGAAACGCATCGACCGGCTTTCGGGTCGCTCGAACCTGACGATTGCCTGTCCGCGCTGCGGATCGACGAACACCGAAAAGATCAGCCAGTTCGGCTCGACGCCCTGCAAGGCGAGCTATCGCTGCACCGACTGCCTGGAACCGTTCGATTATTTCAAGTGCATCTAACCCATTAGGGAGAGGCCCGCGCATGGCACGTTTTCATCCCCTGACCGTGACCGATATTCGCCGCGAGACGCGCGACGCGGTCGTGGTCACGCTCCGGCCCGCTGACGAGGACCGCGCCGTCTTCGATTTCACGCAAGGGCAGTACCTGACCTTTCGCCGCAAATTCGAGGACGAAGAGCTGCGCCGCTCCTATTCGATCTGCGCCGGCAAGGACGAGGGTGTGCTGAAGGTCGGCATCAAGCGCGTCGATGGCGGGTGCTTTTCCACCTGGGTCAACGAGAACCTGAAGGCCGGCGACACGCTGGAGGCCATGCCGCCGATGGGCGCCTTCTTCACGGCGCTCGAGCCGGACGTGTCAAAACACTATCTCGGCTTTGCCGGCGGCAGCGGCATCACACCGGTGCTTTCGATCATCAAGACGGTGCTGTCCCGCGAGCCGCGCGCCCGCTTCACGCTGGTCTATGCCAACCGGCAGATCAGCTCGATCATGTTTCGCGAGGAGCTGGAGGACCTGAAGAACGTCTATCTCGGCCGGCTCTCCGTGCTGCATGTGCTGGAGAGCGAGGCGCAGGATATCGACCTCTTCACCGGCCGCATCGACGGCGCGAAATGCGCGGCGCTGTTCAAGAACTGGATCGACCCGAAGTCGGTGACGACGGCCTTCATCTGCGGCCCGGAGCCGATGATGCTGGCCATCGCTGCAGCGCTGCGCGAGCACGGGCTTCGCGATGACCAGATCAAGTTCGAGCTTTTTGCTTCCTCGCAGCCCGGCCGGGCGCGTCGCAAGGTGGAGCAGGCCAACGGCGCCGATCACGCGGCCGCCTGCGAGGCGACCGTCACGCTCGACGGCGCGACGCGCATGTTCAAGTTCCCCAAGCACGGCCAGAGCCTGCTCGATGCCGCGCTCGAAAATGCCATGGACGCGCCTTACGCCTGCAAGGCGGGTGTCTGTTCCACCTGCCGCGCCAAGGTTCTGGAAGGGGAAGTCGAGATGGAAACCAACCACGCGCTGGAAGATTACGAGGTGCGCCAGGGCTATGTCCTGACCTGCCAGTGCTACCCGCTCACCGACCGCATCGTCGTCAGCTACGACCAGTAGGGGGAACGCGCATGTCCGATACGATGCCGATCGAGGATTATCTTGTGCAAGGCGGCGTGCTCACGTCGCCGGCCAATGTGCCGCCGCGCTATCGTGGAGAGTTGCTGCGCCTGATGGCGAGCTTCGTGGATAGCGAGCTTGCCGGTTCCGCCGGTTTTGCCGATGTGATCAACGATGCGCCGGGCATTCAGGAGCGTATCTCCGCCGCCCGCATCGTGCTGGAAAAGGCCGATCACGCCGGCAAGGTGCTGGCGATCATGGAAACCTTCGGCGCGGATGGTGGACGCTACGCCGTGCATCATCCCTGGGCCGCGCGGCTTTCCCGCGAGGCGGATATCGGCGCGGCCCGGCAGGGTGGCGACATGCGGCTTTCCGTCTTCCACTATCCGCTGGAAGGCTGGGTGGATGCCGTGGTCATGAACGTGCTGATGGGCCGGGCGAGCGTCGTGCAGATAAAGGAGTTTGCGCGCGTTTCCTATCAGCCGCTCGCCGAGGTTTTCCGCGCCATCCTGCCGCGCGAGACGCGGCACGCCGAACTCGGCCTCGCTGGTCTCGTCCGCATCGTCGATGATGCGGAAGGCCATGCGAAGGCCAAAAGCTCCGTCGCTTACTGGTATCCCCGTGTTGCCGCGAGCTTCGGCCATTCGGGTTCGGCCCGCTTCGAGACGCTGTCGCGCTTCGGGCTGCGGCATACGCAAAACGAGACCCTGCTTGCCGAATGGCGGGCGGAGGTCGATGCGCAGCTTTCTGCGCTTGCCTTAAAAGGACAGTGAGATGAACATCATGGCAAACCGGCCGCGCCGGCTTGAAAGCTATGTCGGCGGCCAGTGGGTCGCTGGCGCCCGGGAAGGTGTGCCGCTGCTCGACGCCTCGACGGGTGCGCCGGTCGCCTTCATCGATTCCACCGGCGTGGACTTCAGGGCAGCGCTCGCCTATGGCCGCGAAAAGGGTGGCCCGGCGCTGCGCCGTCTGTCCTTCCACGAACGCGCCGCCATGCTGAAGGCAATCGGCCAGGCGCTGATGGAACGCAAGGAAGAGTTTTATGCGCTTTCGACCGCGACCGGCGCCACCCGCGCCGATAGCTGGGTCGATATCGAAGGCGGTATCGGCACGCTGCTCTCCTATGCTTCCAAGGGCCGGCGCGAGCTGCCGAACACCCGCGTGCTGCTCGATGGCGACGTGGAACTGCTCTCCAAGGACGGTACCTTTTCCGCGCAGCATATCCTGAGCCCGTTGCAGGGAGTCGCGGTCCATATCAATGCCTTCAACTTCCCCTGCTGGGGCATGCTGGAAAAGTTGGCGCCGACATTGCTGGCCGGCGTTCCGGCCATCGTCAAGCCGGCGAGCCAGACGGCCTATCTCACCGAACTCATGGTCCGCCGTATCGTGGAAACCGGCATCCTGCCGGAGGGTGCGGTGCAGCTCGTCTGCGGCTCGGTCGGTGATCTGCTCGACCATGTCGAAGGCCAGGATGCCGTAACCTTCACCGGCTCGGCCTCGACTGGCCGGCGGCTCAAGACGCACAAGGCGATCGTCGAAAACTCCGTGCGCTTCACCATGGAGGCCGACAGTCTCAACGCCGCCGTGCTCGGCCTCGATGCCGCGCCCGGCACGGAAGAGTTCGACCTCTTCGTCAAGGAAGTTGCCCGCGAGATGACGGTGAAGGCCGGGCAGAAGTGCACCGCGATCCGCCGCGTCATCGCGCCGCGCGCCTTTAGCGAGGCACTGATCGAGAGCCTGCGCGCCCGCCTCGGCAAGACGGCGCTCGGCAATCCGGCCGATGAAGCCGTCCGCATGGGCCCGCTCGCCAGCCTCGACCAGCGCGAGGAGGTTCGCGCGCGCATTCGCGATCTTTCTGCGGATGCGAAAATCGTCGCCGGCGACCCTGATAGTCCGAGCGTCCAGTCCGGCGACGCCGTGGCAGGGGCCTTCCTCAATCCGGTGCTGCTCTATTGCGACAAGCCGGGTTCTGCTCGCGCGGTGCACGATGTCGAGGCCTTCGGCCCGGTCAGCACCGTGATGCCCTATGACACGGCGGAAGAGGCGGTCGACCTTGCGATGCGCGGCAAGGGCAGCCTCGTCGCCTCGGTTTTCACCAACGATCCGGCTTTTGCTGAAGAGGTTGTGCTCGGCCTTGCGCCGTTCCACGGCCGCGTGATGATCGGCAACCGCGTCAGCGCCAAATCCTCCACCGGCCATGGTTCGCCGTTGCCCGGCCTCGTGCACGGCGGTCCCGGCCGTGCCGGGGGCGGCGAGGAACTTGGGGGCATGCGCGGCGTCAAACATTACATGCAGCGCACCGCCATCCAGGGCGCGCCGACCCTGCTTTCCGCTGTCACCGGCCGCTGGATGCAGGGTGCCGAGGCGCGGGCGGGCGGCGAGCATCCGTTCCGCAAGTCGCTGGCGGAACTCCGGATCGGCGACCAGCTCATCACGGCGACGCGCACGGTGACGCTTGACGATATCGAACATTTCGCCAACTTCACCGGCGATACCTTCTACGCCCACATGGATGAGGAAGCCGCCAAGGCCAACCCGTTCTTCGACGGACGCGTGGCACATGGCTATCTCATCGTGTCGTTTGCCGCCGGCCTCTTCGTCGACCCGGCGCCGGGTCCGGTGCTTGCCAATTACGGCGTCGACAACCTGCGCTTCCTGACACCGGTCAATCCGGGTGATACGCTGAAGGTGCAGCTCACCTGCAAGGAGATCAATCCGCGCGCCAATGCCGAGCACGGCGAGGTGCGCTGGGATTGCCAGGTGACCAATCAAACCGGTGCCACGGTCGCGCAGTACGACGTTCTGACGATGGTGGCCAAAACGAGAGAGTGACCATATGGACCCGCGCCGCCTGGAAATGACCGTGCTGATGACGCCCGACATGGCGAATTTTTCCGGTAAGGTCCACGGCGGTGCGCTGCTCAACTTGCTCGATCGCGTCGCCTTTTCCTGCGCCTCGCGCTATTCGCAGCAATATGCGGTGACGCTGTCGGTCGATCAGGTGATGTTCAAGGAGCCGATCCATGTCGGCGAACTCGTCACCTTCCGCGCTTCGGTCAACCATACCGGGCGCACCTCCATGGAGATCGGCATCCGCGTCGAGGCGGAAAACATCCGCTCCGGCCAGCGCCGGCACACCAATTCCTGTTATTTCACGATGGTCGCCGTGGACGACGCAGGAAAGCCGGTGCGCGTGCCGGAACTGCAGCCGAAAGATGCCACGGATCTCAGGCGCTACAAGGCTGCTGAATTGCGCCGCACACTGCGGCGCGAGTTTGCCGAGCGGCTGGAGTCGGTCGCGGCGACGGGCAAGGATGTGGAGAAGGATGGCGAATAAGAGTTCCAGCGCTGTGTCCGGCTTATCGCCGCACGCCTGGCAGCCACTTTGACGATATTGTCGTCGAGGTGTATTCTGTCAGCCTTCATCCGGAGCATCGGCCATGCATATTGGAGTGCTCATACCCGGTCTGGCTTTGGCCCTGATCCCCGCCCTGGCGGATGCTCACAACTGCAAATGCCGAAATCGCGGTGTCATGTTCGAACTCGGGCAGACGTCCTGCTTGAGGGTCGATGGCGGTTCCTATCTCGCGCGTTGCGAGATGAAGCTCAATGTCTCGTCCTGGACCAGGATCCAAGACGGTTGCCCGGTGACGGAACGTACACTGCCGCGGCCGACGCGCGCCAATTAGGATGTGTAAGTCTTAGCTTACAGCCTTGACGCCCTCAAGGATGAGCGTCGTTGCGATATCCGCATATTCGTCGCGCGTGATCGGCCCGTTCGGGCGGAACCACATATAGACCCAGTTCATCATGCCGAAGAGCGACATGGTGACGGGCATCAGGAGCGGGCGGTCCTTGTTGAGGTCCGGGTTGATGTCGCGGATGACGCCGGAGAAGCGCTTGACGATCTGCCGCTCGATCGCCTGCAATTCGGCGAGCTGCGTCTCGGACAACGCGCTGGTGCCGTTGAGCTGCACCTTGTGCTCGTTGTCGCGGCCCTCGTAATTCGCCAGCACGGCCTTCACCAGCAGGCGCAGCCGCTCCTGCGGCGCGACGTCGGGGCGGTCGGCGGCTTCGATTGCGCTTTCCAGCTCCGACAGATGCGTGCGCACGATGTCGAAGATCAGCGCGTCCTTGCTCGGGTAGTAGTGGTAGAGCAGGGCCTTGGAGACATTGCTGTGCGAGGCGATCAGCGACATGGAGGCTTTCTCCATGCCCATCTCGGCGAACACCGCCGCGGCACTTGAGAGAATGCCCCGCTGTTTTTCCTCGAAATCCACTGCGCGTGTGCGTGCCATGTCGTTCTGCTCTGCTCATTGCGGGCTGATCGGGTCGCGGGGAGGGCGGCCGCCCTCCCTATACACAGTCAATCCGGTGCCGGGCTATCCCGACACTTCGTAGATTCATTCTTTCGGGCGGTTGTCGACCACCCGCTTTGCCTTGCCCTCGGAGCGCGCCACGCCGCCTGGCTCGTGCACGAGAATCCTGGTGGAGACGCCGACCACGCTCTTGATGTGGTGGGCGAGTTCCTTGGCCGATCCCGCGCGTGCGCCCTCATCGGTGGCTTCCAGCGTACATTCGACATGGACCGTCATGTTGTCCATGCGGCCGGCGCGCGTCAGTTCGATCTGGAAATGCGGCGCCAGCCCGCGACATTTCAGGATCTGCTCCTCGATCTGCGTCGGGAAGACGTTGACGCCGCGGAGAATCATCATGTCGTCGGAGCGGCCGGTGATCTTTTCCATGCGGCGCATGGCGCGGGCGGTGCCGGGCAAGAGCCGCGTCAGGTCGCGCGTGCGGTAGCGGATGATCGGCAGGCCTTCCTTGGTGAGCGTGGTGAAGACCAGTTCGCCCATCTCGCCATCCGGCAGCACGTCGCCCGTCACCGGGTCGATGATCTCGGGATAGAAATGGTCTTCCCAGATGTGCAGCCCGTCCTTCGTCTCGACGCATTCGTTGGCGACGCCCGGGCCCATGACTTCCGACAGGCCGTAGATATCGACGGCGTGCATGTCAAAGGCCTGCTCGATCTCTTCGCGCATGGCGTTGGTCCAGGGCTCCGCACCGAAAATGCCGACGGCGAGCGAGCTTTCGCGCGGGTCGATGCCGTGCTTGCGGAATTCGTCGAGGATGGAGAGCATGTAGGAGGGGGTGACCATGATGATGCGCGGCTTGAAATCCTGCATCAGCGTGACCTGTCGCTCGGTCATGCCGCCGGAGATCGGCACCACGGTGCAGCCGAGTTTCTCCGCGCCATAGTGGGCGCCGAGGCCGCCGGTGAAGAGGCCGTAGCCATAGGCGACATGCACGATATCGCCGGCCCGGCCACCGGAGGCGCGGATCGAGCGGGCGACGACGGTCGCCCAGGTGTCGATGTCGTTCTTCGTGTAGCCGACGACGGTCGGCTTGCCGGTCGTGCCCGAGGAGGCGTGGATGCGCGCGAGCTTTTCGCGCGGCACGGCGAACATGCCGAAGGGATAGGTATCGCGCAGGTCCTTCTTGGTGGTGAAGGGGAATTTCGCGAGGTCCGACAGGGTCTTGAGGTCGGAGGGGTGCACGCCGGCCTCGTCGAAGCGCTGGCGGTAAAAGGGGGAATTCTCGTAGGCGTGGCTCAGCGACCATTTCATGCGCTCGAGCTGCAGCGCGGAAATCTCGTCGCGCGACGCCGTCTCGATCGCTTCGAGCTCGCCGGGGCGGGGGGACAGGTCTTCCATAAAATCTCCTCCGAGAATGCGGGATGGTCTGCCTCACTCCGGCAGATGGGTGCCCTTGACCGTTCGCGAGTGGCCGCGGAATTCCGCGACATGCTCGCCCTCCTGATTGGTGATGCGGATATCGTAGATGCCGCCCCGCCCGCGGCGCGAGACTTCCCGCGCCGTCGCCGTCAACCGGTCGCCCCGGAAAGCCGGCGCGAGGAACGTCACCGAACAGTGCCGGGCGACGGTGCGCTGGTTGTAGGTGTTGCAGGCAAATGCGAAGGTGGAATCCGCCAGCGTGAACATGTAGCCGCCATGGCAGGTGCCGTGGCCGTTGGTCATGGTTTCCGCAATCGTCATCGTGATCGTCGCCTCGCCGGGGGCGACGGAGATCAGCTCCATGCCGAGATGGCGGGTGGCATTGTCGTCGTCCCACATGGCTTTGGCGCAGGCTTCGGCCAACGTCTGGGGAGAAAGGCTCGCGGCACTCATTTGCCCTTGAACTCCGGCTTGCGCTTTTCGAGGAAGGCGGCGACACCCTCCGCATAGTCGGCGCTGCGGCCCGCCTCGCGTTGCAGGTCGCGTTCGAGGTCGAGCTGTTCGTCGAGCGAATTGGTGGCAGCGGCCTGGATGGCGCGCTTGGTCATGCCGAGACCCTTGGTCGGGCCGGCGGCGAGGCGGGTGGCGAGCGCCGTCGCCTCTTCCATCAGCGTGTCGTCATCGACGGCGCGCCAGATGAGGCCCCAGTCGGCGGCGGTTTGCGCTCCGAGCGGTTCGGCGGTCAGCGTCAGCGCCTTGGCGCGCGCCTCGCCGATGAGGCGCGGCAGGCTCCAGGTGCCGCCGGAATCCGGCACGAGGCCGATCTTGGCAAAGGCCTGGATGAAACGGGCGGAGCGGGCGGCGAGCGTGATATCGCAGGCGAAGGCGATGTTGGCGCCGGCCCCGGCGGCGACGCCGTTGACGGCGCAGAGCACCGGTTTTTCAAGGCTGCGGATGAGGCGCAGCAGCGGATTGTAATAGGTCTCGATCGTATGGCCGAGATCCGACACGCCCTTCTTCGGGTCGCGGTCGCCGAGATCCTGCCCCGCGCAAAAACCGCGGCCGGAACCGGTCAGCAGCACGGCGCGCACGCTCTCGTCGGCATGCGCGCGCTCGAAGCCGGCGCGCAGCGCCAGATGCATTTCTTCGTTGAAGGCGTTGAGCTTGTCCGGGCGGTTCAGCGTGAGGCTGAGGACACCGTTGGCAAGCGCCGACAGAATGGTGTCGGATGTGGACATTTTTCCTCCCTGTCACCCTTCCCAGCGGCGA
This sequence comes from Shinella sp., assembly GCF_035998705.1. Taxonomy (GTDB): domain Bacteria; phylum Pseudomonadota; class Alphaproteobacteria; order Rhizobiales; family Rhizobiaceae; genus Shinella. The sequence continues at coordinate 625,832 of NZ_DASYHH010000022.1, read as the reverse complement.
CCGTAAAAAAACTCTTGCATAAACCGAACGGTCGGTCAATTATAAATTCACTGACTGGGAGGAGCCAGAGATGACCGGACTTTTCGAGCGCCATCGCCCGACGCTGCAAGCGGCCCTTGCTGCCGCCGCCAAGCGTGACTACTGGTCCGCCTATCCCGAAGTGCCGAGCGGCAAGATCTACGGCGAAACCGCCAAGGACGACGGCATCGCTGCCTATGAGGCGCGGCGCGGCAGGGCCTTCGACCTGCCCGACCATCCGTCGGACGGCACGGTCGGTGCGGAAGTCTCGCCTTACGGATCGTCCCTCGGCATCAGCTATCCCGCCGCATCCGCCGACATGCTGATCATGGCCTCGCGCGCCGCTGCGCCGCAATGGGCCGCTGCCGCGCCGGAGGTGCGCACCGGCATCTGTCTCGAAATCCTCGCCCGTCTCAATGCCCGCAGTTTCGAGATGGCGAACGCCGTCATGCACACGACCGGTCAATCCTTCGCCATGGCCTTCCAGGCGGGCGGTCCGCATGCGCAGGACCGCGGCCTCGAAGCCGTGGCCTATGCTTATGCCGAGATGAGCCGCATACCGGCGCAGGCGGCCTGGACCAAGCCGCAGGGCAAGGGCGCGCCGATCGTCATGGAAAAACACTGGCGCATCCTGCCGCGCGGCGTTTCCCTTGTCATCGGCTGCAACACCTTCCCGACTTGGAATAGCTATCCGGGCCTTTTTGCGAGCCTCGCGACCGGTAACACCATCATCGTCAAGCCGCATCCGGCGGCGATCCTGCCGCTCGCCATCACCGTCGAGATCGCCCGCCAGGTGCTGGTGGAGGAAGGTTTTACGGCCGATATCGTGCTGCTCGCCGCTGACGCGCCCGGCGCCGAGATCACCAAGGATCTCGTGCAGCATCCGGCGGTCGCCATCATCGACTATACCGGCTCCAACAGTTTTGGCAGCTGGGTGCGTGAAAATGCGGGCAATGCCGATGTCTACACCGAAGAGGCGGGCGTCAATTCCATCGTCATCGGCGCCACCGACGATTTCGCGGGCATGTGCGGCAATATCGCTTTCTCGCTGTCGCTCTATTCCGGCCAGATGTGCACCGCGCCGCAGGATATTTTCGTGCCGCGCGACGGCATCGAGACGGATGAGGGCCACAAGAGTTTTGACGAGGTCGCGGCCGGCATCGCCGCCGCCGCCGATGGCCTGCTGGCCGATCCGGCGCGCGCCGCCGGTGTCTGCGGCGCCATCGCCAATCCGGCGACGCTCGCCCGCATTGCCACGAGCCGGCCGCTCGGCCGCGTCGTGCGTGACTCCGTGCCCATCGAGGGCCTGGACGATGCGCGCACTGCGACCCCGCTGATTCTCGCCGTCGATGCGGCGGATGCGGAGGCCTATGGGGAAGAGCGTTTCGGGCCGATTACCTTCGTCGTCGCGGTCGATGACGTGACCGACGGCGTGAACCGCGCTGCCGATCTTGCCGAGCGCAAGGGCGCCATCACCGCCGCTCTCTACGAAACCGACGAGGCGCGTATCCTTGCCGCCGCCGATCGTTTCGCGACGGCAGGCGTCAATCTTTCGGTCAACCTGACCGGCGGCATCTATGTGAACCAGAGCGCCGCCTTCAGCGATTTCCACGTCACCGGTGCGAACCCCGCGGGCAATGCCAGCCTGACGGACACGGCTTTCGTCGCGAACCGGTTCCGCGTGGTGATGTGGCGCCGCCCCGTGGCGGCGTGAGAGGAGCTTCGACTTAAACCCTTTGTCTTTGTTGGGAGGAGAAACCGACATGAAATTTTCGCTTACCACCACGGCGCTCGCGCTGGTCCTCGGCCTTGCAGCACCCGCCTTTGCCGATATCAAGATCGGCGCCACGATTTCGGAAACCGGTCCCGCCTCCTTCCTTGGCGATCCGGAAGCGAAAACGCTGAAAATGCTGGTCGAGGAGATCAATGCGGCGGGCGGCGTCAATGGCGAGCAGCTCCAGCTCATCATGTATGACGATGGCGGCGACCCGAACAAGGCGCGCACCTTCGCGACCCGCCTCCTCGAGGACGACGAAGTGGTCGCCGTGATCGGCGGCACGACGACCGGCACCTCCATGGCGATCATCCCCGTTTTCGAGGATGCCGAAGTGCCATTCATCTCGCTTGCCGGCGCCATCGAGATCATCGATCCCGTCCAGCCTCATACCTTCAAGACGCCGCACACCGACCGCATGGCCTGCGCCAAGATCTTCGAGGACATGAAGAAGAACGGCTTTACCAAGATCGGCCTGATCTCCGGTTCCGACGGTTTTGGCGCCTCGATGCGTAAGCAGTGCCTTGCGATCATCGGCGACTACGGGATCGAAGTTCTGGCCGACGAGACCTACGGCCCGACCGATGCCGACATGACGCCGCAGCTCACCAACATCAAGGGCAAGGGCGGCATCCAGGCGGTGCTGAACCCCGGCTTCGGCCAGGGGCCGGCGATCGTGACGCGCAACTACGCGCAGCTTGCCGTCGGCCTGCCGCTCTACCAGTCGCATGGCGTCGCCTCGGACAGTTTCATCGAGCTGGCCGGCGCGGAAGCCGCGGAAGGCGTGCGCCTGCCGGGCACGGCGCTGCTCGTCGCCGGTCTGCTGCCGGAAAACGATCCGCAGCGCGCCGTGGTCGTCGCCTACAAGGAAGCCTATGAGAAGGCCACCGGCAAGCCGGTCTCGACCTTCGGCGGGTATGCCCATGACGCGCTGCGCATCCTCGTCGATGCGATCAAGCGGGCAGGCAGCGCCGAGCCGTCGGCGATCCGCGATGCGATCGAGGGCACGTCCGGCCTCGTCGGCACGACGGGCACGGTGACCATGTCGGCGGAAGATCACCTTGGCCTCGATCTGTCGGCGTTCCGCATGTTGCAGATCGAAAAGGGCAGCTGGAAGATCGTCGAATAACCCCCTCGTGCCGCCGGCCTGCGCCATGCGGTGCGGGCCAGCGGAACCATCGCGCGGCTCGCGGAGGCATCCATGCCCGAACTCACGCAATTCCTTCTGTCCGGGATCACGGTCGGCGCCGTCTATGCGCTGGTCGCCCTCGGCTTCACGATCATCTACAACGCCTCCGACGTCGTGAACTTCGCCCAGGGCGAGTTCGTCATGCTCGGCGGCATGATCACCGTCTTCGCCTCCGCCGCCGGCCTGCCGCTGCCGCTTGCCGCCCTCATCGCCATCATCGCGACGGCGGGTGTCGGCGTGGCGCTGAACAAGCTGGCGATCGAACCTGCGCGTGGCGCCCCGGTCGTCTCGCTGATCATCATCACCATCGGCGCTTCCATCTTCATCCGCGGGGCGGCCCAGCTCGTCTTCGACAAGCAGATTCACCGCTTCCCGGCCTTTTCCGGCGACCAGCCGATCGCCATCGGCGGCGCGACCATCCTGCCGCAAAGCCTCTGGGTCATTGCCGGGGCGCTTGCCGTCTTCTTCTGTCTCTGGCTGTTCTTCACGCGCACGCTGATCGGCCGCGCGGTGCTGGCGACCGCCAACAACCGCGTCGCGGCCCAGCTCGTCGGCATCAACACCAATTATGTGATGACTCTCTCCTTCGCCATGTCCGCCGCCATCGGCGCGCTCGCCGGCGTGCTGGTGACGCCGATCACGCTGACGAGCTACGATGTCGGCCTTGCGCTGGCGCTGAAGGGTTTTGCCGCCGCCATGCTCGGCGGCATGGGCAACCCCAAGGGCGCGCTCGTCGGCGGCCTGCTGCTCGGCATTCTTGAGGCAATGACGGCCGGTTATGTCAGCTCGCAATACAAGGATGCGGCGGCTTTCGTCGTCATCCTCGCGGTGCTTTTCGCCATGCCGCAGGGCCTGTTCGGCCGCAAGTCGACGGACCGGGTGTGACCATGCGGCTGTCCAGCAAGGCGACCACGCTCCTCATCCTCGCCGCGGTCATCGCGATCGCGCCGGTCTTCTTTCCGTCCTCCTACTATTTCCGAGTCGGCTCGCTGATCTTCGTCAATGGCCTGGCGGTGACGGGGCTCGTCATCCTTATCGGCTATGCCGGCCAGATCAGCCTCGGCCATGCCGGTTTCGCCGGCATCGGCGCCTATGCCTGCGCATTGGCGCCGGTTCATCTCGGCCTGCATCCGGCGCTTGCCGCCGTGCTCGGTGCGCTTGTCTCGGCGGCCATCGCCTTCCTCGTCGGCCGGCCGATCCTGCGCCTCAAGGGTTATTACCTCGCCGTCGCCAGCCTCGGCTTCGGCATTCTCGTCTCCATGGTGCTGTCGAACGAGGCGCAACTGACCGGCGGGCCGGATGGCATGGCGGTGCCGGAACTCGGCCTGCGCGCCGTGCTGAAGTCGATCGGCATCGATCTGCCGAATACCGAATTCTGGTACGCCTTTTCCGGCCTCGTTTTGGTGATCGGTGCGTGGCTGGCGCTCAACCTCTACCACAGCCCGACCGGCCGGGCGCTGCGTGCGCTGCATGGGTCGGAAGTGGCGGCCCGCACGGTTGGCGTGGATGTGGCGCATTACAAGCTCGTCGCCTTCGTCATCTCGGCGGTCTATGCCTCGGTGTCAGGCTCGCTCCTGGCGTTGCAGAACAAGTTCATCACGCCGGATGTCGCGGGCTTCATGCATTCGATCGAGATGGTCACGATGACCGTGCTCGGCGGAGCCGGTTCGGTGCTCGGCGCCATCCTGGGGGCGGCGATCCTCACCACGCTGCCGCAGGTGCTGACGGTTTTCCAGGAATACGAACAGCTCATGCTCGGTCTCGTGATGATGCTGGTCATGATCTTCCTGCGCGAGGGCCTGCTGCCCTCCATCGCGCGCCGCATCCGGGGGAGGGCAGAATGAGCCTGCTTCAGATCGACGGTCTCGGCATCGATTTCGGCGGCCTGCGCGCCGTCCACGATGTGAGCTTCTCCTTGAAACCCGGCGAGATCGTCTCCGTCATCGGCCCGAACGGTGCCGGCAAGACGACGCTGTTCAACATGATCTCCGGCGTCTATGCGCCGGCGCGCGGCCGTGTTGTGCTGGATGGCGAGGATGTCACCCGCATGCCGCCGCATCTGCTGGCCCGGCGCGGCCTGTCGCGCACCTTCCAGAATTTGCAGATTTTCCAGTCGATGAGCGTTCTGGAAAACGCCGTCGCCGGTCATCACCTGCATGAGCGCGGCTCGGTCTTTGCCGATCTCTTCTCGCTGCCCGCCGCGCGTCGCCGCAGCCACGCATCGGAGGTAAGCGCTCGCGCCCTGCTCGACCGTGTCGGCCTCGGCCGTGCCGCGGAGCAGGAGGCAGGTTCGCTCTCCTATGGGGCATTGAAGCGGCTGGAAATCGCCCGTGCGCTGGCGCTGAAACCGCGCGTGCTACTGCTCGACGAACCGGCGGCCGGCTGCAACGCGGTCGAGACGGAGGAGATCGATCACCTCATTGCCCAGGTCGCGGCCGAGGGCGTGTCGATCCTGCTGGTGGAGCACGATATGAAGATGGTCATGCGCATTTCCAACCATATCGTGGTGCTTGATCACGGCGAGAAGATCGCCGAGGGCGAACCCACGGCGATATCGCGCAATCCACGCGTCATCGAAGCCTATCTCGGCGCGCAAGCGACGGAGGTGCAGAATGCTGAGAGTTGAGGGGCTGCGCTCGCGCTACGGCCGCATCGAGGTGCTGCACGGCATCGACCTCGAGGTGGCCTCCGGCGAGATCGTCACCGTGGTCGGCGCGAATGGGGCCGGCAAGACGACTTTGCTCAAATGCCTCTCCGGCATCCAGCCGGTCTCGTCGGGCTCCATCCTCTTCCGTGGCGAGGCGCTGACATCCGTGCCGGCGCATGCCCGCGTGAAACGCGGCCTTGCCCAGTCGCCGGAGGGCCGGCAGATTTTCACCAACCTGACGGTGGAGGAGAACCTTCGCCTCGGTGCCTATCTCTTCGCTGATGACAAGGTGGACCGGGACATGCAGGATGCCTTCGTGCTGTTCCCGATCCTCAAGGAAAAACGCAACCTTGCGGCGGGCGGCCTTTCCGGCGGGCAGCAGCAGATGCTGGCGATCGCCCGGGCGCTGATGGCGCGTCCCTCCTGCCTGCTGCTTGACGAGCCGAGCATGGGTCTTGCACCTATCCTCGTTGCGCAGATCTTCGATGTGGTGAAAAGCCTGAAGGCGCTGGATGTCACCGTGCTTTTGGTCGAGCAGAACGCTTTTGGCGCGCTTTCTGTCGCGGATCGGGGTTATGTCATGGAAACGGGGCGCATCACCATGTCCGGCCCCGCGGCCGAATTGATCGCGGACGAACGCATCCGCGCCGCTTATCTGGGAATATGAGAGCATGACCGTCACCATCGCCCGCGAAAACGCCATTGCCGTCGTCACCGTCGACAACCCGCCCGTCAACGCGCTGTCGCAGGCGCTGCGCCGGGCGCTCGTCGAGGCAGTGGCGGAGTTGGATGCGGATGCGGCGGTGAAGGTCGTCGTGCTGATCTGCGCCGGCCGCACCTTCATCGCCGGTGCGGATGTCAGCGAATTCGGCAAGCCGCCGCAGCCACCGCATCTGCCGGATGTGGTCGCGGGCATCGAGAGCGCGAAGAAGCCCTGGGTCGCGGCGATCCATGGCAGCGCGCTCGGCGGCGGGCTCGAAGTGGCGCTCGGCTGTGCCTATCGGGTGGCGGTTGCGTCCGCCAGCCTAGGCCTGCCGGAAGTCAAGCTCGGCATTATCCCCGGCGCCGGCGGCACGGTGCGCCTACCACGGCTGATCGGCGCTGCGGCGGCGGTCGAGTTGGTGGCGGGCGGCAGTCCGGTCGGGGCGAAGAAGGCGCAAGCGCTCGGCCTCGTCGATGCGGTGATCGATGGTGACCTGCGCGCCGGTGCGATCGCCTTCGCAAACGAGATTGCCGGAAAGCCCCTGCCGCAGCCGATCTCTGGCCGCGCCGTCCCCGCGGTCGAGGCCGGGTTCTGGGAGGGCGCGGAAAAGGCCGTCGCGGCAAAGGCGAAACGCGAAGCCGCTCCGCTCCGCGCGCTCGCCTCCGTCCGCAAGGCCAGCGAAACGGATTTTGCGAGCGCCATGGCCTTCGAGCGCGAGACCTTTCTGGCGCTCCGCGGCTCGGAGCAAGCGGCTGCATTGCGCCATGTCTTCTTCGCCGAGCGCGCGGCACCCCGCCCGCCCGAGCTTGCCGGTGTCACGACGCGTGACCTGCGCTCCGCCGCCGTCATTGGTGGGGGCACGATGGGTGCGGGCATCGCCGCGGCACTGCGCGATGCCGGCCTGCCGGTCGTGCTCGTCGAGCGGGACGATGCCGCAGTCGAGCGCGGGCTTGCCAATATCCGCGCGATCTTCGACGGCTCCGTGAAGCGTGGCCGGATCACGCCCGAGGTCGCGGCGGAGCGAATGGCCGGCGTCACCGGCAGTGACGATTATGGCCTGCTTGCCGATACGGATCTCGTCATCGAGGCGGTCTTCGAGGACCTTGCCGTGAAGCGCGCCGTCTTCGAAAAACTGTCGGCGATCTGCCGCCCGGATGCGGTGCTCGCCACCAACACCTCCTATCTCGATCCGAGCCTGATCAGCGAAGGTGTTGCGCGGCCGGAGCGTTTCCTTGGCCTGCATTTCTTCAGCCCCGCCCATGTCATGAAGCTTTTGGAGATCGTGCCGACTGAGGCGACGGCGCCGGAGGTTCTGGCGACCGGCTTTGCGCTCGCCCGCCAGCTCGGGAAAATCCCGGTTCGCGCCGGCATCTGCGATGGCTTCATCGGCAACCGCATCCTGAAGGTGACGCGGGCGCAGGCCGAGCGATTGCTCCTGTCGGGTGCGACGCCATCCGCCGTCGACGCCGCGATGCGCGCCTTCGGCCTGCCGATGGGACCTTTCGAGGCGCAGGATCTCGGCGGCCTCGACATCGCCGCCTTCCAGCGCAAGGCCGCCCGCGAACGCGGCGAAACGGCCTTCGCGCCCGTCGCCGAGCGGCTTTGCGCCATGGAGCGCTTCGGTCAGAAAACCGGCGGCGGCTGGTACGACTATGTGCCGGGCGACCGCGCACCAAAACCGTCCGAAGCCGTGGCGGCGGTCATCGCCGAAGAGGCTGCCGGTCGGCCACAACAGGCGTGGGATGAGGCGTCGATTATAGATGCTGTCATCCTCCCAATGGTCAACGAGGCAACGCGTATTCTGGAAGAGCGCGTGGCGCTGCGCTCCGCCGATATCGACCTCGTGAAAATCCACGGCTACGGTTTTCCGCGATGGCGCGGCGGGCCGATGCATTATGCCGAAGCGCGCGGGCTTGCCGGGGTTGTGGCGGTGCTCGACCGGCTCGCTTCGGAAGGCCTTGCCGAGCCGCCTTGCGGTGGCCTGCGCCGGGCGGCGGAAGCCGGCAGTTTTTCCGTGCTTGCGAAAGAGTGACGATAGGCAAGCGCTGCGGACTGTGATGAGATAGTTTTTTGGGAGAATGGGCATTCTGCTGGAGCCGGGGAGGGCGCGATGCAGTCGCTGATGACGCCGGGACACAAACCGGTCCCTGTCGAAATTCTGGAAGCCGAGATCCGCCGGGTCTGCGGCTCGTTCGATCTGGAACCGATGCGGCGGGGCGGTTTGGTCAATGGCGACGTCACCACGCGGCGCGTCGGGCCATTCGATACGGCGATCGTGGCGCTGGACGCCTCCGAAGTCGCGCGCAACACCCGCTCCATCCGGCAGGATCCCGGCGAATATTTCTTCCTGCTGGTGCAGGATGCCGGCCAGTGTCGCGTCGAGCAGGGCGATCATGTTGCGGAGCTCTCGCCCGGCGACATGTTCCTCGTCGACTCCGTAAAGCCCTCCACCTTCCTTTATCGCGGCGAACGCTCGAACCAGGTGTCGCTGCATATTCCGCGCGACGAGATCGTCCACCGCTTCGGCACGCTATGCACCGGCGGGCTTTCGATCTCGCGCGACGATCCGCTTTGGCTCGCCATGCGCGCGGTCATCGCCAAGATGCTGATGGAGGAGGGCGCGCAGGCGCAGCTTGGGGAAGCCTTCCTCTGCCTGATGGGCGCCTACCTGCATTCGACGCGCGTGATGGGCGCCGCCAGCCCGGCCGAGACACTGCTGTCACGAGCGCTCGCGATGATCGACCGCCATCGCGCGGACCCCACCTTTGGCCCGCGCGAACTGGCCTCCCGCCTCAACGTGCCGGAGCGCACCTTGCAGCGGCATTTCCGGCCGCTGGGCGAAACGCCCGGCCACCGGCTGCTGAACCGCCGGCTGGAGCTTGCCCATGCACGGCTTTCCGCCCGCAAGGGGGACCAGCCCGCGGAAGGCGTCACCGCCGTCGCCTTCGACTGCGGCTTCAACGACCTTTCCTATTTCTACCGCGAGTTCCGCAAGAAATACGGCACGACGCCGGGGGCGGTCGCGCGCTGCCATTGACGCTTTTGTCCAAGAGGCGGGACGGCGCCGTCCAAGTCTGATGCTCCGCCAACGCCTATTCTCTGCCACCAGATGCGTCCGCCGGAGGTGGACCGTTCCTTGGAGGAGGCGGAAATGATGGAATTCAAGGCAACCATCGGCGGCAAGCCGGCCAGTGTCGGCTCGGACTTTGCCGTGCTCAATCCGGCGACGGGCGAGGAAGTCGGTCGCGCGCCGAACATGGGCGGTGCCGAACTCGATGCCGCCGTCGCCGTCGCCAAGGCGGCGTTCGTCTCCTGGTCGGCGCAGGGTGACGAGGCCTTGCAGGCCGCGTGCGCCGCCGTGACGGCGAAGATCGAGGAACATGCGGCAGAGCTTGCCGAGATCATCACGCTGGAGCAGGGCAAGCCGCTGAACGGTCTCGGCTCGCGCTGGGAAGTGGGCGGTGCCGTCGCCTGGGCGGGTTACACGACCGGGCTTTCGTTGCCAGTTAAAGTGTTGCAGGACAACGAGCAGGGCCGGATCGAACTCACCCGCAAGCCGCTCGGCGTCGTCGGCTCCATCACGCCGTGGAATTTCCCGGTGATGATCGCCGTCTGGCATATTCTTCCCGCGCTACGCACGGGCAATACGGTCGTCGTGAAACCGTCGCCCCATACACCGCTTTCGACGCTGCGCCTCGTCGAGATCATGAACGAAGTGCTGCCGCCGGGTGTCGTCAATGTGGTGACGGGCGACGACAAGGCCTTCAATCTCGGCGGCGCCATGTCGGCGCATCCGGATATAAGCAAGATCGTCTTCACCGGCTCCTGCGCCACGGGGCAGAAGGTCATGCAGTCCGCCGCCGAGACGATGAAGCGGCTGACGCTCGAACTCGGCGGCAACGACGCTGGCATCGTGCTGCCGGATGCCGATCCGGAGAAGATTGCCGAGGGCCTTTTCTGGGGCGCCTTCATCAACAACGGCCAGACCTGCGCGGCGATGAAGCGGCTCTATGTGCATGAGTCGATCCACGACGCCGTCTGCGATGCGCTCGTTGCCTATGCGAAGAACATTCCGGTTGGCAACGGCATGGAGGAGGCGAGCATTCTCGGGCCGATCCAGAACCGTATGCAGTTCGACAAGGTTTCGCGGCTCGTCGCAGATGCCAAGGGGCGCGGCAAGGTGCTGCTCGGCGGCGAGCCGGGCGAGGGCCTGTTCTTCCCGCCGACCATCGTTGCCGGGCTTCGCAACGGCGATGCGCTGGTCGACGAGGAGCAGTTCGGCCCGGCGCTACCGATCGTCTGCTATTCCGATGTGGAGGAGGCGATCCGGCTTGCCAATGACAGCCCGAACGGGCTCGGCGGCTCGGTCTGGTCCTCCGATATCGCGGCCGCCAAGAAGGTCGCGAGCCGGCTCGCCTGCGGCTCCGTCTGGATCAACAAACACGGCGCCATCCAGCCGAATGCGCCCTTCGGCGGCGTGAAGGCCTCCGGCATCGGCGTCGAGTTCGCCGAAGAGGGACTTGCCGAATACACCGATATCCAGGTGGTCTTCGCCTGACAGAACCAAGCAAGAAGAGGGAACGATCATGAGACTTTTCAAACACCTGGCCTCGTCGGCGCTGGCGCTCGGCCTTGCCGCCGGTGCGGCTGCGGCCCATCCGCTCGACGGGTTGACGGCCGAGGAATACCAGAAGATCAACCAGATCCTGCGCGAGCAGAAGGTCGCGGACGACAACACACTCTATCCGCTGATCGAGCTGAAGGAGCCCGCGAAGGCCGACGTGCTGGCGTGGAAGGAAGGCGACAGCCTCGACCGCAAGGCGACGGTCTATTTCACCAGCGCCGAGGGCTTTAGCGAGGCGGTCGTCAACATCACCAAGGGCACGGTCGAGAGCAATGCCAAGACCGCCGGCCAGCCGATGGTGCTCTTCACCGAGTTCATGAACGCGCTGGAAGGCGCGCTCGGCCATCCGGACATGGTGGCGGGGCTTGCCAAGCGCGGCCTGAAGCCGGAACAGGCCTTCTGCCTGCCGCTGACCGGCGGCAATTTCTTCACGGAGGAATACCAGAATTCCCGACTGATGAAGGTACCGTGTTACCAGGTGCCGGAAGGCTCCAACTTCTATGCCAAACCGGTCGAAGGCCTCTTCGCCGTCTACGATATCGGCAAGAAGGAAGTGCTCCGCGTCATCGATACCGGCGTCGTCGAAGGGCCGAAGGATGGCTGGGGTTACACGGAGGAGGAGGTCGCCAAGCGCCTGCCGCTGCGTGCCGAAACGAACCCCGTCAAGCTCGTGCAGGAAGGCGGCCCGAACTACAAGATCGATGGCAGCCATATCGAATGGGATATGTGGCGCTTCAACTTCCGCGTCGACAAGCGCCCTGGCCTCGTCGTCTCCAATCTCGATGTCAACGATGCCGGCACCTGGCGCTCGGTCATCTACCAGGCGCATCTCTCCGAAGTCTTCGTGCCCTATATGGACCCGACGGAAGGCTGGTACTGGCGCACCTACATGGACAGCGGGGAATATGGTTTCGGCCTGTTCCTGAGCCCCTTGCGCGCCGGCATCGACTGCCCGTCGCATGCGACCTTCCTGCCGGCGACGATTGCCGACGACAAGGGCGCGCCGCTCGTCATTCCCGATGCGATCTGCGTCTTCGAGCGCAATATCGGCGATCCCGCCTGGCGCCATTTCGAAGTCTTCGCGCAGACGCCGGAAAACCCGGTGCCGGCGGAAGGGCGGCCGGCAACGGAACTCGTGGTGCGCACGGCCTCGGAAGTCGGCAACTATGACTATCTGATCGACTACCGCCTGCAGCAGAACGGCCAGGTCAACATCTATGTCGGCGCCACCGGCCTCGATGCGGTGAAGGGCGTCGCCTCCACCTCGATGAAGGACGCGACGGCGAAGGCGGACACGGCCTATGGCACGCTGATCGCGCCGAACCTGGTCGCCGCCAACCACGACCACTACTTCAACTTCCGCATCGACTTCGATATCGACCAGCCGGTCAACCATTTTTCCACGATGGACATCGTGCCGGCGAAGCTCGATGCGTCGAGCCCGCGCAAGTCGATGTGGACGGTCGAGCACAAGATGCCGATGACGGAGATGGAGGCGCGCTACAAGCTCTCGTCCTCGCAGCCGCGCTACTTCCACATCTCCGACCCGTCGCGTGAGGGTTATCTCGGCCACGAGCCGGGTTACATGATCCACCATGGCGACGTGTCCTACGGCCCCTTCGATTTCGAGAACGACCCGCCGATGAAGCGCAATGCCTATATCGAATATTCGGTGTGGAACACGGTCTATGATCCGGAACAGCGCTATGCCGGCGGCAAGTTCGCCATGCAGAGCGATGGCTCGGATACGCTCGCCGAATGGGTGAAGAAGGACCAGAGCCTGATGGGCAAGGACATCGTCACCTGGTTTTCCGCCGGCTTCCACCACATTCCGCGCATGGAAGACTGGCCGGTGATGTCGACGGAGTGGAAGACCGTGCACATCATGCCGCACAACTTCTTCGCCCATAACCCGGCGCTGACGATCAGGAAGTAGTGAGTGGTTCGCAAAGCCGGGCGGCAGCTTACCCTCCCCTTGAGGGGGAGGGTCGGACCGGAGGTCCGGGGTGGGGTGACGCGACCTCTCCAAACGTGATGCCGGCGCGGATGCGGATCACCCCCACCCGCCGCTTCGCGGCGACCTCCCCCCTCAAGGGGGAGGTAGGTGCCAGACGGCCCGGGAGCGATCCCGGGCCTTGCTCATTCCACAGGCTGCATGTCCCCGAACACCGTCGGGATCAGTTCCGTCACCGTAGGGTGGATATGCACCGCGTGGGTGATGGTCGTGTAGGGCTTGCCCGCATACATTACGTCCAAAATGCTCTGCACCGCCTCGTCGCAGCCGGTGCCGAGGAGGGAGGCGCCGAGGATTTCCTTGGTCTCGGCATCGGCGATCACCTTCATGAAACCGAGCGTTTCGCCCTTTTCCTTGGCGCGGCCGACCCGCGTCATCGGGCGGGTGCCGATGAGCAGCTTGCGGCCGGTCTTGCGGGCTTCCGTCTCGCTCATGCCGGCGCGGCCGAGGGGCGGGTCGATGTAGAGCGCGTAGGTCTGGATACGGTCCGAGACCTTGCGCGGCTCGTTGTCGATGAGGTTGGCGGCGACGATTTCGAAGTCGTTATAGGCGGTGTGGGTGAAGGCGCCGCGGCCGTTGCAGTCGCCCATCGCGTAGATGCCGGGCACGTTGGTTTCCAGTCGCTCGTCGACGGTGATATAGCCGCGCTTGTCCACCGCGACGCCGGCCTTGTCGAGGCCGAGGTCATCGGTGTTCGGCCGCCTTCCGGTGGCGAGCAGGATGTGCGAGCCGACGATCTCCGGCGGGCCGGCCGTGCAATCGACGCCCACCCCGACGTGGGCCTCCTGTCCGAAGAAGCGGATGCATTCCGCCCCGGTGCGGATATGGATGCCCTCGCGCTCCAGGATGTCGCGCACGGCGGCGCTGACGTCCTCGTCCTCGCGGGCGATCAGCCGCGGGCCTTTCTCGACGACCGTCACCTGCGAGCCGAAACGGCGGAACATCTGGGCGAATTCCAGCCCGATGTAACTGCCGCCGATGACGACCAGATGTTCTGGCACCTCGGTCAGCTCCATCATCGAGACATTGTCGAGATAGGGCACATCGCCGACGCCCGGGAAATCCGGCACGACGGCGCGGCCGCCGACATTGAGGAAGATCTGGTCGGCTGATAGCAGTTCGTCGCCGACGCGGATTTCGGTCGGGCTTTCGAAACGCGCATGGCCACGGATGAAGGTGAGGCCCTGCATGCCCGTCAGCCAGTCCTCGTTGCCCTTGCGGGCGTCGAAGCGCACTTTGTCCTTGCGCGCCATGACCTTGGCGAAGTCGATCGAGATATCCCCCGTCACCACGCCATACTCGCCGCCGCGGCGGGCGAGGTGGGCGGCATAGGCGCTGGCGACCATGGCCTTGGTCGGCATGCAGCCTGTGTTGACGCAGGTGCCGCCGACGAGTTTACGCTCGATGAGGGCGACCGTCTTGCCGGCGGCCGTCAGCCGGCCGGCAAGCGACGGGCCGGCCTGCCCCGCGCCGATGATGATGGCGTCGAACGTGCGCATCAGACGACCGACGAGACGACGAAGAGACCGAGCAGCACGGCGACGGCGTCTTCCAGGAGCGCGATGGGCAGGTCCCTGCCGCCGGTGGCCGCGACGAGGCGCTGGCGGGCTTCCGCGCCGCCGAGCGTGCCGATGACCGCGCCGACCACGCCGGCAACGAGGCCGCCGATCAGCGCGCCGCCGGCCGTGCCGATAACCGCGCCGCAGAAGGCGCCGCTGACGAGGCGTGCGCCGAACTGCTGCGGCACCTTGCGGCTCGGCGTGCTCGGCAACTGGTCCGTGACGAATTCGACCAGCGCCAGGAGGCCGAAGATGTAGGGGGTGAAGCGGTAGCCCATGAAGGCCGCCCAGGTGCCGGAAACCGACAGCCAGCCAAGGGCGGCGCCGATGCTGACGGCGGCCGGTGCCGTCATCGCCCGAAGCCCTGCCACCACGCCGATCAGCAATGCAAGAATATAGATGCTCATGTGTCCCCTCATGAAATCTGCGCCGGACATCGGCCCCGGGATGTTTCCCCGGCAAGGTGATGAAATGCGGTATCGGAAATGGGAGCGGGCCTTCGCCGAGAGTGTCGAATGCGACCGGCAATTGCAACGCGTTTCTGTTGCCAAACCGCTTCTCTTCGCACAATCTTGAAAGCGCTTTGAACGCGGCAACAAACGTCGTGTGGAGTCTTGGCGACGCGGTCTATTTTTTGCGATTCACTGCCATATATGAAATGCCTTGCCCGGACGGGCGTTCCCAAACGTGGTCTGAATGCCACTTCGGGTTCCCGCACAGAACGAAAGGTTTTCCCATGCGCCCAGTCGTCAAATTCATCGGAGCAGCTCTGGCCCTCGGCCTTGCAGCCGGCGCCGCCCAGGCTCAGGTCGTCGTCTCGTCGAAGATCGACACCGAAGGCGGCGTGCTCGGCAACATCATCCTCGCCGTGCTGAATGCCAACGGCATAGAGACGACCGACCGCGTGCAGCTTGGCGCGACCCCGGTCGTGCGCCAGGCGATCATCGCGGGCGAGATCGACATCTATCCGGAATATACCGGCAATGCCGCCTTCTTCTTCGAGAAGGCCGACGATCCGGCCTGGAAGGATGCGGCCAAGGCCTACGAACTCGCCAAGACGCTCGATTTCGATGCCAACAAGATCGTCTGGCTGACGCCGTCGCCTGCCAACAACACCTGGGCGATCGCGCTGCGCAAGGATGTCGCCGAGCCGAACAAGCTGGTGACTCTGACCGATTTCGGCAAATATGTTGCCGGCGGTGGACAGGTGGTGCTCGCGGCTTCGTCCGAATTCGTGAATTCGGCTGCGGCCCTGCCGGCCTTCCAGACGACCTATGCCTTCACGTTGAAGCCGGAACAGCTGATCACGCTTTCGGGCGGCGACACGGCTGCGACGATCGCGGCCGCCGCCAACCAGACCAACAATGCCAATGCCGCGATGGTCTACGGCACGGATGGCGGCATCGCACCGTCGGGTCTCGTCGTTCTCGAAGACGACAAGGGCGTGCAGCCGGTCTACCAGCCGTCGCCGGTCATCCGTGAGGAGGTGCTGAAGGCCAATCCGCAGATCGAGGAAATTTTGAAGCCGGTCTTCGAAAAGCTCGATCTCGTGACGCTGCAGGATCTCAACGGCCGCGTCCAGGTCGGCGGCGAGCCGGCGAAGGCCGTCGCCGAGGACTTCCTGAAGAAGAACGGCTTCATCAAGTAAGCTCGCTAGTTGTTTTACCGCATTATCCGACGCCAAAGCGTAGTCGCTTCGGCTGGAAATGCTCCAGTCCTCCGCCCGACCGGGCGGGGGACGTCTCTTCCGGAAAGGTGCGCATGCGGTTCAGGATCGACAAGCTCGGCGTGGTGATCGCCGCATTGCTGGCCTACGGCGCGTTCCTGGCGCCGTTTGCCAATTTTCGGGCAAACCGTATCGTGCCCGGCGAGGCGCGGTCGATCATCGAGGCGCTTCCCGCGGGGCTGGGCGCCGCGTTCCTCGCCTTTGCCGTCGTCGCCATCGTCCTCATCGCGGCGAAGACGCCGACCCTCTTCCGGCTGGTGCTCGGCCTTGTCGCGCTGCTTGCGCTCGCCATCCTCATCGGCCTTGCCGCCGGCCACCTGACGCCGCCGGAAAATACCTATGCCCGCGTTTCGCCGGCCTCGGGCTTCTGGCTCACGAGCTTCGCCTTCGCACTGGTGACCACCGATGCGCTGGCGCGGCTGAAATTGTCGCCGCTTGCCCGGGTCGCGCTGCTCGCCGTCGTTGCTGCCGCTGCTGCGGCGCTGCTGATGTCCGGCGTCTGGGATGGCCTGTCGATCCTCAAGGAATATGGCAGCCGCGCCGAAACCTTCTGGCTGGAGGCGAGCCGGCATGTCATGCTGGCGCTCGGTTCGCTGGCGGCGGCCGTGCTCGTCGGCCTGCCGCTCGGCATTCTCTGCCATCGCGTCGAGGCGCTGCGCGCCGGCGTGCTCAACGTGCTGAACATCATCCAGACGATCCCGTCGATCGCGCTGTTCGGCCTGTTGATCGCGCCGCTCGGCTGGATCGCGCTCAATGTGCCCGGGGCCGCGGCAATCGGCATCCGGGGCATCGGCGCCGCACCCGCCTTCGTGGCGCTCTTCCTCTATTCGCTGCTGCCGGTCGTCGCCAATACGGTGGTCGGCCTTGCCGGCGTGCCGCGGGACGCGAACGATGCGGCGCGCGGCATCGGCATGACGGATCGCCAGCGGCTTTTCGGCGTCGAACTGCCGCTGGCCTTCCCGGTCATCCTCACCGGTATCCGCATCGTGCTGGTGCAGAATATCGGGCTTGCGACGATCGCGGCGCTGATCGGCGGCGGGGGGTTCGGCGTTTTCGTCTTCCAAGGCATCGGCCAGACGGCCATGGATCTCGTGCTGCTCGGCGCGGTGCCGACCGTGGCGCTCGCCTTCGCCGCTGCCATCGTGCTCGATGCGGCAACCGAACTTTCCAGCAACAAACCCGGCAGGGCCGCATGATCGAGATCGACACCATCACCAAGCGCTACGGCGACACGACGGTCGTCGACACCGTCTCGATGACGATTGCGCCGCGCACGATTACCGTCATCGTCGGCACGTCCGGCTCCGGCAAGACGACGCTGATGCGCATGATCAACCGCCTCGTCGAACCGACATCGGGAAAAATCCTGATCGACGGCGAGCCGAACAGCGCGATCCCTGGCTACGAGCTGCGCCGCCGCATCGGCTATGCCATCCAGGGCCATGGGCTCTTCCCGCATCGCACCGTTGCGGAAAACATCGCCACGGTGCCGACGCTGCTCGGCTGGGACAAACCCCGCATCGACGCCAAGGTCAAGGAATTGCTGACGCTCTTCCAGCTCGACCCCACCGCCTTCGGCCCGCGTTATCCGCATGAGCTTTCCGGCGGCCAGCAGCAGCGTGTCGGGGTGGCCCGCGCGCTTGCGGCCGAGCCGAACATCCTGCTGATGGACGAACCTTTTGGCGCGCTCGACCCGGTTATCCGTGCCAAGGCGCAGGAGGATCTGCTGGCGATCCAGAAACATTTCGGCACCACCATCGTGCTCGTCACGCATGACATGGAGGAGGCCTTCCATCTCGCCGACAAGATCGCCGTCATGGACAAGGGCAAGATCGTGCAATACGCGGCGCCGCAGGACATGCTGGTGAACCCGGCGACTGATTTCGTCGAG
Organism: Shinella sp.; assembly: GCF_035998705.1. Taxonomy (GTDB): domain Bacteria; phylum Pseudomonadota; class Alphaproteobacteria; order Rhizobiales; family Rhizobiaceae; genus Shinella. Next base: position 607,687 of record NZ_DASYHH010000022.1, on the reverse strand, counting down.
ACGCTGATCGGCGCGGGCGAGCGCCCGTTCCGACTGCTGTCGATCGGCACCGTGGCCGATGCCGCGGAGGCCGGCGAGGCGGAGGGCGAGCCGATCGCGGCGGCGCTCAGCCAGCGGGATGCGCTCTCCGCGCTGCTCTGGTCCGGGCGCGAGGCGCTGCCGGTCGTCACTGCTGATGGTGCGCCGCTCGGTCGCGTCACGCTTGCCGCGCTCACCCGCCGCGCAGCGAGGCCGCAATGAAGCGGTTTCTGCCCAATCTCCTGCGGCTGGCGGCGCTGGTGATCCTGATCGCCTTCCTCGTCCAGCCCATGCTGTTCGAGCCATTGTTGAAGCCGCTCGTGCAGGCCAATGCACCGGCGATCTACAATCAGGGCAGCCTGCTTGCGCTGACGCTGTCGCACCTTGCGACGGTCTTTACCGCGACGCTCGCCGCGACCATCGTCGCCGTCAGCCTTGCCATCCTCGTCACAAGGCCGATTGGCGCGGAATTCCTGCCGCTGTCACGAAGCCTCGTCAATATCGGCCAGACCTTTCCACCCGTCGCGGTGCTGGCGCTTGCCGTTCCCGCCGTCGGCTTCGGCGAGAAACCGACGCTGATCGCGCTGTTCCTCTATGGCCTGCTGCCGATCTTCGAAAATGCCATGACGGGCCTCTCCACCCTGCCGCCGGCCATCGTCGAGGCAGCGCGCGGCACGGGCATGACGGCGTGGCAGCGGCTCACCAAGGTGGAGCTGCCGCTGGCGCTGCCGGTCGTTCTTGCCGGCATCCGGCTTTCGGTGACGATCAGCCTCGCCACCGCCACCATCGGTTCGACGGTTGCGGCCAAGACACTCGGCGAGGTCATCATCGCCGGCCTGCAATCCAACAACCTCGCCTTCGTGCTGCAAGGCGGCCTTGTGGTCGCCGTTCTGGCGGTGCTGATCTACGATGCCTTTTCCGCTCTCGAGCGGGTGTTGTCGCGCCGGGCGGGCCGGGTCTAGAGCATTTCCGCGTTTCTTCGAATCGCGAAAACGCTCTATCTCTGTGTTTTTACGCAATTCCGGACGCAAAACCGCTGCGCACTTTTGCTGGAATTGCTTTAGTCGTCGGTTTCGAGGTCGTAGACAAGGATGCCCGCGATGCCGCCTTCGGCAGCGGCGACAAGCCGGCCGCCGGTCTGCTTGTGCTCCGGGTCTTCCAGATAGGCATCGCGCGCAAAGCTGTCGGCGAAGTCGACGATGAAGCCGTCGGCAAAACCCTTGTCCATGCCCTCTTCCGGGCTTACATTCGTGCCGATATGCACGGCGAGCATGCCTGGAATCCGGGCCTTCAAGGCGTCGATCTCGTTGAAGAGTTCTGCCTTGTAGTGGGCGGAAATGGTCGGCTTGAAGTGGATGAAGACGCAGTGGCGGATCATGGTGTCTCCTATCTGATATTGGCGCGGGCACGGGGCCGCGCGTCGTTGCGTTCATGTTGGAAGACCTGGGCCGGCAGTGCCGGCAGGCCGCGGATGATGTCGGCGCCCTTCTCGCCCACCATGATGGTTGGCGCATTGGTGTTGGCGGAGGGAACGCGCGGCATGACGGAACTGTCGCAGACGCGCAGGCCTTCAAGCCCGTGCACCTTCAGATCGAGACCGACCACGGCGTCCGCGCCGGTGCCCATCTTGCAGGTGCCGACCGGGTGATGGTCGGTCTTGGCATTGGCGCAGCCGTACTCGAACAGGTCCTCGTCGGTGACGACCTTCGGCCCCGGCAGACGCTCGGCCAGCACATAGGATTTCAGCGCGGCCTGCTGCATGATCTCGCGGGCAATCTTCAGCCCCTCGATCGACATTTTCCGGTCATGCGGGTCTTCCCAGTAGTTCGGGTCGATCAGCGGTGCGGCGGAGGGATCCGTGGACGACAGCCGGACCGTGCCGCGCGAGCGCGGATGCAGGTAGGCGGAGTTCAGCGTCACGCCGGCATTTTTCAGTCTTTCGACGCCCGCCTCGATGCCGGAGCCGAGGCCGAGGTGGAACTGGATATCCGGCGAGCGCGCATCCGGATCGGCATACCAGAAGCCGCCGGTCTCGAAGAGCGATGAGGCGACCGGGCCGGAGCGGAACAGCACATATTGCAGGCCGGCCCAGAGCGTGCGGTGTGGTTTGGCGACGCCGTCATAGGTGTGGTCGCCGGTGCATTCGGCAATCACGAACAGGTCGAGGTGGTCCTGCAGGTTGGAGCCGACGCCGGGCAGGTCGTGTTTCACCGCGACGCCGACGGATCTGAGATGGTCGGGCGGGCCGATGCCGGATTGCTGGAGCAGTTTCGGCGAGCCGATGGCGCCGGAGGAGACGAGCACCTCGCGTTCCGCCCGGATCGTCTCCATGCCCTTCGTAGTGACAACCTCGACGCCGACCGCGCGAAAACCTTCGAGCACGATGCGGGCGACGCGGGCGCCGGTGCGGATGGTCAGGTTCTTTCGGTCCTTGATCGGCGAGAGGTAGGCGAGCGAGGCGGAGGAGCGGCGGCGGTTGCGCTGGGTCAACTGGTAGAAGCCGACGCCCGCCTGCTGGCGGCCGTTGAAATCGTGGTTGTAGGGAATGCCGAGTTCCTGGCCGGCGCGGATATAGGCATCGCAGATCGGGAGCGCCGAGACCGGCATGGAAACGCCGAGTGGCCCGCCATAGGAATGGTAATCGTCGGCAAAACGCTGGTTGTCCTCGGCGCGCTTGAAATAGGGCAGGATTTCCCGGTAGCTCCAGCCCTCGCAGCCGTCTTCGCTGGCCCAAAGGTCGTAGTCGGCCGCATTGCCGCGGGCGTAGAGCTGCGCGTTGATCGAGGAGCCGCCGCCGAGAACCTTCGCCTGCGTATAGCGCAGCACGCGACCTTTCATGTGCTTCTGCGGCACGGTTTCCCAGCCCCAGCTCGCGACACCCTTGGTCATCTTGGCGAAACCGGCCGGCATGTGGAACAGCGGGTTCCAGTCCCCGCCGCCGGCTTCGAGCAGCAGCACGCGCACGGTGGGGTCTTCCGAGAGGCGGTTCGCCAAAACGCAACCGGCAGGCCCGGCGCCGGTGATGATGTAGTCGTAGGTCATTCCCGTTTCCTCAAGTGGTTCTCTACCCTCCCCTTGAGGGGGAGGGGTATCGCATATGGCGGGAAACCGTTGCCGTTTTCCCCTTCTCCCCCGGGGGGAGAAGGTGCCGGCAGGCGGATGAGGGGGATGCCGAGGACAAAAAAGCTAAAAATTCCATCCGCGTCACCCCCTCATCCGACCCTTCGGGCCACCTTCTCCCCGCGGGGGGAGAAGGGGAAAACGGCAAAGTCGAATTCCATATGCGATAGCCCTACCCTCAAAGGGGGGAGGTAGGTTGTCAAAGCCGGCCGATCGAGAGCCCGCCGTCGAGATTGATCACCGAACCGGTGGCGAAGGCGAACTGGCCGGTGGCCAAAGCTGCGGCGGCAGAGCCGATGTCGTCCGGTTCGCCCCAGCGTTTCATCGGAACGAGACCGTCTTCGATCAGCGTGTCGTATTTCGTCGAAACGCCAGCCGTCATGTCGGAGCGGATGATGCCGGGGCGGATCTCGAAGACGGAAATGCCGGTGTCCGCGAGCCGCAGCGCCAGCCCCTGGCTGAAGGCGGCGAGCCCGGCCTTCGTCATGCAGTAGTCCAGCCGTTCGGGCGAGGCGAGCGAGGCGGAGACGGAGGTGATGTTGATGACCGAGCGCGGGCCGGCGGCCTGTTTGGAATGCAGCATCGCCTTCAGCACGGCTTGCGTGAAGAACACCGTGCCGCGCAGGTTGGTCGCGACGATCGTGTCGAAGTTCTCCGGCGCCAGATCGAGGAAATCGCCGCGCACTACGGAGGCGATGCCGGCATTGTTGACGAGGCAGCCGATGGCGCCGAGCCGGTCTTCGATCGCCTTGACGGTTGCGGCATGGCCGGAGAGATCGGCGAGGTCGGCCTTGAGGTAGATCGCGCGGCTGTCGAACTCTGCGAGCATGGCGTCGGTCGCGGCATCGCTGTCGCCGATACCGGTGATGGCGATGTCGAAGCCCTGCGCCGCGAGGGCTTTTGCGATGCCGAGGCCGATGCCGCGGCGGCCGCCGGTGACGATGGCGACGGGGCGTGCTGGCGTCGTCATGCGGCGAGATCCCTCGATTTGATGCGGTCCGCCACGCGCAGCGCCTGCGCCGCGACCGACAGCGCCGGGTTCACCGCAGCCGAGGTCGGCAGATACGAGGCGTCGACCACGAAGAGGTTCGGATGGTCATGGGCGCGGCTCCAGATATCGAGCGGCGCCGTTGTCGGATCGTTGCCGATGCGGACCGTGCCGCACTGGTGCGAGGGCGTGCGCTTGTCGAAGGCGCGCGCGAGCACGATGGGGAAGCCGGCCTTCTTCAGCGCGGCTTTCAGCTTGGTCACGAGGTCGAGATGGGCCTGCCAGTTGGTGCGGGTCCACTTCATGACGATGCGGTCGCGATCGACCATGATGCGGCTTTCGGAATGCGGCAGGTCCTCGCTCATGGCGTAGAAGTCGATGGCACGGGAGGCGACGTGTTCCAGCAGCCATTCCGGCACGGAGGGCATGTTGGCCTTCAGGATTTTTCCGGAGACGCGGCCGAGAAGCTGCACATTGCCGAGCGGTGCACCGCCGTTGCCGTCCGAGAGGTAGTAGTCGTTGAAGCCGAAGCTCTTCTGGTAGATGGAGGTGTTTTTATAGAAGGGCGAGAGGCCGATCACGGCGCTCGAATTGTGGTTCATGAAATTGCGGCCGACCTGGTCGGAGCTGTTGGCGAGCCCCTTCGGAAAAGCTTCCGAGGCCGAGCGCAGCAGGAGCACGGCGGATTGCACCGCGCCGGCCGATAGGATCACCAGCTTCGGCGAAAGGCTCTCCGCCTGATCGCCACGCATGTAATGCACGGTGGAGATGGTGCGGCCATGCGGGGCCGTGGCGAGACGGGTCACCCGGCAATTGGTCCGCAGCTCGACATTCGGGTGCCTGAGCGCTTCCGCGAGTGCGGTGCTTTCGGCATCCATCTTGCCGTCGTTGGCGTTCGGATGCGCATCCCAAGGTGTCTTCGCCTTGGCGAGCCAGCGGTCGATATCCACGCCGAGCGGCAGCGAATAGGGATGCAGCCCGTTCGCCTTCATCCTTGCGCGCACCTTGGCGATGGCGGGCTCATCTGGCACGGGCGGGAAGGGGTAGGGCGCGGAATGGTGCGGCTCGGTCGGATCCTCGCCCAGCGTGCCGCGCACATTGTAGAGCTTTTCGGCGGCGGAATACCACGGTTCCAGCTCTTCATAGGGGAAGGGCCAAGCGGGGGAGACGCCGTCGCGGTGCTTCATCTCCTCGAAGTCTTCCTTGCGGTAGCGCACGAGCACTGCGCCGTAGAATTTCGAGTTGCCGCCGACATTGTAATAGTTGCCGGGGTTGAAGGCGGTGCCGTCGGCCTCGTACCACATCTCCTTCGGGCGAAAGTGGCCGCGCTGGAAGATGGCGCGCTGGTCGCGGTTTTCCGGGCGATCTGGCAGGTGGTCGCCCGCCTCCAGAATAACGATCCTGGCGCCCGTCGGGGCAAGGGCGGCGGCCATGGTGGAGCCGCCTATTCCCGATCCTATGATGACGATGTCCGGCTGCGTTGTCATAGCGGTCTCAGGCGATGCGAAGCTGGCTTGCGGGGTCGAAGAACACCGCCTTGTCGAGGTTGAAGGCGAGGCGTGCGGTCTGGCCGGGAGTAATGCCCACATCGGCGCGGAGGCGCGCGACGATCTGCTTGCCACCGAGATGGGTGACGGCGAAGGTGTCGGCGCCGGCGGGCTCCACGACCTCGATCAGGCAATCGCCCTCGGCAAGGGTGCGGGCATTGCGGTCCGCGCCGTCGGGGTCGGTCAGCGCCTCGGGGCGGATGCCGAAGATGACGTCCTTGCCCTTGTAGGCGGAAAGGCTGCCTGGCGCGTTCGGCACGGAGAGCACCAGCGGTTCGGCCTGGGGACGGGCAAGCGAGACGGCCATGCCGGCGCCGTTCTGCTCGATTTTTGCCGAGAGCAGGTTCATCGCGGGCGAGCCCATGAAGTCTGCGACGAAGATGTTGGACGGGTTGTTGTAGATTTCCGACGGCGAACCGAACTGTTGCAGCACCCCGTCCTTCAGCACGGCGATCTTGGTGGCGAGCGTCATCGCCTCGATCTGGTCATGCGTTACGTAGACGATGGTGGTGTTCATGCGCTGGTGCAGGCGCTTGATTTCCGTGCGCATGTCGACGCGCAGCTTGGCGTCGAGGTTCGACAGCGGCTCGTCGAAGAGGAAGAGTTTCGGGTCGCGCACCAGCGCGCGGCCCATGGCGACGCGCTGGCGCTGGCCGCCGGAGAGCTGGCCGGGCTTGCGATCGAGCAGATGGCCGATCTGCAGCATGTCGGCGACCTGCTTGATCGCCTTGTCGCGCTCGTCCTTCGGCACGCCGCGGATTTCCATGCCGAAGGCGATGTTTCCGCCGACGGTCATGTTCGGATAGAGCGCATAGGACTGGAACACCATGGCGATGTCGCGCTTGGAGGGATGCAGGCCCGCGACCGAGCGGCCGTCGATGGCGATGTCGCCGGACGTGATCGGCTCCAGCCCGGCGATCGTGTTAAGCAGCGTGGACTTGCCGCAGCCGGAGGGGCCGACCAGCACGAGGAAGCCGCCCTCTTCGATCTCGAGGTTGATGTCCTTGAGGATTTCGAGCGAGCCGTAGGATTTGCGCAGATTGCTGATTTTCAGGAACGGCATGAGGGTTATCCTTTCACGGCGCCGGACATCAGGCCGCGCACGAAGTACCGTCCGGAGACGATGTAGACGATGAGGGTGGGCAGTGCGGCGAGGATCGCGCCTGCGAAGTGAACGTTGTATTCCTTCACGCCGGTCGAGGACGAGACGAGATTGTTGAGCGCCACCGTCATCGGTGTGGTGTTCGCGCCGGAGAACGAGGCGCCGAACAGGAAGTCGTTCCAGATATTGGTGAACTGCCAGATGACCGAGACGACGATGATCGGCCCCGAGGACGGCAGCAGGATGCGGTAGAAGATCTGGAAGAAGCTCGCGCCGTCGATCTGGGCGGCACGCACCAGCTCGGTCGGGAAGTTTTCGTAATAGTTGCGGAAATAGAGCGTGGTGAAGCCGAGGCCGTAGACGACATGCACCAGGATCAGGCCCCAGAGCGAGCCGGCCAGTCCCAGCATGCCGAGGATGCGGGCCATCGGGATCAGCACGATCTGGAACGGGATGAAGCAGGAGAGCAGCAGCAGGCCGAAGAAGACGTTCGAGCCCCTGAACTGCCACTTGGTCAGAACATAACCGTTCAGCGCGCCGATGATGGTGGAGATGGCGACTGCCGGCACGACCATCAGGATCGAGTTGATGAAGAAGGGGCGAAGGCCCGTCGGCTGCACGCCGATCTGTGCCGTCGACCAGGCTTGCAGCCAAGGCTCGATCGTCCAGACCTGTGGCAGGTTCAGCATGCCGCCCTGGCGAATTTCGTCGAGCGGCTTCAGCGAGTTCACCAGCATGACGTAGAGCGGCAGCATGTAATAGACAGCGAACAGGATGAGCGCGGTATAGATCAGAGCGCGCGTCAGCTTGTTGTGCGAGATGACGTTGTCGGGATTTTGCGCGCTCATCGGCCTTTGCCTCCGCGGATTTCGGAATAGAGGTAGGGGATGATGATCGAGAAGATCATGACCAGCATGATGATGGCCGACGAGGCGCCGATGCCCATCTGGTTGCGGGTGAACGTGTAGGAATACATGAAGGTCGCCGGCAATTCGGTCGCCTGGCCGGGGCCACCGCCGGTCAAGGCGACGACCAGGTCATAGGCCTTGATGGCGAGGTGGGCGAGCACGACGAAGGCCGACAGGAAGACCGGGCGCATCAGCGGAATGATGATGCGGCGATAGATCGTCGAGGTCGAGGCGCCGTCGATCTGGGCGGCCTTGATGATCTCGTTGTCGACGCCGCGAAGGCCGGCGAGGAACATGGCCATGACGAAGCCGGAGGACTGCCAGACGGCGGCGATCACCACGCAGTAGATGGCGTAGTTGCGGTCCTTGATCCAGTTGAAGGAAAAGCTTTCCCAGCCCCAGAGGTGCATGGTGTTCTCGAGACCGATGCCCGGATCGAGGAACCACTTCCAGGCGGTGCCCGTCACGATGAAGGAGAGCGCCATCGGGTAAAGATAGATCGGCCGCAGGATGCCTTCCGCGCGGATCTTCTGGTCGAGCAGGATGGCGAGCGCCAGGCCCAGCACCGAGCAGATGACGATGTAGAGCGAGGCGAAGATCGCCAGATTCGAGATCGCCCGCCACCAGTGCGGCAGCGCCCAGAGCTTGGAATAGTTGCTCAGCCCCACGAAGTTGTAAGAGGGCAGCATCTTGCTGTCCGTCAGCGACAGGAAGCCCGTATAGGCGATGAAGCCGTAGACGAAGACGAGCACGATGAGGAAACTGGGTGCCAGCACGAGCTTCGGCAAAAGCTCCTGCAGCCGGCTGCGGCTATCCATGGTCGATACCACCGTTGAAATTAGGTTTCGAGCGGCGGGGCCTTGCCCCTCATCCGCCTACCGGCACCTTCTCCCCGCGAGCGGGGAGAAGGAACTCTGCCGTGCCCTCTCTGTCCCCTCTCCCCGCGTGCGGGGAGAGGGTTAGGGTGAGGGGCAGCGCCCTCTGTTTACTTCGCAGCCTCGACGGCGGCCTTGAGTTCCGTCACGGCTTCCTCGGAGGAAAGCTCGCCGTTGAACTGGCGGGTCACGACGTCATAGATCGCGTTCTTGACGGAGGCCGGGTTGGCGTGGCCGTGTGCCATGGAGCCGAACAGCGAGCCGTTGGCGTTGGCTTCCGCAAGGTCCTTGATGGCCTTCTTGCCGCAATCGTCGAAGGCCTCGTCCGAGACGTCCGTGCGGGCAGGCGCCGAGCCCTTGACCACGTTGAAGGCCGACTGGAAGGCCGGGCTTTCGATCGCGGTCGCCATTTCGAGCTGCGACGGGATTTTTGCGTCGGCAACCTTGAACATCGCGAACTGGTCGGAGTTGAAGGTGACCGAGCCCTGCGTGCCCGGGAAGCGCATGCAGACGAAGTCCGTGCCCGGCTTCTTGCCGGCCTTGATGAACTCGCCCTTCGCCCAGTCGCCCATGAACTGTACGCCGGCCTTGCCTTCGATGACCATGGCGGATGCGAGGTTCCAGTCGCGGCCCGAGAAGTTGTCGTCCACATAGGAGCGCAGCTTCGTCATGCGGTCGAAGGCTTCCTTCATCTGGGGGCTGCCCAGCGTTTCCGGATCGAGGTCGATGAAGGCCTTCTTGTAGAAGTCGTTGCCGAAGGACAGCACGACCGCGTCGAAGATCGTCGCATCCTGCCATGGCTGGCCGCCGTGTGCGACCGGCGTGATGCCCTGTTCCTTGAACTTGTCGAGCAGGGCGACGAGTTCATCCCAGTTCGCCGGCTCCTTGCCGCCGGCCGCATCGAGGGCCGCCTTGTTGACCCAGACCCAGTTCGTGGAATGCACGTTGACGGGTGCTGCGATCCAGTGGCCGTCATATTTCGAGAACTGCTGGAGCGCGGTCGGAATGACCTTGTCCCAGCCTTCTTTCGCAGCGATCTCGTCGAGATTGCCGAGTGCGCCTTCCTTGGCCCAGTCGAGAATGTCGAAGCCGAGCATCTGCACCGCGGTCGGCGCATTGCCGGCCGTGACGCGGGCGCGCAGAACCGTCATGGCTTCCGTGCCGCCACCGCCGGCAACCGGCATGTCTGTCCAGGAAATGCCCTTGGCTTCCAGGTCCTTCTTCAGGACGTCGAGGGCTGCTGCCTCACCGCCGGAGGTCCACCAGTGCAGAACCTCCACACCTTCGGCTGCCTTGGTAGCGGACATGCCGCCCATGGTCATCATCACCGCGGCGATCGCAGTGGTTGTCAGAAACTTGCGCATCGTATTCCTCCCGTTTGCAAGTTCGAGGGCGAGAGCCTCCTCCCGCCGATTTCCCCGACGCCGTTGAAGGCATCGGAATTCCGTTTGCGGCTCAAAGTGCCACGCCAATTTAAAACGTTGTAAATTTGTGGAGTCAAGTCGCTCCGGTAGAAGGCGCCCTGTGCTTTCGCAAGTGCGGTAAATTCAGGCAGTGTGGGCGATTGCCGCAAATCCGGGCGCTTTTTGCAGTGCACGGAAAACGTTTTAAATTCTGTGCAGCGCAAGATTGCTAGAGGCGGGGTGCGCCGGTATGGTGCCGCCGATCGACGTCCGCCATGCAAAGAAACGCACCCGTGTCCCGCATCGAAAAGCCCGCCGACAGTGAACCCGCCCGCAGCCCGCCCCGAGCCGGCAAGCCGACGCTGAAGACCATTGCCGAACTGACGGGCCTTGCGATCACCACGGTCTCCCGCGCGCTCGGCAATGCGCCGCAGATTTCGGAAAATACCCGCCGGCGCGTGCACGAGGTCGCTGCCGAGATCGGCTACCTGCCGGACCGCGCCGCCCAGCGCCTCAAGACCGGTCGCACCAATGTCATTTCCGTGCTGCTCGATCCGCATGAGGAAATCCTCGGCTTCGGCACGTCCATCATGCATGGCCTGGCGCGCGCGCTCCAGGCGACGCCCTACCATCTCATCGTCACGCCGAATTTTCTCGACGGCAGCAATGTCGATGCGGTCAATTACATCATCCGCAACGGCATGGCCGACGGCCTGATTTTTTCGCGCACCGAGCCGTTCGACCCACGCGTGCGGCTGCTGCTGGAAAACGGCTTTCCCTTCGTCACGCACGGCCGCACGGAATTCTCCACCCCGCACGCCTTCGTCGACTACGACAATTACGCCTTTGCCTACGAGGCCGCCAAGCGGCTGATCGTCAAGGGCCGGCGCAAGGTCACGATCATCCTGCCCCCCAAGCGCCTCACCTTCTACCAGCACATGCGTCACGGCTTCATGACCGCGGTGCGCGAGGCTGGCATCGCCTACGAAATCCCCGAGACGCTCGATCTCGACAGCCCCGCCGACCTGATCCGCGACTATGTGCGCCGCCGCAGCGCCGAGCCCGATCCGCCGGATGGCTTCGCCTGTCCCGGCGAAGTCTCGGCGCTCGCCACCATCACCGGCATGAGCGACCAGGGTTTCACCCTCGGCACGGAATACGACATCGTCGCGAAGCAGACCTCGCTGTTGCTCAGCCAGATCCAGCCCAAGGTCGAGACGATCTACGAGGACCTGAAGGCCGCCGGTGAGGCCATGGGCCAGTTGCTTTTGCAGCGTATCGGCGGCGAGCCGGTCGAGGACCTCACCATCCTGCAGGACCCGCAATTCGGCTTCCCGACGCCCTGAGCGGGCGGCGGAGCCGGTCCCTGCCTTGGTTGTCGGGAAGGGTTTGCTCATCGCGGCATCCACCAGCTGGTGCGTGCACCCATATGCATGTTGAGCGTCTTCGTCTCGGTATAGTCCTCCACGGCATGGCGGCCGAGTTCGCGGCCGAGGCCGGACTGGCGGTAGCCGCCGAAGGGCAGTTCGGAGGCGCCATCCATGAAGGTGTTCATCCAGACCGTGCCGGCGCGCACCTTGCGGCCGATCGTGAGACACGTGTCGAAATCGCGGCTCCACACACCGGCCGACAGGCCATAGTCGATGGCGTTGGCGATGCGGATCGCCTCTTCCGTCGTCTCGAAGGTCAGTACCGAGAGAACCGGCCCAAAAACTTCTTCGCGGGCGACCGTCATTTCGGGCAACACGCCGGAGAGGATCGTCGGGGCCATGAACTGGCCGAGGCCGAGATCGAGTGCTCCGCCGCCAAGCGCCACCGACGCACCGGCCTTCGTCGCGCCGTCCACATAGGAGCCGATCTTTTCGAGATGCTGCGGCGTGATGATCGCGCCGACCTGGGTCGTCGGATCGAGTGGGTCGCCGACCTTCACCTTTTTCGCGAGTTCCGCGATGCGCGCGGTGACGTCCGCGGCGATCGACTTGTGCAGGATCAGCCGCGAGCCGGCATTGCAGCATTCCCCGGCGTTGAAATAGGCGCCGAAGACGGCGGCGTCGATGAACTCGTCGAGGTTCGCGTCGGGGAAGACGATCTGCGGGTTCTTGCCGCCGAGTTCGAGCGAGACCTTCTTCAAGGTCTGTGCGGCATTGGCCATCGTCAGGCGGCCGACGCCGGTCGAGCCGGTGAAGGAGACCATGTCGACATCCGGATGCGTCGTCATCGGCGCGCCGACCTCGGGGCCGGTGCCGGTGACGATGTTGACGACGCCTGCCGGCACGCCGGCTTCGATCAGGATTTCGCCGAGCACCAGCGTCGAGCCGGAGGTCAGCTCCGAGGGTTTGACCACCGTCGTGCAGCCGGCCGCAAGCGCGAAGGGCAGCTTCTGGCTGACGATCAGGAACGGGAAGTTCCAGGGCGTGATGATCGAGACGACGCCGATCGCCTCGCGCAGCACGACGCCGAGCGTGCCTTCGCCAAGCGTGTTGTAGCTTTCGCCGTGCAGGTCGCGGGCGAGTGCTGCGGCATAGCGCCAGATATCGGCCGCACCACCGAGTTCGCCCTTCGCCTGGCTGATCGGCTTGCCGCTCTCGATGCAGTCGAGGAAGGCCAGTTCGTCGGCACGCGCGGCGATGAGGTCGGCGGCTTTGAGCAGGATGTTCGAGCGCTCGGCGCCCGTCATGGTCGGCCATGGGCCCTCGTCGAAGGCCTTGCGGGCGGCCGCGATGGCGCGCTCGGCATCGGCCTTGGTGCCCGCCGGATAACGGCTGACCACGATGCCGTGACCCGGTGCCACGCGTTCGAGCGCGGGGCCGGCGCCTTCCGTCCAGACGCCGTCGATCAGCATGCGGAAATCGCGTGCCTTGAAGTTTTCCAGCGCCTTGGGTTTCACATGCGCGGTCATTACCATTCTCCCTTGAACTCTGCGGGGCGTTTGCCCGTGAAGGCGGCAACGCCTTCCTTCAGGTCCCCGGTCTTGGCGACGAGGATAGAGCCCAGGGCCTCCACCGCCGCACCATTGTCTTCATTGTTCGCCACCGCGATCATCAGCTTCGACACTTCCGTCGCCGCCGGCCCGCGCGCCGCGATGCGCGCCGCATAGGCCTTCGCGGCTTCCACGGCTGTTCCGGTGTCCACCACCTGATCGACAATGCCGAGCGCTGCGGCTTCCGCTGCCGTCAGCACTTCGCCGCCAAGCAGCATGCGCCGCACGGCCTGTGCGCCAAAACGCTTGACGAGGCGCTGCGTGCCGGACCAGCCGGGCACCATGCCAAGACCTGCTTCCGGCAGGCCGATTTTCACTTGGGTTTCCGCGATGCGGATATCGGCGGCCGCCGCCAGTTCCAGCCCGCCGCCGAGTGCGTGGCCATTGACGGCGGCGATCAGCGGCATGCGCAGCGTCGCCAGCCGTTCGAAGACGCGGTGGCCGAAGCGCACCCAGGCGTGGCCGAAGGTATTGGCTTCCATGCCGGCCCAGGCGCGGATATCGCCACCGGCGGAAAAGGCCTTGCCCTCGCCGGTGAGGATCGCGACACGCACGGCGGCGTTGGCCTCGACGTCGTCGCAGGCGGCGGATAATTCCTTCAGCATGTCGATGTCGAAGGCATTCGCCTTTTCCGGCCGCGCGACGGTGATCGTCGCGACGTCACCTTCAACAGTGATTCGGATGCGCGGCTCAGCCATGCTGCGCTCCTGCCAGCCGGCGCGGCGCCTTTTGCGGCAGCGTCAGGCCGATCGGCGCATCGGTGAAGAGTGCGGCATCCATGACCTTCAGGTCCGGCGAAACGATCAGCGCAAACTCCGACTGGTCGAGGATATGCGCCTGGAGATCGACACCCGGCGCGATCTCGCTGAGCACGACCCCCTCGGGCGTCAGCTTCAGCACGCAGCGCTCGGTGACATAGGTGATGTCCTGCCCCTGCGCCACGCCGCGCGGGCCGGAGAAGGTGATGTGCTCGACGGCATTGACCAGCTTCTTCAGCTTGCCTTCCTTTTCGATCACCAGCTTGCCGCCCTCGACGGCGAGCTTGGCGCCGGCATTGAACATGCCGGAGAAGACGATCTTCTTCGCCCGCGCCGTGATGTCGACGAATCCGCCGGCCCCTGCCGTCACATGCGGTCGGAAGGAAAGTTTCGAGACGTTGACCGAACCGTCCCTGCCGATTTCCAGGAAGGAGAGCAGCGATGCATCGAAGCCTGCGCCCTGGAAATAGGTGAACTGGTAGGGCGAGGGCATGAAGGCATCGGCATTGGAGGCGCAGCCGAAGGCGAAATCGAGCAACGGCACGCCGCCGACCGCACCCTGTTCGATCACCCAGGTGACAGCGCCATGCAGGCCTTCTTCGAGCAGGATGCGCGGCACGTTGGCGGAAATGCCGAAGCCGAGATTGACGGCGCTGCCGGCTTCCAGCTCCTGTGCCACGCGGCGGGCGATGACTTTCTGGATGTTGAATTCCGGCACGCGGAATGTGTCGAGCGGCCTGAAAATCTCGCCGGAAATGGCGGGGTCGTAGAGCGTCTGCGTCGTCTGCTTCTGGTCCGGATCGACGATAACATAATCGACCAGCACGCCGGGCACGCGCACGTCATGCGGCTTCAGGGAGCCGTCCTTGACGACGCGCTTGACCTGCGCAATGACGATGCCGCCATTGTTGCGGGCGGCGAGCGCCTGGTCGAGGCCGCCGAGATAGGCGCCCTCGTGTTCGTAGGTCAGGTTGCCGCGTTCGTCGGCGGTGGTGGCGCGGATGATCGCCACCTGCGGTGCGATCGCCTTGAAATAGAGCCATTCCTCGCCGGCGAAGGTGATCTTTTCCACTACCGGTTCGCGCGCCGCCGAAGCGTTCATCGCGCAGCCTTCGCGGCGCGGGTCGACGAAGGTTTCAAGGCCGATCTTGGTGATGACGCCGGGGCGTTTTGCGGCGGCCTCGCGGTGCATGTCGAAGAGGATGCCGGAGGGGACGTTATAGGCGGCGACCTCGTCGCTGCCGATCATCTGCCAGATCAGCGGCGGTTCGGAGGAGGAGGGGCCCGAGGGATAGGAGCCGCCGATGATCTTCTTCAAAAGCCCCTTTTTCGCGATGTAATCCACGCCCTTGATGCCGCTCATGTCGCCGGCGGCGATCGGGTGCAGCGTCGTCAGGTTCTTCGGACTGCCGGTTTCGTCGAAACGTTCGCCGATCGCCTTCAGCATCAGGTCCGGGCAGCCGAGGCCGGAGGAGGACGAGACCGAGACGACGGCACCGTCCGGGATCAGGTCTGCGGCCTGGCGCGGTGTGATATGCTTGTTCATGCGTCTCAGAACCCCGGTTCGATACCGACCGTGCGGCCCGTGCGGGCGGCCTCGGCAACAGCAAGCCCGGTCGCCAGCGACCAGACGCCATCCTCGCCGGTGGCGTTCGGCTTGCCCTTGCCCGCGACGGCGGCGTGGAAGGCGGTAAGCGCCGTTTCGTAGAGATTGCTGTGGTCGAGCGGCAGTTCCTGTTCGCCGCTGGCATCGCGCAGCGTTACGGTGCCGATGGCGCGCTGCGTCATGACATTGCGGCCGATCAGCGAGCCCTCGGTGCCGTGCACTTCAAAGCCGGTTTCGGCAAATTTGGTGGTGAACCCGTCATGGAACTGCGCGATCAGGCCGGATTTGAAACGAAGCACGCCCATCACGGCATCCTCCAGCCCCGCCTTGCCCATGCCGCCGGCCTGCGAGAAGGCGATCGCCTCCACCGGATCCTCGCCCAGCACGAAGCGCAGCGTGTCGGCGTCGTGCACGGTAATGTCGAGGATCACGCCGCCGCCGGCTTCCGGACGGTCGAGGCGCCAGCCCTGCAGGTGCGGCGGCAGGTAGACGGCGTGGAAGACGCGGGCCGAGAGCGGCTTGCCGATGCGCCCGGCCGCAATGGCCTCCTGCATCGCGCGGTGCGTTGCCGCATTGCGCAGGTGGTGGTTGGTCGCCATCACGACGCCAGCGTCCTTCGCAGCCTGCACCATGGCGCGCGCATCGTCGAGCGACATCGCGAGCGGCTTCTCGCAGAGGATGTGCTTGCCCGCCTTGGCGGCGGCCAGGGCCTGCTCGCGGTGCAACTCGTTGGTCGTGGAGATATAGACGGCGTCGACCTCGGGATCGTTTACGATCTCGTCGAGCGTCGTCACCGATTTGGCAATACCGTGCTCGGCCGCATAGGCCTTGCCGCGCTCGGCGTTCGTGCTCATCACGGAGGCGATCTCGCCGCCCGTTGCGCGGATCGCGCCGATGACCCATTCCTTGGCGATCGTGCTCGCCCCGATCAATCCCCACCGTGTCATGCCGAAATCCTCCTCGTCCTGTCCTTCAGTCCGGCGCCGCAGCTCTGGCGCACCACGAGGCGCACGGAACTGACGATCGCCTCGGGCTCTACGCGCCCGGCATTCACTTGTTTCAGAAGCATCTGTGCCGCCCGCCGGCCCATGCCCTGCGGATCGACGGAAACCGTCGTCAGCGCCGGCACGGCGGTCTCGGCCTCGATCACGTCGTCGAAGCCGACCACGCCGAAATCGCGGCCTGGCTCCTTGCCGGCCGTGCGCAAGCCGTCGCAGACACCGAAGGCGGCGGCGTCGTTGAAGCAGAGGGCGGCCGTCGGCGGCTCGGGCAGCGAGAGGGCGCGCTCGATGGCGGCGACGCCGCCGGCACGCGATGCCGTCGAGCCGACGACGCAATTGTCGGGCGCATCGAGACCGGCTTCCGCCAGCGCATCGCGCCAGCCCTGCACACGCTCGGTGAAGACCGTGGTGTTCGCGATGCCGCCCAGGAAGGCGATGCGGCTATGGCCGAGGTCGATCAGGTGGCGGACGGCATCCTTCGCGCCGGCATAATTGTCGGAAAACAGCGTCGAGACCTTGGCGCCGACCACGTTGCGCACCACCGCGACGACCGGAATGCCGCTTGCGGCGAGCGGCTTCAGGTCGGACGCTTCCGTGCCGCGGGCGGGGGAGATGATCAGCCCGGCGATGCCGTGTTCGCGCATCGAGGCGATGACCTCGCGCTGGCGGTCGACGCTTTCGGCGGAATTCGACAGGAACTGCACATAGCCCGCCGACTGCATGACCATGTCCATGCCCACCGCAAGCTCGGCGAAGAAGGAGTTGGTGAGGTCGTTGACGATGATGCCGATGATGCGCGAGGAGGCGGACTGCCGCAGGTTCGCCGCGCCGCGATTGTAGACATAACCGAGTTCACGGATGGTGGCGTTGACCTTGGCGCGGGTCGTCTCGTTGACGAGCGGGCTGGACTGGAGGACGAGCGACACGGTCGATTTCGACACGCCGGCGGCGCGCGCAATATCGACCACGGTCACCCGGCTCTTGTTCACGACCATTCCTCCCAACGCACGGCGTCTTTCGCCTGCTTGTTGATGTCAAATAATTGGATCGTTCCAAATTTGTCAAGAGGTTTTTGTGATGATTAGCGGTAGAAGCCTTTGCGGCCTCTCGACCATGCCTGTGCCCTCTCCACCCGTCATGGTCGGGCTTGACCCGGCCATTCATGCTGCATGCGCAACGCCCGGGCTTGTGGATCCTCGGCTCAAGGCCGAGGATGACGACGGAGGGTTGGGGCGGTGGCTTCCCGCATAACTTCGGTTGCTGCGCACATGCCGGTCGGGGTAGCGTGTTTTCAAAAATCACCTTGAAATTTGGAACGATCTAAATTATTCCCCTGAAAAACCCTTGGGAGGATTCCATGTCGATCAGCTTTACCCTGCCGCAGACGGATGGTGGCCTTGCCCGTTACGACCTCGTCGGCACGCCGCTTGCCCGGCCGTCCGCGGTGCCGCGCTTCAACCGCATCGCCTATGCGGCGGCGCATGTCGTCTCCGATCCGCGCCGCGATACGCGGCCCTGGGAGGCGCCCGCCATCGACTGGGAGCGGACCATGGCTTTCCGGCACCATCTCTGGTCGCTCGGCTTCCGCATCGCCGAGGCGATGGATACGGCGCAGCGCGGCATGGGGCTCGATTGGGCGGGCGCGCAGGAGCTGATCAGCCGCTCGCTTGCCGAGGCGCGCACGGTGCCCGGCGCCGATCTTGCCTGCGGCGCCGGCACGGACCATCTGAACCCGGCCGATGCGCGGTCGCTGGATGATGTCATCAGGGCCTATGAGGAGCAGGTCGGCTTCGTCGAAAAGCACGGCGGCCGGGCGATCATGATGGCGAGCCGGGCGCTCGCCCGTATCGCCAAGTCGCCGGACGATTACCGCAAGGTCTACGGCCATATCCTCGGCCAGGCGAAGGACAAGGTCGTGCTGCACTGGCTCGGCGACATGTTCGATCCGCAGCTTGCCGGCTATTGGGGCTCGGACAGTTTCGAACCGGCGCTCGATGCCGTGCTGTCGATCATCGAGGAGAACCGCGACAAGGTCGAGGGTATCAAGATTTCACTGCTGGAAAACGCCAAGGAAGTGGCGCTGCGCGATCGCCTGCCGGAGGGCGTGTTGTGCTTTACCGGCGATGATTTCAACTATGCCGAACTGATCGAGGGTGATGGCCGAAAGTACAGCCATGCGCTGCTCGGCATCTTCGATGCGGTGGCGCCGCAGGCTTCCAAGGCGCTCTCCTCGCTTGCCGCCGGCCATGTCGAGACGTTCCGCGCCGTCATCGAGCCGACCGTGCCGCTGTCGCGCAAGATTTTCGAGGCGCCGACGCAATATTACAAGGCCGGCGTCGTGTTCCTCGCCTGGCTGAATGGCCATCAGGACCATTTCACCATGCCGGCCGGCATGCAGTCCGCTCGCGGTGTCACGCACTATGCCGACGTCTTCCGCCTCGCCGACCAGGCGAATGTGCTCGACAAGCCGGACCTGGCGGCCGCCCGCATGAAAAGCCTGATGACGGTGCTGGGCGTCACGCAAGATTAGCTGTGGATGACCGGCCCTTTGGCCGGTTCTCCCGGCCATCCGGCGTTAAACTCCGCTTCCTTTCGCACGTGCTGGACAGGAGCGGACGATGACGGATGTGAAGATCGGCGAGAGCTGGAAAGCGCCGCTCGCGGCGGAATTTTCCAACCCCTATATGGCCGAGCTGAAAGCCTTCCTGCTGGAACAGAAGCAGGGGGGAAAACGCATCTTCCCGAAGGGGGCCGAATATTTTCGCGCGCTCGACCTGACGCCGCTCGACGAGGTCCGCGTCGTCATCCTCGGGCAGGATCCTTATCACGGCGAGGGGCAGGCGCATGGCCTGTGCTTTTCCGTGCAGCCGGGCGTGCGCATTCCCCCGTCGCTGGTCAATATCTACAAGGAGATGCAGACGGACCTCGGCATCGCGCCGGTGCGCCATGGCTTTCTGGAGCATTGGGCCAAGCAGGGCGTGCTGCTGCTCAACAGCGTCCTGACCGTGGAGATGGGCCGCGCCGCCTCACATCAGGGTCGCGGCTGGGAGCGGTTTACCGACGCCGTCATCCGCGCCGTCAACGAGCAGGAAAAGCCCGTCGTGTTCATTCTCTGGGGCTCCTATGCCCAGAAGAAGGCGGCCTTCGTCGATCGCAGCCGCCATCTCGTGCTGCGCTCCGCCCACCCATCGCCGCTCTCGGCGCATAATGGGTTCCTGGGTTCCAGGCCGTTTTCCCAGGCGAATGCCTTTCTCGAAGAACACGGCCGCGAGCCGATCGACTGGCAGTTGCCGGCGACGCCGGAATAGAAATCGCCATGCGGGGCTGCTAGACTTCGCCCCATGGCTCCCTCCGGCTCGGTCATCGACTGGCTTCTCGCTTCGGATCGCGCGGTCCGCTGGCAGGTGTTGCGCGACCTCCTCGATGCGCCGAAAGCGGTGTGGCAGGCCGAGCGCGCAAAGGTGGAAACCGAAGGCTGGGGTGCGGAACTTCTCTCCCATCAGGATGCGGACGGGCAATGGGCCGGCGGCGCCTTCATGCCGGCGGATTATACGGAAGAGAGGTGGCGCGAGCTCGGCCAGGCCTGGACCGCCACCTGCTTTTCCCTCCAGCAGCTTTACGACTTCGGCCTCGATCCCGCATCGGAACGCGCGCGGCGCACGGTGGATCTCATCGGCCGGAATTGCCGCTGGGACCATGACGGCCAGCCTTACTGGGACGGCGAGGTGGAGGAATGCATCAACGGGCGCACGGTGATCGCCGGGGCCTATTTCGGCGTCGATGTCTCGCCGATCGTCACGCGCCTGCTCGGCGAACGGCAGGCGGACGGCGGCTGGAACTGCGAGCGCTTCAACGGCTCGCACCGCTCGTCCTTCCATTCCACGATCAATGTGCTGGAAGGCCTTCTCGCCTATGAGCAGGCGGTGGGCGCCACGGCGGAGACGCGCACCGCGCGGGCGACGGGTGAGGAATATCTGCTGGAACGCGGCCTCTTTCGTCGTCTGAGCACCGGCGCCCCGGCCGATGAGCGCTACCTGAAATTCCTGCACCCGAACCGCTGGCGCTACGACGTTTTGCGCGGGCTCGACTATTTCCGTGCCGCGTCTCTTGCGACCGGCGCGGTGCCCGATCACCGCCTCGGTGGGGCCATCGACCACCTGCGCGCCCGCCAATCGGAGAACGGCACCTGGCCGCTCGACTGGCAGCTCAAGGGGCCGGTGTGGTTCGAGATGGAGACAGTGGGAGAGCCTTCGCGCTGGATCACGCTTCGGGCCTTGCGCGTCCTGCGCTGGTGGGATGAACACGCCGGCCTGTGACGGGCACCGGCCGGCGGGCTTAGCAAACGAGCGTCTCGTCGAGCAGCGCCATTACCTTTTCCGCATCGATGCCGATGCAGGCGTGCTGGCTGGGCAAATCGTCCCAGTTGCCGGGCGGGAATTTTCGCGCATCGGGTTTCTGGATCGTCTGGCCATCGGCGATGCCGCCGGCGACGACGCGGATCGCGCCCGAGCGGGTGGTGAAGAGCTCGGGTGCTACGAGATAGACACAGGCGCAACTGTCATGCACCACCATGCCCTCGTCCTTCACATGCTGGCCGTAGAAATCGATGTAGAATTGCGAGATGTCGGAGAGCAGTTTCAGGCGCTTGCCGTTCTGCGCGGTCAGTTCGGCGAGGCGTTTGCGCGTCATCACGGTCTTCATCGTCACGTCGAGGCCGACGACGACCACTTTCCACGGCGCCATCATCACCGCATCGGCGGCTTCCGGGTCGCCATGGATATTCGCTTCGGCGGCAGGCGTGATGTTGCCGGGCACATCGAAGGCGCCGCCCATGATGATGACTTCTTTCACCAGGCCGGCAATCGCCGGGTCTTCCTTCAGCGCATAGGCGAGGTTCGACATGCGGCCGACGGCGATCAGCGTCACCTCGCCGGGGTTTGCCCGCACCGTCTCGATGATGAAGCGGGACGCGGAACGCGGGTCGAGCGGCAGGTCGATCGTTTCCGGCACGTCGATATTGCCGAGCCCGTCATGGCCGTGGATCATCACCGGCCAGTCGATCGGGTTGCGCATCGGGTTGTAGGTCTTGCCGTCGCCCTTTGCGACGGGCGCCGCGATACCCCATTCGCGCTTCAGGAACAGCGCGTTGCGCGTCGTCGTCTCGATGGATGCATTGCCGAAGACCGTGGTGATGCCGATCAGGTCGATCTCCGGATGATTGTGCAGGAACAGCAACGCCATCGCGTCGTCGACACCGGGATCCGTATCGAAAATAACCTTATGCATGGTCGGTCTCTTCATTCTTGTTGTTATGGAGATCGCGCGCTTACTGGAAACGGGCGATAGAGAAGGGGGCAAGCGCCGTGTCGCCTTCGCCGGCGAGCAGGCGCGCGACATGGCGGCCGGTCGTTGCCGACAGCGTCAGGCCGAGATGGCCGTGGCCGAAGGCAAAGGCGATGCGCGGGTCGCTCGGATGCAGGCTGATGACGGGCAGCGTGTCCGGCGTCGAGGGACGGCGGCCCATCCATTCCGTGCCGCCCTCTTCCTGGAGATCCGGCACGTAGCGGCGCATTTTTTTGCGCATGGCGGCCGCACGCTTGTAGTTTGCGGGGGCTTCCGGCGAGGCGAGCTCCACCGCGCCGCCGATGCGCAGCGCATTCTCGAAGGGGGTGGCGACGAAGCCATGCTCGGAGAAGAAGACCGGCATTTCCAGCGTGGTCGAAGGATTCATGAAGGTCGTGTTGTAGCCGCGCTCGGTTTCGAGCAGCACCGTCAGGCCGAGATCGGCGACGAAGCGGCGCGACCAGACGCCAGCGGTGATGGCGAGGCGATCGAAGATGAATTCCCGGCCGCCTTCCGTGCGCACGATGACGCCGTTTTCTGCGCGCGCGACCGAAGAAACCGTGGCGTCGAGCAGCGTTGCCCGTTCGCGCAGCACCGCCTGGAGCCGGCGCAGGAAGGTCAGCGGATAGTCGAAGGTCTTGTAGCCGTCGCTGAAAATTCCGCCCGCGAAGCCGCCCTGCAAGGCGGGCACGCGGCGGCGCGCTTCCTCGGCCGTCAGCGTCTCGACATTGCAGCCGATCAGCCGGGCATTTTCCGCCTCGTGCGCAAAAGCCTTGTCACGGGCAGCCGTGCTGTCGAAGACGGTGAGTGCGCCGGTGTCGCGCAGATGGCCGCTGATGCCGGCCATGGCGCCGAGGCGCACATGATCGGCCTCGGCGGTCTTCATGAGGGAGAGCATGGCGGCGCGGCTGGCGGCGACCTTGTCCGCGCTTGCCGAGAGCAGGAAACGGATGAGCCAGGGGGCGAGCGCCGGCAGGTCCTGCCAGCGCACCGTGAGCGGCCCCTGCGGGTCGAGCAGCCATTTCGGCACGGACAGCAGCATGCCGGGCCGGGCGAGCGGATCGATCTCCGGCACGGCCAGAATGCCCGCATTGCCGACCGAAGCCGGCAGGCCGCCGGCATCCCGCTCGAGGATGGTGACGCTGTGGCCCTGTTCCAGCAGATTGAGCGCTGTGGCACAGCCCATGAGGCCGCTGCCGACGATACCGATATGCGCCATGCCGTCCCGTTGCTTGTTCTGTCTTTCGTTGCGACCGGCCGCGAAGCACCGCCTGTCGATCGCGCGGGACGATAGACGCAAACTGGACGTCTGTCGACAGACCCTCGGCCCGCGCCGGATCAGGCCTCCTGCGCGGGCTTGCGGCTTTGCAGCACGTTCCACAGGAAGGCGAAGACGAAGAGGACGGTCATCAAAAGCACGATGGTGGGGGCCGGCGCACTGTCGATGATGAAGCTCAGCCAGATGCCGAAGAAGGTGGCACTGACCGCGACGCTGACCGCGACCATCAGCATGCTCGGGAAGCGCCGCGTGACGAGGGCGGCGATGGCGCCCGGCGCCACCAGCATGGCGATCGCCAGGATGATGCCGACCGCCTTCAGCGCGCCGACGACGACGAGTGACAGCACCGCGAGCAGGCCGTAATGCAGCAGCTTGACGGGCAGGCCGATGGCGGACGCGTGCTGCCGGTCGAAGGCATGCACCAGCAGGTCCTTGCGGAACAGCAGGATGAAGGCCGTGGATGCGGTGGCGATCGCTGCCGTCTCCACAAGATCGGACACGGCGATGCCGAGCATGTCGCCGAACAGGATATGGTCGAGATGGATATCCGGCTGGATCTTCACATAGAGCACCAGGCCGAGCGCGAACATGCCGGAGAAGACGATACCGAGGATCGTATCCTCCTTCACCCGGCTGTTGTCCTTGAGGTAGCCGGCGGCGAGCGCGCAGAACAGGCCGGCGACGAAGGCGCCGGCCGCAAAGGGCAGGCCGACGACATAGGCGATGACGACGCCCGGCAGCACCGCATGGGAGACCGCGTCGCCCATCAGCGACCAGCCCTTCAGCACGAGGAAGCAGGAGAGCAGCGCCATCGGCACCGCGATCATCAGCGTCACCAGGAAGGCGTTCTGCATGAAGGCGAGCTGGAAGGGCATGATCGCGAGTTCGAGCGTCTCGTTCATGGCTGGGCGCCTTCTGCGGGTTCAAGCGCCAGCCGGCCCTTGCGGCGCGCGGCGAGCAGGCCGTGTTTCGGGGCGAAGAGGAAGGCGGAGAGGAAGATCACAGTCTGTAATACGACGATGATGCCGCCGGTCGCGCCATCGAGGAAGTAGGAAATATAGGCGCCGACGAAGCTGGTGCCGGCACCAAGGGCTGCTGCGATGACGATCAGGCGCTGGAAGCGGTCGGTCAGCAGATAGGCGGTGGCGCCGGGCGTCACCACCATGGCGATGACGAGGAAGGCGCCGACCGTCTGCATGGCAGCGACGGTGGAGGCGCTGAGCAGGGTGAAGAACAGGATCTTCAGGCCCGTCGGGTTGAGGCCGATGGAACGGGCGTGGCTCTCGTCGAAGAAGGTGACCATCAGGTCCTTCCACTTCAAAAGCAGGATGAGCAGCGTGACGGCGCCGATGATGGCGAGCTGGACCGTATCCTCGGGGCTGACGGCAAGGATATTGCCGAGCACGATGGTCTGGATGTTCACCGGCGTCGGCGAGAGCGAGACCATGAAGAGGCCGAGGCCGAAGAAGGAGGAGAAGATCATGCCGATGATCGCATCCTCCTTCAGCTTGGTCTTGCGGTTGAGGAAGAGCATGGCGGCGGCGGCGAGCCCGCCGGACAGGAAGGCGCCGGCCGCGAAGGGCAGGCCCAGCATATAGGCGCCGGCAACGCCGGGCACGATGGAGTGCGAAAGCGCATCGCCGATCAGCGACCAGCCCTTCAGCATCAGATAGGCGGAGAGGAAGCCGCAGATGCAGCCGACCAGCGCGCTGACCCACATGGCATTGACCATGTAGCCGTAGCCGAAGGGTTCGAGCAGGGTATCGATCACGGCGTCTTCTCCGTGTCGCGCTCGCCGTAGATGACGAAGGGGCGCTCGTCGTCGGTGATGACCTTGACCGTGCGCTTGTCCTCGTCGTCGTGTAGGTCGTGCCCGCCGAGGATGAAGTGGCGCAGCACGCCGCCGAAGGCGCGCTCCAGGTTGGCTTCGGTGAAGGTTTCCTTCGTCGGGCCGGAGGCGATGACCGTGCCTTTGACGAAGACGGTGCGGTCGCAGAAATCCGGCACGCTGCCGAGATTGTGGGTGGAGACCAGCATGACGCGGCCTTCGTCGCGCAGCTTGCCGAGCAGTTCGACGATCTGTTCTTCCGTGTTGACGTCGACGCCGGTGAAGGGTTCGTCGAGCAGGATCACCTGCCCCTCCTGCGCCAAGGCCCGGGCGAGGAAGACGCGTTTGCGCTGGCCGCCGGAGAGTTCGCCGATCTGGCGCTTGCGGAAGGCGGCCATGTTGACGCGTGTCAGCGCCTCGTCGACCAGGTCGTGATCGTGTTTGGTGGGGATGCGCAGCCAGTTCATGTGGCCGTAGCGGCCCATCATCACCACGTCCTCGACGAGCACCGGGAAGGTCCAGTCGACTTCTTCCGCCTGCGGCACATAGGCGACGAGGTTCTTCTTCAGCGCTTCCTTCACGGAAAGGCCGAGGATCGTCACCTTGCCGGCGGCGACGGGCACGAAGCCCATGATCGCCTTGAAGAGCGTGGACTTGCCCGCACCGTTGACGCCGACGAGGGCGGTGATCGTGCCCTTCGGCACGGAGAAGCTCGCATGGCGCAGCGCCGTCATGCCGTTGCGATAGGTGACGGTCACGTCTTCCGCGACGATGCCGTCCACCCTCTTCGGCTTGCTGCCCATCATCATTGCGAAAGGCCTTTCACGATGGTCTCGGAGGTGACCCGCAGCAGGTCGAGATAGGTCGGCACCGGGCCGTCCGCCTCGCTCAGCGAGTCGACATAGAGGATGCCGCCATAGGTGGCGCCCGTTTCGGCCGCGACCTGTTTTGCCGGGTCGGCGGACACGGTGCTTTCAGAGAAGACGACGTGAATATTGTGCTCGCGCACCGCGTCGATCACCGCCTTCACCTGTTTCGGCGTGCCCTGCTGGTCGGCATTGATCGGCCAGAGGAAGAGCTCCTTCAGGCCGAAATCACGCGTGAGGTAGCTGAAGGCACCTTCGCTGGTGACGAGCCAGCGCTTGTCTTCCGGCAGAGCATCGATCTTCGCCTTCATCTCCGCGCCCAGCGCCGTGATCTTCTCGCTATAGGCCTTGGCATTGGCGTCGTAGGTCGCGGCATTGGCGGGGTCGAGCGCCACCAGCGCCTTGCGGATATTCTCGACATAGATCAGCGCATTGTTCGGCGACATCCAGGCATGCGGGTTCGGCTTGCCCTCATAGGGGCCTTCCACGATGCTCATCGGCTCGATGCCCTCGCTGACGGTGACGTTCGGCACGTCGCCGAGATTGGCGAGGAATTTCTGGAACCAGAGTTCGAGGTTGAGGCCGTTCCACAGCACCAGCTTGGCGTCCTGCGCCTTCAGGATATCGCGCGGCGTCGGCTGGTAGTTGTGAATCTCCGCGCCCGGCTTGGTGATCGATTCCACCACGGCGGCATCACCCGCCACGTTTGCGGCGATGTCGGCGATGATGGTGAAGGTCGTCACGACCTTCGGCTTTTCCTGGGCTATGGCGGGTGCGGCTGAGAGAAGCGGCAGGCTGAGAAGAAGGGCATGAAACGAACGGCGGAGCATGGGCTTTCCTGATCTGCTTTTGCGAATGAGTTGCATTAAACTATAGGGCGCTTTTGTCGCCTGTCAACGCAATTGCAAATCATTCGCAAAAACGTGCCGAAATCGCACGCATCGCGTTTAAACTTCCGAAACGCCCCATGGGTAGAGTGCACGGAGTTCGCGCGCTCTCGGCGCGTTCGTGTTCTGCGTTCAAAGAGAAGTTTGTCGCCCGTGAAGCTCCTTCCGACCTCGTTCCGCTTGTCGCGGAAGCTTCTGATCATCGTCGCCGGTGTCGTCGTGCTGACGGGCGCGTCGGGCGCTGCCGCGATCTTCGTCGGGCGCGAAACGCTGCTTGGCCCTTCGACGGAACAGGTTTCCGGCGCCGCCTGCACGACGGTCACCACCGTGCGGCTCGACCGCAACGGGCAGCACTGGCTGCGCAAATATGTGCGCTCCGATGCCAAGGACGGGGCTGTGCGCATCAAGACGGCGCTGCGCGTCGCCGGCGCCGTGTCCAATCACGAGGACGCCGATCTCTACCAGATCATCCTGCTCGATGCGAGCGGCCCCGTGAACCGCGCCGACATGCGCGGCCGCGCCATCGGCGCCGAGGTGCTTTTCGCCCGCGACCCGTCTTCAATCCCCGGCATGACGGCGCCGTTCGTCGCGCGCTACACGGACGGCACACCCGCCGGCAACGGCGAATTCTATGGCGAACGCAAGGAACTATCGCTGGACGAGATCAAGACCATCGTCACGGCGATGGACGAGCGGGCCGACTGCGTCGATCCGAATGCGGTGGCGGAAGAAGCCGGCGGCCATGGCGAGGCGAAAGCCGAAGGCGGCCACGAAGCGCCGGCCGAAGGCCATGCTGCGGAAGGCGAGGGCGGTGGCGAGCATGCCGCCGCTGAAGAAGGCTCGCATGAGGTCGCCGCGAGCGAACACTGACGCCCGGGTTCTCGGAGCCCGTAGCGACACCCCCCTCTGCCCTGCCGGGCATCTCCCCCTCAAGGGGGGAGATCGGCAAGAAGCAAGAATTTCACTTATTTCGCAGCGTCAGAGATGGGCAATAGGCTGCTCCATCCAATCTCCCCCCTTGAGGGGGAGATGCCCGGCAGGGCAGAGGGGGGTGCCTCGCCCTCAGGGAATGGCTTCAGTCCGCCTTCGCGCGCCGCGCCGGGAAGAGGATGACGTCGCGGATCGACGGGGCGTTGGTGAGCAGCATGATCAGGCGGTCGACGCCGACGCCGAGGCCGCCGGCAGGGGGCATGCCCTGGTCGATGGCATCCAGGAATTCGTCGTCGAGCTGCTTGGCCTTCTCACCGCGGGCATGCGCCTGCTCGAGCTGCTCGACCATGCGGGCGCGCTGCTCTTCCGGGTCGTTGAGCTCGGAAAAGGCGTTGCCGAGTTCCCAGGTGTTGCAATAGGTCTCGAAACGCTCGACGAGGCGCGGTTCGCCCGGCACTTCCTTGGCGAAAGGAGAAATGTCCTTCGGGAAATGCGTGACATGGCTCGGCTGGATCAGCGTGCCCTCGACCTTTTCCTCGAAGATGAAGGCAAGGCATTCGCCCCAGGTCCAGTCCTTCTCGACTTCGAAGCCGGCCGCCTTGGCGGCGGCGCGGGCTTCCTCGTCGGTCTTGATGGCGAGGAAGTCGATGCCGGTCGCTTCCTTGACGGCATCCGGCATCGGCACGCGCTTGAACGGGCCCTTGAAGGAGATTTCCTTGTCGCCATAGGCGAATTCCGTCGAGCCGTGGATTTTCACCGCCAGCTCGGCGAACATGCGCTCCACGAGGTCCATGATGTCCTCGTAGTCGGCATAGGCCCAGTAGCACTCCATCATGGTGAATTCGGGATTGTGCCGGGTGGACACGCCCTCGTTGCGGAAGTTGCGGTTGATCTCGAACACCTTGTCGGTCAGGCCGGAGACCAGCGTGCGCTTCAGGAACAGTTCGGGCGCGATGCGCAGGAACATGTCGAGCTTCAGTGTGTTGTGGTGCGTCTTGAAGGGCTCGGCCGTCGCGCCGCCATAGACGGAGTGCAGCATCGGCGTCTCGACTTCCATGAAGCCGTCGTTTTCCATGAAGCGGCGGATGCCCGAGACGATCTTCGAACGCTGCTGGAAGCGCAGCTTCGATTCCTCGTTGGTCATGATGTCCAGGTGGCGCTTGCGGTAGCGGATTTCCACGTCGGCCACGCCATGCCACTTTTCCGGCATCGGCAGCAGGGTCTTCGTCAGCATGACGATCTCCTGCGCATTGATCGTCAGCTCGCCGCGCTTGGTGCGGCGCACGACGCCGGTGACGCCGATGATGTCGCCGAGGTCGATCATCGGCAGTAGCGCGCGGGCTTCTTCGGGCGTCGTGTCCTTGTGCGAAAAGATCTGGATCTTTCCCGAGGCGTCATGGATATCCATGAACATGCCGGAATTGCGCGAGGAATAGACGCGGCCGGCAACCGTCACGACGTCGCCGCTCTCGGTGTCGAGTTCCAGCGTCTCGTATTTCTCCGCGAGCTCGGCATTGGTCATCGTGCGATGGAAATGCGCCGGATAGACGTCGCCGATGGTCTGGCGCAGCTGGTCGAGCTTCTGGCGGCGGACTTCCGTCGGGTCGGAGGAAAGGCCGGTTTCTGTCTTCGTGTCGGTCATCGTCTCTAGTCCTTACTTTCCGCTTCCAACCATCGAGGCCACCACCTGCGCCGCCACTTTCAGGCGCTGGCGCACGACGGAGCGGCCGAGGATGGCCATGCTGTCGAACAGCGGCAGCGAGCGCGACGAGCCGGAGACGGCAACGAAGAGCGGGGCCACCACGACCTTCAGCTTCTTGCCCAGCCGGTCGGCGCTCAAGCGCAGTTCCGCCTCGATGCTCTCGACGGTCCATTCCGGCATCTTTTCGAGATCGGGCTGGACCTGGTTCAGCACTTCCAGAATTTCCTCCGGCGTGGACTTCACCTTGGCGAAGGCTTCGGGCGTCAGGCCGAGATCGGACTTCAGCAGGAAGCCGGTGAGGTCGGGCAGTTCGCCGAGCTTGGAGATGCGCGACTGCGAGAGCTTGAGGCCCTGGCGGATGCGGTCGTTTTCCATCGCCCAGGTCAGCACGCGCGCCGTGAATTCCTCTTCCGTCAGCTGCTCGCGCAGCCAGCGGCCGTTCAGCCAGTCGAGCTTCTGGATGTCGAAGATCGCGCCGGCCTTGGAGAGGTTTTCCGGATCGAACTTTTCGGCCAGCTGATCCATGGTCAGCAGCTCTTCACCCTCGGCGATCTGGATGAAGAACAGGCCCAAAAAGTTCATCAGCGCTTCCGGCAGGTAGCCGAGCGCGGAATAATAGGAGATCGAGGTCGGGTTCTTGCGCTTGGACAGCTTCGACTTGTCGTGATTGCGCATCAGCGACAGGTGCATGAAGACCGGCGGTTCGAGGCCGAGATATTGGTAGATGAGGATGTGCTTCGGCACGGAGGCGAGCCACTCCTCGCCGCGCGCCACATGAGTGATCTTCATCAGGTGGTCGTCGACCACATTCGCCATGTGATAGGTTGGCATGCCGTCGGCCTTGAGCAGGACCTGCATGTCGACGGCATCCCACGGGATTTCGACCGGGCCGTAAACGCCGTCGACGAACTTGCAGGAGCCCTCGGTCGGGATCTTCATGCGCACGACATGCGGCTCGCCGGCGTCGACGCGCTTGGTCACTTCTTCCGCGGAGAGGTGCAGGCAGAGGCCGTCATATTTCGGCGGCTTGCCGCTCGCGCGCTGGGCTTCGCGCATCTCGGTCAGCCGTTCGGGCGTGCAGAAACAGTTGAAGCCGTGGCCGTTGGCGACGATCTTGTCGACATAGGGACGGTACATGTCCTTGCGGTCGGACTGGCGGTAGGGGCCGTAGGGGCCGCCGATATCCGGGCCTTCCGACCATTCGAGGCCGCACCATTTCAGCGCGTCCAGCACCTTCTGCTCGAATTCCGGCGTCGAGCGCGTGGCGTCCGTATCCTCGATGCGCAGGATGAAGGTGCCGTTGTGCTTCTTCGCGAAGAGATAGTTGAACAGCGCGATATAGGCAGTGCCGACATGCGGCTCGCCGGTCGGGGAAGGTGCGATGCGTACGCGAACGCCGGAGGCGGTTCCGGAAGTGCTCATGATATGGCCCGTCTTGACTTATGGGAGGGAGAGCCCGGTTTTGTGCCGTTTCACACGGCGGAAAGAGGCTTTCCGTTGGGCTGGGTTGAGACCATATTCAGCCCGGCGCGTCAAGAAAAACTCCGACGGCCCTATTTGAGCGGCCAGACGGCGAGCAGCGTCGGCACGCTGACGATGACGATGAGGACCGAAAGCGGCAGGCCGACGCGCGGATAATCGGCGAACTTGTAGCCGCCCGGCCCCATGACCAGCGTGTTGCACTGGTGACCGACCGGGGTGAGGAAGTCGCAGCCAGCGCCGATAGCGACCGCCATCAGGAAGGCCTCGGGCCGATAGCCGAGCGCTCCGGCGAAACTGGCGGCGATCGGCGCCATGACCAGCACGGTCGCGGCATTGTTGAGGAAGGGCGTCACCGCCATGGCCGTGAGCAGGATCAGCGCCAGGGCGCCGAAGGGCGGCAGGTGTACGGCGACATTGCCGAGCCAGCCGGCGATGAGTTCGCTGGCGCCGGTCGTGCGCAGGCTGTCGGAGACGGGGATGAGGGCGGCGAGCATGACGAGGATCGGCCCGTCGAGCGCGGTATAGGCCTCGCGCAACGGCACGGCCTTGAACAGCACCATGGCGACGGCGGCGGCGAAGAAGCCGGTCGCGACCGGCACGACGCCGAGCGCGGTCGAAGCCATGGCGGCGATCAGGATCAGTACGGGGATGATCGCCCGGCGGGGTGCGCCGAGCAGGATCTCGCGCTGGGCGAGCGGAAGCAGGCCGAGTTCCGGCAGCAACGTCGGCAGCGTGCGGTTGTTGCCCTGGACCACGATCATGTCGCCGGGGCGAAGCCGCACCTCGGAGAGTTTTTCGCGCAGGCGCTGGCCTTGCCGGCTGACCGCGAGCAGGTTGATGCCGTAGGAATGGAACAGCGCGATGCTGCGCGCCGAAATGTCGATGAGGCGGCTGTCATTGCCGACGACGGCCTCGATGGCGCTGATCTCGCCCTCTTCGCCCCGTCCGGCGCGGATCGGCTTGCCGGAAAGCGTCAGGCCCGTGGCCGAGACCACCTTGTCGAGCGCGTCGGCCGTGCCCTCCATCAGGATCGTGTCGTTGACGGCGAGGCGCACATCCGGCAGCGGTGCCAGGTGCACATGGCCGCGGATGATGGCGGTGGCGATGACCTCGCCGTCGCCGTTCTTCAAGATCTCGTTCAGGGACTTGCCGACCGAGGGCGAGCCTTCCTCCGCCGTGGCGTCGGAGGAATAGGCCGCCGCCTCCAGCGATTCCTCGATGCTGGCGCTGCTGTTTTCGCGCTCCGGCACGATGCGGTTGAAGAACAGCATGAAGAGCACACCGCAGACCGTCAACGTCGCGCCGACGGGGGTGAAATCGAACATGGTGAAGCTCTCGCCGGTGATCTCCTGGCGAAGGCGCGAAACGACGATGTTGGGCGAGGTGCCGATCTGGGTCATCAGGCCGCCGAGCAGGGCGGCAAAGGCCATCGGCATCAGGAATTTCGACGCCGGCGTGCGGGATTTCCTGGCGAACTGGAAGGCGAGCGGCATCATGATGGCGAGCGCGCCGATATTCTTGATGAAGGCCGACAGCACCGCGACGGAGACGAGCAGCAGCGCAAGCTGGGCCCGCCGTTCGGTGAGGTTCGGGAAGAAGCGCTTGACCGCGAGATTGACGATGCCGGAGCGCGCCACCGCAGCACTCACCATCAGCGCGCTGCCGACGATGATGACGATATCGTCGCTGAAGCCGGAAAAGGCCTTGTCGAAGGGCACGATGCCCAGCGCCAGCGCAAGGAGCAGCGAACAGCAGGCGACAAGATCGTAGCGAAACCGTCCCCAGATGAACGCCGCCATCATTGCAGCGATGACGACGAAGGCGAAGGTCTGCTCGATTGTCATACTGTTTGTGGCCCATGCGGCAAGACTATGCTCTGCATGAATTCCGTCAGAGCCTTTTCGGTTCCACCGTTAAACGACGAAAACCATTCATCAATTTTAGCGGAACAATCCCGCCGACCAAACGCTTCTCCAGGAGAAGGCGGGTCGTGTCAACCGGACGCGGCGGGGATGGAGAACACGGGAATTTTTCCGGTTTCTTCCCGTGGCCAACGAAACGGCAGGCGAGCTTCCAACCCGTCCGCCTCGTCTTCGGCACCCTTCAAGAAAGAACCGGCGGGATGATGTCCCGCCGGTTTTGTCATTAGTGGGTGGTGGTTCCCTGTTTCTTCTGGCGCGCGCGCCGCGAGATCATGTTCAGGATCTCGACAAGGGCCGAGAAGGTCATGGCGGCGTAGACGTAGCCCTTCGGCACGTGGAAGCCCATGCCTTCGGCAATCAGCGTCGTGCCGATCATCAGGAGGAAGGCGAGCGCCAGCATGACGATCGTCGGGTTCTTCTCGATGAAGTTGGCGAGCGGGTTGGCGGCCAGCAGCATGACCGCGACGGCGACGACGACGGCAACCACCATGATCGGCAGGTGCGGCGTCATGCCGACGGCGGTGATGATGCTGTCGACCGAGAAGACGAGGTCGAGCAGCAGGATCTGGCCGATCGCTGCCGAAAACGACGAGGTCACCGCGCCGCCCACCATGTCTTCCTTGTGGTCGACGGGATCGACATTGTGGTGGATCTCCTTCGTCGCCTTCCAGACGAGGAAGAGACCACCGGCGATCAGGATCATGTCCTTCCACGAGAATCCGTGGCCGAAGGCCTCGAAGACCGGCGTGGTGAGCTGGACGATCCAGGCGATGGTGCCGAGCAGACCGAGGCGCATGATCAGTGCGAGCCCGATGCCGATGCGCCGCGCCTGCACGCGATGTTCGGGTGGCAGCTTGTTCGTCAGGATCGAGATGAAGATAAGGTTGTCGATGCCGAGAACGACTTCCATCACGATCAGCGTGATGAGCGCAATCCAGGCGGCCGGGTCTTGCAGGAGCGCAAGAATACTGTCCATCCGGTCTTCCTCTCCATGAATACGGTTTTTTGAGAATGGCCTCCCGTATTTATGCAGATTTCAACCGCTGGCAAGAAGGCCGGCCGCGCTCGGTGCGGATTTCACGTATTCTTCATCGGATCGGCGAGCGGAAGCCAGATTTCCACCCGTCCGAGCCCGGTTTCCGGGTCGAAATCCTCGCCATAGAATTCGAGCACGTCCGGGAAGGAGCCGACTTTTCGGCCGGAGGCGGGCAGCCACGTGCGGAAAGCGGCGTCGACCGTCGCCGGAATGCCGTTGACATGGCCCTGGTGCAGGAAGATCGCCCAGGTCTGTGCCGGTAGCGTGACCGTCTCGAATTCCGTGGGCAGGTCGTCGTCCGTCGAGACGCGGGCGCCGGCGAGGTAGCGGAAGCCGGCCTTGCCGTCGGAAAGCATGGTGCAGAGGCCATAGGCTGTCTTGTCGATCTGGCCCGGTATATGGCCGAAATAGCCGTTGAACTTCTGCCAGAGTGCCGGAATGCCGGCGGCCTTGCCGGGCTCGAAATCGGCGGCGAGGCCGGTAATGATGAAGGCGTCGAGTTTTTCGATGCGCGGGGCGGGCAGGTCGGTTTTCTCGATGGTGGACATGCGGATGGGCTCCTGAAGCGTGAGGCCGGTGAGATCGCCCCTCGCGCGCAGGGCTTCGGGCGTCAGGCCGAATTCCTCGCGGAAGGCGCGGGTGAATGCCTCATGGGAGCCGTAGCCGGCATCGAGCGCCACCGCCAAAATATCCTCGGCACCCGCGGCAAGCTGCCGGGCCGCCTCGGAAAGGCGGCGGGCGCGCAGATAGCGGTTGAGGTTCTGGCCGGTCATCTCGCCGAAGCGCCGCGACAGGTGGTGGCGCGACATGCCGGCCATCGCGGCGATTTCGGAGAGCGCGATGGCGCGGCCGAAATGGCTTTCGATGAACCAGATGGCTTTGGCAACGGGATGCATGGCTGTGTCGCTCCTCATGGACAGCCATCTTATGGCGTCCCCCGGGGCTCGTCACTTGATCGCGGTTGCGCGTTTAGGCCTTCGCGCCATAGGCGGCCAGGAAGACCCGGATCGCGGAGACGACATTCTTCTCGATCATGGCCCGCGGCGGCACTTCCTCCATGGATCCGAAGATGCGTGGCTTGAAGAGACCGACCGTGGTGAGTTCGATGAACTGCTTGGCGGCATGCGCGGTATCGTCGCAGATGACGATGCCGGCTGTGACCTGGCGGTCGAGATAATCCTGCAGCACCGAGACCGGATTGATCGCCGAGGCCGAGAAGAAGCGGCTGCAGAGTTTCGGCAGACGATGGTTTGCGGCGATCACCATGCGCATGGCGCGGATCGTCTGGTCCGCCGTCATATGGGTGGCGAAGAGCATGCCGAAATCGTGCAGCGCCTTGTCGAGCGGCTGGTCGTTATCGAGCGCATGGCGCACGGTTTCGGTCAGTTTCCGGCGCTCGCGCTCGATCATGTCGCCGAACAGGTCTTCCTTGTTCTCGAAATAGACGTAGATCGTGCCCTTCGAGACGCCGGCCGCGCGCGTGATGTCGTTCATGCTGGCGGCCTCGAAGCCCTGTTCCATGAACACGCGTTTCGCCCCGTCGAGGATCT
This sequence comes from Shinella sp., assembly GCF_035998705.1. GTDB lineage: Bacteria > Pseudomonadota > Alphaproteobacteria > Rhizobiales > Rhizobiaceae > Shinella. The sequence goes on along the minus strand of NZ_DASYHH010000022.1, from coordinate 572,556 downwards.
GCTCGCGCTTGGCGGGATCCTCGCCGGCGACGCGGCGGCCCGTCGGCGGGGCGGCCAGTTTTTCTTCCGTCGTCTGCATCTCCGTTTTCCGTGCTCGCAACCTGGTATAAACTATTTCGAACCGGTCGGTTCGATTTCCTCTTGATATGCGCGAGAAAGAGGTCTATGTCAAATCGAACCGAACGGTTCAGTTCGGAATTTTTATCCCAGAGATGGTGGCACGTCCATGTCGACTACCCATGGCGCCGGCACGGCGAAGGTTCGTCCGGTCAATGATGATTTTCAGGCCGAAACCGCAGAGGCGCGGCCGGTGACGACGGCCGAAGCGGCCCCTGCCGCCGCCGTCGCCGAGCCCGAGAAGAAAAAGGGCAGCCGCCGTTTCGTGCTGCCGGTCCTCGGTCTCGCGCTTCTTGCCGCTGCCGGCTGGTACGGCCACCAGTGGTGGACGAACGGCCGCTTCATGATCTCGACGGACGACGCCTATATCGAGGGCGACATCGCCTCGATTTCTCCGAAGGTTTCCGGTTATGTCGAGGTGGTGAACGTCGTCGCCAACCAGGTCGTCAAGGCCGGCGATCCGCTCGTGACGCTGGACAACGGCGACTACCGCCTTGCCAAGGAGCAGGCCGAAGCCCAGATCGCGACGCAGAAGCTGGCGCTCGACCGTATCGACGCGCAGATCGACGGCGCCAAGGCGAGCCTCGCCCAGGCGGAAGCCCAGAAGACCGCCTATCAGGCGGCGCTCAGCGGCGCCGAAGTCGCGGAAAAGCGCGCCAAAGAGCTGAACGCCAAGGCGGTCGGCACCACCGCCTCGCTCGACAACGCCACCGTCGCGCTCGACCAGGCCAAGGCCAATCTCGTCGGTGCGGATGCCAATATCGTCGCCGCCAAGGCGAGCATCGCCGTGCTGCAAGCGCAGCGCAACGAATCCGAAAGCGAGGTCCGTTCGCTGGAACTCGCCCGCGACAAGGCGCAGCGCGACCTCGTCTTCACCGTGCTCAAGGCGCCCTATGACGGCGTCGTCGGCAATATTGCCGTGCAGGTCGGCGATCTCGTCTCGCCCGGCCAGCGGCTTGCGGCCCTCGTTCCGGTGAAGGACCTCTATATCGAGGCGAACTTCAAGGAAACGCAGATCGCCCATCTCGTGCCGGGCTCCAAGGTGCACCTGCATGTCGACGCCTATGAGGACGACGACATTCTCGGTACGGTGGATTCGATTGCGCCCGCCTCCGGTTCGGTCTTCTCGCTGCTGCCGGCGGAAAACGCCACGGGCAACTTCACCAAGGTCACGCAGCGCGTGCCCGTCCGCATCGCCATCCCCAGGGAGGCGCTGGACACGGGCAAGCTCAGGGCGGGCCTGAGCGTGGTCGTCGACGTCGACAGCCGCACGGCGCCGACTTCGACGGCGGTCGCCGCGAAGGCCGAATAGGCTTCATCCAGCAAAGGAGCGCGGGCCATGGCCGCGACCGCTCAACCGACTGCCGGCGCGATTGCGGCGGCGCCCGCCCAATCCGACAAGGTTCCCGTCCGCCGCGTCATCGCGTTCTTCGCGATGGTCTTCGGCATGTTCATGTCGATCCTCGACATCCAGATCGTTTCCGCCTCGCTTGCCGAGATCCAGGCCGGCCTGAGCGCGGGCTCGGACGAGATCGGCTGGGTGCAGACCTCCTACCTGATCGCGGAGGTCATCATGATCCCGCTGTCGGGAACGCTCGCCCGCATCGTCTCGACCCGCGTGCTGTTTGCCGTGTCTGCCGCAGGCTTCACCGCCGCAAGCGCGCTCGCCGCCACCGCGACGAATATCGACCAGATGATCGTCTACCGCGCCATCCAGGGTTTCATCGGCGGCGGCATGATCCCCTCGGTCTTCGCGGCCGCCTTCACCATCTTCCCGCCCTCCAAGCGCTCCGTCGTCTCGCCGATGATCGGTCTCGTCGCGACGCTGGCGCCGACGATCGGCCCGACGGTCGGCGGTTATCTCAGCCATGCCTTTTCCTGGCACTGGCTGTTCCTCGTCAACATCGTTCCCGGCATCATCGTGACGATCGTGACCTGGAATTTCATCGATTTCGACAAACCCCAGCTCTCGCTGATGAAGAAGTTCGACTGGCTCGGCCTTGCCGCCATGGCCGTCTTCCTCGGCGCGCTGGAATATGTGCTCGAAGAGGGCAATGCCAACGACTGGTTCAACGACGAGCACATCGTGCTCGGCGCGGTCGCCTCGGCCCTTGGCGGGTTGGTCTTCTTCTACCGGGTCTTCTCGGTCGAGTTCCCGGTGGTGGATCTGCGCGCCTTTTCCAACCGGAATTTCGCCTTCGGCTCGCTGTTTTCCTTCGTCATGGGCATCGGCCTTTACGGCCTCACCTATATCTATCCGCTCTATCTCGGCCGCATCCGCGGCTACGATTCGCTGATGATCGGCGAGACCATGTTCGTCAGCGGCCTCACCATGTTCTTCACGGCGCCCATTGCCGGGGCGCTATCGAGCCGCATGGACCCGCGGTTCATGATGATGATCGGTTTCGCGAGCTTCTCCTACGGCACGTGGATCATGAGCAGCCTCACCGTAGACTGGGATTTTTACGAGCTGCTCGTGCCGCAGATCCTGCGCGGTTTCGGCCTGATGATCTGCATGGTGCCGATCAACAACGTCGCCCTCGGCACGCTGACGCCGGACAAGGTTCGCGGCGCCTCCGGCGTGTTCAACCTGACGCGCAACCTCGGCGGTGCCGTGGGTCTCGCCATCATCAACACGATCCTCACCCAGCGCCAGCAGGAGCATTATGCCCGGCTCTCCGAGCATGTGCAGTGGGGCAATCCGGAAGCCATGGACCAGATGCGCAACATGGCGGCGACCTATACGTCTCACGGCCTCGATGGTGCGACCATCGCCATCCAGAAGATGGCCGGCCTCGTGCAGCGGCAGGCGACGATCCTGTCCTTCGCGGACGTCTTCGTGCTGCTGACGGTGCTGTTCGGTTCCCTCGTGCTCTGCGCCTTCGTCATCAAGAAACCCCAGGCCGCCGGCGGCGGTGGCGGCGGGCACTGAGTCTGGAGTATGTCTGGTTCAGACTGAACCAGACATACTCCAGTTTCTTCTGTTTTCGTTTGTCTTTTCGGGAAAACCGGTTCCCACTTTTCCCTGACAAACTCTAAACGCTCAGCGTCCCGCTCATCACCGGCACGCAGGCACCGCCGATGCGGACGGTGTCCCGGTCGACGACCGCGACGGACAGAAGGCTCGGTCGCTGCATGTCGATGCCCTGCGCCACCTGGAAATGCCGCGGCATGCCGCCCGTGAGGCTGGCGATCAGCGCGCAGGCCGCGGCCGTGGCGCTTCCCGTCGCGGGGTCCTCCGGCAGGCCGTCGAAGGGCGCGAACATGCGGGCGGTGAAATCGACCGTGCCGTCGTCTTCCCGCAGCTCACGGCAGTAGAGATAGATCGCATCGGCGCCATCCGCCGGCAGGATGGCGGAAAAGGCCGAGAGGTCCGGCTTGGCGCGCTGCAAGGCCTCGCGCGTGGCGATTTCGGCGATGATGAACGGCAGGCCGACCGAGGCGATGCTGGGCTGGTGCAGGCCGAGCGCGATATCCGCCTCTGACAACGACAGGCAGGCGGCAACGCTTTCGGGCGCGATGCTGCGCCCGACCGAAAGCGGCTGCGGCGCCGTCAGTTGAACCTGATCGACTTCACCCTCCTCGCGCAGGATCTGCGCCCGCACGAGCCCCGCGGCTTCCTCGAAAACGAATTCCTCCACTGGTCCGGCCTCTTCCATCGCCGCCAGTACATAGGCCGTGCCGACATTGGGATGTCCGGCGAAGGGCACCTCGACGGTGGGTGTGAAGATGCGCACATGCGCCGTGTGCCGGTCATCTTTCGGGCGCAGCACGAAGCTCGTCTCGGAATAGTTGAATTCCCGAGCGACCATCTGCATCTCTTCGCTGGTCAGGCCGTCCGCATCGAGCACCACGGCGAGCGGATTGCCGCCGAACCGGGTCCGGGTGAACACATCGACCGTGTGAAAACGCAGCTTCATCATCCGCCTCCCTGAAAACATTGTGGTAACAAGTGTGAAGGCATGGCTCAAGGTCGCGCCGTGCGGGCTCTGTACGATGGCGTGGTTCTGCCGCAAAATGCGAGGGATCAGTTTGCGCCGGAGACCTGCATGCCCTTCCAGCCCACCCGCCGCCATCTCCTGACCGGGGCCGCCGGCCTCGGTCTGTCCTTCGCCTTGCCCCGCATGCCTCTTCTGGCGCAGACCGCGCGGCCGGCGACGGATGCGACCTTCCTGTTCTCCTGCGACGTGCATGCCTGCCTCGTCTCGGCCGACAGCCTCAGCCCCAATTGTGCGGATGAGGGCAAGACGGATGCGGCGCTGCTCCGGCATGTCTCCGCAGTGAACGCCGTCGGCGGCCTCGTCTGGCCGGCGGAGATCGACGGCAAACCGTCCGGTCTTGCGAGCGCCGGCACGCGCATCGCCGCGCCGCTCGGTCTCGTGCTCGGCGGCGACATGACGGATGATGGCGGCGGGCAGGTGAAGGTGCCGGGCGAGGGGCGGCAACTCCAGCAATTCGCCAGCCGCTACCAGCAGGGCACCGGTCCGGACCGCGTGCACTATCCGGTCTATAACGGCCTCGGCAATCACGATCTCGACCAGGACGGCGTGCCGCCGCATCCCGACTGGTATCGCCGCGAACTGCGCGACTATGTCGAGCTGAACCACCGCTCGACCGTGTTCTACAAGGCGCCCGTGCCGGTGACGAACTACGACATCGATTCCGACAACTATTCCTGGGATTGGGGCGGGCTGCATCTTGTGCAGCTCCAGCGTTTCGGCGGGGACGACACGAAGGGCGCGATCAGCGGCCTGCCCTGGCTCCAGCAGGATCTCGCCACCTACGCCGCGGATGGCCGGCCGGTCGTGCTCTTCCAACATTACGGCTGGGACCAGTTTTCCACGGAGCACTGGGACCCGGCGGCAAAGACCTTCGATCCGCATGGCGCGGGGCCGGCGCATTGGTGGACGGACGAGGAGCGCGCCGGCCTCATCGCCACGCTGAAAAACCACAATGTCGTCGGCATCTTCCACGGCCACGAACATCCGACGCCGATGATCTACAACCGCGAGGGCTATGACATCTTCAAGCCGATCGCGACCTTCCTCGGCGGCTTCGCGCTGGTGCGCATCACCGACACGATCATGGATGTGGCACTCGCCCACGCCGGGCAAAACCCGGGCGACGTCGTCTTCACCCACGCGTTCAGCAAGCGCCTCTAAAGCGAAAAATGCGCTCGAATCCTCCGCGTGAAAATTTCTGATTTACGTACATCAAAAATTCCTCTAAGGGTCTCGGCACGGAGGAGAGATGAGACCCACGGTTCACGATATTGCCGATACGGCGGGCGTCAGCCTTGCGACGGTCGACCGCGTTTTGAACGACCGGCCGGGTGTGCGCGGCGTGACGAAGGCCAAGGTCGAGGCGGCGATTGCATCCCTCGGCTATGTGCGCGACGTGGCGGCGGCGAACCTGGCGAAGAGCCGCGTCTATCCGCTCGTCTTCATCCTGCCTGCGGGCGACAATCCCTTCATGCGCGGGCTGGAGGCGGAGGTTCGGCGCGCCGGCTTTCATTCGGCGGCCGAGCGCACGCGGCTTTCCGTGGTTCCGGTTTCGGCCTTCGATGCAACGGCCCTGGTCGCCGCGATCGATGCCGCCATCGCCGAGCAGGTCTCCGGCATTGCGGCCGTCGCGGTCGATGCGCCGGAGGTTGCGGCGGCGATCGGCCGGGCGCACGCGGCCGGCATTCCCTTCGTCACGCTCGTCTCGGATCTCGCAAATTCCGGCCGCGATCATTTCGTCGGCGTCGATAACGTCGCCGCCGGCCGCACTGCGGGTAGCCTGATGGGCCGTTTTCTCGGCAATCGGCCAGGCCCCGTCGCGGTGCTCGCCGGCTCGATGCGCGTACGCGACCATCGCGAACGCCTCGACGGCTTCCTCGCCACGATTGCGGACATGCCGGTCGGCCGCGCTGTGTTGCCGGTGCTGGAAGGGCAGGACGATCCGGGACTGTCGCTGTCGCTGGTTGCCGGCTGCCTGGAATCGACCCCGGATCTCGCCGGCATCTACAGCCTCGGCGCCGGCAACCAGGGCCTCGTCGCGGCGCTCGCCGACAGGACGGATCTCTGCGTCATCGCCCACGAGCTGACGGCCCAGACCCGCGCAGCCCTCGAAACCGGCATCATCGACGCCGTGCTCAACCAGGATGCCGGCCACGAGGTGCGCAGCGCCATCCGCGTGCTGCGCGCCAAGGCGGACGGCCTGCCGGTCATTGCCGCGCAGGAGCGCATCCGCCTCGACATCTTCATCAAGGACAACCTCCCGGCCGGCCCGGACGAGGACGATAACAACTAGGGAGCAAGACCATGTATCTCGGGATCGACCTCGGCACGTCCGGCGTCAAGGCCATGCTGATCGCCGCCGACCAGGCCGTGATCGGCTCCGCCTCCAGCAAGGAGGTCGCGACCACCCGCCCGCATGCCGGCTGGTCGGAACAGGACCCGGCCGACTGGATTCGCGCGACGGAGGAGGCGATCGCCGGCCTGCGCGCCGCCTATCCCACGGAACTGGCGGCGGTGCGCGGCATCGGCCTTTCCGGCCACATGCACGGCGCGACCCTGCTCGATGGCGAGGACAAGGTGCTGCGCCCCTGCATCATGTGGAACGACACGCGCAGCCACCGCGAGGCAGCGGCGCTCGATGCGGACCCGCGCTTTCGCAAGATCACCGGCAACATCGTTTTCCCCGGTTTCACCGCACCCAAACTCGCCTGGGTGAAGGAGAACGAGCCGGATCTCTTCGCCAAGATCCGCTGGGTCCTGCTGCCGAAGGATTTTTTGCGCGTCTGGCTTACCGGCGAACACATGTCGGAAATGTCGGATTCCGCCGGCACCGCCTGGCTCGATACGGGTGCCCGCAAATGGTCCGGTGACTTGCTCGCCGCGACCGGGCTCGAAGAGCGCCAGATGCCGACGCTTGTCGAAGGCACGGACGCCGCCGGCATCCTGCGGCCGGAGCTGGCTGCGAAATGGGGGCTTGGCGAGGGCATCGTCGTTGCCGGCGGGGCAGGGGACAATGCAGCCTCGGCCTGCGGTATGGGCACGGTGCGCGAGGGCGCCGCCTTCGTCTCGCTCGGCACCTCCGGTGTGCTCTTCGCCGCCAATGCGACATACCTGCCGAACCCTGAAAGCGCCGTGCACGCTTTCTGCCACGCGCTGCCGAACACCTGGCACCAGATGGGCGTCATCCTCTCGGCGACCGACGCGCTGAACTGGCATTCGCGCGTCACCGGCGCCTCCGCCGCCGATCTCACCGGGGAACTCGGCGAGGAACTCAAGGCACCGTCCGGCGTCACCTTCCTGCCCTACCTCTCCGGCGAACGCACGCCGCACAACGACGCGGCGATCCGCGCCGCCTTCCTTGGCCTCGGCCATGAGAGCGGCCGCGCGGTGCTGACGCAGGCGGTGCTGGAAGGCGTGTCCTTCGCCATCCGCGACAGCCTGGAAGCGCTGAAATCCGCCGGCACGCAGCTTTCCCGCGTCACCGCCATCGGCGGCGGCTCGCGTTCGCGCTACTGGCTGAAATCCATCGCCACCGCGCTGGATCTGCCCGTCGACCTGCCGGCAGACGGCGATTTCGGTGCCGCTTTCGGCGCCGCCCGCCTCGGCCTCATCGCCGCGACGGGGGCCGACCCGGTCGCGGTGTGCAGCGCGCCTGCGACGGCCGAGACCATCGAACCCGAGACGGCGCTGACTGCCGCCTACGAGGACGCCTACCAGCGCTACCGCCGCCTCTACCCGGCGATCCGCGCCGCTTATTGATCAACAAACACACCAGAGGAGACCACCCATGGCCACCGGCTTCTTCGGCGATACGCCCAAGATCAAATATGAAGGCCCGGAGAGCACCAATCCGCTCGCCTTCCGTCACTACAATCCCGACGAGATCGTCGCGGGCAAGCGCATGGAAGACCATCTGCGCTTCGCCGTCGCCTATTGGCACACCTTCGTCTGGCCGGGCGGCGATCCCTTCGGCGGGCAGACGTTCCAGCGTCCGTGGTTCGAGGATTCGATCCAGGCGGCGAAACTGAAGGCGGACGTCGCCTTCGAATTCTTCCAACTGCTCGGCGTGCCCTTCTACTGCTTCCACGATGCCGACGTGCGGCCAGAAGGCAAGGATTTCGTCGAGAACACCAGGAACCTCAACGAGATCGTCGATTATTTCGAGAGGAAGCAGGCCGAGACCGGCGTCAAGCTGCTCTGGGGCACCGCCAACCTCTTCTCCAACCGCCGCTACATGGGCGGTGCGGCGACGAATCCCGATCCGGACGTCTTCGCTTTTGGAGCCGCGACGGTGAAGACCTGCCTCGATGCCACGCATCGGCTCGGCGGCGAAAACTATGTGCTGTGGGGTGGTCGCGAAGGCTACGAGACCCTGCTCAACACCAATATCGGCCAGGAGCTCGACCAGCTCGGCCGCTTCGTCAACATGGTCGTCGAATACAAGCACAAGATCGGTTTCAACGGCGCGATCCTCATCGAGCCGAAGCCGCAGGAGCCGACCAAGCACCAGTACGACTACGACGTCGCGACGGTCTACGGCTTCCTCAAGAAGTACGGCCTTGAGAACGAGGTGAAGCTCAACATCGAGCAGGGCCACGCCATCCTCGCCGGCCATTCCTTCGAGCATGAGCTGGCGCTTGCCAACGCGCTCGGCGTTTTCGGTTCCATCGACATGAACCGCAACGACTACCAGTCCGGCTGGGATACCGACCAGTTCCCCAACAATGTACCGGAAATGGCGCTGGCCTACTACCAGGTCCTCGCCGGCGGCGGCTTCACGTCGGGTGGCACCAACTTCGACGCCAAACTACGCCGCCAGTCGATCGACCCGGCGGATCTGTTGATCGGCCATATCGGCGGCATGGATTGCTGCGCGCGCGGCCTGCGGGCGGCGGCGAAGATGATCGAGGACAAGGCGCTCTCCGCGCCGCTCGCCGATCGTTATGCCGGCTGGCAGAAGCCCGAGGCGCAAAAGATCCTGTCCGGCGGCTCCTCGCTGGAAGCGCTGGAAGCCTACGTGCTCAAGGACGGCATCAATCCCGAGCCGCGTTCCGGCAAGCAGGAGCTTCTGGAAAACGTGGTCAACCGCTACGTCTGAGCCACCGGCAATGCTGGACGATAACAAGAGGGCGCCCTTGTGGCGCCCTTCTACCGTTTCTGGAACCGTCGCGAAGGCGCTGAAACCGAGTTGCGCACGATCAAATCCGGTCGCAGCAGGATTTCCGTTTCCTGCGGTTCGCTGCCGGACAGCAGCTCCAGCAGCAGCGCCATGGCGCTTTTGCCGATGGCGGTGCGCGGCTGGCGGATCGTGGTGAGCGAAGGGGTCATGAAGGTCGCCTGCGGCACGTCGTCGAAGCCGGTGACGGAAAAGTCACCGGGAATGTCGTAGCCGCGGGCGCCCAGGCCGATCATCACGCCGATCGCCGTCTGGTCGTTGACGCACATGAAGGCGGTGGGCAGCGTGTCGCGCATGAAGAGTTGCTCGAGCGCGAGGCGCCCGCTTTCGATCGTGCCGTCACCCTCGATGATCATGCGGTCGCCGGCCGGGACGCCGGCGGCGTCGAGCCCCGCATCGTAGCCTTCGCGGCGGCGGCTGTAGGCGAGGCGCGTGCGCGAATCGCCGATGAAGGCGATCTTGCGGTGTCCCTCGGCGACCAGCAGATCGACCGCCTTGCGCGCGCCCTCGATATCGTCGACGCCGACATAGGGAATGCCGCCCTTGTAGACGGGCTCGAAGACGCCGACGCTCGGCGGCAGGCGGGCCGTCATGCTCTGGTGGCCGAAGGGGAGGATGCCGGTGAACAGGATCAGCCCGGCCGCCTGGTTGGAATTGAGGAATTTCAGGTATTCGAGCCCACGCTGCGGGTCGTTGTGGGTATGGCCGATCAGGATGCCGTAGCCGTGCGACCGCGCCTCGTTTTCCAGGCCCACTAGGATGTTGGAGAAATTCGGATCGCCGATATCGGGCGCCACGACGAGGATCATGTTCGAGCGGCCGAGGCGCAGGCTGCGCGCCATCGCGTTTGTCGTATAGCCGGTGATGGCGATCGCCTGGTTGACCTTCAGCCGCGTCGAGTTCGCCACCTTTTCCGGCATGTGGATCGCCCGGGAAACGGTCGCGATCGAGACCTGCGCGATCCGCGCAACATCTTCGATCGTGGCGGGGCTGGACGTCGACACTCTGGTTCTCACTCGGCGATGGCAATTCCAGAAAAGTGCGACGCGGTTTTGAGTCGGGAATTGCCTGAATAAAGGAATTGCGGGGACACTACACAGACTTGTCCGGGGGTCAAACGGCGGCTGGTAAAAAATGCTGATATCCCATGATGTAAACCTTTACATAGGTCATGTAAAGGTTTACATCATGGCGCAAGCGGTCGAGGAGCCGCAGGGAGGAAATCATGAATCCGGAGGCTGCCGACGGGGTTCCCGTCGTTCTCGCCGCGCGTCGCGTCAGCAAGTCGTTCAGCGGCGTGCAGGTGCTTTTCAGCGTCAATTTCGAGCTTCGCGCCGGTGAAATCCATGCTCTCATGGGAGAGAATGGTGCCGGAAAGTCGACGCTTGTGAAGATCCTCTCCGGCTTCGAGCAGCCGACATCCGGCGAAATCCTTTTCGACGGCCAGCCGGTAAAGCTGCCGCCGAACGGGCAGGCCGAGCATCTCGGCATCGTCATCATCCACCAGGAATTCAACCTCGCCGAGCACCTGACCGTGACCGAGAGCCTGTTCCTCGGGCGCGAAGTGACGCGCTACGGCATGCTCGACCGCAAGTTCATGCGCGGCGAGACGCGCCGCGTGCTCGACCAGCTCGGCTCGCATGTCGACGAGAATGCGATGATCAGTTCGCTGTCGATCGCCGACAAGCAGATGGTCGAGATCGCCAAGGCGATCAGCCGCGATGCGCGCATCATCTTCATGGACGAGCCGACCGCCGTTCTCTCCCGCGAAGAAACCAATTACCTGTTCCGCCAGGTGCGTAAGCTGCGCGAGAAGGGCACGTCCTTCGTTTTCGTGTCGCACAAGCTCCACGAGGTGATGGAACTCACCGACCGCGTCACGGTGCTGCGCGACGGACAATGGATCAAGACGGCGCCGACCAGCATTCTCGACGGCGAATCGATCGCGCAGCTGATGGTCGGCCGCGAGCTTTCGAGCCTCTATCCGTCCAAGCAGGAGCCGAGCGTCGACGAAGAGGTGACGCTTTCCGTGGCCGGGCTCACGACGCATTACGTCAAGGATGCGAGCTTCGAGGTTCGCAAGGGCGAGATCCTCGGCTTTTCCGGCCTGATCGGCTCCGGCCGTACCGAGCTGATGGAGGCGGTGGCGGGGCTTCGCTCGCGTCTTTCCGGCGAGGTTTTGGTGCGCGGTGAGAGTGTGGCCGGCGGCGATGTGCATGCCGCCAACCGCGTCGGCATCGCCTACATGACCAAGGACCGCAAACACAAGGGCCTGCTGCTCAACTCCCGCATGACGGCGAACCTGACGCTGCAATCGCTCGATCGGCATGGCCGCTATGGCTATCTCAGCCCGAAGAGCGAGGCGGAGGCGCTGGAGCGGGCGCGCCGGCGCTTCGATATCCGCGTGCGCGACGGCCGCGTCGTCGCCGGGCGCATGTCGGGCGGCAACCAGCAGAAGCTGCTGCTCGCCAAGGTCATGGAGACCGAGCCGGAGATCATCATAATCGACGAGCCGACGCGCGGCATCGATGTCGGCACCAAGCAGCAGATCTACCACTTCATTTCCGCGCTCGCCCGCGACGGCAAGTCGATCATCGTCGTCTCTTCGGAGATGCCGGAGATCATCGGGCTGTGCACGCGCGTCGCCGTGATGCGGGAAGGGCGGATCGTCGGCATTCTCGAAGGCGAGGAAATCTCCGAACAGGAGATCATGCGCTATTCGGCAGGGTTGAAGAAGAAGGCCGCCGCCTGAGCCATCGGCCGGGCGGCATCAAAACAACAAATTCACGTCGGGGACGAACATGACGGCAGGCGAAGACGCGGTCGAAACGAAGAACAGGGGCCGCAGCTGGCGGGACATCGATCTGAGGGCCGTCGCGCCCTTTGCGGCGCTGGCGCTGCTGCTGATCGTCGGGGCGCTGGTAAACCCCAACTTCATCGGCATCAACAACCTGGCGAATGTCGCGACGCGCAGCGCCTTCATCGCGATCATCGCGGTGGGTGCCACTTTCGTCATCTCGTCGGGTGACCTCGATCTTTCCGTCGGCGCCATGGTCGCCTTCGTCGCCAGCCTCATGATCCTCTTCATGAATTCCGGCGTGATCGCGGATCCTTCCCTCATGCTGACCGTCGCGATCGTGCTCACGCTCGTCATCGGCGCAGGTTGCGGCCTTCTCAACGGCGCCATCACCACCGTGGGCAAGATCGAGCCGTTCATTGCCACGCTCGGCACGATGGGCATCTATCGCGGCCTGACGACCTGGCTGTCGCAAGGCGGCGCGATCACGCTGCGCGAGCCGGAATTGCAGGCGCTCTATCGCCCGGCCTATTTCGGCTACATCCTCGGCGTGCCCGTGCCGATCGTCGTCATCCTCGCCGTTACGGCGATCGCCGCCTTCATTCTCTACCGCACGCGCTACGGCCGCCATGTCGTGGCGGTCGGCTCGAACAGCGACGTCGCGCGCTATTCCGGCATTCCGGTCAACCGCGTGCGCACCATCGCCTTCGTCATCCAGGGGCTCTGTGTCGCGATCGCCGTGCTGCTTTACGTGCCGCGCCTCGGCTCCACCTCCGCCACCACCGGCATCCTGTGGGAATTGCAGGCGATCACCGCGGTCGTCGTCGGCGGCACGGCGCTGAAGGGCGGGGCGGGGCGCGTCTGGGGCACGATCTGCGGCGCCTTCATTCTCGAACTGGTCGGCAACATCATGCTGCTCTCCAACTTCATCAGCGAATATCTGATCGGGGCCATCCAGGGCGCGATCATCATCATTGCGATGCTCGTCCAGCGCTCGCTGGCTCGGAAGTCGTAAACCTCTAGCCGGGTCTCCAGGTCGCCCGGCCACGAAGTGAAGACCTGCTTTTGGGAGGAAAATCATGCGCAAGAAACTATTGGGCCTGACGGTTGCCGCGATGGCGCTGCTGGCCGGCGTCGTCCACGCACAGGAAGAAAAGAAAGTGACGATCGGCGTTTCGATCCCGGCCGCCGACCATGGCTGGACGTCCGGCGTCGTCTTCCATGCCGAGCGCGTCGCCAAGCTTCTCATGGCACGCAATCCCGGCCTCAACGTCATCGTTAAGACCTCGCCGGATCCGGCAAGCCAGGCCAATGCCGTGCAGGACCTCGAGACGCAGGGCATCGACGCGCTGGTCATCCTGCCGACCGATCCGGATCCGCTGGTCAATGCCATCAAGGAAGTCAAGGGCAAGGGCACGTTCGTCGCCCTCGTCGACCGCGCGCCGAGCACCAACGACAACACCGTGCGTGACCTCTATGTTGCCGGCAACAACTTCGCGCTTGGCCAGACGGCTGGCGACTACATCAAGACCACCACGCCGGAAGCTGAAGTCGTCATCATCCGCGGCATGCCGATCCCGATCGACCAGGAACGCCAGGACGGCTTCGACAAGGGCGTCGAAGGCTCCGGCGTCAAGATTCTCGATCGCCAGTACGGCAACTGGAACCGCGACGATGCCTTCAAGGTCATGCAGGACTACCTGACCAAGTACCAGAAGATCGACGTCGTATGGTGCCAGGACGACGACATGGCTGTCGGCGTTCTCCAGGCCATCGAGCAGGCCGGCCGCAAGGACATCCAGTATGTCATCGCCGGTGCCGGCTCTAAGGAAATGATCAAGAAGGTCATGGACGGCGACAAGATGATCCCGGTCGACGTGCTCTATCCGCCGGCAATGGTGGGCACGGCGCTCGAGATGACCGTCGCCAACTTCTACGGCCAGGTTCCGGTTCGCGGCGTCTACACGATCGATGCGACGCTGGTGACCAAGGACAATGCGGCGGAGTTCTACTTCCCCGATTCTCCGTTCTGATCTCGAGCCGATCGAGCCGCCCGGGAGATGACGACCCGGGCGGTTTTTCTTGCTGGTTTGCAAGCCTACGCTCCATCCTCGACGTCATCCTCGGGCTTGACCCAAGGATCCATTCTCCCGCAGAGCCCTATGGATCCTCGGGTCAAGCCCGAGGATGACGGAGGAGAGGTGGTGTGTTTCAGCCCAATGTCACAAGCGCTTTTTGCCGCGCGACGGTGATTTCAGCATTGCCCGACCCGTCAAAGGCCGATAGCTTTCCACGCGTTGCGGTACGTACCGCAAAACCTGTCCGATACCGAAAAGCAGACTGGCCGCCCGGCGCGGTCAGGTCCATGGGAGGAAGTCACCGATGAAGACGATCAAGGGCCCGGCCCTGTTTCTCGCGCAGTTCGCCGGCGATGCCGCGCCGTTCAATTCCTGGGACTCGATCACCAAATGGGCCGCCGATATCGGCTACAAGGGCGTGCAGGTCCCGACCTGGGATGCGCGCCTCATCGATCTGAAGAAGGCCGCGGAATCCAAGGCCTATTGCGACGAGTTCGCCGGCAAGGCGCGCGAAAACGGCGTCGAGGTCACCGAACTTTCCACCCATCTCCAGGGTCAGCTCGTCGCCGTGCATCCCGCCTATGACGAGGCCTTCGACGGCTTTGCGGCGCCGGAAGTGCGTGGCAATCCGAAGGCACGCCAGGCCTGGGCGGTGGAACAGGTGAAGATGGCGCTGACCGCCTCGAAGCATCTTGGCCTCGATGCCATGGCAAGTTTTTCGGGCGCGCTCGCCTGGCCCTTCGTCTATCCCTGGCCGCAGCGGCCGGCCGGTCTCGTCGAGACCGCCTTCGACGAGCTCGCGAAGCGCTGGAAGCCGATCCTCGACCGTGCGGAGGACAACGGCGTCGACGTGTGCTACGAGATCCATCCGGGCGAGGACCTGCACGACGGCATTACCTATGAGATGTTCCTGGAGCGCACCGGCAACCATGCCCGTGCCTGCATGCTCTACGACCCGTCGCACTATGTGCTGCAGTGCCTCGACTATCTCGACAATATCGACATCTACAAAGACCGCATCCGCATGTTCCATGTGAAGGATGCCGAGTTCAACCCGACCGGCCGGCAGGGCGTCTATGGCGGCTACCAGGGCTGGGTCAACCGCGCCGGCCGCTTCCGCTCGCTCGGAGATGGTCAGGTGGATTTCGGCGCCGTCTTCTCCAAGATGGCCGCCAACGACTTTGCCGGCTGGGCCGTGGTCGAATGGGAATGCGCGTTGAAACATCCGGAAGACGGTGCGCGCGAGGGTGCGGAATTCGTCAAGGCGCATATCATCCGCGTGACGGAAAAGGCCTTTGACGACTTCGCCGACGCCGGCACCGATGAGGCGGCCAACCGCCGCATGCTCGGACTTTAAGGAGGAATACCCCATGGCAATCGAAGGAAGCGCAAGCGAAGCGCGGGAGAGCCGCATTCGGCTCGGCATGGTCGGCGGCGGCTCCGGCGCCTTCATCGGCGCGGTGCACCGCTTTGCCGCCCGGCTCGACGATCACTATGAACTCGTCGCCGGTGCGCTGTCGTCCTCGGCGGAAAAGGCCGTGCAGTCGGCGCGCGAACTCGGGCTCGATCCGTCGCGCAGCTATGGCAGCTTCAAGGAAATGGCGATCCGCGAGGCGAAGCTGAAGAACGGCATCGAGGCGGTGGCGATCGTCACGCCGAACCACGTGCATTACGAGGCGGCGAAGGAGTTTCTGAAGCGCGGCATCCACGTCATCTGCGACAAGCCGCTGACCTCGACGCTGTCGGACGCCCGCAAGCTGAAGAAGCTGGCGGAAGAGAGCGGCGCGCTCTTCGTGCTCACCCACAATTACACCGGCTATCCGATGGTTCGCCAGGCGCGCGAGATGATCGCCAATGGCGAACTCGGCACGATCCGCCTCGTGCAGATGGAATATCCGCAGGACTGGCTGACGGAAGACATCGAGAGTAGCGGCCAGAAACAGGCCGCCTGGCGCACGGACCCGGCGAAATCGGGCGCGGGCGGTTCCACCGGCGATATCGGCACCCATGCCTACAATCTCGGCTGCTTCGTCTCCGGCCTCGACCTCGCCGAGCTTTCCGCCGATCTCGACAGTTTCGTGCCGGGCCGCCGGCTCGATGACAATGCTCATGTCATGATGCGCTTCAAGGAAAAGGACGGTGTCGCCGCCAAGGGCATGCTCTGGTGCAGCCAGGTGGCGCCCGGCCATGAGAACGGCCTGAAGGTGCGCGTCTACGGCACCAAGGGCGGCATCGAATGGGTGCAGGCCGATCCGAACTACCTGTGGTACACGCCGTTCGGCGAGCCGAAGCGCCTGATCACCCGCAACGGTGCCGGCTCCGGTGCCGCTGCCGCGCGCATGAGCCGCGTGCCCTCCGGCCATCCGGAAGGCTATCTCGAAGGCTTCGCCAACATTTATTCGGAAGCCGCGCGCGCCATCCATGCCAAGCGCAAGGGTGCCGCGGTCGATCCCGCGGTCGTCTATCCGACGGTGGATGATGGGCTCAAGGGCATGGTCTTCGTCGATGCCTGCGTGCAGTCCTCGAAGAAGAATGGCGCCTGGGTGAAGGTCTGAGACAAGCCGCCGGCTGCCGCGTCATCGCGGCGGCCGGTCTTCCCGTCAGGGAAAAATGCTGCCGAGGCGCAGCACCAGTTTCTTGTCGAACAGGTGGCCGCGGTCGTACATCCAGTTCAGCGCGTCGCGCGTCGTCCATGGCCGCTTGTAGGGGCGCGTGCTGGTCAGCGCCTCGAAGACGTCGCAGACGGTGGCGAGGCGTATTTCCGGGCTGAGCTGTTCGGCCTTGAGGCCGAGCGGGTAGCCGCTGCCGTCGAGCATCTCGTGGTGATAGCGGCAAATGTCGAGCACCGTTTCGGAGACGTTGCCTTGTTTCGTCAGCAATCGGTAGCCGATCTCCGGATGGCCGCGCACCAGGCGTCTTTCGTCCGTGTCGAGCCCGCCCTTCTTGTTGAGGATGGCGTTCGGCACCATCAGCTTGCCGACATCGTGCAGCAGGCCGGCGACGCCCAGCTCCCGCACCGCGCCGTCCTCGTAATGCATCAGGCGGGCGAGCCGCATCATCAGTGCGCTGACCGCCAGCGAATGCACATAGGTGCCTTCGTCCTTGGTCTTCAGCCGCGTGACCTTCAGAAAGATGTCCGGCGCTGCGTCGATGCGGTCGGAAATATCGTCGGCGACCGGCCCGAGCGCTTCGATTTCGAGCCGGCCGGCTTGGGCGGCGGCAAAACTCTCGCGCAGCGACCGGGCGGACTGCGCCACCGTCTCGGTGGTGAGCTTGCGCTCCTCGGCCTGCTTTTGCGCGGGCGAGAGGGCGGTGGCCGTGTCGATGTCGACGGTGCTCTTCTGCGGATTGACCAGCGCATAGGCGGCGGAGGTGGCGAGGATGGCGCGCACGGTCTCATCGGACTGCACGAGGAACCGCCGGTCCGAAAACTCGGCGTTTGGGCATTCCACCGATTCCACGAACATGCCCTTGCGGACAAGATGCTTTGGAATTCGCCGTACC
Organism: Shinella sp.; assembly: GCF_035998705.1. Lineage (GTDB taxonomy): Bacteria > Pseudomonadota > Alphaproteobacteria > Rhizobiales > Rhizobiaceae > Shinella. Next base: position 554,883 of record NZ_DASYHH010000022.1, on the reverse strand, counting down.
ACGTAAGTGTCTCCGTCCCAAGCCTTGGGCACTTTAAACAGCAGGGTCCTAACCTTCGTTTAAGGAATGGTTGATTTATACGCGCCCGGGTGAGGTGGATTGACGGCGGGCAATCCAGTTGCGCAGGGCATGAAGACCATTGATTTTTGCTTACAACGGCAATACTGCAACGTTGCAGTAGGCTTGCGGGCACTCTTCCCGCCATATTTCAGAGACGATGACGATGGATCCCAAAACCCTTGCCGGACGTTTTCCCGGTGATTTCGTGTTCGGCGTGGCGACGGCCGCCTTCCAGATCGAGGGGGCGACGAAGACCGATGGCCGCAAGCCGTCGATCTGGGATGCCTTTTCCAACATGCCGGGCCGGGTCTTCGGACGGCACAATGGTGATGTCGCCTGCGACCACTACAACAGGCTGGAGGAAGACCTCGACCTCATCCAGTCGCTTGGTGTCGAGGCCTATCGTTTCTCCACCGCCTGGCCGCGCATCATTCCGGAAGGCACCGGGCCGATAAACGAGAAGGGGCTGGATTTCTACGACCGCCTCGTCGACGGTCTGAAGGCGCGCGGCATCAAGGCTTTTGCGACGCTCTACCACTGGGACCTGCCGCTGATGCTGGCCGGCGACGGCGGCTGGACGGCGCGACAGACGGCCTATGCCTTCCAGCGTTACGCAAAGAACGTCATCGCCCGGCTCGGCGACCGGCTGGATGCGGTGGCGACCTTCAACGAGCCCTGGTGCTCCGTCTGGCTCAGCCATCTCTACGGCATCCACGCGCCCGGCGAGCGCAATATGGATGCGGCGCTGCACGCACTCCACTTTACCAACCTGGCGCACGGCCTCGGCGTCGCGGCCATCCGCTCCGAGCGGCCGTCGCTTCCCGTCGGCCTCGTGCTGAATGCCCATTCCATCCATGCCGGCAGCGACGATGCGGCGGATCAGGCCGCCGCCGCCCGCGCCTTCGATTTCCACAACGGCGTCTTCTTCGGCCCGGTCTTCAAGGGCGAATATCCGGCATCCTTCCTCTCCGCGCTCGGCCACCGCATGCCGGCACTCGAGCCGGGCGACATGGAAACGATCAGCCAGAAGCTCGATTGGTGGGGCCTCAATTATTATACGCCGATGCGCGTTTCAAACGATCCGGCCGAGGGCGCGGAGTTCCCGGCGACGGTGCCGGCCCCGCCGGTGGCCGACGTGAAGACCGATATCGGCTGGGAGGTTTTTGCTCCCGCACTCGGCGATCTCATCCGCGAGCTCAATGCGGATTACACGCTGCCGGACTGCTACATCACGGAAAACGGTGCCTGCTACAATATGGGCATCGAGGACGGCGTGATCGACGACCAGCCGCGCCTCGACTACATCGCCGAGCATCTCGCCATCACGGCGGACCTGATCGGCGAGGGCTACCCGATGCGCGGTTATTTCGCCTGGAGCCTGATGGACAATTTCGAGTGGGCGGAAGGCTATCGCATGCGCTTCGGCATCGTGCATGTGGACTACGAGACGCAGCTTCGCACGATAAAGAAGAGCGGCCACTGGTATGCAGCACTTGCCGGCCAGTTCCCGAAGGGCAACCACCGCACGACCTGAGGCTGTTATCCCTCGCATTGTCGCCTGTAGCGTAAAGGATTCATAACGGTTCTGCCGCATCATCGCAGCTTGGTCGGAGAAGACGATGCTGCGACTTGCGCGCCACCTTTCTGGCATGATCGGCGCCCGACGACTTGCGGTCGTCCTGGGCGTGCTCGCGTCGTTTGCCGTCGTCGTCAGCCTTGCCACCATCCTCGTCATGATGGCGCTCGGTTTCCTCGCGACCCGGGCGAACGAACTCGACCAGGAACGCACGCGCCAGACGGTGTTCGGCGCTCTCTCCTCCATGCGCAGTTCCATGGTCACCACCGTGCGCGACTATTCGGTGTGGGACGATGCGGTAACGGCCGTCTACGGTGACGTGGACATGCCCTGGCTCACCACCAATATGGGGCTCGCGACAGAAGGCGGCCCGCTTTTCGATACGATTTTTATCGTCGATGAGAAGGGCGGCACCATGCTCGCCTACCGCGACGGCGCACCCTTCGAGGCGGATGCGCGCACCTATGGCGGCGCGGCCTTCGTGGAGATGCACCGCAAGATCCTCCATGCGGGGCTGGAGCCGGGCGAGGAACTGGGCGCCTTCCTGCAAACGCCGGACGGGCCGGCGGTCGCCGCCGTCTCCGCCATCCGCTCGGTATCCGATGCGGTGAAGGCGCCGGCGGATGCGCTGCGCACGCTCTTCATCATCCGCCACCTGACGCCGGCGCGTATCGCGCGCATCGCCGAAAACTTTTTGATCTCCGGCCTGATGCTGAAAGAGGGGGCTGCCGAGGCGCACAATGGCGTGGTCCTGATCGATCCTGACGGCAAGACGCTCGGCTTCCTCTCCTGGACGCCGGATGCGCCCGGCGACAAGAGTTACGCGCAGGTGCGCCCGCTCGTCCTGCTGGCGCTTGCCGGCGTGGTCTTCTTCTTCGCGCTGCTCGTGCTGACAGGCGCCGCCTTCGCGATCCGCCTCAAGGCCGATGAGAACACGGCGCGCAACCAGGCGCTGACCGATCGGCTGAGCGGGCTCAGGAACCGCACCGGCCTCTATCTCGGCCTTGACGAGCTGAACGCCCGCGCGATCGTCGAGACGCAAGACGTGGTGATGCTCTATCTCGACCTCGACGGCTTCAAGGACGTCAACGATTTTTATGGCCATGCGGTCGGCGACCGGCTGATCCGCGGGGTTTCGGCCGGGCTGTCCCGCCTCGTGCCGGCAAAGGCGATGCTCGCCCGCATCGGCGGCGACGAGTTCGCCATCGTCTTCCTCGACAGTGCCGACGGCGGAGAGGCCGAGCGCCTCACCCGCTCCATCCTCGATTTCTTCTCCGAGCCCTTCGCGATCGGCGAGCGCATCGCCGTCGTCGGCGCCAGCATCGGGCTTGCCGTCTCGCGCAAGGGTGCGGTCCTGGGCGAGGAATTGCTGCGCCGCGCCGACGTTGCCATGTACCGGGCGAAACATGCCGGGCGCGGGCGCGCCATGCGCTACGAAACGCTGATGGACGACGATCGCGACGAGCGGCGCGAGATGGAGGATGCGCTGCGCGCGGCCGTGGTGCGCGGCGAGATCGACGTGGTGTTCCAGCCGATCGTCAGGGCGCGGGGGCGCGAGATCTGCGGCGTCGAGGCGCTCGCCCGCTGGTATCGCGGGGGAACGGTGTCGGTGCCGCCGGATGTCTTCATTCCGCTGGCGGAAGCGACCGGCGTGATCGACGCGCTCGGGCCGCTTGTGCTGCGCCGCGCCTGCGAGGCGGCGCGCAACTGGCCGGAGATCGGCATTTCGATCAATGTCTCGCCGGCGCAGTTCCGCAATCCCTATTTCCCGGAGCAGGCGCTCGGCCTCATCGAGGCCACGGGCATAGAGCCGTCGCGGGTGACGCTGGAGATCACCGAGGGCTATTTCATCCAGAATCCCGGCCGCGCCAAGCTCGTCATGGACCGGCTGAAGGCCGGCGGCGTGCGCATCGCGCTCGACGATTTCGGCGCCGGCTTCTCCAGCATCGGCTATCTCATCCGCTTCGGCTTCGATCGCTTGAAGATCGACCGGTCGCTGACCATCGCCGGCGAACAATCGGCCAAGGGTGCTGCAATGCTGCAGGCGACGGTGGCGCTCGCCACTTCCTTCGACATGCCCGTCACGGCGGAAGGTGTGGAGACCGCAGAGCAGGCCGCCTTCCTGCATCTGTGCGGCTGCGACCAGCTCCAGGGCTATTTTTTCGCCCGGCCGATGAGCGAGAAGGCGATCGGTGAATTGTTGGCTCTGCCGACCGACATTCAGGCCGTGGCCGGCTGATCCTATTTGCCGAGGTGACGTTCGCCGCGCTTCTTGGCGAGGTCCATCTGCTTTTGCCGTTGGCGGAAGCGCAGGCGGTCCTCTTCGCTGCGGGTGGCATAACAATGCGGACAGGAGACGCCGGCCTCGTAGAGCGGCGAGGCGATTACCTCGGCGGTCAGCGGATGACGGCAGGCGCGGCAGAGCTTGTGATCGCCTTCTTCCAGCCCGTGCAGCACGGAGACGCGCTCGTCGAAGACGAAGCAGGCGCCTTCCCAGAGGCTTTCCTCCTCCGGCACCTCTTCGAGATATTTCAGGATGCCGCCCTTGAGGTGGAAAACCTCGTCGAAACCCTGCTCCTTCATGAAGGCCGTCGCCTTCTCGCAGCGGATGCCGCCGGTGCAGTACATGGCGATCTTCGGCTTGTTGTGCAGGCCGGTATTGTTGCGCACCCAGTCGGGAAACTCGCGGAACGTCTTGGTGTTCGGGTCGACCGCGCCCTTGAACATGCCGATCGCCGTCTCGTAGTCGTTGCGCGTGTCGATGACGATGGTGTCCGGATCGGAGATCAGCGCGTTCCAGTCCGCGGGCGCCACATAGGTGCCGACGGAGCGCGTGGGGTCGATGTCCTCGACGCCCATGGTGACGATTTCCTTCTTGAGCCGTACCTTCATGCGCAGGAACGGCATGTCGGCGGCAAAGCTCTCCTTGTGCTCCAGCCCGGAGAATTCCGGCTGGCCGCGCAGGAAGGCGAGCACCGTGCGGATGCCGGCATGCGGACCGGCGATCGTGCCGTTGATGCCTTCATGAGCGAGAAGCAGCGTGCCGCGCACGCCGTTTTCCTCGCAGAGCGCCTGCAAGGGCTCGCGCAGTTCCGCGAAACGCGGCACGGAGACGAAATGATAGAGCGCGGCAACCAGGTAGCCGCTGTCCTCGGGTGAGAAAATCTCGTTTGTCATGAGCCGCCACATACAGCTTTGGCGCATTTCAGGCAATGCGGCGCTTGCAGCTCAGGCGAGCTGGTGCAGGCTCGCGCCGTTGCTGGCGCCGAGCGCCATGGATTGATTGGAATATCGGTTTTCGCCGGTCACCTCGCGGCCCACCCAGTTCGGCAGGTCCGGCTCGTCGTGGATCGAGGCCAGCTCGACCTCTGCGATCACCAGGCCGCGATGAGCGCCGCCATAGACGTCGACCTCCCAGACATGGCCCTCGTGCGGCACCCTGTAGCGCACCTTCTCGATGACATTGCCGATCGCGTGGCGCAGCATGTCCTCGGCCTCGTCGCGGTCGATATCATATTCGTATTCGTCGCGAACGAGCACGGCATGGCCGATTTTGAGGGTTATGCGCGCCTTTCCGTTGCCGAAGATGCGGACGCGAAGCGACCTGTCATCCTGGGCGACGATATAGGCCTGCCGCATGGCGATGCCTTCATCTGCGAAGGTGCGCCACCGCTGGCCGGACACCAGGAACTTCCGCTCGATCTCTTTTGCCATAGGCACGCTTTCGCTGTTTGAGACTGGCTTAAGGCGACGGGCAGACTACACGATAAGTGTGTCATGACAAGTCCATGAATCTTGCTTTAAGCTCGACAGGACGTCGCAGACGCGCTATTCGGATTTCAATTTCAATCGTTTTAAAAGGTCATGCCATGAGCGAGAAGAACGCCAAGCTCCTTTCCGTCCTGAAGCTGCAGCCGGTGGTGCCGGTGCTGGTCATCGATGACGTCAAGACGGCCGTTCCGCTGGCGCGCGCACTGGTCGCCGGCGGGTTGAAGGCGATCGAGATCACCCTGCGCACGCCGGCCGCCCTGGAGGCGATCCGCGCCGTCGCCAACGAGGTCGAGGGTGCCGTCGCCGGTGCCGGCACCATCCTCAATGCCGCGCAGTTCGAGGCGGCCGTGGAAGCCGGCTCGCAGTTCATCGTCAGCCCAGGCACGACGCAGGAACTGATCGACGCGGCTCACGATTCCGACATTCCGCTGCTGCCGGGCGCGGCGACCGCCAGCGAGGTCATGGGCCTTCGCGAGGAGGGCTACCAGGTGCTGAAGTTCTTCCCGGCCGAACAGGCGGGCGGGGCCGCCTACCTCAAGTCGCTGTCCTCGCCGCTGGCCGGCACGCTGTTCTGCCCGACGGGCGGCATCTCGCTGTCGAATGCCCGCGACTATCTCTCGCTGCCGAACGTCGTCTGCGTCGGCGGTTCCTGGGTCGCGCCGAAGGACCTCGTCGCCAAGGGCGACTGGGCCGGCATCACCAAGCTTGCCGCGGAAGCCGCAGCGCTCAAGGGCTGAGGCCCAAGTTCAATGGATTTGCAAGCGGGCGGCCTTTGGTCGCCCGTTATGCGTTTGTAATTGAGGGCGTGCATTCCTATCTTGCCTTCCAGTCGGCCCTGACAAGAGAACAAGCGAAACGGAGACGCCCTATGTTTGACGCCAAGAAGTTGCTTGACCAATTCCTCGGTTCCCAGGTGCCCGGCGCCGGCGGATCCGTGCGCGACCGCGCCGGCCAGGTCACCCAGCTCGCCAAGGACAATCCGCTCGCCTCGATCGCCATTGCCGGCGTTCTGCTCGGCACGGGCACCGGCCGCCAGGTGGCGGGCTCCGCGCTGAAGCTTGGCAGCCTCGCCGCCATCGCCGGCCTCGGCTACCAAGCCTACAAGAACTACCAGGCCGGCCAGAACCCCGTCGAGACGACGCAGGGCACCACGCCGGAACTGCTGCCGCCGCCGAGCGATTCCGGCTTTCACCCCGAAGCCGTCAGCACCGATTTCGCCCTCATCCTCGTGCGCGCCATGATCGCCGCCTCGCGTGCCGATGGCCATATTGACGAGGCCGAGCGCGCCCGCATCATGGACAAGCTGAAGGTTTCGGGCCTCGGCGCCGATGCCGCGCAGTTCCTGGAAGAGGAGCTTGCCAATCCGGTCGATCTCGATGCGATCATATCCGCCGCCACGAGCGAAGAGCAGCGCGTCGAGCTCTACACCGCCTCGCGCCTTGCCATCGAGCCGAAGTCGCGCGCCGAGCGCGGCTATCTCGACCTGCTCGCCGGCCGCCTCAACCTGCCGGATGCGCTGGTCGACCATATCGAAGCGACGGTTTCCGCCGCCACCGTCTAGGTTTGTGAGGGGAGCGGCCGAACGCCGCTCCCCGCTTTCGACATTGCGTGCGCCCGCCGGCTGCTCTATCCCTTCGGCAAAGATCGAAGGAGGATTTTCATGCGCGACCTCAAGGATTGGAAAGGCTGCCCGCCGCCGGCGCCCGTTGCCCTCGAAGGCCGCACGGTGCGCCTCGAGCCCTATGATCGTGCAAAACACCTCCAGGCAATGTGGGATGCGTTCGGCGGCATGCAGATCAATCCGCTGTTGAAATATTTCGCGCAGGACGATTTCACCGGCATCGAGGGCTTCGACGCCTGGTCCGAGGGCGTCATCAAGTCCGGTTGGGTGCGCGAGGTCATCATCGACAAGGCGAACGACAAGGTCGTCGGCATGGCGCATTACATGCGGCCCGATCCGGCAAACGGCGTCGTCGAGATCGGCGGCATCGCGCATGGCGGCGCCATGTCCCGCTCGCCGCTCTCCACCGAGGCGCAGTATCTGCTCGCCAAGCACGTCTTCGAGGATCTCGGCTATCGCCGCTACGAATGGAAATGCGACAATCGCAACGAGCCGAGCAAGCGCACCGCCACCCGCCTCGGCTTCACCTTCGAGGGCGTCTTCCGGCAGCACATGCTGTCGAAGCGCGAGAACCGCGACACCGCCTGGTTCTCGATCATCGACGGCGAATGGCCTGTTGTCGCCAGGGCCTTCGACGCCTGGTTGTCGCCGGATAATTTTGATGCGGACGGCCAGCAGAAGCGCAAGCTCGAAGATATACGCGCCGGGTTGTCGGCATGAGCGGGGAGCGCAAGGCCAAGTCGCCGGCGCTGGCGGCGCTCTTCATCCTGCTGGGAACGGCGGTGGCCTTCTATTTCCTGCCGCGCATCATGGTCGCGCTCGGCGACGTCTCGCCGTGGCTCGCGGGCATATTCGGCACGCTGCTCGTGCTCGGCTTCTTCCTGCTGTTCTGGCTCCGGGCGCGCTACCAGCGCAACCACGAGAACTAGGCCTGTAGGCGATCGTCCGCGAACTGCTATAGTGCCGCGTTTAATCACTAACGTGGAGGTCGAAATGAAGGGCACCGTAACGACGGTAGAATTGCCGCCGCGCTCTTTGGTCCTCGCTCAGCTTGCTGCTTTGGCGGAAGGCACTCTCTCGCCTGATGATGCAAGTAAGTGGGCAGAGACTTGGTTGCTTGCCGATCAGGTCACTGGAGCAGACTTACGAATAGAAGATTGGCCCGTGTGGAAAGCCATCAAGCTACTCGCGGGGGCGGACTTGCAAACCGAACCCGGCTCCTATCTCCATGGAACCGATGATTTCCGAGGCTGGCTTGAAAATTTGAGCGCTGCGCCGCTTCCACACGATAGATCCGCTCCTCACTGCTGAGTTTACGAATTAGGCCTGAAGCGAAGCTCCGAGCAGCAGCAGTCCCAGAACCATGACCAGAGCCGCGCCGCCGATCTCGATGGCGGTGCCGACGCGCAAGGCGGCGGAACCGTTGCCGGCGAAACGCACGGCCGCACCCTTGGCGGTGACGGCGAGTGTGGCGAGCGTCGAGACGGTGATGGCGGTGCCGATCGACATGGCGAAGACGGCGAGCAGTCCGCCGAGATAGAGGCCGTTCAGCAGCGCGAAGCTCAGCACGATGAGCGCGCCGGAGCAGGGGCGCAGCCCTACGGCGACGATCGCCGACCAGGCCTCGCGCAACGCAAAACGCTCGCCCTTCAGCAGTGACGGATCGGGCGCATGGGCATGGCCGCAGGTCGAGCAGATCTCGCCGGCATGATGGTCGTGGCCGTGATGATGGTCATGAACCTCGACGGCCTGTGCGCCGAGCGCGGAGGCGCGGCGCTGAGCCGGCCGCAGCTTCTTGAAGAGCAGCCAGGCGCCGAAGAGGGCGATCAGCGCATAGCTGCCGGTTTCGAGCGCGCGGGTGGCGTCGGTCATCGAAACGGTCGTGCCGCGCAGGAAGAGAAAGGCCGCGCCGACGAGCAGGATGGCGACCACGCCTTGCAGGATCGAGGAGAGGAACGAGAGCAGCACGCCGCGCTTCAGTTCCACCTCGTTTGCCAGCATGTAGGAGGAGATGACCGCCTTGCCATGGCCGGGGCCGGCGGCATGGAAGACACCGTAAGCGAAAGATAGCCCGACTAGCGTGGAGGCCGCCCACGGGTTGTCGCGCATATCCTTCAGCGCGCCGGTCATCAGCCGGTAGAAACCCTGCTGCTGCGCATTGATCCAGCCGAACAGGCTGCCGAAGGTGCCGGTCGTGTTGAAGCCCGGCTCGGCCGAGCCGATGCCGAGCGGGGATGCGGCGTGGGCGAGTGTTGCGGTCAGCGTGAAGGCAATCGCGAGAAAAGCGAGGTGGCGTGCGGGAAACACCCCCCTCTGGCCTGCCGGCCATCTCCCCCTCGAGGGGGGAGGTTGGATGGAGCGGCGTTCCCGCCCTTCTGGACGATGCAGTTTGAGCGAGGGTTTCGCGTCTTGCCGATCTCCCCCCTTGAGGGGGAGATGGCCGGCAGGCCAGAGGAGGGTAGCAGCAATGCGTCCGCGGGTCAGCATGTCATCTCCAGACGGGTGGCGAAGAGTTTCGACATGTCGGTGCCGGCGGGGTCGTTGAAGAAGGCTTCCGTCAGGCTGTCCTGGTTCTGGGCGAGCACTTCGTCGGCATCGGGCCGAACGACGGCGCGCTTGCAGGCGGAAAACTTGTCGCCCACGGCCACAAGATCGTCGTCCGAGGCGAAATCCATCGCGGCATACATGGTGGGGTCGTAGACGCCGAAGGTGAGCTTGCCCTTGAGCGGCATCGTCTCGACCGGCTTGACCGTGAAGAACATCAGGAGCTGGCCGTCCTTATAGTCCACATTGATCGCGTCAGGCTTGCCGACCTTGATGGTTTTTCCGTCCTCGGTGATCGTCGTGTAGTAGCTGAACTCTTCCAGCGATTCGAGAACCGTCCTGCCGACCTCGGCAAGCTCTTCCGGGTCGAGCGTCGCATTGCTGTTCTTGTCGAAGTCCAGCACGACGCTCGCCGAGAACATCTCGTCGAAACGCCAGACATGGCGCAGTTCGCTGACCGTGCCGTCCTCGCCCGCCACCACTTCCAGCCTTGCTTCCGCGAAGATATGCGGATGGGCGAGCGCCGCCGCCGGGGCGGCAAGCGCTGCTCCGGCAACGAGGAGGGGGAGGAATCGCATGGGTGTCAGTCCTCTCGCGGGCGTTCAGAATCGTCCGGTTGAATGTAACGCAATTGGGTCGGAATTGGGACTTATCAGGCCTCAATGCCGGGATTGCGACGGAACCAGGCGTGCAGGAAATCGACGAAGGTGCGCACCTTCGCGGGCAGGTAGCGGCGGTGTGGATAGATCGCGTAGATGCCGCGGTCGGTCGGCAGGTAATCTTCCAGGATCGAAACGATCTTGCCGGTTTCGAGGCAATGCCGGGCGATGAAGGCCGGCACCTGCGCGACGCCGAGCCCGCTTGCCGCCGCGCGCACGGCCGCCGTCGGACTGTTCACCTCGATATGGCCGCTGACCGGCACGGAAAAGCCGGCACCCTTCTCGTCGATGAAGCGCCAGTTGCTGTGCGACTTGCCGTTGGTGTCGATGATGCAGGGCAGGCGGGCGAGGTCGCTCGGATGGTCGATCGGGCCGGCCTGGGCGAGAAATTCCTCGCTGACGCAGATCTTCAGGAAGAAATCGCCGAGTTTTCGCGCGATGAGGGCGGAATCCTCCAGCCGCGTGATGCGGATCGCCACGTCGAACCCTTCTTCGACGAGATCGACGAATCGGTCGTCGGACACGATCTCGAGCGACAGTTCCGGATGTTCCTTGCCGAAATCGATGATCGACTGGCCGATATCGGCGTCGACGAAGGTGCGGGGCGCGGAAACCTTCAGCTTGCCGCGCAGGTCCGTGTTCTTCTCGCGCACGAGATCGGCGAGGTTGTCGATCTCTTTCAGGATATCGGAGGCGGTGCGGTAATAGGTGTGGCCGGCCTCGGTCATCGAGAACTGGCGGGTGGTGCGATTGAGCAGGAGCGTGCCGAGTTCGTCCTCCAGTTCGCGCACATATTTGGATAATAGCGCCTTGGATCGGCCGGTCCTGCGCGAGGCGGCGGAAAAGCCTTCGGCGTCGATGACGTCGATGAAGGCCCGTATTCGGGTCAGAGTATCCATGTGTCCCCACGCGGCTGCGGCCGAAACGGTGGCCGGTGCGTAATCACCATTCTGTGAAAACCAGTCCGGCGAATGTCGTGGCTGTCAAAATATTTTCAATAGCGATTTTCAAAAAACCTCTTGATTACGACAGCGATTCTTCTTATCTCCCCCTTGCCCAAAGTCGCACGTGCCTGTGGGTGTCCGCCGACCCTCGATTTGGTGAGGAACTCGGTAAGGTACCTGGAATTAACCCCTCCAGTCGTTTCTCCGGCCAACCGGAAGAGCGAGGACATCTTGAAGCAACGACGGTGCGGGCCTTTCTGGTGTCTGCCGGCTTTCCAACAGCCGGGGTTACTGAAGAGGCACACCTTCATTGCCGGACGTGCGGTCGGGTTTTCCCGCCAATCCAAGGCAGACAAAGCGAATTGAAGCCTAGGCGGGCTTCGGTTCATCGTTCGCGCATGGTGCGCATGCTTGGTTCCGGGGTCTCCACCGGCTGGTTCCAGTGCATGCACGCATCTGCCCTTTGTCCTCTGGGATTTTTCCCGGAGCAACCTGGATATGGGGAATACCGAGATGGCTTCTGCACGTATTATCGACTTCCTGAACACCCGACGTCCCGACGGCCCGTGCCTCGTGGTCGACCTCGATGTCGTGCGGGACAATTTCAAGGCCTTCCGCCACGCGCTGCCCGATAGCGCCATCTACTATGCAGTCAAGGCAAACCCGGCGCCGGAAGTCCTGCGCCTGCTCGCCTCCATGGGCTCCAACTTCGATTGCGCGTCCGTCGCCGAAATCGAAATGGCGCTCGACGCCGGTGCCACCCCGAGCCGCATCTCCTTCGGCAACACGATCAAGAAGGAACGCGACGTCGCCAAGGCGCATGCACTCGGCGTTTCGCTCTTCGCCGTCGACAGCCATGAGGAAGTCGAGAAGATTTCCCGTGCCGCTCCCGGTGCGCGCGTGTTCTGCCGCGTCCTGACGGATGGCGAAGGTGCCGAATGGCCGCTGTCGCGCAAGTTCGGCTGCGTGCCGCAGATGGCCGTCGACGTGCTCGTCTACGCCCACCAGAACGGTCTCGTCTCCTATGGCGTGTCGTTCCATGTCGGCTCGCAGATGACGAAGGTCGATGCCTGGGATTCGGCCCTTGCGGATGCCAAGCGCGTCTTCGTGCAGCTTGCCAAGCAGGGCATCGAGCTGAAGATGGTCAACATGGGCGGCGGCTTCCCGACGAAGTACCTGCGCGACGTTCCGTCGGCCGAAGCCTATGGCAAGGCGATCTTCGGTGCGCTGAAGAAGCACTTCGGCAACCAGATCCCGGAAACCATCATCGAGCCGGGCCGCGGCATGGTCGGCAATGCGGGTGTCATCAAGGCGGAAGTCGTTCTCGTCTCGAAGAAGTCCGACAACGACAACCACCGCTGGGTCTTCCTCGACATCGGCAAGTTCGGCGGTCTCGCCGAAACCATGGACGAGGCGATCCGCTACCCGATCCGCACCGCGCGCGATCAGGACGAGATGGAGCCCTGCGTGCTCGCCGGCCCGACCTGCGATTCGGCCGACGTGATGTACGAGAAGAACATGTATCCGCTGCCGATCACCCTTTCGATCGGCGACGAGGTTCTGATCGAGGGCACCGGCGCCTATACGACGACCTATTCGGCCGTCGCCTTCAACGGCTTCGAGCCGCTGAAGGCCTACGTGATCTAAATCTACCGGCGCTCCCGTTTCGAGCGGGAGCGCCAAATTCACAATTCCTTCCAGATACCGTTTGAATCGGTTTTGAGTTCGGGAGGCCCAACGATGGCCACTGTTCTTGATTCTGTCCGCGCGTTTTTCGCGCATGCCGCCTTCACCATCGACCGGGAAAATGCCGGCGACGTCGTCGCGCGCGAGCGCCTGCTCGACCGCGTCATGGGCGAAGGGCGTTTTCGCAAATCGTCGGAAAAGATCCGCCGCGGCCGCGTGGCTGCGGAAGGCCTGGCACTCGTCGCCCGCGATGCGGATGGCCATGTCATCGGCACCGTTCGCCTGTGGAATGTCGAGGCGGGCGTCGATTCCGACGGTAATGCCGTGCCGGCGCTGCTGCTCGGCCCGCTCGCCGTCGATTGCGCGCATGAGGGCAAGGGCATCGGCGGCGCGCTGATGCGGGCTGCCATCACCGAGGCGCTCGGCCGTGGCCACGGCGCGGTTCTGCTCGTCGGCGATCCGGAATATTACGAGCGTTTCGGCTTCTTCGCGGACAAGGCGCAGCATCTCGTCATGCCCGGCCCGTTCGAGCGCCGCCGTTTCCTGGCGCTGGAACTGAAGGACGGCTGGCTTGACGGCGTTGCCGGCATGCTCGTCGCCAGCGGCCGCCGCCTGGCGGGTGCAGAGATGCGCAAGGCGGCATGAGGCCTGGCCGGCAATTTTCGTCGAACGCACATCAGTGGCCGATGTTCACCGCGCTTCAACACTGCGTGAAGCCCGGCCATCGGCCATGAAATTGCGCCGCCCGTCGCCTATCTGCCTTCCCATGAGGAAGCAGCTTTTCATCATCGGCCTTGCCCTGGCGTTGCCGCTTGCCGGCGCCCGCGCGCAGGAACCTCTTGTCGCCCAGCCGGCGCAGACGATCGCCGAGACGCTGTCTGCGGCCACCTCGCTGTCGCAACTGAAGGCGGTCGTCGTCGCGCGTGACGGCAAGATCGTCGCCGAGCGCGGTTATGGCGGCCATACGCCGGCCGAAAGCGCGAACATTAAGTCGGCGTCGAAATCGATCATCTCGGCTCTCGTCGGCATCGCCATCGAAAAGGGGCTGCTCGAAGGCGTCGACCAGCCGATCGCGCCGATCCTTGCAAAGGATCTGCCGGCGGAACGCGATCCGCGACTCGACCGCATCACCATCGGCAACCTGCTCTCCATGCAGGCGGGGCTGGAGCGCACCTCCGGCGGCAATTACGGGCGCTGGGTCGCGAGCCGCAACTGGGTGCGTGCCGCACTCGCCATGCCTTTCGCCGACGAGCCGGGCGGGGCGATGCTCTATTCCACCGGCTCGACGCATCTTCTCTCGGCGATCCTCACGAAGGTCGGCGGCAAGTCGACGCTGGCGCTTGCCCGCGACTGGCTTGGCCCGCTCGAGGGCTTCCGCATCGGTGCCTGGGATCGCGATCCGCAGGGCATCTATCTCGGCGGCAACCAGATGGCGATGAGCGCGCGGTCGCTGCTGGCCTTCGGCGAGCTCTACCGCAATGGCGGGCGTACCGCGGACGGCACGCAGCTCGTGCCGGAGGATTGGATCCGCCAATCCTGGCAGTCGCGCACCAATTCGCGTTTTTCCAACGACGGTTATGGCTACGGCTGGTTCGAGCGGGTGATCGGCGGCAAGACGGTGCATTATGCCTGGGGCTTTGGCGGCCAGATGCTCTATATCGTGCCGGATCTCGGCCTGACGGTCGCCATGACCTCCGACGAGGGCGACCCGTCCGCCCGCTCCGGCTACCGCGACGACCTGCATGATCTGCTGGCGAAGATCATCGGCACGGCCGAGAGCTGATCAGTTCGCGGCGCGGCGATAGAAGGCGAGCGAGCCCGCAAGCGCCAGCAGCGCGCCGCCGCAGATGCGGTCGAGCCAGGCGGCACCCGATGTCTTGAGCAGGCGCACGGCCTGCGAGCCGAGTGCCGCATAACCGAACATCACCACGAAATCGATGGCCGCGAACACCAGCGCGAGCAGAGCATATTGCTGTGTCTGCCGGGCCGACGGGTCGATGAATTGCGGCAGGAAGGCTGAGAAGAACAGGTATCCCTTGGGATTGGTGACGGCGACCAGCAGGCTTTTCGAGAAGATCGCCCGCGCTGTCGCGCGGCCGGCGGCCTGCGCGTCGTCGAGGGCGCGGCCGAGCGTGCCGGTGGAGCGCAGCATCTGGATGCCGAGGAAGGCGAGATAGGCCGCACCCAGCCATTTGACGACGGTGAACCAGAATTCGGACGCCGCGAGAAGCGCGCCGAGGCCAAGCGCGACGGCGCCGATCAGCACGAAATCCGACAGCACGGCGCCGACCATGCCGGGCAGCGCACGGCTGATGCCGTAGCGCGAACCGTTGGTGAGGGCGAGCAGGACGGTGGGGCCGGGTGTGGCGATGCCGATGAAGGCGACGGCGGCGAAGGCAAGCAGGGTGACGAGGGTCATGGTGGTTCCTCCCGCTGCGATTGCTCCCATGCCTGCGTCGGCGATGCAAGAGGCGCGATTTGACAGGCGGCGCACGAAGCCTTATGTGCGGGGCAGGGTGAGAGCCCCTGCCGTCCGCGAGCGTTAGCTTTGGTGAAGTCTCTCTGAATGACGATCGGTCTTCCAGCATCATGCATGCGAACCGGTGGCAATGCGGGCTCCCTCCGAAATGACGCATGCAGACACTGGAGATTCGACATGCGTCCATTAACGACGCCCCTGCCATCCCTCGATGCCCTGAAAGATCAGGCGAAGCGGCTGCGTGCGCGTTTCGCCGAAGACGATCAGGCGATTTCCCATTCCCGGGCGCTGGAACTCATCGCCGCGCAATACGGCTTTCGCGACTGGAACACGCTGCATGCCGTCATCGGCAACCGGCCGCCGTTCAATCCGTGGATGCTCGGCGCGCGCGTGCGCGGGCACTATCTCGGCCAGCCTTTCGATGCGGAAATCCTCGGCGTGCAGGCCCTGACCAGCCAGCCCGGCCGCTATCGCATGACGCTGCATTTCGACGAGCCGGTGGACGTGGTGACCTTCGACAGCTTCTCCGCCTTCCGCCAGCGGGTGAACTGCACCGTCGACGAAACGGGGCGGACCACCGAGAAAACCTCGAACGGCCGGCCCCAGGTCGAGCTGGAGTGGTGAACGGTCAAAACGAGCCTGAAAACCGTGCCGCAAGGCCGTCGACCTCGAAGTCGGCGGCCTTGTCGTTTTCGCGGCGCACCAGGTGGCTGTATTCCAGTGAGGCGGTGGCGCTCTTGGAAAATGCATAGCTCAGCGTCGCCGAGACCGATTTCGTGCGCGTGCGATAGTCGTAGTAGAGCCAGTCGCTATAGGCCTGCTCATAGGCAAGCGCGAGCTTCAGCTTCTCCGTCAGCGCTTTTTCCAGCGAGAGGCCGACCGTGCGCACATCTTCGCCCAGCGCATCGTCGATATCGGCAAGCTGGATGTCCCGTGTGAGCTTCGCCTTCAGCACGGCCTCATGCGGGAGCTGCCAAGTCAGCTCGCCTTTCAGGAATGGCCGCGCGCGTTCCACCGTCTTGCCAAGATGCGGGCTTTGCACGCCCACCACGCCGGCTTCCGCCATCAAAGTCAGGCTCTTGCCGAAGACGCGGCCATAGGCGAGCGAACCCCGCAGCGTTTCGGCCGGGAAACGCTCGAAGGCACGGCGTTCGGAGCTGGCGATCTGGCTCGCGCGATATTGCAGCGTGGCACCCACCTCGCCGCCGAGGAGCGGGCGGATATGGCCGCCGGTTACATCGAACAGGGTATAGCCCGCTTCGAGCTGGGTCGGCCTTAGGCCGCGCAGCGTGAAATGCGCCTTGCCGCGGTCGAGCTTGGAGACGGTCGCGGTCAGGTGGTTGCGGCCGCCCCAGCGGTCGACCGTGATGCCGGCACTGGCGGTGGCGACGACGTCCACCTTGCGGTAGCCGATCAGCGCGCCGGGCAGGTCGAGAAAGATGTCGCCGGTGCGGCGATGTTCGACGCCGCCCTTCAATGTCAGCTTCACCGTCTTGCTGAGGTCATGGCTGTAGCCGAGCTCCAGGCCCAGGACGCGCTGGTCGGCGAAACGATATTTTGGCACACGGCGCACAGCGGCGCTCAAGGCATAGGCGAGATGGGAGTCCTCCAGCGCCAGGCTGCCGCGCAAACCGAGCTTCGCCTCGCTGAAAGCGGCCGAAATGTTGCTCGGGTCCTGGAAAATATTCGAGGTCCAGCCGCCTCCCACCTTATAATCGACGGTTGAGTCCGCACAGGCCGGGTTGTATCCGGCAAGCGCCAGAGCCGTGCAAATGAAGCCGCGAAGGAAGCGCATCGGATCCTGTTCCCGTCTGTTAATGGAACAGAATCCTAGAGTTGCATGGTTAAGAATTCTCTCAATAGTTGAATTACACGCTAATTTTTCGTTTTAGTCCATTATTAGTTGTGTTCGGTATGGGATCGTTAAACTTGTCTATGTTATGGTTAACTATTTGCTATGACTAGGGAATCCGGTTGAGTAAATCGGCGCTTATATTACCTTCAGTTGCGTACCACCGAGGTACACAACCGAAGGAGAGAGAACATGAGCAAGACCCGCACCACCATCCTCATCGCAACCATCTTCGCATTTGCCGGCGCCAGCCAGGCATCCGCCGGCGGCCTTCTCGGCGGCCTCGGCATTCTGAACGGCAACAAGACCGGCGGCATCGTCATCGCCCCGAGCGTCGGGCTCGGCATCGGCGATATCCTGACCGACAACGACAACAACAAGATCCTGAACGGTGTGCTCAACGGAACCCTGTCGGGCATCCTCAACGGCAACGCGCTCGGCATTCTCGGCGGCAGCGATTGTGGCTGCAAGAAGCGTAAACACTGACCGCACCATCCCCACCCTTGCGGTCTGTGGGCCCGGGAGAGCGCTGCTCTCTCGGGTTTATGCCGTTATCCCGCAATATCGATGACGCCGCAATCGCCGGCCTCGCTGGCGAAGGCGATGAGCTTGCCGCTCTTGCTCCAGGCCACCGAGGTAATGGCGCCCTTGCCCGGGCGGCGCAGCAGCACTTCGCGGCTGTCGGCGAACCGGGCGGCGAGCACCATGCCATCCGAATAGCCGATGGCGACGACCTCTTCGGCCGGGTGGCAGGCGACGGCCGTGACCATCGCATCGCTGCGGGTGCCGAGTTCCAGCGGCGGCTTGCCCATCGGGCCGTCTTTCGCGGAGAAAGGCCAGACGATCGCAGCCGGCGCGCCCGAAGAGGCGAGCCATTTGCCCTTGGCCGACCAGGAGAGCGACTTCACCTTTGCCGGATAGCCGGTCATGCGCATGTGGCGGGCTTCGGCGCCGGGCTTGCTGTCGAGCTTCCAGCCGTGCAGCGCGTTTTCCTGCATGCTGGTAACGACGAAGCGGCCATCGGGCGAGAAGGTGATGCCGGTATGGGCGCCCTTCCATTCGAGATCGACCGGCTGGGCGGCCATCGCCACCCAATGCAGCGACGCACCGTTATAACGCGCCAGGCCGATGCGCAGGCCCTTCGGCGCGAAGGCGACGCCCTCGACGGTGCGTGCCTCCACGAACTCCTTGATCGTGCCATCCGCAAGCCGGACGCGGGCCGTGCGGCCCTCCGCGAAGCCGACCGCGCCCTGCGGCCCGGCGGCGACGATGGAGATCCACTTGCGCGGCACTTCGGCGACGAGGCTCAAGCTGCCATCGGCGGCAATGCGCATCACCTTGCCGTCTTCACCGCCGGTGATCAGCGTGTCGTTCGCCTCGTCGCGCACGCAGGCGAGCAAGCCGTCATGCGCCTCGGTGACCTTGTGGCCATGGTCGAGGCGGTTGATGGCGCCGGAGGCGGAGGCGAAGAACGGCACATCGCCGAGAAAGGCGGCCGCGACGACGTGGCCGTCGAGATCAAGAGGAGCGACTGTCGGCATCAGTGAGTCTTTTCCGCATGCATGACGTTGTCCGAAAACCGCTTCACACTTTTCGGCGTCATGCCTGTGCCTCGCAGGCCTTGAAGGTGCGTTCGATCTTCTCGCGGTCGAGATCGCGGCCGATGAAGACGAGGCGGCTTTCGCGCTTCTCGCCATCCTTCCAGGCGCGCTGGTGGTCGCCCTCGACGATCATGTGCACGCCCTGCACGACATAACGCTCGTCATCGCCGGCAAAGGCGATGATACCCTTGAGGCGCAGGATGTTCGGGCCATCGGTCTGGGTGATCTTCTGGATCCAGGGGAAGAAGCGGTCCGGGTTCATCTCGCCGCCGCGCAGCGAGATCGACTGCACCGTCACGTCATGGATCGGCGAGACGCCGTGGTCGTGGTGATGGTGGTCATGATCGTGGTGGTGATGGTCGTGATCGTGGTGATCGTGGTCGTGACCATGGTGATGATGGTCGTGGCCGCAATCCGGGCCGCAGACATGGTCCGGGGCATCGTGGTCGAGGAAGTGCGGGTCGTTTTCGAGCGCACGCTCCAGGTTGAACGCGCCCTGGTCGAGAACCTTGGTGAGGTCGATGTCCGAGCGGGTCGTGCGGTGGATGCGGGCGGACGGGTTGATGACGCGAACGGTCGCCTCGATGCGCGCCAGCTCTTCGGGGCTCACGAGGTCGGTCTTGTTGATCAGCACGACATCGGCAAAGGCGATCTGGTCTTCCGCTTCGCGGCTGTCCTTCAGGCGCAGCGGCAGGTGTTTTGCATCGACCAGTGCCACGACGGCGTCGAGCTCGGTCTTCTGGCGCACGTCGTCGTCCATGAAGAAGGTCTGGGCGACCGGCACCGGATCGGCAAGGCCCGTGGTCTCGACGATGATGGCGTCGAAGCGGCCGGGGCGGCGCATCAGGCCTTCCACCACGCGGATCAGGTCGCCGCGCACGGTGCAGCAGATGCAGCCGTTGTTCATCTCGTAGATTTCCTCGTCGGATTCGACGATGAGGTCGTTGTCGATGCCGATCTCGCCGAATTCGTTGACGATGACGGCGTATTTCTTGCCGTGGTTGTCGGTGAGGATGCGGTTGAGCAGCGTCGTCTTGCCGGCACCGAGATAGCCGGTGAGCACGGTGACGGGAATGGGTTTCGGGAGGGCTGTTTCGGTCATGGGAACCTCGAGCGATTGCAGGGACGGCTGAGACGTCCGGTTGGCGTCTGATATAGGAGATCGAACGGGCCAGCGCAAATGCGATCCGGTGTCAGGAAAGCGTCTCCACATCGAAGGCGGCGACGTCCTCGAGGAGGGCGACGAGGCCGCGCACGGCATGCATGAGCAGCCGCTCGCCCTTTTCTGCCGTTGCCGCGCTGGCATCGCCGGCAACGCCCTTCGGGTTGAGGTCGGACATCTTCCAGCCGAAGGCATGCGGCCCGTAGGCGCGCAGATGGGCGAAGCGGGCGGCGAATTCCGCCTGGCGTGAGCCGAAGCGCTCCGCCTTCTCCATATGGACCACGTCCGGATGAAGTGCCAGCATGACGGAGGTCTCGATATCGCCGCCATGAATGTCGATTGCCTTGTCTTCCGGCGTGATCCATCCGTCCGGCTGGCCGAAGCGGGTCCAGGCGGTCGCGACGACGAGCATGTCGAAGCGGATGCGCGCCTCGGTCGCGACGATGGTCATCAGGGGCGAGTTGCCGCCATGGGCGTTGAGCAGCACCAGCTTGCGGATGCCGAAGGGGCGCAGGTCCCCGGCTATCGCAAGCCAGCGCTCGATGGCCTCGGCATAATCGAGCGAGCGTGTGCCCGGCACATCGAGATGTTCGGGCGAATAGCCGACCGGTTCGACGGGAAGGAAGGTGACGGGCAGGTGCGCCGGCAGCACGGCCATCAGCCGGGCGGCGACGCCCTCGGCGATCAGCGTGTCGGTTTCGAGCGGCAGATGCGGGCCATGGCCCTCATGGGCGCCGAGCGGCAGGACGGCAATCCAGTCCGCGCGCTCTTCCGACGGCAGGTCCAGGTCGTTTTCGGTCCAGCGCATCTTGGGATGGGCCATTCCTTCCTCTCCGATCCTGACTTGCCGCGTGCCTGTAACCTGAGTCATATGAAGGTGAGGCCCGCGATGCAAGGGCGGCGAAGCATTCGGGAGAGGCGATCGATGGGCAAGAAGCACAAGGACGGCAAGGACGCGAAGAAGAGCAAGAAGAAGAAGTCGCACGATGACGTCTCGGGTGCCGGCCTTGCTAGCGCGGTCGTCAATGCCGCCCGCTCCATGCGCACGGTGCTGTCGCGCAATCTTCTCGCGACAGGCCTCTATGCCGGGCAGGACGGCGTGATCCTCGCGCTTTCGGAGAAGGGGGGGCTGACCGCCGGCGCGCTCGCCACCCGCCTCGGCGTCAAGGCGCCGACCATGACGCGCACGATCGGCCGGCTGGAGGCGCAGGGTTTTGTCGAGCGCCGGCCGGACGAGGCCGACGGGAGGCTCACCGTCGTGCACCTCACCGAGTCCGGCCGCGCCACCGTCGAGACGATCACCGAAGCCGGGCGGTTGAGCGAAGAGCAGGCCGCCGAGGGCTTGAGCGAGAAGGACGTGCGCCAGCTCTTGAAACTTCTGCGGACGATGGACGAGAACCTCCATGCCAACCTGCCGGATGGTCCACGCAACGGCGAAAAGCCTGTTGCCGAGGACATTTAAACTGTTTAAATAAACGGTTTTAAACGCATCGTCTGGGGAGGGGTCGTGGCCCAGAAAATCAAGCTTTCCACCATCGCGGAGACGCTCGGCGTTTCCACGGCGACGGTCTCGCTTGCGCTGAGGGACAGTCCGCTCGTCGCGGCCTCGACCCGGGATCGCATCAAGGAACAGGCCCGCGCGCTCGGCTATATCTACAACCGCCGCGCGGCGAGCCTGCGAACCTCCCGCTCGGGCATCATCGGCGTCGTCGTGCACGACATCATGAACCCGTTCTATGGCGAAATCCTGAAGGCGATCGAAAGCGAACTCGACCGCGACCGGCAGACCTTCATCCTGTCCAACCATTACGATTCAGTCGACAAGCAGCGCAATTTCATCGAGACGCTGCTGCAGCTCGGCGGTGATGGTGTCATCATGTCGCCGGCCATCGGCACGCCGCCGGAGGATATCCAGCTTGCCGAGGACAACGGCATGCCGGCGATCCTCATCGCGCGCTCCATCGAGGGGCTGGATGTGCCGATCTTCCGTGGCGACGACAGCTACGGCATTTCGCTCGCCACCAATCACCTGATCGGGCTCGGCCATCGCACCATCGCCATGGTGGGCGGCACCGACCAGACCTCGACCGGCCGCGACCGCTACCAGGGTTATGTCAACGCGCTGCGCAAGGCGACTATCGAAGTCGATCCGAGTCTCCGCATTCCCGGCCCCCGCACCAAGCAGGGCGGCTTCGAGGCGGCGGTGCATTTCCTCTCGCTGCCGCAGAAGCCGACGGCGGCCGTCTGCTGGAACGACCTCGTGGCGATCGGCCTGATGAACGGCATTGCGCGCGCCGGCCTCGTGCCCGGCCGCGACGTTTCCGTCACGGGTTATGACGACCTCGAAGAGGCGGCGATCGCCACGCCCGCGCTGACCACCGTCTGGAACGGGCAGTCCGAGGTCGGGCGCAACGCGGCGCGTGCGCTGCTCGACAAGCTCTCGGGCAGCCACGAGCCGGACGGCATTCACCTCATCAAGCCGGAAATGCGCATCCGGCAATCCACTGGACCGCTCAAAGTCCACACGGAAGGCTGAGGCATTTCAGACAGCAGGGAGGTTTTGCCATGGCGGCCAAGACACGCATTCTCGTGCCGGGCACGATCCGCGAGCGGGTGCTCGACCGCATCACGGAGGCGTTCGATGTCGTGCGCATCGAGCGGCCGGATCCGACGCTGCTGGCTCGCTCGGAAGCCGCGAGCATTTCGGGCATTGCCGTCTCCGGCGGCTGTGGTGCGGCGCTGATCGAACACCTGCCGGGGCTGGAGATCATCGCGAGCTTCGGCGTCGGTTATGACGGGATCGACGTGACGGCGGCCGCCGCGCGCGGAATCGTCGTCACCAACACGCCGGATGTGCTGAACGACGAGGTCGCGGACACGGCGATCGGCCTGCTGCTCAACACCGTGCGCCGGTTCCCGCAGGCGGAAAGCTGGTTGCGCGAAGGCCGCTGGGTGCGGGACGGCGCCTTTCCGCTGACGCCGCTCAGCCTGCGCGGCCGCAAGGCCGGTATCTACGGCCTCGGGCGTATCGGTTTGGCGATCGCCGAACGGCTGAAGGGTTTCGGCATCGACATCGCCTACCACACGCGCCGTCCGCGCGCGGACGTGCCCTATGCCTATTATCCGTCGCTTGCGGAATTGGCGGAGGCGGTCGATATCCTCATCGCCATCGTGCCGAAGACGCCGGAGACGCACCGCGCGATCGATGCGGAGATCCTGCAGGCGCTCGGCCCCAATGGCGTGCTGATCAATGTCGGCCGCGGCTGGACGGTCGACGAGGCGGCGCTTGCGGCGGCGCTGAAGGACGGCGTCATCGCGGCGGCCGGGCTCGATGTGTTCTATGACGAACCGCATGTGCCGCAGGCGCTGCTCGACCTGCCGAACGTCTCGTTGCTGCCGCATGTCGCCTCGGCGTCGGTGGCGACGCGC
Organism: Shinella sp.; assembly: GCF_035998705.1. Taxonomy (GTDB): domain Bacteria; phylum Pseudomonadota; class Alphaproteobacteria; order Rhizobiales; family Rhizobiaceae; genus Shinella. Next base: position 531,499 of record NZ_DASYHH010000022.1, on the reverse strand, counting down.
GATGCGATGGCCGATCTCGTGGCAGGCAATCTTTTCGCCTGGTTCGATCTCGGCACGGCGGTGACGCCGGTGCCGGAAACGCCCTTTACGCGAAAAGCCGGGTAGGGTCTGGAAAGCCTTCATTAACCTTTCGGCAAGTTTGCGGGCGCATGCTCTGTGCGTCGGAACGAGCCGAAAGGAGACCCCATGAAGACGCTGATGATTGCCGCCGCGGCCGGCATTTTGTCGCTGGGTCTCTGGAGCGTCGTTGGCCATGAGACAGCGGCGGTCGATCCGATGATCTCGAATTCCATTCCGGTGCGGGCAGCGGGCCACAGCTACACGATCTCCAACGTGGTGGCGAACACCGCCTGCCTTGCCGAGCGCGGCAGCCGGATTTCCAGCCGCAGCGAACGCTTTACCGCAAGTGACGATTGCGATGCCGTCTGGCCGGGCCTCTCGGCGGCGCGGACGTGGATCAGCAATGGCGATGGAACGGTGGTCGTCGCCGACGCGCGGGGCGAGGCGATCCTCACCGTCGTCGACGGCGACGGGCTCGCCTACGAGGCGGTCGAACCCGCCGATGCGATGGTCACGATGATTTCGGCCGACTAGATCAGGCGGACTTGACGGAGCCGAAGGCCAGCACGTCCGCCTCGGCGGGGGGGGCGAGACCCTGCTTGGCGGCCGCATAGTCGCGCACCGCTTCGCCGAAAGCGGCAAACAGGCTGTTCGACGGCTGGTCGGAGCCGACCCAATATTCCGGATGCCACTGCACGCCGACGGCAAAGGCCTTGGCGCCGATGACGGAAACGGCTTCGATCGTGCCGTCGTCGGCGACGGCCTCCACGGCAAGGCGCGGCGCGATCTCGGAGATCGCCTGGCGGTGCAGCGAGTTCACCTGCACGTCGCCGGCGCCAAGCACCGCGGCAAGGCAGCTTCCTTCCTTGACGGTGACCGTCTGGCGGATGCCGTAGGCGACGTCGAGCACGGGCGTATCCGGCTTGCGGTGGTCCCACATGCCGGGCTGCTCCTGGATCTCGTTGGCGAGCGTGCCGCCGAGCACGACGTTCAGTTCCTGAATGCCGCGGCAGATGGCGAGCAGCGGAATGCCGCGTTCCAGCGCCCGGCGGATGAGCGGCAGGCTCGTCGCGTCGCGGGCGGGATCATAGGGGCCTTCCGCGTCGGTCGCTTCCCTTCCGTAGAGCGAAGGGTGCACATTGGTGCGCGAACCGCTGACCAGAAGCCCGTCGACCCGGTCCAGGATGCCGTCGAAATCATTGTCGGTTTCGAGTGCCGGCACGAGGAAGACGGTGACATTGGCGCCCTTGACGGCGGCGCGCACATATTGGTTCGGGGTGGCCTGCCAGACGTTGCCTTCGATTTCCCTGATATCGGCGGGAATGGCGACGACGGGTTTCGACATGATGGGCTCCGGAAAAAGAAATACCAAATGAGGATTTGCTATCAAATCCCGCCTCAGTCAATTCCCCCTTTCAGGCGAAATGACGACGAAAGCGCTGTTTCAGGCGGTAGGGGGCCTTGAGGGTCTGTTAACACCTGCTGATATTTGATAGTCTCACAGCGAGAAGTCGTTAACCAAAGGCTTGCAAACAGCGATTGTACAAAAGGTTTTTTTCGCTCGGCTTGCACGCAATACTGTGTCGCAATGGAGTCAGGATGTTGCGCAACTCACCCATGTCAGGTTGAACTACCCTGCCCAGAACCGGCAATATTGCAATATTGGGTTGAATACCACTTCTACCGGTTGAACTTGCGTGCAATAATGCCCGGGTATACCCTCGTTATTGGGTAATTTCCCGAAATCATTCATTAAATTTTGGTCGGTAACCCTCTCTCGTCAAGGGAGTGCCTAGTCCATGAAGGATAAGGGTCAAAACACACTGCCGGCCGATGTCTACCTGTCGTTCGTCAGCTCGCTGTACGGGAACCGCCAGACCCTCTTCGTGGGCATGATTTCGCATGTCATCACGTTCTCTTTCGTATACGCAAAAACCGCCGACCCGTTTTTCCTCGCCTGGAGCGGGCTCGTCGTGCTCATCTGGTCGCTGCGCGCCGTCGGCATGCGCCACTTCGACCGGGTGGACAAGGATGCCCTCGACATGGACGGTATCCGCTACTGGGAGAACTGGTACAATCTCGGCGCCGTCGGCACGACGATGGCGCTCGGCACCGCCTGCGGCTACAGCCTGCTCTTCAGCCGCGACAGTTTTGCCGAACTCGCCACGATCGCGGTAACGCTCGCCACCATGGTCTCCGTCGTCGGGCGCAATTGCGGCTCGAAGCGGGCGGTCGACTACATGACCTTCTCCGCCTGCTTTCCGATGGTGGTGGGGTTCCTCGGCCTGGGGGACTTCTATCACGCGGTGCTGGCGGTCCTCATCCTGCCCTTCGTGATGACGACGCGCATGATGGCGAATGGCGTGCGCGAATTCCTCTACAAGAACGTGCTGGCCGCCCGCGAGATCGCGACGATCGCCGACCGTTTCGACACGGCGCTGAACAACATGCCGCACGGCCTCTTCATGCTGGACGCGGACCATCGCATCCTCGTCGCCAACCGGCGCGCCTGCGAGCTGCTGCATCTCGGCAACCAGGAACGGCTGAAGGATTGCCATCTCGACGTGGTCCTCAGGTTTGGCGTGCGCAACACCTTCTTCAACGCGGAACAGAGCAAGACGATCCTGCGCCAGCTCGACGAACTCCTCAAGGGCCAGCGCTCGCGCGCGCTCGTGCAGGTGACGGACGGGCTCTACCTGGAATTCACCGCATCGCCGCGCGAAAACGGCGGCGCCGTGCTGATCTTCGAAGACGTGACGGCGCGCGTGCGGGCGGAAAAGAAGATCCTCCACATGGTGCGCTACGACAGCCTCACCGGCCTGCCGAACCGCACCTATTTCTCCGATCTCGTGCAGGAGGCGCTTGCCGATCGCAAGAAGCCCGGCATGGTCGGCTTCATGGTGCTCGACGTCGACGACTTCAAACATGTCAACGACATGAAGGGCCACGTCACCGGCGACCGCCTGCTCTGCGCCATCGCCGCGCGCCTGCGCCGGCTTGCCGGCGACAAGGTGATCGCCGGCCACCTGATGGGTGACGAGTTCATCCTGTTCTTCCCGAACGAGGCCAACCGCCGCGACCTCGAAACGCGCATGCACCGCTTCCACGAACAGTTGCGCGGCAACTACGAGTTCGACGGCATGACGTTCCTCGTCTCCTTCAGTGCGGGCTGCGTGATGGTGCCGAGCGGCGATTTCCGGCTGGAGGAAATGCAGATCCGCGCCGATCTCGCGCTGTTCGAGACCAAGTCGCGCGCCAAGGGCAGCGTCACCGTCTTCGAGCAGGAGATGGATGCGCGCTACATCGACCGCCAGAAACTCAAGGACGACCTGCGCGAGGCGCTTGCCACCAACACGCTTTCCGTCGCCTACCAGCCGATGTTCGTTCCGGATGGGTCGCGCATCGAATGCTGCGAGGCGCTGTCGCGCTGGACGCATCCGGAACGGGGACCGGTGCCGCCGAACGTCTTCATCCAGATCGCCGAGGAGATGGGCATCGTCTCCGAGATCACCCGCTTCATGATCATGCGGGCCTGCGCCGATTGCGCGACCTGGCCGGCGCATATGGGCGTTTCGGTCAATCTTTCCGTGCAGGACCTGCGCGGCACCGGCATCATCGACCTCGTCGCCGAGGCGTTGGCGGCAGGCGGGCTTGCGGCGCACCGGCTGCATCTCGAGGTCACCGAAAGCTGCCTCATGGAGGAGCCGGTCAAGGTGCAGGCGATCCTGCAGGAGCTTCGCGCCCGCGGCATCACCATCGCCATCGACGATTTCGGCACCGGCTATTCCAGCCTCAGCTATCTCGACCAGCTGCCGCTCGACGTCATCAAGATCGACCGGTCCTTCGTGCGCAATATCGGCGAGGACCCGCGCCGCTTCCAGCTGCTTCGCGGCACGGTCAATCTCTCGCGCGAACTGGGGCTGCGCATCGTGGTGGAGGGGGTGGAGACGCGCGAGCAGCTTGCCCTTATCAACAAGTACCAGTGCGCCGATCTCGTCCAGGGCTATGTCTTTGCCGCCCCCATGTCGCCCGATGCGCTACGCGATCTCTACGAGACGCTGGCCCGCAAACCCGGCGAACCCCGTCGTCGCGGCCGCCGCGTCGCCTGATCCTCGATCCCGACTTTTCCCGTAGCGTGTAAATTCGATACGCTATATCAGCTTCGTCAAAATTAGCGTTAACCATATATTAAGGTTAATGAATGGTATTTTACACAAATTGTCTTATATCGGCGATTGTAGGTATGGCAGCGCGGTGGCTGCTGGTGTTTTTCAATCGGGGATACGGGGACAATGGCCAGCGTAGAGACGGCGACCAATCGCTTTTCGGATAAGCTTCTGGGTCTGCTCGACAAGATCGAGTACCGCCGCGTCGAGACGGGCGAGGACATGGAAGACGTCGCCCGCATCCGCTACAAGGCCTACAAGGCCGGCGCCGTGATGCATCTGGGCGAACAGTCGGTTCTCATCGACGATTCCGATTTCGACAGCCATGCCTATGTGTTCGGCATCTATTACGAGGAGCGTCTGATCTCGACGGTGCGCCTGCATCATGTGACGCCGGACCATCGCGTCACCTCGTCCGGCAAGGTTTTCCCGGATGAAATCAACGCTTTCCTCGATGCGGGCATGTCGCTGATCGACCCGGTGCGCCTTGCGGCCGATCCGGAAATCTGGAGCGAGATGCCGGCCATCCCCTATCTGACGCTGCGTATCGCCACGATGGCGACGGATTATTTCCAGACGGACCGCTGCGTGCAGATGGTCAAGCCCGCTCATTCGGCCTTCTACAAGCGCGTCTTCGACGCCGATTTCGTTGCCTCGCCGAAGAGCAACCAGGGCAAGTTCATCATCGACCTGATGCTGCTGGCGACCAACGTCAAAGAGACGCTGCCCTCGCTCTACCAGCGCTTCCCCTTCTTCAAGTCGGAGCCCTATGAACGCCGCATGATGTTCGCCCGCGGCGACGACCTGCCGTTCAGCCCCCTGACCGTGCGCCCGACCGCCCGCCGCGCGCATTTCGGCGGCGAGCGGATCCAGCTTTCCGGCAATGCCTACGCCGGGTGAACTTGCGTTTTGATGTCGCATGCCGGGCCGGTTTCGCAAGAAACCGGCCCGTTCTGTTTCGGAAACGTTACAGGTCGAACGCTCTCTTCTTCCATGCCGTTGCGCTTTGCCGATCCTTTGTGTAAGGCCTGAAAGACGCGCGCACGTCGCGCCTGAGGAAATCGCCGGACCTTCGGGTTCCGGCCTGTATTAAGCGCTCATCGGGTGGAGTTTTCCGTCTCGCGGGTGTGGTTGCTTAGGAGAAGGTGACTATGGCTGAACATCATTCCGGACCGGTCGAAATGGGCGCTCCGATGGATTATCCCGAGCACGAGAAGACCTATAATTTCTTCATCGGTGCAGCCAAGTACGGCACGCTGTTCTGCGTCGCCCTGCTGATCGCCATGGCGGCCGGCTTCTTCACCAGCGCCGGTTTCTTCAGCGCGGTGCTTCTGTTCATCATTCTCAACGTCGCCGGATTCTTCCTGCTGCGTTGATCTGAAAAGCCGCATTTGCGGTTTGTCCCGGCGCCATCCGGCGTCGTGATTCCACACGGCCAGTCTCGGGGGGAGGACCACGGTTTGAGTCAGTGTATTTTTGTGGCACGGGAAAGCGATCCGGCGGAAGGCCGCGTCGCGGGTTCCGTGGATACCGTCAAGAAAATGAAGGGCCTGGGACTGGAGGTGCTGGTGGAAGCCGGTGCAGGTCTCAAGTCTCGCGTCCTGGACGCGGATTACGAGGCGGCGGGTGCCCGCATCGTCGGGCCGGAAGAGGCCAAGGCCGCGGACGTCGTCCTGAAGGTGCGCCGGCCGACAGCGGCCGAGATCGCCACCTACAAGTCCGGCGCCATCGTCATCGCCATCATGGATCCCTACGGCAACGAGGCGGCTATCGCCGAAATGGCCAATGCCGGGCTCTCCGCCTTTGCCATGGAACTGATGCCGCGCATCACGCGCGCCCAGTCGATGGACATTCTTTCCTCGCAGGCGAACCTTGCCGGCTACCAGGCCGTCATCGACGCTGCCCATGAATTCGACCGCGCCATGCCGATGATGATGACCGCTGCCGGCACCGTGCCTGCCGCAAAGGTTTTTGTCATGGGTGCCGGTGTCGCCGGCCTCCAGGCCATCGCCACCGCGCGGCGCCTCGGTGCCGCCGTTTCCGCGACGGACGTTCGTCCGGCCGCCAAGGAGCAGGTCGCCTCGCTCGGCGCAAAATTCATCGCCGTCGAGGACGAGGAATTCAAGGCGGCCGAAACCGCCGGCGGTTATGCCAAGGAAATGTCCAAGGAATACCAGGCGAAGCAGGCGGCGCTCGTTGCCGACCACATCGCCAAGCAGGACATCGTCATCACCACCGCGCTCATTCCCGGCCGCCCGGCGCCGCGTCTCGTGACGCGCCAGATGCTGTCGGCCATGCGCAACGGTTCCATCGCCGTCGACCTCGCGGTCGAACGCGGCGGCAATATCGAAGGCTCCGAGGCCGGAAGCGTTGCCGAAGTCGAGGGCGTCAAGGTCATCGGCTATCTCAACGTGCCGGGCCGCATCGCCGCCTCCGCCTCAGCGCTTTATGCCAAGAACCTGCTGACCTTCCTCGAAACGATGGTCGACAAGGAAAACAAGTCGGTTTCGGTCAATGTCGAGGACGAACTCGTCAAGGCGACGATGCTGACGAACGGCGGTGCCGTGGTGCATCCGAACTTCGGCGGTGCGGTGCAGCAAGGGGAGGGCAAGTGATGGCAAACGAACTTCTGGACAAGGCGATCATCGAGCTCGATCGCGCCGTGGAAGCCGTTCGCACGGCCTCCGAATATGTGCCGGATGCGGCCGCTGTCGCGGCGCACGGCGTTTCCGGCGGAGCGATCGATCCCTTCGTCTTCCGCCTCGCAATCTTCGTGCTGTCGATCTTCGTCGGTTATTATGTCGTCTGGTCGGTGACGCCGGCTTTGCACACGCCGCTGATGGCCGTCACCAACGCCATTTCCTCGGTCATCGTCGTCGGCGCACTGCTCGCCGTCGGCATCTCGCTCTCGGGTGTGGCGACGGGCTTCGGCTTCGTCGCGCTGATCCTCGCCTCCGTCAACATCTTTGGCGGCTTCCTCGTCACCCAGCGCATGCTGGCGATGTACAAGAAAAAAGAGAAGTGAGGCGCGCCGATGTCTGAGAATTTCGCAGCCTTCCTTTATCTCGTCTCCGGCGTCCTGTTCATCATGGCGCTGCGCGGCCTGTCGCATCCCACCACCAGCCGCCGTGGCAACACGCTCGGCATGATCGGCATGGGCATCGCCATAGGCACGACGCTGCTCTTGGCAACGCCGTCCTTCGGCGGCCTGGTGCTCATCGTGCTCGGCCTTGCCATCGGCGGCGGTGCGGGCGCCTATATCGCCCGCTCCATCCCGATGACATCGATGCCGCAGCTCGTTGCCGGCTTCCACTCGCTGGTCGGTCTTGCCGCCGTGCTGGTGGCGGCCGCAGCGCTCTATTCGCCGGTCTCCTTCGGCCTCGGCCAGGTCGGCGAGATCCATGGCCAGGCGCTCGTCGAAATGGCGCTGGGTGCGGCGATCGGCGCGATCACCTTCACCGGCTCGATCATCGCCTTTCTGAAGCTCGACGGCCGCATGTCCGGCAAGCCGATCATGCTGCCCTACAGGCACGTCATCAACGCGGTGCTGCTTGCCGCCGTCATCTTCTTCATCGTCGGCCTGACGCTGTCGGAAAGCCATTTCGATTTCTGGCTGATCGTCATCCTGGCGCTGGCGCTCGGCGTGCTGCTGATCGTGCCGATCGGCGGCGCGGACATGCCGGTCGTCGTGTCGATGCTCAACTCCTATTCGGGTTGGGCTGCGGCCGGCATCGGCTTCACGCTCGGCAACCTCGCGCTGATCATTACCGGCGCGCTGGTCGGCTCCTCGGGTGCGATCCTGTCCTACATCATGTGCAAGGGCATGAACCGCTCGTTCATCTCGGTCATCCTCGGCGGCTTCGGTGGCGATAGCGGTGCTGCTGCCAGCGATGACGGCGTGCAGCGCACGGTCAAGCAGGGCTCGGCCGACGATGCGGCCTTCCTGATGGCGAACGCCTCAAAGGTCATTATCGTGCCGGGTTACGGCATGGCGGTGGCGCAGGCGCAGCACGCGGTGCGTGAACTCGCCGACGCGCTGAAGAAGAACGGCGTCGAGGTGAAGTACGCGATCCATCCGGTCGCGGGCCGCATGCCCGGCCACATGAACGTGCTGCTCGCCGAAGCGAACGTGCCTTACGACGAGGTCTTCGAGTTGGAAGACATCAACTCGGAGTTCGCCCAGGCCGACGTCGCCTATGTCATCGGCGCCAACGACGTGACGAACCCGGCGGCACGCGACGATAAATCGTCGCCGATCTACGGCATGCCGATCCTCGATGTCGACAAGGCCAAGACCTGCCTCTTCGTCAAGCGCTCGCTCGGCTCCGGTTACGCCGGCATCGACAACACGCTGTTCTACAAGGACGGCACGATGATGCTGCTCGGCGACGCCAAGAAGATGACCGACGACATCGTCAAGGCGATCAACCACTGATCGGCAGAAGCCCGAAACGAAAAAGCCCGGCTACCTCTCCTTCGTCATGCTCGGGCTTGACCCGAGCATCCATTCACCGGCACGCCGCGGATGTGGATCCTCGGCTCAAGGCCGAGGATGACGGCAGAGGGTGAGGCGAGGCCCATCAACAAAAAGCCCGCGAGATGATCGCGGGCTTTTTGTTTGTCGATGATTTTTTCGGATCAGGCCGGCTGCTTGGCGGCGGTGTTGACGGCGCCGCGGGTGCGGGCGAGGCCGTCCTTTGCCGGCGCATAGTTCGGGTCGAGCTTCAGCGCGTGCGAATAGGATTTGGCGGCGCGCGCCATCTCGCCACGGCGCTCGTAGATCAGCGCCTGGTTCGCCCAGGATTCGGCGAGCTTGCCGTCGAGGTTGATCGCCGTGTTGAAATCCGAGAACGCGTTGTCGTCGTCGCCCTGCGCGGCATAGGAAATGCCGCGGCCGTTATAGGGTTCGGCCGAGTTCGGCGAAAGCGAGATGGCCTTGGAGAAATCCCCGATCGCCGGATCGTGCTGGCGGCGCGCCTGATAGATCAGGCCGCGATTGTGATAGGCGCGCGGATCGGTCGTATCGAGCTGGATGGCGCGGTTGAAGTCGTTGAACGCGTCGTCGAGACGGCCGGCCTGGCGATAAAGATTGCCGCGGCCGATATAGGCGACGTCGTAATTCGGGTTGAGCTGCAGCGCCATGTTGTAGTCGGCGGCGGCCTGCGCCTGTTCGCCGAGGTTGCGCTGGACGAGCGCGCGGTTGGCATAGGCCTGGTAGAAACGCGGATTGAGCTCGATGGCGCGGTTGAAGTCTTCAAGCGCCCGGCGGTGCTGGCCGGCGCGGCCATAGGCCGAACCGCGCACGTTGTAGGCTTCCGGATCCCGCGGATTGGCGGCGATGACGGCCGACAGCGACGAGATATTCTCTTCCGAGCCCTGCGCGCGCTCGACCTTCAGCACGTCGGTGGAGGACGTGGTCGATTGGCATCCGGACAAAAGGAGGGCAAACGAGGTGGCGGCGACGGCAGCCATCAGGGAGCGGCGAATGTGGACGGCGCAGGGTGCCGAAAGAGAAGTGCGGTCAGTCCGGAACCCGGTCGATGCAGCCATGTCCAAGTGCGAATCCTCAAAGTGGGCTTCTTCGACGCCTCATGCGCCAAGAAATACGCTACGTCTTGAAAGCAGTTCCGGCGAAGGAGCGTAGCGATAGCGCCCGGAATTGCACGGGAAGTCTTTCACAATGGTGAAAAAACATCCGCTCACGTCAAAAAAGGCGGCGGCGAAATGTTCGCCCCCGCCCGGTCTTGCATCCGAAAACGTCGAAATGACGGCCGATTAACGGGCGGCGCTCGGACGAGCGCTTACGATGCCGGCTTCGCGCTGGGCGCGCTTACGGGCCAGCTTGCGAACGCGACGAACGGCTTCAGCCTTCTCACGCGCACGCTTCTGCGACGGCTTTTCATAAAAGTCGCGCATCTTCATTTCACGGAAAATACCTTCGCGCTGCATCTTCTTCTTGAGAGCGCGGAGAGCCTGATCAACGTTGTTGTCGCGGACAAGTACCTGCACGAGAATCCCGTTCCTTCGTTCGTTGTTAGCCTCGGCGAGCACAGGTCGCCAGGCAAATGGAGTACGTTCGCGCAGCCCAACAGGCTGGCAATTGGCGCGTCGGATAGCAGATCGTCGCGGGGAAGTCCAGCCTCCCGCGCCGGGATGTTAAGGATATTTGCGGTGTCGCTTGCGAAACCTTGGAAAATGCTTCGGCGGGGATCATGTCGCATGTGGTACAAGGTGCGCCCGAATGCGTCGCAAAGGATACGGCGCGCGCGCCCAAGATTTGCTTTCTATCGGGGCAGGAAACAGCCGGTCGAGGCCGGCGAGACGTTGAGGACTTGGGATGCGCAAATATTCGGTTTTCGCCGTCGCCCGCGAGGCGATGCGCGGCCACAAGGGTTGGGAGGCGCAATGGACCTCGCCCGAGCCGCGCAAGGACTATGATGTGATCATCATCGGCGGCGGCGGCCACGGCCTCGGTGCTGCCTACTATCTCGCCAAGGAGCACGGCATCACCAATGTCGCGGTGATCGAGAAGGGCTGGCTCGGCGGCGGCAATACCGGCCGTAACACGACCATCATCCGCTCGAACTATCTCTATGACGAGAGCATGGACATCTACGAGCACTCGCTGAAGCTCTGGGAAGGGCTGAGCCAGGATCTCAACTACAATGTCATGTATTCGCCGCGCGGCGTGATGATGCTGTCGCACAATGTGCACGACAAGCAGTCCTTCAGCCGTCACATCCATGCCAACCGCCTGCACGGCATCGACAATGAATGGCTGACGCCGCAGCAGGCGAAGGATTTTTGCCCGCCGCTCGATATCTCGGCCAGCGCCCGCTACCCGATCAACGGTGCGGCCCTCCAGCGCCGCGGCGGCACCGCCCGCCACGACGCTGTCGCCTGGGGTTATGCCCGTGCGGCATCCGATCGCGGCGTGCATGTCATCCAGAACTGCGAGGTCAAGGGCATTCGCCGCGGGCCGGACGGCGCGGTGACGGGCGTCGAGACCTCGAAGGGGTTCATCGGCGCAAGGAAGGTCGCCGTGTCGGCTTCCGGCCACAACTCGGTCATCCTGTCGATGGCAGACGTCAAGCTGCCGCTGCATTCCGTGCCGCTCCAGGCGCTGGTGTCCGAGCCGATGAAGCCGATCTTCCCCTGCGTCGTCATGTCCAACACGGTGCATGCCTATATCTCGCAGTCGGACAAGGGCGAACTGGTCATCGGCGCGGGCACGGACCAGTACAATTCGTATTCCCAGACCGGTGGCCTCCAGATCATCACGCATACGCTCGACGCGATCTGCGAGCTCTTCCCGATGTTCCGGCGCGTCAAGATGATGCGCCAGTGGGGCGGCATCACCGACAACACGCCGGACCGCTCGGCGATCCAGGGCGTGACGCCGGTCAAGAACCTCTTCGTCAACTGCGGCTGGGGCACCGGCGGCTTCAAGGCGACGCCGGGTTCGGCGCATCTCTTCGCACATCTGATTGCAAAGGGTGAGCCGCACAAGCTCGCGTCCGGCCTGACGCTTGATCGCTTCCGCACCGGACGCCTGATCGACGAGGCGGCGGCGGCGGCGGTCGCCCATTGATGAACGGCGCGCTGCTCGCCGGATTTCTGGTGACGGCCGGTGTCTTGCCGGTCGGCGATGTCATTCCCGAGGCTGGGGATTTCCGCTTTCAGAAAGTCCGGCAGGCGGCGGGCGAGAAGGAATGGCCCTTCGTTGCAGAGAGCGGGATGCTGGGGTGTGCGAAAGTGCTTGGCGGGCGGGCGGTCTACTTCGTGCCCGATGAAGCCGACCTCAGCCGCGCTTTCAACCTCGACGTCAACCTCTTTGCGATGAGCATGGTCAACTTCGGAATGACAGACATTCTGGCTCCTTACGAAAACCCAGAGCAACTCCTGAAGCGGATTGCTCCTTTTGTGACCATGGGCCAGCGACTTTGCGATCAGGAACCGGGCGCGTTTGTCACGGAACCGGAGCTTTAAACAGGTAGGAAACAATGCTGCTGATCTACTGCCCCTACTGCGAGGAAGAGCGCTCGGAGCTCGAATTCCGCCATGGTGGCGACGCGCACATCGCCCGGCCGACCAACATGGCCGACATCACCGACGAGGAGTTCCAGGAGTTTTTCTTCCTGCGCGACAACCCGAAGGGGCTGATCTTCGAACGCTGGCGCCATATCCATGGCTGCGGCCGCTTCTTCAATGCGGCACGCGACACGGTGAGCGACAAGTTCCTCATGAGCTACAAGGCCGGCGAGCCGAAACCCGATCTGCCGGGCGTCGCCCCCGCCACCGAGAAAACCGTTGAAACCTATGAAGCCACGGAAGGAACCGCGACATGAGCGGTGCTAATCGCATTGCCGGTCAGGGCCGCCTGACGCCCGCCAGGACCGCGCGTTTCACGTTCGACGGAAAGACCTACCAGGCGCTGGAAGGCGACACGGTTGCTTCGGCTCTACTCGCCAACGGCGTGCACCTCGTCGGCCGCTCGTTCAAGTATCATCGCCCGCGCGGCATTCTTTCGGCTGGTCCGGAAGAGCCGAACGCGCTGATCGACGTCTCCCGCGATGCCGCCCGCCGCCAGCCGAACGTGCGCGCGCCGGTGCAGGAAGTCTTCGACGGCATGAAGGTGGAATCGCAGAACCGCTGGCCGTCGCTGTCCTTCGATATCGGCGGCATCAACAACCTGCTGTCGCCCTTCTTCGCCGCCGGCTTCTACTACAAGACCTTCATGTGGCCGAAGGCCGCCTGGGAGAAGGTCTACGAGCCCTTTATCCGCAAGGCCGCCGGCCTCGGCGTCGCGCCGACGGAAGAGGACCCGGACCACTATGCCAGCCGCTACGCCTATTGCGACGTGCTGGTCGCCGGTGGCGGCGTTGCCGGCCTTTCGGCAGCGCTTGCGGCCGCGGAAACCGGCGCCCGCGTCATCCTCTGCGACGAGCAGCCGGACGTCGGCGGTGCGCTGCACTACGACACGTCCGTCACCATCGACGGCCAGAACGGCTATGCCTGCGCGCAGGCGACGGCCGCTAAACTCAAGGCGATGGAAAACGTCACCGTTCTCACCCGGACGACGGCCTTCGGCTATTACAACCACAATTTCGTCGCCCTCGTCGAACGCGTCACCGATCACCTCGCGCGTCCCGACAAGAAGCTGCCGCGCGAGCGCATGTGGCAGGTCCGCGCCAAGCGGGTGATCCTCGCCACCGGCTCGATCGAGCGCCACATGGTGTTCGCCAACAACGACCGGCCGGGCATCATGCTGGCGTCGGCGGCGCGCACCTATCTCAACCATTTCGGCGTCGCCGTCGGCCGCAAGGTCGGCGTCTATACGGCGAGCGATTCGGCCTACGAGGCCGCGTTCGACCTGAAGCGTGCCGGCGTCACCATCGCCGCCATCGTCGACAACCGCGACAAGCCGGGCGAGGCCGTTCTCGCCGAGGCCCGCAAGCTCGGCATCGAAGTGCTCGTCGGCCATTCGGTCGTCGATACCAAGGGCAAGTTGCGCGTCTCCTCCATCTCGGTCGCCCGCAACGGCGGCGGCTCGGCGCGGGCCATCCCGGTCGATGCGCTGCTGATGTCCGCCGGCTGGACGCCCTCCGTGCACCTGTTCTCGCAGTCGCGCGGCAAGGTCGCCTATGACGCCCCCTCCGGCCGCTTCCTGCCGGGCACCTATGCGCAGGATTGCCTTTCCGTGGGCTCGTGCAACGGCACGGACGGCCTTCAGGCGACCATCGAGGAATCGCTGGCAGCCGGCGAGCTGATGGCGCGCGCCACCGGCAACGAGGGCGGCGCAAAGGTCGAGCTTCGCGGCGAAAACGCCTTCGAATGGACCGGCGGCATGGCCGGTAGTGCCGAGGGCGCTGGCGTCGATACGACGGTAAAAGCCTTCGTCGACTTCCAGAACGACGTTTGCGCCAAGGACATCCGCCTTGCCGTGCGCGAGGGCATGCACTCGATCGAACACATCAAGCGCTTCACCACCAACGGCATGGCGACCGACCAGGGGAAGCTCTCCAACATCCATGGCCTCGCCATCGCGTCGGAAGTGCTGAACCGCGAGATCCCGAAGATCGGCCTCACCACCTTCCGCGCGCCCTACACGCCGGTGACCTTCGGAACGCTGATCAGCCATTCGCGCGGCGACCTGTTCGATCCGGCGCGCAAGACGCCGCTGCATGCCTGGGAGGAGGCGCAGGGCGCCGTCTTCGAGGATGTCGGCAACTGGAAACGTGCCTGGTATTATCCACGTTCCGGTGAGACGATGCACGACGCGGTCAACCGCGAGTGCCGCACGGTGCGCAACGCCGCCGGCGTCTTCGATGCCTCGACGCTGGGCAAGATCGAGGTCGTCGGCCCGGATGCGGCCGAGTTCCTCAACCTCATGTATACCAACGCCTGGGATACGCTGAAGCCCGGCCGCTGCCGCTACGGCATCATGCTGCGCGAGGATGGCTTCGTCTATGACGACGGCGTCGTCGGCCGGCTTGCCGAGGATCGCTTCCACGTGACCACCACGACGGGCGGTGCGCCGCGCGTCATGAACCACATGGAAGACTATCTCCAGACGGAATTCCCGCACCTGAAGGTCTGGCTCACCTCGACCACCGAACAGTGGGCGGTCATCGCCGTGCAGGGGCCGAAGGCGCGCGAGATCATCGAGCCGCTCGTCGAGGGCATCGACATGTCCAACGAGGCCTTTCCGCATATGAGCGTGCGCGAAGGCAAGATCTGCGGCGTGCCGACCCGGCTGTTCCGCATGTCGTTCACCGGCGAAGCCGGCTACGAAGTCAACGTGCCGGCCGATTACGGCCAATCCGTTCTGGAGGCCATCTGGGCGCGTGCCGAACCGCTCGGCGCCTGCGCTTACGGCACCGAGACCATGCACGTTCTGCGCGCCGAAAAGGGCTACATCATCGTCGGCCAGGATACGGACGGCACGGTCACGCCGCATGATGCAAGCCTCAGCTGGGCCGTCTCCAAGAAGAAGACGGATTTCGTCGGCATCCGCGGCCTGAAGCGGCCGGACCTCGTGAAGGAGGGCCGCAAGCAGCTTGTCGGCCTTTTGACCAAGGATCCGAACGTGGTGCTGGAGGAGGGCGCGCAGATCGTCGCCGATCCGAACGAGCCGAAGCCGATGAAAATGCTCGGCCACGTGACCTCGTCCTACTGGTCGGAAAACTGCGGCCGGTCGATCGCCATGGCGCTCGTCGCCGGCGGTCAGGCTCGCCTGGGCCAGACGCTTTACGTGCCTATGCCCGACCGCACCATCGCGGTCGAGGTCAGCGACATGGTGTTCATCGACAAGGAAGGAGCACGCCTCAATGGCTGATCAAGCACTTCGCAAGGCGCCGCTGGCCGGCCGCCATGGTGGCTCCGCCGGCGCGCGCGTCACGCCCGCCGCCCCCGCAACCCGCCTGTCGCTGCGTGCAGGCACGGACGCGCTCGGCGCTCTCTCGGCCGCCTTCGGCCTGACGCTGCCGACGCGCCCGAAAACCTCGGCCTCGGCAAACGGCCGCCACGCGCTCTGGCTCGGCCCGGACGAGTGGCTGCTGATCGACGAAAACGGCGCGGACCTGATGGCGGCGGCCGCAAGCTCCGGCGTGCTGCATTCGGCCACGGATGTCTCCCACCGCAACACGGCCGTGCTCGTCTCCGGTCCGCAAGCGGCCGGGGCGATCGCCAGCGCCTGCCCGCTCGATCTCGGCAACACGATCTTCCCGGTCGGTGCGGCTGCCCGCACGGTGCTCGGCAAGATCGAGATCGTGCTGTTGCGCACGGGCGAAGAGGATTATCGTGTCGAATGCTGGCGCTCGTTCTCGCCCTATGCCTTCGGCCTGCTGGCGGAAGGCGCGGAGGATGCCGGCCTCTGACAAAAATCCTGCCTTCGAGGCGGGATTTTCAATTCACACATGCTCGGGCCGGTCCTTCGGGTCGAACTGGATGATGGTGATCCAGTCCGCGGTGAGCGCGGGCTTGCGCTCGTCCTCGATCTCGACGGTCACGTCATAGCGGATCGTCACCATACCGGCGCCGCGGAAGCGGGCTTCCGCCAGCATGAAGCGGCCGCGCACCCGCGCGCCGCTTTTCACCGGCGTCATGAAGCGCACTTTCTCGAAACCGTAATTGATGCCCATCGTCTGCTCGATGATGCGCGGCACGCAATCGTAGTTCATCGCGGATAGCAGCGAGAGCGTCAGGAACCCGTGTGCGATCGTGCCGCCGAAGGGCGTTTCCGCCGCCGCGCGCACGGGATCGGTGTGGATGAATTGATGGTCTTCCGTCGCCTCGGCGAACCGGTCGATCATCGTCTGGTCGACGGTGAACCAGCGCGACAGGCCGATCTCCGTGCCGACGAGGGCATCGATGTCCTTCAGGTGGATATGTGCTGGCATTTGGCTTTCCCGCCGCTTGATTCGCGCCTTTTCTAAAGACACGTTTTGTCCGGGCAATGAAGATCAGTGCTTTTCGACAAAAATCTCGACGGTGCGTGAATGAAGCATGCCGGTCGCGGGATGGTTGGCGGAAAGCAGGCTCGTCCAGTCGCGCCCCTCCGGTGGCGGCAGGGCAAGCGCCTGCTCGCCGTGCGTCCGGTTGATGGCGATCGCGAGATGGACGATCCGCTGCTGTTGTAGGTCGGGTGTCTTGAGGATGGCAAGCAATGTTCCGGCAAACGGCGTCTCCCAGTCGCCCGCGGTCATCGGTGCGCCGGCGAGCGTTCGCCAGTCGACATCGCCGGCACCGCTCCAGAAGGCGGTTTCGCCAAGCGCCGGAAAACGCTTGCGGATGGCCGAGAGCATGGCGGTGTGCTCGATCAGGCCTTCGTCCAGCTGGTCCCAGTGCATCCAGGTGATGGCATTGTCCTGGCAATAGGCGTTGTTGTTGCCCTGCTGGCTGCGGCCACCCTCGTCGCCGGCCGTCAGCATCACGGTGCCGCGCGAGAGGAAGAAGCTGGAGAGCAGCGCCTTCACATCCGCACGGCGGGCGGAGAGCACGGCGCCGTCGTTCGTCGCGCCCTCGGCGCCGTTGTTCCAGGAATGGTTCTCGTTGTGGCCGTCGCGGTTGTCTTCGCCGTTCGCCTCGTTGTGTTTGACCGTGTGCGAGACGAGGTCCATCAGCGTGAAGCCGTCATGGGCGGCGAGGAAGTTGACGCTGCGCGTCGCCTCGCCGCCGTGTCGGGAGAAGATATCGGAGGAGCCGGCAAAGGCGGTGACGAAAGCGCCGAGCCGGTGGCTGTCGCCGCGCCAGAAGGTGCGCGTGTCGTCGCGGTAGCGGTCGTTCCATTCGAGGAAGGGTTTTGGAAAATTGCCGAGCTGGTAGCCGCCGGGGCCGATATCCCATGGTTCGGCGATCAGCACGCGGTCCTTCAGGAGCGGATCGGCGCAGATTTCGGAGAGCAAAGCGGCTTGGGCGGAAAAACCGTCCGCCTCGCGGCCGAGGATGGTGGCGAGGTCGAACCGGAAGCCATCGACGCCGGCATGGCGCACGAAATGGCGCAGGCTGTCCAGCACCAGCTGGCGTACGACCGGGTGCTCGCCGGCAATGGTGTTGCCGCAGCCGGTGTCGTTGATGAGGTCGCCGGGGCGGTCGTGAACGTGGCGATAATAGGTGAGGTTGTCGAGACCGCGCATGGAGAGCGTCGCACCGTGGCGGTCGCTTTCGCCGGAATGGTTGAAGACGAGGTCGAGGACGACGCCGATATTTTCCGCCCTGAGTGCCGCAACCGTGTCGGCGAGTTCCTGCATGCCGCCGGGCACGAGGCGCGGGTCGAGCGCCATCAGGGCGATCGGATTGTAGCCCCAGCTGTTGGACAGGCCGAGCGGCGGCAGGTGGCGCTCGTCGATCCAGGCGGTGATCGGCATCAGCTCGACGGCGTCGACGCCGAGGTGCTTGAGGTGCGCGAGAACGGCGGGGTGGGCGAGCGCGCCGACCGTGCCGCGCATCGCCTCCGGCACGTCCGGGTGCAGCATGGTGAAGCTGCGCACGGCGACCTCGTAGACGAAGCCGCCGGGACGGAAGATCGGGGGTTTAACGGTGACCGGCCGGTCGCGGGTGACGACCGCCTTGGGTACGATATCGGTCGTGTCCGTGCCGAAGGTAGTGAGCCGGCCGTCATGCACGAAGGGGCGGTCGAGCTCCTTGGCATAGGGATCGACCAGCAGTTTTGCCGGGTCGAACCACAGGCCGTGATCGGGCGAATAGACGCCTTCGGCGCGAAAGCCGTAGCGCGTGCCGGCGGTTGCCCCCTCGACGAAGACGCGGTGGAAGCCGTTTTCATCCCGCCCCATGGTGAGGCGGGCGAGTTCCGTGTCGCCGTCCGTGTCGAACAGGCAGAGCTCGACGCGGCCGGCGTCGTGCGAATAGACCGCGAACTCCACTCCGTCGCCGGAGAGCGTTGCGCCCGGTGCGAAGGAGGGGGCGGTGGTCATCTCAGGTGATCACGGTCGGCGCGTCGCGGCCCGTGCGGGCCTTGATGCCGGCGATCTCATCGGCGACGGTGATGAGGTCGGCGAGCGCCTCCTGCGTCTCGACGCCGTGGCGCGCGGCATCCGGCTCGAAGCGCTCGATATAGACGCGCAGTGTCGCGCCCGACGTGCCGGTGCCGGAGAGGCGGAAGACCACGCGCGAGCCGCCTTCGAAGAGGACGCGGATGCCCTGGTTCTTGCTCACCGACTGGTCAACCGGGTCGTTATAGGCGAAGTCGTCGGCCGTCGCGACGGTGAGGGTGCCAAAACTCTTGCCGGGCAGCGTCGCGAGCTGGTCGCGCAGGTTGGCCACCAGGCCGTTCGCGGCGTCCGTGTCGACTTCCTCGTAGTCGTGGCGGGAATAGTAGTTGCGGCCGTAGGTCGCCCAATGCTGCGTCACGATGTCGAGCACGCTTTCCTTGCGCACGGCGAGGATGTTGAGCCAGAGCAGCACGGCCCAGAGCCCGTCCTTCTCGCGCACATGGTTGGAGCCGGTGCCGGCACTTTCCTCGCCGCAGATCGTGGCGAGGCCCGCATCGAGCAGGTTGCCGAAGAATTTCCAGCCGGTCGGTGTCTCGTAGATGCCGATGCCGAGCTTTTCGGCGACGCGGTCGGCCGCACCCGATGTGGGCATGGAGCGGGCGATGCCGGCGAGGCCCGCGGCATAGCCGGGTGCCAGATGGGCATTGGCGGCGAGCACGGCGAGGCTGTCGGAGGGGGTGACGAAAATGCCCTTGCCGATGATCAGGTTGCGGTCGCCGTCGCCGTCGGAGGCGGCGCCGAAATCCGGCGCGTCGTCGGCCATCATCGTGTCGTAGAGCGCGCGGGCGTGCACGAGGTTCGGGTCCGGATGATGGCCGCCGAAATCGGGCAGCGGCATGAAGTTCAGCACCGAGCCCTTGGTGGCGCCGAGGCGGTTTTCGAGGATTTCCTTGGCGTAAGGGCCGGTGACGGCGCTCATGGCATCGAAGACGACGCGGAAGCCGCCGGCAAGCAGCGCGCGGATGGCGGCGAAGTCGAAGAGGCTCTCCATCAGTTCGGCATAGTCGGCAACCGGGTCGATGACGGTGACCGTCATGCCCTCGATATCCTGCGTGCCCTCGTGGTCGAGGTTCACATCCTCGGCCTCGGCGATCTTGTAGCTGTCGATCGACTTGGTGCGGGCGAAGATCGCGTCGGTGATCTTTTCCGGCGCCGGGCCGCCATTGCCGATATTGTACTTGATGCCGAAATCTTCCGTCGGGCCGCCGGGATTGTGGCTGGCGGACAGCACGATGCCGCCGAACGCCTTGTATTTGCGGATGATGTGGGACGCGGCAGGTGTCGAAAGAATGCCGCCGCGTCCGACGAGCACGTGGCCGAAACCATTGGCGGCCGCCATCTTCACGGCGATCTGGATAACCTCGCGATTGTAGTAGCGCCCGTCGCCGCCGATCACCAGCGTCTGGCCTTCGAAGCCTTCCAGCGAATCGAAGATCGACTGGATGAAATTCTCCGCATAGTTCGGCTGTTGGAAGACGGGGACCTTCTTGCGCAGGCCCGAGGTGCCCGGCTTCTGATCGGTGTAAGGCGTGGTCGTTACGGTCTTGACGGTCATCGGCTCATACTCTTCAGGAAAGGTTGGCTCTCGAAAGAAGGCTGGAATAGAGGTCAGCGTAGCGCGCGGCGCTGTTTTCCCAGGAAACGTCCGACTTCATACCTTGGTTCTGGATGCGTGCCCAGATTTTCGGTTCGTTATAGGCCTTGAAGACGCGGCGCAGCGCCTGGCGCAGGCCCTCGGCATTGATCGGCGTGAACTGGAAACCGGTGGCGACGCGGGCGGAAAGCGCGGCCTCGTTGGCGTCGATGACGGTATCGGCAAGGCCGCCGGTGCGCGCCACGATGGGAATGCAGCCATAGCGCAGGCCGTAGAGCTGGGTGAGGCCGCAGGGCTCGAAACGCGACGGGATGAGGATCGCGTCGGCGCCCGCCTGCATGAGATGGGACAACGGCTCGTTATAGCCGATGACGATGCCGATACGGCCGCGATGGCGCGAGGCTGCGGCCAGCAGCGCGCCCTCGAGACCCTGGTCGCCGGAACCGAGCACGACGAGCTTGCCGCCCTGCTCGACGATCCAGTCGGCGATCTCGGCGATGAGGTCGATACCCTTCTGCCAGGTGAGGCGGCTGATGACGCAGAAAATCGGGCCGTCGTCATCGCCGAGGCTGAAGCGCTCGGCAAGCGCATGCCGGTTGGCGGCGCGCTGTTTGGGCGCACCGGGCGCATAGGGGCGGGCGATATGGGTGTCGGTTTCCGGGTTCCAGACGGCGGTGTCGATGCCGTTGACGATGCCGACGAGGTCGCTGGCGCGGGCATTGATCAGGCCTTCGAGGCCCATGCCGTATTCCGGCGTCATGATCTCGTGGGCGTAGGTGGGACTGACGGTGGTGATCGACCAGGCGGTGCGCAGCCCGCCCTTCAAGAAGCCGACATCGCCGTAATATTCCAGCCCGTCGACGGTGAAGGCCTCCGGCGGCAGGCCGAGGTCGGGGAAGATATCGGCGCCGTATTGGCCCTGGAAGGCAAGGTTGTGCACGGTGAGCACGGTCGGAATGTGCTGCAGGCCCGTATAGCGCATGTAGACGGCGGTCATCGCCGCCTGCCAGTCGTGTGCCTGCACGATATCCGGCCGCCAGTCCGGCAAGAGGCCGCGGGCGATCTCGGCGCCCGCAAGCGAGAGGGCGGCGAAACGCTGCCAGTTGTCGACGAAATCCTTGCCGGTGGCGTCCGTATAGGGGCCGCCCGGGCGGTCGAAGAAGCCCGGGGCATCGAGCACGAGGATATCGAGACCCTCGTGCCTGGCAGCGAGAATGCGGGCTGGCTCGCCGAGCAGGTCCTCGAAGGTGGCGACCTCCTCGACTGCGACCAGCCGCTGCATGACCACGGGATAACCGGGCATCAGCGTGCGCATGTGCACGCCATGCCCGGCAAGCGCGATCGGCAAGGCGCCGGCGACGTCGGCGAGGCCTCCCGTCTTGATCAGCGGGAATACTTCGGATGCCACCGAAAGGATATTCATCAGGAAGACTACTGCTCCAGCTTGTCGATCATCGGTTGGGTGATCAGGCAGATGCCGCCGCTCGACCGGCGGAAGCGCCGGGCGTCGGCTTCCGGGTCCTCGCCGACGACGAGGCCCTCGGGAATGATGACGCCGCGGTCGATCACGACATTCTTGAGGTTCGCGTGCCGGCCGATCCTGACATCGGGCAGCACGACCGCGCCCTCGAGCCTGGAGAAGGAGTTGGCGCGCACGCCGGTGAAGAGCAGGCTGCGGTGCAGGGTCGAGCCGGAGATGATGCAGTCGCCCGAAACGAGCGAGGAGATCGCCGAGCCGCGCCGGTTTTCGTCGTCATGCACGAACTTTGCCGGCGGCTTGATCTCGGCGAAGGTCCAGATCGGCCAGGTGCTGTCGTAGATGTCGAGTTCCGGCGCGATGTCCGTGAGGTCGATGTTCGCCTGCCAGTAGGCATCGATCGTGCCGACGTCGCGCCAATAGGCCTCACGCTCGAAATCGGAACGCACGCAGGAGGAGGCGAAACGGTGGGCGACGGCTTTGCCGTGCTGGACGATGTAGGGGATGATGTCCTTGCCGAAATCGCGGCTCGACGTCGGGTCGGCGGCGTCGCGGCGCAACAGGTCCATCAGGAACTTAGTGTGGAAGACGTAGATGCCCATGGAGGCGAGCGCCAGGTCCGGCTGGCCGGGAATGCCCGGCGGATCGGCCGGCTTCTCGACGAAGGCGATGATCTGGTCCTTCTCGTCGACATGCATGACGCCGAAGCCGGTCGCCTCCATGCGCGGCACTTCCAGGCAGCCGATGGTGACCTGCGCGCCGGAATCGACGTGCTGCTGGAGCATCAGCTCGTAGTCCATCTTATAAATATGGTCGCCCGCCAAGATGACCATGTACTCGACACCGTGGTCCTCGATGATGTCGATGTTCTGGTAGACGGCGTCGGCGGTGCCCTCGTACCACTGCGTTTCGGAAACGCGCTGGCTCGCCGGCAGGATGTCGAAGCTTTCGTTACGCTCCGGGCGGAAGAAGTTCCAGCCGCGCTGCAGGTGCCGGATCAGCGAATGCGCCTTGTACTGCGTGGCCACACCGATGCGGCGGATACCGGAATTCAGCGCATTGGACAGCGCGAAGTCGATGATGCGCGCCTTGCCGCCGAAATAGACGGCGGGCTTGGCGCGCCGGTCGGTCAGTTCCTTGAGGCGGCTTCCCCGGCCGCCCGCAAGAACATAGGCCATCGCGTCACGGGCGAGGGGTTGAATCCGCTTTTGCTCCATAATGTCCTCCCGACTGATCGATTTTGTTATGCGTCCAGTTCCAGCATCAGTGTCGCCAGCGGCGGCAACGTGATGGCGGCTGAGATCGTTCCATTTGCCTGCTTCTTGGCCTGAACGGCCCCGCCGTTCCCCTTGCCACTGCCGCCGTAAATCTCGGCATCGGTGTTTAGGATTTCCCGCCACCGGCCCTCAACCGGCAGCGGCACCCCGTAGTTCTCGCGGTAGACGGGGGTGAAGTTGGTGACGACGGCGATCATCTTCTCGCCCGGCGCCTTGCGCAGCCAGGCAAAGACCGAGTTCTCGCGGTCGTCGGCGATCAGCCATTCGAAGCCGTCGCCCTCGCAGTCGCGGGCATGCAACGCGGCCTTGCGGCGGTAGGTGCCGTTGAGGTCGCGCACCAGCCGGCGCATGCCCTCGTGCAGCGGATATTCGAGCAGGTTCCAGTCGAGCGATTTTTCCTCGCTCCATTCCTGCCATTGCGCGAATTCCTGCCCCATGAAGAGCAGCTTCTTGCCGGGATAACCCCACATGAAGCCGTAATAGGCGCGCAGATTCGCGAATTTCTGCCAGTCGTCGCCCGCCATCTTGGCGATCAGCGAGCCCTTGCCGTGCACCACTTCGTCATGGCTCAGCGGCAGCACGAAATTCTCCGTGAAGGCATAGAGCAGGCCGAAGGTCATGTCGTTGTGGTGGAACTTGCGGTGCACCGGCTCACGCGACAGATATTGCAGCGTGTCGTGCATGAAACCCATGTTCCACTTGAAGCCGAAGCCGAGGCCGCCGTCATGCACGGGGGCGGAAACCTTCGGCCAGGAGGTGGATTCTTCCGCGATCGTCAGGATGCCGGGATGGGCGGCATAGACATGGGCGTTCATCGATTGCAGGAAGCGCACGGCCTCCAGGTTCTCGTTGCCGCCATATTCGTTCGGAATCCATTCGCCGTGTTTGCGCGAATAGTCGAGGTAGAGCATCGAGGCGACGGCATCGACGCGCAGCCCGTCGAGGTGGAATTTCTCCGACCAGTAGAGCGCGTTGTTGATGAGGTAGGCGAGCACTTCGGCGCGGCCGAAATTGTAGATCGCCGTGTTCCAGTCCGGATGGAAGCCCTTGCGCGGGTCCTCGTGTTCGTAGAGCGCGGTGCCATCGAACTGGCGAAGGCCATGCGCATCCGTCGGGAAATGCGCCGGAACCCAGTCGAGGATGACGCCGATGCCGACCTTGTGACAGCCGTTGACGAAACGGGCAAAGCCTTCCGGCTCGCCGAAGCGGGCGGTGGGTGAATAGAGGCCGGTCGTCTGGTAGCCCCAGGACGGGTCGAAGGGATATTCGGTGATCGGCAGGAACTCGATATGGGAAAAACCCATGTCGACGCAGTAGGGGATCAGCCGGTCGGCAAGCTCGTCCCAGGTCAGCATGGCGCCGTCGCCGTGGCGCTGCCAGGAAGCGGCGTGCACCTCGTAGATCGAGATCGGCTGGCGGCGCGCATCGGCGGTCGCCCAATGCTTGAGATGCGCCTCGTCCTCCCATTCCTGCGCGATCGGCCCGGTGGTCATCGAGGCATTGTTGGGGCGCAGTTCCGAGCGGCGGGCGAAGGGATCGGCCTTCAACGGCAGGACCTCGCCGTCGATGCCCACGATTTCGTATTTATAGGCGTGCCCAATGGTGATGCCGGGCAGGAAAATCTCCCAGATGCCGGTGTCGCGGCGCAGTCGCATCGGGTTCAGCCGACCGTCCCAGTCGTTGAAATTGCCAACGACGGAGACGCGCTTGGCATTCGGCGCCCAGACGGCGAAATGGAAGCCGTCGATGCCGTCGAGCGTCATCGGATGGGCGCCCAGCTTGTCGAAGAGCCTGAGATGCGAGCCCTCGCGGATATAATAGTCGTCCATCGGGCCGAGCACCGGTCCGAAACTATAGGGGTCGATCACCACCCATTCGCCGCCGTCGTTTCGGGCGCGGTAGCGGATCGGCTGGAGCTTCTTGAGGGAAACCTCGCCAGCGAAGATGCCGGCCGGATCGACTTGCGTGAGCGCGCCGATCTCCTTGCCCGCCAATGTCTCGGCAGTGACTTCGGCAGCACCCGGCAGAAAGCAGCGGACGATAAACTTGTCGCCCGCCGGATGAGGGCCGAGCACTGCGAACGGATCCCAGTGCCGGCTTTCCAAAATCGCATCGATGTCCGCCTTCGCCAGCAGCTCTGACGGTTGGTCCGTCGTGCCCTTTTTCGGCGGTGCAGTCATCAGGCTCTCCAAATTTCCTTGGCGTATTGGCGAATGGTTCGGTCGGACGAGAACCAGCCCATGCGGGCCGTGTTGCGCACGGTCTTGGAATACCAGGCCGCCTTGTCGGCCCAGATGGCGTCGACGTCACGCTGGGCCGTGGAATAGGCGTCGAAATCGGCCGCCACCATGAACCAGTCGTGATTGTAGATGCCGTCCACCAGGCCGGTGAAGCGGTTGCGGTCATCCGGCGAGAACACGCCCGAGGAAATCGCGGCGAGTGCCTGCGACAGTTCCTTCGACTGTTCGATGATGGCGCGCGGATTGTGCCCTTCGGCCCTGACCTTCGCCACTTCGTCTGCCGTCATGCCGAAGATCACGATGTTCTCCTCGCCGACATGGTCACGCATCTCGACATTGGCGCCGTCGAGCGTGCCGATGGTCAGCGCCCCGTTCAACGCGAACTTCATGTTGCCGGTTCCCGAGGCTTCCATGCCGGCGGTCGAAATCTGCTCCGACAGGTCGGCGGCCGGCACTATGATCTCGGCGAGCGAGACGTTGTAGTTCGGCACGAAGACGACCTTGAGCAGGCCGCGCACCGCGGGGTCGTTGTTGATCACGCGCGCCACGTCGTTGGCGAGCTTGATGATCAGCTTGGCATTGTGATAGCTCGGCGCCGCCTTGCCCGCGAAGAGTTTTACACGCGGAGCCCAGTCCAGTTCCGGATGCGAGCGGATCTGGTCGTAGAGCGCCACGGCCTCGATGATGTTGAGAAGCTGGCGCTTGTATTCGTGGATGCGCTTGATCTGGATGTCGAACATCGCGGCGGGATCGATGCGGACCCCCATGCGGCTGCCCACCAGATTGGCGAGCCGGTTCTTGTTCTCCCGCTTGATCGCCGCGAAACGCTCCTGGAAATCCTTGTTGTCGGCGAAGGCATCGAGGGCCTTCAGCGCCTCGGCGTCGTCCATGAAGGCTTCGCCGATCGATTCGCGGATCAGGTTCAACAGGCCCGGATTGCACTGCATCAGCCAGCGGCGCGGCGTGATGCCGTTCGTCTTGTTGTTGATGCGGTCGGGGTAGAGCTTGTGCAGGTCGGCGAAGACCGTTTCCTTCATCAGCTCGGTGTGCAGCGCCGACACGCCGTTGATCGAATGCGAGCCGACGAAGGCGAGGTTGCCCATCCGCACGCGGCGTTCGCCGGATTCCTCGATCAACGAGATGCTGCGGATGCGCTGGTCTTCGAAGCCCTTTTCCTTGCGGGCTTCCACCAGGATCTTGGCGTTGATCGCATAGACGATCTGCATATGCCGCGGCAGCAGCCGCTCGAGCAGCGGCACCGGCCAGCTTTCCAGCGCTTCCGGCAGCAGCGTATGATTGGTGTAGGAGAAGGTGCGGCGGCCGATGTCCCAGGCCACGTCGAAGTCCAGCCCGTGGACATCCATCAGCAGGCGCACGAGTTCGACGACGGAAATCGCCGGGTGCGTGTCGTTGAGCTGGATCGCGACGGCGTCCGGCAGGGACGTGAAGTCCGGATATTGCTGGAGATGGCGGCGCAGGATGTCCTGCAGCGAGGCGGAGCAGAAGAAGAATTCCTGGCGCAGGCGCAGTTCCTGGCCGGCGGGCGTCGCATCGGCCGGGTAGAGCACGCGCGTCAGGCTTTCTGCCCTGTTGCTTTCCTTGAGCGCGCCGATGTGGTCGCCGGCGTTGAAGGCGTCGAGCAGGATCGGGTCGATCGGGTTGGCGGCCCACAGGCGCAGCGTGTTGACGCGCTTGCCCCGCCAGCCGACGGCCGGCGTGTCGAAGGCGGTCGCGATGACGCGCTCGGCCGGCTTCCAGACGAAGCGCTGCTTGTCCTCGCCGATATTGATCGTCTCGACGGCGCCGCCGAAGCCGATTTCGTAGGAGCTTTCGCGGCGTTCGAATTCCCAGGCATTGCCGTGGGCGAGCCAGGTTTCCGGCAGCTCGACCTGCCAGCCATCCGCCATCTGCTGGCGGAAGAGGCCATGCACGTAACGGATGCCGTAGCCGTAGGCCGGCACGTCGACCGTCGCCATGCTCTCCATGAAACAGGCGGCGAGGCGGCCGAGGCCGCCATTGCCGAGGGCGGCATCCGGCTCCAGCTCGGCGATGATGTCGATATCGACGCCGAGCGAGGCGAGCGCGTGGCGCATCTCGTCCATGATGCCGATATTGGTCATCGCGTCGCGCATCAGGCGGCCGATGAGGAATTCGAGCGACAGGTAATAGACGCGCTTTGCGCCCGTCGCATAGGTGCGGCGGGTGGAGTCCATCCATTTGTCGGTGATGCGGTCGCGCGCCACCAGGATCGCGGCCGTCAGCCAGTCGTGCGGCTTGGCGACTTTCGGGTCTTTCCCGATACGGTATTTGAGGCGCTCCAGAAGTTCGGTGGCGAGTTGTTCTCGGTCCGAAGATCTAAGGGCCGGGGCGAGATCGTTGTTGGTAACCCGGTTCATCATGGTGAACTTTTGTCCCCTCGCATCTGGTGCGTCGTTCTCGCGAAAATCGCGTTTAAATCAATTTATGCATCTATCCGAAGCGCTTGCAATACGCCTTTTCAAGAAAGGCCACATGCATTTTCGACATGCCTGAAACACGCCGAACATGCTAAAAAACCCGCCGCGCAGCGCGCAGCGGGTTCGTTTTGGCGGTGGGTGTGCGGTTTACTTGGTCAGGCGGGCAACCGTCGCGGCCGTACGGCTGCCGATCTCCTTGAAGGCGCTGATCAATGCCGCCATGTTCGTCGCTTCAAAATAGTTCGACCCGGTCGTCGCGCAGGCTTTCAAGAGATCCTGGCCGCGCTGTGGCGCCATGAAAGCGACGGCATAGACCTCGATTTTGGCGTCGCGAGCCGCCTGGCAGCTCTTCTTCGTTTCCTCGTCCGATTTCGTGTTGTTGGCAGCACCGTTATAGTGGGTGTTTTCGCCGTCGGTCATGAACAAGATGAAGCGCGACGGGACCTGGCCGCTCTTGTTCTTGTGGATGGTTTCTTCGGCGGGGTCTTTCACCTTTTTCAGGCCCTGCGCAAAGGCACCGCTCGAATCCGTGCCGCCCTGCGGTACTTTCGCAATGGCGTTGACATAGGTGAGCGCGGTCGCCGTGCCCCAGGCGAGATCGACAGTCGCCAGCATCTTGTCATTATAGGATACGGCGCCGGTGCGGACGTATTTTTTCTCCGGATCGGCGGTATTCAGCTCGGTGACGAGGCTCGCCACCGCCGTCTTGAGCGCCGCAATCTTCGAGATATAGCACGGCGAGGTTTCCGGCAGATTGGCTGTGTACCAATTGCTCGACGTGTGATTCTGGCACTTCTTGTTCTTGTCCGGGTCCTTTTCATTGGTGATGAAGGACATCGAACCGGACTGGTCCAGCACAAGGAACATCGAAATCGAGTGCTTCTTTTCCGCCGTGCCGCTTTCCGCCGTGCTTCTCGCGTTCATCTTGGTCGATGTCTGGCCGAGAAGGCGGGTGAAGGGGTTGAACTCCAGCGTGTAGCTCGTCGCCACGTCCACCTGGAACGACTTGCTGTCGCCGGTAAGCACGGTCTCCTTGACGTCGATGACGGTGGCGGACGTATAGTCGTTCTTGTCCTTCTCGTCCTGGTCGCCTTCCGCATCCGCGCTGCCGCCGGTCGTCATCTGGCTCTTGAGGAAGCGCATGGCGATTTCCTTGGCCTGCGCGACGGTCTTGCCGTCATTGGCAAGCGAAGAGGCGGCGGCGAGGGCTGCCGCGTCGGTCGCGTCCTGCAACTCCGCCTTGATCATGACCATCTTCGTCAGGTCGATGGCGACGCCACCGGCGGCCAGCATGACCGGAAAGACCAGCGCCGTCATCATCCCGAAATTACCGCGGCGGTCCCGCAGCAAGCGGGAGAGCCAGGACCGTCTTTCCATCGTCTTCGTCATGAGCGTCCACCCAGCATCTTCATAATGTGGGGCGAAACTAGCAGCGAAGTGTTATCTAACGGTTCGGGCGCGTGGTATAGTTTTCGTAAAATTGCGCCGATCCCGCAATTCCGGCTTTTGCCGTTGTTTCCAAACGGGATTTCACGCGGTCTGGCGCACCGGGATGACGTCGACGGCCTGGGTCGTCTTGTGCTGGCCGTAACCTTTCAGCACACCGATGACGGGGGCGACGTCGGCATAGTCGCGGCCATAGGCGACGACGATATGGTCGGTGCCGGCGGGGATGTTATTGGTCGGGTCGAGTTCCATCCAGCCGTTCACCCTGCCGCACCAGAAGCGCACCCAGGCATGCATGGCGTCAGCCCCTTCCAGCCGTTCCTTGCCCGCAGGCGGGATGGTGCGGAGGAACCCGCTGACATAGCCGGCGGGAATGCCGAGGCTTCTGAGCGCCACGATCATCACATGGGTGAAATCCTGGCAGACGCCGCGCTTCAGCTTGAAGGCCTCGCGGGGCGTGGTGTCGACATTGGTCGCCTTCGGATCGTAGGTGAAATCCTTGTGGATGCGGGCGCAGACGGCGGTCGCGATGGCGCGGATCGTCATGTCGGGCTTGGCGATGGCGCGGGCGTATTCGGCGATCTCGGGGCAATCCTGCAGCCGCGGGCTTGCACCGGTATAGTGGTGGGGCGAACCGGCATCCAGCGACCAGTAGTTGGCGATATCCTCCGGCAGGTCGGCGACGCGCGGCGAGAAATCCGCCGCCTGCTCCGGCATGTCGACATGGACGCGGGCCTGCATGCGGATGTCCAGTCGCTCGTGCGCGTTGCGAAAGAGGATCGAGCTCATCGGGTTTTCGAAGAAATCGTTGTGGTCGACCCGCTCGCCGGGGCCGGGATTGACGCCGACCGTGCCGGCGACCAGCCGCTGGCGGCCGCCAATCGACAGCGGCAGCACGCGCACGATATGCCGTCCGCCCGAAACCGGCGTGTCGTAGAGATAGCTGATCTGGAGGTTGACGTCGTAGAGCATGGTCACAGCGTCTCCTCCCTGTTCAGCTCAGATAGGTCTGGGCGAGGATGTCGGAAAGCTTTTCGAGCTCGATCTCGAGACGCTTGTAGACCGCATCCGTCATGGTTTCCGGCGTCATCACCGCCAGCCCCGCATGGAGCCGCATGGCCTCGCGGTAGAACGGCGACATCTGGCCGTTGGCATAGGCGTTCGGCAGTTGCTCGACCTCGTTCTTGATCTCGTTCAGCTGGTAGAGGATCGAGCGCGGGTTTAGCGCGTCGAGGGCCAGCAGGTCGGTGACCGTCAGGCGCGCCGTCGCCACGTTGTAGCGGCGGCGATGGGTCATGACGCTGTCGCCGATCTCGAGCAGCATGTCGAGCGCGCCGTCGGGCGCGTCCTCGCCGGACATGTGGCCGAGCAGGCGCGTCATGTGCAGGCCGCGTTCGAGATACCGGCCGATCGACAGAAAGCGCCAGCCGGTGAAGCGGTACATGTTTTCATGCACGAGGCCGGCGAAGCCCGCGAGCTTGCGCAGGAGAACTGTCATGGCGCGCGTCGCGTCGTCGCCGGACTGCACGCTGACGTGGAAGCGATGGGCGGTCTTCGACAGGTCGTTCAGCGCCAGCCAGCCATCGGGCGAAAAACGGTCGCGGATGTTGCCGGCGGAGAAGACGGCGCTGTCGATGCTGCGGATCAGGCTCGTCGGCATGGCTTCCGCCGTGTCGATACCGAGCGCGTCGAGATAGTCGCTGACATCCTTCAGCAGCGGCTGTTCGGGATTGGCGTATTCGGCGTAACGGCCGTGCCAGGCGCGCAGCACGCGAAGCGCGCCTTCCGCCCGCTCGATATAGCGGCCGAGCCAGAAGAGGTTGTCGGCCGCGCGGCTCGGCAGGCTGCCGGGCATGTTGCGGGTGAACATCTCTTCGGCCGGCAGCAGCGAGGTGCGCTCGACCGGCTTGCGGCTGACGATCCAGACGTCCGCCGCCGAGCCGCCTTCCTGCATGGCGATCGCCGCGACATTGGCGCCGGCGCCTATGCGGGCAAAACCGCCCGGCATGATCTGCCAGCCGCTGCGGGTGCGGGCGGCGAAGACGCGTAGCGACATCGGCCGCGGCGCGAGCTCACCATCGACGAAGGCGGGCGTCGTGGACAGCGTCACCGCCTCCTGGCCGACCAGTTTCACGCCGTCCGTCGCCAGCCATTCGGCGATCGACTGTTTTGCCGTGTCGCGCAGCGAGGAGCCGAGCACGGACTGCTCGTTGTCGTCGAAGAAGGGGCGGGTCGAATAGGCCGGGCCTATGACCATGCGCTCGATATTGGCGGCAACGTGCTCGCGCTCGCTCTTCTGGCCGCACCACCAGGTGGCGACGGACGGCAGCATCTGGTCCTCGCCGAGAAGCTGGCGACAGATGTTGGGCAGGAAGGCGAGCATGGCGCGGGTCTCGACGACACCGGCGCCGAGCGCGTTGACGATGCTGACGGAGCCGGAGCGCAGCGCCTCGACGATGCCGGGCGTGCCGATATGGGAGTTCTGGTTCAACTCCAGCGGATCGGCAAAGGAGGCGTCGAGGCGGCGCCAGAGCACGCCGACCGGCTTGAGGCCGGCGACGGTGCGCACCATGACCTTGCCGCCGACGACCGTCAGGTCCTCGCCTTCCAGCAACATGAAGCCGAGATATCGCGCGATATAGGCGTGTTCGAAATAGGTTTCGTTGGCAAGGCCCGGCGTCAGAACCGCGATGCGGTCTTCCGCCGATTTGTTGCCCTGCAGCGTGCTGCGGAAGGCGCCGAAAAAGCCGGCGAGGCGGTGGGCGTGGGTTTCCGCATAGACGTCGGAAAAGGCGCGCGTCGTCGCCACGCGGTTTTCCAGCGCGAAACCGGCGCCGGAGGGCGCCTGTGTGCGGTCGGAAAGCACCCACCAGTTGCCATCCGGCCCGCGGCCGATCTCGAAGGAGACGAAGTGCAGGAAATGTTTGCCGGCGGGCTGCACGCCGACGAGCGGGCGCAGGAATTCGCTGTTGGAGGCGACGAGGGCCGGCGGCAGCAGGCCGTTGGCGACGAGTTCGTTCTTTCCGTAGATATCGGCGACGACCGCCTCCAGCAGTTCCGCCCGCTGGATGAGGCCGCGCGAGAGGGTTTCCCACTCGGCTTCGTCGATCAGCACGGGAATGTGGGAGAGCGGCCAGGCGCGCTCGGCGCCGGCTTCCTTGCCATAGGCGCGGTAGAAGACGCCGGCGTCGCGCAGGTAGCGGTCGGCGCGGGCGAAGCGGCCGGCAAGCTCGGTCTCGTCCATCTTGCCGAGTGCGGCGAGAAAGTGCCGCCAGACCGGGCGCACCTCGCCGTTCGTATCGACCATCTCGTCGGCGACGCCCGGGGGCGGGGCATAGGCGCGCGTCGGCTTTTGCGCCGTACCGGCCTTGATGCGCTCTGCCTCCGCACTCGTGGTCTTCAATTCCAACACTCCAATGGCAGCCTAGATGCCGGACGGACGGCGCAGATCCAGCGTCAGCGGGAAATCCGCCGACGGTGTTTCCGGCCACAGCGTATAGCCGCCCGCCCTGTGCCCCCAGGGCTCGAATCGCGCCAGCCGGCGCGCTTCGGCCTCGTTTCCGTTCACCGGGAAGGTGTCATAGTTGCGTCCGCCCGGATGGGCAACATGGTAGATGCAGCCTCCGATCGCCCGCCGCGACCATGTATCATAAATGTCAAATGTAAGCGGTGTGTTGACGGGCAGCACCGGATGCAGCCCGGAGGCGGGCTGCCAGGCCTTGTAACGCACGCCGGCGACGGAGACGCCCCTGGTGCCGGTCGAGCGCAGCGGAACGGGCCTGCCGTTGCAGGCGACGGTGTAGCGTTCCGGATTGGCGGTCTCCAGCTTCACCTGAAGGCGTTCGACGGACGAATCGACGTAACGCACCGTGCCGCCGACCGCGCCCTGCTCGCCCATGACATGCCAGGGTTCCAGCGCCTGGCGCACCTCCAGATTGGCGCCCTCGTATTCGACCTCGCCGCAGAAGGGGAAGCGGAATTCGAGCTGGGCAGCGAACCATTCGGGCTTGAGCTCGAAGCCGTTCGTCTTGAGGTCCGCCAGCACGTCGAGGAAATCCTGCCAGACATAGTGCGGCAGCATGAAGCGGTCATGCAGCGTGGTGCCCCAGCGCACGAAGCCGCCATCGGCGGGGTTCTGCCAGAACCGGGCGATGAGCGCGCGGATCAGCAATTGCTGGGCGAGGCTCATGCGGGCATTGGGCGGCATTTCGAAGCCGCGGAACTCGACGAGGCCGAGGCGGCCGGTCGGGCCGTCCGGCGAGAACAGCTTGTCGATGCAGATTTCCGAACGGTGGGTGTTGCCGGTGCCGTCGGTGAGCAGGTTGCGGAACAGGCGGTCGACGAGCCAGGGCAGGGGTGCCGCACCCTGGCCGGGCGGCGGAACCTGCGCGAAGGCGATTTCCATCTCGTAGAGCGTGTCGTGCCGCGCTTCGTCGATACGCGGCGCCTGGCTGGTCGGGCCGATGAACATGCCCGAGAAGAGATAGGAGAGCGACGGATGCCGCTGCCAGTGCAGGACGAGGCTCTTCAGGAGGTCCGGCCGGCGCAGGAAGGGGCTGTTGTTTGGATTGTCGCCGCCGACGACCACATGGTTGCCGCCGCCCGTGCCGGTGTGGCGGCCGTCGATCATGAATTTATCGGCGCCGAGCCGGGTGAGGCGGGCCTCCTCGTATGCCGCGGTGGTGATGTCCACGCAGTCCTGCCAGTTGGCGGCGGGATGGATATTGACCTCGATGACGCCCGGATCGGGGGCGACCCGCATGACGTTGATGCGTTCGTCCTGCGGCGGCGCATAACCTTCGATATGGACCGGCAGGCCGAGATCGGCCGCGGCCTTTTCCGCGGCGGCGATCAGGTCGAGATAGTCCTCGATACGCTCGACCGGCGGCATGAAGACGCACAGGCGGCCGTCGCGCGGCTCGACGCTGAGAGCGGTGCGCACCGCGCCTCGGATGTCGCCCGTCGAACCGGCGATGTTCTGCTCGTTGCGCTCCTGCTGGGGCTCGCTCGCCCGCAGCGATGCCTGCGCCAGGGTGCGCGCCGGAGCGCTGTAGTCGGGCAGCGGCTCACGCGGGATCGAGGGATCGGCCTGGTGGATGTAGGGATATTGCGACGGCGGCACATAGGGCAGGGTGCCGAGCGGCATGCGGAAGCCGATCGGCGAATCGCCGGGAATGAGGAAGATCTTGCCGCGGCGGGTGCGCCACCGCTCGCTCACCCAGCGCCGCCCGCCCGCCTTGGCATTCCAGGCCTGCACCGGCAGGATATAGCCGGTCGCGGTCGTCAGGCCGCGCTCGAAGACCTTGGCGATGCGCGCCCGCTCTTCCGGGCTTTCGAGCTTGGAGTTCGACGGGTCGACATTTTCCGGCAGGCTGCCTTCCTTGATGATCCATTCCGCCGGGTCCTCGAAGGCGGGAATGATCATGTCCGGCTCGATCTCAAGCTCTCTGGCGATGCCGGTCAGAAGCGCCTCGGCCTGTTTTTCGGTGACCTCGGTGTCGGCGCCCTCGGTGGCGATCAGGTCCGGGTTGTGCCAGATCGGCTTGCCGTCCTTGCGCCAGTAGAGCGAGAAGGTCCAGCGCGGCAGGCTTTCGCCCGGATACCACTTGCCCTGGCCGTAATGCAGGAAGCCGCCGGGCGCGAAGCGCTCGCGCAGGCGGCGGATCAGCTCGTCGGCCTTCTCGCGCTTGGTCGGGCCGACGGCGGCGGTGTTCCATTCCTCGGATTCGAAATCGTCGATGGAGACGAAGGTCGGCTCGCCGCCCATGGTGAGGCGCACGTCGTTGTCCGAAAGCACGGTGTCGACCTTGCGGCCCAGCGCATTCAGCGCCTCCCAGCTCTCGTCGGAGAAAGGCTTGGTGATGCGCGGGTGCTCGGCGACGCGCTGTACCGTCATCGCGAAATCGAATTCCGTGTTCGCCTCGCCGAAATAACCGCCGCTGATCGGTGCTGCATTGCGAAAGTGCGGGGTGGCGGCGAGCGGGATGTGGCTTTCGCCGGTGAGCAGCCCGGAGGTCGGGTCGAGGCCGATCCAGCCGGCGCCCGGGAGATAGACTTCGCACCAGGCATGCAGGTCGGTGAAGTCGACCTCCGTGCCAGAGGGACCGTCCAGCGCCTTGAGGTCCGGGCTGAGCTGGATGAGGTAACCGGAGACGAAGCGGGCGGCGAAGCCGAGATTGCGCAGGATCTGCACCAGCAGCCAGCTCGAATCGCGGCACGAACCGAGCGCCGTCGTCAGCGTCTCTTCCGGCGTCTGCACGCCGGGCTCCATGCGGATGACGTAGCCGACGGACTGCTGGACCTGTGCGTTGAGGGCGACGACCATGTCCAGCGTGCGCCGGCGCGAGCGGTCGATCGTCTTCATATAGGCTTCGAGCGCCGGGTCCATCGGCTCGGGCGCGCGGTAGATCTTCAGGTCCTCGCGCAGGTCCTCCGGATAATCGAAGGGCCAGTGTTCGGCCTCTTCCTCCACGAAGAAGTCGAAGGGATTGTAGACGGTCATGTCGGCGACGAGATCGACTTCGATCTTCAGCTCGGTCACCGGATCGGGGAAGACGTAGCGGGCGAGATAGTTGCCGTAGGGATCCTGCTGGAGGTTCACGAAATGGTTTGCCGGTGAAACCTTCAGCGAATGGCTGATGACCTTGGTCTTGGAATGGGCGGCGGGTTTCAGCCGGATGATCTGGGGTCCGAGGCGGACCGGGTTGTCGTACTTGTAATGGGTGAGGTGGTAGATACCGGCCTTGATCGACATGCGCTCTCTTTTTCCCCTCGGTGACGGTCTGTTGCCGCCATCGAGGGGAGTTTGTGCAATGCGAAGAGAGATTGCAAGCGGGATCGCTGCCTGCCCTCACCGTCGATCAGGCGATGGCGCGCAGGTGCGGCCTTGCCGCCGGTTGGCGCGCCGCCTCGCCGGGCGTCTCGAACTGGCCGACGAGGCGCGCAAGCGTGGCGGACTCGTCGGAAAGGCGGTGCGTGACGGCGCTGCTTTCCTCGACCATCGCGGCATTCTGCTGGGTCACCGCGTCGAGCTGGCGGATCGTCGTGTTGATCTCGTGGATGCCGACGGACTGGTCGCGCGCCGCACGTGCGATCTCCTTGATCTCCCTGTCGATCGCGCTGATCTTGCCGGCGATGTCGCGCAGCACGTTGCCGGTCTCGCGCACGAGGCCCGCCCCGCGCGCCACCTCGCCGGCGGATTTGGTGATCAGCGCCTTCACCTCGCGCGCCGCACTGGCCGTGCGCTGCGCCAGTTCCCGCACCTCCTGCGCCACGACGGCAAAGCCCTTGCCGGCTTCACCCGCCCGCGCCGCTTCCACGCCGGCGTTCAGCGCCAGAAGGTTGGTCTGGAAGCGATGTCGTCGATGACGCCGATGATGTTGCCGATCTCGTGCGAGGACGTCTCGATCTTGCCGATCGCGCTGACGACATTGTCGACGACCTGTTCGGAGGTGGCCGAGCTCTTCTTGGTGTCGGAGGCGAGGCGCTCGGCGACCGTCGTGCGCTCGGCTGCGGACTGCACGACCTGCGTCATTTCCGCCAGCGCCGCCGCGGCCTCGCCCAAAGAGGCGGCCTGCCGCTCGGTCCGGCTGGAGAGCTGGACGAGCGCCTCCTGCATCTCGCTGGAATCGTCGCGGATCCGGTGGGTGTTGACGCGAACCGTCGTCATCGCCTCGGCAAGCCGCTCGATGGAGGCGTTGTAGTCGGTGCGGATGCGATCGAGCGCTGGCATGAAGGGCGTCTCGATGCGCTGCGTGAGGTCGCCGCGGGCGAGGTGCTGCAGCGCGCCCGCGAGGCGCAGCACGGCCGCCTCGGTTTCGGCGTCTTCGGCCTGCTTGGCGCTCTCGCGGGCCGCCCGCTCGCTATCGGCCTCCTCGCGGATCGTTGCGGTTTCCCGTTGCAAGCGTTCCTTCTCGATTGCCGCGTCGCGGAAGACGAGCACGGAGCGCGCCATGTCGCCGATCTCGTCGCGCCGGTCCTCGCCATCGCAGGCAATCGTCGTGTCGCCGCCGGCAAGCCGGTTCATGTCGGAGACAAGAGCGGTGATCGGGCGTGACAGGCGGCTGGCGAAAAGGAAGCCGACGGCGGCCGTCACCACGAGCACGCAGAGCGAGACGAGCAGCGTCCACCTGATGAGGCGGGTGAGGCCGGCGAAGACTTCGCTCGATGCCATGACGGCGGCGACGGTCCAGGGGCGGCCGAGAAAATCGAAGCTGGCGGCGGCGAGCTTCACCTCCCGGCCGCGGTGATCGGGCAGGGTCGCCTTGGCGATCGCGCCATCGTCGGCGGCCAGAAGCTCCGGCGCGATACGCATCGTGAGCACGTCGGCATCCGTGCCGTGCGAGGGGCGGGTGAGGAGGAAACCATCGGCGTTCAGCAGCATGGCTTCGCCGGTCTCGCCGAGGCCGACGGGGTTGTTCAGCTTCGCGGCGATACGTTCGGTCGGCAGCGCGACGACGAGCACGCCGATCTTGCCCGCGACGGAGGCGACGGGGGCGGCGAGGAAGGCCACGGCGCGACCGGCCGGCGCATAGGCCTGGTAATCGTCGAAGGCGACGATGGCGGTTTCCGTGCTGGGCGCCGCTTCGGCGAAGACCTTGGCAAGGCCGGTCCCGGCGAAGCGCGCATCGGTCGTGAGGTTGGCGCCGAAATCATCGTGTTTTTTGAGCGAATAGACGATGTCGCCGCTAAGATTGACGAGCAGCATGTCGTCGAAACCCTGCGCCTCCGCCTGCCGTAGGAAGAAGCCGTGGTAGCGGCCATGCATCTGGTCGAACGTGTCGATCTCGGCGGATTTCAGATCGGCCTTGCCGCCATAGCGGCGTTGCAATTCGGCAGCGCGGTCGCCTTCGATTGCGCCGAGTTCACCCGACAGATCGTCGAGCGCCTTGGCGACGACCTTCTGGCCGGCCAGGTCGCGGGTCTCCTTGACGATCGATTGCAGATACTGCGCGAGTTCGTTGCGCCGGCCGTCGGCCAGCGTTTCGAGCTTCGTCACGGCCGCCTCGGTCGACTGGCTGGCGCTGAGATAGAGGCTCGCGACGCTGGTTGCGGAAATGGCAATGACGGCCAGCAGCAGGGCCGCAAGCGAAAGCTTTATGGAAAGACGCATAGGGGATGATTTCTGAAAATACGCAGCTACAGATCATGCCGATAGCGGCTGCCAGAACGCGCATCCTGCGGCCGGGACGACGCCCGGTTCTGACCGTCCCCACTATGGCCTTTGGTCATGACGGGTCTGTGACGGCTTTGTGAAAGCTGCGTGGAGCGGCGGGGCCGTTCCACGCAGAACAGAGTTTTAGCGTGTCATGGAGACCAGCGAGAAATAGGCGCCCTGCGGGTCGAGGCAATTGAGAATCCAGGCGCCGCCGGGCACTTCCATCGGTCCCATCATAATGCTGCCGCCGCCATCCCTGACGCGGTCTCCCGCAGCGTCGAGGCCTTCGACAACGAAATAGTAGCCCCAGGCGGGCGGCATGGGCGAGCCGGGCGGATTGGTCATCATGCCGCCGATGGCATTGCCGCCGCCCGCGGCAAAGGTCTGGTAGGTGCCCATCCCGGCGTCCGACATGTCGACGGCCCGGTCCTTGGTCCAGCCGAAGGTCTTCGAGTAGAAGTCCCAGGCGGTGTCCAGGTCGCCCGCCATCAGCTCGTTCCAGCCGATATGGCCGGGCGTCATCATGTCCGGCCGGGCCGGGCCTTCATCCGCAGTGCTGAAAAGCGAGAAGACGGCGCCGTGCGGATCGGCGACGACGGCGAAGCGGCCGATGCCGGGAATGTCGGCCGGTTCGCGCATCACCGCCCCGCCGTTTTGGATGATCTCCCGAGCGGTCTCCTCGATCCGGTCGGTGAAGATGTAGCCTATCCAGGCCGGCGGCATGCCGCTTGCCTCCGCGGGCAGGTCCATCATGCCGGCAACCTGCGTCTCGCCGGCATAGGCGAGCAGGTATTTCATGCCCGGCATGCCGGAATCGCGGATCGACCATCCGACGACCGACGCATAAAAGCGTTCGGCGGCCGCGACGTCGTTCGTCATCAGTTCGTACCAGCAGAACCGGCCATCGTCCTTGTGCATGTCGTCGTTCCTTCGTTGTCTTCCGGGCTTCAGTCGCAGCAGGAATGCGCCTTCGGCGCATCGTCATATTCGTCCTTGCGCTTGACGAAGCTGAGCGTTCCCGTCTCGTTGCGGCCTTTTGGCGCGCGGTCGAGGATCATCAGGGTGCCCAGCGCCTCTTCGCCGCCGCGGGCATAGTCCGAATAGGTGTGGTAGACGATGCCGTCCTCGTCCTTGAAGAAGGCGCTCAAGCCCGGAAGCTCGTCATGTGCATCGGCGGCGTCGGTCTCGCGGAAATTATACATGACCTTGCCGCGGGCCAGCTCCTCCTTGGTGAAGGAAACATGGTAGTCGAAGTTGAAATCGCTGCCGAAGGACGAGACCCAGGGGAATTCCCAGCCCATGCGCTTCCTGTAGGCCTCAAGCTTTTCCAGCGACGCGCGGGCAACGGCGATCATCGTGACGTCGTGATTGTTGAGATGCGGCAGCATGCCGTCGATATGGTCGGCCATGAAGGAACAGCCGGGGCAGCCGGCTTCCCAGTCGGGACCGTACATGAAGTGGTAGACGATGAGCTGGCTGCGGCCGTCGAACAGTTCTGCGAGCGTCTTGCGCCCTTCGGGCGTCTCGAAGGTGTAGTTCTTCTCTACTTTTACCCAGGGCAGGGTGAGGCGTTCGGCGCGCACCTTGTCGCGCAGCTTCGTCTCTTCCTTCTCCAGGGTCAGCAGGGCCTTGCGGGCGGCGAGCCATTCTTCCCGGGATACGATTTCGTGGTTCGGTCTCATGCTCGGGACTCCTCTTTCGCGGGCTTTCGACAAATAAGTTGGTATCAACATTTATGGCAAATGTCAAAGACGGGCGCATGACACTGCGCCCGTCTTTTGAAAGGCCCGGGAGACGTAAAACAGGTGAGGCTTGTGACAAAGTCAGGCGCGACGGCGGCCGCGCCCTTTGATGTTTATTCCGGCAGGATGCGCACGGCGCCCTTGTCGGCGCTGGCGGCGAAGGCGGCATAGGCCTTCAGCGCCGTCGTGACGTTGCGCTTGCGCGGGGCCGCCGGCTTCCAGCCGAGCTTGTCCTGCTCGGCACGGCGCACGGCCAGCTCTTCCTCGGATACGGCGAGGTTGATGGTGCGGTTCGGGATGTCGATCTCGATGAGATCGCCTTGGCGCACGAGGCCGATCGTGCCGCCCTGGGCGGCTTCCGGCGAGGCATGGCCGATCGACAGGCCCGAGGTGCCGCCGGAGAAGCGACCGTCGGTGACGAGCGCGCAGGCCTTTCCGAGACCCTTCGACTTCAGGTAGCTCGTCGGATAGAGCATTTCCTGCATGCCGGGGCCGCCCTTCGGGCCTTCGTAGCGGATGACGACGACGTCGCCGGCCTTCACCTCGTTGCCGAGGATGCCCTTCACCGCTGCGTCCTGGCTTTCGAAGACGACCGCCGGGCCGGAGAATTTCAGGATCGATTCATCGACGCCCGCCGTCT
Organism: Shinella sp.; assembly: GCF_035998705.1. Classification (GTDB taxonomy): domain Bacteria; phylum Pseudomonadota; class Alphaproteobacteria; order Rhizobiales; family Rhizobiaceae; genus Shinella. The sequence continues at coordinate 490,731 of NZ_DASYHH010000022.1, read as the reverse complement.
TCACGATGCAGCCGTCGAGCGCGATGTTGCCCGACAGCACGGCGAGGCCGCCGTCCTTGGAGAACGGGTGTTCGACGGAGCGGATGACGCCCTTTTCGCCGTCGGTGTCCAGTTCGTCCCAGCGGGCTTCCTGGCTGAAAGCGACCTGGGTCGGGATGCCGCCCGGCGCCGCGCGGAAGAAGGTGCGCACCGTCTCGCTGGTCGTGCGGGTGATGTCCCAGCGGTCGATGGCGTGGCCGAGCGTTTCGGCATGCACGGTCGGCGTGTCACGGTGGATGAGGCCGCCGCGGTCGAGTTCGCCGAGGATGCGCATGATGCCGCCGGCGCGGTGCACGTCTTCCATATGCACGTCCTGCTTGGCAGGCGCGACCTTGGAAAGGCAGGGAACGCGACGCGACAGCTGGTCGATATCGTCCAGGTTGAAATCGATGCCGCCTTCATAGGCGGCGGCGAGGATGTGCAGCACGGTGTTGGTCGAGCCGCCCATGGCGACGTCGAGCGACATGGCGTTCTCGAAGGCGCGCTTGTTGGCGACATTGCGGGGCAGGATGCTGTCGTCTTCCTGCTCGTAGTAGCGGCGGGCGAGATCGACGATCAGGTGGCCGGCCTCGACGAAGAGGCGCTTGCGGTCGGCATGAGTGGCGAGCGTCGAGCCGTTGCCGGGCAGCGACAGGCCGAGGGCTTCGGTCAGGCAGTTCATCGAATTGGCCGTGAACATGCCGGAGCAGGAGCCGCAGGTCGGACAGGCCGATCGTTCGATGACCTTGACGTCCTCGTCGGAGATCTTGTCGTCGGCGGCGGCGACCATGGCGTCGACGAGGTCGAGTGCGTGGGTCTTGCCGTGCAGCACGACCTTGCCGGCCTCCATCGGGCCGCCGGAAACGAAGACGGACGGGATGTTGAGGCGCATGGCGGCGTTCAGCATGCCGGGCGTGATCTTGTCGCAGTTCGAGATGCAGACCATGGCGTCGGCGCAATGCGCATTGACCATGTACTCGACCGAATCCGCGATGATCTCGCGCGACGGCAGCGAATAGAGCATGCCGTCATGGCCCATGGCGATGCCGTCGTCGACGGCGATCGTGTTGAATTCCTTGGCGACGCCGCCGGCAGCCTCGATCTCGCGCGCGACGAGCTGGCCGAGATCCTTCAGGTGCACGTGGCCGGGGACGAACTGGGTGAAGGAGTTCACCACCGCGATAATCGGCTTGCCGAAATCCGAATCCTTCATGCCGGTCGCGCGCCAGAGGCCGCGGGCACCGGCCATGTTGCGGCCGTGGGTGGTGGTTCGGGAGCGATATGCGGGCATGGTTCCATTCCTTGACATCGGACGTGGCTCGCATATGGCCCTTCTAGGGCCGGATTGCGAGCCTTGAGAGGGTTTCCCTAGCGCAAAACGCCCCGCGCGTCACGAAAGGAATGACGATTTTTTGACGGTGCGGCGCAATTTCCTTGCCGCTCGCCACCGCCGGACATGACCGTTGTCGGCATAAGGCATTCATGCCATGGTCCGCGCCATGAACGGCACGGGTCAGGTTTTGGCAGAGACGGGCGCGGAGAGCGCCGAAGCGGCGCTCGACAAGAGCCCGCTCTATCTGCGCATTCGCGACGTCTTGGCGGATGCCATTTCCGCGGGTCGCCTGCCGCGGGGCGCGCTGCTGCTCGAAGGGCCGGTCGCCGGCGTTTTTGCCTCCACGCGCACGCCGGTCCGCCAGGCCTTCGCGTTGCTGGAGACCGCGGGCCTGATCCGGCGTTTCGATGGGCGCGGTTTCCTGGTGGGGCAGGGGCGCGGCGGGCCGAAGCGCGTGGCGCTGACCGCCGAAATGCTCGGTCTCGACGAGGAGGCGCCGGGCCTGCGCAAGGCGCCCGGCTGGGAGGCGATCTATGAGAGCCTGGAGCGTGAGATGGTGCATATCTCCGTCTTCGGCCGCCACCGGATCAACGAGGTGGAGCTGGCGCGCGCCCGCGGTGTCGGCCGGCAGGTGGCGCGCGATGCGCTGACGCGGCTCGAAGCGCTCGGCATCGTGGAAAAGGACGAGCGCATGCGCTGGACGCTGGTGCCGCTCGACGAGAGCCGCATGCGCGACCTGCACGATATTCGCGTGGCGCTGGAGCCTCTGGCGCTGACCCGGGCGGCCCCCTTCATTCCGCCGGCCGAGCGCCGCGCGATGACGCACCGGCTGGAAGAGGCGCTGGCGGTCTATCCGAACCTCTCCGTTCCGGCGATGGACGATCTCGAAACCGACCTGCACATCACCTGCCTCGGCTATTGCCCCAACCGGGAGCTGCTGATTGCGCTGCGCCGCGCGCGGTTCATGCTGAATGTCAGCAAGCACATCATCGGCGTCTCGCACCGCATGCCCGAAAGCGAGCCCTTCATCGCCGAGCATCTCGCGGTGTTCCGGGCGCTCGACGTGGACGACAGCGCGCGGGCGGCCGAGACGCTCAGCCACCACATCACCGTTTCGCTGCCCAAGGTCATCCAGCGCGTCGCGGAGCTGCGCGCGGCGCACCTGCCGGACATGCCGGTCTACGCGGTACCCGTTCAGCGTTGAGGAGGTCGTCATGAAGGTCAAGCGCATCGTCGCGAATATCGAAACGCCGGAGCCTTCGGCGGTCGCGCGTTTCTACAAGGACATTCTCGGGCTGGACCTGCTGATGGACCACGGCTGGATCGTCACGTATGGCACCGGCGGCACCATGCCCCTGCAGGTGAGCTTCGCCTCCGAAGGCGGTTCCGGCACGCCGGTGCCGGGCCTTTCGGTCGAAGTGGACGATGTGGAGGCGGTCTATCAGGCCGTGCTTGCGGCTGGTCATGCGATCGAATACGGCCCGGCGGACGAGCCCTGGGGCGTGCGGCGTTTCTTCGTGCGCGACCCCGCCGGCACGCTCGTCAACATCCTCATGCACGCCTGATGCTCAGGTGATCGCGCCGACCTGCCAGGGCACGAATTCGTTGTCGCCGTAGTCATAGGCTTCGCTTGCCGTCTTGCGGCCGGAGGCGGTGTCGATGACGAAGTCGAAGATGCGGCGGCCGGCCTGTTCGATCGTCTCCGCGCCGTCGACGATGGTGCCGCAATTGATGTCCATGTCTTCCTTGATGTGCTCATACATCGGCGTGTTGGTGGCGATCTTGATGCAGGGCGCGGGCTTGTAGCCGGAGACCGAGCCGCGGCCGGTGGTGAAGGCGACGAGGTTGCAGCCGCCGGCGATCTGGCCGGTGACGGCGGCCGGGTCGTAGCCGGGCGTGTCCATGAAGACGAAGCCCGTTTCCGTCACCTCCTCGGCATATTCATAGACGGCGTTGAGCGGCATCGAGCCGCCCTTGGCGACGGCGCCGAGCGACTTTTCCAGAATGGTCGTGAGACCGCCCGCCTTGTTGCCGAAGGAAGGGTTGTTGTTGAGTTCGGCGTCGTTCCTGGCGGTGTAGTCCCGCCACCAGTCGATGCGGGACAGCAGCTTTTCCGCGACCTCCGGCCGGGCGGCGCGGCGCGTCAGAAGATGTTCGGCGCCGTAGATTTCCGGCGTTTCGGAGAGCACGGTCGTGGCGCCCTCCTTCACCAGGAGGTCGGAGGCGACGCCCAGCGCCGGGTTGGCGGAGATGCCGGAATAACCGTCCGAACCACCGCATTCGAGCGCCAGCCGGATGCCGGAAAGCGGCTGCGGCGTGCGGCGGATGCGGCCGACATCTGGCAGCATGTCGTCGATCATCGCGCAGGCCGCCTCGATGGTCTTTCGCGTGCCGCCCTGTTCCTGGATCATCATCTTGCGGAAGGTCTTTCCCTCCTCCAGCCCGGCCTCTTCGACGAGCGGGCCATATTGAAAGGTCTCGCAGCCGAGCCCGATCATCAGGATGCCGCCGAAATTCGGGTTGCGGGCATAGCCCTTGAAGGTGCGCGTCAGGATGCGCCCGCCCTCGGATTTCAGGTTCAGCGCGCAGCCGCCGCCATAGGTCAGCGCCACCACGCCGTCGATATTGTCATGGCCGGTCTCGCGGAACCTGCGGGCATAATGCTCCGCCACATACCGCGAGACCGTGGCGGAACAGTTCACCGTGGAAAGGATGCCGATATAGTTGCGCGTGCCGATGCGGCCGTTGCCGCGGTCATAGCCCTCGAAGGTGCGGCGCTCGGCCTCCGGCACCATGATGGGCGGTGCATTGTCGACGCAGAATTCGTGTTTCAGCGCGACGTCGAGAATAGCGAGGTTCTGCAGGTGCACATGTTCGCCGGGGTGGATCGCCTTCGTCGCATAGCCGATGATCTGGCCATATTTCAGGATCGGCGCGCCTTCGGCGATCGGCGCCAGCGCCACCTTGTGGCCGCGCGGAATGCGCTCAGCGGCGGCGACGGCGTTGACGAGCATCCGGCCGGCGTCGACATTGGCGGGAACGACGCCGACATTGTCTTTCGGGTTGAGGACGAGCACGGCGGGGCGTTCGGCGAGCATGGCGGCTCCTGCGGTTGGATCTTGCGCATTAATGCACTCTGTCAGCAAAAGTCAATATCAGTAATTTTGCCCGCCGGTGAGGCCGGGTATCTTGGCTCTTGCCATCAATTTGTCGTATAATTAGCGATTAATTGTATGATGATTTAGCGTGGCTTTCGGGAGGTACTTTGACGGATAAGGCAACGAGGCGGTCGCTGCGGTCGCCATTGCGCCGCCCGCGCGTGCGCCACAATGTGACGGCGGCGATCGGCGCGGATATCTGCGGCGGGCGGTTTCCGCCGGGCACGGTTCTGCCACGCGAAAGCGACCTTTGCGAGACCTACGGCGTCAGCCGCACGGTCATCCGCGAATCCCTGAAGGTGCTGGAGACGAAAGGCCTCGTGCGCGGTCGCCCACGCGTCGGCACCATCGTCTGCGACCGGGCGGAATGGAACGTGCTCGACGCGCAGATCCTTGAATGGATGGGGCCGGACGTGCTGTCGGCGGAACTGCTCGGCTCGATCCTCGAAGCGCGCCGCACCGTCGAGCCCGCCGCCGCCTTCCTCGCGGCTTCACGCGCGACGGCGCAGGAGATCGCGGACCTCGAACGGGCCTGCGACGACATGGGCGATGCGGAGGGCGACCTTGAAGCCTTCACCGCGGCCGATGCCCGCTTTCACGAGACCCTGCTGAAGGCGAGCCACAACAAGGTTTTCCACCAGCTCTCCTCGATCATTCACGCCGCACTCTCCTATGCGCTGCACGCCTCCAACCGCGCGGCGGTCAAGCGCGACGAGGCGCTCGACGTGCACCGGGAACTGGTTGACGCGCTGCGCCTGCGCGACGGCGCGCGGGCAGAAACCTGCTCGCGCCAGATTCTCGATCTCGCTGCGCGCGACCTCTCCCGCCTGATGGGCGATGCCGGCGGTTTGAAGACAAATTTATGAGGGCCAAGGAAGGCCATGGCTGGTGCAAACCCCGCCTGGCGCCATGAGGATGGCCGCGTGGCCGCTTGGTGATGTTACGCTCAGGACGAATTGGAGAAGCCCGGCCTCTTTCATGTCCGCGCCTCGGTAGACGGAAGCGTTCTGCATCCCTATGTCATATGGGTAAACGCAAAGGAGAGGCACATGCGCCCCATATCTGGTTTCGTCGTCGCGGCACTCGCGGTTCTGGCGCTCGCAGGCTGCAGCACGACCGCAGCCAACAACACGACTTATGCCCGGCCGGCGGATTCGGGCGGCTTTCAGATCCCGCTGAACTGACAAGTGCCATGCAGTCCCGGCCGGATTACGTCCGGGACTGCACCCTCAGGCCATCGGAGCGGCAGCTTGATGGAAGCGCTGTTCCCACTTTTCCCTGACAAACTCTAGTGGCTGTCGGCCAGCCGGGCCGCTTCCACGGCGTCGGCCTGTTCGAAGCGGACGCCGTTGAAGAAGGCGTTCAGCAGCACGGCGACGATGGAGGCGAGCACGATGCCCGATTCGATGATCGGGTGGATCGCATGCGGCATCCACATCAGGTAGTTCGGCGCAAGCAGCGGGATCAGGCCGAAGCCGACGGAGACCGCGACCACGAAGAGGTTGTTGCGCGACGTCTTGAAGTCGACATTCGAGAGGATGCGCACACCCGTCGCCGCCACCATGCCGAACATCACGAGGCCGGCGCCGCCGAGAACGAAGGTCGGCACGGCTTCCACCAGCGCGCCCATCTTCGGGATGACGCCGAGAATGATCATGATGATGCCGGCCGCGACGCAGACGTAGCGGCTCTTGACGCCGGTGACGCCGACGAGACCGACATTCTGCGAGAAGCTCGTATAGGGGAAGGTGTTGAACAGGCCGCCGATCATCGTGCCGATGCCATCGACGCGCAGGCCCGCGGTCAGCTGCCGCTGCGACACCGGCCTGTCGGTGATTTCGCCAAGCGCCAGGAACATGCCGGTCGATTCGATCATGACGACGATCATCACGAGCGTCATGGTGGCGATCAGCACCGGATCGAAGATCGGCACGCCGAAGCGCAGCGGCGTGACCACGGCAAACCAGCCGGCATCCGCGACGCGGTCGAAGTGCATCATGCCGAGGATCGACGCGGCGATGCAGCCGATGATGACGCCGGCCAGCACCGCGATGTTGCTGATGAGGCCGCGGCCGTAGCGGGCGATGACCAGGATGGAAAGCAGCACCAGGGCCGAAAGCGCGATGTGGCTCGGCTCGGCATAGACCGGGTTGGAAACGGTCGGCGCGATGGCGAAGCCGTCGGGAACCGCCGGGCCACCGGTTTCGGCGAGCGTCTTCATCTGGGTGAGCCACTCGGCATGGGTGGGGTTGATCAGCTTGGGCGCGGTCGGGCCGAAGGGGTTGCCGAAGGTCCAGTTGATGCCGACGCGCATTAGCGACACGCCGATGACGAGGATGATGGTGCCCGTCACGACCGGCGGGAAGAAGCGCAGCAGCCGGCCCATGATGGGCGCGATCAGGAGGGCGACGAAACCGGCTCCGATGATGGCGCCGAAGATCATGCGCGCCCCTTCCGCTCCGGGCACCATGGTCGCCATGGAGACCATCGGGCCGACGGAAGCGAAGGTGACGCCCATCATGACGGGCAGGCGGATGCCGACATGGCGGCCGATGCCGAGCGACTGGATGATGGTGACAATGCCGCAGACGAAGAGGTCGGCGGAAATCAGGAAGGCCACGTCCTGTGGGCTCAGCTGCAAAGCGCGCCCGACGATCAGGGGCACCGCGACGGCGCCGCCATACATGACGAGCACATGCTGGATGCCGAGCGTCGCGAGCCGGCTCGCAGGCAGCTTCTCGTCCACCGGGTGTATGCTGGAAATGTCGCTCATGGATACTTCTCCCATCACGTCGACCACAGCCCGTCCTCCAACGGGTGCGCCATCTTTCGCGCTGCGGTGGAGAGCTCAAGCATGGCCCGGCAATAAACACTTTACGCATTCATGGGGTAATCGCACGGCGGGGAGCCTTCGCCGCGTGCCGGCATCTTCCGGAATTCTAGTGCTATTTCATAGTGTTGGCACTGTTTTCCGGCGAGAGTAACCACTTGTACCGAGGATCATTTGAACGCAAAATACCTGTCGCCGTCAACTGTTTCCTGAATGGCATATGTGTATTTCCGCGCAACTGCCTGTTGCGGTGCAAAAACAGCCCAAAGGAGTGGCGAATGCCTGGAAAACAGCCGGAAAATCGGAGGGAGCCGAAGCCCTCGCCCTCGCGCAAAAGGGAATCGGAGGCCGGTGTCGACGGAAACCACGCCGAAGCGGCGAAACACTGGGCGCGGGGCGGGCGCACCGGTCAAAGAAAAAGGCCTCGCGGTTAACGTTCACGCCCGCGCCGACAATACTACGCCGCTAGAAACCAGTCGCTGCTGACGTCACCGAACGCAATCCCGTCGAGGAGGATCGATCCGCCACCGGAGAGCTCAAGCACTGCGAAGCCGGCGGCGTTTTCCGTGAGCGTATAGGTCTGCCCACCCAGGTCGACTATGTCGCGTCCACCCTCGAAATCGCGGATGACGTCATTGCCCTCGGCCTTGCCGAAGATGAACGTATCGATGCCGAAGCCGCCGGACAGTACGTCGTCGCCCAGGCCGCCGTTGAGAACGTCTTTTCCTGCACCGCCGGACAGCGTGTCGCTGCCCATGTTGCCGAACAGTTCATCGTTTCCGTCGCCACCCAGAAGGTTGTCGTGTCCCGCACCGCCATAGAGGTCGTCGTTGCCACTGCCGCCGCCCAGCACGTCGTTGCCGTTGGCGCCCTTCAGGAGGTCGTTGCCAGCGCCGCCCCAAGCGACATCGTTGCCATCGCCGCCGAAGAGTGAATCGTGACCGGCGCCCCCGAACAGCGCGTCATCACCGACGCCACCGTAAGCGGCGTCATCACCCTCGCCAGCATAAATCGTATCGTCGCCCTGCTCGCCATAGAGGGCATCGGCATGCTTGCCGCCGCCAATGACGTCATCGCCGATGCCACCCTTGACGGTGTCGTTGTCGTTACCGGCGAAGATGCTGTCGTTGCCGGCCTCGCCCTTGATGATGTCGCTGCCGCCGGTGCCTGAAAGCAGATCGTTGCCGCTGGTTCCGGATAGCAAAACGGGGTCAGGCTTCGAGTCCACTTTAGCAAAGGTCACCTTGATGCGTAGATAGGTGTCTTGGTCGAAGGAAAGGCCCTGCCAATTGATCGCAATCTCGTTAGCGTTCCAGGTGACGCCGGTCAGAGTATCAAAACCAGACATGTTGGTCTCGACAACCACGCCAGTGAAGCGTGCAACATTGTTGAGGGTATCAGAGATTATAAAGCCGCTGAATGCGGCAGGGTTCCAACTGTTTGAAACATCAAAATCAGCCAATATTTCAGAATCGGAAACATCCACCGAGAATACCGAGCGAGCAAATCCCGGCGCCTCGACTCCACTCCCAACTGTGAAAAACCTCTCGTCATAAGGTGCCGAGATCGTGGGGTATCTATAGTATAGGTTAAGGTTTTTTCCGAGAAAACTCACTACACGCCCCTCAATTTCTTCCTAGGGTTGTGTATCACGCTGGCCTTTCGGCGTCTATTGGATAGTTAGACATAATTAATGCAGAGGATGCCACTCTTAATTTGTCCAGCGCCGCCCCTTCCTATCTAACTTCGACGCCGCGGGGCGGGTAGCGGTCCCTCACTCCAAATCCGGATACTCATCGGGCGGGCATACTCTCCGATCGACGGATCTGCATCATGACTCCAGGCCGTCACGCCGGCATGGACCGTCGCCAGCATCTTCGCCTCGCGCACCGCGCGCGCTTCCTTGTCCACTTGGCGCGGATCGAAGGCCGGCACCAAATCCCCATCATCCGTCTTGTTGAATGCTGCGAGCACGACCAGCTTGCCAGTCGCCATTTCAACCTCCGAAAATGGTAACAGGTTCGGTGAACCTACCGGGCATTATGTAGCGCGTTTACCCGGCTTGAACATGTTTGATTCCTTGCCGTCGTATTCCGCAAAAGGGTGGGGGAGCCCCGGCGGATTTCATAAGGAAATCAATGGCCGAAGCAGGCCCTTAGGTGAGGGGTCTCGCATAGCCCAAAAATGCAAAAAGCCCTGTGAAAACAGGGCTCTGCAAGGGTTCGGATGGTGGGCGTGACAGGGATTGAACCTGTGACCCCTACGATGTCAACGTAGTGCTCTCCCGCTGAGCTACACGCCCATCCGATGCGGCGGATAGACCACAAAACCTTGGGCGCCGTCAATAGCTTTTTGAAGCTTTTTTTACGGGCCGATTTTGCGGTGTTTTCCGGGTCTTAGGCGGCCAGCATCTTGTTGACCTCGTCGACGAGATCGCGCAAATGGAAGGGTTTCGAGAGGACCTTGGCGTCCTTCGGGGCCTTGGAATCCGGGTTCAGCGCCACGGCGGCAAAGCCGGTGATGAACATCACTTTCAGGTCCGGATCGAGTTCGGTCGCGCGGCGCGCCAGCTCGATGCCGTCCATTTCCGGCATCACGATGTCGGTGAGGAGCAGCGAGAAGGGTTCTTCGCGAAGCCGGTCATAGGCGCTGGCGCCGTTGTCGTAGGACAACACCTGGTAGCCCGCCTTTTCGAGCGCCTTCACGAGGAACCGGCGCATATCGTTGTCGTCTTCTGCGAGGAGAATCTTGGGTGTCATGGAATTCGGGAACCGTTGCTAAGGTTGTCGGCCCGCGGACGGGCGGTTCTGTTACAAGAGCGTATTCCGGTAAATATCCGGTGAATGGGGCAGGGCAAGCCCCTAATCCCTCGTTTCTCAGTATGGACACGGGCGGAGGCCGCTGGCAACATGGGCGACGGTATGACTTTCAGGCATGGTAAAGGACGGCAATGGCGGAGGCCCTGAGCGAAAACAGCCACTTCGAAGTGCTGGAGCCGGTTTCGCAGAGCGTGCCCCTCGTCTTCAATTCCCCCCATAGCGGCCGGCGTTATCCACAGAGCTTCCTCGCGCAGTCGCGCCTCGACGCGCTCGGCATCCGCCGTTCGGAAGACCATTATGTCGACGAACTCTTCTCGGTCGCGCCCGCGCTCGGCGCGCCGATGCTGGTGGCGCATTTCCCGCGCGCCTGGCTCGACGTCAACCGCGAACCTTACGAGCTCGATCCGCGCATGTTCGAGGGCTCGCTGCCATCCTATGCCAATATCAGCTCCATCCGCGTTGCCGGCGGGCTCGGCACCGTGCCGCGGGTCGTGGCGGAGAACATGGAGATCTATCGCAACCGCTTTCCGGTGGAAGACGCGCTGGAGCGGGTGGAGACGGTCTACAAGCCCTATCACGCGTGCCTGCGGCGCCTCGTCGTGCGCACCCATGTGACCTTCGGCTTCTCGGTGCTCATCGATTGCCATTCCATGCCGGGCAATATCCGGGTTTCGGGCACCAGCGTGCGGCCGGATTTCATCATCGGCGACCGCTACGGCACCAGCGCCTCCGGGGAGCTTTCGCGCACCGCCATGCGGCTGCTGGAGGACATGGGTTTTTCCGTCGTGCGCAACAAGCCCTATGCGGGCGGCTTCATCACGGAGCACTACGGTAGGCCGGCCAAGGGGCTGCATGCGTTGCAGATCGAGGTGAACCGCGGCCTTTACGTCGACGAGACGACGCTCGCCAAGAAGCCGGATTTCGCGGTGCTTCAGACGGCGATTTCCGCCTTCCTCCAGGATTTTTCCGACCATGTGGAGGAATATGCCGTGGACCGCGCGCTGGCGGCCGAATAGGCCTCGCTTCCTCTCAAAAAAAACCGCGCTTGTGGCGCGGTTAAGTCTAGGGAGGAAACACCCAAGGAGGGTATTTACAGTCACGAATGACTGCAAGAAAACGATAATGTTGCGCTGCACAAATGTCAAGCGCAACTGCGGGACAAATTTCCGGCCCGTTCAGCAATTTTCCTGCGTGCGGTGAGGGCGGTGTCCGCGTCTATCCGGTTCCGTTTTTGCGCGCGATAGCGTAAGGGAAAGCGGTCCGCAGTCCCCTCCGAGAGATCCCCATGTTGCCTGACCGCGCCTTTTTCGATCGCCTTGCCGATGCCGCCGCCAAGGAGACCCTGCCGCGCTTTCGCGTCGGTGCCGATGTCGTGAACAAGGAGGCGGCCGGCTTCGACCCGGTGACGGAGGGCGACCGCGCTGCCGAAACCGCCATCCGTGCGCTGATCGAAGAGCGTTTCCCCGAGCATGGCATTCTCGGCGAGGAGCATGGCTCGGTCGGCCTCGATCGGGAATATGTCTGGGTGATCGACCCGATCGACGGCACGCGGGCCTTCATTTCCGGTGTGCCCGTCTGGGGAACGCTGATCGGGCTTTATCGCAATGGCGAGGCGATCATGGGCCTCATCGACCAGCCCTTCACCGGCGAACGCTATTTCGCCGACGGCAAGGTTTCGCACTATGCCGGCCCGGATGGCAGCAAGGTGCTCTCGACGCGGCCCTGCGAAAAGCTGTCCGATGCGATCCTGTTCACCACCTCGCCGCATCTCTTCACCGAAACCCGCAAGCCGCGGTTCGAGTCGGTGCAGGACAAGGTGCGGCTCTTCCGGTATGGCGTCGATTGTTACGCCTATGCGCTGCTGGCGGCCGGCCATGTCGATCTTGTCGTTGAATGCGGGCTGAAGCCATATGACGTCGGCGGGCTCATCTCGGTCATCGAGCAGGCGGGCGGCATCATCACGGCGTGGGACGGCGGGCCGGCGGAAATGGGCGGCGAGATCATCGCGGCCGGCAGCCGCAAGGTCTATGACGAGGCGATGGCGCTTCTGAAGGCTTAAACTTCAGGCGCCCAGGCTGGTGTCTTCGGCGTCGCTGCCTGGAATGAAGGCCTCGATCGCGGCGAGCGCCTGCGCGCGAAAACGGTCGGCCTCCTGGAACAATTCGTGTTTGGCGCCGTCGATCTCGATGAGGCGGGCGGCGCGGAAGATGCGCGCGAGGTCGCCGATCGCCCGGCGCGGCACCAGCGCATCGGCGGTCGGGCAGAGCAGCAGGGTGGGAATGCGGATGCGCGTCAGGTGATCCTGATGCGTCACGCGCGCCATGGTGCGCAGCGTCTCGTTCAGCCAGCGGGCGCTCGGCCAGCTGATGGAAAGCTCCGGATGTTCGGTGAAGATGGCGGCGTTGCGGATGAAGCGGCGCTCGTCCGAGGTCACCACGTTGCGCGGGAAATCGAGTGCCGGGTCGCCCTTGCGGAACGTATGCTTGCCCAGCCCGAAAAGCGAGGCGAGCCGGGCGATGACGGTGATCTTGCTCTGGCTCATCGACTGGCCGGCGAGCGCGATGAAGGGGGCGGCCAGCACCATGCGCTCGATACGGTTTTCCAGATAGGGCGCCTGCGAAAGCGCGACCAGCGCCCCGGTCGAATGTGCCACGATGAAGAAGGGCAGGCGGGCGTCCGGCAGCACGATCTTTTCGAGGAAAAGCGAGAGGTCGGCCTCGTAATCGGCGAAGCGGCCGATATGGCCGGCGCGGTTGCCTTGGATCAGCCGGTCGGAACCCGCCTGGCCGCGCCAGTCGAAGGTGGCGACCCACAGGCCGCGGGCGGTGAGGTCGTTGATCGTCTCGAAATATTTCTCGATGCACTCGCTGCGGCCCTGCAGCAGCACGACCGTGCCTTTGGCCTCGCGCTCCTTCGAGCGGAACACCGCATAGCGGATCTTCACGCCGCCGCGGCCTTCCAGGAACCCCGCAAAATGGTTCTCCGGAACGGGATTGTCGGCGGTGGCGTGCAGGATGGAATCCATGGCGCGGGGCGGGTCTCGGCGGGAATTGCTTCCTGGATGGATAGGCGCTGGCCTTCGTGCCGTCAAAGAAAAAAGCCGGACGCATGGGGCAACGGGGGTGGCCTTCATGCAGTCCGGCGCAATTTGACCAGGGAGGAAGGGACGTTGCACCCCGGTCTCAGAAGTTTTCGCTTCCGATGCTGCGGTTCTAACAAGGTGAAGCTGAACGGTTTCCGAAGCGGACGTTCATCCGCCGTTCATCTCGAAAATTTCGTGACCGGGCAATTTTTGGCCGCCCGACACCCCTTGAACCGCCGGAAATGCGTTCCCATCTCATCGTCACGGGCGCCGAAAGGGTCCGTCGAGGTCTCCGTCGCCAGAACGGGTCGGAGGCCGGATGAACCGGGCTGCACCTTCGGAAGTCGGGTGCCGCCTTTTATCGATCGCAACCGTTGCTCTGAAGGAGGACACCATGCGTCACGTCGATTTCTCCCCCCTCTATCGTTCCACCGTCGGCTTCGACCGTCTCTTCACCATGCTCGATAGCCTCGGCCAGCCTGAGCAGGCCCAGACCTATCCGCCCTACAACATCGAACGCACCGGCGAAAACACCTACCGCATCACCATGGCGGTTGCCGGTTTCGACGAAAGCGAACTGTCGATCGAAGCGCGCGAACATGCGCTGACGGTCAAGGGCGAGAAGAAGGACGAAGCGGCTGAGGAAAGCCAGTATCTCTATCGCGGCATTGCCAAGCGCGCCTTCGAGCGCCGCTTCCAGCTCGCCGATCATGTGGAAGTGCGCGCCGCTTCGCTGAAGAACGGCCTTCTCCACATCGATCTCCTGCGCGACATTCCGGAAGCCGCCAAGCCGCGCCGTATCGAGATTACGGCCGTCAGCCGCGAAGCCAAGCAGATCGAAGCGCAGACCAACTGATCTTTCGCTTTGGTGGGAATGAAGAAAGGCGGTGCCGCGAGGCACCGCCTTTTTTCGTCGGCCTTCTTGGTGTGCGAGGCGATCCCACCACCCGCCACGTCATCCTCGGGCTCGACCCGAGGATCCACCGGCGTGCTCCGAGAGTGGATGGTCGGGTCAAGCCCGACCATGACGGAGGAGAGGGCGCGGACTTCGTGGTTTCTGGGGCTCTGCTGGATGCTCTTCCCCTCTCACAGCGCCGAGAGGAAGGCGTCGACATCCGATTCGGTCGTGGCGAAGCTCGTGACCAAGCGGATCAATGTTTCGTCTTCGCGCATCGTCGCCTTCAGCTCCGGGCCGGCCGGCCAGTCGTAGAAGACGGCGCCCTTGTCCTTCAGCGCTTTCATCGCATCGTTGCGGATGATGGCGAAGAGTTCGTTCGAGCCCGTCGGCCAGGCGAGGCGGGCCTTTTCGGAAGTGCTGAAACCAGCCGCGAGGCGGGCTGCCATGCCGTTCGAATGGCGGGCGAGGTCCAGCCACAGGCCGTCGCGGAAATAGGCGTCGAACTGCGCGGCGATGAAGCGGGATTTCGAGAAGAGCTGGGCGGAGCGCTTGCGCAGGAAATGCATCTGCTGCGCCTTGGCCGGATCGAACAGCACCAGCGCCTCGGCGCACCAGCAGCCGTTCTTCGTGCCGCCGAAGGAGAGCAGGTCGACGCCGCGCTTCCACGTCATTTCCGCCGGCGTCGTGCCGAGATGGGCAAGCGCATTGGCAAAACGGGCGCCATCCATGTGCAGCGGCAGGCCGGCCTGTTTGGTGACCTCCGAAAGCGCGGCGATCTCGTCGAGCGTATAGGCGGTGCCGGCTTCGGTCGCCTGGGTGATGGTGACGGCCATCGGCTGGCCGCCATGCACGAAATCGGGCGGGAAACGGGAGATCGCCGCAGCAAGCGAATCGGCCTGCAATTTGCCGGCGGGGCCGTCGATCGCCACGAGCTTGGCGCCGGTGGCAAAGAACTCCGGCGCATTGCATTCATCGACATTCACATGCGCTTCGCGGTGACAGAAGACCTGGCCGCCCGGGCGGTTGAAGCTTGCCAGCGCCAGCGAATTCGCCGCCGTGCCGGTGCCGACGAAGAAGACGGCGACGTCGCGCTCGAAGATTTCGGAAAAGGTCTTTTCCACACGCTTGTCGAGATCGCTGGTGCCATAGGCGGAGGCAAAGCCGCCGGCGGCGTCGACGAGGCTTTTTGCGATGTCGGGATGGGCGCCCGCCCAGTTGTCGGATGCGAAGAACATGCGGTTTCCAATGCGGTTGAGGGCTTCGGTGGGACCATAGTGGAGAAATGATGGCGATCAATCGCCGCCATGCCGGGCTGCCGTCGTTCCTGTGTAAAATGAAAGGAACGGAAACAATGTGCTACGATGCCGTAATTTAATTTCAAGCCCGTGGCGGTGCAGGCAATTTTTCTTCATGAGGTGTTGATTATTTGGCATGATGGCCTTGCAGCGAAGGGTCGTTTCTGGCATAGAGCTTATGAAATAGGACAGTGTTGCTGTCCTATTTCGGTCAAGAGACCGATGAAGCGTCCCCCGCGACCGCGACGGGATGCCGAAGATGGCGCCGGGCATTGGAGACCCTCTCCTGATGCTGCCTGGATGTCCCGACGGTCCTGGATGATCATGCCTGGTCGACCGTCGTCTTTTTGCGGTCGGGTCAGGGTTATATATAAAGACGCTCGCGTGGCTGGATTGCTGAAAGGCAAACGGTCGCTACGCGGGCGGAAACGAATGCCCGCAGGGTGCCGGGCGCGACAGGAGGGAAGACGATGATGGAGAAGACTCAAGCACATGGTTTTGGGCAGACCCGCGCGCAGGCGACTGCAACGGGCGCCAAGACGCGCTCTTCCACGCCGGGCCTGCCGAAAAAACAGGGACTCTATGATCCGCGCAACGAACACGATGCCTGCGGCGTCGGCTTCGTCGCGCATCTGAAGGGCCAGAAGTCGCACCAGATCGTGCAGGACGGGCTTTTCATGCTCGAAAACCTGACGCACCGCGGCGCCGTCGGTGCCGACCCGCTGATGGGGGATGGCGCGGGCATCCTCGTGCAGATTCCAGACCGTTTCTTCCGCGAGGAGATGGCCAAGCAGGGCGTGACCCTGCCCAAGGCAGGCGAATACGCCGCCGGCCACATCTTCATGCCGCAGGACGAAACGCTCGTCGAACATTTCAAGAAGGTCATCGCCGATGTCATCGCCGAAGAGGGACAGGTCCTCATCGGCTTCCGTGACGTGCCGGTCGACAATTCCTCGCTCTCCAAGGCACCGGAAATCGCCGCCACCGAGCCGCGGCACGTTCAGGTGTTCATCGGCGCGGGCCGCGAGGCCGCGACGAAGGACGAGTTCGAGCGCCGCCTCTTCACCCTTCGCAAGGTGATCTCCAACCGCATCTATGACGAATACGAAGGCGAAGAGAGCAACTTCTATCCGGTTTCGCTCTCCTCGACGACGATCGTCTACAAGGGCATGTTCCTCGCCTATCAGGTCGGCGCCTATTATAAGGACTTGGCCGATCCGCGCTTCGAATCGGCCGTCGCCCTCGTGCACCAGCGCTTTTCCACCAACACCTTCCCCTCGTGGAAGCTCGCGCACCCCTACCGCATGGTCGCCCATAACGGCGAAATCAACACGCTGCGCGGCAACGTCAACTGGATGGCGGCCCGCCAGGCCTCCGTCTCCTCGCCGCTGTTCGGCGACGACATCACGAAGCTCTGGCCGATCTCCTATGAAGGTCAGTCGGACACGGCCTGTTTCGACAACGCGCTCGAATTCCTGCTGCGCGGCGGCTATTCCATGGCCCATGCCGTGATGATGCTGATCCCGGAAGCCTGGGCCGGCAACCAGCTGATGGGTGCCGAGCGCAAGGCGTTCTACGAATATCATGCCGCCCTGATGGAGCCGTGGGACGGCCCCGCCGCCGTCGCCTTCACGGACGGCCGCCAGATCGGCGCGACGCTCGACCGCAACGGCCTGCGTCCGGCGCGTTACCTCGTGACGGATGACGACCGCGTCATCCTCGCCTCCGAAGCCGGCACGCTGCCGGTCAAGGAAGAGAGCATCGTCAAGAAGTGGCGTCTCCAGCCCGGCAGGATGCTGCTGATCGACATGGAAGAGGGGCGCATCATCTCCGACGAGGAGGTGAAGTCCACGCTGGCCGCCAAGCACCCTTACCGCGAGTGGCTGGACAACACCCAGATCATCCTCGAGGACCTTGGCCCGGTCGAGCCGCGGGCGCTGCGCCGCGACGTGTCGCTGCGCGATCGCCAGCAGGCCTTCGGCTATACCCAGGAAGACACCCGGCTGCTGATGTCGCCGATGGCGACGACGGGGCAGGAGGCGATCGGCTCCATGGGCACCGACACGCCGATCTCGGCCATGTCCAGCAAGCGCAAGCTGCTCTACACCTATTTCAAGCAGAACTTCGCGCAGGTGACGAACCCGCCCATCGACCCGATCCGCGAGGAACTGGTCATGAGCCTCGTCTCCTTCATCGGCCCGCGTCCGAACCTGCTCGATCACGGCGGTGCGGCGAAGGCCAAGCGCATGGAAGTGCGCCAGCCGATCCTCACCAATGGCGATCTCGAAAAGATCCGCTCGATCGGCCATGTCGAGGACCGTTTCGACACCAAGACGCTGGACTTCACCTATGACGTCTCGCGCGGCGCCGAAGGCCTGCCGGAAATTCTCGACCGGCTCTGCGAGCGCGCCGAACAGGCCGTTACCAGCGGCTATAACATCATCGTGCTGTCGGACCGCCAGATCGGGCCGGACCGCGTGGCGATCCCGGCGCTGCTGGCGACGGCCGCCGTGCACCACCACCTGATCCGCAAAGGATTGCGCACCTCGGTCGGCCTCGTCGTCGAATCCGGCGAGCCGCGGGAAGTGCATCACTTCTGTCTTCTCGCCGGTTACGGCGCGGAAGCGATCAACCCGTATCTCGCCTTCGACACGCTCACCGACATGCACAAGCGCGGCGAGTTTCCGAAGGAAGTGGACGCCGAGGAAGTCGTCTACCGCTACATCAAGGCGATCGGGAAGGGCATCCTGAAGGTCATGTCCAAGATGGGCATTTCGACCTACCAGTCCTATTGCGGCGCGCAGATCTTCGACGCGATCGGCCTGTCGTCCGCGTTGGTCGACCAGTATTTCTTCGGCACGGCGACGACGATCGAGGGCATCGGCCTCGACCAGATCGCGCAGGAGACCTTCGCACGCCACAAGTCGGCCTTCGGCCGCGATCCGCTGCTGGCCAACACGCTCGATATCGGCGGCGAATATGCCTATCGCATGCGCGGCGAGGAACACGCCTGGACGCCGGATGTCATCGCCTCGCTGCAACATGCGGTGCGTGGCAACGCGGCCGATCGCTACAAGGAATTCGCCGAACTGGTGAACGCCTCGTCGCTGCGCATGAACACGATCCGCGGCCTCTTCGCCATCAAGGGCGCGGAAGCTGCCGGCCGCACGCCGATCTCCATCGACGAGGTCGAGCCCGCGGTCGATATTGTCAAGCGCTTCTCCACCGGCGCCATGTCCTTCGGCTCGATTTCCCGCGAGGCGCACACCACGCTTGCCGTCGCCATGAACCGGATCGGCGGCAAGTCGAACACCGGCGAGGGCGGCGAGGAGGCAGACCGCTACCTGCCGCTGCCGGACGGCTCGTCCAACCCCGAGCGTTCGGCGATCAAGCAGATCGCCTCCGGCCGCTTCGGCGTGACGACCGAATATCTCGTCAATGCGGACATGCTGCAGATCAAGGTTGCGCAGGGCGCCAAGCCCGGCGAAGGCGGCCAGCTGCCCGGCCACAAGGTGGATGCGACGGTCGCGAAAACCCGTCACTCCACGCCGGGCGTCGGCCTTATCTCGCCGCCGCCGCACCACGATATCTACTCGATCGAGGACCTGGCGCAGCTCATCTACGACCTGAAGAACGTCAACCCGGAAGCCGATATCTCGGTCAAGCTCGTCTCGGAAGTCGGCGTCGGCACGGTTGCCGCCGGGGTCGCCAAGGCGCGCGCGGACCATATCACCATCGCCGGCTTCGACGGCGGCACCGGCGCTTCGCCGCTCACCTCGCTGAAGCACGCCGGTTCCCCCTGGGAAATCGGCCTTGCCGAAACGCATCAGACGCTCGTGCTCAACAAGCTGCGCTCGCGCGTCGCGCTCCAGGTCGATGGCGGCCTGAAGACCGGCCGCGACGTCGTCATCGGCGCGCTTTTGGGCGCCGACGAGTTCGGCTTTGCCACCGCACCGCTGATCGCGGCCGGTTGCATCATGATGCGCAAGTGCCACCTCAACACCTGCCCCGTGGGTGTCGCGACGCAGGATCCGGTTCTTCGCAAGCGCTTCAAGGGCACGCCGGAACACGTCATCAACTACTTCTTCTTCGTCGCCGAAGAGGTGCGCGAAATCCTGGCCTCGCTCGGCGTTCGCTCGCTGAACGAGATCATCGGCGCCTCGGAACTGCTCGAAAAAGAAAAGATGATCTCGCACTGGAAGGCCAACGGTCTCGACTTCTCCCGCATCTTCCACAAGGTCGATGCGCCGAAGGAGGCGACCTACTGGACCGAACGGCAGGATCACCCGATCCACGACATCCTCGACCGCAAGCTGATCGAGCAGGCAAAACCAGCGCTCGAGAAGAAGACGCCGGTCGCCTTCGAGGTCGATATCAAGAACGTCGACCGTTCGGCGGGCGCGATGCTGTCGGGGGCGGTGGCCAAGCGCTACGGCTTCAAGGGCCTGAAGGATGACACGATCTCCGTGACGCTCAAGGGCACGGCCGGCCAGTCCTTCGCGGCATTTTTGGCGCGCGGCATCACATTCGACCTCATTGGCGCGGGCAACGACTATGTCGGCAAGGGCCTGTCCGGCGGCCGTATCGTCGTGCGTCCCCCGACCGGCAGCAAGGCGATCCCGCACGAATCGATCATCGTCGGCAACACGGTGCTCTACGGCGCGGTTGCCGGCGAGTGCTACTTCAACGGCGTGGCCGGCGAGCGTTTCGCCGTGCGCAACTCCGGTGCCATCGCCGTCGTCGAGGGCGTGGGCGACCACGGCTGCGAATATATGACGGGCGGCGTGGTCGTCGTCATCGGCCAGACGGGGCGCAACTTCGCAGCCGGCATGTCTGGCGGCGTCGCCTATGTGTTGGATGAGGAGGGCGATTTCGCCCGCCGCTGCAACATGGCGATGGTCGAGCTCCAGCCGGTGCCGGAAGAGGATGACATGCTGGAGAAGCTGCACCATCACGGCGGCGACCTCATGCACAAGGGCATGGTGGACGTTTCCGGCGACATGACGCGCCACGACGAGGAGCGGCTCTATCAGCTCATCTCCAACCACCTGCACTATACCGGCTCGCCGCGCGCCAAGGAGATCCTCGACCAGTGGGCCGAGTTCCGTCCGAAGTTCCGCAAGGTCATGCCGGTCGAGTATCGCCGTGCGCTGGAAGACATGGAACGCATGAAAATGGCGGAAGCGGCCGAGTAACCCGGCCGCCGAGACTGCGACCATCCGGCAGTGCCGGATGGTTTTTCACGCGCCCGCAAGGCGCTCGCTGAACACGCTTGAGGACAATACGATGGGCAAGGTTACAGGTTTCATGGAGATCGACCGGCAGGTTGCAAAGTACCAGCCGGCCTCCGACCGCATCCGCCATTTCCGCGAATTCACCATTCCGATGTCGGACCCCGAGGTCCAGAAGCAGGCCGCGCGCTGCATGGACTGCGGCATTCCCTATTGCCACGGGCCGACCGGATGTCCGGTGCACAACCAGATCCCGGACTGGAACGACCTCGTCTATAACGGCAATTGGGACGAGGCGATCCGCAACCTGCATTCGACCAACAACTTCCCGGAATTCACCGGCCGCGTCTGCCCCGCACCCTGCGAGGAAGCCTGCACGCTGAACCTGGAAGACGCGCCGGTCTCCATCAAGACCGTCGAGCAGGCGATCGCCGACAAGGCCTATGAGATGGGCTATATCGTGCCGCAGCCGGCGACGGTGAAGACCGGCAAGAAGGTCGCCGTCATCGGTTCCGGCCCCTCCGGCATGGCGGCTGCCCAGCAGCTCGCCCGCGCCGGCCATGAGGTCCATCTCTACGAGCGCGAATCCAAGGCCGGCGGCCTGCTGCGCTACGGCATTCCGGACTTCAAGATGGAGAAGAACTTCATCGACCGCCGCGTCGACCAGATGCGGGGCGAGGGCGTGACCTTCCACTACGGCGTCAATGTCGGCGTCGACAAGACGATGGACGAAATGCTCGCCGAGCATGATGCCGTGCTCTACTGCGGCGGCTCCGAAACGCCGCGCGATGCCGGCATTCCGGGCGTCGAGTTCGCCGGCGTGCATGATGCCATGCCCTATCTCGTGCAGCAGAACCGCCGCGTCGGCCGTGAGAACATCGACAGCGTCGGCTGGCCGTCCGATCCGATTCTGGCCGGCGGCAAGCATATCGTCGTCGTCGGCGGTGGCGATACCGCGTCCGACTGCGTCGGCACGGCCTTCCGCCAGGGCGCCGTGAAGGTCACCCAGCTCGACATCCGCCCGCAGCCGCCGGAAAAGGAAGACAAGCTCGCCGTCTGGCCGTTCTGGGCGACGAAGATGCGCACCTCCTCCTCGCAGGCCGAGGGTGCCGTGCGCGAATTCCAGGTCGGCACGCTCGAATTCGTCGGCGACGAAGACGGCGTCCTGACCGGCGTGAAGTGCTGCCAGGTGGATGATCGCCGCAAGCCGATCGCCGGCACGGAGTTCATCATCAAGGCCGACCTCGCCTTCATCGCCATCGGCTTCCGCGGTCCCTTCACGGACAGCGTCCTCAAGGATCTCGGCGACAAGCTTGCGATCAACACCGACAAGCGCGGCTCGTCGAACGTCATCGCCAACGAGCGCGACTACAAGACCTCGGTCGACAAGCTGTGGACCGCCGGCGACGTGCGCCGCGGCCAGTCGCTCGTCGTCTGGGCCATCCGCGAAGGCCGCCAGGCTGCGCGTGCGATCGACGAATCGCTGATGGGCTCGACCACGCTGCCGCGCTGAGGATTTTGAAACGAAGAAAGGGCGCCCCGGGAAACCGGCGCGCCCTTTCTTTTTGATGAAGTGCCCCTCATCCGCCTGCCGGCACCTTCTCCGCGCAAGCGGGGAGAAGGAGGATGTTGCCCGGTTTCGCCATGCCTGATTTAGGCACGGCCTTGCCACAAGCCCCTTCTCCCCGTTTACGGGGAGAAGGTCGCGGCAGCGGGATGAGGGGCGATACCCGCCTCAGACGAAGAGGAAGTCCGACGCCGAGAGGTCGGCGAGCTTGGTGTCTTCGAGGCGCAATTCGCTCCGGCCGAAATCGAACACCACGTCCTTGCCGCCGTCGGCGGTGCGGGCGATGTCGGTGAGGTCGGCGAAGCTCGATACGCCCAGGCTCCTGGCGATCTCGATCGTGTCGAAATCGGCCCGGAAGTCCTCGATTTCCGTCTTGCCCGTCGTGAAGACGAAAGTGTCGCGACCGGCGCCGCCTTCCAGTTCGTTGTTGCCGGAGCCGCCGTTCAGGCGATCGTTGCCGGAACCGCCTTCGAGGTCGTCATTACCCGAACCGCCCGACAGAATGTCGTTGCCGGAACCGCCCTCCAGGTCGTCATGGCCGGCGCCACCATAGAGCCTGTCGTTGCCGGCATCGCCCGAAAGCTTGTCGTTGCCGCCGAAGCCGGAAATCTTGTCATTGCCGTCACCGCCGGAAATGGTGTTGGCCTTGCTGTTGCCGTTCAGCACGTCATCGCCGGAACGCGGGTCCGTCGGCTCGTCGGTATTAACGGACCTGAAGGAGAAGTCGCTCGACTTCAGGCTCGAAAGCTTGGTGTCGTCGAGCGTCAGCGTGTTGCCGTTACCGAAGTCGAAGCGCACGTCCTCGCCGCCATCGACGGACTTGGCGAGTGCCTTCAGCTCGGTGAAGTTCTTCACGCCGAGCGCGCTGTCGATGATGATCGTATCGTCACGGCTGGAAAAATCGTCGATCTCGTCGCGGCCGCTGGAAAAGACGAAGGTGTCGCGGCCGGAACCGCCGGTCAGTTCGTCATTGCCGGTGCCGCCCTGCAGCCAGTCGTTGCCGGCGCCGCCTTCGAGATCGTCATTGCCGCCGAAGCCGAAGAGCTTGTCGTTGCCGGCATAGCCGTAGATGTCGTCAGACGTCGACTGGCCCTTGAGCGTGTTGGCCTTGGAAGTGCCGGTGATCTTTACCATGGGAAATGTCCTTTTTTGATCGGGTCTTCAGGGGATAGGTTGGGGGAGGATCAGTCTTCGCGTTCCAGGCGCAGGATCTCGCCGGTGTAACCGTCGATCTTGGCTTCGCTGACGACGCTCTTCGCATCGACGATCTTTGCCTCGAAGTGGCCGTCATCCATCTCGATCTCGCGGATCGTGTAGCCCTTGGCGGAAAGATCGGTGACGACCTGTTCCAGCGTCTTGCGGGTCGGCGCCTTGGTGGTTTCGGCCTGGGCGGGCAGGGCGAAGGCGAAGAGGCCCGCGGCGAGAAGGCCGGTCGTCATGGTGCGCATTGCGAAGTCCTTTCCTGTCGTTGTTGAAAAGAGGATTCGCACAGGCCGGCTGTTGCGTCCCTGACAGGCGCTGTCAGCGATTTGTCAGTTTGGCTCGCGTATAGGTAGGCGCATGATCAAGAAACTCCTGACCCCTTTTCCGCTGGCGCTGGCTCTGCTCGTCGCCCTCTCCATTGCGCCGCCCATGGGCGCGCAGGCGGATGACGACGACGATGCGATAGAGCATGAGGAAGCCCGCCGGGCGCTCGAACAGGGGCTCGTGCGGCCGCTTGAGGAGATCATCGTGGAAGCGCGCAAGCATGTTCAGGGCGACCTGATCGAAGTCGAGCTTGAGCGCGAGAACGGGCGCTATATATATGAGCTGGAATTCATCCAGCCGTCCGGCCAGATCGTCGAGCTTCAGCTCGATGCCAAGACGATGGCGATCGTAGAGGACGATGCCGACTGATGCGCCTGCTTCTCGTCGAGGACGATGCCCGCATTGCGGCCGATGTCTCCGCCGTCCTCAGCGGCGCGGGCTATTCCGTCGAAACCGCGTGCGACGGCAAGGACGCGTGGTTCCTCGGCGATACCGAGGATTATGACCTCATCATCCTTGATCTGGGCCTGCCGAGCCTCGACGGCATGTCGCTGCTCAAGCGCTGGCGGGCGAACGGCCGGCACATGCCGGTGCTGGTGCTGACGGCGCGCGGAAGCTGGGCGGAGCGGGTCGAGGGCATCGATGCCGGCGCCGACGACTATCTGCCGAAACCCTTCCAGTTCGAGGAGCTGTTGGCCCGCGCCCGCGCGCTCATTCGCCGTTCCGTCGGCCATGGCGCGGCGACCATTGCCATCGGCCCGGTCACCATCGACACGCGGGCGATGCGGGTCAGCGTCAATGGCGTGCCGCAATCGCTGACGCCGCTGGAATACCGCCTCGTCAGCTATCTCGGCCATCACCGCGACCGCATCGTGCCGCCGACCGAGTTGCAGGAGCACCTCTATGGCGACGACTATTCGCGCGATGCCAATGCGCTGGAGGCGCTGGTCGCGCGGCTGCGCAAGAAGCTCGGCGCCGTCGCGATCGGCACGCGGCGCGGCTTCGGCTATTTTATGGGCGAGAGCGCGCCGTGACGCGCCGGTCGCTGCGCCTTCGCCTCGCGCTTGCGGGCGCTGCCTCCATCATCGCCGCCCTCGTGGCGGCGTTCTTCGTTCTTTCCACCCTGTTCGAGCGGCATGTCGAGCGCCGCATCGCGTCCGAGCTGGTGCTGCATCTCAACCAGATCATCGCCGGCCTTGCCGAACAGCCGGGCACGGCGCTCGACCTCGTCAAACCGCCGGTCGATCCCCGCTTCGAGCGCCCGCTGTCCGGCCTCTACTGGCAGATCGAGGGGGAGGGCAAGCGCCTGCGCTCCCGCTCGCTCTGGGACGATATTCTCACGCTCCCGGATATCCCGGCCGGCGGCGTGCACACGGCGACCATTCCGGGGCCGGGCGCGGTGCCGCTGCTCCTCGTCGAGCGCGAGGTGGTGACGCCCGAGCGTGCCGGCGCGCGGCCGCTGCGGGTGGCGGTGGCGATCGACCGGACCGATATTTCCCGCGCGACGGACGAGTTCGAGGGCGATCTCCTGCCCTATCTCCAGGCCCTTGCCGCCCTTCTGCTGGCGGCGAGTTTCGTGCAGATCTTCGTGGGTCTCAGGCCGCTCGCGACGTTGACCGAGCGCCTCTCCGCCATCCGGGCGGGAAAGGCCGAACGGCTCGGCAACGATTTTCCCGACGAGGTCCTGCCTCTGACCGGCGAGGTGGACGCCCTGCTGCAATCGCGCGAAAACCAGCTTCGCAAGGCGCGCGAGCGGGCCGCGGACCTGGCGCATGGCTTCAAGACGCCGCTGCAAATCCT
The DNA here is from genome assembly GCF_035998705.1 of Shinella sp. Classification (GTDB taxonomy): domain Bacteria; phylum Pseudomonadota; class Alphaproteobacteria; order Rhizobiales; family Rhizobiaceae; genus Shinella. Next base: position 465,173 of record NZ_DASYHH010000022.1, on the reverse strand, counting down.
TTCCGGCGACGTGCTGCGGCTGCGCGAGCGCGGCGAGGAGAGTGTCGCTCAGGACATCGAGGCGATCATCCTGCGCATGCGCCGCCATGTCGACCATGAGATGGCGCGTGCGCGCCAGGCGGAACGCGGGCATGCCGGGCGCAGCGATCTCGGCCGCGTCGCCTCGCAGGTCGTCAGCGTTGTCTCACGCACGCCGGCGGGGCGCGATCTCGACTGGCAGCAGGAGATCGAGCCGGGGCTGATCCTGCGCATCGATCCGGAGGATCTGGCGGAAATCCTCGGCAGCCTTGCGGAAAATGCCGCGCGTTATGCCAGGACCACCGTCGGCATTTTCGCCCGCATGGAAGGGCATTCGGCAATCATCGAGGTCACCGACGACGGTCCGGGCATTCCTGAAGGCGAGATCGATTTTGTGCTGAAGCGCGGCAGCCGTCTCGACACGACGAGCGAAGGTGCGGGCCTTGGCCTGGCGATCGTCGAGAGTTTCGTCGAGGAGGCGAACGGCAGCTTCGCGCTGGAAAACCGCCAGCCGGGACTTTGCGCCCGCATCACCCTGCCACGCATCGTCGCTTAGGGTGTGGCGACCTTGTTCAAGCGAAAATCATCGACGCGGCCGAGCGGCGCATCGGCGATCTCGCCCTTTTCGACCAGCTTTTCGCGCAGGCTCTTGCCGTTGCCCTTGATGACCGCGCCGCCGAGCAGCGCCGTCCCGCCGTCGAGCGCCGGGTCGGCGAGGCTGATCGGCTGGGTCTTGGTGATTTCCGTGTCCTCGGCCGGCGCCGTCACCACGAGGTCCTTCAGGTCGCCTTGCAGGCCGGGGCCATCGGCGGCGGCGTCACCCAGCACGCGGCGGATTTCCTTCTCCACGTAGAAGGCGAGCTTGCGCTTGCCCGCCTTGGTGAAGTTGATGCCATCAGAACCACGCAGGCGCACCTGCTGGCCGTTGATGTCGGAGCCGGAAATCACGAACTTGCCGTTCTCGTCGACGAAACCGTCCCAGATATCGACGAATTCGCCACCCGCCTTCTCGACACCCGCACGATAGATATTGTTGAGCGTCGTCATGTCGGCAGTCATGGCGGAGGACTGGAAGGCCGGCATGCCGATCCACATCATCGGCTTGCCGCCATTGCGGGCAAGGGTGGCGAGGCGCGCGACGCGGGCTTCATATTCCTTCGTCCAGGCCTCGGAGCGGAACTTTTCCTTTTCCCCTCCGACCGTCATCTGCTGGCGATCGTTGGCGCCCATGCTGACGACGATCAAGGCGGGCTTGGTTTCCGTGATCAATGTGGGCAGCGAGGTCGGCCAGTTGTAATAATCCTCGCGCACGATGCCGGAGGAGCCGTTGGTGCGGCGTTCGACCACGATGCCGGGCGTCGCCTCGAAGGCGGCGATCAGCCCTTCGCCCAGGCTGCCGGCGATGAAGTCGCCGACGACGAGCACCACCTTGGCATCCGGCAGTTTTTCGATCGCCGCCGGTTCCGGCTTGGTGGCGACCGTCGTCGTCTGCTTCTTCTTGCGGTTGGCGGTACGCGGCTTCCTGATTTCCGGCTCGCGGACGACCTCCTTGCGCTTCGGCGTGCCGAACAGCAGTTCGAGGATCGTCTTGCGCTCGCGACGCTCCTGCGCGCCGGCGGGTATGGCGGTCACGACGACGCTCGCCGCAACGGCAACAGCGAGGCTGAGCCGCACAATCCGGAACGTCGTCGTCATGCTCATCGCGATGGGCTCCCCGTCTCTTCCGCGATCCTGCGGGATATCGGTGGCGGCATGATGGCAAATGAAGCGCGCAAGCGGAAGCGTCCGGCAACAAAAAGGGGCGCCGAAGCGCCCCTCGATTCGGTGTGGACCGTCGTCAGCGGCGGAGCGCCTTCAAGAGCTGCTGGCTCGGCTCGCCATCCGCGGAAAGGCCCATGCGGTTCTGGAAAGCCTGGATCGCGGCCTTGGAACCGGAACCGAAATTGCCGTCGACCTCGCCCTCATAATAGCCGAGTTCCTTGAGGCGGGTCTGCAACTCGAACTTTTCCGTGATGTCGAGGGTGCCCTCCGGGCGCGGCCAGCGCTGTTTGACGCCGCTATAGCCGGCGAGCTGGTCGGCCAGCATGCCGACGCCCATCGCGTAGGAGTCGGACGCGTTGTAGCGCTTGATGACGAAGAAGTTCTTGGTCATCAGGAAGCCCGGCCCGCCGTTTGCCGGCAGCTTCAGCTCGGCGCGGTCCGCGCCGTTCTTGAAGCCCGAGCCGTTCGGGCGCGTGAAGCCGAGCTTCGACCATTGGGCGAGCGTCTTGGTCTGGCCGGAATATTTGCTGCCGCCGGTCGGCACGACGATCTCGTAACCCCAGGTCTTGCCGGCCTGCCAGCCGTTCTTGGCAAGCAGGTTCGCGGCGGTCGCTAAGGCGTCCGGCACCGAGTTCCAGATGTCGCGGTGGCCGTTGCCGTCGGCATCGACGGCATAGATCAGGTAGCTCGTCGGGATGAACTGGGTGTGGCCCATGGCGCCGGCCCAGGAGCCGGTCATGTCGGAGGCGGCGATGTCGCCGCGCTGGATGATCTTCAGCGCCGCAATCAGCTGCGTGCGGGCAAATTTCGCGCGCTTCTTGTCGGCATAGGCGAGCGTCGCGAGTGCGCGCGGCACATAGTGCAGCCGGTCATCCTTCTCGAGCACCGCGCCATAGTTCGATTCCATCGACCAGATGGCCAGCAGGATGTTGCGGTCGACGCCGAAATGGCGCTCGAGGGCGGCGAGTGTGCGGCCGTGTTTTGCCGCCATCTCCCGGCCGATGCGCACCGTATACGGATTGACGCGCGAATCGAGGTAATCCCAGATCTTGTGCTTGAATTCCGGCTGGTAAGCGGCCTTTTCAAGGACGGCCGCGTCGGGTGTCTTGACGCCGGAAAACGCCTTCTGGTAGGTCGATTTGCTGATGCCGGCTTCGGATGCCGTAGCGTAGAAGTCGGCGATCCACTTCTGGAAGCGGGCATCCGCGTGGGCGGCGGTGGTCTGGGCGAAAAGCCCGGCCGTCAGCAGGAGGGTGAGCGCGGATCGGCGCAGAACGGTCTTCAGATTCTGTGTCATCGGCTATCATGTCCGTTTTCAAATTTCGGTTCGATGGCATGGAACCATCGGCTGTTCGCAAAACTTATAAAAACGAAGTCAACAAATTCTTTACCATCAAATTTTTACCCCGTCTTCCTTCACGAAAAGATGGCTTCCTTCGTAAAAAAGTCGTGCTTTGCAAAAAAATAGCAATTTGACTCTATTCCGGCACAGATATGTCCTGGCCATGAGGGCAGGGGCTCAACGAGGTGATTAATGTCCCAGACGCGTAAGGTTCGCAAAGCAGTGTTTCCAGTGGCGGGCCTCGGCACCCGCTTCCTTCCGGCAACGAAAGCCGTGCCGAAGGAAATGCTGACCGTCGTTGACAAGCCGGTGATCCAGTACGTGGTCGACGAGGCGATTGATGCCGGCATCGAGCACCTGATCTTCGTGACCGGCCGCTCCAAGGCGGTCATCGAGGACTATTTCGACATCCAGGTGGAGCTGGAGCAGACGCTGCGCCAGCGCAACAAGACCGCCGAGCTGACGCTGCTCGAAAGCATCCTGCCGGTCGCGGGCTCCACGAGCTTCACCCGTCAGCAGGAGCCGCTCGGCCTCGGGCACGCCGTCTGGTGCGCCCGCGAACTCGTCGGCAACGAGCCTTTCGCGCTGCTCCTGCCCGACATGATCATGAAGGGCGAGAAGGGCTGCCTGAAGGGCATGGTCGAGCTCTTCGAGCATAGCGGCGCCAACATCATCGCCGTCGAGGAATGCGCGCCGGACCAGGCCCATAAATACGGCATCGTCGGCGTCGGAGAGACGATCGGCGACGGTTTCGCCATCACCAAGATGGTCGAGAAGCCGCCGCAGGGCACCGCGCCCTCCAACTTCTTCATCAACGGCCGCTACATCCTCCAGCCGGAAATCTTCCCGATCCTCTCCACGCAGGAGCGCGGTGCGGGCAACGAGATCCAGCTCACCGACGCCATGGTGAAGCTCGCCGGCAGCCAGAAGTTCGCCGCCTACCATTTTCGCGGGGAAACCTACGACTGCGGCGCGAAGGACGGTTTCATCCTGGCCAACATCGCTTTCGCGCTCGCGCGTGCGGATATCCGCCCGTCGGTCGAGGGGCCGCTGCGGGAACTCGTCGCCAAGCTGAAATAAGGTTTTAGCGCCTGAGCACGAGACCGATGCCGGCGCGCGTGATGCCGGTATCGGGGCCCGACTGGGTCGTCAGCTCGTAGGAGACGTCTCCGGTGAGCGCCAGCCAGCGGTTGAGGTCCCAAGTGAGGCCGGTGCCGACGAGGTAGACGTTCTGGTCGGCGCTGCCGGAGGAGGGGAAGTTGCGCCAGGTATAGGCGCCGCTCAGCCGCGCCACGAGGTTTTCGCGCAGTTCGTGCGTCAGTTCCGCCGTCGTTTCATACGCGACGTAGCCGCTCTGGCCGGCGCTGGTCGAGGGTTCGATTTCCGTGCTGAGGCCGAGCCTGAGATCCGTGCCGCGCTGCGGCGACCAGAAGATCGAGCCGTCGATCGCCACCGCCTCGATCGCCTTCAGGCGGCTGTCGTCGAAGCCGGAGCGCTGGTAGCCGACGCCAAGATCGCCGCGCAGCTTTTCGCCGAGATCGACCTCCACGCCCACGCGTCCGCCAAGCGTCGAGGCGGAGCGCTCGTAGCCTAGAGAATCGCGCTTGTGGTCGTAGACCGAGCGGCCGATCGAGGCTTCGAGATAGGGGATCAGGGCGGGAGAGACCTCGAAGCCGACGCGTCCCGTCAGCGTGCCTTCCGTGAAATTTCGGTCGGAAAGGCTGAGCTTGTCGCCGTTTGCGAGCTTGGCCGAACCGTAGATTTCGCGTTCGATATCGGCGGCGATGGTGCCGCGGATCACGCCGAAATCGCGGGTCACGCGCGCACCGGCGGTGAAATTGTGCACGCCGGACTGCGCGCTGGCGCCGTCGATGGCGTTCGGATCGCTGGAATTTTCGCGCTCGAAGCTGTAGCCGGCGGTCAGGTTGGCGATCGTGTCGTTGCTGAGGTCGAGCCGCAAGTCGCTGTTGATGTTGAATTCCGGTTCGGTCTCGCCGCTGCCGCTGAGATTGCGCTGGTAGACGCCGTCCGCGACGATCGAAAGCTGGTGGCGCGACCAGTCGGAGACGAGCGAGCCGCGGAAGCCGGTCGCGGAAAAGCTGCGGCTTTGCGAGGAAGAACCCGTCTTGGTCTTCTCGTAGCCGATGCCCTGCGACAGCGAGGGTTTCAGCACGAAGGCGCCGAGACGGATGCCGGTCGGTTCATAGGGATCGCCGAAGTCGCTCGTCACGTTGTCGATATTGCCTTCGCGCGCGTTCAGGCGTTCACCCTCGCGGGCGGTGCGCCGGATCGCGCCCGTCTCGTCGGCGGCCTCGGCGAGCGCGCCGGCCTGGTCGTCGGTCAGGGCGGGCTGGGGCGTCGTCGTGGTGGCTGTCGTCGCCGCATCGGCCGGGTCGGCATCGGGATCGGCATCAGGATCGTCGACGAGGGGATTGAGCGGCTGCTGGAACGTCGTCGTTTCGGCAGGCAGTTGCTGCTGGGCGAGGGCGGGAATGGCGGCAAACATGGTGCCGGCGAGCAAGAGCCCGGCCAGACGCCGTGACAGGCGGGGCGAAAGTGCCCCGCGATCCATTCCGTTTGCCTCTGGCATGATTGGGCCTGCGATTCTTTCCAATTTCCTAAGCGAACGTAAACCGTCGTGGTTAACGCTTGGTTGCTTTCGGGCGGAATCACTCGCCGTAACACTCTGCCGTCATTCGTGCATGGACAGTTTCCTGCAAAAGCGGTAACGAGGCGCATGATCAAAAGACAGGCAAATGTTGACAGCGACGGCGCTATCGCCTCCGCACTTCGCACCGTTGAAACGGAAAAAGCTGGTCTCACCGCGCTCGCTGCGGCGCTGGAAGGACGGCTCTACGACGCATTCTGTGAGGCCGTGCGCCTCATAGGCGACATCAGCGGCCGCGTCATCGTGACGGGCGTCGGCAAGTCGGGCCATATCGGCGTGAAGATCGCCGCGACGCTCGCTTCGACCGGCACACCCTCCTTCTTCGTGCATCCCGTCGAGGCCACGCATGGCGACCTCGGCATGATCGCCCGCGACGACGTCATCCTCGCCATGTCCTGGAGCGGCGAAACCGCCGAATTGCAGGGCATCGTCTCCTATTCCCGCCGCTTTTCCATTCCGCTGATCGCCATCACCTCCGGCGAACGCTCCGCACTTGCCCGCGAGGCGGATACGGTGCTGCTGCTGCCGAAGGAGCAGGAAGCCTGCCCGCATGGCCTGGCGCCCACCACGTCCACGCTGATGCAGCTGGCACTCGGCGATGCGCTTGCCGTGGCGCTGCTCGAAGCGCGCGGCTTCACCGCGACGGACTTCAAGACCTTCCATCCCGGCGGCAAGCTTGGTGCCAGCCTCTCGCATGTCGGTGATATCATGCATAGCGGCGAGAACATGCCGCTCGTGGCACTCGGCACCTCGATGCCGGATGCCGTGCTGCTGCTCTCGCAGAAGCGTTACGGCTGCGTCGGCGTCATCAATGACGAGGGCATCCTCGTCGGCATCGTCACGGACGGCGATATCGCGCGCAATCTTTCGCGCAACCTCGCCGAACTCAGCGTCAACGAGATCATGACGCGCGCGCCGAAGACCGTGAAGCCGACGACGCTCGCGACCGCAGCGCTCGGCCTGCTCAACCAGTACAATATTTCCGCGCTGATCGTCACCGACGAAACCTTCCGCCCGGTCGGCGTCGTGCATTTCCACGACCTGCTGCGCATCGGCGTCGCCTGATCCGTACCTCCACAGGTGCAAACAAAACCCCGTATTTCTTGAAAATACGGGGTTTTTGTTTGGCTAGATGGCTTCGACCGTAAGATCGCGGCCATTGCTGGCCGTGACGCGGACCCGCGCGCCGACCGGCAGGTCCGGCCCCTGGACGCTCCACATCGTATCGTCGAGGCGAATGCGGCCGCGGCCTTCCGCGATCGGCTGCTCCAGCGTTGCCGTGCGGCCGACGAGGCTCTGGCCGCGCTGGTTGAGATGCGGCTGGTCGGAGGTCTGGCCCCTTGTGCTGACAATCCGGCGGCCCACCAGCGCCGCGATCAGCGACAGCACCGCGAAGACCAGCCATTGCGCCTGCCATGTCCATAACGCGGTTTCCCACAGCAGCAGCGAGAGGGCGCCGGTGATGATCGCCGCAATGCCGATCCAGACGAGGAAGACGCCCGGCATCAGCACTTCGAGGATGAGAAGAACGATGCCCAGCACCCACCAGGCCCAGGGTCCGAGTTCCGCGACGATGCGCTCGATCATGCTCAGCTTCCCTGCGACGTCGGATCGAACGGGTTGCGGAAGGCGGGCGTCGAGGCCGTGGTGGTCGTGGCCGGGGTCGTCGTCGTTGTTTGGCGCGTGCGCGGTGTCACCGTCCCCTGCGCCGGGCCGCCGTCGCCAAAGACTTCGCGGGCGATGGCGCCGATGCCGCCGAGTGAGCCGACGAGCGCGGAGGCTTCCATCGGCATCAGCACGATCTTGGAGTTCGGCGCCTTGCCGATCGCGGCCATGGCTTCGGTATATTTCTGCGCGACGAAGTAGTTGATCGCCTGCACGCTGCCGGCGGCGATGGCTTCCGACACGACCTTCGTCGCCTTGGCTTCGGCTTCCGCCAGACGTTCGCGGGCCTCGGCGTCGCGGAATGCGGCTTCGCGCTGGCCCTCGGCCTCGAGGATGGCGGATTGCTTGGCACCTTCGGCACGCAGGATCTGAGCGTTGCGGGCGCCTTCGGCTTCCAGCACCTGCGCGCGCTTTTCGCGCTCGGCCTTCATCTGCCGGCCCATCGAATCGACGAGGTCTTTCGGCGGCGCGATGTCCTTGATCTCGACGCGGGTGATCTTGATGCCCCAGGGATTGGCCGCCTCGTCGACGACGCGCAGCAGCTTGTCGTTGATCACGTCGCGGTTGGAGAGCAGCTCGTCCAGGTCCATCGAGCCCATGACCGAACGAATATTCGTCATGGTGAGGTTGAGGATGGCGTTTTCCAGGTTGGCGACCTGGTAGGCGGCCTGGGCGGGATTGAGGATCTGGTAGAAGGCGACGCCGTCGGCCGAAACGCTGGCATTGTCACGGGTGATGACTTCCTGCGTCGGAATGTCGAGCACCTGTTCCATTACGTTCATCTTCGCGCCGATGCGGTCGATGAAGGGGATGATGAGGTTGAGGCCGGGCTCCAGCGTGCGCGTGTAACGGCCGAAGCGTTCCACCGTGTACTGGTAGCCCTGCGGGATCGTCTTGATCCCGGCAAAGAGGATCAGGATGACCAGGACCACGAGGGCGATGACGACGATATCCAAACCGGCCAGGTTCATATTCTGCTTCTCCCCGAGAAATGGTGCGGCGCGGCGCCACTTTAAGGAATACGCGCCGCGGCGCCAGTCTATTTGGACGGGCAGAAGATTTATCGGTGCTCAGATCCAGCCGGAGAGTTCGCGCCGCACGACTTTTTCCAGCACGGTCATGCCTTCCGGCGTGTCGTTGAGACACGGAATGTGGGTGAATTTCTCGCCGCCATTGTGGTGGAAACTTTCGGCCGCCTGCTCGGCGATTTCCTCCAGTGTTTCCAGGCAATCGGAGACGAAGCCGGGATTGATGACGGCGATGCGCCTGACGCCCTCCTGCGCCAGCTTCTCGACGGTCTTGTCGGTGTAGGGCTGCAGCCATTCCTCCGGCCCGAAGCGTGACTGGAAGGTGATCATCAGCTTTTCTTCCGACCAGCCGAGACGCTCGCGCAGCAGGCGTGCGGTCTTCTGGCACTGGCAATAGTAGGGGTCGCCCTTTTCGAAATAGCTTTTCGGAATGCCGTGGAAGGAGGTCAGCACCTTCTCCGGCTCCCAGTCGAGCGTCGCCAGATGTTTTTCGATCGATATGGCCAACGCATCGATATAGGCCGGGTCGTCGTGGTAGGGCGGCACGGTGCGCAGGGCCGGCTGCCAGCGCAGCTTGAGCAGCGTCTCGAAGGCCTTGTCGTTGACGGTCGCGGTCGTTGCCGCCGCATATTGCGGATAGAGCGGGAAGACGAGGATGCGGTCGCAGCCCTGTTTCTGGAGATGATCCATGCGCGACGCGATGGAGGGCTGGCCGTAGCGCATGGCCCAGTCGATGACGACGTCGGGATGGTCGGCGAAGGATTTTGCCATCAGTTCGGCCTGGCTGCGCGTATAGGTGCGCAGGTAGCTTTCGTTCTTCTCCTTGTTCCAGATCGTCTCATAGGCCTTGCCGACCTTGCCGGGGCGGGTGTTGAGCACGATGCCGAAAAGGATCGGATACCAGGCGAGGCGCGACCATTCGATCACCCGCCTGTCCATCAGGAACTCCTTCAGGTAGCGGCGCATGGAGGTGTAGTCCGTGCCGTCAGGTGTGCCCAGATTGACGAGCAGCACGCCGACCTTGCCGTTTTTGACGGGCGGATGGTTGGCGGGCTTTGGGCCATGGTCCTGCATGATGCGATCCTGTGCGTGCGGTTTTTCGGTCATCGCCCGTTTACGCGGGCGGAGCCGGGTTGGTTCAGAATCGTTCTAAAAAGAAAAACCGGCCCGGGAAAGCCCGGGCCGGCAGAAAAAGTGGAGACAAATTGTCCTTATTTGGCCGGGATCGACAGTTCCGTGCCGACATGCAGGGCGCGCGGCCGCGGATTGCCGTTGGCTTCCGCGATCCGGCGCCACAGCGTGCCGTCGCCATAGGCGGCCTTGGCGAGGTCCCACAGCGTGTCGCCGCGAGTGATGACGTGTTTACCGCCGGCCGTAGTGGTCGCCGTGGTCGTGGTTGCAGCCTCGCCCGTCGTGGCCGTACCCTCGACCGACTTGGCGGCGGTATCCGTGGAGGTCGCCGTTTCGCCCGTTGCCGGCGCGGTCTCGGTGCTGGTGGCGGTCTCGGCGGTCGTCGGGCTTTCGACGACGGTGGCGGCTGCTACCTCGGTGATGCGGCCATCCGTGTAGGGCTGGTAGGGGCGGTGTGCCGAAAGATAGTCGGCGACCACCAGTTCGAGGTTCGGGCCGAAGTCGTAGGCGTTCATGCCGGCCTTGGCGAAGACGGAATAGCCGTCACCACCGGCGCGCATGTAGTTGTTGGAGACCACGTTGTAGGTCTTGGCCGGATCGAGCGGCACGAAGGTCTCGCCCTCGTTGACCTCGACGGAGACGACGCGGCTACCGGCCGGCTTCGACTTGTCGAAGGAATATTTCATGCCGGAGACCTGCGGGAAGCGGCCGGCCCCTTCCTCGATCTGGCCAAGGCCGTTTTCGAGAGCGGCGACGAGGTCCGAGCCCTTGAGCTGGAAGGTCGCGACGGTGTTCTGGAACGGCAGCACCGACAGCACTTCGCCCATGGAGACCGGGCCGCCGTCGATGGAGGCGCGAAGCCCCCCGCCATTGGTGATGGCGATCGTCGTGCCCTGGCCCTTGGTGCGGTCGAGGATGGCGTCCGTCACGAGGTTGCCCATGGCGCATTCGGCGGCGCGGCAGGTTTCGCGCGAGCCATCGATGGGGGCGGCACTTTCGGCGACGATCTTGTTCTTCAATTCCTCGATCGGGCCGCCGAGCTCCTTGATACGGGCGAGAACGGCCTCGTCCGGCTTGATCGAAGAGTCGATCAGGATCGGCTCGCCGGAGCTTGCCTTCACCACGCCCGCGTCGTCGAACACGACCTTCAGGTTGCCGAGATATTTCGAATAGGCGCCGGCCTGCACGACGGGCACCTTGTAGCCGCCGGGATTGTCGACCAGCGTCGGATAGGGGCCTTCCGCCTTGTCCGATGTGTTCGACAGGAAGGTGTTGGTATGGCCCCCGACCACGACGTCGACATCCGGGATCTTGGCGATCGCCGCGAGGTCGCGCGGATAGCCGACATGGGTGAGGGCGATGATCTTGTTGACACCCTGCTTCTTCAATTCGCCGATCGCCGCCGTGATATCGGCGACGTCATCGCCGATCAGCACGTTCGGGCCGGGCGAGGAGAGTTCCGCCGTGTCGTTGGCGACCGCGCCGACGATGCCGATCTTCTGGCCGCCCTGTTCGAGCACGATGAAGGGCTTGATGCGGTCGCCGATCTTCGAGCTGGCGCTGGCGGCGACGTTGGCGGTCACGACCGGGAACTGCACCTTGTCGAGGAAGGTCGCGAGCCCGTCCTCGCTGTCGTCGAATTCATGATTGCCGACGGTCATGGCGTCGAACTTCATCAGGTTCAGGAATTCCGCTTCCACCGCGCCCTTGTAGGTCGTGTAGAACAGCGAACCCTGGAAATTGTCGCCGGCATTCAGCAGCAGCAGGTTCTTGCCGGTCTGGGCCTGGCGCTGGGCATCGATCGCAGCCTTCAGGCGCGCGACGCCGCCGAAGCATTCGCCCTTGCCTTCTTCCTCGGCCGAGCAGGTCGAATCGAACTTGTTGATCGCCTCGATGCGCGAATGCAGGTCGTTGATGTGCAGGATGTTCAGCTCGTAATCCGCAAGCGCCGAGCCGCTGGAGAGCGCGATAAGGGAGGCGGCCAGAAGGCCGGATCGGAAAATCGTCATGGTCCTGTTCTCCTTGTTTGCCCGCGGCGAGGCGCGGGAGAGGCTGTCCGCTGCACGATAGGCCGGAAACATGACAGCCGGCCGGCGGATGTTTTCACCGCTTGTCGGCAACTTCAAGAGAAAAGACACGACGCCGAAACGATCGATGTTTATGCGCTGAAACGAAAAAAGGGCCTTGCGGCCCTCTTTTGCAGATGTGCCTTTCGCTCAGGCGCGGCGGGCGAGCGAGAACTGCGCGCCTTCGGCCGTGGTGCAGTTGAGCTGTGCCTGGCTGACCAGCGCGCAATTGACCTTGGACTGCGTGTTGCGCACCAGCGAGGTCATGTTGATCTCGACCAGCGTCGGCGAGGTCTTGATGTAGGTGCCGGATGCCAGGAGCTGGTTCGTGTCGGTCGTGCGCGTCGAGAATGTGCCGGCCGCAAAGGTGGAGACGATGCCGTTCGGATCGACCCAGGCGCCCTCGACGCCGGTCTGCTGCTGCTGGCGGATGGGGGGCAAATCCCGGGGGGCGCGGTCGCTCTGGCAGGAGGCGAGCGCGACAGAGGCGGCCAGCAGGCTGAGGGCGGTGATCGGCTTCATCTACAGTCTCCCAGGGTCACGGTGGCGCGAACCACCCGTCCAATTCGCCAGACCATGCCGCGAAGAGACGTCGAAAGCAAGACGGGCCGCCCGGCGAATGGGCATTATCCCATTGAAAGCCCCGCCGAAAGCCTCCTTGAGACGAAGACGCCCGCGGCTTGGCCGCGGGCGTCCGGCATTCGATTTGTCAGGCCGCGTTAGCGAACCAGGATGTTCTTGAACTGCCACGGATCCTTCGTGTCGAGGTCTTCCGGGAAGAGGCCCGGGCGGCCGTCGAGCGGGGTCCAGTCTGTGTAGTGGCCTTCGACCGGGCCGAGATACGGCGTCTGCACTTCCAGGCAGCGCTTGTAATCGACCTCGTCGGCTTCCACGATGCCGGCCTTCGGGTTTTCCAGCGCCCAGACCATGCCGGCGAGCACGGCGGAGGTCACCTGCAGGCCGGTCGCGTTCTGGTAGGGGGCGATGCGGCGGGTTTCGTCCAGCGACAGGCGCGAACCGTACCAATAGGCGTTCTTGTCGTGGCCGTAGAGCAGCACGCCGAGTTCATCGATGCCGTCGACCAGCTCGTTTTCGTCCAGCACGTGCAGCACTGGCTGCTGGTGGCCGCCATTGCCGAACATCTCGTGCAGCGAGAGCACGGCGTCGTTGGCCGGATGGTAGGCGTAGTGGCAGGTCGGGCGGTAGGAGACGTCGCCGTCCTTGTCGCGCACCGTGTAGTAGTCGGCGATCGAGATCGACTCGTTGTGGGTGACGAGGAAGCCGTATTGCGGGCCGGGCGTCGGGCACCAGGAGCGCACGCGCGTGTTGGCGCCCGGCTGTTCCAGGTAGATCGCGGCCTTGCAGCCCTTCTTGTGCTTCTTGGCGTTCTTCGGCATCCATTCTTCATGGGTGCCCCAGCCGAGTTCGGCCGGCTGCAGGCCTTCCGAGATGAAGCCTTCGACCGACCAGGTGTTCCAGAAGGTGTTGAACGGCTTCGGGTTCTTGGTGCGCTGGGTGTCACGCTCGGCGATGTGCACGCCCTTGACGCCGACCTTCTTCATCAGCTTGGCCCAGCCTTCGCGGTCGTCCTGTGCGGGCTCTTCGAACTTCAGTTCCAGATCCTTGGCGAGGTTGACCAGCGCCTGCTTGACGAACCAGGAAACCATGCCCGGATTTGCGCCGCAGGTGGAAACGGCCGTCGTGCCGCCCGGGTTCTTGTTCTTCTCGTGGCGCAGCGTTTCGCGCAGCGCATAGTTCGTGCGGTCGGCATTCTTCATGTTCTTGTCGAAGTAGAAGCCGAGCCAGGGCTCGATGACCGTATCGATATAGAGTGCGTCGAGCTTGCGGCAGAGCTTGATGAGATCGAGCGAGCCGGTGTCGACCGAGAGGTTGACGCAGAACGCCTGGCCGCCGCCTTCCTTGAGGAGCGGCTTCAGCAGGTCCTTGTAGTTTTCCTTGGTGATATGCGCCTTGATGTGACGCACGCCATGGCGGGCGTAGATCTCGGCGTCGGCGGCGTCTTCGCGCGGCTCGATGACGATCAGCCGGTTCCGGTCGTATTTGAAATGGCGCTCGATGAGCGGCAGCGTGCCGCGCCCGATGGAGCCGAAGCCGATCATCACGATCGGACCGGTGATTTCGCCATAAACCGGATAGGTGCTGTCTGCCATTTGGTTCTCCTGCGGACGGCCGCTTTTCGCAAAAACAGGGCCTCTGAGGGCCCCATAGCATAGTATCGCAGCGCTAGAGCACAGATTTCTGTCACAATAAAGAGTGGGCTACAGATTTCTCCGGCGATATTCTTAACCGGCCGCAACCGCCCGCAATTGCGCCGCAAGCGTCGCCCGTTTCGCGACAAGTCCCTTGTATTCCGCCTGCGGCAGGCTCAGCGCCTCGAGCTGGTCGGCGAAGATGGCCGCGACCTTGGCGGCATCGGGCAGCGTACGCACCGCGGCGAGCGGATCGTTGTAGATGCGGATGGTGAAAAGGATATCGCCCGAGACCGGCAGCTTGCGCAGCGTCTGGCGCTCGACGCGGGCGAAGGTGGTTTCGAGCGACAGCGCATGCCCGTCCGGCAGGGCGCCGTGCGCCTTGGAGGCCGGATAGTGCAGGTCGGCATCCGGGTTGATCGACCAGTTGAAGCGGAAGACCGGCTGCTCGACCTTGAGATTGTCGAACATGCGGTTGATCAGCGTGGCATTGCGCGTGCCGTCGCCGAAATCCGGCACGGGCGCGTGGATATCCTCCATGCGTTTGCCGAATTTTTCCGGCAGCGACCAGGAGGAGGGGAAGGCGACATAACCGGCCACGAGCCGCCAGCCGGTTTCGTCGCGACGCATGAGGACGAGATCCTCCTGCACCAGCGCGCCGGCTGTTACGAGCGGTGCCTCGTCCGCATCGAGGGCGATGGTGCGTTCGCCGATGCGGATCGTCGATCCTTCGCGGCGGTAGAGGGCGGGGTGCTGCTGGGTGACGTGGCTTGCGAGAAGGTCGAGAACCTCCTGCTGCGCTACGCGCGTCTCCGCTTCCTCGACGAAGACGGTGTCGCGGTGATCGGCGATGAGCCCGTCCTTTTCGCGGAGATAACGGTCGAGATCGCCGTCCGGCTCGATCCAGCGGGCCGGGTCGAGCGGGCCGAGGCCGATGGTAAAGAGACGGGCGGAGCCATCGTAAGGCGTGTAGGTCGGTTGTTTCATGCGAGGCTGCCCCGGATGAGCCCGCGCAGCGAATTGCCGACGTAGATGGTGCCGCGTGCGAGAGCCTCGGGTCGAAGGACGTGCTCCACGGCCTTGCCGGTTTCGAGCAGTTCTTGCCGGAGTACGCCGGCCAGCAACCCGGACGCGAGCGGCGGCGTCTTGAGGATGCCGGTGCCGTCGTCGAGGAAGAGCGAGGTGATGGTGCCCTCGCAAAGTTCGCCGCGCTCGTTGAGGAGGATCACCTCGTCGACCTTTATTGCCGGGAATTCGGCACGGGCTGCGGTGTAGGCGGCGCGGCGGGAGGTCTTGTGGCGGAGCAGCGGGTCGGTGGAGGCGAGGCGGGTGGTGGCGATCTTCAGGCGCCAGATTGTGTCGGGCGCGAGCGCTGTAAAGGCGGCCGTCTGCACATCGATGCGGCCGTCGGCGAAGAGTTCGAAGCGGATGCGGAGGGGTTGCGTGTGCGACTCACCCCCCTCTGCCCTGCCGGGCATCTCCCCCTCAAAGGGGGAGATCGGTAAGGAGCTTGATCGTCGCTCCCATGCAGCGTTGACAATGGGCGAAACGTCTCCCCATCCAATCTCCCCCCTTGAGGGGGAGATGCCCGGCAGGGCAGAGGGGGGTAGCGCAGCAGCAAGCGCCGACCTCGCGCCGTCCTCCCCCGGCAGTCCCAACGCCGCCGCCGACCGCGCCAGCCGCGCCAGATGCCGCTCCAGCCGCACGAAGCCCGCGCCGGGCTCCCACCGCAAGGTCTCGATCAGCGAGATATCCATTGATCCCCCACCGCAAAGCGCGCCTTGAGCAGCGCTTCCTCATATTCCGATTCCGCGGTGGAATCGAAGACGATGCCGCCGCCGACGTTGAAGACCGCTTCGCCATCCTCAAAGACCGAGATGGTGCGGATGGCGACGTTGAAACGCATGGTGCCATCCGGGGCGATCATGCCGATGGCGCCGCAATAGGCGTCGCGCGGGCCGTCCTCCAGGTCGTGCAGGATTTCCATGGCGCGCATCTTCGGCGCGCCGGTGATCGAGCCGCAGGGGAAGAGGGCGGCGAAGATGTCGCGGATCGAGGCGCCGGGCGTCAGCTTCGCCCGCACATGGCTCACCATCTGGTGCACGGTCGGATAGGTCTCGACGGCGAAGAGTTTTGGCACATGAAGCGTGCCGACCTCGGTGATGCGCGAGATGTCGTTGCGTAGCAGGTCGACGATCATGCGGTTTTCCGCCTGCGATTTCGGATCGGCCTGCATCTCCGCGATGATCCTCGCATCCTCCGCCGCATTGGCGCCGCGCGGTGCCGTGCCCTTCATCGGATGCGTCTCGATCCAGCCCTCTTTATCGATCTCGAAGAAGAGTTCGGGCGAGCGGGAAAGCAGCTGCGGCCCGTCGAGCGAAACGAAGGCGCCGTAGCGTACCGGCTGGCGCTCGATCAGCGACCAGAAGGCGGCGAGGGGATCGCCGGTCCAGCGGGCGCGGATCGGCATGGTGAGGTTCGCCTGGTAACAGTCGCCCTGGCGCAGATGCTGGTGCAGCCGGTCGAAGCGGCTGCGGTAGGTCTCGAAATCCCAGTCGGCTTTCGGCTCGGTGAGGAAAGGTTCGTTCTCGGTGCGTTGGCGTGGCCTGGCGAGCGGGTGGTCGTCCGCAGGCTTCTCGAAAATGCCGAAGCTCATCAGCGGCGTCGGCCGGTTTTCCACGGCGAGCGGCGCCAGCTTCCGCTCGAAGAGATGGCCGGCCTCGTAGCTCATGAAGCCGGCGATCCAGTGACCCTTTTCATGCGCCGCCTGCAAGGCCGCAAAGGCCGGCTCGAAGCCGGCGCGCTCGCGCACGGTGACGGTTGCGACCGGATCGGCGAAAACCACCGTCCGGTCCTCGCGGTCGTCCCTGAGGAGCACATAGCGTTCGCGGTCGGTCATGCGAGCATCCGGCTTCTTTTACGATGAGGCCTTATCAAGCGCTTCCAGTTCGTCGATCAGCCCCTCGATCATCGACAGTCCCTTGCTCCAGAACGACGGATCGCTCGCATCGAGGCCGAACGGCTTCAGCAGTTCGGAATGATGCTTGGTGCCGCCGGCCTTGAGCAGGTCGAAATACTTCGCCTGGAAGCCGGTATCCGCCTGCTGGTAGACGGCATAGAGCGAGTTCACCAGGCAATCGCCGAAGGCATAGGCATAGACGTAGAAGGGCGAGTGAATGAAGTGGGGGATGTAGGCCCAATAGGTCTCGTAGCCCTCGGAAATCTTGATGGCCGGGCCGAGGCTTTCCTCCTGCACCGACAGCCAGAGTTCGCCGATCTGGTCGCTGGTGAGTTCGCCTTCCTTGCGGGCGGTGTGCAGCTTGCGCTCGAATTCGTAGAAGGCGATCTGGCGCACGACCGTGTTGATCATGTCCTCCACCTTCTGGGCGAGCATCGCCTTGCGCTCGCGCTGGTCCTTCGTCTTGTCGAGCAGGCTGCGGAAGGTCAGCATCTCGCCGAAGACGGAAGCGGTTTCGGCGAGCGTGAGCGGCGTCGACGCCATCAGCGCGCCCTGGCCGCCGGCCAGCACCTGGTGCACGCCGTGGCCGAGTTCATGGGCGAGCGTCATCACGTCGCGCGGCTTGCCCATATAGTTGACGAGCACATAGGGATGCGCGGAAGGCACGGTCGGATGCGCGAAGGCGCCCGGCGCCTTGCCGGGGCGCACCGGGGCGTCGATCCAGCCATGGTCGAAGAAGCGTTTGGCGATATCGGCCATTTCGGGGGCGAAGGCGTTGTAGGCGGAAAGCACGGTGTCGCGCGCCTCGTCCCAGGAGATCGTCGCGTCCGATGTCTCGGGCAGCGGCGCGTTGCGATCCCAGAACTGCATCTGCTCCATTCCGAGCCACTTCGCCTTCATCGCATAGTAGCGGTGGGAGAGGCGCGGATACGCTTCGCGCACGGCCGCGGCCAGCGCTGCGACCACCTCCGGCTCGACGCGGTTGGCCAGGTGCCGGCTGTCGGCGATGTCGGAAAAGCCGCGCCAGCGGTCGGAGATTTCCTTGTCCTTCGCCAGCGTGTTGGTGATCAGCGTGAAGGTGCGGATGTTTGCCTTGAAGGTCGCCGCGAGGGCCTGCGCCGCCTTGCGGCGGGCCTCGCCGTCAGGCGACTGGAGCTGGTTGAGGGCGATCTCCAGCGGCACTTCCTCGCCGTCGATATCGTAGCGCAGCGACGCCATGGTCTCGTCGAACAGGCGGTTCCAGGCGGCGGCACCCGTCATCGATTTTTCGAGGAAAAGCTGCTCCGTCTTGTCGTCGAGCTGGTAGGGCTTGTCCTTGCGTAGGTCCTCGATCCACGGGCGATAGTGCGCGGCAAGCGCATCACTTTCGAGCGCCGCATCGATGCGCTCGTCGGCTATCCTGTTGAGTTCAAGCGAGAAAAACAGGAGATGCGCGCCGAGATCGGTCAGCTTCGACTGGACGTCGCCGTAGAACTTGCCGTTGGCCGGATCGGTCGTGTTGGTGAAATAGGTGAGGCCGGCAAAGGAGACGATGCGGCCGAGCAGGTCTTCCAGCGTCTCGAATTCGCGCACGGCGGCACCGATGCCCTCGTCGCCCGTCTTCTCGGTCGCGGCGTCCAGCTTGCCCTTCCATCGAGCCTCGAAGGCAAGCGAATCCGCCTCGGCCTTCTTCATGTCGGCCAGGAATTCCGGCGCGTTCGGCGCGGGGTAGAGATCGGTCAGATTCCAGCCGGGAAGGTCGCCCAGCTCGGCGGCAGCGGCGGCTTCCGCCGGCGCGAAGACGATGCGGGCTTCGGGGACATTACGGGTCATCTTCACTCTCTTTTCCAGGTGGTCGGATCGGTTGTCTTGCTTGCGTCGGCGTTGGTTAAAATGCAAGCCTTTCTCAAAACGGCATGTTCAACCCTTTCTGCCAAGGTCCGCTGGTGTTCAGTTCCCTTGGGCGTGCATGAGGCGCGCCTGAAGGCAAGGAGGTTCCAGTGACGGCCCATATTCTTGTCATCGACGATGATCCTGTCCAGCGCAGGTTGTTGAAGAACATGATCGAGCGCTCCGGCCATGTCGCCCATATGGCGGAAAATGGTCGCGCCGGGCTCGATCTGCTCGATCGCAAGGGCGGTCTGATCAATGTGATCCTGCTCGACCTGATGATGCCGGAAATGAACGGCTCGGCCTTTCTCGAGGCGCTCGGCGAGCGCGAGAACACCATTCCGGTGATCGTGCAGACGGGGCAGGGCGGCATCGAGACGGTGGTCATGGCGATGCGCGCCGGCGCCTTCGATTTCGTGGTGAAGCCGGTCTCGCCGGAGCGCCTGAACGTGGCGGTCGGCAATGCGTTGAAGATGGACCAGCGCGAAGGCCGCGGCCGCGGCGGGCGCCGCAACCGCAGCGAGACCGTGCATTTCGACGACATCGTTTCGGCAAGCCCGGAAATGCTGCGCGTCATCGAGCTCGGCCGCCGCGCCGCGCAGTCGAATATTCCGGTGGTGCTGGAAGGCGAATCGGGCGTCGGCAAGGAAATGGTGGCGCGCGCCATCCAGGCGGCGAGCGAGCGGGCGCACAAGCCCTTCGTCACCGTCAATTGCGGGGCGATCCCGCACAATCTCGTCGAAAGCATCCTGTTCGGCCACGAGAAGGGTGCTTTCACCGGCGCGACGGAGCGCCACACGGGAAAATTCATGGAGGCCGACGGCGGCACGCTGTTCCTCGACGAGATCGGCGACCTGCCGCTCGAAGTGCAGGTGAAGCTGTTGCGCGCGGTGCAGCAGGGCGAGATCGAGACGATCGGCGCCCGCTTTCCGCAGAAGGTCAATGTCCGGCTCATCTCGGCGACCAACCGCGACCTCATCAACGAGGTGCGCGAGGGCCGTTTCCGCGAGGACCTCTATTACCGCCTCAACGTCTTCCCGATCACCATTCCGGCGCTGCGCCGGCGCAAGGAGGACATTCCGGTTCTCGTGCGCGCCTTCGTGCAGCGTTTTGCCGGCGAGCAGAAGCTTGCCCGCCCGCTCGGCGTTTCCGCCGGCGCGATGGCGCTGCTGACGGCCTATGACTGGCCGGGCAACATCCGCCAGCTCGAAAACGCCATTTTCCGCGCGGTCGTGCTGTCGGAAGGGGCAGAGCTCAACGCGGCCGACTTCCCGCAGATCGCGGCACAGGTCCCGGGCTATGGGCTTGCCGAAGACGGTGCCGTGACCTGGGAGGTGGCAAACCTTCGCACGCCGGAACCCGCCTCGGAATCCCGCCTGCCGAGCGTCTATCCGGACTTCCGGCCGAACGAATCAGTGAGCGCCGATGCCGGCGCCGACACCGCCATTTCCAGCGTCGACAAGGGCGGCCATGTGCGCAAACTGGCCGAGGTGGAAGAGGAACTGATCCGTTTTGCCCTGAAGTTTTATCATGGCCAGATGAGCCAGGTTGCCCGAAAATTAGGCATTGGCCGCTCGACTCTCTATCGCAAACTGAAGGATTATGGCATCGACCCAGACAATCCGTTGAAAGAAGCTGCGTAAAAACCCTTGGAATCCCGGCCACTTGAGATTTCTCGATTGCCGTTTATTCCCTGTTAGTGGATTGTTCACTATAAGGGGTGCGCGGTGATGAGTGTGGCCGATTTGCCATGCTCTCACCGCAATTGGCAGTCATCTGGGATAACGGACGTTCGTTGTCCCTCGGACGGGGAAAGAGTTGGCAAATTTGTTCGCATCGATGAAGCGCACAGGGACATCCCTGCGCAGCCTCTGCAAAGCAGTGTTGCACAAGCTGCCCAAGGCATTGACCACGGCTGTGCTCTCGGCTGCCCTCATCCTGCCTACCGCTATTCCCGCGACGGTCCAGGCCGAGAGCGGCAATCGCACGCTCAAGCTCTATTTCATCCACACCAAGGAAAAGGCCGAGATCACCTTCAAGCGCAACGGGCGTTATGATGCGCGCGGCCTGAAGCAGCTCAGCCAGTTCCTGCGCGACTGGCGCCGCAACGAACCGACGAAGATGGACCCGCGTCTGTTCGATCTCGTGTGGGAAGTCTACCAGAAGGTCGGCGCCTCCGGTTACATCAACGTCGTCTCCGCCTATCGCTCGCCGGCTACGAACGGCATGCTGCGCTCGCGCTCCAAGGGCGTTGCCAAGAAGAGCCAGCATATGCTCGGCAAGGCGATGGACTTCTACATTCCGGGCGTCAAGCTCGCGACGCTGCGCGCCACCGCGATGAAATTCCAGGTCGGCGGCGTCGGCTACTATCCGACCTCCGGTTCGCCCTTCGTGCATCTCGACGTCGGCAGCGTGCGCGCCTGGCCGCGCATGAGCCGCCAGGAACTCGTGCGCATCTTCCCGGACGGCAAGACCATGCACGTTCCGACCGATGGCAAGCCGCTGCCCGGCTACCAGCAGGCGGTTGCCGACTACAAGCGCCGCGTCGGCGCGAAGGACATCCAGGTGGCCGGCGGCGGCTCGACGCCGACTGCATCCAAGCGCAAGGGCGGCTTCCTTGCTGCCCTCTTCGGCGGTGGCGGCGACGAGGATGAAGAACCCGAAGCAATTGCCAGCGGCGAAGCGCTCGAAGAAGGCGGCGCATCCGCCCGTACGACGGCGAAGGCTGTCGAGGAGAAGAAGCCGGTCGTTACCGAAGCCGAGACGGAAGTAGCCTTCACCGCCCCCGTCCCCGGCAGCCGCCCCGCCTTCAGGACGGCCGAGACGACGAGCGAGCTTGCTCTCGTCGCGCCGACGACGAGCGGCGCCGTTGCTGCCCTCGAGGCCGCCACACCGACCGCGCTCGAAAAAGAACAGAAGCCTGAATTCGAGGACCTTGCCGCCTACAAGATCCCGCTTCCCGTCATGCTCGGTGCACGTACTGAGGCTGGCGATGCGGAACCGGGCACGGTCCTGACCGCTGAAGCGGCTACGGAAGCCACGGTCGAAGACGCCGAGGAACTGGCCATGGTGCCGGTGCCGGGCCTGCGTCCGGTCGCCGAGCTCGACCAGTCGCAGACGGCGCTGATGGCTGCGGCCGAAGCCGACGTGGCGCTGCCGGTGACGGCGGATCGTTCCGGCCTTGCAGCACTTGCCGATCCGACGGCCGATCAATTCTCCGGCAATCCGGTCGAAATGGCAGCACTCGTCTCCACCAATGGCAGCGGCACGCGTTCGATTGCCAGCCTCGACGCGTTCGACGGCAAGCCGGCGGAAGAAACGCTGACCAAGGGCGGCCGTCCGAAGAAGAAGGATGCCGATGCGGCGAGCCGTGGTGCGATCCGCACCGAGCCGAAGCTGACGCAGAAGATCATCTCGCAATGGGCTCTGAGCCAGAGCCGCGTCGAAACGCTCTCCAAGCCCGTCAAGGCACCGCGTTTCGTCAGCCGCAAGCTGCGCGCCGCACCGACGACCGTCTACATGGCCGGCTTTCAGCCGGAGGGCAAGTCGATCGATGCAGGCCGCTTCAGCGGCACGGCGGTGAACTTCATGGAAGTCCGCAAGTTCGAAGGCAGCCAGAACTAGAGTATGTCAGGTTCAGACTGAACCAGACATACTCTAGTTTCTTTTGTTTTCGTTTGTCTTTTCGGGAAAACCGGTTCCCACTTTTCCCTGACAAACTCTAGCCGGCGAAACCATCCCATCAAAAAAGCCCGCCGGAGCGATCCGGCGGGCTTTTTCTTTGGAATTCTGAAAGGCCTTATTCGGCGTCTGCCGGGGCGGCGATCATGCCGAGGGCCTGGAGGTAGGTGTCGAGGATTGCTTCCTGCTCCATGCGCTCGTCCTTGTCCTGCTTGCGGATCTGGATGACCTTGCGCAGGATCTTTGTGTCGAAGCCGGTGCCCTTGGCTTCGCCATAGACGTCCTTGATGTCGTCTGCGATGGTTTTCTTTTCTTCCTCGAGGCGCTCGATCCGCTCGATGAACGCGCGAAGCTGGTCGCGGGCGACGCCGTGGGCATCCGACATGATGTTCTCCTTGGGTAGACTTTTGAAATTCGAAGGTGCCGTGACTTGCCGCGAACTTCCGGCAAGATCAAGGCCTATCGCGCGGTCCCCACCCATTTTCGTCGGGCCTGTTGCCTCATTCCTTCGGGCGGTTGACCTCGAAGGCCGCCTTCTGCGTGTCGCTCGCCTCGCGCTGGTTTTGCGCGCGCCATTCCTCGTAGGGCATGCCGTAGACGATTTCGCGCGAGGCTTCCTTGTCGAGGGCCACACCCGCCTCGTTCGCCGCCTCGCGATACCAGTTCGACAGGCAGTTGCGGCAGAAGCCGGCGAGGTTCATCAGGTCGATGTTCTGCACGTCGCTGCGCTCATTGAGGTGCTGGAGCAGGCGCCGGAAGGCGGCGGCCTCGAATTCGGTCTGCTGGTCCTTGCTCAGGTCGGTCATCGTCTTGGCCTCAATAGGGTCCGGTGCGGGAGGGGAATATCTCATATGTGTGCAGCGGCGGGTCCGCGTTCAACCGGGCGAGGATGGGCGCGAGGCGTTCCACCCAGCGGGCGATGCCGGTCTCATTGCCGATTTCGTCCTGGCGGATTTCGATGAGCGCATGCGCAATGCCGGGCTTCATGCAATGGCGGAACATGGTGTCGCCGCGCAGCGCTCCGTCATAGGGTTCGTTGTCGCCCACCACAACGTCGCCCGGCGCCTCCAGTCCGGCGAGCAGCGGGCGCACGGCGCGATGGTCGGTGTCCCACAGCACGGTCACCTGCCAGGGGCGGGCAACGCCCTTCCAGGCCGGCGTGAAGGAATGCATGGAGATGACGAGCGGTGCCTTGCCGGTGCGCGCCGCCACCGCGCCGATCGTGCGGGACACGGCATCGTGATAGGGGCGGTGGAAGGTCTCCAGCCGGTATTGCCATTCTTCGGGCGTGATCGGGTGGTTGCCTGGAACGATCGCGCCGTCGGAAATGCGCATGACCAGCGTCGGGTCGTCCTCGCCGCGGTTGGGATCGATCAGCAGGCGCGAGAAGCGGCTCATGACCACCGGTGCGTTCAGCCGGGCGTTGAGGCCGCGCACGACGCCTTCGACGCCGATGTCATAGGCGATGTGACGCTCGAAGGCGCTGTCCGGCAGGCCGAGGCGGCCGTAGCGTTCGGGAAGGAGGTTCGTGGCGTGGTCCGCCAGAATGACCAGGCCAAGGCCGGTATCGCCGTCAATGATCTCGAAGGGAGGATGATCCTGCATGTCTTCAGCCGAATGTGCGCCGCCGATGCCGACTGATCGCACGGGGCGATCCGCCCCGCAAGGCTGGAAACCCCGGCCGCCCGAATGATTACCCTTGTTGTCGTGAAAGTGTAATCGACCGCCGCATAGCTTTCCCTGTCTAAAACGATGCAGGAAGCCATGCGGCGGATTGAAATTTCCACGGCGTCCTCCGGGCGTCACGGAATGACGTGCGGCGCAGTAGTGTTGCGTTGACATTCATGCCCCGCCGTCGCAAGAAAGCGCTATTCAAATCAACGGAGTTGCATCGGAAGCCGTGAGAGCCAAGAGCCACCGCCCGTTTTTCCCGAAAGCCCGCTGCCTTCTCCAGGCCGGCCTTTTCGTTTTCACGGGGTTCGCCGCCCTTTCCGCGCCGGATGAGGCGAAGGCCGATTTCCGCGTTTGCAACGGCACGCAGAACCTTGTCGGCGTCGCCATCGGTTACCGGGCCAAGGAGGGCTGGATGACCGAAGGCTGGTGGCAGGTGCCTGCCACGACCTGCGCCACGCTGATCGAGGGCGAGCTGCAATCGCGCTACTATTACCTCTATGCCGAAGACGCTGCCCGCGGCGGCCGCTGGACCGGCGACGTCAACATGTGTGTCGCCGAAAACGAGTTCAAGATCACCGGCGTGCAGGACTGCTTCGCACGCGGTTTCCAGCGCATGGGCTTCAAGGAATACGACACGGGCCGACAGGGGAGCTGGATGGTGCAGCTCTCAGACACGCCAGGGACCCAGGAAAGCCAGAACTGATGAGACGGAACCGAAAAGTCAAAATCCTCGCTACGCTCGGACCTGCTTCGTCCGACGAGCAGATGATCCAGAAGCTGCATGAGGCGGGAGCCGACCTGTTCCGCATCAACATGAGCCATGCCAGCCATGACGTGATGCGCACGCTGATCAGCCGCATCCGCGCCGTCGAAGCGCGCTGTGGCCGGCCGATCGGCATTCTCGCCGACTTGCAGGGTCCCAAGCTGCGCGTCGGAAAATTCGCCAACGGCTCGGAAGAGCTGAAGCCCGGCCAGACCTTCACGCTCGACAACAAGGACGTGCCCGGCGACAACACGCGCGTCTTCCTGCCGCATCCGGAAATCCTCGAATCGGTCAAGGCCGGCGACCGCCTCCTGATCGACGACGGCAAGCTGCATCTGCGCGCCGAATCCGCCGACGGCAAGGCGATCGTCTGCACCGTCGTTGCCGGCACGAAAATCTCCGACCGCAAGGGCGTCAGCCTGCCCGACACGCTGCTCGCCGTCGGCGTGCTGACCGAGAAGGACCGTGTCGACCTCGATGCAGTGCTGGCAACCGGCAGCGTCGACTGGGTGGCACTCTCCTTCGTGCAGCGTCCCGAGGACCTGGCCGAAGTGCGCAAGATCGCGCGCGGCCGCGTCGGCATCATGTCGAAGATCGAGAAGCCGCAGGCGATCGAACGCATCGAGGAGATCATCGAGCTTTCCGACGCCCTCATGGTGGCGCGTGGCGACCTCGGCGTGGAAATGCCGCTGGAAGCCGTTCCGGGCATCCAGAAGCAGCTCATCCGCGCCTGCCGCCGCCAGGGCAAGCCGGTCGTCGTTGCGACGCAGATGCTGGAATCGATGATTTCCGCGCCGGTGCCGACACGCGCCGAAGTGTCCGACGTCGCGACCGCCGTCTTCGAAGGTGCCGACGCCATCATGCTGTCGGCCGAATCCGCCTCCGGCGCCTATCCGGTCGAGGCCGTCTCCACCATGGCGTCCATTGCCAGCACGGTCGAACGCGACCCGCACTATCCGGGCATCATCTATGCCCAGCGCTCGACGCCGGAAGCGACCGGTGCCGATGCCATCTCGCTTGCCGCCCGCCAGATCGCCGAGACGCTGAAACTGTCGGCCATCGTCTGTTACACCTCGTCGGGCACGACGGGCCTGCGGGCCGCGCGCGAGCGGCCGGAAGTGCCGGTGCTGGCGCTGTCGCCGGTCATCGAGACGGCGCGCCGCCTCTCGGTCGTCTGGGGCCTGCACTGCGTCGTCACGGGTGACGCGGAAGACCTCGACGACATGGTCAACCGCGCCTGCCGCATCGTCGTCACCGAAGAGTTCGGCAAGCCGGGCGACCGCATCATCATTTCCGCCGGCGTGCCGCTGCGCACGCCCGGTGCGACCAACATGCTGCGCATCGCCTATATCGGCGCTGACGGCGTCAGCGGCGTCTGATCCGGGCTCTTCTGTCTACGCAATTCCGGACGGAAAACCGCTCCACACTTTTCCTGGAATTGCTTTATTCCTGATGATCCTTTGCAAGGCGGGCTTCGGCCCGCCTTGCTGATTCTTGCAGGTCGCGATCCCTGCCGGCGATCTTTTCCAGCGCCTCGATGGCGAGATCGGTCACCACATAATCCGGCTTGTGACCGAGGTTGCGGATCCAGACGAGTTCCGATCCCGCGATGTCGCGCGCCAGCCCGCGCGAATGGATTTCCTCATAGACGACGCCATCCGTATCGCCGGTGACGATGACTGTCGGCGTGCGGATTTCCGCGTAGCGCGGCTGAACGCGACGGACATAGGCCAGGAGATTGGCGACGTCGGTGGCGTTGTTGCGGAAGGCGGCGGGGCGCAGCACGAGGGCGGGGGCCGTCGCCTCCACGTAATCGTCCGGGCGGGCATTCGGGGCGAAGACGAAGCGCGTGCCGCTGTCGATGCGCGACAGGCCGGCCGGCAGCGCGACGAGGCGGGTGAAGAACCAGCCGACGACAGGCATCTTTGCAAGGTCATAATACCAGTCGACGCCGCCGGGCCAAGGATGGGTTGCGGGCGCGAGGAAGAGCAGGCCGGCGGTCTTCTCCGGATGTTCCAGCGCGAAACTTGCGGCAATGGCGCCGCCGAAGGAATGGCCGACGATGATCGCCCTGGCGATGCCGCGTTTTTCCATCAGCCGGGCGATGGCGTGCGCCTGGCCGTCCGGCCAGGCATTTTCCGGCCCGCCGCGCTCCGAATAGCCGTGGCCCGGCCGATCGAGGAAAAGCAGGTCGGCACGGCCCTCCAGCTTCGATCGGAAGGCATGCATCTGGTCGCGCAGGTTGCCGCTGGCGCCATGGATGAAGACGATCGGCGGCAGGTCGGCGTTCTCGCCGGCGGCCATGAACACGCTGTTCAGCCGCAGGCCGCCGACATCGATCAACTCACCGACATTGGGGAACTGCCGCTCGATCGCTCGCGCCTTCCATGCCGTGAAGACATAGAGGGCGAACGCGAGGACGACGGGAGCGGTGAGGATGGCAAGCAGCATGAGGCGGAAAGGGGAGGGCAAGGAAGGGTCCGGTTTTCCTGTCAGATAGCCGATCTACGCAATCCGCGCCACGCCGGTTCACTTGCCAAATTTATGTGCGCTGGCCGGTCAGCTTTTCCGCGAGATCGCCCATTTCCTTCTGCGCCTGCCGCTCGGTCGGGTAGACCTCCAGGAACCGTTCCCACGCCTTCATCGCCATCTCGTCGCGGCCGGTCTGTGCCATGATCGCCGCCATGCCGGCGAGCGCGCCGAAATGCCGGGGCTCGATGGCGAGCACGCGGTTTATGTCCGACATCGACTTGCGATAGTTGCCGAGCTTGAAATGCAGCGTCGCGCGGCGGTTCCAGCCCTCGACATAATCCGGCTTCAGGCGGATCGTTTCGTCGAGGAAATCGAATGCGGCGGCGTTCTTTTGCTCGGACACGGCCTTGTCGGCCCATTGGATGAGGAGGTTGATGCTGGCGCTGCCGGAATCCTGCCATTCCCGGCGTATCTGGTCGGCGATGCCGCGCGCGGCATCGGGATTTCTCTCGCGTTTCAACTCGTCGAAGAGTTTTTCGAGCCGCTGGGCGTGCGTCGTGAAGGCGCCGGAGGTGGCGCCGAGCGAAGCCTTGTCCGCCGTCTGCGCGAGCGCAACGGCCGGGAGCGAGCCGGCAAGGGCGAGGGAAAGGCAGACCGTGGCAAGCATGAAAAAGCGCATGGCGGTCATGTTAGACCGCCATCGCCGAACTTCAAATCAATATTTCTCGATCATCACACCCAAAGGGCGGCGACCGGCGCTTGATCAGCCCTGACGAGCCTTGAAGCGCGGGTTCTGCTTGTTGATGATGTAGATGCGGCCCTTACGGCGAACAAGGCGGTTTTCGCGGTGGCGAGCCTTGAGCGACTTGAGCGAATTCTTGATCTTCATTTTTCTGATCCGCGTATTGCAGGGCGACACGAGTTCGCCGGATTTCTTCAATCAAAAACGCGCCGTTTCGGGCGCGCTTTCGGGTTGGCAGGCATGTACCCCGTCACATTTCCGCTGTCAACCATCGCAGCCCGGTTTTCCAACCGCTGCGATGGCCTTTCAGTCGAGAATCTGCGTGACATGCCCCATCTTGCGGCCGGGACGCGCCTGCGTCTTGCCATAGAGATGCACGAGAACGCCGGGTCGCGCGAGCCAGGCGGGAACATCGTTGATGTCGTCGCCGATCAGGTTCTGCATCACGCAATCCGAATGGCGACGGGGATCGCCCAGCACATGGCCGGCGACGGCGCGGATGTGCTGCTCGAACTGCGAGACGATGCAGGCGGCCTCCGTCCAGTGGCCGGAATTGTGCACGCGCGGCGCGATCTCGTTGGCGACGAGCCCGCCATCGGCCAGCACGAAGAACTCGACGCCGATGACGCCGACATAGCCGAGCTGGTCGAGAATTGCGCGCGCAGCCTTGCGGGCCTGGTCGGCCGTCGCCTCGTTGACGGCGGCGGGCAGGGTGGAGGTGTGCAGGATGCCGTTCCGGTGGACGTTTTCCGCCGGATCGTAGCAGGCGATGGTGCCGTCGCGGTCGCGTGCGGCGATGATCGAGATTTCCCGCTCGAAGGGCACGAGGCTTTCGAGGATCAGCGGCACGCCGCCGAGCGCCTCGAACGTGCCCTCGCGGCTTTCGGCCGGCGAGCGGAACATGCGCTGCCCCTTGCCGTCATAACCGAGCCGGCGCGTCTTCAGGACGCCGACGCCGCCGAAGCGGTCGAGGGCGGCTTCCAGGTCTGCCTGGCTGTCGACGGCGGCGAAATCGGCGGTAACGATGCCGCAATCGCGGATGAAGCTCTTTTCGACGAGGCGGTCCTGCGAGACTTCCAGCGCTCGCGGCGGCGGATAGACCGGGACGGTCTTCGCCAGCGCCTCGGCGGCGGAGACGGGCACGTTTTCGAATTCGTAGGTCACGACATCCGAGAGGCGGGCGAGTTCGGCGAGCGCGTCCGGGTCGTCATAGGCTGCGACGATCTGGGCGTTCGCCACCTGTGCGGCCGGACAATCGGCCTGCGGCTCGAGGATGACGGTGCGCAGGTTGAGGCGCGCGGCGGCCATGGCGAGCATGCGGCCGAGCTGGCCGCCGCCGATGATGCCGATTGTGCGAACGCTCATAGCGGGCCGTCCACGGGATATTCGGCAACCGCGTTCGACTGGTTCTCGCGCCATTCGTCGAGCCGGTGGGCGAGTTCGGGATCGCTCAGCGCCAGCACGGCGGCGGCGAGCAATGCGGCGTTGACGGCGCCCGCCTTGCCGATCGCCAGCGTTCCGACCGGAATGCCGGCCGGCATCTGCACGATGGAGAGCAGGCTATCCTGGCCGGAGAGCGCCTTGGATTGAACCGGCACGCCGAACACCGGCAGCGGCGTCATCGCGGCCGCCATGCCGGGCAGGTGCGCCGCACCACCGGCGCCGGCCACGATGATCTTGAAGCCTTCCGCCTTGGCGCCCCGCGCAAAACTGTAGAGCCGGTCGGGCGTGCGGTGCGCCGAAATGATGCGTGCCTCGTAATCGACACCCAGGGCATCGAGCGTATCGGCGGCATTCTTCATCGTCTCCCAGTCGGACTGGCTTCCCATGATGATGGCGACGGGGGGCGTTTCTGTGGTGTCCAAGGCTTCTCGTCCGGTTTTTTTCAGGCGATGATGTCGGGGATGATCAGGTCTTCAATCTTGGAAATCTTGTCCTTGATGACCAGTTTCTTCTTCTTCATGCGCTGGATTCTGAGGGCTTCGCAGCCGATCTGGATCATGGCGTTGATCGCGACATCGTAGTCTTCGTGTTCTTGCCTCAGCCGTGCAACGGCAAGCCGCAATTCAGCCTGGTCCTGGTCTGGCATGCTATTCGTTCCCCGTCGTCGGAGGCGCGGCTGACCCGCGTCCCCCATCATCACATGAAGGCTGCTCGTACCACGAAACCCGTGGTAACGGGAAGTTATCCCTTGCCACGTTTTCGCCTTCGACAAATGAAAAATGACATGGCACACTGAAACTGTTGCAACCTGGACCACCCGGCGTGCGAATGACCGGGTGCAAGCAAAAGGAAGGAACTGTCACATGACGATTGAGGCTCATCTGGCCACGCTCGAAAAGAAGCACTTCGCTCTGGAAGAGGAGTTGCATGTAGCGATGAACCAACCTTCTTCCGAAGACCGTACGATCGCCGACATCAAGCGTCGCAAGCTGCGCATCAAGGATGAGATCGAGCGTCTTCGCTCTCCAGCTCACTGAAAGACAGGGATTTTTCCAAAATTACAGAAGGAGTGACGGTCGCGAAACAGTTGGTCTGAATGGGAGGACCAGGGTAGGAGCCCAATTCGCGAAACTGCCTCCGGTAAACGTAATCATTGAGAGCAGCCGCCCTGGCCGTCGAGCGACGCGCCAGGGCGTTCTGTTTTGGGACGGTTGTTTACGACCAGAACTGGTCGAGCCAGAGATTG
Organism: Shinella sp.; assembly: GCF_035998705.1. Classification (GTDB taxonomy): domain Bacteria; phylum Pseudomonadota; class Alphaproteobacteria; order Rhizobiales; family Rhizobiaceae; genus Shinella. The sequence continues at coordinate 434,435 of NZ_DASYHH010000022.1, read as the reverse complement.
AGCCCGTCGAAGCCCTTGGCATTGATCGCGTAGATACGCCTGGTGCCTTCGGATTTGACGCTGACGAGATTGCAGTCGAGCAGAGCCTTCAGGTGCTGGGAGACCGCCGGGCGGCTGATCGGCAGGCCCTCGGAGAGCTCGTTGACCGTGCGGGGCGCGCGGCGCAGTTCCTCCAGCAGGAACCTGCGGTTGGGATCGGCAATCGCAGAAAAGGGGTCCGGGTGCGCCATGGCCGAAAGCTATGGCAAAGCAGCATATGCGGCAAGCCTTTTGTGCGGTGCGAAGAAGCGGATTGTCGGGCGTCAGAGAAGGGCGACGGCGCCGTCGTAGCAGAGCTTCAGGCCGGCGATGAAGGCCATGGCATACATGAACGGATAGAAGACCTCCGGCTTCATGCGCTTGATGGCAAAACCGCCGAGCGCCGTCGTCGCGATCGCCAGGGGCACGAGCGTGGCCGAAATCGTCAGGTTGGTCGTATCGAGCTGGCCGAGCGCGAAATAAGGGCCGAGCTTGATGAAGTTGATGATCGCGAAAAAGCGCACGGCCGCACCGGTATAGTCGCGCGGCGGCAGTTTCAGGGGCAGGCCGTAGACCTGGAAGGGCGCGCCGCCCGAATGGGCGACGAAGCTGCCATAGCCGGCGAGCGTGCCGAAGAAGGCCGCGGGCACGACGCGATGCGGTTTCGGCTGTATGACGTAGCCGTGGCGCGCGCGGTAGCTGTTATAGAAGTAGCGGATCGCGAAGAGCACGGTGATAAGGCCGATGATCAGGCGCAGCGCATCGCGCGGCACATAGGCCGACGTCGCCCAGCCGATCGCCACGCCGACCAGCGCGCCGGGCAGGAGCATCTTCAGCAGCGTGCGGTCGTTGTGGTCGCGCCAGATCCAGAGCGACACGACGTCCATGACGACGAGGATCGGCAGCAGGATGGCGGCGGCCTGGACCGGCGGAACGGCCATGGCGAGGATCGGCACGCCCATCAGCGCCAACGCCTCGCCCATGCCGCCTTTCGTCAAGCCGACGAGGATGACGGCGGGTATGGCGGCGTAGTAGATTGAGGGGTCGATGGACATGGAGGGCGATTGATCCTGTTGGTTCTTCCGTCTATCCGCTTTGATCTGTTATGACGAGCCCGAAGGCCGAGAACGGCCGCTGAAATCCAAGGCCGAATTCCAAGGGAAGTGCAACATCCATGACTGACGTCGAAACCCGCTGCCGCCTGGTGCTGATCCTTCCCGAGGGCGAGGACCTGTCCGCGCGTGCCGCGATGCTGGAGGGCGCGCTGAAGGGCGGCGACGTCGCCTCGGTGATCCTGCCGCAATACGGGCTCGACGACGGCCAGTTCCAGAAACATGCCGAAACGCTGGTGGCGATCGTTCAGAATGCCGGTGCCGCAGCGCTCGTCGCCGGCGATACGCGCGTGGCCGGCCGGGTGAAGGCCGATGGCATCCATGTGGCGGGCGGCGCGCAGGAGCTTGGCGAGGTCATCGAGAAGTTCACGCCGCAATTCATCGTCGGCGGCGGCAATGCGACCGACCGGCACAAGGCGCTGGAGATCGGCGAGGTGCAGCCGGACTATATCTTCTTCGGCAAGATCGGCGGCGACATCAAGCCGGAGGCGCATCCCAAGAACGTGGCGCTTGCCGAATGGTGGGCGTCGATGATCGAAATTCCCTGCATCGTGCTCGCAGGCTCCGATCCGCAGTCGGCGCTGGTCGTCGCCGAGTCCGGGGCGGAGTTCGTGGCGCTCGACAAGGCGGTTTTTGCCGACCCCGCGCAGGCGCCGCATGTGGTGGCTGCGGTCAACGCACTGCTTGACGAAAAAGCGCCACGGTTTGAGCAATAGTAGCGCTCATGATCAGGGTCCTCTTCTTGTTTGCTTGCCGTATCGCGCCGGTGGCGCTTCTCGCCACGGGCGTTTTCGTGGCCGCGCCCGTTTGGGCGCAGACGGCCAAGAAAGGCCCGTCCGTCACGGCCGGCGATAACGGAACGATACCGAAAAAGGATACGGCGGCGGAGACTGCCCCCGCCTCGACCGGGGGAGAAACCCCCGTCAAGGCCGACGAGGCGAAAAAGGACGAGGACAAGCCCGCCGACGGCCCGTCGACCGGGCTCTCGGTGCTCGATCGCATGGGCGCGGACCTGCCGGCGCTGCCGGCGGAAAAGCCCTTCACCGGCAAGGTCGACGAGGCGTTCGGCGCCTTCCAGCGCGGCCGTTACCTGACGGCGATGGAGCTTGCCCTGCCGCGCGCCCAGCTCGGCGATCCGGCGGCGCAGACGCTGGTGGCGGAAATCCTCGACCGGGGCCTCGGCGTCCGGCGCAACCGCGAGCAGGCGATGTTCTGGTACGGGCAGTCGGCCAATGGCGGCGACCCGACCGGCATGTTCAAATATGCCATCCTGCTGATGGAGCGTTCACGCTCCAAGGAAGACCGCGCCAAGGCCGACGAGCTGATGAAGAAATCGGCCGATCTCGGCAATGCCTCGGCGCAGTTCAACTATGGGCAGGTGCTGGTGGCCGATTCCCCGGGCGAGAAGGGCCTTGCGGCCGCGTTGCCCTATTACGAGAAATCCGCGGAACAGGGTATTGCGGACGCGCAATATGCCGTTTCGCAGATCTACCTCAACCTGAAGGGCCTGCCGGAGGAAAAGACGAAGCGCGCGCGCGAATGGCTGCTGCGCGCCGCCCGCGCCGGCTACGACACCGCCCAGCTCGATCTCGGCATCTGGCTGGTGAACGGCACGGGCGGCGAGCGCGACTACGATGCTGGCTTCAAATGGCTGAAGCGCGCGGCCGACGGCGGCAATCCCGTCGCCCAGAGCAAGCTTGCCCAGCTCTATATCCACGCGCTTGGAACGAAGCCGGATCCGATCCAGGCGGCCAAGTGGTTCGTGCTGGCGCGCCGCGCCGGGCTCAACGACCCGCTGCTCGAGGATTTCTACCTCGGCCTCAACGAAGACCAGCAGAAGGCGGCGGTGGACGCGGCGAACAAGTATCGTTCCGGCTCCTGAGGCTCCCATATTTACCCTGTTGCGCGATTGGATACCCTGCATTGCAGCGGATGCAGGGGCTCTAGGCTTGAAACTTCGGGGGATTTGTGGTCTTGAGGCCCCATATTCCGGTCCTGGCGCGTTTTCGCGCCGCGGCTTGCCGTTCCGAAGCGCCGGAGATTCCCGAAGGATTTTTGTTACATGGCTCGTTCAGCACTTCTCAACGTCATGGTTCAGGCCGCCTTCAAGGCCGGCAAGTCGCTCGCCCGCGATTTCGGCGAAGTGCAGAACCTGCAGGTTTCGCTTAAAGGTCCCGGCGACTACGCCTCGCAGGCCGACCGCAAGGCGGAAAAGCTGCTGCGCGAGGAACTGATGAAGGTGCGGCCGACCTATGGCTTCCTCGGCGAGGAAGCCGAAGAGATCATCGGCACGGACGGCGCGCATCGCTGGATCGTCGACCCGCTCGACGGCATGACCAACTTCCTGCACGGCATTCCGGCCTTCGCCGTCTCGATCGCGCTGGAGCGCAATGGCGAGATCGTCGCGGCCGTCGTGCTGAACCCGGCGACCGACGAACTCTTCACCGCCGAGCGCGGCGGCGGCGCCTTCGTCAACGACCGCCGCCTGCGCGTCGCGGCCCGCAAGAACCTGTCGGATGCCGTCATCGGCTGCGGCGTGCCGCATCTCGGCCGCGGCAACCACGGCAAGTTCCTCATCGAGCTGCGCCACGTCATGGGCGAAGTCGCCGGCATGCGCCGCCTCGGCTCCGTCTCGCTCGACCTCGCCTATGTCGCGGCCGGCCGTTTCGACGGTTTCTGGGAGCGCGACCTCATGCCCTGGGATCTCGCAGCCGGCCTTCTCCTGATTCGCGAAGCCGGCGGTTATGCAACCGATCTCGACGGCGGCAATGCCATGTTTGATACCGGCACGGTTGTCGCCGGCAACGAATATATCCACAAGGCGCTGCGCGACGTGGTGCATCGCCCGGTGCCGACGCGCTAAGAGCGTGTGATAGCGGCGCTTTCCTGCGCCGCTGTGGCCCCCAAGCCCTTCAATTCGGCATAATCTTCCTCTAGTCTCCGGCCCGACCGAGGAAGTGGAGATGCGACTACATGGCTAAGCTGGCGCTGTCGGGCTGGGGAGGGTCGTCCGAGTCCGGGGATGATTATCCCCTCAAACTCTCGAGCCCCATGGCGTTCTTCTGGACGATGGTGATCTTCCTCATCATCGTCGGGTTCGTCGCCGCCATTCTCTTCCGCCAGACGCAATCGGCCTTCCTCAGCAATCCGGGCCTCAACGGTCTCATCATCGGCGTGCTGCTGATCGGCATCCTCCTGGTGTTCAACCATGTGCTGGCGCTTCGGCCGGAAGTGCGCTGGTTCAATTCGTTCCGTGCCGCCGGCAGCGCGGAAAAAGTCGGGCGCGACCCGGTGCTGCTCGCGCCGATGCGCGCGCTGATCGGCCGGCGCCATTCGATGGCGCTGTCGACAGCGGCGCTGCGCTCCATCCTCGATTCCATCGCCACCCGCCTCGACGAATCGCGTGATACGTCGCGCTACCTCATCGGCCTCCTCGTCTTCCTCGGCCTGCTCGGCACCTTCTGGGGCCTGCTCGGCACCATCGGCTCGATCAGCACGGTCATCCAGTCGCTCGATGCCGGCGGCGGCACGGCGAACGACATCCTCACCGCCCTCAAGGAAGGTCTGTCCGCGCCGCTCGAAGGCATGGGCACGGCCTTCTCCACCTCGCTCTTCGGCCTTTCCTCGTCGCTGATCCTCGGCTTCCTCGACCTCCAGGCCGGCCGCGCGCAGAGCCGCTTCTATACGGAGCTGGAAAACTGGCTCTCCTCCGTGACCGATGTCGGTTCGGAGCTCCAGCCGGTTGCCGACATGGCGGCGTCCTCCGCCACCGACGTGCAGGCGCTGGCCCAGCAGATCCTCAAACTCGCGCAGGAAGGCGGCCCCGGCCGCTCGACGGCTGCGATGGCGAGCCTTGCGGAAGGCATCCAGGGTCTGGTGAAGAACATGCGCAGCGAACAGCAGATGCTGCGCGACTGGATCGAGGCGCAGCAGGAGGAATCGAAGGCGCTGCGCCGCACGCTCGACAGGATTGCCGCGCGCAGCGGTGAAAAGGCCGTCGAGAAACTGCCGGAACGCGTCACGGAAAAGCACAAGGCCGGGGGCGAATAAATGGCGCTTGCCCGCAATCGCCGCAGCCAGCGCACGGTCGATTACTGGCCGGGCTTCGTCGATGCGCTGTCGACGCTGCTGCTCGCCATCATGTTCCTGCTCACCGTCTTCGTGCTGGCGCAGTTCTTCCTGAGCCGCGAAATCTCCGGCAAGGACGACGTGCTTAACCGGCTGACCAGCCAGATCAACGAGCTGACGCAGCTTCTGGCGCTGGAAAAGAGCGGCAAGCAGGATCTGGAGGATTCGCTCGCCAATCTGCAGGCCTCGCTTGCCCAGTCGGAAAGCGACCGCACCCGCCTGCAGCAATTGCTCGACAGCGGCGCCGGCGTCTCCGACGCTGCCACGGCCCGCGCGACGACGCTGGAAGGCGAGCTCGATGCGGAAAAGCAGGTGACCGCGCGCGCCATGAGCCAGATCGAGCTGCTCAACCAGCAGATCGCGGCACTGCGCAGCCAGATCGCCGCCGTCGAAGAGGCGCTCCAGGCCTCCGAGGCGAAGGACCAGTCCTCGCAGGCGAAGATTTCCGATCTCGGCCGCCGCCTCAACGTGGCGCTGGCGCAGCGCGTGCAGGAGCTCAACCGCTACCGCTCCGACTTCTTCGGCCGCCTGCGCGAAATCCTTTCCGACCGGGAAAACATCCGCATCGTTGGCGACCGCTTCGTCTTCCAGTCGGAAGTGCTGTTCCCTTCGGGCGGCAACGAGCTGAACCCGGAAGGGCAGGCGGAGATGGGCAAGCTTGCAGCCGCGCTGCTCGACCTCTCGCGCGAAATCCCCGCCGAGATCAACTGGGTGCTGCGCGTCGACGGTCATACCGACAATGTGCCGCTCTCCGGCACGGGGCGCTACCGCGACAACTGGGAGCTCTCGTCCGCCCGCGCGACGTCGGTCGTGAAATTCCTCATTGCCAACGGCGTGCCGGCCAACCGCCTCGTCGCAGCAGGCTTCGGCGAGTTCCAGCCGATCGCCGAAGGCCAGGACGACGCGGCGCGCGCCACCAACCGCCGCATCGAGCTGAAACTCACCGAGAGGTGACGGTTTTCGTCAATCCATCTGGATCTTGGCGCCTTCGACGACCGGCTTCCACTTGGCAAGCTCGGCGGTCACATGCTTGCCGAGCTCTTCCGGCGTCGAGCCGACGATCGTCGCGCTGAACTCCTTCATGCGCTCGATGACGGCGGGATCCTTCAGCGCGTTGTTCGCCGCTTCGTTGAGCTTGGCGACGACCTCCGTCGGCGTGCCGGCCGGCGCGAAAAGCGCGTTCCACGTATAGGTCTCGTAGCCGGGAATGCCGGATTCGGCGATCGTCGGCACATCCGGGAAGGAGGCGGCGCGTTCCTTCGTCGTGACGGCGAGCGCGCGTAGCGTGCCTGCCTTGATATGGGCGGAGGAGGAGGGCAGGTTGTCGAACATGATCGGGATCTGGTTGCCGATCACGTCGTTCAGCGCCGGGCCGGAGCCCTTGTAGGGCACATGCTGCATGCTGACGCCGGCCATGCTCTTGAAAAGTTCGCCGGAGAGGTGCAGCGGCGTGCCGTTACCGGACGAGGCATAGCTGTAGCCCTGCGGATCGGCCTTCAGCAGCGCCAGCAGTTCCTCGACGTTCTTCGCCGGCAGTTCCGGGTTCACCACCAGCACGTTCGGCACGACGACGAGCAGCGAGACGGGCGCAAAGTCCTTTTCCGCATCATAGGGTTTGGTCTTGAGGATGAGCGGGTTCAGCGCATGGGTCGCGACGGTTCCCATCAGGATCGTGTAGCCGTCCGGGTCCGCACGTGCCACACGGTCCGCACCGAGGCTGCCGCCGGCACCGCCGACATTTTCCACGATGACCTGCTGGCCAAGCCCTTCCGACATTTTCTGCGCGATGATGCGCGCGACCACGTCCGTCGAGCCGCCGGCCGCGAAGGGCACGACGAGCGTGATGGTCCTGTCGGGAAATTGCTGGGCGCTGGCGGGCAGGCCGAGCGCCAGCGATGCCAGCACGGTGGTGCCGAGGGCCATGAGGGTACGGCGGGTAATCGTCGAAAATGCCACGGGGTTCTCCTCCCAATAGTGACGCGGGCCAATAGTGACGCGGGCCAAGAGTGACGCGGGCCAAGAGTGACGCAGGTCGCCCCTTCACAATAGGGCGGCAGGCCGGGGAGGCAAGGGCAGGTAACGGTTAACTCGCCGCGCGATCTTCCCCCAGGAAGGCCTGGCCGCCATGATCGAACTGCAACCGGGCAAGGCGGGCATAGAGCCCGTCCTGGCGGATGAGCGACTGGTGCGTGCCCTCTTCTACGACGCGACCCGCCTCCATGACGAGGATACGGTCGGCTTTCAGCACGGTCGCAAGGCGGTGCGCGATGACGATCGTCGTGCGCTTGCCTATCTGGCCGTCGAGCGCCTTCTGCACCAGCGTCTCGCTTTCGGCATCGAGCGCGGAGGTCGCCTCGTCGAGCAGCAGCAGGGGGGCATCCTTCAGGATGGCGCGGGCAATCGCGATGCGCTGGCGCTGGCCGCCGGACAGGGTGACGCCCCTCTCGCCGACCATCGTGTCGTAACCCTTGTCGAGGCGGGCGATGAATTCCTCTGCCTGTGCTGCGCGGGCGGCGGCCTGCACCGCCTCGTCGCTGACATTGCCGAGGCCGAAGGCGATGTTGTCGCGGATCGTGGTGGCGAAGATGGTGACGTCCTGCGGCACCAGCGCGATGCGGCGGCGCAGTTCCTCCGGGTCGGCGGCGCGCAGGTCGACGCCATCGAGCGTGATCGTGCCGGCATCCGGATCGTAGAAGCGCAGGACGAGCGACAGGATCGTGCTCTTGCCGGCGCCGGAGGGGCCGACGATGGCGACGGTCTCGCCGGCTTTGACGGCAAAGCTCAGGCCGTTGACGCTGCGATAGCCGGGGCGGGCGGGGTAGGAAAAGTGCACGTCCTGGAAGGCGAGTTCACCGCGGGCGGGGAGGGGCAGGGCGAGCGGATTTGCGGGGGCGGTGATCGCCGGCTCTTCGGCAAGCAGTTCCGTCAGGCGCTCGGCAGCGCCGGCGGCCTGCGAAAGCTCGCCCCACACCTCGGAGAGCGCGCCAAGGCTGCCGGCGGCGAAGACGGCGTAGAGCAGGAACTGGCCGAGCGTGCCGGGGGAAAGATTGCCGGAGAGCACGTCGCGCGCGCCGAACCACAGGACGGCGACGACGGAGCCGAAGATCATGGCGATCGCAAAACCCGTGAGCAGCGAGCGGGCGCGGATGGCGGCGCGGGCGGCCCCATAGGCGCTTTCGACATTGCCGAAGAAGCGGGCGCGGGCGGCCTCCTCCGCATTGAAGGCCTGGAGCGTGCGCGTCGCGCCGATCGCCTCGCCGGCATAGGCGGAGGCTGCGGCCAGCGTATCCTGCGCCTCGCGCGAGCGGCGGCGCACCGAGCGGCCGAAGGCGACGAGCGGGAAGACGATGACCGGAATGGCGGCGATGACGAGGCTGGAGAGTTTCGGGCTGGTATAGACCATCATCGCGATGGCACCCAGACAGAGGATAAGATTGCGCAGTGCGACCGAAGCCGTGGCGCCGACGGCGGACTTGATCTGCGTCGTATCGGCGGTGAGCCGCGAGACGATCTCGCCGGACTGGTTCACATCGAAGAAGGCGGGCGACAGCTTCGTCACATGGGCGAAGACGTCGCGGCGCAGGTCCGCGACGATGCGCTCGCCGAGCGTGATGACGAAGTAGTAGCGCATGCCGCTGGCGACCGCGAGCAGCCCGGCCAGCACGAAGAGCATCATGAAATAGGTGTTGATGAAGCCCGCATCGGCACCGGAGAAACCATGGTCGATCATGCGGCGCACGGCGAGCGGCAGGATGAGCGTCGTGATGGCGGCCATGACGAGGGCGACGAGCGCACCGGCGACGAACCCACGATAGCGGCCGATATAGGGAAGGAGCCTGCCCAGCGGACGGACGGTCCGGCGCTCGGTTTTCGCCGGCGCGGTTGCTTCTCTGTCTGCGGACACCATACCCCCGTTTCCAGTGCCTGGCGGCACGAATTGTCTTTCGGCTCTTGTTATCCAGACGGCCTTCATGTATAGGCTCGCCATCGAATTGGGAAGCCGTAGGTCTAGCCGACCGCGGCTTCATTTACGTCTTTGGCCCCGCTGTCGCAATGCGTTGCGACAAATGGCCCCCGGAACAAGCAGGAAGATTGTCATGAAGGCTGATATCCATCCCGACTACCACGTCATCAAGGTCGTCATGACCGACGGCACCGAGTACGAAACCCGCTCGACCTGGGGTTCGGAAGGCGCAACGATGAACCTCGAAATCGACCCGACCTCGCACCCGGCCTGGACCGGCGGCAACCAGCAGATGCTGGACCGCGGCGGCCGCGTTTCCAAGTTCAAGAAGCGTTTCTCGGGCCTCGGCCTCTAATCTGCTTCTCCTTGACGATTTTCAAGAACCCGGCTTCGGCCGGGTTTTTTGTTGCCTGTTTTTGCCCGTACCATAAAAACAAAAAACCCGGCCGAAGCCGGGTCCTGTCATTTCGTCTACGGCTATCCGCTCAGTTGTTGCCGAAAGCGGTCTGCAGCAGGTTGAGCTGGGCCTGGACGCTGTTCTGGTTGTCCGGCGCGAAGGTCTGGACGTCCTGCGGGCGGTAGATTTCGCGGTCGAGCAGGGCGATGCGGTTCTGCAGGCGCAGCGAGCGTTCGATCAGGTCGCGGAAGGCTTCCGGCAGGTCGTTCCAGCCGGGCGCGGTCTTGTCGACGTTGAAGCTGTCGAGGCGAACCTTGTTCTTTTCAGACAGAACCTGGTCGCGGCTCATCTCGCCATTGTTGACGGCGCGCTGGAGCAGCAGCCAGGAGGCCATCTGCATCAGGCGGGTGGTGAGGCGCATCGATTCCGCTGCGTAGAGGACAGAGGCCATGCGGGGCAGGACCTTCGAGGCCTGGCGGCCGACGCCGTCCAGATAGCTTGCCGTTTCCTCGACGAGACCCATGCCTTCGGCGTACAGGGATTTGAATTGCGCCGACGACGCAACATGGCCAGCGAAGCTGACGGTATTCAATCCACGATCGGACATGGTGTCATCCCTGTTGAACGCATCACAATGCAGGTAACGGAAGGTGAGGGCTCTGTGTTCCGAGCCGCCCTTTAATGTCTCAAGGATGATCCCATAACCTAATTCGCGCAAGCGCATTCTTAATAAAGGGTTAATCTCCACAATTGTTTCGGCACAGGTGCCGGAAGGCGGCTCGCGCAAACAAAAAAAGAGCCGCGGAAAGCGGCTCTCAAGGTAAAACAGGGAGAAAAATCAGACCGAAACCCCGAAGGGAGAAAATGTCTGAACCCGGAAGACCGGATGTCCCAAGTAATAACGTATAAGGCTTAATGGCCGGTTAACTCTATTGTCGGTTTGCCCTTCTCTGTGCCTTTTCGGCAAGGGTGCGGCAATCTGGCACGTGGTTAACGAAATAGATTTTCGGCTGCCGATCGGCTTGCACCCTTCTTCGTCTTCTCCGATTCGAGCCGTTCGATTTCTGCGCGCAGAAGCGCGATTCGCGCTGCAAGCTCGTCCACCGAAAGGAGTGAAAGGTCGCTGCCGATCTCGTGGGCGATCTTCTTTTGCGGGCGGTCGTCGTCGAAGAGGCTCATGCCGTTTTCTCCTCCGATAGATCGTCGCTCGCCTGCTGTTGGGGCAGGGCGCGCGGCGAGAGCTGTAGGCTTTCCGGCGTGGTCATCGTGCCGGGGTTGATGGTGGTGTAGGAATCGCGCATCTCGGCGGGCTTGGCGGCGCGGCGGCGGCTGCGGAAGATCGCGTAGGCGGTGATCAGGATATGCGCCCAGCAGGTGACCATGAAGAGCGCATAGGGACCGACGGCCGACATGATGGGACCGCCGATCGTCGGGCCGATGATCGTGCCGATGCCGTAGAGCAGCAGCAGACCGCCGGAGACCTTCACGAAGTCCTCGGGGCTGGCGAAGTCGTTGGCGTGGGAGACGGCGATCGGATAGAGCGCGTTCGCCGTCGCGCCGTACAGCGCCGTCAGCACCAGCAGCACGGGGACGGAGGCCGGCTGGACGACAAACAACGACAGGCCCGCCCCTGCGGCGACGGCCGACAGGATGGCGAGCACGATGCGCCGGTCGATCCGGTCGGACATGCGGCCGGCCGGCAGCTGCATGACGGCGCCGGCGAAGATCGCCACGCTCATCATGATGGCGATCGTGCTGGAGGTGAGGCCGGCATTGGCGCCGAAGACGGCGCCCAGCGTGCCGAAGGCGCCATTGGCGATGCCGATCAGCACGATGCCGACGCAGGCGACGGGAGAGGTGCGGTAGAGGGCGGGAATGTCCAGCCGCACCTGTTTCAGCGGCTGCGGCGAGGCCGCGGTCGACAGCGTCGTCGGCAGCATGGCGAAGCAGTAGAGAATACCGGCGAACATGAAGAGGATCGGCGTCGTCACGTCGCCGAGCGCCACCGTCAACTGGCCGCCGACCGTGCCGATCAGCGTGATGGCGATATAGAGCGAGAAGATCAGGCCGCGGCTTTCATTGGTGGCGCGCTCGTTCAGCCAGCTTTCGATGATCATCGAGGTGCCGGCGATCGAGAAGCCGGTGACGACGCGCAGCACGATCCACCAGACCGGATCGACCAGCATGCCGGTCAGAAGCGCGATGATGGCGATCAGCGAGGCGAAGCCGGAAAAGGCGCGCACATGGCCGATGCGCTTGACGATGGTCGGTGCCATGAGGCAGCCGAGCACGAAGCCGGAGGCCCAGGACGTGCCGAGCAGGCCGAGCATCGTCGTCTCATAGCCCTCGAACGCGCCGCGCATGGGCAGCAGCAGGCCGTGCAGGCCGTTTCCAAGGAAAAGGAACAGCGTGCCCATGAGAAGCGCGAAGACGGAGATGAGGTTGTTACGCATGAGATTTTCGTGAGTTTCGCCAATGGGAAAGGAATAGCGCACCTGCTGCCGATTGCCAGATGCAAAGGCGACATGCGAACGATTTTCAGACCCTGCGCTGATCGCTTGGAAAAGTGTCTCGGGTGTGACAGGAAGGGCGGAGAAAGGCCACCATGTCGAAAATCCTTCCCGCTTTGCTGCTCGCCGTCATGCTGCTGCATCTCATCCGGCCCATCGGCCTGCCGGGGCTGAAGCGGCGCGCGGATTTCTGGAAGATCGCGGTCGTCGCCATCGTGCTGATGATGCTGACGGTTCTGATCCGGCCTTGAACAGCTTCCCCAAGGGAGGCTCTCCGTAATCCCAAATTGCCGCTACCTTTCCGTCGTCATGGTCGGGCTTGACCCGACCATCCATCCGCGGTGGGCGGGCGGTGGATCCTCGGGTCGAGCCCGAGGATGACGTTGGAGGGGTGGGGAGCCTAAAGCCACCAAAGAGCCGAAACGCAAAAGGGCCACCCGAAGGTGGCCCCCATGAGGTTTGGTCCGGCGTGGACCCGGGCCTTTGGGCCCGAAGGAAGGCGTGTCAGAACGAGGGCTGCCTCGTTTCGTTCACCACAATTCCCATGCCCGAAGCCAAGACCGAAATCTCATTAGACATTGGATCACCTTCCTTTCCGTTGTTGATACTGACTGGAAATGTAGGCGATCCACGGCTGAGCGCAAGCCCCTTCGCGTTATTTCTGCTGGTGCAGGATTTCGACGCCCGGCAGAGGCTTGCCTTCCATCCATTCCAGGAAGGCGCCGCCGGCGGTCGAGACATAGGTGAAATCGTCTGCAACACCGGCATGGTTGAGGGCCGCGACGGTGTCGCCGCCACCGGCGACGGAGACCAGTTTGCCCTCCCTGGTGCGGGCGGCGGCGTGTTTTGCAGCCGAGACCGTCGCCGTGTCGAAGGGGGCGATTTCGAAGGCGCCGAGCGGGCCGTTCCAGACGAGGGTCGCGGCGCGCGAGATCCAGGAATTGACGGCCTCGATCGTCTTCGGGCCGACGTCGAGCATCATGGCGTCTGCCGGAATGGCGTTGACGTCGACCACCTCGTTTTCGGCATTGGCCTTGAACTCGCGGGCGACGACGCCGTCTTCCGGCAGCACGATGGCGCAGGTGGCGGTCGCCGCCTCGATCATGATCTGCTTGGCGGTTTCGGCAAGGTCATGCTCGCAGAGCGATTTGCCGACATTGGTACCGCGGGCGGCGAGGAAGGTGTTCGCCATGCCGCCGCCGATGACCAGCGCGTCGACCCGCTTCACGAGGTTCATCAAGAGGTCGATCTTGGTGGAAACCTTGGCGCCGCCGACGATGGCGACGACCGGGCGGGACGGATTGCCGAGGCCCTTTTCCAGCGCTTCGAGTTCGGCCTGCATGGTGCGGCCGGCATAGGCGGGCAAGAGGTGGGCGAGGCCTTCGGTCGAGGCGTGCGCGCGATGCGCGGCGGAGAAGGCGTCGTTGACGTAGAGATCGCCGTTGGCGGCGAGCGCTGCGGTAAAGTCCGGGTTGTTCTTCTCTTCGCCCTTGTGGAAGCGGGTGTTTTCGAGAAGCAGGATGTCGCCGTCCTTCAGGGAGGCGATGGCCGCGGCGGCGGCTTCGCCGATGCAATCGGAGGCGAAATGCACCTTCGTGCCGAGCACGTCGTTCACGGCGGGAAGGATCTGTTCCAGCGACATGTCGGCGACGACGGCACCCTGCGGGCGACCGAAATGGGCGAGCAGGATGACCTTGGCGCCCTTCTTCGACAGTTCCAGGATGGTCGGCGCGACGCGCTCGATGCGGGTTGCATCGGTGACCTTGCCGTCCTTGACCGGTACGTTGAGATCGACGCGGACGAGCACGCGCTTGCCGGCGATGTCGGTGAGGTTGTCGAGGGTCTTGAAGGTCATGGGGCCGCTCCGAAAGTCTGGTGTCTGGTCGTGAAAAAACACCCGGACATTTCTGCCCGGGTGTTTTGGGTCGTCGCTTAGATCAGCTTGCCGAGGGCAACGGCCGTGTCGGACATGCGGTTCGAGAAGCCCCACTCGTTGTCGTACCAGGACAGGATGCGAACGAGGTTGCCGTCCAGCACCTTGGTCTGGTCGGCGGCGAAGTTCGAGGAGTTGCTGTCATGGTTGAAGTCGATGGAGACGAGCGGGCCGGTGACGTAGTCGAGGATGCCCTTCAGTTCGCCTTCGGCGGCGGCCTTGATGGCGGCGTTGACTTCCTCAGCCGTGACGTTGCGCTTCGGCACGAACTTCAGGTCGACGACCGAGACGTTCGGGGTGGGAACGCGGATCGACGAGCCGTCGAGCTTGCCCTTGAGGTGCGGCAGCACGAGGCCGACGGCCTTGGCGGCACCCGTCGAGGTCGGGATCATGGACAGGGCTGCGGCGCGGGCGCGGTACAGGTCTTTGTGCATGGTGTCGAGCGTCGGCTGGTCACCCGTATAGGAGTGGATCGTCGTCATGTAGCCCTTCTCGATGCCGAAGGCCTTGTCGAGAATGTAGGCGACGGGCGCCAGGCAGTTCGTCGTGCAGGACGCGTTCGAGATGACGAGGTCGTCCTTCGTCAGCGTGTTGTGGTTGACGCCGTAGACGATGGTCTTGTCGGCATTGTCGCACGGGGCCGAAACGATGACGCGCTTGGAGCCGTTTGCGAGATGCGCGCCGGCCTTTTCCTTCGTCGTGAACAGGCCGGTGCATTCCAGCGCGATGTCGACGTCGCCCCAGGGCAGTTCCTTCGGGTCACGGATGGCGGTGACGCGGATCGGGCCGCGGCCGACGTCGATCGTGTCGCCGGAAACGGTGACGGTGCCGGGGAATTTGCCGTGGACGGAATCGTAGCGAACGAGATGCGCGTTGGTCTCGACCGGGCCGAGATCGTTGACGGCGACGACTTCGATGTCGGTGCGGCCGGATTCGATGATGGCGCGAAGCACGTTGCGGCCGATGCGGCCGAAGCCGTTGATGGCAACTTTCACAGTCATTTGGGGTCTCTCCCTATCAAAAATCAAATGGCAGTCCGAGCGGGCGCGGCGGTTGGCCGCGCCCCCAGAGCACTCAGGCGAGCTTGGCTTCCGCAGCGGCGACGACAGCCTCCGGCGTGATGCCGAAGTGCTTGTAGAGCTCCTTGTAGGGACCCGAGGCGCCGAAGGAGGACATGCCGATGAAGATGCCGTCCGAGCCGATGAAGTGATCCCAGCCCTGGCGGATGCCGGCTTCGACGGCGATCTTGACCGGCGAATTGCCGATGACCGCCTGCTGGTAGGCTTCCGGCTGCTCGGCGAAAAGCTCGACGCAGGGCACGGAAACGACGCGGGTCGAGATGCCCTTGGCCGACAGCGTCTGCTGGGCCTTCACCGCGATCTCGATTTCCGAGCCGGAGGCGAAGATCGTGACCTGTGCGTCGCTTGCCGAGACGAGATCGTAGGCGCCGCGGGCGGAGAGGTTTTCCTCTTCGTATTCCAGGCGCACCGGCATCAGGTTCTGGCGGGTCAGCGCAATCGCCGACGGGCGGTTGTGGCTTTCGAGCGCCAGCTGCCAGACTTCTGCCGTTTCCGTGGCATCGGCCGGGCGGAAGACGAGCAGGTTCGGGATGGCGCGCAGCGCCGCCATGTGCTCGACCGGCTGGTGCGTCGGGCCGTCTTCGCCGAGACCGATGGAATCATGGGTCAGCACGTGGATGACGCGGATGCCCATCAGCGCGGCAAGGCGGATCGACGGACGGCAATAGTCCGAGAAGATCAGGAAGCCGCCGGAATACGGGATCAGGCCGCCGTGCAGCGCGATACCGTTCATGGCGGCCGCCATGCCGTGCTCGCGCACGCCGTAGTGGAGGTAGCGGCCGGAGAAGTCGGTGGGCGTGATCGACTTGGTCTGGCTGGTCTTGGTGTTGTTCGAGCCGGTCAGGTCGGCCGAGCCGCCGATCGTTTCGGCAAGCACGCCGTTGATGACTTCCAGCGCGTCCTCGGAGGCCTTGCGGGTCGCCGGGTTCGGCTTGGTTTCGGCAAGCTTCTTCTTGTAGGCGGCAATCGCCGAATCGAGACCGCTTTCGAGTTCGCCGGCAAAGCGGCGCACGAACTGGGCCTTCTTCTCGCCTTCGGTCTTTTCGAGGCGGGTGTCCCATTCCTTGTGGGTCTTGGCGGAGCGAAGACCAGCGAGGCGCCAGGCGTCGAGCACGTCGGAGGGAACGACGAAGGCTTCCGATTCCCAGTTCAGCGCCTTGCGGGTGGCGGCAATTTCTTCCGCACCGAGCGGCGAACCATGCACCTTGTGCGTGCCGGCCTTGTTCGGCGCGCCGAAGCCGATGGTCGTCTTGCAGGCGATCAGGGTCGGCTTGTCGGACTTCTGGGCTTCCTCGATCGCGGCTGCGATCGCCTCCGGATCGTGGCCGTCGACGGCGATCGTATGCCAGTGCGAGGCGCGGAAGCGGGCGTGCTGGTCGGTCGAGTCGGCAATCGAGATCGGGCCGTCGATCGAGATGTTGTTGTCGTCCCAGAACACGATCAGCTTGTTGAGCTTCAGGTGGCCGGCGAGCGAGAGTGCTTCCTGGCTGATACCCTCCATGAGGCAGCCGTCACCCACGATGGCGTAGGTGTAGTGCTCGATGAGGTCGGCGCCAAACTCGTCGCGCAGCTTGCGCTCGGCGATGGCCATGCCGACGGCATTGGCAATGCCCTGGCCGAGCGGACCGGTGGTCGTCTCGATGCCGGCGGCGTGGCCGTATTCCGGGTGACCGGCGGTGCGCGCACCGAGCTGGCGGAAATTCTTGATCTCGTCGATCGTGATGTCCTCGTAGCCGGTCAGATAGAGCAGCGAATAGAGGAGCATCGAGCCGTGGCCGGCCGACAGCACGAAGCGGTCGCGGTTCGGCCAGGACGGGGTCTTCGGATCGAAGGAGAGGAAGCGGGTGAAAAGAACCGTTGCGATGTCTGCTGCGCCCATGGGCAGGCCGGGGTGACCCGAGTTCGCCTTTTCCACGGCATCCATGGAAAGGAAGCGAATTGCGTTCGCCATCCGGTCGTGTTTTTCGCGAGAGATCATGACTGTTCCGTATTCTTCGGGGTGTCAGGGCCGATGCCGTTTGGGGTATCGGTTAGGAAGCGGGAGACACATAGCAGGTGCGCCGTCGGAGTCAACGAATTGGGCTGCTTTTGCGGCGTTTGCGAGGCGATTCCGGCCGCTTTTTTAGCATTTTTGAAAGGCTGCGGGACCGGCTTCGCGCAACCCGCGAGAACGCTGATCCACAGCGGGTTTCGTGCCGCAATCGCCGCGCTGTTGACGCTCATGCCCGCAGTTGAATACTGTCAAGCGGAGAGAACCGGCGTTGGCGGCGGCGATTCGCGTTTTTTGAGAGTGCCGGTGAAGGCTTTATGACGAACGGGGAAACAGTCAGGGCAGCGATCGAGGAGTTGCGCAGGGCGATTTCCGCCCTCGACAATGCGCTCGACCTGCGCTTCGACCGCGAACGAGACCGCGGCGAAGTCGAGGGCGAGGTGCGCCGCGTCAATACCGATCGCTCGCGGCTTGCCCAGGAATTGGACCAGTCCGAATTCCGCGCCAACCGCCTGGAAGAGGTGAACCGCGAGGTTTCCCGCCGGCTCGTCACCGCCATGGAAACGATCCGGGCCGTGCTCGACCGCTAGCCGCCCGACTTCCCAGCAATCAGGACAATTCCGCATGGCACAGGTAACCGTACAGATCGATGGCAAGGCCTATCGCATGGCCTGCGAAGAGGGCCAGGAGGGGCATCTCGAAGAGCTTGCCGCCGGCTTCGATCGGTATGTCGGACACCTCAAGGAACAGTTCGGCGAGATCGGCGACCTGCGGCTCACCGTCATGGCGGGCATCATGGTGATGGACGAACTGAACGAGATCACGCGGCGCCTGACCAAGCTCGAAAAGGAAGCCGAGGAGCTGCGCAAGGGCCGCGAAGGCGTGATGAGCGAGGTCTCCAAGAGCGAGGACGCGATCGCCCAGGCGCTCGGCGACCTGACCAGCCAGATCCAGGGCATGGCAGCAAAACTCTCGGGCAAGCCGCCGGTCAACTGAGGCTTACGATTGCCACTGGCGAAGAGGCCGCTTTGCGCCTATATATCGGATGCGGTCTGCGCTTCCCGACAGGAACCACAATCCCTGGGGCCATACTCGATCCAAAGGGAGCTGTCCCTGACCCGGCCCGTGGGCTTGGTCACATGGCGCCCACCTACGTTTGTAGGCACCCAGGATCGTAAACATCCATCGGTCGTCGTGGATCGCACTTTTTAGATTTTCAGCCGTTCGATCCGCTTGAAAAGGCCCTGGATCGTGCGGCTTCTCCCCTGGATCGGCTCGATCCTCATCCTCATGAGAAGCTCGTCATCCCCATTGTGGCGGAGCCGGATGTTGAAAGTCTTGCCGGCATAGGTCTTTCGTGTTCCGCGTTTCCAGAAGCCTGCGCCATTCGCCGTTTCATGCCCCCCGGTTTCCGCGATCGCCGTCCAGTCGTTGTTGGCGACGATTTCAAGCGACGTTCCGGTTTGGCGAATGGTGATGCGGCAGGTCGGGCATTCACCTGCATTCGAGGCAATTTGCTGCCATTCCCCGTGGAATGCCTCTTCCGCAACTGCCGGAACGGCGATCGCCGCCGTGCAGAGCAGAACGATTGCTGCCAGAAAATGCTTCATAGGGGCTCCTTCCGTCGTGTCGCCTCGTCGTAATCTAGGCGTGTGTCGAAAGCTTCGCGAGCCCCACCAGAGCGTTTGCCGATTTATGGTTAAGCAGCAAAAAGGCCGCCTCTGGGCGGCCTTCGTGTTTCCTGCAGGCTCTTCGCTTTCTTTCGTCATCCTCGGGCTTGACCCGAGGATCCACGCGGCACTTCGCGGTATGGATGGTCGGGTCAAGCCCGACCATGACGGAGGAGGGTGCGGTGAGGAGGGGCGCCTTTACGCCGCCGCCTTCAGTTCCTTGTCGATCATCGCGCGCAGGCTGCCGAGGTCCTTGGCGAAGGCGCGGATGCCTTCGGAGAGCTTTTCGGTGGCCATGGCGTCTTCGTTCAGCATCCAGCGGAAGGTCTTTTCGTCGATCTTGATCGGCGAGACCTTGGCGGCCTTTTCCGGCGAGAGCTTGCGCTCCAGCGTGCCTTCGGCAGCGTCGAGCTCTTCGAGAAGCGCCGGGCTGATCGTCAGGCGGTCGCAGCCGGCAAGGGCTTCGATTTCGCCGGTGTTGCGGAAGGAGGCGCCCATGACGATCGTGTTGATGCCGTTGGACTTGTAGTAGTCGTAGATCGCGCGGACCGAGACGACGCCCGGATCTTCTTCGGCCGAAAACGTCTTGCCCGACGCCTTGACGTGCCAGTCAAGGATGCGGCCGACGAAGGGCGAGATGAGGAAGGCGCCGGCATCGGCGCAGGCTATCGCCTGGGCCTTGTTGAAGAGCAGCGTCAGGTTGCAGTCGATGCCGTCCTTCTGGAGCACTTCCGCGGCGCGGATGCCTTCCCAGGTGGATGCGAGCTTGATGAGGATGCGGTCGCGGGTGATGCCGCGCGCCTCATAGGCCTTGATGATCTCGCGGCCCTTGGCGATGGAGGCTTCCGTGTCGAAGGAGAGGTCGGCGTCGACTTCCGTCGAGACGCGGCCGGGCACGATTTCGGAAAGTGCTGCGCCGACGGAGATGGCCAGGCGATCGGCAACGGCCGAGACGACGCCTTCGCGGTTGCCGCCCTGGGACTGGCCCCAGCGGATGGCTTCGGAGACGGTGTCGGCAAACATCGGCGTGCCGAGTGCCTTGAGCACGATCGTCGGGTTGGTGGTGCAATCGACCGGCTTCAGGCGGCGCACGGCTTCGATGTCGCCGGTGTCTGCCACGACGGTCGTCATCGCGCGGAGTTGTTCAAGCTTGGACGTCATGTCGATATCCCGAAATGGTTGTTGCTGGGCCGCGTTTCCAACGGAAACGCCGGACCCTCCTCCATGTTCCCTGTGATGACGCGCGCGACGACCGTGCTTCCTGTTTCAGCCGTCGGGCGAGCCGGCACAACCCATCCGCCGACGGAAGGCCGCCAGCCGATATGCGACGGACTATCGGCGTTTCCGTGGATAAAAGTCAAGCACTTTTGATCAATCCTCTGAACATATGTCGCATTTTTCGTTTCCTGTGCTAAGCTGCGCCGGAACGATTGCAGACAGATGGAGGCACCGTGGCAAGGCTCCGGCGCGACACACACACGGCCTATTCGGAATCGGCGGCGCTGAGGCTCCGGGCGGCCTGGCTCTATTACAACCAGGGCCTCACCCAGAAGGACGTGGCGGAAAAGATCGGCGTCAGCCGCACGACCGTCATCCGCATGCTGGACGAAGCGCTGAAGCGTTCCGAGGTGCAGATCTGGATCGACGAGGGCGTGGCCGATTGCGTCGAACTCGCCGTGCGGCTGGAGAAGGCCTATGGACTGGACGAGGCCGTGGTGGTGCCGGCGGCCGAAAGTGCGGAGGCGAATGCCAGGGGCGTCGGCCTGGCGCTCGGCCAGTTCCTGACCGAGGCGATCCCCGACGATTGCACGATCGGAGTCGGCTGGGGCCGCACGCTGACCGCCTCGCTTGCGAGTTTCCGCCCGGCGCGGCGCGAGCGGGTGAAGGTCGTCTCGCTGCTCGGCGGCGTGGTGGAGGCGCACCACATCAACCCGATCGAATATACCTGGCGGCTGGCGAGCCAGCTTGGTGCCGAATGTTACCTGTTCCTCGCGCCGCTGCTGGTCGATTCGCGGGAGACCAAGCGCAGCCTGATCGAAAAGTGCGGTTTGAAAACCCTGTTCGAGCTGGCGGAGAACATGGATATCGCGGTGGTGAGCTGCGGCGATATCGGCCCGCGCTCCTCCTCGCTGTCACGCGATTTCATCGCCCGGCACGAGCTGGACGAGCTGATCGCGGCCGGCTGCGTCTGCGATACGATGTGCAATTTTCTGGATGCGGACGGCCACACGATCGACCATCCGATCCGCCACCGCGTCATGTCGATCGATCTCGATACGGTAAAGAAGGCGCGCCACATCGTGCTGGTCTCCGGCGGTGAGCACCGGGCGCTCGCGATCCGCGCCACGATCCGCCGCGTCGGCTGCAACACGCTGATCACCGACGAGGGGGCAGCACTCGCCATGCTGCGACTGGCGGAGACGTCTGCGGCAGCCTAGATCAGGTTGAGGCGGGTGGCGCGGACGATCGCGGCGGTGATATTGCGCGTGCCGAGCTTGTCTATCGCGCTGCGCGTGGCCTCAGTCACGCGCGGCATCGCAATGTCGGTCTCGAGCACGATATCGGCCGGCGTCCTGCCGTTCGCGGCAAGTTGAAGACACCGTTTTTCGATTTCGGTTAGCTCGGGAAGGCGGGAAGGATCATTTTCCGAGGACGTCATGCGGCCCCGCTTAAAGACTGGATGCGGCTTCGCAAGCACAAGCTGCTCCAATGCTTAACGGAAGCGCGCCGTTTTTTGCCTCCATGTCCCGTTGCGGCACGTATTCCCGCGACTTCGCCCTGTCGCAAAAAGATGGGGATTTGCCTTCCGGCGCTGCTAGCTGGTAAGCCACGCGCAAAAGGCTGGAGAGATCCGTGACATCCCCCGTGACATCCAAGGAACTGAAGGCAGCGATCCGCAACGAGCGGCTGGCATTCCGCGATGCGATGACGCCGGAAGCGCGCATCGAAGGGAGCCTTGCCATGGTCGAGCATGCGGGCGACCGCATCGACTTCGAGCCGGGCATGGTGATTTCCGGTTTCTGGCCGATCCGCTCGGAGGCGGATATCCGGCCGCTGCTCGCCCATTTGCGCACGCGCGGCGCACGGCTCTGCCTGCCCGTCGTGCTCGATCGCGAGACGATCGTCTTTCGTGAACTGGTGATGGGCGCCGAGGTGGTGAAGACCGGCTTCGGCACGACGGGGCCTGGACCGGAGGCAGCCGTGCTCGATCCGGATATCCTGCTGGTGCCGCTCTCCGCCTTTGACAGAGCGGGCCACCGCATCGGCTACGGCGCCGGCCATTACGACCGGGCGATCGACCGTCTGAAGGCAAAGGGCCATGCGCCAAAACTGATCGGCATTGCGTTCGACTGCCAGGAAGTGGCATCAGTACCCGCGGAACCGCATGATGTCGCGCTGGACGCGATCCTCACCGAAAGCGGCTTCCGTTTGTTCCAACAGGTTTCGTAAGGCAGTTTCGATGCGTTTTCTCTTTCTGGGCGATATGGTGGGCAAGACAGGGCGGACCGCCGTCTGGCAGCGCCTGCCGGGGCTGATCAGCGATTTCAAGCTGGATTTCGTCGTCGTCAACGGGGAGAACGCGGCCGGCGGCTTCGGCATCACGGAAGAAATCTTCCTGGAGACCATCAATGCCGGCGCCGACGTCGTGACGACCGGCAACCATGTCTGGGACCAAAAGGAGGCCGTGACCTTCGCCGGCCGCCACGACCAGTTCCTGCGTCCCGCCAACTATCCCGCCGGCACGCCCGGCCGCGGCGCCAATCTCTTCATCGCAAAGAATGGCGCACGGGTGCTCGTCGCCAACATCATGGGCCGCGTCTTCATGCATCCCGAGCTCGACGATCCCTTCAAGGCGGGCGAGGCAATCTTGGCCTCCTGCCCCTTGGGCGAGCAGGCGGATGCCGTAATCTTCGACTTCCACGCCGAGGCGACGAGCGAAAAGCAGTGCTTCGGCCATTTCGTCGATGGCCGCGCCAGCGTCGTCGTCGGCACGCACACCCATGTGCCGACGGCCGATTGCCAGATCCTCAACGGCGGCACGGCCTATATGTCGGATGCCGGCATGTGCGGCGATTACGATTCGTCGCTCGGCATGGAGAAGGAAGAGCCACTCAACCGCTTCATCTCGAAAATGCCGAAAAGCCGCTTCGAGGCGGCGTCCGGACCGGCGACGATCTGCGGCCTTGCAGTGGAAATTTCCGACCGCACGGGGCTTGCCGAAAAGGTCGCACCGCTACGGCTCGGCCCGCGGCTGGCCGAAGCGGTGCCGGAGTTCTGGCGCTAGAGCATTTCCAGTCGAAGCGGGATCGCGTCGACGTCGGACAATGCGGCAAACAAAACCAGAGCCTCAGACCATGTGGCGCAGGTGATCGGCTGAGCCGCCGTTGAAGGTCAGGTGCGCCTTCACGCCGACATCGGGCTCCTCGTCCGGGTTGAAGTTGGCCTTGGCGATCTCCCAGCCGAATTTCAGCTTGCTGCCGGTCGAGGCCCAGACTTCCGCATCCTCGATTTCCAGCGCCAGCATGGTAAGTCTCGGGTCGTCCTTGCCATGGTCGAACCAGGCCTCGACGATCGAGCTCCAGTATTCGTCGATCTTGGCCGGGTCCTTGCGCACGGACAGGCGGCCGGCGAGGCAGGCATGGTAATCGTGGTCCTTGCCGACGACGCAGAAATGCGCGCGCGAACCCGGCGAGATGGCGTCGACGATCTCCGCATCCGTCCTGGTGAAAAACCAGATCGTCGCCGTCTGGCGGTCGAGCTGCGGCGCCATCGGCTGCATGTGCATGTGGCTGCCCTCGACGCCGAGCATGCCGGCATGAATCTTGTCGATTTCGTCGAAAAGCTGTTCCTTGGGGTTTTCGCGGGCACGGGTGAGATTGGACATGGATATTCCTCTCGTCTGTTGGCGTTGATGGCAAGGGAACGTGAGCGGGCGGCCAAGGTTCCGGTCGATGGCCAGTCAACGGATTGTGATCGCCGCGCCGGCCGGCAAATCTCGACCGGCGATGCTTGCGGGCGCATAGTCCCGCCGACCCAATGAACGGAGCCGCTGATGCCGCATCTCCTGCTCATTCCGTTGATCGTTGCAGCCTTCGCCGTGCTCGCGGCGCCCCGGCTGGCATCGGCACAGGCGGAAACGCCTGTCAGCCAGTGCCAGATGATCGCGCGCTCGCTTCCCTCGGTCACCTTCGCCAGCTTTTCCACTGAGCCCGCCCTCAAGGTGCAGGCGAAGGCGAACGAGGAGGTGAAGATCACCTATATCGGCCACTCGACCTTCTTCATCGAAACGCCGGCGGGCGTGAAGATCGCCACCGACTATAACGGCTGGTACAAGCCGCCGGCGCTGCCGACCGTGGTGACGATGAACAAGGCCCATTCCAGCCACTACACGATGAGCCCGGAGCCGGGCATCGAATATGTCCTGCATGGCTGGCAGGATGGCTCGCCAAAGGGGGCGGACCACGATGTCGTGGTGGGCGATACCTATATCCGCAACGTGCCGACCGATATCCGCAACTGGGGCGGATCGATGGAGCCGAACGGCAATTCCATCTTCATCTTCGAGGTTGCGGGCCTCTGCATCGGCCATCTCGGCCATCTGCATCATGAGCTGACCGAAAAACAATATGCCGAGATCGGCCGGCTCGACGTGCTGATGGTGCCGGTCGATGGCGGTTTGACGATGGGGGCGGAGAGCATGAGCCGTGTCGTACAGCGCCTGCGTTCCTCGCTGATCCTGCCCATGCACCGCCGCGGGCCGCCGATCAGTCAGTTCCTGTCTATGTTCGGCACGGGCTTCGACGCGGTGACCGACGACGATGCGACGATGACCGTTTCCATCCGCAGCTTGCCCAAGCGGCCGACGATCCATATTCTCTCCGGCGTCTGATGCCGGAGTTTTTGATGCGTTTTCTCGTTGCCGTGCCCGCCTTTCTGCTTTCCTCCGCGCTTGCTTTCGCGAGCGGCGCGCCGACGCCCGAAGGCCCCGGCGGCGAATCCGGCCAGCCGCGCGGGCTTGCCACCCAGCCGGTGGAAAAGCTCCCGACGCGCGCGCTCGGCGTGGCGGAGGATTTTATCCTGCCGTCCGGCAATATCGGCTGCGTCTACATTCCCGAGGGCGGCACGGCGGTCTACCAGCCTGCCGATGGCGGACCGGAACTGTCCTGCGACCGCGTCGAGCCGAAATATCTGCGCGCGACGCTGGGGCGTAGCGGCAAGGCCTCCGTTCAAAGCAATGTCGGTGATCAGGGCTGTTGCGGCAGCGAGCACACCCTCGGCTATGGCGAGACCTGGTCCGGCGGTCCGTTCACCTGCTATTCGGAGCGCACGGGGCTGACCTGCGAGCGCAATGACGGCCACTCCTTCCTGCTGAGCCGCGCCCGCGTCCGGGCCGATTGAAGCAGTTACCGCTTTGTTTGCGCGACTGCTGGACGTCCGGCGGCAATGAAATTATAAGGCGGCATTTCGAAAATCGGGGCAGCAGGCTGGCGCGTCACCGCGGCAGGGGCTCCGGCACAGTGACCGGCGACCGGAAATGGGGCGCCAAAAAGCGAGACAGGGGTGCCATGGCTGGCCATTCACAGTTCAAGAATATCATGCACCGCAAGGGCAAACAGGATTCCGTGCGGTCGAAAATGTTCTCCAAGCTTGCCCGTGAAATCACGGTTGCGGCGAAGACCGGTCTGCCCGACCCGTCGATGAATGCCCGCTTGCGCCTGGCGATCCAGAACGCCAAGGCGCAGTCCATGCCGAAGGACAATATCGAGCGCGCCGTCAAGAAGGCCTCCGGCGTCGACGGCGAGAACTACGAGGAAGTCCGCTATGAGGGTTACGGCCCCGGCGGCGTCGCCGTCATCGTCGAAGCGCTGACCGACAACCGCAACCGCACGGCCTCCTCCGTGCGCTCGACCTTCTCCAAGGCTGGCGGCGCGCTCGGCGAAACCGGATCGGTCTCGTTCTCCTTCGACCGCGTCGGCGAAATCACCTACAAGCTTGGCGTCGGCAGTGCCGACGCCGTCATGGAAGCCGCAATCGACGCCGGTGCCGAAGACGTGACGACCGACGAGGAAGGCCACACGATCCTCTGCGGGTTCGAGGATATCGGCGAGGTCTCAAAGGCGCTGGAAGACAAGCTCGGCGAAGCCGAGACGATCAAGGCGATCTGGAAGGCACAGAACACCGTGCCGGTCGACGAGGAAAAGGCGCAGTCGCTGATGAAGCTCATCGACACGCTGGAAGACGACGACGACGTGCAGAACGTCTACTCGAACTTCGAGGTCTCCGACGAAGTCATGGCCAAGCTATCGGCCTGATCGGCCGGGTCTAGCCTACTCTCTCCGTCATCCTCGGGCTCGACCCGAGGATCCACGCGGCAGGCGCGGCATGGATGGTCGGGGCAAGCCCGACCATGACGATGGAGAAGTGGTCATTGAAAGGCCGGGTGCCCACGAGGCCCCGGCCTTCTTCGTTCAGGCGGCGAGCGCAAGCCCCCGCTGCGCCTCGGCGAAGAGCCGGACCGATTTCAGCCGGGCGTCCATGTCGTAGATCGGCATGGAGACGATCAGTTCGTCGGCCTTGGTGATCGACAGGAAATCGGCGATGCGGCGCTTGATCTTGTCCGGCCCGCCGACCACCGCATATTGCAGCGTGTGCTCGACATTGATGCGTTCTCCATCGCTCCAGTGCGGTTCCATGTCGGTGACCGGTGCCGGGAAGGCGCCGGGCGTGCCGCGGCGCAGGCGCACGAAGGATTGCTGCATCGAGGTGAAGAGATAGTCGGCTTCCGCATCCGTATCGGCGGCCGCCCCCATCACGCCGACCATGGCATGCGGCTTGTCGAGATATTGCGAGGGCTCGAAGCGCTCGCGGTAGATTTCGAGCGCCGTCAGCAGCATGTCCGGCGCGAAATGTGAGGCGAAGGCAAAGGGCAGGCCGAGCATGCCGGCGAGATGTGCCGAATAGTGGCTGGAACCGAGCAGCCAGACGGGCACGTTGGTGCCCGCACCGGGGATGGCGATGACTTGCTGCTGCGGGCTCGTCGGACCCATCAGCTGCATCAGCTCGACGACATCCTGCGGGAAATTGTTGGCGGCGCTGTCGAGGTTGCGGCGCATTGCCTGGGCCGTGCGCATATCGGTGCCGGGTGCGCGGCCGAGGCCGAGGTCGATGCGATCCGGGAAGAGGGCTGCCAGCGTGCCGAACTGTTCGGCGATGACCAGAGGCGAATGGTTCGGCAGCATGATGCCGCCGGAGCCGACGCGGATTTTCTGCGTGCCCGCCGCGACATGCTGGATGACGAGCGAGGTGGCGGCGCTGGCGATGCCGAGCATGCCGTGGTGTTCGGCGAGCCAGAAGCGCTTGTAGCCATGCGCCTCCGCTTCCTGCGCGAGACGGCGTGAATTTTCGAGCGACTGGGCGACTGTGCCGCCTTCGGTGACCGGGGAAAGGTCGAGGATGGAGAAGGGCACCATGGGAGCGGCCTCGCTGTGAGTAGATTTGATTGTGCTCCCATGTAGGTTCAGTTTTGTGAAATCCAAGCGATCCGCGCCAGCTTTTCGCGAGCGCTTCTGCAAACGGCCATTTGTTTTTGTTTTGTTCACATTTCGCTGGCAGGGTCGGGTCGACAGGATTAGGGTTTTCGCATGCAGGAAACGATTCGCATCATCGGCATCGATCCGGGGCTTCGCCGCACCGGTTGGGGCATCATCGAGACGCTGGGCAATTCGCTGCGCTTCGTCGCCTCCGGCACCGTGACGTCCGATGGCGACGCCGATCTCGCCTCTCGCCTCTGCCAGTTGCATGACGGCCTTGCCGAGATCATCCATAGCCACCAGCCGCACGAGGCCGCCGTCGAGCAGACCTTCGTCAACAAGGATGCGGTGGCGACGCTCAAGCTCGGCCAGGCGCGCGGCATTGCCATGCTCGTGCCGGCGCGCGCCGGCCTGCGGGTGGCGGAATATGCGCCGAATGCGGTGAAGAAAGCCGTCATCGGCGTCGGCCATGGCGAAAAACAGCAGATCCACATGATGCTGAAGGTGCTGATGCCCAAGGCGACCTTCACCGGCAACGACGCTGCCGATGCATTGGCCATCGCCATCTGCCACGCCCACAATCGCCAAGGCCTCTCAGGCCGCCTCGCCAAGCTCGTCGGCTGATTTGTTCTTGACTTGTTCCGGTGTGGGCAGTAAGTAATACCTCAGAGGTATTACCATGCGTGTGACGGAAAAAGGCCAGGTGACGATCCCGCGGAATGTGCGCAACAATCTCGGCATCGTGCCGGGATCGGAGGTCGAGTTCGTGCTTCAGGGCGATAGCGCCGTCTTGCGTCGCGTCGAGCCTTCGGCAGACGAACGCGAGCAGGAAGTGCAGGCATTGACAGAACATCTTCGCCGCCACAAGGGCTCGATGGCGCTTGGCGATCTCGACGGCGACGCCTTCTACAGACTGTTGCGCGACTGATGCCCACGCTTGTCGACACCAATGTCCTCATCGATCTCTTCCACACCGGCAGCGCCTTCGAGGATTGGTCGCTTCTTGCGATCGCCGAGGTGCGACGGCAAGGCGACGTGCTGATCAATCCGCTGATCTACGCGGAGATGGCTGCGGGCTTTGCGACGGTCGGCGCCCTCGACGCGGCCCTTTCGCCAACGTCTTTCCTTCGCGAGGATCTGCCCTGGGAGGCAGCACATGCTGCAGGTCTCGCTTTTTTGCAATACAAGCGTAGCGGCGGCGACAAGCGCTCACCCTTGCCGGATTTTTATATCGGCGCGCATGCCCTGGTGCGTGGGCATAGCCTGCTGACCCGCGACCCCGCCCGCTACAAGACCTACTTTCCGATGATCCGCTTGATCACTCCCGAAACCCACCCCTGACGGACCCCTTTCATGATCGGCAAACTCAAAGGCACAATCGATGAGATCGGCGACGACCACGTGGTCATCGACGTGCACGGGGTCGGCTATGTCGCCCATTGTTCGGCGCGCACGCTCGGCAGGCTCGGGTCCGCCGGCGAGGCGGCGGTGCTGTTCATCGAGACCTATGTGCGGGAGGATCAGTTCCGGCTGTTCGGCTTCCTGACGGCGCTGGAGCGGGAGTGGTTCCGGCTGTTGCAGAGCGTGCAGGGCGTCGGTTCCAAGGTGGCGCTCGGGGTGCTTTCCACGTTGACGCCGGGCGAGCTTGCGAATGCCATCGCGTTGCAGGACAAGACGGCTGTGTCGCGGGCGCCGGGCGTGGGGCCGAAGGTGGCGGTGCGCATCGTCACCGAACTGCGCAACAAGGCGCCGGCCTTTGCGGGCGAGGCGTCGGCCTCGATCGGGCTCAAGCAGGAGCTCGGCGAAGGGGTGGCTTCGGCGCCGGTTTCCGACGCGGTCTCGGCGCTGACCAATCTTGGTTATTCGCGCGACCAGGCGGCCAATGCCGTCGCCGCCGCGCTGAAGAACGGCGGGGAGGGGGGCGACAGCGCAAAGCTCATCCGCCTCGGCCTCAAGGAATTGTCGCGGTGATGCGGTTGCCTTCCTCTGCCGACAATGGGATTAGGGCTCAATGAGCGACGAGGACAGACTGCTGGCGCCGGAAAAGCGCGGCGAGGATATCGACACCGCCTTGCGGCCGCAGACGCTGGACGATTTCACCGGCCAGGCGGAGGCGCGCGCCAACCTCAAGATCTTCATCGAAGCGGCGAAGAACCGCGGCGAGGCGCTCGACCATGTGCTGTTCGTCGGCCCGCCCGGCCTCGGCAAGACGACGCTCGCGCAGATCATGGCGAAGGAGCTCGGCGTCAATTTTCGCTCGACCTCCGGCCCGGTCATCGCGAAAGCCGGCGATCTTGCGGCGCTGCTGACCAATCTCGAAGAGCGCGACGTGCTCTTCATCGACGAAATCCACCGCCTCAACCCGGCCGTCGAGGAAATCCTCTACCCGGCCATGGAGGATTTCCAGCTCGACCTGATCATCGGCGAAGGCCCGGCGGCGCGTTCGGTGAAGATCGACCTGTCGAAGTTCACCCTCGTTGCTGCGACCACGCGCCTCGGCCTGCTGACGACGCCGCTGCGCGACCGTTTCGGCATTCCGGTGCGGCTGAATTTCTACACCGTCGAGGAGCTGGAATCGATCGTGCGCCGCGGCGCGCGGTTGATGGGGCTCGGCATCACCGAGGACGGCGCGCACGAGATCGCGCGTCGGGCGCGCGGCACGCCGCGCATCGCCGGGCGTCTGCTGCGCCGGGTGCGCGATTTTGCCGAAGTGGCGCGGGCGGAGGCGGTAACCCGGGTCATCGCCGACGACGCGCTGACGCGGCTGCTCGTCGACAATATGGGGCTCGACCAGCTCGACCGGCGG
Source organism: Shinella sp. (assembly GCF_035998705.1). Classification (GTDB taxonomy): domain Bacteria; phylum Pseudomonadota; class Alphaproteobacteria; order Rhizobiales; family Rhizobiaceae; genus Shinella. Next base: position 404,297 of record NZ_DASYHH010000022.1, on the reverse strand, counting down.
TATCTGTCGATGATCGCACACAATTTCAGCGGCGGGCCGGTGGGGATCGAGACCATCGCGGCCGGCCTGTCCGAGCCGCGCGATGCGATCGAGGACATCATCGAGCCCTACATGATCCAGCAGGGTTTCATCCAGCGCACGCCGCGCGGCCGTGTTTTGACCGTAAATGCCTGGAAACATATGGGCCTCACGCCGCCCAAGGACCTTGAGGCGACGCAGTTCAGGCTGTTTTCCGAGGACGATTGATGTGCTGACGCGGCGCGGGATACTGAAGGCCTTCGGTGGACTGTTTGCCGCGGGCCTTTCGTCCTCCGCCTATGCCGTGGGTGTCGAATCACTGCTGCGTCTGCGTACCACCACGTATCGGATCGTGCCGCCCGGTTGGCCGGAGGGGCAGAAACTGCGGATCGTCGCGCTCGCCGATATCCATGCCTGCGAACCCTGGATGAGTGCCAGCCGCATCGGCGACATCTGCCGCCATGCCAACGATCTCGGCGGCGACATCATCGTGCTGCTCGGCGATTATCTCTCCAGCATGCGCGCCGTCTGGGGCAAGGTGCCGCCGGCGGCATGGGCTGCGTCGCTCTCGACGCTTCAGGCACCGCTCGGCGTTCATGCCGTGCTTGGAAACCATGACTGGTGGGACGATCCCGATGCGCAGGCGGTCGGCGGCGGCGAGACCTTCAGCCATCGGGCGCTGCGCGATGCCGGCATCGCCGTTTATTCGAACAGCGCCGCGCGGATCGAGACGACGACGGGCGCCTTCTGGCTTGCGGGGCTGGAGGACCAGATCGCGCTGCGTCCCGGCCGGCAATGGAACCGCTACGGCTATGTCGGGCTCGATGACCTGCCGGGCACGCTGGTGCAGGTGATGGACGAGGCTCCGATCATTCTCCTGGCGCATGAGCCGGATATCTTTCCGCAGGTGCCGGCGCGCGTCTCGCTCACCTTGTCCGGCCACACCCATGGCGGCCAGGTGCGGCTGTTCGGCTATTCACCCATGGTGCCCTCCGCCTTCGGCAACCGCTACGCCTATGGCCACGTCGTCGAAGAGGACCGTCATCTCTGCGTTTCCGGCGGGCTCGGCTGCTCGATTGCACCTGTGCGCTTCGGCTCGCCGCCGGAAATCATGGTCGTCGAACTCGGTTGAGCGCTGCAACCTTGCATTTCCGGGCGCTTTGGGGGAGAGAAGCGCCATGAGCGACTTGAACCATCACCTCTCAGGCGAACTGACCGAAGCGGGCCACCGGCTCGTGCAGCGGGTCTATTACGAGGACACGGATTTTTCCGGCGTCGTCTATCACGCCCGCTACCTGCATTTCCTGGAGCGCGGGCGGACGGATTATCTGCGGCTGCTCGGCGTCGAGCAGGGCAGCCTCGTCTTGGAAGAGGACCGCGAAGGGCTCGTCTTCGTCGTGCATCGCATGGAGATCGACTTCAAATCCCCGGCACGCATGGACGACATCCTGACCATCGTTACCTCGACCGAAAAGGCCGGAGGCGCGAAGATGATCCTGAACCAGGAGATCCGCCGTGGCGAGCAATTGCTGATCGCCGCGCGCGTCATCATCGCCGTCATCAATGCGGCCGGCCGGCCGCGCCGATTGCCGGAAGGCCTGGCGGTGCGTTTTCTGGCCAAGGCGCAGGAAGCGTCCGGCGCGCTTTAGCGGTAACACTCCCTTAACCATAATGATGTCTTACTCAGGTGGTGAGGATTTTGTGCACTGCACGTCATCCTTTAACCAAATTTGCCGTCAAGAAGGCAGGTTGTAAGCGTTTGACCGGCATGGCGGCCGGCGGCATCAACCGGACATTCTTGACGGACATGCGAAGCGGGTGCGGGTGAAAATCCTTGGCTGCGACGCGATGTTTGTGAATGCCGATAGCGGGTTCCACCTCCCAGGAAAACCGCGAAGGCGTGAATGTTACCCGGTCGTGGCCGCAAAGGCTCGTGCCGGGTGTTTGGATTCGGGGACATAGGTCTATGGAACAAGTGGGTTTGGAAGCGGCGCATAGTGTGACCCTTTGGGCGCTCTTCATGCAAGCCGGGTTCGTCGTCAAGCTGGTCATGCTCGGCCTCATCGCCGCGTCCGTGTGGACATGGGCGATCGTCGTCGACAAGACGTTGAGCTACGGCAAGGCCCGTCGCCAGCTCGACAGTTTCGAGCAGGTCTTCTGGTCCGGGCAGTCGCTGGAGGAGCTCTATCGCACGCTCTCCGACCGCCAGACCTCCGGCATGAGCGCCATCTTCGTGGCGGCGATGCGGGAATGGAAGAAGAGTTTCGAGCGCGGCGCACGATCACCGATCGGGTTGCAGATGCGTATCGACCGGGCGATGGACGTGACGCTGTCGCGCGAATCCGAAACGCTGGAAGCGCGCCTCGGGTCGCTGGCGACCATCGGCTCCTCGGCGCCCTTCGTCGGCCTGTTCGGCACGGTCGTCGGCATCATGACCTCGTTCCAGGCGATTGCCGGCTCCAAGCAGACGAGCCTTGCGGTCGTCGCGCCCGGTATCGCCGAAGCGCTTCTTGCGACCGCGATCGGCCTTCTTGCCGCAATTCCGGCGGTTATTGCCTACAACAAGTTCTCTGCGGATGCCGGCAAGCTGACGGCGCGCATGGAAGGGTTCGCGGACGAGTTCTCCGCCATCCTTTCGCGCCAGATCGACGAGAAGCTGCAGCCGCGCGCCGCGGCGCAGTAATCCTGTCCTGAGACGGAGACGACGCCATGGGCATGTCAGTCGGTACAAAAAATTCGGGCGGTGGCCGCCGTCGTCGCGGCGGGGGCAAGAAGGCTCCCATGAGCGAGATCAACGTGACGCCGTTCGTCGACGTCATGCTGGTTCTGCTCATCATCTTCATGGTGGCGGCACCCCTGATGACGGTCGGCGTGCCGATCGACCTGCCGAAGACGAAGGCGAGCGCGCTGAATGCCGATACGCAGCCGATCACCGTTTCGGTCAAGGCAGACGGCCAGGTGTTCCTGCAGGAAACTGCAATCCCGATCGACGAGGTTGCCGCCAAGCTCCAGGCCGTGGCGACGACGGGGTATACCGAGCGCGTCTTCGTGCGCGGCGACGGCAATGCGCCCTATGGCATCGTCGCCGACGTCATGTCGCGCATCCAGGCGGGCGGGTTCACCAATATCGGCCTCGTCACCGATCAGAAACCGGACAATTGATCGCGCGCCATGAAGGGCAGTATCGCCACATCCGCTGTCATCCACACCCTGGTTCTCACCTGGGCGCTGGTCTCGCTCGGCAGTCCTGAGAGCTTCGACGTCGCCAATGTCGAGGCGATGCCGGTCGATATCGTGTCGATCGAGGAACTGACGCAGATCCAGCAGGGCGACAAGAAAGCCGAAATGAAGGAAAAGGCGGCGCCTGTTCCGACCAAGAAACAGACGCCGGTCGAGAATGCGGAAAATGCCGGCGAAAACGACGTCGACCTGAAGAACCTGCCGACGCCGGAAGAAAAGCCGCGCGACATCGAGACCGCGGCAGCACCGGAAAAGGCCGAAAAGGTCGTCCAGACACCCGATACCAAGCCGGTCGAAGAGGTGAAGAAGGAAGAGCCTGCGAGCGAGCCCTCGACGGAGGTCGCGGCGGTTGCCGAGACCAAGCAGGAGGTGAAGCCGGATCCGAAGCCCGAGGCCACGCCCGCCGAGGAAAAGCCTGCCGAGGCCGAGGAAGCCGAAGCGCTGCCGGACAAGATTCCGCTTCCCGAGATGAAGCCGAAGATCGAGCCGAAGAAGACTGAAACCGCGCAAAAGCCCGAGGAAAAGAAGGTGGAAACGGCCAAGGCCGAGACCGCAAAGACGCCGGACCGCAAGAAGGACCAGAAGAAGAAGCAGGAAAAGGCGAGCTCGCTGAACGACAGCGACTTCAACTCGGACGAGATCGCAGCCCTTCTCAACAAGGAAAAGGCCGCCGGCGGCGGCGCGAAGCGTTCGCAGGAAACGGCAGCACTCGGCGGCAAGAAGACGACCAGCGGCACCAAGCTTTCCCTGAGCGAGATGGACGCGCTGCGCGGCCAGATCCAGAACAACTGGTCGATCATCCCCGGCCTTGCGGATGCCGCCGACGTGCGCATCCAGGTCAAGATGCAGCTCGACCAGAACGGCGACATTATCGGCGAGCCGGAAGTGGTGGCGACGGGCGGTTCGGATTCCGCGCGCCGCGCGCTTGCCGGCGGTGCCCGCCGCGCCATCATGAAATCGCGGCCCTTCAAGGGTCTGCCGCCTGAAAAATATGACGCCTGGAGCGAAGTCGTTGTGAACTTCGACCCCAGCCAGATGATGTAAGAACCTAGGAAGGCCTAGATAATGTTCAGACGCACTCTCCTCCGACTTCTGGTCGTGCTGACCGGCCTTGTGGCGTTCCTGCCGCAGGCCTGGGCGCTCGTGGAAATCAACATCAACAAGGGCAATGTCGAGCCGCTGCCGATCGCCGTCACCGACTTCATCGCAAGCGGTGACCTCGGCCAGCGCATCACCGACGTGATCGCGGCCGACCTCAAGCGGTCCGGCCTCTTCGCGCCCGTCAACAAGCAGGCCTTCATCGAGAAGATCTCCAATCCGGATCAGCCGCCGCGCTTCGAGGACTGGAAGGTCATCAATGCGCAGGCGCTGGTGACCGGCCGCGTGACGCAGGAAGGCGACGGTCGTCTTCGCGCCGAATTCCGCCTTTGGGACACCTTTGCGGGCAAGCAGATCACCGGCCAGCAATTCTATACGCAGCCGGAAAACTGGCGGCGCGTCGCCCATATCATCGCGGACGCGATCTATGAGGGCCTGACCGGCGAGAAGGGCTACTTCGACACCCGCGTCGTCTATGTCGCCGAAAGCGGCCCGAAGACGGACCGCAAGCGCCAGCTCGCCATCATGGACCAGGACGGTTTCAACGCCCGCGCGCTCACCAATGCGAATGAACTGGTGCTGACACCGCGCTTCTCGCCGAGCCGCCAGGAAATCACCTACATGTCCTTCGAGGGCAACCAGCCGCGCGTCTACCTGCTCCAGCTCGAGACGGGCCAGCGCGAGGTGGTCGGCAACTTCCCGGGCATGACCTTCTCGCCGCGCTTCTCGCCGGATGGCCAGAAGGTCATCATGAGCTTGCAGCAGGAGGGTAACTCCAACATCTACACGATGGACCTGCGCTCGCGCACCACGACGCGGCTGACCTCGACGGCGGCGATCGATACCTCGCCCTCCTATTCGCCGGATGGCACGCAGGTCGTATTCGAAAGCGACCGCGGCGGAAAGCCGCAGCTATACGTGATGGGCGCGGACGGCTCCAACCAGCGCCGCATTTCCTTCGGCGACGGTTCCTATTCCACGCCGGTCTGGTCGCCGCGCGGCGACCTCATCGCCTTCACCAAGCAGTCGGGCGGCAAGTTCTCGATCGGCGTGATGAAGACGGACGGTTCGGGCGAGCGCATCCTCACCTCCGGCTTCCACAACGAAGGCCCGACCTGGGCGCCGAACGGCCGCGTGCTGATGTTCTTCCGCCAGGCGGCCGGCGCCGGTGGCCCGCAGATCTACTCGATCGACCTTTCCGGCTATAACGAGCAGCCCGTGCAGACCAAGGGCTTCGCTTCCGACCCGGCCTGGTCGCCGCTTCTGGAGTAGCACCATATATGTGGCGGGCCTGCCGCGTTCTTGCCGCAAAGTCCTGTAAATCAGGGCGCAAGGCGAGACGGGCAGGCCCGTTTCCGTTTGTGCAAGGGGCCGGGGACGGTCTTACAAGCAATCGTTAACCATACTCGTTGAATGCGGATTAACCGCTTGCGGTTACAGTCTGGCAACCCTGATTGAAACCGCCGCTTCAATGAACTTGACGCAAAAACTGATGCAAGGAGACCGGCTCATGAGCCGCATTCATTCCCCGGCCGCTGGCCGCATGCAGACCATCGCCCGCAACCCGGTGATGATCGCCCTGTTCATGACGCTGGCCCTCGCAGGCTGCGCCTCCAAGAAGAACATGCCGAACAATGCCGGCGACCTCGGCCTGAACGGCGGCGCCGGTGCCGCGACGCCCGGTTCGCAGCAGGACTTCACGGTCAATGTCGGCGACCGCATCTTCTTCGATACCGACTCCTCGTCGGTTCGTGCCGATGCCGCAGCGACGCTCGATCGCCAGGCCCAGTGGCTTCAGCGCTACCCGAACTACGCGATCACGGTCGAAGGCCATGCCGACGAACGCGGCACGCGTGAATACAACCTTGCACTCGGCGCACGCCGCGCTGCCGCGACCCGCCAGTACCTCGCATCGCGCGGTATCCCGGCAAACCGCATGAAGACGATCTCCTACGGCAAGGAAAAGCCGGTCGCCGTCTGCGACGACATTTCCTGCTGGTCGCAGAACCGCCGCGCTGTCACCGTTCTCGGCGGCGCCGGCATGTAACTCCTTCTTCGGAAGGATCGTGCGAAAGGCGGCCGCGAGGCCGCCTTTCTTTTTTCAACACACTTTGGCCGAACTCCGTTGCTTTTTGGGAGCATATGGAAAACTCTTGCGCCGCGCGCTTCGGCGCATCATGGGACCAACAGGACGAAGATAGATGAAGAAACTTGTCGCGGCAGGCGTTCTCAGTCTCGCAGCGGTAGCAGGCATGGTCGGGCCGACCGGCGCGTCGCCGCTCTCGATGCTGACGAGCGGCTTCCTGCCGACCCACAGCGAACGGTCGGGTGAGGGCAACGTGATCCTGGCGCAGGCCATGGATCCACGCGTCGGCCAGCTCGAGGAGCAGATCCGCAGCCTCAACGGCCGCATCGAGGAAATGAGCTACCAGCTCCTCCAGATGCAGGAACAGCTCCGCAAGACCCAGGAAGACAACGAGTACCGCTTCCAGGAGATCGAAAAAAGCGGGGGCACCGGCAAGAGCGGTGCGCTCGACAAGCCGGTGAACGGCGGCACTGCCGACCAGCAGATCGCTTCGAACAGGGTGCCGGCGGATGATACCGCCGGGACCGACACGCTGGGTACCGAAAACCGCAACGGCGGCGCCGGGCCGCAGGAGCTCGGCTCGATCAAGTTCGACGAGAACGGCAACCCGATCGGTGCTGCGACCAATCCGGACCTCGACAACCAGAGCGCCTCGATCGGCAACGACAATTCGCTGCCGGGCGTCGATGGCGGCCTGCCTTCGGCCTCGCAGTCGTCGACCGCCTCGCTCGACAATCCGGACGACCTCTACCAGGTCGCCTACGGCCATGTGCTCTCCGGCGACTACCAGCTCGCCGAGCGCGAGTTCCGCGATTATCTCGACATCTTCCCGAGCGGCGAGAAGGCGGCGGACGCCAATTTCTGGCTCGGCGAGGCGCAATATTCGCAGGGCAATTTCAACGACGCCGCAAAGACCTTCCTGAATGCGCACCAGACGTTCAGCAAGTCGAAGAAGGCGCCAGAAATGCTGCTGAAGCTCGGCATGTCGCTTGCCGCCCTCGACAACCGCGAGACCGCCTGCGCGACGTTGCGCGAAGTGGGCAAGCGTTACCCCGACGCCTCCAAGGCCGTGAAGACCAAGGTGACGTCCGAACAAGGCCGCCTTTCCTGCTGATTGCCGACCGGGTAAACGCCGTGGCCCCCGCGGAAAATTCCGTCGTAGAGGCAGCCGGCCGTTTGCTGAACAGTTTCGAGGCCCCCGCCCGCCTGCTGATCGCCATTTCCGGCGGCAGCGATTCGACCGGGCTCCTCGTGGCGCTTGCCACGCTCTGCGCGACCGGGCGCTATCCCGGCATCACCCTTTCCGCCTGCACCATCGACCACGACCTTCGCGCCGGCTCAGCCGAGGAGGCGAGGTGGGTCGAAGCGCTTTGCGCGCGCCACGGCATCGCGCATGTCACCTGCCGCTGGCCGGGCGAAAAGCCGACCGCCGGCCTGCAAGCCGCCGCCCGTGCCAAACGCTACGACCTGCTCACTGAGACCGCCATCGAGATCGGTGCGGATGCGATCCTCGCCGCCCATACCAGCGACGACCAGAACGAGACCGTCGCGATGCGCGCCGAGCGTTCGCCGGAGGGCATTGGCCTTTCCGGCATGGCGGAGGCCGTTCTGCTGAACGGGTCCGTCTGGCTGCTGCGGCCCTTCCTTTCGGTGGAGCGGGCTGTGATCAGGGCATTCCTCGTCGCGCGGGGCGAAAGCTGGCTCGACGATCCGAGCAACAGCAATCCGCGTTTCGAACGGGTGCGCCTGCGCCAGCGGGGTACTGCGACGGAGCCGGTGTACGCAGGCGATGACAGGATTTCGCTTTCCGAGCACGCGGCCGGTTTTCTCACGAGGCATGTTCGCGCGGAGAACGGCCTCTTCGCGATGGACCGGGCCGCTGTCGCCCTCCTCGCCGATCCGGCGGCCTGGCGGGGCCTTCTGCTGCTGGCGGCCACGGCGGGCGGGCGGGTGCATGTCCTGGAGGCCGCCTCGGCCGAACGGCTGCGGGCCTTCCTCGCCAGCGGCACACTGTCGCGGCTGACCGCCGGCCGCGTCGTCTTCGACCGCCGCCGCGAGGGCCTTTTCCTCTATCGCGAATGCCGCGGCATCGGGCGCCTCGGACTCCCGGCAGGGGAGGTCGCCGTCTGGGACGGCAGATACCGCATCACCAACCGGAGCGACCGGACGATCGCGGTTTCGCCGGCCGGCGACACCGGCGGCGCCGACCTCCGCGGGCCGGTCTTGCGCGCCAGCCGCGCCATGCCGCGCCTGGATTTCGAGCATGGCGGGCCGGTGCCTGCGGCCGCGGCGACGATCGAGCCGCTGATCGCGCCCTATGCCCGTTTCCTGCCGCGTTTCGATCTGCCGCTTGCCAATGCGCTCGCAGCGATTGTCGGGCGCGCGCCGTTTTCGCCTCCGCCTAACGAATGAAGGCGCGCTCGAAAGCGTTGTGGTAATGTGTCTGTCAATGCCGAAGGTTCTGCGGCGTTGACGATATTACGAGAAAAGCCCCGGGGGCACGCGCTTTGCCTTGGCAAGGCCGCACGGCGACCCTATGTTAGGCATCAAAGAAGCGGCCGGGAAACCCCGGCCGGGAAAGTGCCCGGAAAGTTCGATGAATCCCAATTTCCGAAACTTCGCCCTGTGGGCGATCATCGCCCTCCTGCTGATCGCGCTGTTCAGCATGTTCCAGACGAGCCCGGCACAAACCGGCTCGCGGGAAATCCCCTATTCGCAGTTCCTCAAGGAGGTCGACTCGAGCCGGGTGAAGGAAGTCGTCATCACCGGCGAAAAGATCGTCGGCAGCTATGTCGAGACCGGCGCGACCTTCCAGACCTACGCACCGACCGGCGACAACTCGCTGGTCCAGCGCCTGGAGGCGAAGAACGTCGTCGTCAGCGCACGGCCGGAGACGGACGGCTCGTCCGGCTTCCTGAGCTATATCGGCACATTGCTGCCGATGCTCCTGATCCTCGGTGTCTGGCTGTTCTTCATGCGCCAGATGCAGGGTGGCTCGCGCGGCGCCATGGGTTTCGGCAAGTCGAAGGCGAAACTTTTGACCGAAGCGCATGGCCGCGTCACCTTCGCGGATGTCGCCGGCGTCGACGAAGCCAAACAGGACCTGGAAGAGATCGTCGAATTCCTGCGCGACCCGCAGAAGTTCCAGCGCCTCGGCGGACGAATCCCGCGCGGTGTGCTGCTCGTCGGCCCGCCCGGCACCGGTAAGACGCTGCTCGCACGCTCCGTCGCGGGCGAGGCGAATGTGCCGTTCTTCACCATTTCCGGTTCGGACTTCGTCGAAATGTTCGTCGGTGTCGGTGCATCCCGCGTGCGCGACATGTTCGAACAGGCGAAGAAGAACGCGCCCTGCATCATCTTCATCGACGAAATCGACGCCGTCGGCCGTCATCGCGGTGCCGGTCTCGGCGGCGGCAATGATGAGCGCGAGCAGACGCTGAACCAGCTCCTCGTCGAGATGGACGGCTTTGAAGCCAATGAAGGCATCATCCTGATCGCCGCGACCAACCGTCCGGACGTTCTCGACCCGGCGCTGCTGCGTCCCGGCCGTTTCGACCGCCAGGTCGTCGTGCCGAACCCGGACATTGTCGGCCGCGAGCGCATCCTCAAGGTTCACGTTCGCAACGTGCCGCTCGCGCCGAATGTTGACCTCAAGGTGCTCGCCCGCGGTACGCCCGGTTTCTCCGGTGCCGACCTGATGAACCTCGTCAACGAAGCCGCCCTGATGGCCGCGCGCCGCAACAAGCGTCTCGTCACCATGCAGGAATTCGAGGACGCCAAGGACAAGATCATGATGGGCGCCGAGCGCCGCTCCTCCGCCATGACCGAGGCGGAGAAGAAGCTGACCGCCTATCACGAGGCCGGCCACGCTATTGTCGCGCTCAAGGTGCCGCTCGCCGACCCGCTGCACAAGGCGACGATCATTCCGCGCGGCCGTGCGCTCGGCATGGTCATGCAGCTGCCGGAAGGCGACCGCTACTCAATGAGCTACAAGTGGATGGTCTCGCGCCTCGCTATCATGATGGGCGGCCGCGTCGCCGAGGAAATCACCTTCGGCAAGGACAACATCACCTCCGGCGCATCCTCGGACATCGAACAGGCGACCAAGCTCGCCCGTGCGATGGTGACGCAGTGGGGCTTCTCCGATCAGCTCGGCCAGGTCGCCTATGGTGAAAACCAGCAGGAAGTCTTCCTTGGTCATTCGGTGGCGCAGCAGAAGAACGTTTCGGAAGCGACCGCGCAGAAGATCGACAACGAGATCCGCCGCCTGATCGACGAGGCCTATTCCGAGGCCAAGCGCATCATCACCGAACAGAACCATGAATTCGTGGCGCTGGCCGAAGGCCTGCTTGAATATGAGACGCTGACGGGTGAAGAGATCAAGGCGCTGATCCGCGGCGAGAAGCCCGCGCGCGACCTCGGCGACGATACGCCGCCGCATCGCGGCTCGGCCGTGCCGAAGGCCGGCCACAAGAAGGGTGGCGAGGCGGAAGGCGGTCTCGAACCGCAGCCGCAATAAGCGATCCGTTCGAACGAATTGAAAACGGCCGGAAAATCCTTTCCGGCCGTTTTCGTTCGGTAACGGGCTGTAATGAATTCTGATATGCGGATGGATGCTCTTTGCCGACTTTTATGGCAAAGAAGTATGACAGCTCTACGCCGTTTTAAGGATTGGATCACGGGGCGGAATTATTGTATTTCCGCCTTCTGCCCTGAGATGGACGCGCGGGCGGCAGAGTGAACGCTTGAGAGCCGGGCGCAGCGCTGAATGCGCAGCCCAGGCCGGCGATTTTCAGGAGAGAACATGAAACGTCGTTATTTCGGCACGGACGGTATCCGGGGACAATCCAACATCTTCCCGATGACGCCGGACCTTGCCATGCGGGTCGGCATCGCCGTGGGCACGCTCTTCCGCCGCGGCGCGCACCGCCACCGCGTGGTGATCGGCAAGGACACGCGCCTCTCCGGCTACATGCTGGAAAACGCCATGGTGGCGGGCTTCACCGCGGCCGGCATCGATGCCTTCATCCTCGGCCCGATCCCCACACCCGCCGTCGCCATGCTGACGCGCTCGCTGCGCGCCGATATCGGCGTGATGATCTCCGCCTCGCACAACCCGTTCTACGACAACGGCATCAAGCTCTTCGGCCCGGACGGCTACAAGCTCTCCGACGAGATCGAGATGGAGATCGAGGACCTGCTCGACAAGGACATCACGGCGCAGCTCGCCAAGTCCGCCGAGATCGGTAGGGCAAAGCGCATCGACGGCGTGCATGACCGCTATATCGAACACGCCAAGCGCACCCTGCCGCGCGACGTGACGCTGAAGGGCCTGCGCGTTGCGATCGACTGCGCCAATGGCGCCGCCTACCGCGTGGCGCCTGCCGCACTCTGGGAGCTCGGCGCCGACGTCGTGACGATCGGCAACGAGCCGGACGGCCTCAACATCAACCTCGAATGCGGCTCGACGCATCCGGATGCCCTGCAGCGCAAGGTGCACGAGGTTCGCGCCGATATCGGTATCGCGCTCGATGGTGATGCCGACCGCGTGCAGATCATCGACGAGAACGGCAAGATCATCGACGGCGACCAGTTGATGGCCGTCATCGCCGAAAGCTGGGCGGCCGACGGCATGCTGCGCGGCGGCGGCATCGTCGCCACCGTCATGTCGAACCTCGGGCTTGAACGTTTCCTCACCGGCAAGGGCCTCGGGCTTGAGCGCACCAAGGTCGGCGACCGCTATGTCGTCGAGCATATGCGCCAGCACGATTACAATGTCGGCGGCGAGCAGTCCGGCCATATCGTGCTGTCGGATTTCGGCACGACGGGCGACGGCCTCGTAGCCGCCCTCCAGGTGCTCGCCTGCGTCAAGCGCAACGGCAAGACGGTGAGCGAGGTGTGCAACCGCTTCGAGCCGGTGCCGCAGGTGCTGAAGAACGTGCGCATCCAGGCCGGCCAGCCGCTGGAGGACGCCGCCGTGCGCCAGGCGATCGCCGATGCCGAAAGCGAGCTCGCCAAGAGCGGCCGCCTGCTCATCCGCCCCTCCGGCACCGAACCGCTGATCCGCGTCATGGCGGAGGGCGACGACCGGGCGAAGGTGGAGCGCATCGTCGACGACCTGGTCGCCGTGATCGGCTCCGTGCGCAACGCCGCCTGATCCTGTTCGATTCATCTATTCTTAAGGGCCGGTGCCAATGCGCCGGCCTTTTTCTTTTTGCCGATGAAGTTGTTTCGAAGATTACTCGAATTTCAGGTGTTGTTTACCGAACTCGTGAACGCTCGTTAACAAAGACGGTAAATGTTTGTAGTTAATCGGCCCTTAACCTTTCCTCGCCATTATCCACTCCTGATCGAGGGACTTGGAATCCGGTGTGCCGGGCTGCCAAGCAAAAGCCTATTGGAGCAAGGCCATGAGGAAAGTTTTGAGTGGCGTCGTCGCGGTCCTGCTGACGGGCACGACCGGCTACGCAGCCGATATCTACCAGCCGGAGGTCGTCGAGGCGCCGGTGCAGGAAACCATCATCGAGACGGGCGGGTGGTATCTGCGCGGCGACACGGGCTGGTCCTATAACAAGCTGCGCGGCGCGAAATACTTCCAGGGCTCCAACGACCGCGTGCGGGAATTCGACTCCACGAACCTGAAGAGCGGCTTCACGCTCGGCGGCGGTGTCGGTTACCAGATCAACGATCACTTCCGTACGGACGTGACGCTTGACTACATGTTCAAGTCGAAGTTCAAGGGCTCGACCTCGGGCGGCTGCGGCGTTTCGCCGAACTGCACGTCGCGGGACGTCTCGTCGCTCACCGCGCTCAGCCTGCTCGCTAACGCCTATGTGGACATCGGCACCTACGGCTCGATCACGCCCTATGTCGGCGCCGGTATCGGCGGCACCTACGTGAACTGGAAGGGCCTCGACAACACCTCGTGCGACGACGGCGATCCGACGAACTGCGACCCGACCTTCCACCACCGCGGCAAGAAGAGCTGGCGCTTCACCTATGCGCTGATGGCCGGCGCCTCCGTCGACCTGACCTGCAACCTGAAGGCCGACCTCGGTTACCGCTTCCGCCACGTCACCAAGGGCAACATGTTCGGCTACAATGTCGGCGGCGGCCCGGGCCGCGACAAGGGCTTCTACAGCCACGAGGCCCGCGCCGGCCTGCGTTATTCCTTCAGCGGCTGCGAACAGCAGGCCTATATCCCGCCGGTCGATATCCCGGTCGAGCAGCCGGTCTACAAGTAAGCGGCATCACGCTGAATCTCTTCTCAAGGCCGCCCCTCGGGGCGGCCTTTTGTTTTGCCGATCGCGCAGGAAAACCCGCCACTTAACCGTTTCTTCATTCCTTAAGATTTATGGTTAACCAACGGTGTAAGGCGGCCACGGATGCGTGGCCTCGCACCCTCCGCGCAACCGCCGGCCCGGCCGGCCTCAAGGGATCGAGAGCATGTTTCGTCGTATCGCACCGCTTGGTATCGCCGTCCTTGCGGGTCTCATCGGAACGAGCGCACTGGCGAGCGACCTCGACATCATCAACGCGCCGGAAATCGACGTTTCGGAAAGCACGGTCGCGGAAGGCTGGTACATCCGCGGCGACCTCGGTTATGCCGGCTGGGTCAACCATGACAAGCCGGATTACCGGATCGAGGCGTTCGGCTCCACCTTTGCCGAGGGCGATTTCGACGATGCGCGCTTCTCCAAGCCGGTCTCCTACGGCGTCGGCATGGGCTACCAGTTCAACAATTTCCTGCGCGCCGACCTGACGACGGATTTCTTCAGCGGTTCGCTGCGCGGCGGCTCCGACATCGATTCGCCCTGCATCACGGCGCCGGCCGGCACGACCTGCCGCCTCGGCCAGAAGGCGGACTACAATGCGGCTCACCTCCTCGCCAACGGCTATGTGGATCTCGGGACCTATGCCGGCATCACGCCCTATGTCGGCGCCGGCGCGGGCGTGACCTACATGAACTGGGACAGCTTCCGCACCACGGCAAACTGCGAAAACGGCACGGGTTCCTGCGGCGGGCAGACCTTCGACGAACTCCGGGTGAAGGGCGGCGACAGCTGGCGCTTCACCTATGCGCTTATGGCTGGCGCCTCGGTCGATCTCACCAACCGCGTCAAGCTCGACCTCGGCTACCGCTTCACCGACATGGCCGGCGGCAAGATGTTCGGCGGCAGCACCGAAGTGCCGGGCGTCGGCACGGTGAGCGCCCGCGGGCGGGACGACGGTTTCCAGAAGCACGAGATCCGTGCCGGTATCCGCGTCACCACCTGGTAGACATCATCCATTCTTTCACGGACGGCGCGTCGGGCAACCGGCGCGCCGTTTCCGTTTACGCCGGATTATTTTTCGTTCGCGACATAATCCGCTTGACTTCAAAAAGGCTCTTCCATATTCACGGCGGCGGGACACCCTTCCCCAACGAAGGGCTATCTATCTGGAAGGATAGCAATCATGACGAAGACCGTCGCCGCTCCGGACGTGCGTCCGAACAACACCCATTTTTCTTCTGGCCCTTGCTCGAAGCGTCCCAACTGGTCGCTCGAAGCGCTTTCCGATGCCGCGCTCGGTCGTTCGCACCGCGCCAAGGTCGGCAAGACCAAGCTCAAGCAGGCCATCGACCTCACCCGTGAAGTCCTGGAAGTGCCGGCGGATTACCGCATCGGCATCGTGCCGGCCTCCGATACCGGCGCCGTCGAGATGGCGCTGTGGTCGCTGCTCGGCCCGCGCGGCGTCGACATGGTCGCCTGGGAAAGTTTTGGCTCGGGCTGGGTTTCCGACGTGGTGAAGGAGCTGAAGCTTCCCGATACCCGCAAGATCACGGCCGATTACGGCCTGCTGCCCGACCTTTCCACGATCGATTTCGACCGTGACGTGGTCTTCACCTGGAACGGCACGACATCCGGCGTGCGCGTTGCCAATGCGGACTTCATTCCGGCAGACCGCAAGGGCCTGACCATCTGCGACGCAACTTCGGCCGCCTTCGCGCAGAACCTCGATTTCGCCAAGCTCGACGTGGTCACCTTCTCCTGGCAGAAGGTGCTGGGCGGCGAGGGCGCGCATGGCGTCATCATCCTGTCGCCGCGGGCCGTCGAGCGCCTGGAAAGCTACACGCCTTCCTGGCCGATGCCGAAGATCTTCCGCATGACCAAGGGCGGCAAGATCATCGAGGGCATCTTCCAGGGCGAAACGATCAACACGCCCTCCATGCTCTGCGTCGAAGACTATATCGATGCGCTTCTCTGGGCGAAGGAAGTCGGCGGCCTCAAGGGCCTGATGGCGCGCGCTGACGCGAACGCCCAGGTGATCTTCGATTTCGTCGAGGCCAACGGCTGGATCGCCAACCTGGCCAAGGCGCCGGAAACGCGCTCCAACACCTCCGTCTGCCTGACCATCGCCGACAAGGACGTGGCGGCACTCGACGCCGATGCACAGGCCGCCTTCGCCAAGGGTCTCGTCGCACTTCTTGAAAAACAGGGTGTCGCCTATGACATCGGCGCCTACCGCGATGCCCCCTCGGGCCTGCGCATCTGGGCCGGTGCGACCATCGATACAGCGGACCTCGAAGCGCTGATGCCGTGGCTGACCTGGGCTTTCGAGACCCAGAAGGCGACGCTTGCCAAGGCTGCGGCGTAAACCGTCTCAAGCATGATTTCGTCATCCTCGGCCTTGTGCCGAGGATCTGACCACTTCGATATGGCCGATCGGTCGCAGATGCTCGGGACAAGCCCGAGCATGACGACGGATAGGTTTCAGCCCAACCCCCTTTTATCAGGAGCCCATACCATGGCACCTCGCGTACTCGTATCCGATGAACTGTCGGAAACCGCCGTCCAGATCTTTCGTGATCGCGGCGTCGATGTCGATTTCCAGCCGCAGCTCGGCAAGGACAAGGACAAGCTTGCCGAAATCATCGGCAACTATGACGGCCTCGCCATCCGCTCCGCCACCAAGGCGACGGAAAAGCTGATCGCTGCTGCGACCAACCTCAAGGTCATCGGCCGCGCCGGCATCGGCGTCGACAATGTCGACATCCCGGCCGCCTCGCGCCGCGGCATCATCGTCATGAACACGCCCTTCGGCAACTCGATCACCACGGCGGAACACGCCATCGCCCTGATGTTCGCCGTCGCCCGCCAGCTTCCCGCCGCCGATACCTCCACGCAGGCCGGCAAGTGGGAGAAGTCGAAGTTCATGGGCGTCGAGATCACCGGCAAGACGCTCGGCGTCATCGGTGCCGGCAATATCGGTTCCATCGTCTGCTCGCGCGCCATCGGTCTCAAGATGCACGTCATCGCCTACGACCCGTTCCTCTCCAAGGAACGCGCCGAGGAAATGGGCGTGAAGAAGGTCGAGCTCGACGAACTGTTCGCCGAGGCCGATTTCATCACCATGCATGTGCCGCTGACGGACAAGACCCGCAACATCATCGACGCGGCGGCAATCGCCAAGATGAAGGACGGCGTGCGCATCGTGAACTGCGCCCGCGGCGGCCTCGTGGTCGAGGCGGATCTCGCCGAAGCGCTGAAATCCGGCAAGGTCGCCGGCGCCGGCTTCGACGTCTTCGAGGTCGAGCCCGCCAAGGAAAGCCCGCTCTTCGGCCTGCCGAACGTCGTCTGCACGCCGCATCTCGGCGCCTCGACCACGGAAGCGCAGGAGAACGTCGCTCTCCAGGTCGCCGAACAGATGTCGGACTATCTGGTGCGTGGTGCCGTTTCCAACGCCATCAACATGCCGTCGATCACCGCCGAGGAAGCGCCGATCCTGAAGCCGTTCATCCGGCTTGCCGACGTGCTCGGCGCCTTCGTCGGCCAGGTCACGGAAAGCGCGATCAAGGAAATCGAGATTCTTTACGATGGCGCGACCGCGACGATGAACACCAAGGCGCTGACCAGCGCCGCACTTGCCGGCCTCATCCGCACCCAGGTTTCCGACGTCAACATGGTTTCGGCGCCTGTGATGATCAAGGAAAAAGGCATCATCCTCTCCGAGGTCAAGCGCGACAAGTCGGGCGTCTTCGACGGCTATATCCGACTGACCGTCAAGACGGAGAACCAGACGCGTTCGATCGCCGGCACGGTCTTCTCCGATGGCAAGCCGCGCTTCATCCAGATCAAGGGCATCAACCTCGACGCTGATGTCGGCAACCACATGGTCTACATCACCAACACCGACGTTCCCGGCATGATCGGCTTCATCGGCACGACGCTCGGTGCGGCCGGCGTCAACATCGCGAACTTCCAGCTCGGCCGCGACAAGCAGGGCGGCGACGCCATCGCGCTGCTCTATGTCGATGCCGCCCTCTCCGACGAGGTGCTGAACAAGCTGCGCACCAATGAAGCGATCCGCCAGGTCAAGTCGCTGGTCTTCAACGTCGACTGATCTTCGTCCTCCCAAGACGCAAAGAAACCCGCCGGCTCATCCGGCGGGTTTTTTGTTGTCCTTCGGCCGGCCCCATTCGGCAATGGCGATGCCGCCGAGCACGAGGAGGAGGGCGATGACGTGGAAGGGGTAGAGCGTCTCGCCGATCAGCAGCACGGACAGAATGGTGCCGAAGACCGGGATGGCGTTGATGAAGAGGCCGGCGCGGTTGGCGCCGATCATCTCGACGCCGCGCACATAGAGCACCTGCGAGAGCAGCGACGGGAAGATGCCGGCATAGAGCACGATCGCCCAGCCGGTCGTATCCGGAAAGATCGCAGCACCACGCGACAGTTCCCAGAAGAACAGCGGGATGGCACTCAGAAGCGCGCCGAAGGCGGGGGCGGCGATAAAACTCTGCCAGTGCAGGTCCGGCTTCCAGCGCAGCGACACGGTATAGGCGGCGTAGACGATGGCCGCGCAGAGCATCAGCGCATCGCCGAAGTTGAATTCCAGTGCGGCCAGTGCCGAGAATTCGCCATGAGCGGCTGTTATCAGCACTCCGATGAGCGTGACGCTGAAGCCGACGATCTGGGCGATGGAGGCCTGGATGCGGAACAACACGAAGTTGAAGACGAAGATCAGCATGGGAATGCCGGCCTGCTCGATGACGGCATTGATGGCGCTGGTATAACCGAGTGCGGTATAGAGCAGGGCATTGAAGGCGGTGAAGCCGAAGATGCCGTAGAGCAGCAACTGGAGCCAGTGCTGGCGGATCACCGGCCAGTCGCGCTTCACCTGCGGCAGCATGAAGGCGAGGATGATGATGAGCGCGAGGATCCAGCGGTAGGTCGTCAGCACCATCGGGCTGACATGGCCGACGGCGAGTTTGCCCGCCACCGAGTTCGCGCCCCAGAAAAGGGCGGTGACGCTGAGATAGAAATAGGCTCTGCTGTTCAAGGCGGGGTGATCCGGACGGTGGAGGCATGTGCGCGGGGTGCGCCGGCAGGTGGCCCACATAAGGCGAAAAAGCGCGCAATGTCATGTAAAAAGCGGATTGTGGCCGTCATAACAGGGTCGCATTCCCAAAGACAACACAGTATAGATGCGCGGGTTTGTGTCAGGCACGCGGCTATCCGCGTGCAAATACGGGAAAGATGAAATGACGAACGTCGTGGTGGTCGGATCGCAATGGGGTGACGAAGGCAAGGGCAAGATTGTCGACTGGCTTTCCGAACGCGCGGATGTCATCGTCCGCTATCAGGGCGGCCACAATGCGGGTCATACCCTGGTTATCGATGGTGTCAGCTACAAGCTGGCGCTGCTTCCGTCCGGCCTCGTGCGCGGCAAGCTCAGCGTCATCGGCAACGGCGTCGTCGTCGATCCTCACCACTTCGTCGCCGAAATCGAGAAGCTGCGCGGCCAGGGCGTGAACATCACGCCGGAGGTCCTGCGCATCGCCGACAACGCGCCGCTCATCCTGTCCCTTCATCGTGACCTGGACGGCTTCCGTGAAGACGCCGCCTCCAACAGCGGCACGAAGATCGGCACGACACGGCGCGGCATCGGCCCGGCCTATGAAGACAAGGTCGGCCGTCGCGCCATTCGCGCCATCGATCTTGCCGACAAGGAAGCGCTGCCGGCGAAGATCGACCGGCTGCTGACCCATCACAATGCGCTGCGGCGCGGCCTCGGCCTGCCGGAAATCTCGGTGGAATCGATCGAGAAGGAACTGATGGAAGTCGCCGACCGGGTGCTGCCCTATGTCGATCAGGTCTGGCGCATCCTCGACGACCACCGCAAGGCCGGTTCCCGCATCCTCTTCGAAGGGGCGCAGGGCGCGCTGCTCGACAACGACCACGGCACCTATCCCTTCGTGACCTCCTCGAACACGGTCGCCGGACAGGCCGCCGCCGGTTCCGGTCTCGGCCCGACGGCGATCGGTTATGTCCTCGGCATCACAAAGGCCTACACGACCCGCGTCGGCGAGGGGCCGTTCCCGTGTGAACTGAACGACGCGATCGGCGAGCACCTTTCGACCGTCGGCCGCGAAGTCGGTGTCAATACCGGTCGTCCGCGCCGCTGCGGCTGGTTCGATTCGGTTCTCGTGCGTCAGACGGTGAAGACCTCGGGCATCACGGGCATCGCGCTGACGAAGCTCGACGTTCTGGACGGTCTCGACGAGTTGAAGATCTGCGTCGCCTACAAGCTCGACGGCAAGGAAATCGACTATCTCCCGGCAAGCCAGGGGCAGCAGGCTCGCCTGGAGCCGGTTTACATCACGCTCGAGGGCTGGAAGGAATCGACCGTCGGCGCGCGCAGCTGGGCGGACCTGCCGGCCCAGGCGATCAAATATGTACGACAGGTCGAGGAGCTGATCGGCGCGCCCGTCGCCCTGCTTTCGACCAGTCCGGAGCGGGAGGACACGATACTTGTGACCGACCCGTTTGAGGACTAATCTCAAGCTCAACACCAGTTCCGTAACGTATTCCAATGAGATAGCGAGCGGACACGACGGAAAGTTCTGATGGCGGATTTTGTAGCAGTCATTCGGAGGGCCGTGGACGGCCTCTCGGACAACAATGCCGAGATGCGGCAGAAGGTTTACGAGAAGGCGCGCGGTGCCGTGCGCCGGCAACTCGAATCCATGAACCCGCGCCCTTCCGATGACCTGGTAAAGCGTCAGCTCGACAAGCTCGAAGCGGCGATCGGCAGTGTCGAGATCGACCATGCCGAGGCGCTTCCTGCCGACGATGTCGCACCGGACCTCGTCGAGGATGTCGTGCAGCCGGAGCCGGTGGCGGAAGAACCCGTCCCGGTCGATGAGCCGGAAGAGGCGGTCGCGCAAGCCGAACCGGAACAGCGCTACGAGCCCGTCGAAGAGCATGCCGAGGGCGAAGCGCAAGTCGAGCCGGTTGCCGAAAACCCCATCGAGCCTGAGCCCGTCGCCGAGGAAGAGACCGTCGAGCACGAGCCGCAGCCGGTCGTAGCCGAGGCGCATAGCGAGCCGTCCTGGCATGTCGAGGCAGCACCCGCGGACGATTATGTGCCCTCGTGGCAGGAGCCGGAGCCGGATCGCGCCCTCGAGGCCGAAGCCGAGGCGGCGGAAACCGTTGCGGCCGTGGAGCCGGAGGCACAGGTCTACCCGGTTCACGACGAGAAGCTGCCTGAAGCCGAGCCGGTCGCGGATGCCCGCATGCCCTCGGCGGAAGCCCAGTGGAGCTGGAACGAGGCCGCGCCCGTCGCGGTCGCAGTGGAAACACACGAGCCGACGCCCGCGGTGGCCAGCGATCCGCTCGCCTGGGACTGGCCGGACGACAAGGCCGCACAGCCGGAAGCCGAGCGGGAAAAGACCGCCAAGACCGCGGAATGGGGAGATCTCGACGACCTTCTCGGCCATGCGCCGAAGGCTGGCGTCGCTGCCGCATCGTCCGTGGCGGCGGCTGGCACGACCGAGGCAGCATCGTCCACGCCCGCCTTCGAGCCGGCCCGTGCGCCGCAGCGCTCCTTCCGCGCCGAGCCGCGCAAGTCGCGCATCAATTTTGGTGCGCTGGCGGCCGTCATCGCGCTCGTCGCCATCGTCGGCGGTCTGGGCGCTGGCTACTGGTTCAACCGCGATATGGTGAACGGCTGGGTCAACGAGCGCATCGCCTCGATCACCGCGCCCTCGACCGAGACGCCGGCAGAGACCCAGCAGCAGAGCAACGACACCGCCGAAGGCGGCCGCAACCTGCCGGCAAACACCACGCCGGACGATACGGCCGAGACGACGGGCAATGCCGCCGGCACGACCACGCCGACGACCGAGGTGGCCTCTGCAACGCCGACCGGCAACGGCAAGTTCACCCAGCGGCTGCTGACGGACGGGTCCGAAGTGGACGAGGGCCCGGCGGCAGCGCTTGACGGCGCGACACCGGAAGAGGGCAAGTCGGTTGCCGCCCAGTCGACGGAAACGGCGGGCGCGGTGACCGAGGACGGTGCCGCGGCCGGCACCACCGGCACCGGTACGACCACCACGGACGGCGCGACGCAGACGCCGGCTGGCACTGACACCGGCACCGCGACGACGACGGACACGCAGACGCCTGCGGCCACGGGCGAACAGCCGGCCGCCATCGGCGTCACGCAGAAAATGTTCCTCTATGAGGAACGCCTCGGCCAGACGGCGCCGACGGCGATCGAAGGCACGGTCGCCTGGTCGAGCGCCGAAGAATCGCCGGGTGGCGAGGCCAAGGCGGAGCCTGTGGTGCGCGCGCAGATCAACGTGCCTTCCAAGGGCCTGACCGCGCTGATCACTTTCCGCCGCAACGGCGACCGGTCGCTGCCGGCAAGCCATCTGGTCGAGCTCGTCTTCTCGCTGCCGGAGAATTTCGAGGGCGGCGGCATCGAAAGTGTCCAGCGCGTGGCGATGAAGCGGACCGAGCAGGACCGCGGCGATGCGCTGATCGCGGTACCGGCGAAGATCACCGACGACTTCCACATGATCGCGCTGAACGACTTCCCGGAGGCGATCGCCAAGAACACCGAACTCCTGCGCACGCGCAGCTGGATCGACATTCCGATCACCTACCGCAACGGCCGGCGCGCGCTGATGACGCTCGACAAGGGCGCTGCCGGCACTGAAGCCTTCGACACGGTGATGAAGGCCTGGGCGACGCTCGGCGCCGCCGGCAGCCAGTAAGGCGCTTCGCTTCTTCAACAAAAAAGGCCCGGCATCGCTGCCGGGCCTTTTCGTTTGCATTGCCGTCTGGGCTCAGGCGTCTTCGATGACGCGCACCGCGCGGGCCTGTTCGGCCGCGTATTTCTGAACGGCTTCCTGCACCTTCTCGAAGGCGCGGACTTCGATCTGGCGGACGCGCTCGCGGCTGATGTCGAACTCGGTGGAGAGCTCTTCCAGCGTCACCGGGTCTTCGGAAAGGCGGCGGGCCTCGAAGATACGGCGTTCGCGGTCGTTCAGCACGGCCATGGCACGCGCCAGCATGGCGCGGCGGGTGTCGAGTTCGTCCTGCTCGATCAGCGTCTGTTCCTGGCTGTCATGGTCGTCGACGAGCCAATCCTGCCACTGGCCGGATTCGCCTTCGCCCGCCTTGATCGGCGCGTTGAGCGAGGCGTCGCCGGTGAGGCGCTGGTTCATCGAGACGACTTCGTCTTCCGAAACCTTCAGCTTGGTCGCGATTTCCTTGACCTGGTCAGGCTTCAGGTCGCCGTCGTTGATCGCCTGGATCTTGCTCTTCATGCGGCGCAGGTTGAAGAACAGGCGCTTCTGATTGGCGGTCGTGCCCATCTTCACCAGCGACCACGAGCGCAGGATATATTCCTGGATCGAGGCCTTGATCCACCACATGGCATAGGTCGCCAGGCGGAAGCCGCGTTCCGGGTCGAACTTCTTGACGGCCTGCATCAGGCCGACATTGCCCTCGGAAACGACTTCGCCGATCGGCAGGCCGTAGCCGCGATAGCCCATGGCGATCTTGG
This sequence comes from Shinella sp., assembly GCF_035998705.1. Lineage (GTDB taxonomy): Bacteria > Pseudomonadota > Alphaproteobacteria > Rhizobiales > Rhizobiaceae > Shinella. The sequence goes on along the minus strand of NZ_DASYHH010000022.1, from coordinate 381,016 downwards.
CCACGAGCCGAAGATGGCTTGTGACGAGCTCATGCGCCGCGGTGCGGTCGCCGTGCTCCTGATAACGCTTGGCGAGCATGTATTCCTGCTGCGGCTCAAGCATTGGAAACTTGCGGATTTCATCGAGATAGCGGTTGAGACCACCTTCTCCGGCCGTGATCGACGGCAGCGTATTGCGGGCCATTCAGCACCCCTTTCTGAAGCGGCTTCCATTCGGCAAGCCTTGGTACGGAGCACGATCCTCTGAAACCGGATCCCCGTCAGCAACCATGCTCCCCAGTGGGTCATGGCGACCCCACTGAGTGTACAGATAGGTATGGCGAAACAATGGTTCAAGCGCCCGCGAGTTTCACGGATGCGTGAAAGCGGGCCAGTCGGAATGGATTTTTCGATACATTGTCAAAGTGGGGTTTTGTACCCGGAAATCAAGGCTTGGTGGTTTTTTCCACTGCGCGCAGCGCCAAAATAAGTCGTTCGAGATCCTCCGGCGGCGGCGCCTCGAAATGCATGGTCTCGCCGGTCGCGGGATGCTCGAACTGCAGCATGAAGGCATGCAGCGCCTGGCGCCGGAAACCGTTGACGACGTCGCGCGCCTCGTCCGGCAGGCGGTTCGCCTTGGTCTTGAAGGCGGCGCCATATTCCGGATCGCCGACCAGCGGATGGCCGATATGGGCCATGTGCACACGGATCTGGTGCGTGCGGCCGGTTTCGAGATGGCATTCCACGAGGGAGGCGAGGCTGGTGGCGTCGGGGGTTTCCCCGTAGCGCTCGACCACCTCGTAATGGGTGATCGCCTCGCGGGCGTCGTCGGCGTCCTCGCGCTTCACGGCGCGTTTGGTGCGGTCGTTGCCGCGGCCGAGCGGCGCGTCGATCGTGCCCTTCAACTGGCGGGGGCGGCCCCAGACGACGGCCTGGTAGGCGCGCTCCAGCGGGCCCGTGCGGCCGTGGTCGGCGAACTGGTCGGAGAGGTGGCGGTGCGCGGCGTCGTTCTTGGCGACGACCATGACGCCGCTCGTCTCCTTGTCGAGCCGGTGCACAATGCCGGGACGGCGCACGCCGCCGATGCCGGAAAGGGTTTTGCCGCAATGGTGGATGAGCGCGTTGACCAGCGTGCCCGTCCAGTTGCCGGCGCCGGGATGCACGACGAGGCCCGCCGGCTTCACCAGCACGATCAGGTCGTCATCCTCGTAGAGCACGTCGATCGGGATGTCCTCGGCCTGCGGCTCGGGATCGCGCGGCTCGGGCAGGTCGATCTCGACGCGGTCGCCGGGGTGGACCTTGCGCTTCGGCTCGCCGATGGCCGTGCCGTTGACGAGAACGGCCCCTTCCTCGATCAGCGCCTTGATGCGATTGCGCGAAAAATCGCCCGCAAGCGTGGCCGCAAGCCAGGCGTCGATGCGCCCTTCGGCCTCTTCCGGCACCGTCAGGACTTTTCTTGTCGCCTCGGCTTCTTTAAAGGGGTCGGTCATCGTTCAACTCAGCTCATTGCCGGAAGGTGTCGCCTGCCATGTCCAATATCGAAAACGACGATCAGGAAGACAAGCCGCTCGACCCGGTGATGGAAAATGTTCGTCGCAAGATGATGCGCCTGCAACTCGTCTCGGGCGGCATCATGCTTTTGATGTTCATGGCGGTGCTTGCGGCCATTGTCTACAAGATCAACACGCGCGAAAGCAAGCCGGAAGCGGTCGCCGCCGGCAGTCTTGCCGTGCCGAGCGATGCGCCCGTCAAGGCGACCGCGACGCTGCCCGATGGTTTCGCCGTCTCGGCCGTCTCGCAATCGGCCGGCCAGATCCTGTTCTACGGCGTGATGGCGGATGGCCTGCGCAAGGCCTTCCTCTTCGACATCACGGCCGGCCGCATCGTCGCCGAGATCGACGTCAAGGGCAACTGATCCGCCATGGCGGCGGCACCGATCCCGATCGACGATCCCGCCGATCCGCGCATCGCCGGCTTCGTCTCGATCCGCGAGCGCGATCTCACGGGTCGCGAAGGCCTGTTCATCGCCGAGGGTACGGTGGTGCTGCGCATGCTTGGCGGCGCGCAGGCGCGGCAAAACGGCTTTGCCGCCGAGGCGATCCTGCTTCTCGAAAGCCGCGTCGCGGGCGTCGCCGCGGTGCTTGCCGCCTTTCCGGAGACCGTGCCGGTCTATGTCGCCGCGGCGCCCGTCTTCGATGCGATCGCCGGGTTCAACATGCATCGCGGCGTGCTGGCGCTCGGCCGCAAGCCGGCGCAGGCGGCGCCGCTGCTGCAATCGTTGCCGGAAACGAGCCTCGTGCTCGCCGGCTGCGGCCTCTCCAACCACGACAATGTCGGCTCGATCTTCCGCAACGCCGCCGCCTTCGGCGCGGATGCGGTGTTTCTCGACGAGACGAGTTGCGATCCGCTTTACCGCAAGGCGATCCGCGTCTCCGTCGGCTCGGTGCTGACGGTGCCGTTTTCGCGCGGGCTCGCTGCCGAGGCGATGCTTCGGGGCCTGGCCGATGCCGGTTACGAGATCTGGGGTCTGTCGCCGCGCGGCGCGGTGCCCGTGGGAGAAATCCCGGCGGCGCGGCGCATTGCGCTGGTGCTCGGCACGGAAGGCGAGGGGCTACCGGAAAGCATCCTGTCCTCCTTCCGCACGGCGCGCATCCCGCAACGGCCGGGGCTGGACAGCCTCAATGTCGCGACGGCGAGCGGCATTGCGCTCTACCAGATTGCGCTCACCATGGGGCGTGTCGCCTAGCAGCGCACGCTGCTCACAATTCGTTCGGTGAGCCGGTGGCGGTCGCGCCGGAAATGCCGAATCAAGCTTCGTCGCCGCTGATCTGTTCACGAACGCGTTGGGCGAGGCTGCGCTCGTCGCCGTCCAGCGCCGGGTCGATCGTCGCGATGAGGTCGTGCACCGGCGAGCCGGCGCCCTCGCGCGCGGCCGTCAGCACGATCATCTTGCTGGCGAGGTCGGCCATTTCTTCGCGGAGCGCCGCGTCGTTGTCACCGGTTTTCGCGGCGAGAAGCCGTTCCGAAAGTGCTGTGCCCTGGTTGCGCACGTCCTCCTCCAGCGCGCCGATATCGATCGGCGGCGGGATCAGCTTTTCCGTGCGGCGGGCGGAAAGGCGGCTCGTCGCGATGGTGCGGGCGAGCCCGGTGGACCGCACCGCCTTCACCGCATCCTTGTTTTCCGCTGTCAACGTCTTCACCTTGTCGCGCAGGCGGTTGATTTCCGCGATGCGCCGTTCGATTGCATTGTCCTTGTCGGCGTTGCCGGCGAGTTCGCGCGTCAGCCGCGTTTCGAGCTGGCGCACGCGACCCTCTTCGCGCGACAGGCGCATTTCCAGCGATTTCGCCGCCTGGTTCGCCGTCTTGATATCCTCGCGCAGCTTGTCGCGCTCGTCCTTCAGGTTGCCGATGCGGCTCATCAGGTTCTCCATCGCCGTGTCGCGGGTGGCGAGGTCGATCTTCATATTGTCGAGGTCCGTCTCGAGATGGTTGATGCGGCCCTCCAGCCTGTCGATATCGGCAACCTTGCTGCGGATCTCGCGGTCGGCGGTCGAAAGCGCCGTCTTTAGCTGCTCGGTCTTCATTTCCTCGCGGCGCAGCGCCGAGCGCATGTCGCCGGCCTCGATGTTCATGTCGGCGATCTGGGCGTGCAGTTCGGCGTTTTCCGTGCCGATCGCCGCGGCCTGTGCGAGGAGCTTTTCGTTGCGCACCATTTCCAGCGTGTGTTTTTCGCGCTCGCGGCGCACGCTCTGGGACAGGCGGGCGTTTTCAGCGGCATAGGCGGCGCGGGCCATGTCCTTCTGCGCCCGCACTTCCTGCGGGCTCAGCGGCATGGTGGCGCGCATGCGCTGCTCGGTGAATTTGACGACGCGTTTCTGGACTGCCGGCGCGACGAGCAGGCCGGTCAGCGTGGCGGCGAGAAAGCCGAGCGCGAAGAGAAGGGCATACTCGATCACGGGTCAACTCGTTCCAAAACGGGCCCAAAACAGGTTCGAACGAGCGCACTATAGCGGCTCGTCCGAGCTTGCGGGAGGGGTATCCAGCGAGAAATCAACTCTCGGTTAACCTGACGGGCGAGGGCCGCCGTTCATTCGACCCGGGGGCGATCAGGGAGCGACCAGGGGGCTATCAGAAGGGATTCCAGGTCGGCTCGCGGGTGAGCTTCAGGTAGCCGGCATTGATGCCGATGCGGGCGCCGACGCCGGTGCGGATCGGCACGAGCACCATGTCGCGGTTGACATTGACCTGCATGCCGACGCCGGCAACCACGTAGGCCGAGCCGGAAACGCCGCCGAAACGGTCGTAGAGCGCATTGACGTCGGGCAGATTGTAGACGAGCATCATGGTGCGGCTGCCCTGGCCGCCCCAGTCGAGGCCGAGCGACGGGCCCTGCCAGAAGACCGAATGCTGGCCGGCATTTTTGGTGTTCAGCGTGCCCTCGCCATAGGTCAGGCCCGCGACGAAGGCGCCGGACCCTTCCTGGCCGAGAATGTAGCCGTTCGGCAGGCCGTGGGATTCGAAGGCGCGCTCGATCACCTTGGCAAGGCCGCCCGAGGTCGAGCCGAAGAAGCCATGGCCGGCATCGACGATTTCCTGCATGGAATATTGGCCGTTGCTCTGCTGCGCCTGAGCCGGCAAAATCAAGAAGAGCGCCAGAAACGCCGTTGTGACGATCCTGAACGCCGTCGTGACCAGATTTGAAACACGCATGTCCCGTTCGCCTTCCTTCATGTCTCGGCCCCGTTCCATGCAGCAATTTGATCCGATCATCTTAACAATCGGTTTACCAAATGTGGTGTCATTATGGCTGTCTTCAATTCGGGCACGCCTCGCGCAATTCCGGCGTGTTATGCGTCGCGCAGCATGCCCGCGACAGTGCCCTGTGAGGCCGGCCGCGTTGAAAGAATGCGTGGATCTGGGAGAAATTTATGGTGAAAAATCCGAACCTTACGCTGACCGGTCCCGATCTGGCGGCGCTTCTTTGCAGCCGCGTCTGCCATGACGTCATCTCGCCCGTGGGCGCGATCAACAACGGGCTGGAACTGCTCGACGAGGGCGGTGCCGATTCGGAGGCGATGGACCTCATCCGCACCAGCGCGCTGAATGCGTCCGTCCGGCTGAAATTCGCGCGGCTCGCTTTCGGCGCTTCCGGCTCGGTCGGCGCCTCCATCGATACGGGCGAGGCGGAAAAGGCGGCGCGCGATTTCGCCATCGCCGAGAAGAAGACCGAGATCACCTGGACGGGGCCGCGCGCCATCATCGCGAAGAACCGGGTCAAGCTGCTGCTCAACCTGTTCCTCGTCGTCTATAGCGCCATTCCGCGCGGTGGCTCGATCGACGTGACGCTGGAGAATCCGGAAACCGACGCCGTCTTCAAGCTCACCGCCAAGGGCCGCATGCTGCGCGTGCCGCCGAAATTCCTGGAAATCCTCTCCGGCACGCCCGAAGAGTCGGTCGATGCCCATTCCATCCAGCCCTATTACACGGTGCTGCTCGCCGCAGAGGCGGGCATGGAGCTCGATGTGGCGGCTTCGCCCGAGGAGATCGTCTTCTCCGCCCGTGTAGTCGCGGCCGAGGCGTAAAACAAAAGCGGCCTGGTTCGTTAACCATGGCCGCTAACGCTTTGTTTGCCAGGCGCCGGTACAGTTGCAACCTGTAATCTTCCCGCAGTTCAACAGCGGGAGACCTAGGAGCAGCTAATGCAGCGGTTGATGATCGCCGATGGTTCCGATGTCGTCCGTAAGGTCGGCAAGCGTATTCTCTCCGGTTTCAATTTCCTCGTGCTGGAAGCGTCGAGTTCGCTCGAAGCGCTGGTGCGTTGCGAGGCGGAACTGCCGAACATCATCATCGTCGATGCGACGATGGACGGCGCGATCGAGCTGATCGGCAATATCCGCAACCTGCCGCAGGGCAAGTCGGTGCGCATCTACTATTGCGTGGTCGAGGCGGACCTCAAGAAGATGATGATGGGCAAGCGCGCCGGCGCCGACGACTTCCTGCTGAAGCCGTTCGATCGCAAGATCCTGACCCAGGTCTTCGGCAATCTCTCGATCGCCGCCTGAAACGATCGACCTTAATCTGACGACATGAACGCGGCGGCTCGTGAAGAGCCGGCCGCGTTTTTCGTTCCGGGCTTATCTCTCGGTCGCACAACGAAAAAACCCGCCGGCGAAGCGGCGGGTTGAATTTTGGAGCGGGGAAAGGTCTATCAGGCGCTTTCGGCGAAATCGCCTTCGGGCTCGCGCAGCACGTAGCCGCGGCCCCAGACCGTCTCGATGTAATTCGCGCCGCCGGCGGCGTTTGCGAGCTTCTTGCGCAGCTTGCAGATGAAGACGTCGATGATCTTCAGTTCCGGCTCGTCCATGCCGCCATAGAGGTGGTTCAGGAACATTTCCTTGGTGAGCGTGGTGCCCTTGCGCAGCGAAAGCAGCTCGAGCATCTGGTATTCCTTGCCCGTCAGGTGGACGCGCTGGCCACCGACCTCGACCGTCTTGGCATCGAGGTTGACGATGAGTTCGCCCGTCGAGATGACCGACTGGGCATGGCCCTTGGAACGGCGCACGATGGCGTGGATGCGGGCAACGAGCTCGTCCTTGTGGAAGGGCTTCGTCATATAGTCGTCGGCGCCGAAGCCGAGGCCGCGCACCTTGTCCTCGATGCCGGCCATGCCGGAGAGGATGAGGATCGGCGTCTTGACCTTGGACAGGCGAAGCGTGCGCAGAACCTCGTAACCCGACATGTCGGGGAGGTTCAGGTCGAGCAAGATGATGTCGTAATCGTACAACTTGCCCAGATCGACACCTTCCTCGCCGAGGTCGGTGGTATACACATTAAAACTTTCGGACTTCAGCATCAATTCGATGCTCTGCGCTGTCGCGCTGTCGTCCTCAATGAGTAGAACCCGCATATCTGTCCCCTTTTCCGCCGCTCAAGGTTTCTGGCCCCCTACGCGATACGGATCCAGTCGTTGCCTGATTTGGAGGCTGCCACGAAATGGTTAACAAATCCTGATTCACTTTGGCAAGATGCATCGATCTGTTAATTATTTTAGGCAGGCTCCTGATTTTATGGATAAATCGGAATTGTGTCTCTTAATCTGTTCCTTCAAGAAACGCAGTTAACCGACTCTTTCGACTCATCAATGCGCCCCACCTCTTTTTTAGCGAACCGCATTTACAGAGCCTTAAATCCTCGCACCTATGATTAACGATGCCCGTAAACGAAAGGTTACCAGCGGTAGGGTTTTATTAATATCGCTGAATTTTTTTCGGGGCCCGGTGCGTTTTGCCGGGTTTCGGGCAGAAGGGCGGTCTCCGGCATGCGCAAAATACGCATTTCGGGTGCCGATTTGGAATGCCGAGTGACCGGTTGCCAGAGAATCAGGCTGCCGTTCGCTCCAATGCCGGGGTCTCGCTATCCACGGGAGTATTGCGTATGAAGTCGCGTGAGAGCCTAGTTCGCCTGAAGGAATTTCAGGTGAAAGACAAGAGACGGCAGCTGGCCCAGCTTCAGTTGATGATGTCCGAATTCGACCGGATGTCGAAGGAGCTGGAAACCCAGATCGCCATCGAGGAAAAGAAGTCCGGGATCACCGATCCCAACCACTTCGCTTATCCCACCTTCGCCAAGGCAGCGCGTCAGCGCTCCGACAATCTTCAGGTCTCCATTCGGGAACTGAAGGTGCAGCAGGATGCGGCGGAACTGGCACTGGAAGAAGCGGAGGCGGAGTTCGCCAAGGCTTCGGCGCTGGAAGAGCGCGACAACGCGGTTCGGCTTCGCGCCTGATCCGCGTCAAATCGAAGAACCTTCGCGAGCGGCCGGAAGACCGCTCACGAGGGCTCTTCGCGTTGCGTCGATTTCCGTTCAGAGATTGACGACGTCCTGCCAGTCCTGATGGCGCATCGCCTGTGCCCGGAAGAAGGGGCAGAGCGGTATGATCTTCCAGCCGCCCGCGCGCGCCGCCTCCACGGCATGGGCGGCAAGCGCCTGGCCGACGCCCTTGCCGCGCAGCGCATCCGGCACGCCGGTATGATCGACGATGATGAGTTTCGGCGAGGTGCGGGAATAAGTCACTTCCGCCTCGTGCCCCTCGACGGTGGTGGAATAGCGGCCCTTCGAGCCGGTTTCTTCGCTGCGGATCTCCATGATGCTCCTCGCTTGCGGTTGCGTTGGCGCCATCCTTTCCTGTCCCGGCCGATCCGGCAAGGCATCAGGATGTGAACAGAGCGTGCTGCACTGGCGCTAGGGCAATGCTATGCAGACCACATCGTAACCCCGATGTGTGCCCATGATTCTTGCCGTTCCCGTTCTTCTCGTGCTCTCCGCGCTGTTCCTGGCCTTCGGTCTCGTCCTGCCGCTCGTGCGCTTCGAAAAATTGTATTTCTTCAACGAGACGCCCTCGCTGATCGATATCGTCGTCTCGCTCTGGGCGCAGGGCAGCGGCGGGCTTGCCGTGCTGGTGGTCCTGTTCTCCATCGTCTTTCCGGTCGTCAAGCTGTTCGCCATCGCGCTGGAGGCGACGACGCCCACGCCCGCCGACGGCAAGGCGCATTGGATCGCCCGGCTGCTGCCGCTGCTTGGCAAATGGTCGATGATGGATGTGATGCTGGTGGCGCTGGTCATCGTCGCGGCGAAGACGAGCGGCATGGCCTCGGCCTTCACCCAGCCCGGCCTGTGGTTCTACGCCGCCTCGGCCATCATGACCGGGCTCTTGCAGATGAAACTGCAACGCCATTGAGGCGTCAAAACGAACTGCGGCCGCGCAAGGCGCGACCGCAGGTGGTCTTGATCAAAATGGGACGCTAGTGGCGGTACTGCTGGATGCGCGTGGTGCGCAGGCCGGCAAGGCCATGGTCGGTGATGGAGGACTGCCAGGAGAGGAATTCTTCGACCGTCAGCGTATAACGTTCACAGGCTTCTTCCAGGCTCAAGAGCCCGCCGCGGACGGCGGCGACGACTTCTGCCTTCCGGCGAATCACCCAGCGCCGCGTATTGGCCGGCGGCAGATCGGCAATTGTCAGAGGGCTGCCATCGGGGCCGATGACGTATTTAACGCGTGGTCGTATCAGATCGGTCATTGGACTCTCTACATAAACTCAAGACCATATTCCCGAACTGTAGCTTGCCACATTTAAGATTTGCCTAAACGCATGCTAACAATTTTCTAATCATTTGAGCGGCTTCGCCGGTCGCGTGGGGCTCTGTAAGCCCCGGTTTCCGTTACGTTTGCCATGCATGCTCGCGCGGCGGTCGCATGGGAGCCATGCAAATAAAACGTTTCTCTTTTATTCAAACGCTGCTAATAAGCCCCAAAATTTGGGGGCGGCATCGTTGATGTCACCGGAAGCCCCCAGGATGCATCCAAATGAATTCTATCCGCGCGCTGTTTCCCTTTGGGACATGGCTGGCGCGGCGTTTTTCGTCGCGCTTGTCCGCGATGGTGCTCCTGTAATTTTCCGGACAGAGAATGCACACGAGCCCGGCGCGCGTTCTGCGCCGGCTGTTGGAAACGGAAAATGAGAGATCCAGACAACATGCTCCTGCAGCAGGGTTGGTCGCCCGAATTCCTGTCGACGGCCAATATCGAATCCGTGCAGACCGAATATGAGGTGCTGCACCTCATGCGCCAGTGCGCCAACCATTTTCGCTTCAGCCATTTCCTGGTGTCGCGGTTCCCGGCCAATGCGCAGCAGCGCTTTGCCGAACGCCTGCTCGTCAGCAACTGGCCGGCCGATCTCGTGCGCAAATATGATGCGATGAACCTGTTTCACGCCAGCCGGCTGGCGATCGAGACCGGCATGACGAAGCTGCCCGTTCAGGGCGACAGTTCGCTTCTCGCTCCGTCCGACTTTGAAAGCGGGCAGGCCGGCGAGGCGATTGCGCTGGCCGAAAGCCACGGCCTTTCCGCCTCCACCGCGCTCCTCATGCATTCCACGACCTCCGATCCCTATCTGATGGTGTTTTCCGGCACGCGCTCCCCGCTCGCCCGTCCGGAACTGACGGAGCTGCATTTCGCCGCCCTCCAGCTGTTCGAATGCCTCGAAAAGACCTTTGTCGCGGCCACCGCAGGCCGGGAAAAGCTGTCGAGCCGCGAGGTGGAGTGTCTGCGCTGGGCGGCGGCCGGCAAGAGCAGCGACGAGATCGCCGTCATCCTCGGCATCTCCGTCTATACCGTGAGCAGCTATTTCAAGAGCGCCACCCGCAAGCTCCAGGCCGTCAACCGCATGCAGGCGATCGCCGTCGCGCTGCGCCTGCGGCTCATCTGATCCGGCGCGGCCGGAACGACGAGGTTTCCGGCCTTCTCTTGCCCTCGGCGGGGCAAGTTTCTATATGTCGCCCGAAGGCGCGCTCACGAAGAGGGCACGCCGCAACGGCCGGTTTGCGGCCTTTCAGCCAAAGGTGCCCTGCGACACGTCATGAAGGTGGCGACGCAGCACCGGAACGGACCGCGCGTGAACAGTCTCGATTTCGACCGGAAGCCAGAAGATACGCGTGTCGTCGTCGCCATGTCGGGCGGCGTCGACAGTTCCGTCGTGGCCGGAATCCTGAAACGCGAGGGCTATGACGTTCTCGGCATCACCCTGCAGCTCTATGATCATGGCGCCGCCGTGCACCGTGCCGGCTCCTGCTGCGCCGGCCAGGACATCGACGATGCGCGCCGCGTCTGCGAAACGCTCGGCATCCCGCATTATGTGCTCGATTATGAAAAGCGTTTTCGCGAGACGGTGATCAACCCGTTTGCCGAAAGTTACATCGCCGGCGAAACGCCGATCCCCTGCGTCGCCTGCAACCAGACCGTCAAGTTCGCCGATCTCCTGGCCACCGCCAAGGAACTCGGCGCGGATGCGCTGGCGACCGGCCACTATATCCGCTCGCGCCCGAACCCGACCGCCGCAGCGCCTGAGCGCCGCGCGCTCTACCGTCCGGTCGATGCGGAGCGCGACCAGAGTTATTTCCTCTTCGCGACCACCCAGGAGCAGATCGATTACCTGCGCTTCCCGCTCGGTCATCTCTCGAAGGCGGAAACAAGGGCGCTTGCCGAGGAGATGGGCCTCGTCGTCGCCAAGAAGGCCGACAGCCAGGACATCTGTTTCGTGCCGCAGGGCAAATATACCGATATCGTCAACAAGCTGAAGCCGAACGCGGCGCTCGCCGGCGACATCGTGCATATCGACGGCCGCGTGCTCGGTCAGCACGACGGCATCCTGCATTATACGATCGGCCAGCGCCGCGGCATCGGCATCGCGACCGGCGAACCGCTCTACGTCGTCTATCTCGACGCCCGCTCGCGCCGCGTCATCGTCGGCCCGAAGGAAGCGCTGGAAACGCGCCGCCTCTATCTGCGCGACATCAACTGGCTCGGCGACGGCGATCTCGAAACCGTTGCCGCGGCCGGTTTCGATTGCTACGCCAAGGTGCGCTCGACCCGCCCGCCGCGTCCCGCCCGCCTCCAGTCCGGCCCCGGCGGCATCTATGTGGAACTGGCGGAAGGCGAAGCCGGCGTCGCTCCCGGCCAGGCCTGCGCGCTCTATTCCGGCGAAGGCGAAGACGCCCGCATCTACGGCGGCGGCTTCATCCAGCGCTCGGAACGCGAAACGGCGGCGGAAGACGCCCTCAAGCGCATCCTGTCCGCCCCGGTCGCCGCCTGAAAAGCCACGCCCGCCAAGGCCTTTGCGGACAAAGCGATTTTTGTGCGAACGTCGCTTGACACCCGCGGGAACAGCACCTTATAAGCCGCCCACCGGACGGAAAACGGACTTCGTTTCCATCGTCCCTTCGGTCGGCGGAGTAGCTCAGTAGGTTAGAGCAGAGGAATCATAATCCTTGTGTCGGGGGTTCGAATCCCTCCTCCGCTACCATCTGCCCCCCCAACGAATGACCATAGCCGATAAAATCGGTTTGGCCCGTCAGCGCGGCGATGTAGGTCACGACATCGACCTCATAATCGCCCTCAATCTCACCGTCTCCAACGATGATGTGCGAGACCGCAGCGCGGAACGCTTCTGATGCTGCACGATCGAAGATATTACCCTCATTCTCGATGACCTGTTTGATGCGCTCAAGCTTGCGAATGAACTGACGGAGCGCGCTCGGGTGAAGCTCGACCTTCGGCACCTTGCGCTGTGCTTCTTTCAAGCTCTCCGCTAACTGGCCCCGCTCTACCTGCAATTCCTTCAAGCGGGCCTCGACGCGATCCATCGGGAACGTGCCATCACCATAGAGCTTGATGAGGCGATCCTGCTCGGCCGTCAGCTTGATCAGATTGCGTTCTATTTGGCCGGCGTGCTTGGCCGCCTCGTTGATTTTGGACCGCTCCTTTTCGAAAAAGCGATCGATATATTCCTGCGTTGCCTCGGGGCGTCGAAGCAGATTGAGCATACCGTCGATCACGCCTCCCTCGATCCGATCGAGGCGGTAGCTCTTGTTGTTCGTGCACGATCCGCTTTCGGAATATCGAGAGCACCGCATGCGCACAGTACCTCGATACACCCCCTTCGAAGCCATGCCGCCGCCGCAGTAGCGGCAGCGCAGGAGCCCGGAAAAGATGCGCTTCGGCTTGTTCGCGCGGCGATGGTTCTCATGATCGTGACTGCGCACTGCCTTACGCTTTTGCACAGCGTCGTAGAGAGCGGCGGGCACAATCCGTAGTTCGGGCGCCAGGGCGGTCTTCCACTCGCTCTCCGGGTTCTGCCGGCTCACGCGCTTGCCGGTGTCGGGATCGCGCACCATCTGCACGCGGTTCCATATGATTTTCCCCTCATACATCGCGTTTTGCAGGATGCCGTAGTTGCGACCCTTGTTGCCGTTAATCGTGCTGGCATTCCATTTCGAGCCTCGCGGCGGGAGAATGCCCTCATCGTTGAGCTGCTTGGCGATATCGCGCGGCGACATCCCACCGAGATACATGCGAAAGACACGGCGCACCACCTCGGCCTGCTCTTCGTTGATCGTGCGCTCGCCAGGGCGGCCGAGGACAAGATCATAGCCGTAAGGCGCTGGCAGATACGACGAATGGAGGGCGCTTCATTCCTTGGCGTCGAATAGTGAAGGATATGCCAGCGGAGCCGGCTGAGGCGGGCGAGAGTGCGCGCGAGCGCCTCCGGCGGCTGGATACCTCTCGGAAGCGTTTCTCGCGCATGAGGGCCGCCTGCTTGGATGCTGGCGCGATCGAGGTGGATCAGGAGCGCGGCGTCAGATTGACCCTGGCTGGAGAAATTGCGGTTACGGAGATCGGCCCGTCCCTCCGCTCTACGGTCGATCCTTGCCTCGCATCCGCCTGATGCTCTCGGCGAGGTCTGGAAATACCTCGGCGAAGGGCCGAGCGCGGGCAAGCTCCTCGTCAGTCGCCGGCCGCTCTATCTCGGGATCAGGGCCTATCAGTTCGCCGGTTGCGGTGTGAACCCACCATCCATCTCCGTCCCGATGGATGCCTCCGGCTTCGATGAGCGCGCGCATCTGGCGATCATAGACCTCCCAACGGCGCTGCATCTCTGCATCGCCCTCTCCGGTATCAGGGAGGTCGCCCGTTTCAAAGCTCGGCCATTTTTTCTTCATGAACACCACCGCTTCTGTGAAGCCTAGAACGAGCCATCTTTCTCAGAAGTCGCAAACCATCTACGCTTCACCTAACGATAGCATGTGGGGCAGGAATGACCGACGAAAAGCCGAAAGCCGACCGAACTTCGACATTGCCATATGGCGCGGGAAAGAAATTGTGTTGGTTCGGCGGAGCGTCGGTCCTGTGGATAATCATTTCTGGAGCAATCGGTCTCTATCTGGGCGTTCCAGACGGTGCAAACACCTGGGGCGATTTTCTAGCCGGGGTGTCTGCTCCGGCTGCATTCGCGATGCTATTTGCCGCTGTGTGGATACAATCTGACGAGCTGCGCGAGCAGCGAAAGGAACTCGGATTGACGCGGGAAGAGCTTAAACTCACTCGCAAGGAATTTGTCGAAAATAGAAAGGTGATGAAAGAACAAGCCGAGCAGGCAACGAAGCAGGCAGAGTTCATTGCAGCTCAAACTGACATCCTTCTTCGGGACCGAACTGATGAAGAATTTAAGGTCCGGCTCCGGCTTCTTCGGACATTCGTCACGTCAACTTTCGACGCGAAATATGGATATGTAAAAAATAGCGGCAACAGGGCCATCGAAGATACGGGCCTAATGACCGGCGCAATGCCGACAGACCCGGAGAAGTTTTTTATCAAACTGTGCAAGCGCCTTTCCGGCGCGCTTCCGGTTAAGCCTGATGAAACCTCTGAACCAAAGACCCGCGAACTAGCTCAAATGCCGCTCGACGCTCTCGTAATGTTGAACGGAAAGCTTCGCCGGTTATTGGAAATGGAGGAGAGGCTATCGGGTTCGATGGCGGCAGTGTTGCAGTCGGTCAATCTTCCTTACGTCGTTGAACAGTTGAATTCCTTCAATGAAAAACGATGGAAAGAGGAGCCTGACTATCAAGCTGGCCCGCGCGACGCACATATTGATGGTTAGAAGCCCTGCAACGCGAATGGGTATTCAAACCCGAAAACCTGAAAAAACAACGAGTAAGTCGCGTTGATCGAATTCGGGGCGGTGAAAAGAATTCGCCTCCGCTACCAAAAAATTTCTGCAAAAAACTAGCGGTTTTTGCGGATATGGTATGCCGGGATATCCGGCGTTTAATGCCGTATCTCGTTCGCATTCAATTTTTGAGTTTGCGCTCAACCACCGTCGGCGATTGATGCTTTAATCTCCCCATATTTTTTCGCGGTCCCGCGCAATCTCTCACTATGATCGTAAATCTGGTCGAGGGAATCGATAATCAGCCGCTCTTCATTTTCGCCATCGAAGAGACCGATGTACTTGACCGAGCGATTAAACCACAAACGGGCGAGGGGGCGACGATTGTTGTTGTCGATAAGAATGCCGCAGTAAGACTTCTGATCCCGCATGACGACCCGCTTCGGGCTGATCGTGTCGCGGACGATGGCTTTGACAATCATATAACCCTCCCGCTCTTCCTCAGTCGTTACGACTTCCGGCTCATCTGCTGTGGGCTCGTCGATCTTTTCGATAACCTCCTGTGTATCGGCCAAGGCGCTGGACAGCCGGTTCTTCACTGCATCCATAATGACTTCGCGAAAGGCGGTTCGCACGACGCCCGTGAGCATCTCCTTCGCCTGCGCTCGTAGTTGCCCTTCGTAGACGTTTCGCGATACCAACCGTACAAAGTCTTCCGAAGGCTCTTCGATGAGCTTGGATATCTCCTGTTTGATGCCCGATGTGTATTTCAGTCGCTCGGCAGTCGCCAGAATTGCCGAAATATCGAAAGTGCCCTTCTCGAATTTTCTCAGTTCAGCAATAATTCCCGAGTTGAAATCGGTGACGTCGAAGACAAAGAACGGGCGAGTATCGAGTTTATTAGTCGCCTCCAGGTCAGTGTAGAAGTTGAACGTGCGGCCGTTGGTCAAGATCGCGAACTTCGCGTTTGTGACGGTAAAATATCGGAAAAGCTGGTCCAGGTGCTTTTTCTCAAGTTGGGCGGAGATGGGCTTGCATTCGATCAGAATGCGGATCTCTCCATCTATCTTGATTGCATAGTCGACTTTCTCTCCTTTCTTGCCGACAGCATCGGCAGTGAACTCTGGCACCACCTCAGTAGGGTCAAAGACGTCGTATCCCAGCGCACGAAGGAACGGCAAGACGACTGCGGTCTTAACCGCTTCCTCTGTGGCCATGGTGCTGGAATGCGACTTTACACGCTCTGCAATCGCTCGCAGGCTTTCTTCTATCGTGCTCATTCAGTCCCCCACTCGTTTAAAGTGAAGCGTCGCGCAGAGAAGGGCTCACGTCAAGTTGCATTATGAGTGGCCGAGACAGACAGCGAGGGTTGTGGCGAGAGCAAAGGCCACGACAGACAATCCTGCGACGAGCAATGCGAACTGCAGGGAGGACAATCTATCCAGCCAAAATTTCCGTTGAAGGTCCTCTGCAAGCACCTTGAGCTTTTCGCGGGGGTTTGCCCACTTAACACGTCGAAATTTGTAGACGTTGTTGACCATCGCGACACGGTAGAACGTCGCAGGTTAAATCGAGGTTAGCCTCGATCCGGTGTGAGGCCTCCCCCTCTCCACATCCCGGTAACCATATCTTCAAGAGATCGGAGCACTGTCTCGCGCAGGAGACAGGTGATGGTGAAGAAGACGACCAGGCGGAAGAAGGCGTCGGGGACGAAGCGTTCCACGGCGGCGCGGCGGGGCGGCATGGCGCATTGGTATGTGCTGGGCGCGGCCGTCGTGGGCGGGATTCTCTATATGGACAATTGGGTGCCGGGGCCGGAAACGGCGGCGACCGGGATCCGGACGGCGTCCATCGAGCGCAAGGCGAAGACGGTCGAGCGCGAGGCTGTTTTGGCGCGGCCGAAGCAGCGGCCGGTCGAGGCGGTGGAGCAGGCGCTGCCTGCGGCAGAGAAACTGCCGGCGTTCTCGGGAAAATGGTTCATCTGCACCACGCAGACCGATTATTGCGTGCTCGACGGCAGCACCATCCTCTATGCCGGCCGCAAGGTGCGGCTCGCCGATATCGATGCGCCGGCGATTGCCGATGCACGGTGCGATGCGGAGCGTTCGCGCGGCGGCGATGCCAAGTTGCGGCTGCGCGAAATCCTGAACGAAGGCGATGTGACGCTGGTTTCGGCCAAGAGCGGTGCGGCGGGAAAGGCCAAGGCGGCGCCGCATCTCGTGCTGCGCAACGGGCAGTCGATCGGCCATCGACTGGTGCGCGAGGGCTTTGCAAAGCCCTGGACGGGGCGTCATCAATCCTGGTGCAGTTGACGGTTTTGACGCTTGCACAACCTGTACCTTTCCGGCACAAGCCATGCGCAAGCCTGCTTCCCTATGCTTTCCGTCAACCGGGATGGTGCCGGCTGGAAAGGGACAATGACATGTCGAACGACCTCGAGCGCTACAGCGATCCGGACAATGCAACGGTCGCGCTCTTCCTCCTCGAAAACGATGCGGACGAGCTGACGGACATCCTGGTGGCCGCGCTGAACGAGGCCTTCCGCATTCTCGACGACGAAGCGTCGCCTGCAACCTTCCACTGATCGCCGAGACGAAAGAGGGGCCCTTGAGGCCCCTCTCGCTTTTTAGAGTTTGTCAGGGAAAAGTGGGAATCGGTTTTCCCGAAAAGACAAACGAAAACAAAGGAAACTAGAGTATGTCTGGTTCAGTCTGAACCAGACATACTCTAGGGATTGCGAAGCGAATTAGCTTACAGCCACGACCTGGCGCTGCGTGCCGAGGCCGGCGATGGAGACCTCCATGCGGTCGCCGGGCTTCAGGTAACGCGGCGGCTTCATGCCCATGCCGACGCCGGGCGGCGTGCCGGTGGTGATGACGTCGCCAGGCTCGAGCGCCATGAACTGCGAAATGTAATGCACGAGGAAGGGCACCTTGAACACCATGGTGCTCGACGAACCGTTCTGCACCAATTCGCCGTTGACGCTGAGCTTCATGGCGAGATCGCCCGTTTCCACCTCGTCCGTCGTCACCAGCCAGGGGCCGATCGGTCCGAAGGTCGGGCAGCCCTTGCCCTTGGTCCACTGGCCGCCGCGCTCGATCTGGAAGGCGCGTTCGGACACGTCGTTGCACACGCAGTAGCCCGCCACATAGTTGAGGGCGTCGGCTTCCGAGACATAGGACGCGCGCTCGCCGATGACGACGGCGAGTTCCACTTCCCAGTCGGTCTTTTCCGAGCCGCGCGGGATGAGGATCGTGTCGTCCGGGCCGACGATGCAGGAGGGTGCCTTGTTGAACAGCACCGGCTCGCTCGGCACCGCCATGCCGCTTTCCGCCGCGTGGTCGGCATAGTTGAGGCCGACGGCGATGAAATTGCCGACGCGGCCGACACAGGCGCCGAAGCGGCTGTCTTCCGGGGCGAGCGGCAGGCTCTTCGGATCGATCGCGGCGAGGCGTTTCAGGCCCTCGCGGCCGAGCACGTCGCCGGCAATATCCGGCACCACGCCGGAGAGGTCGCGGACCTTGCCGTCCGCATCGATCATTCCGGGCTTTTCCGCGCCCGCCGCGCCAAAGCGCACCAGCTTCATGAGAATCTCCGTAAACTGCCAGTTTCACCGATTTCGGTTGCGCGCACCTTCCATCCGGTTTTACATCGAGTCAATGATTTTCGAAAATCCATGTGATTTTATAAGTTGGGTGAGGGGCGATGGACCAGAAGAAGCCGGGCGGGCGCACGCTTGCGGGCGATGCCTATGAGGCGATCCGCCAATCGATCCGCACCGGCGCGGTGAAGCCGGGCGACCGGCTGCGCTTCACCGATCTCCAGGCCCTGTGCGGCATGAGCGTGACGCCGGTGCGTGAGGCTCTGGCGCGGCTGACGGCAGAAGGTTTTACCGTGCTGGACGATCACCGCGGCTATAGTGTCGCGGTCCTCTCCCTGGAGGAGCTGCGTAACATCACGGCCGCGCGGCAACTCTGCGAGGGCGAGGCGCTGCGGCTGTCGGTGACGAAGGGGGATGGCGATTGGGAAGCGGGCCTGATCGCCGCGCATCACCTGATGGCGCGCATCCCGCAGGCGCGTGACGATATTCCGTCCGCCATGCGGGAGGATTGGGAAGCGCGGCATGCGACGTTTCACGCGGCGCTGATCGCCGCCTGTGGTTCGCCGATCCTGCTGGAAATCTGTGAAAAGCTGTTCTCGCGCGCCGATCGTTACCGGCGCATGTCGGTCAGCCTGTCCGGCGGCACGCGGGACGTGACGGGCGAACACCGCCGGCTGATGGAGCTTGCACTGGCGCGCGATGCCGAGGAGGCTGCTGCCGCACTCCGCGAGCACTACGGCCGGACGGCCGCAGCGCTCGAGGGTTTTTTGAAGGCATGACGCTTATTTGCTGGCGACGGCCGTCGGCGCACCGATCTCCGCGCCGCCACCGATCGCCACGTTGAGGGCCACATAGTCGCGGGCAAGCTGGCGAATTGCCGAAGCGAGCGCCAGGCGGGCATCGGCGACGTTGCGTTCGGCATCGAGCACGTCGAGGATCGTGCTGGCGCCGCCGCGATAGCTTTCGCGCGCGAGGTTCAGGGTCTGCTCGAAGGTGCTGACGACCTTGCGCAGGGCTGCAACCGTCTGGCCGTCGCGGATCAGCGCCGTCTGGGCGTTTTCCACTTCCTCGACCGCCTGCAGCACCGTCGACTTCCAGGTCAGGTACTGCTGCTCGGCTTCAGACCGGGCGATCTTGACCTGTGCCTTCAGCGAGCCGCCGTTGAAGATCGGCAGGGAAAGCGTCGGGCCGAAGGACCAGCTCGTCAGGTTGCCGGTCGCAGCTTTGGTAAAGTTGCGCGTCGCGCCGATCGAACCGCCGAGCTCGATGCTCGGATAGAGATCGGCTTCCGCGATGCCGATGCTGGCCGTTGCCGCCTGCAGGCGACGCTCGGCCGCGCGGATATCCGGACGGTTGCGGATGAGATCGGCCGGCACGCCGGTGCGCGTCGCATAACGCGGCATCGGCTGGGACGAGCCCTTGATCAGGCTGGAGGTGATCGTGCTGGCCGGCACGCCGAGCAGCGTCGCGATGTGGTTGGCCGCCTGGTGGAAGCCGGTTTCAAGCGCCGGCAGGTCGGCGAGTGTCTGGTTGACGAGACCCTCGGCCTGCAGCACGTCGAGGTTGGAGGCGGCGCCCGCTTCCTTGATCTCGTTGGTGAGCTTTAGCGTTTCGCGGCGCGACACCAGGTTCTTGCGGTTGAGCGCAAGTGCTTCCTGGTAGTAGCGTGCATTGACATAGCTCGATACGAGATCGGAGAGATAGGCGAGGCGAGCAACGCCGACGTCGTCATAGGCGGCGTCGAGTGCGGCATTCGCGGCTTCCTTCGACCGGCGGTACTGGCCGAAGAAATCGAGCAGCCAGGAGGCGCTCAATCCGGCATTCAGCGACTTCGTCGACGAGGAATCGCGGCCCGAGGTACGGCGCAGGTAGTTGCCGTCCTGGCCGCTGGCATTTGCGTCCGCTGAAGCGCCGAGGCTCGGCAGCGCGCCGGCGCCGGCGACGATGACATTCTCCTCGGCCGCGGTGATGCGCTCCAGCGCCTGCCGCACGGTGAGGTTTTCGCCCAAGCCCTGGTGCACGAGATCATTGAGGCGCCGGTCGCGGAAGGATTCCCACCACGGATTGAGCGACACACTCTCGCCGCTCGTCGCCTTGCTTTCCGAAAACTTGGCCGGAAGGGCGGTGTCGGGCTTCTGATAATCGGGACCGACGACGCAGCCCGACAGGAGGAGCATGCTCAGAGGAAAAAGCGTCCTGGTGAAATTCATGGTCATACCTTGTCGGCCGTCTCGGCATATTAACTGAACAAAATCGAGATTCACTCTTTATTCATGTTTGGACGGAAGATCGAGCCCCCGCCCAAAAAAGAATGGTCCCACAACGTTTTTTCCCCGCTTCCCTTGAAGGGTGTGTCCGCCGTGCAACTGGGGCAATTGCTCCAATGCTGCGCCTTTGCCCGCTTAGCGGAAGCATTTGATTTTGAACGCCCTGCCAGGTTGCGTCACGGCATTTCCCCGGAATATCCGTCTTCGCGACATATTTTCCTGAAAAATGCTGCAAGCGCGAACATTATTTTGCGATTCGATTTGTCACACAAATTCAGCAGCAATTTTTTCCAAAATTCTGCCGATTCCATTGACAAAGAAAGGAGAGCTGACTATGTGTTGGAGCATCGCATGAGGACCGCATGCGTTTCCCCCCGGTCCACCCTGACGCCTTCGATTTAAGGCGTCAGCGCCAACAAGAGGGAGTGTGTCATGTACTATATCAACTGCATCGCCTCCGTGCGTGTGGCGTGCTCCTGTCGTGAAACGATTACAGGGAAAGCGCATACGGCCCTCCGCCGAATGTGAGTTGGTTTCCCTCTTCGAATTAAGCGCAAGTTGAGAATTGGCTGTGCCCTCGGCACGGCAGGAGTTGTTATGCAAAAGCAGGTTATCGAAATCGGTGGTGAGGCCGTTGGCGTTGTCGTTCCCGATGAGGATCGATTGAAGTTCGTCGCGGTCAAATATTCCGTGTGGGATCTGGATTCCCAGCGCTTCTCGTCTGCAGACGAAGTGCGCATGGCGATTCGCCGTCTCCTCAACGATCCGTCCGCCTCGACGCGGGCGCTGTCCCCGGCCAATATTGCGGCCGCCTGAACCCGAATTCTGAACGATCTGGCGCTGCCCGCGCCGGACATCGGCCGGCCTCGCTCGTCAGCGGGGCCGGTCTCGTTTTGTGGACAGTGCTTTCACCGGCCGCCTGCTGGCGCGCGCTGCCAAATCCTGCTTGTGTACCTCCCGAAAGGAGGTGCTCCATGACCAGCGGCATCCATCACATCACGGCGATCACCCGGAAAATCCAGGCGAATGTCGATTTCTACGTGGGTTTTCTCGGCCTCCGGCTCGTCAAGCGCACGGCGGGTTACGAGGACGCCGACCAGTTGCACCTGATTTACGGCGACGCGGTCGCGAGCCCCGGCTCGCTGATCACCTTCCTTGCCTGGGAAGACGGCTCCCCCGGCCGCGTCGGGCTCGGTCAACCCTCCGAGATCGCGCTCGCCATTCGCCCCGAAGCGATCGGCTTCTGGCTGACGCGCGCGCTGACATACAATATCGCGCTTACCGGGCCGGCGCAGGAATTCGGCGAACCCGTGCTGCGGCTGAAGGATCCGGACGGCATCATCGTCAAGCTTGTCGGCGAGCGGGAGGTCGAAGGGCCAGCGCCGCATGTCACACGCGAGATCGCGGCAGCGGATGCCATCCAGCGCATTCGCGGCGCGACGATCCTGTCGGAAAAGCCGGCGGAGACGGCGGCCTTCGTCGCCGGGCATTTCGGCTTTCGCAGGGTTGCCGAGGCGAATGGCATCACCCGGCTTGCGGGGGAGGCGGGCGATGTGCTCGACATCCGCAATGCCAGCGGCTTCTGGACGTCGGCGCCCGGCACCGGCACGATCGATCATGTCGCCTTGAGGGCGCCGGACCGGGCTGCCGTGGAAGCGGCCGCCGCGCGGCTTGCAGCGGAAGACGCGGGCGATACCAACATGCACGACCGGAAATATTTCTATTCGCTCTATGCGCGCGAGCCCGGCGGTTCGCTCGTCGAATATGCGACGGACGGCCCGGGCATGGCGATCGACGAGCCGGTGGAAACGCTTGGCAGCGCCCTGTTCGTGCCCCGGCATTTCCGGGCCGATCCGGATGATGTCCGTGCCCGGCTTCCGCAGTTTTCGCTGCCGGGGGAGGAGCGCATGCGCGAGCGCGACCTGCCGTTCGTGCACCGGCTGCACCGCCCGGATGAGCCGGACGGCACGGCCATCGTGCTGCTGCACGGCACCGGCGGCAACGAGACGAGCCTGCTGCCCTTCGGCGCACGCCTGGCGCCGCGTGCCGCGTTGCTCAGCCCGCGCGGGCGCAGTTTCGACGAGGGCGTTCCACGGTTCTTCCGCCGGCTGACCGCTCTCACCTTCGACCAGAAAGACATTGCCGGTGAAGCGGAAGCCTTCGCGGCCTTCATGGAGGAGGCGAATGCGGCTTATGGGCTCGATCCGGCGAAAACGCTGTTCGTCGGTTATTCGAACGGGGCGAACATGATCGGCGCGGTCATGCAGCTCTATCCCGGCCTCATCCGCAACGCGGTGCTGCTGCGGGGCATGAACGTGCTGGAAAGCCAGCCCGAAGCCGATCTTTCGGGCACGAACGTGCTGATGCTCACCGGCCAGTCGGACCCCTACGGTTCGCATGCGGTGGAACTCGAAGCGCGTCTGAAGGCGGCCGGCGCCTCGGTCGAGAACACTGTGCTCGCCGCCGGCCACGATATCGGGGCCGCCGATGCGGAAATGGCGAAGGCCTACAAAGAGCGGATCATCGGCTGACAAAAAAGGGCGCGCCGGGAAACCGGCGCGCCCTTCTGATTCGCGCCGTTCCGTCTATCGCTTGCACTCCGCCACGAAGGCCGAAAAGCCGGCGACGAAGTCGCGCAGCTTCTTTTCCGTCGCCTCGTCGGCGATCTTTCCGTCCTGGATGACGGTGCCGGCGCGCGATACCATCAGCTTGGCGCCGAACCATGGCAGGGTGCCGAGCGTGCGCATCACCGGCAGCCAGGCTTCCTGCGAGAGCAGCGTGCCGAAGTTGCCGGGCGAGGCGCCGGTAATGGCAAAGGGTTTTCCGCCGAAGACACGGCCGATATCGGCGGAAGGGCGGCTCATCCAGTCGATGGCGTTCTTGAAGACGCCGGGAATGCCGTTGTTGTATTCCGGGGTGAAGAGCAGCACGCCATCGGCGGCGGCGACCTGGTCCTTCAGCCGCGTCACCGCCTCGGGGATGCCCTCGGCCGCCTCGACGTCGCCGTCATAGAGCGGAATGCCGTGGATCGAACCTTCGACGATTTCGACGCTCTCGGGCGCCATGGCGAGTGCGGCGCGCAGCAGCGCCGTGTTGAAGGAGCCCTTGCGCAGGCTTCCCGAGATGGCCACCAGTTTCGTCATCCGACGTCTCCTCTTGATAGCGGGCATAAAAAACCCCGGCGGACCGTTTGTCACGCCGGGGTTTTGTCTAAGTTAGGCGAGCGGCTTCAGCCGGGCCTCGATCTGCGCGCGGCGCGGCTCGAGGAAGGGCGGCAGCGACAGGCTCTCGCCGAGCGTTTCGAGCGGCTCGTCGACGGCAAAGCCCGGGCCGTCGGTGGCGATCTCGAACAGGATGCCGTTCGGCTCGCGGAAATAGAGCGAGCGGAAGTAGAAGCGCTCGACCTCGCCGCTGGAGGGCAGGCGGAAGCCGCGCAGGCGCTCCGTCCAGGCATGCAGGGCCTCCTCGTCCGGTGCGCGGAAGGCGACGTGGTGCACGGCGCCGGCGCCCTGGTGGGCGGTCGGCAGGTCCGGCTCGACGGCGACATGCAGCTCGGCTGCCGGGCCGCCTTCGCCCATCGAGAAGACATGCACGTCGCCGGCACCTTCCGGGTTCGGATAGGTCGAGGTCTCCGTCATGTTCATGACCTGCACCAGCACGGTCTGCGTGTTGCGGATATCCGGCACACTGAGCGTGATGGGGCCGAGGCCCTTGATCTGGTGTTCGGCAGGAACCGGGCTCTTCTTCCATGGGTTAGACGGTATGCCGGCATCGTCGACGACGAGGCGGAAGCGCTGGCCTTCGCCATCCTCGAAATCGAGCGTGGCGCGGCCGCCGACATCGCGGATCTCGCCGGCGCGGACCTTCAGTTCGGCAAATCGGGCCTTCCACCATTCGAGCGTCGCGAGGCTTGCGACACGCAGGCCGGTGCGCGCGATGCTGTGCGTGCCGCGCCGCTCATGGCCGACCGGCCAGTCGAAGAAGGTGAGGTCGCTGCCGGGCGAGGCGAGCCCGTCGGCATAGAACAGATGGTAGGCGCTCGTATCGTCCTGGTTGACGGTCTTCTTGACGAGGCGCAGGCCCAGCACCTTTGTGTAGAAGCGCAGGTTCTCCGGCGCATTCGCGGTGATCGCGGTCAGGTGGTGGATGCCTGTGAGCTGTAGAGTCATGATGAAACTCCTCCTCGGAAACGTCCGGGGCGTTCTGGTGCGTACCCCGCTATCGGGGCCTTGCGTCGAGGTGAATATCGCCCCTCGCATGCGCTGTCGGAAGACCGGGCGGGGCGAACGGATTGTTCACTTTTCCTGAACGCTCATTCCGTTCGCGACCGCGTCGGGTAGGCCGCCGTTTTCTATAGAGCGCTTTTCCACCCGTTCTGTTCCATTATCAGCTCATTCGAATTTTATCGTTTCATAAACCATGGGTCGCTTACGCTGCCGGCCTGCGAAATGACTTCGTCTTCTGCCCTGCCGCGTCCGCCGGCATGTCCCGCCATTTCCGATGATTGCCGCTACGGATTTTCCGCACGGATGCGAGGAGACGATTGATGCTGCCCAAGACTGCGACTGCCCGAAACATGTTCGCCATCGTGGCGGCCGGTGTTGCCATGACCGTGGCAACGGCGGGTGTTCTTCTCTCGTTGTCCTACAGGACCGTCGAAGAACGGTCGATTTCGGAAATGGTGAATGCAGCAGAGGCCAGCGCCGGCGAGGTCGAAACGACCTTCGCGCATGTCAAGGCATTGAGCTGGAACATGCGTTCGGCCCTTTTCGCGATGAAGGATGGCGGTGAGCCGAGCCGCGAGGCGTTCAATACGATGATGAAGCGCCTGCTGATGGACAACCCCATGGCTGTGGGTGTTTACACGGCGTGGGAACCGGAAGCCTTCGACGGCAAGGACGCCGAGTTCAGCAGCCAGCCCGGACACGACGCAAGCGGCCGCTACGTTCCTTATGTGATCCGGTCGAACGGCAGTCCGGTGATCGAACCTCTGGTCGACTACGACAAGCCAGGCCCCGGCGACTACTATCAGGTGCCGAAGAAAACCGGCAGTGACTTCCTCTCGGAGCCCTATCTGTACAGTGTCGGCGGCAAGGAGACGTTGCTGACGTCATTCGTAGTGCCACTCATGTTCGACGGCACCTTCAAGGGGATGGCGGGCGTCGACGTCGAACTCAATGCGCTTGCGACCGATATGGCGAAGTTGAAGCCGCTCGGCGACGGTTATGTCGCGCTCCTGAGCAAGGGCGGCAGCATTATCAGTCACCCGGATCGAGCAGTGCTCGGAAAGTCGCTGAAAGATTCGGGCCTCGACATTGCCGTCTGGCAGAAACTGCTCGACAATCCCGGCGAGGCCTTTGAGCTGACGGATGCTGCGGGCGTTGCCTCGATGGCGGTGGCAGTGCCCGTCAATCTTGATCCCGGAACGGTCTGGTTCGCCATCGTCGCGGTGCCGAAATCCGTTCTGTTCGCCAGCCTTTCGACCCTCGCGATGACGTCGATTGCCGTCATTGCGGTTGCCGCTGGCCTGCTGATTTCGATTGGCTGGCTGCTCGCCGCCCGCTTCCGCAAGCGGCTTGCGACGGTCATTACGGCCACGAGCCAGATTGCGTCCGGTCACACCGATGTCGATCTCTCGGAATCCGGGCGCAAGGACGAAATCGGCGAGATGGCCCGTTCGCTTGCCGTTCTGCGCGATGCGACGCTTGCCAAGGTCCGCCTCGAAGGCGAGGCCGCGCAGAACCGTGCGCTCTCGGAAGAGGAGCGCCGCCACCGCGCCGAAGAAGCCGCCTTGCGCGAACAGGAGACGCGCATCGCCGTCGAGGCGCTGGCCGAAGGCTTGCAGAAGCTCGCCGATGGCGACATGACGCACCGCATCGAGCAGGCCTTTGCCGGTTCGCTCGACGAGGTCCGCCGCGATTTCAATGCCTCGGTGGAAAAGCTGCAATCGGCGCTTCGCTCCGTCGGCAGCAATGCCAATGCCATCCAGGCCGGCTCGGCGGAAATCCGCGCCGCCTCCGACGATCTCGCCAAGCGCACCGAACAGCAGGCAGCCTCGGTCGAAGAAACCGCAGCGGCGCTGGAGGAGACCACGACCTCGTTGAAGGACGCAACCAAGCGGGCGGAAGATGTCGGCCAGCTCGTCGAGCGCACCCGGGCAGGCGCCGAAAAGTCGGGCGACGTCGTGCGCCGGGCGGTGAGCGCGATGAGCGGCATCGAAAACTCCTCGCGCGAAATCTCCAACATCATCGGCGTGATCGACGAGATCGCCTTCCAGACCAACCTCTTGGCGCTCAATGCCGGCGTCGAGGCGGCGCGGGCCGGCGAGGCGGGCAAGGGCTTTGCGGTCGTCGCGCAGGAAGTGCGCGAGCTCGCCCAGCGCTCGGCGAACGCGGCCAAGGAGATCAAGGCGCTCATCACCAAGTCCGGCGAGCAGGTCAATCTCGGCGTGGCGCTGGTCGGCGAGACCGGCTCGTCGCTCTCCGAAATCGTCAACCAGGTGCAGGAGATCGACCAGAACGTCGCGGCGATCGTGCGTTCGGCGCGCGAACAGTCGACCGGCCTCAACGAGATCAGCGCGGCGGTGAACTCCATCGACCAGGGCACGCAGAAGAACGCGGCCATGGTGGAAGAGCAGACCGCGGCAAGCCATGCGCTGGCCACGGAAGCCGCCGCCCTCAACAGCCTCATCGCGCAGTTCCGCCTGGCAGCGGGCGCCGTCGCGGACCGTCCGGTTGCCGCATCCACCACCGTGCATCGCCCGGCCGCGTCCGGTGCAAGGGCGCTCGGCAACACGCTCACCCGCGCCTTCGGCGGCGGGCAGGCCGCGACGGCAGCGGCGGCACAGGACTGGGAAGAGTTCTGAGCCATCCCGTCAGGCTGACAAAACGAAGGCGGCCCGGTTGAACCGGGCCGCTTTTTTGTTGGGCGGAAAAATGCGCACAAGTTTTGTGCGTTGCACAAGAATTGCCCAGGATAGGGACGCTCAGCGGCTCCGCTTTCATTAGGATATTCTTTAGTAATATGAAATCATTTTTCTATTTTATGCATTACCGAGTTGGCACGCTTCCTGCTTCTCTTCGGCAGGTCCAGAGGGGACCGAGATAGAAGCGTCCAACGAATGACGCTCCGGTAAAGCCGTCGTGCAGCTTGATGAAAACCGTTATGGTTTCGAAGCTGCCGACGGCTTTCTTGTTTCGGCTTTAGAGCGCTGAAAAACATGCTTTATTATATTTTTCTATCTTAGCGCCTCGCCGATTGGCTTTTTTCACCGGTTCCGCCACACTCGGCTGCGACAAGTTCAACATCCGGTGGTGCTGCGGCTTGTCAGTCTGATCTTCGCGATATAATGAGGACCCATATTAAATGGGTCACCTGCAAGGGTGGAGACGACAATGCTGAGACGAACGATGCTGGCGGCGCTGGCTTTTTCCGCCGTCGCCTGGCCGGCTCTGGCCGATGGCGCGCCACGGCCGGTGCACGTCGCGCCGGTTAAATTCCAGGAACGCGAGCAGACGATCACCATTACGGGCGAAGTCGTGGCGCGGGTGGAGACCGATCTGTCCTTCCGCGTCGGCGGGCGCATCACCGGCTGGTTCGTGGATGTCGGTGCGGCGGTCAAGGAGGGGCAGGTTCTTGCCCGACTCGATCCCGAAGAGCAAAAGGCGGATGTGGTGGCGGCGGAAGCGGGCGTGCGCGCCGCCGACGCGCAGCTGAAGCTCGCGCGTACCAATTTCGACCGCCAGAAATCGCTTCTGAATGACGGCATCAGCACGCAGCGCGATTTCGACGACGCCGAAACGGCATTGCGTACGGCGGAAAGCGCGCGCGAGGCATCGATCGCCCAGCGCGATACGACGAAGGAGGTGCTCTCCTACACGGAGCTGCGCGCGCCCGCCGATGGCATCGTCACCGGGCGGCTTGCCGAAAGCGGCCAGGTGGCGCAGGCGGCGCAGACCATGTTCACCATCGCCGACAACGGCCCGCGCGACGCGGTCTTCGAGGTCTACGAATCGCTGTTCTTCTCGCGGCCCTCCGAGGACGGCGTGGTCATCACGCTCCTCAGCGACGACCGCGTGCGCACGGAAGGCAGGGTGCGCGAGGTCTCGCCCACCATCGACGCGGAGACCGGCACGGTGCGCGTCAAGATCGCCATGGCCGAGACGCCGCCGGAAATGACGCTCGGCGCCTCAGTCGTCGGCGTCGGGTCGCTCGCGCCGCGGCGGGTGGCGGTCGTGCCCTGGCAGGCGCTCTCCGGCACCGATGGCAAGCCGGCGCTGTGGATCGTCGACAAGGCGAACGACACGGTCGACCTGCGCCCGGTCGAGGTCATGTCCTTCGAGACCGGTGCGGCGCTGATTTCCGGCGGCATCGAGGAGGGCGAGACCTACGTTTCCGATGGCACGAAGCTGCTCCGGCCCGGCCAGACCGTCACCGCGACCGAAGGGGCTGCGCCATGAGGATATCCATCCTGCTGACGACCGTCGTGCTTGCCGCGGCGGCGCTTGCCGGCTGCCAGAAGGAAGAGGAGGCCGCAGCACCGCCGCGTCCGGTCCTGTCGCTGGTCGTCACGCCCACCGCGCTGCCCGGAACGCGGTTTGCCGGCATGGTGCAGGCGAAGGTGCAGGCCGCGCTCGGTTCGCGCGTCGCCGGACGCCTCGTCTCGCGCACGGTGCATGTCGGCGACCTCGTGAAGAAGGGTGATGCGCTCGCGGTGCTCGACGCGACGGCCTATGAGCTTGCGGTGCGCTCGGCGAGTGCCGAGCTTTCCAGCGCCGAAGCCACGCTGTCCAGCGCGGTGGCGACGGAGGAGCGGCAGAAGACGCTGCTCCAGTCGAATGCCGCGGCACAGGCCGCCGTCGAAAGTGCCGAACAGTCCCGCGAAGCGGCGGATGCCGGGCTGGTCAGGGCGCGCACCGCGCTGGTGAAGGCGGAGGAACAGCTTTCCTATACCCGCATCCTGGCGGAATTCGACGGCGTCGTGGTGGCGACGGGCGCCGAGGTCGGCCAGACCGTTTCGCCCGGCGAGGCGATCGTCACGGTCGCGCGGCCGGATGAGCGCGATGCCGTGGTCGACATTCCGGAGACGGCGGAAACCATCGCGGTCGGCAGCCGGTTTACGGTGTCGTTGCAGATCAATCCGGCCGTGAAGGTCATGGGCACGGTGCGCGAAGTCGCGCCCTCCGCCGATGCCGTGACGCGCACGCGTCGCGTCAAGATCGCGCTGGAAAACCCGCCGGAAACGGTGCGGCTCGGCACGACGATCACCGCCGAACTGGAGGGGCCGGACCTGACCGCCATCATGATCCCCGAGACGGCAGTGCTCCGGAAGGACGGCAAGCCGCATGTCTGGCTCGTCGATGCCGGCAAGGGCGAGGTTCATCTGGCGCCGATCGAAACGGGCGCCGCTGTCGGCCGCAGCCTTCTCGTGCTGGGCGGGCTGAAGGACGGCGACCGGGTCGTCACCGCCGGGGTGAACAGCCTCGAAGAAGGCCAGAAAGTCAGAATCGAAGACGGGGCAAGCCTATGAAGAAATTCAACCTTTCGGACTGGGCGCTCGATCATTCGTCGCTCGTCTGGTACTTCATGATCGTCTTCGCGCTGCTCGGCTTCTTCACCTATCAGAATCTCGGCCGCGAGGAGGATCCCTCCTTCACCATCAAGACGATGACGATCAGCGCCGCCTGGCCCGGCGCCTCGGTCGAGGAGACGACGCTGCAGGTGACGGAGCGCATCGAGCGCAAGCTGGAAGAGCTGGAATCGCTCGATTTCACCCGCTCCATCACCACACCCGGCCAGACGCTGATCTTCGTCAACCTGAAGCCGACGACGCGCGCGCGGGACGTGGCGCCGACCTGGGTGACGGTGCGCAACATGATCAACGACATCCGCGGCGACTTCCCCTCCGGCGTCGTCGGGCCCGCCTTCAACGACCGGTTCGGCGATGTGTTCGGCAATATCTATGCCTTCACCTCCGATGGCCTGACCTCGCGCCAGCTGCGCGACTATGTGGAGGACGCGCGTCGGCGCATCCTCACTGTCGCCAATGTCGGCAAGGTCGATCTCGTCGGCGCGCAGGACGAGGTGATCTACCTCGAATTCTCGACGCGCCAGCTTGCCGCACTCGGCATCTCGACGCAGCAGGTCGTCTCGACTCTCCAGGCGCAGAACGCCATCGCGCCCTCCGGCGTCGTGCAGGCCGGCGGCGAACGCGTCAGCGTGCGGGTCGGCGGACAGTTTTCCTCAGAAGCCAGCCTTCGCGACGTCAATCTCAGGGTCAACAACCGCTTCTTCCGCCTGAGCGACATCGCCACCATCACCCGCGGTTACGAAGACCCGCCGTCGGCGCTGTTTCGTTTCAACGGCGAGGCGGCGATCGGGCTGGCCATCGGCATGAAGCAGGGCTCGAACCTGCTGGAATTCGGCGCGGCCGTGGAGAAGGAAATCGAGCTTCTCTCGCACGACCTGCCGATCGGCGTCGACGTGCACCGTTTCCGACCAGCCGAAGGTCGTCGAGGAGGCGGTTTCCGGCTTCACGCGGGCGCTGTTCGAGGCGGTCATCATCGTGCTCGCCGTCAGCTTCGTCAGCCTCGGCATCCGCGCCGGCCTGGTCGTCGCGCTCTCCATACCGCTGACGCTCGCGATCACCTTCGTCTTCATGTATTACGACGGCATATCCTTGCAGCGCATTTCACTTGGCGCCCTCATCATCGCGCTCGGCCTGCTCGTCGACGACGCGATGATCGCGGTGGAAATGATGGTGGCGCGGCTGGAGGCGGGCGATACGCTGCGCAAGGCCGCCACCTATGTCTATACGTCCACCGCCTTTCCCATGCTGACAGGCACGCTGGTGACGGTGGCGGGCTTCATCCCGATCGGCCTCAACAACAGTGCCGCCGGCGAATTCACCTTCAGCCTCTTCGTCGTCATCGCCATTTCGCTGCTCGTCTCCTGGGTGGTCGCGGTGGTCTTCGCGCCGCTGCTCGGCGTGACGCTCCTGCCGAAATCCATGAAGAAGCACCACGAGCAGAAGGGCTGGTTCGCCCGCACCTTCGCGCGCCTGCTCGACACCTGCATGCACTGGAAATGGACGACCATCGTCGCGACCGTGCTGATCTTCGGCGTCTCGGTCTTCGCCATGCGCTTCGTGCAGGAACAGTTCTTCCCGTCCTCCGACCGGCCGGAACTCATCGTCGACTGGTCGCTGCCGCAGAATGCCTCGATTGCCGAGACCAATGCGCAGATCGCCAAGTTCGAGGAGGAGAAGCTGAAGGGCAATCCCGATATCGAGCGCTGGTCCTCCTATGTGGGTCAGGGCGCGGTGCGCTTCCTCTTGTCCTTCGACGTGCAGCCGCCGTCGCCGGCCTTCGGCCAGACGGTCATCGTCGCCAAGGACCTGGCGGCGCGCGATCGTTTGAGGGCCGATCTCCAGGCCTATCTGCGCGAGACCTTCGTCGGCACGGATGCGCTGGTCAAGCTGCTCGACATCGGCCCGCCGGTCGGCCGGCCGATCCAGTATCGCGTCAGCGGCCCGGATATCGAGGAGGTGCGTAAACACGCGCTCGCCTTCGGCGAACTCGTCGGCAAGGACGACCGGCTCGGCGACATCGTCTACGACTGGAACGAGCCGGCCCGCGTGGTGAAGGTCGATGTGCTGCAGGACAAGGCCCGGCAGCTGGGCGTCACCTCGCAGGATATCGCCTCGGCGCTGAACGGCGTCGTCGGCGGCACGACCGTCACCCAGGTCCGCGACGACGTCTACCTGATCGACATCATCGGCCGGGCGCGGGCGCGCGAGCGTGAATCCATCGAGACGCTGCGCCAGCTCCAGCTTCCGACGGCAAACGGAACCTCCGTGCCGCTCGCGGCGGTCGCGAACTTCCGCTACGAGATGGAGCAGCCGGTCGTCTGGCGCCGCTCGCGCGAGCCGACCATCACCGTCAAGGCCAGCATCACCGGCGGCGTGCAGCCGGCGACGATCGTCGCGCAGATCGACAAGGACGTGTCAGCCTTCAGCGAAAGCCTGCCGACCGGCTACCACGTGGAAGTGGGCGGCACGGTCGAGGAGAGCGCGGACAGCCAGGCGCCGATCGTGGCCGTCGTGCCGCTGATGCTGTTTGCCATGGCGACGATCCTGATGGTGCAGCTCCAGAGTTTCTCGCGGCTGTTCCTCGTCTTCGCGGTGGCGCCGCTGGCGCTCATCGGGGTGGTCGTGGCCCTTCTCAGCAGCGGCGCACCGCTCGGCTTCGTCGCCATCCTGGGTGTCCTGGCGCTGATCGGCATCCTCATCCGAAACTCCGTCATCCTCGTCGTGCAGATCGAGGAACTGCGGCGGGAGGGCATGCATGCCTGGGATGCGGTGCGCGAGGCGACGGAACATCGCATGCGGCCGATCCTGCTGACGGCGGCGGCGGCGAGCCTTGCCCTCATCCCCATCTCGCGAGAGGTGTTCTGGGGGCCGATGGCCTATGCCATGATGGGCGGCATCATCGTCGGCACGGTGCTGACGCTGCTCTTCCTGCCCGCCCTCTACATCGCCTGGTTCCGCATCAAGCCGTCAGAAAAGGAAGAGTCCCCGCCGCCGCCCGAAGCCGAACCCCGGGAGGCGGCGTGAGTCGCCTCTTATTTTCGCCCATCTCCACCGTCATGGCTTTTCGCGGCGATGTCTTGACGCATGGGCAGGCGGGGAGATTGCGTTTTTTTTGCCGCACCCGCTGTGAAAAAGCCCATGGAAAAAGTTGATTTTCAACGCCAAAGAGGGAAGCGTCTTTTCAGGCCGTAACGAATGTGCAAGGGATTTGCTCCATGATATCGGTGGGGGCCGCATGGGTGGGACAAGGTTTGGTCATGGGACTTGACGAGACGTTGGAACTGCATGTCTATGGCGCCCTGTCGTGGCGAGCGGCTGGTTCTTGCCCCGTGCCTTGTGCGGCACGGTCGAAGGGAAATGCAGTGTGATGATTGTAATTGAAGACGTGAACAGGCCGCGCAAGGGTTTGAACGCATTCGTGCGTGTTCTTGCGGCGGGTTGCCTGTTGACGCTGGCCGGTTGCGTCGTTCCAAGTGACGGTCCTTTGACCCACGAGGTGCTGTCTGCCGGTGCCGGTGGCAAGTCTTACGAAATTCCCCAGACGAAGCTTGTCTTCGACGTGGTCAGCGTCGACCAGCGCGTCGCCAACAGCGTGAACTCGGCCAAGCGCTACGGCCTTTCCAGCACCTTCGGCTTCGGCGGGGGCGGCGGCACGCCGGTCATCGGCATCGGCGACCGCGTGGACGTCACGATCTTCGAAGCGGGGCCGGACGGCCTGTTCTCCACGGCCGAGCGCAAGTCGACGACCATTCCCGTCATCGTGCAGCCGGATGGCCATGGCCAGATTCCCTATGTCGGTTCCGTCCGGTTCGCCGGTATGACGATCGATTCGGCGCGCGCGACCATCGTCGATGCGCTGAAGGCCAAGGCCGTCGAGCCCGACGTCATCGTCACGCTTGCCGGCAATGCGTCGCGCACCGTCTCCATCCAGGGTGACGTGAACAAGTCGGGCATCGTGCCGCTCGGCCTCAGCGGCCAGCGTCTCAGCGAAGTGATCGCCATGGCGGGTGGTGCGGCCAAACCGTCCTATGACACCTATGTCACCCTCAAGCGTGGCGGCAAGTCGCGCGGCGTGCTGCTCCAGTCGGTCATCGACAGCCCGAAGGACGACATCTACGTCAAGCCGGACGACCAGATCTACCTGACCTATGATCCGCAAACTTTTGCGGCGCTCGGCCAGACGAAGAAGAGCGGCAAGATTCCGTTCGATGCGGCCAATCTCAGCCTCGTCGAGGCCGCCGCACTCGCCGGTGGCGGCAATGTCGCGACGGCGGACCCGAAGGGCTATTTCGTCTTCCGTTACGAGGATGAGGGCGTCTACCGCAGCGTCGTCGGCGACGACCGGTTCCGCGACCTGATCTCGCGCGGCATGATGCCGGATGGCGAAGGCCGCTATCCGATCGTTTACCGCCTCGATCTGGGCGCGACGCAGAGCTATATCGTCGCGCAGAACTTCCCCGTGCGGAACAAGGACGTCGTCTATCTGGCGCGCCACGTCGCCACGGACCTCGCCAAGTTCCTGACGATCGTCTCCAGCGGTTCGACTGCGGCCTACAATATCCAGCGTACGGCGGACCTGCTGTAACCAGCGGGCGCCGGCCGAACACTTCAGTGTGGGCGCACGATCTCGGCTGAGCCGCGTCGCCGCTTTTGCTGGAATTGCTCTAGAGGGCTGCATGGCCGGTCAGGCACGCAAAACCTACGCGCTTCTTTCCTTCGGTCTCTGGCAGCAGCGGGACGATATCGCGCGGTTGCTCGACGCCGAGATCGTCGCCTGGCCTTTCGCGCTGCCGGGACGGATCGATGGTTTCATCGGCTGGGGGCGAAAGGCTTCCGGCCGTCGCGCCGGGTGGCTTGCAGCGCGCACGGGCAAGGAAACGATCACTCTCGAAGACGGTTTCCTGCGCGGTTTCTCGCCGGGGCAGGGCGAGCCGAGCCATTCTTACGTGGTCGACCGGGACGGCATCTATTTCGATGCGCTCCATCCGAGCGGCCTCGACCGGCTGCTCTCCCGGCCGGTCACCGATGCCGCGGCGCTCGATCGGGCTCGTCGGCTGATAGCACTGCTGCGTCACGAACGCCTGTCGAAGTACAACAACAGCCCGCTGCTGACGCCAGCGGCCGCCGGCGTGCCGGCCGGCCGGCCGTTCGTGCTGCTCGTCGACCAGGTGGCGGGCGACGCCTCGATTGCCGGGGCAGGGGCGAGTGCCGCGCGTTTTCGCGCCATGCTGGATCATGCGGCCGCCAACAATCCGGGCAAGACGCTGGTCGTGCGCATGCATCCGGCGGCAGGTGGCCGCAGCCTGCTGCGGCAGGCGGCGACCGCCATGGGCATCGAGATCACCGTGCCCGCCCGCATGAACCCCTGGCCGCTGCTGGAGGAGGCCGACAGCGTCTACACCGTGTCGAGCCAGCTCGGCTTCGAGGCGCTGATGGCGGATCGCCCGGTCCATTGTTTCGGCACCACCTATTATTCGGGCCGCGGCCTCACGGCCGATCACAATGGTCCGTCCGCCGTGCGGTCGCCGGCTTCGCTGGAGCAGGTCTTCCACGCCGCCTATATCGACTACTCACACTATCTCGACCTGCACACGCGCCAGCCATGCACGCCGGAGCATGCCGTGCAGCAGGCGATCACGGTGCGGGACCAGCGTGCGCGCATCGAGCGTAAGGTTTTCACCGCCGGATTTTCTCCCTGGAAGCGCAAGGCCATGACGCCCTTCCTGAAAGGCATGGCAGGCGATCCGGTGCATGCGCGCTCGCTGGACGCCGCTGCGGCGGCCGCGCGGGCGGCCGAGGGGATTGTCGCCCTCTGGGGCAGCGATGCGGCTTTGCCGGCCGACGTGCCGGCCATCCGGCTCGAAGACGGCTTCATCCGGTCTCGGGGCCTCGGCGTCAACCTGACGATGCCGTCTTCCGTCGCGCTCGATGGCGAGCATGTCTATTATGATGCGCGCGGCGAAAGCCGGCTGGAGGCGCTGATCGCCCATGGCGACTTCGATGAAAGTCTCAAGGCGCGGGCGCGCGATCTCGTCCGCCTGCTGATCCAGCGCGGCGTTTCCAAATACAATCTCGGGACGGATGCCGATCTGCCGGTCGTGGCCGAGGGACGGACGAAAATTCTCGTGCCGGGGCAGGTGGAGAAGGACGCCTCCATCCGCTACGGCTCTCCCGCCATTCGCTCCAATGCCGCGCTCGTGGCCGCCGTGCGCGCGCGCTTTCCCGAGGCCTTCATCGTCTACAAGGCGCATCCGGACGTGGTTTCCGGGGTGCGTGACGGCGGTGCTGCGCCGCAGGAGGCCGATCTCACCGTCGGCAGCGGCGATATCCTGCAATGGATCGGCTGGGCGGACCGGGTCGAGACCATGACCTCGCTTGCCGGCTTCGAGGCCCTGCTGCGCGGCAAGGCCGTCGGCGTTCACGGCGCACCGTTCTATGCGGGCTGGGGGCTCACCGATGATCGTTTGGCCATTCCCCGCCGAATGCGCAGCGTCGATCTGGAAACGCTCGTCGCCGCCAGCCTCGTTCTCTACCCGCTCTATGTCCACCCGCTCAGCGGTTTGCCGTGCCGGCCGGAGGACCTCGTGGAAGAAATTTCCGCCGGCGCCTTGAAATCGCCCGGACTGGCGCAGAGGCTGTTTTTGTGTGCGGCGCAACAAATCAACCGTGTCGGGGTGTTGCTTCGCGACTCGCGGTTGCGGTAAACATAGCCGGAAACCGTGGGGCGGTCCGAGTCGCCGCAGATGCGAGGATCTGCCAGTCGAGGGGCTGGCGGCAAAAATCGGGGAATAGAGTAGATGTGGTTGCTAAAACAGCGCCTTTGTGCGAATACCATTCTATTCTGCATCACATTTTGAGTAGAGCCGACCTGTCATGAGCGTACAGCATGATAACGATATGAAGGTTGGCCGCTCCGACGCCGAAGCCAATGGTGCGGCGCGTGCATCCCGGCTGATCAATCTGTCGCTGCGTCGCAAACTTTCCAAGCGCTTCCCCTCCAAGAGTGCGCCGCGCGTGCTCCTGTTGCAGGGTCCCGTCGGCCCGTTCTTCCGCAAAGCCCAGGCGCTGCTCAACGACAGCGGTTTCGATGCCTGGCGCATCTGTTTCAACGCCGGTGACCGGCTTTTTGCCCGCGGCAGCAAGATTTTGCATTTTTCCGGCACGGCCGATGTCTGGCGGGACTGGTTTTCCGAAATCGTCGGCGAACATGGTTTCGACTATGTGGTCCTCTTCGGCTGCGAGCGCGATATCCACAAGATCGCGATCGAGCAGTGCACCGCGGCGAACATCCCCGTGCTCAGCCTGGAAGAGGGCTACATTCGTCCCGGCTTCGTGACGATGGAGACCGGCGGCAACAATTGGCGCTCGCCGATCGCCGGCCTGCTGCCGGCCGACACGGATGAGGAGAAACGGCGCGAGCGTCCGCGGGGCACGAACTATCCCTCGTCCTTCGGCGCCATGGCGACCTATGCCTTCACCTATTTCTCCGTGCGCGGCATCTTTTCGACGCTGAGCGAACGCAAGCTCTTCCACAAGCACAAGCGGTCGCTGGCGCCCGAGGCCTTCTACTGGGTCAAGAACTATTACCGGAAGTTCCGCAACCTCGGCAGCAACTATCGCAGCATGGAGCGGTTGCTCGAGCATCACGACAAGAAATATTATATCGTGCCCCTGCAGGTGCATGACGACAGCCAGCTCGGCGCTGCCGCCAGCGGCTGGAACAACCAGAAGCTCATTCTGAAGACGATCGTGTCCTTCGCGCGAAACGCGCCGCCGACACACCAGCTGGTGTTCAAGATCCATCCGATGGAGCGCGGGCACAGCCAGGACAAGCAGTTCATCCGCCAGGTGGGCGTGCTCAACAACGTCTCCGACCGCATCCACATTCTCGACAGCGGTTCGCTCGGCCTGATGACGCGGCATGCGGCCGGCATGGTGACGATCAACAGCACGTCCGGATTGTCGGCGCTTCAGCATGGCATTCCGCTTGCCGTTCTCGGGCAGGCCTTCTACCGCCATCCTTCGCTTGCCTTCTGCGTCAACAAGGGTATCGAGCTCGACAGTTTCTGGTCGTCCGGCCACGTGGGCTCGCCGGCGCTGCGGCGCGAGTACCTGAACTGGATTGCCCAGCAGTGCCTGCATCCCGGCGATTATTACGCCTATGAGGGCATGGAAGTCGCGACCAATTCGCTGCTTGAAAAGCTTCGTGCCATGGACGAGGCGGCGCGGGCCGCCGGCCAGTTGCCCCGGGCAAGCAACGTGCTGCCCCTGCTCGCGCAGTCGCAATAGGCCGCTATTCTCTCATGGATACGCGTTTTCAGGCCGTCGGGACGTTCCCCGGCGGCTGCGCGTTTGTGTTTCGTGGAAAATTCAGGCGGAACGGCGCTGGTTGACCGAGGAGGCCCGAAGGATTTCTTCGTGGACCTCGATTGCTTCTTCGATGTCGTTGTAGAAGGTGAGCTGGCCGTTGTTCATGACGCCGCCGATGTCGCAGAACGAGCGCAGCAGGCCGGAGGAGTGGGAGACCAGAAGCAGCGTGGCGTTCTCACGTCGTTCGTCGAAGACGTCCTTGCACTTCTGCTTGAAGGTGGAATCGCCGACCGCGATCACCTCGTCGATCAGGTAATATTCAAACCCGATCGCCATGCAGATGCCGAAGGAGAGCCGCGCCTTCATGCCCGCGGAATAGGTCTTGACCGGCATATCGAGATAGGCGCCGAGTTCGGAAAAGTCGGCGACGAAATCCAGGACCTGGTTGCGGTTCTTGCCGTAGATATCGGCGATAAAGCGGGTGTTCTGGGCACCCGTCAGCTTGCCGTGCACGCCGCCATTGAAGCCGAGCGGCCAGGAAATCTTGCCCTCGCGCAGGATGCGCCCGGAATCCGGCATTTCACCGCCGGATATCAGGCTCATCAGCGTGGACTTGCCGGCGCCGTTGCGCCCGAGGATGCCGACATTCGTGCCGGGGCGGAAGGCCGCGGTAAACCGGTCGAGGATAATCTTCTTGCCGCCGCCGGGACGGGGGTACGCCTTGCTGACATTGTCGAAGATGATCATGCGCTTATGATCCTGCTACGGAAGACCCGCTCCAGGATGAGCGCAGAGGTCAACAGCGCGGTGGAAAGGCTGAGCAGATAGGATTTGCTGAGCAGGGCATTGTAATCGAGATAGGTCGAGGTACGGAACCATTCGACGCAATGCAGGAAGGGGTTCCACCATAGGACGGCCTGGAAGCTCGGCGGCATTTCCGCGGGCATGAAAAAGACGCCGGACATGAGCATCAGCGGCATGCTCACCATGCTCATGAACGTGTCGTAACGGGGTATGAGCGCTCCGGCCATGGCGTTGAACGCGGCATAGGAGAAGGCGAAATAGAGGATGGCGAACATGCATTCCGTGAATTCGCCGGGATAGACGATGACGTCGCGGTCGAGCGAAATCGCAAGGCCCCACATGAACAGGGCGCAGATGATCAGCCAGATCGTCGATTCCAGCAGGAAGGTCGCAATGATCGTATCGAGTGGGCGCACGAGCGGATAGGTCAGCATCGGCTGGTTGTTGGAGATCGCGCGTTCCGTCTTGCGTGAAATGCCGCGCGTCATGCGGAATCCGAACACGCCGGCCAGGATGAATAGAAGCGCATTGTCGCCAAAGGGGATCTGCGCCTTCATGCCGGCATGGATGAGCAGGAAGATGCCGATATAGGCGGCGGGCTCGATGAGGATCCAGACGAAACCCAGGCGGCTTTCGCCGAACCGCGTCACGGCGCTGCGCACGACGAGGGCCGAAATCACCCGCGCGTTCTCGCGCAGGGCGTAGCTCAGGGGTTTTTCAGCTAGCAGGGCCATAGCGCCACTCGTTTCTGCATCGCGATCAGATCGCGTGGTCCTTCACGGACCGGACGGCGAAGTAGCCGATGAGCCACAGGCAGGCCGCGGCCGCAAGGACGATAGCGGTGTTCACGGCGCCGAGCGGGTAGAGCGCGATTTCCGGCTCCCGCGGCGGCACGTAGACAGCAAAATAACGCTCCTGCTTCTGGGCTTCCTGCATGGCCGTTTCCAGCGCGGCGAGCGAGGTCGTATAGGCCTTGACGGCGAATTCCTGCTCGACGCCGAGTTCGGTGAAGCGGTCGATCATCGCCGGCAACGCGCGACCGCCATCCATGCCGCTACGCGTCGTCTTGCTGGTGGGATCGTCGCTCTCGCTCTCGCCGCTGATCCTGTTCCGCTGTTCGACGAGCTGTGCCTCGAGCGCGGTGATTTGCCGCTCGATGACGCGGGCGGAGGGCGCATCCTTGCTGATCGAATCGACCAGGGCCTTGTAGCGGGTACGAAGCGAGGCCAGTTCCTGCTCCAGCGAGCTGATGATGGTTGCTTCCATCGTCGCGACGGCCGTCGGGTCGACGGCCTGCTCGGTGATGCGCAGGTCGGTGATCTGGTTGCGGATGTTGCGCAGCCGTTCTTCCGAGCGCGCAACCTGGTGGTTGGCGACCTCGATGAACTGCCTGCGGGACTTGTCGGACAGCGTGTTGACCAGGTTTTCGGAAACAGTGAGAACCGAATCCGCCACTTGCTTTGCGTCCGTCGGCGAGAAGGCGAAGACGCGCATCGTCACGTTGCCGGTCGTCGAATTGTAGCTGATCTCGACCATGTTCCGCCAGTAATCGCGGAACTCGTCGAGCGGTCTCGTATCGTTCTCGCGATAGAGAAAATCGATCGCCGGGCGGGAGTAGACCGTTCGGATGTCGAGGCCCGTCTGGTCCTTGATATCCGGCAGGATCTGCGAGGAATGGATGTAGTCGGTGACGATGTAGGAATCGCCCGCCTGGGCGGCGCCGCCGACGAGCCCGGTCAGGCCGAGCGCGTTGAGCGACGCCTGCTGCGCACCGCGAACGGAAAACTGCGTCTCGACCACATATTGCGGGGTCGCGACGAAGACATAATACAGCCCGCTCAGGATCGTCGGAACGATAACCGCCAGCACGAAGGAAATGAGCGCCCAGGGCCGCTCCTTCTTATGCTTGGGCATGTCGGGCAGGGTCAGAACGCTCTTGGTGATATCGACGGGCGGGCGTGCACGCGGTTCGATACGCGACCGCAGCGTCGCCTCCTCGTCGATTGTCGGCTGGGCCCGGCGCCTGGCGGGCGTCTGTTTGATCGTCACGACTTTCTGGTCGTTCGCGCGTTGGCGCGCTCGCTGCTTGGCGAGCTCGAGCAGGCTGCTCGTCTGGTCATCGACGTGGGTCGGGGTTTCCGCCGCGACGGGCGCGTTTTCATCTTTCACGTCGGCTCACTCTGATTTTCAAACAGCAAACTGGTTTGTCGCCTCTATGCCTGTCGCCGCAACTTATTCGAATTTGCCTTTACAGACAATAAAAATGCCGCGTTCGACCGGTGGCGGGAAATGCCGTGCATCCGCCGGGCGAGGAGGGGGCAGCTCCCTCAACCGGCGTCTTTGCGATCGGGCGCATTCCTCGTCGAGCAATCTGGTTATTTTGTGGTCTCGGCCGGCGCTGCGCGCCAATCCGCGCTTGCGGCGATGAAATTCGGGTTGGCGAAGTCCGCGTCGCTCGCTTGGTTGGTCTTGCCATAGAGGAGGGGGCTGCCGTCCAGCGTGTGGGTGATGCCACCGGCCGCGCGCAGCACGGCATCGCCCGCGGCGGTGTCCCACTCCATAGTGCGGCCGAAGCGCGGATAGACATCCGCTAGCCCCTCCGCCACGAGGCAGAATTTCAGCGAAGAGCCGATCGCCGTGCAGGCGTCGATGCCGTGATCATCGAGAAAACGCGCGGTTTCCGGCGTGGCGTGCGAACGGCTTGCGACCGCGGTCAGCGCGTCGCCGCGGCTGCGGCAGCCGATGGTCTGGCGCTTGGAAATCGTGGCGTCGCCGGTTACCTCGAAGCGCTCCGCCCGATCCTCTTCGGCGATAAAACCCACCGAAAGTGCCGGGGCATAGACGATGCCGGCAATCGGGGCGCCGTCGCGGATCAGGGCGATATTGACGGTGAATTCGCTGCGCCCGGCAATGAATTCCTTCGTGCCGTCGAGCGGATCGACGAGAAAGAAGGTGCCGCTGGAAATATCCGGCACGCTGCCGGCGGCGACGGCTTCCTCGGCAACCACCGGGATCGCCGGAAAATTGAGCGCCAGCGCTTCGAGAATAAGCCGTTCGGCTTCCTCGTCCGCGGCGGTCACCGGTGAGCTGTCCGACTTGTAGTGGACGTCCGCCCCGGCGCTATGGATGGCCATGATGGCGCGCCCGGCGGCGAGCGCCGCACTTTCCATCACCTGCTTCAGCTCTGTCCTGTCTGGCTGCATGCGTCTCGTCCTGCCGTTCTTGCCCATGCCTTAGACGCGGTGCCGCGCGAAAGCAAATGGTGTGCATTGCCATTGCGGGCGGCGGTGGAAAGTTTCCGGTGCGGCAAGACGCCGCCGGCCTTGCTGTTTGTGCTGCATATGCGAATGTGGGCCGACTGATCCGGGATTCTGCATGCGCTACTCCGCCCTTTCGATCTTCAAACAAGCCCTCGCCGGAAACCTCGGCTGGACGCCCGCCTGGCGCGAACCGGCGCCGAAGCCGCACTACGACGTGATCATCGTCGGCGGTGGCGGTCACGGGCTGGCGACGGCCTATTACCTCGCCAAGGAATTCGGCATCCGCAATATCGCGGTGGTCGAGAAGGGCTATCTCGGCTCCGGCAATGTCGGGCGCAACACGACCATCGTGCGCTCCAACTACATGCTGCCCGGCAACGAGCCGTTCTACGAGTTCTCGCTCAAACTCTGGGAGCGGTTGGAGCAGGAGCTCAATTACAACGTGATGCTGTCGCAGCGCGGCATTATCAGCCTCTATCACAACGACAGCCAGCGCGATCACTATACCCGCCGCGGCAATGCCATGATGATGGAAGGCGTTGCGGCGGAACAGCTCGACCGTGAGACGCTGAAGAAGATGCTGCCCTTCCTCAATTTCGAGCATGCGCGGTTTCCCATCATGGGCGGACTTTTGCAAAAGCGGGCCGGCACGGCGCGGCACGATGCGGTCGCCTGGGGTTTTGCGCGCGGCGCGGACCGGCTCGGCGTCGATCTCATCCAGAATTGCGAGGTCACAGGCATCCGCCGGGAAAACGGTGCCGTCACCGGCGTCGAGACGACGAGGGGTTTCATCGGCTGCAACAAGCTGGCGCTCGCCGCTGCGGGCAACACCTC
The DNA here is from genome assembly GCF_035998705.1 of Shinella sp. Taxonomy (GTDB): domain Bacteria; phylum Pseudomonadota; class Alphaproteobacteria; order Rhizobiales; family Rhizobiaceae; genus Shinella. Next base: position 337,868 of record NZ_DASYHH010000022.1, on the reverse strand, counting down.
GCGCGTCGGCGAGATGGCGGGGCTGAAGCTGCCGATCGAGAGCCATGTGCTGCAAGCCTTCGTGACGGAGGGGCTGAAGCCCTGCATCGACCACGTCATCACCTATGGCGCCGGGCATTTCTATATCTCGCAGTCCGACAAGGGCGGACTGGTCTTCGGCGCGGAGATCGACGGTTATTCCTCCTATGCGCAGCGCGGCAATCTCGCGACGGCCGAGCATGTCATGGAGGAGGGCGTCACGATGATCCCCGGCCTTTCGCGCGTGCGGGTGCTGCGTGCCTGGGGCGGCGTGATGGACATGTCGATGGACGGCTCGCCGATCATCGACCGCACGCCGATCGAAAACCTCTACCTGAACTGCGGCTGGTGTTACGGCGGCTTCAAGGCGACGCCGGCCTCCGGTTTCTGTTTCGCGCACCTGATCGCCAAGGGCGAGAGCCATCATGTGGCGCGCGCGCTCAGGCTCGATCGTTTCGAGCGCGGCTTCCCGATCGACGAGGCGGGTGTGGGCACCCAGCCGAACCTGCATTGAGTGAGTGATGGCAAGCCTGATTTCCTGTCCGCATTGCGGCACCCGCGCCAAGGAAGAATTTTCCATTCGCGGCGATGCGACCCCGGTTCGCCCGGCGCCGATGGCTGCGGACGAAGCGTGGAACGACTATGTTCATGTGCGCGCCAATCCGCGCGGCCGCATCCGTGAACATTGGCAGCATGTGGCCGGCTGCCGGCGCTGGCTTGTGGTGGAGCGGGACAATTTTACCCATGAGGTGTTTTCCGTCAGCGATGCCGCGGCGGGAAGGGGAGGCGAACGATGACCGCCTATCGCCTCGCCACCGGCGGCCTCGTCGACCGCAGCCATGCGGTGCGCTTCTCCTTCGACGGCGCCCAACTCAACGGCCATGCCGGCGATACGCTCGCCTCGGCGCTCCTCGCCAACGACCGCCTGCTCGTCGCGCGCAGCTTCAAGTACCACCGCCCGCGCGGCATCGTGACGGCCGGGCCGTCCGAGCCGAATGCGCTCGTCACCATCGGCGAAGGCGAGCGGCGCGACCCGAACACCAAGGCGACCGTCGCCGAACTGCATGACGGCCTCGTCGCGACAAGCCAGAACCGCTGGCCGAGCCTCGCCTACGATATCGGCGCGGTGAACAACCTGATGTCGCGTTTCCTCTCGGCCGGCTTCTACTACAAGACCTTCATGTGGCCCGCCGCCTTCTGGGAAAAGGTCTACGAACCGCTGATCCGCCGCGCCGCCGGCCTCGGCCGCACGAGCCTGCCGCGCGATCCGGACGCTTACGAGAAAAGCTGGGCGCATTGCGACCTGCTCGTCGTCGGTTCCGGCCCGGCCGGCCTTGCCGCGGCGCTCACCGCCGCCCGGTCGGGCCTGCGCGTCCTCGTCGCCGAGCAGGATTTCGTTCTCGGCGGTGCGCTGCTGTCCGAGACGACGAAGCTGGACGGGGAGACCCCCTACATCTTTGCCCGGCGCGCCATCGACGAACTCCAGAACCATGCGAATGTCACGCTCCTGCCGCGCACCACGGTGTTCGGCTGGTATGACGACAATGTCTTCGGCGCGGTCGAGCGGGTGCAGAAGCACGGCGTGACCATCGATCCCGGCAAGCCCGTCGAGCGCCTGTGGCGCATCGCGGCGAAACACGCGATCCTCGCCACCGGCGCCGAAGAACGGCCGCTGGTCTTCGGCGGCAACGACCGGCCGGGCATCATGACGGCCAGCGCGGTCAGCACATATGCCAATCGCTTTGGCGTTGCTGCCGGCAAGTCCGTCGCGGTGTTCACCAACGGCGCGTCCGGCTATCGCACGGCGCAGGACCTCGTAGCGCAGGGCGTCGAGGTCGCAGCCCTCATCGATAGCCGAACGGATGCGGCCGACAATGCGCCGGCGGGCGTGCGGCTCATTCGCGGCGGCTCCGTCATCGATACGAAGGGGCGCCAACGCATTCGAGCGATCGTCGCCGATCGCGGCGGGTTCGAGGAGCTGATCGCCTGCGATGCCGTGGCGATGTCCGGCGGCTGGAGCCCCGTCATCCACCTCGCCTGCCAGCGCGGCGGCAAGGCGGTCTGGTCGGAAGCCTTGCAGGCGTTTGTGGCCCCGGAGGTGGGCGCCGTGCTGGTGATGGCCGGTGCCGCGGCGGGGCACTATCGCCTGTCGGAATGTTTCGAGGATGGCGCGCGCAAGGCGTCCGCAATTGTGGAAGCCTTCGGTCGGCTCGTTGCCGGCTTCGAGCGCCCTTCCATCGGCGAGGAGATCGATCCGTCGTTTACGGCGCTCTGGCATGTGCCGGGGGCGAAATCCAGGGCCTTCGTCGATTTCCAGAACGACGTGCACAGCAAGGATCTCGGCCTTGCCGTGCGCGAAGGGTTCGGCCATGTCGAACATGCCAAGCGCTACACGACGGGCGGCATGGCGACGGACCAGGGCAAGCTCGGCAATATCAACGCCATCGGCATCCTCGCGACGATGCGCGGCGTCAGCCCCGCCGAGGTCGGCACCACCACCTTTCGGCCGTTCTACACGCCGGTCTCCTTCGGCGCGCTCGCCGGCACGTCGGTCGGCGAACACAATATGCCGACCCGCCGCTCGCCGCTGCATGGCTGGGCGGCGCGCAACGGCGCGGTCTTCATCGATGCCGGGCTCTGGTATCGCTCCTCCTGGTTCCCGAAAGCCGGCGAAAAGGCCTGGCGCGAGAGTGTCGACCGGGAAGTCAGGACTGTTCGCGAACATGCCGGGCTTTGCGATGTCTCGACGCTCGGCAAAATCGAGGTTTTCGGGCCGGATGCGGCCGAGTTCCTGAACCGGCTCTACTGCAATCCCGTGCTGAAGCTCCCCGTCGGCAAGGCCCGTTACGGCCTGATGCTGCGCGAGGACGGCATGGTCTATGACGACGGCACGGTGAGCCGGCTGGCGGAGGAGCATTTCCTCGTCACCACGACGACGGCCATGGCGGGCGGCGTGCTCTCGCATATGGAGTTTGCCGCGCAAGCGCTATGGCCGGAACTGCGCGTGCGCTTCCTCTCCGTCTCCGACCAATGGGCGCAGATGGCAATCGCCGGGCCGAAGGCGCGCGCGATCCTGCAAGCCGTGGTCGAGGACGACCTGTCGCCTGCGGCCTTCCCGTTCCTCGGCGCCCGCGAGGTGCGGCTGAAGGGCAATCTGAAGGCGCGGCTCTTCCGCATTTCTTTCTCCGGCGAGCTTGCCTACGAGCTGGCGGTGCCGGCGGGTTATGGCGAGGCGGTGGCGGATGCGCTGATGCGGGCCGGGCAGCCGCATGGGCTTTGTGCCTATGGCGTCGAGGCGCTGAACGTGCTGCGCATCGAGAAGGGGCATGTGACGCATGCCGAACTCGACGGCCGCGTGACGCCGGACGATGCCGGCCTCGGCCGCATGATGGGTTCGGCCAAGCCGGATTTCATCGGCAAGCGGCTGTCGACACGGTTCGGCCTGACGGCGGCGGATCGCGCGCAGCTCGTCGGCCTTCGGGCGCTGGAGGCGGAGACGGATATGCGCGCCGGCGCGCATCTTCTGAAGGACGGCGCAAAACCTTCGACGCTGAACGACCAGGGCTGGGTGAGTTCGGCCTGCTTCTCGCCGACACTCGGCAGTCACATCGCACTCGGTTTCCTCAAGTCCGGCCGCGAGCGTTATGGCGAAAAGGTCCTCGTTTGGGACCAGTTGCGCGGCGTCGAGGCGATGGCGGAGGTCTGCGATCCGGTCTTTGTCGATCCGGAAAACCGCAAGGTGATGGCGTGAGGTGAGGGCGATGGCTTACGATTATCAGGCGGTGCATGCGCTGGACGGCACGATCGGCGCGATTGCCGAGCGACGCGCGAATCATCTCGCCGCCCACCGCATAACGGCGATCGCCACGGTGCTGGCGGCCCCCGGCCAGACGGCCGAGGCGGCGGGCATCCTGGTCGCGAACGGCGAGTTCGAGGCCCGCTTTTCCGGCCCCGGCGAATGGCTGGTACTTTCCGAGGTGCATGCGCCGGAAACGCTTGCCGCCGAACTCGGCCTGCGCCTCGGTCCCTTCGCCTTCGTCGTGGACCAGAGCCACGGCCGCGTCGTGCTGACGCTCTCGGGCCCGGATGCCGCGCGCATCCTCGCCAACGGCATTGCCGTCGATCTCCATCCCGACGCCTTCCCGGTCGGCCGTGCGGCGAACGTCCTGTGCAACCACCTCTCGGTGAACCTCGCCCGCACGGGTGAGGCGAGCTTCGATCTCGTCGTGATGCGCAGCTTTGCCGAGGCTTTGGTCGGCGACCTGAAGGTGATGGCGCGGAGCTTCGACCTGTCGGTGGATTTCGCCACGCGCTGACAAAATCGGCAAAGCGACATGAGGTTTCGCACCACGGGCTTGTCGGGCGTCCGCGGGACAAAATAGGCTGCGCTTCGTTCGCCGCAATTCCCTTCAACCCGCCGAAAGCCGGAGTTTTTCATGAAGAGCCATGCAAGGGTCGTCGTCATCGGGGGCGGCGTCGTCGGCTGTTCCGTCCTCTATCATCTCACCAAATTCGGCTGGACCGATGTCGTGCTCGTCGAGCGCTCGGAGCTGACCTCCGGCTCGACCTGGCATGCGGCCGGCGGCATGCACACGATCAATGGCGACCCGAACGTCGCCAAGCTGCAAAAATATACGGTGGAGCTCTACAAGGAGATCCAGGATTATTCCGGCCAGGATATCGGCCTGCACATGACCTCCGGCATGATGCTGGCGTCCACCAAGGACCGTTTCGACTGGATGAAGTCGATCCTCGCCAAGGGCCGCTACATGGGTCTCGACGCCCACCTCCTGACGCCGAAGGAAGCGCATGACCTGATGCCGCTGCTCGATCCCGACCAGTTCGTCGGCGCGGTGTTCGATCCCGTCGAAGGCCATCTCGACCCCTACGGCACGACGCATGCCTATGCGAAATCCGCCAGGAAGAACGGCGCCGACATTTATCTGCACACCAAGGTCGAAGACCTCGTGCAGCGCGAAGACGGCAGTTGGCGCGTCATCACCGACAAGGGCGAGATCATCGCCGAACATGTCGTCAACTGCGGCGGCCTGTGGGCGCGCGAGGTGGGCCGCATGGTCGGGCTCGAACTGCCGGTGCTCGCCATGGAACACATGTATCTCATCACCGAGGACATGCCCGAGGTCATCGAGTTCAACCGGACCGCTGGCCGGGAGCTAATGCACTGCGTCGACTTCGACGGGGAGATCTATCTCCGCCAGGAGCGCAACGGCATGCTGATGGGCACCTATGAAAAGGCCTGCCGTCCGTGGTCGCCGCTTGCCACGCCGTGGAACTTCGGCCACGAGCTTCTGGCGGAGGACATCGAGCGAATCACGCCGGAGCTGGAAGTCGGCTTCCGCCACTTCCCGGCCTTCAACAAGGCGGGCATCAGGAAGGTCATCAACGGCCCCTTCACCTTCTCGCCGGACGGCAATCCGCTGGTCGGCCCGGTGCGCGGCATGACGAACTACTGGTCGGCCTGTGCGGTCATGGCGGGCTTCAGCCAGGGCGGAGGCGTGGGGCTGGCGCTCGCCAACTGGATGATCCACGGCGACCCCGGCTTCGACGTCTTCGCCATGGATGTCTCGCGCTACGGCGACTTCGCGACGCTCGCCTATACCAATGCCAAAGTGCGTGAAAACTATTCGCGCCGCTTCTCGATCCGCTACCCGAACGAGGAACTGCCGGCCGGCCGCCCGCTGCTGACGACGCCGGTCTACGACAAACTGAAGGAGGCCGGTGCCGTCTTCGGAGCGTCCTATGGCCTGGAACAGCCGCTGTGGTTCGCGCCAAAAGGTGTCGAGGATCATTTCTCCTGGCGCCGCTCGACGGATTTCGACACTGTCGGCGCGGAAGCGAAAGCAGTGCGCGACAGCGTCGGCTTGATGGAGACCTCGGGCTTTGCCAAATATGCGGTGAAGGGGGAGGGCGCGGAGGCCTGGCTCGACCGGCTGCTCACCTGCCGCATGCCCGCGACCGGCCGCATGACGCTGGCGCCCATGCTGAAGGACGACGGCAAGCTGATCGGCGATTTCACGCTGGCGAAGCTCGGCGAGGGGGATTTCCTGCTCATCGGCTCCGGCATCGCCGAGGACTATCATATGCGCTGGTTCGAGACGCACCTGTCGAAGGACGGCTCGGTGACGCTCGAAGCGCTCAACCTCGCGCTGGTCGGCCTCGCGATCGCCGGACCGAAGGCGCGCGAGGTGATGCAGAAACTGACGCATCTGGACCTCTCGACCCCGGCCTTCCCCTTCATGGCGGTGCGCCGCATGGATCTCGGCATGGCGCCGGCGATCGTCGGGCGCGTCAGTTATACCGGCGATCTCGGTTACGAAATATGGATGAAGCCGCAATACCAGCGATACCTCTATGATCTCCTGCTGGAGGCCGGTGCCGAATTCGGCATCAGGCTCTTCGGGCTGCGGGCGCTCAACGCGCTTCGCCTCGAAAAATCCTACGGCAGCTGGTCGCGTGAATACCGCCCGCTCTATGGGCCGCTCGAAGCGGGGCTGGAGCGTTTCGTCGCGGTCAAGAAGGACGCCGACTTCATCGGCAAGGCGGCGGCGAAGGCCGAGCGCGAATCAGGCGGTGCGCTTCGCCTGCGCACTTTCATTCTCGACGCGAAGGATGCCGACGTCATCGGCGACGAGCCGATCTACCTGAATGGCGACGTGCGCGGCTGGGTAACGTCGGGCGGTTATGCCCATGCGGCCGGCGTCTCCGTCGCGGTCGGCTACGTGCCGAAGGAGATCGCCGACGTCGAAAGCGGCTGGTCGATCGAGCTTCTCGGCGAGATCCTGGCGGCGCGCCCGCAGTCGGAACCGCTGTTCGATCCCTCCGGCGCGAAAATGCGCGGCTGAGTGTTTCGCTTCAGGCGGCGCTGTCTCGAAACGGGACAGCGCCGCTCGCGGCTTTCATGCACCATTTCAGGCAAGGGTGCGGCATTTCCTGCCGATTTTTTGGTTTCCCTGGCGTTAAATGCGTCATTTAACCGTTCTTGCCAAAGAAATTGTCGATCCCGGCTTTTTGGGCTTCCCTTTTGTATCGAAAGCGGTATGGAATCCTCCCTGTCTAACAAGCGCAAAAAAGAGCGTTAAGAACAAGAGATGTGGCCGATCAGGAACCGCATCCGGGGGATTGCAAATGGAATATTTTGTCCAGCAGCTCGTCAACGGGCTGACGCTTGGATCTATCTATGGTTTGATAGCCATCGGCTACACCATGGTTTACGGCATCATCGGCATGATCAATTTCGCCCATGGCGATATCTTCATGCTGGGCGGTTTCGCCGCTCTCATCGTCTTTCTCCTCCTTACCAGCCTGTTTGCCGGCCTTCCGGTCGTCCTTCTGCTGCTGGTCATGATCATCGCCGCCATGTTGACGGCGTCGTTGTGGAACTGGACGATCGAAAAGGTGGCCTATAGGCCGCTGCGCGGCTCGTTCCGCCTGGCGCCGCTGATCACCGCAATCGGCATGTCGATCGCGCTCTCGAACTTCATCCAGGTCACGCAGGGTCCGCGCAACAAGCCGATCCCGCCGATGGTGTCGTCGGTCTACAACGTCTTCGGCATCTCGATCTCGCTGAAGCAGATCATCATCATGCTCCTGACGATCGTCCTCTTGACCACCTTCTGGTACATCGTCAACAAAACCTCGCTCGGTCGCGCCCAGCGCGCCACCGAACAGGACCGCAAGATGGCGGCGCTGCTCGGCATCGACGTCGATCGCACGATCTCCGTGACCTTCATCATGGGGGCCTCGCTCGCGGCCGTCGCCGGGACGATGTACCTGATGTATTACGGCGTGACGGTGTTCACCGACGGCTTCGTGCCGGGCGTCAAGGCCTTCACGGCCGCGGTTCTGGGCGGCATCGGCTCGCTGCCGGGCGCTGTTCTCGGTGGCCTGCTCATCGGCCTCATCGAGGGTCTGTGGTCCGCCTATTTCACCATCGACTACAAGGACGTCGCGACGTTCTCCATCCTCGCCATCGTCCTGATCTTCAAGCCGTCCGGTATTCTCGGACGACCGGAAGTCGAGAAGGTTTGATCCATGACCAACATTTCCAACACGTCTGAGCGCGCCGGCGGGAACCTGACGGCGCAGGCTCTGTGCGAGGGCTTTTATGCCGGTGTCATCTCGCTCGGCCTCTTCGTCCTCTTCGTCGGTCTCGAGACCACGCAGAACATCCGCAACGAGCTTGTGCTGAACCAGCGCTGGGGGCTGCTCGCGGTCTTCGTGATCGTCGCCGCCGTCGGCCGCTTCCTCACCGTCGCCTACCTCCGCCCCTGGATGGCCGCCCGCAAGGCTGCCGCCTCGGCAAAGGCAACGGGCGACACGGAAGAAAGCTTCTTCAAGCGCAATTTCAGCAAGATCGCCATCGTTGCACTGATCTTCTACCCGCCGCTCATGGTCATGCTCTTCGGCGTGCAGGGCTCGCTGAAGTGGGTCGACAATTTCGGCATCCAGATCCTCATCTACGTGATGCTCGCCTGGGGCCTGAACATCGTGGTCGGTCTCGCAGGCCTGCTCGACCTCGGCTACGTCGCCTTCTATGCGGTGGGTGCCTATTCCTACGCGCTGCTGTCGCAGCAGTTCGGCTTCTCCTTCTGGGTGCTTCTGCCGCTCGCCGGGATTCTCGCCGCCTTCTGGGGCATGATCCTCGGCTTCCCGGTGCTGCGGCTCAAGGGCGACTATCTCGCCATCGTGACGCTCGCCTTCGGGGAAATCATCCGCCTGGTGCTCATCAACTGGACGGAAGTCACCCGCGGCACCTTCGGCGTCTCCGGCATTCCGAAGGCCTCGGTCTTCGGCATCTGGTCCTTCGACGTCAGCGCGCCGAACAACTTCGCCAAGGTCTTCGACCTGCCGATGTCGTCGGCCTACTATAAGATCTTCCTGTTCTATCTCATCCTGGCGCTGGCACTGCTGACCGCCTATGTGACGATCAAGCTGCGCCGCATGCCGATCGGCCGTGCCTGGGAAGCGCTGCGTGAAGACGAGATCGCCTGCCGCTCGCTCGGCATCAACACGGTGACGACGAAGCTGACGGCCTTTTCCATCGGCGCGATGTTCGGCGGTTTTGCCGGCTCGTTCTTCGCCGTGCGCCAGGGCTTCGTCTCGCCGGAAAGCTTCGTCTTCCTCGAATCGGCGATCATCCTCGCCATCGTGGTTCTCGGCGGCATGGGCTCGCTCATCGGCATCGCGGTCGCAGCGACGGTGATGATCGGTGGCACGGAGCTGCTGCGTGAAATGCAGTTCCTGAAGCAGATCTTCGGACCTGACTTCACGCCGGAACTCTATCGCATGCTGATCTTCGGTCTGGCGATGGTCGTCGTCATGGTCTGGAAACCGCGTGGCTTCGTCGGAAGCCGGGAGCCGACCGCATTCCTCAAGGAACGCAAGGTGGTTTCCGGCACCTTCACCAAGGAAGGGCACGGTTGATGGCCTCCATGACGAATGTGACGGCGACGAATACGGTAGCGACGAACACCATGACGAACGATCCCATCCTCACGGTCGAGCATCTCTCGATGCGCTTCGGCGGCCTGATGGCCATCAACGACCTCTCCTTCCAGGCGGCGCGCGGCGAGATCACGGCCCTCATCGGCCCGAACGGCGCCGGCAAGACCACGGTCTTCAACTGCATCACCGGCTTCTACAAGCCGACGATGGGCATGATCACCATGCACCAGAAGGCCGGCAAGACCTTCCTTCTGGAGCGCATGACCGACTTCGAGATCACCCGCGATGCCAAGGTGGCGCGGACCTTCCAGAACATCCGGCTGTTTTCCGGCCTGACGGTTCTGGAAAACCTGCTCGTCGCACAGCACAACATGCTGATGAAGGCGTCGGGTTATACGATCCTCGGCCTGCTCGGCTTTCCGACCTACAAAAAGGCTTCGGCGCAGTCGATCGAGATCGCCAGGTACTGGCTGGACAAGGCGAACCTCACCGCGCGTGCCGACGATCCCGCCGGCGATCTTCCCTATGGTGCCCAGCGTCGCCTGGAAATCGCCCGTGCCATGTGCACGGGGCCGGAATTCCTGTGCCTCGACGAACCGGCGGCGGGCCTCAACCCGCGCGAATCGTTGGCGCTCAACGAGTTGCTGCGCTCGATCCGCAAGGATAGCGGCGCGTCGATCCTGCTCATCGAGCATGACATGTCGGTGGTCATGGAAATCTCCGACCACGTGGTCGTGCTCGAATACGGCCAGAAGATTTCCGACGGCACGCCGGACCATGTGAAGAACGATCCGAAGGTTATCGCGGCCTATCTCGGTGTTGAAGATGATGAGGTCGAAGAGGTGATCGAAGAGATCGAGGTGATCGCGGAGAGCGAAGGCCCGCAGGGAGGTTCGCACTGATGAGCGAGACACTTCTCAGCGTAAAGGGCGTGGAAACCTACTACGGCAATATCCGCGCGCTCGCCGGTGTCGATGTTGAGGTCAGGAAGGGCGAGATCGTCAGCCTGATCGGCGCGAACGGTGCGGGCAAGTCAACGCTCATGATGACGATCTGCGGCAGCCCGCAGGCGCGCTCCGGCTCGGTCGTCTTCGACGGCGAGGACATTACGCGCGTGCCGACGCATCTGATCGCGCGCCGCCGCATCGCGCAGTCACCGGAAGGCCGCCGCATCTTTCCGCGCATGACGGTCTATGAAAACCTTCAGATGGGCGCCAGCCTCGACAATCTGAAATATTTCGACGAGGACGTGGAGAAGATTTTTACGCTCTTCCCGCGCCTCAAGGAACGCCAGGCCCAGCGCGGCGGCACGCTTTCGGGTGGTGAGCAGCAGATGCTGTCCATCGGCCGCGCGCTGATGGCGCGCCCGAAGCTGCTGCTTCTCGACGAGCCGTCGCTCGGCCTTGCGCCGCTGATCGTCAAGCAGATCTTCGACGCCATCAAGGTCTTGAACAAGGAACAGGGTCTCACCGTGTTCCTCGTCGAGCAGAACGCCTTTGCCGCACTCAAACTCTCCGACCGGGCCTATGTGATGGTCAACGGCCAGGTGACGATGAGCGGTTCGGGCAAGGAACTTCTGGCCAATCCGGAAGTGCGCGCCGCCTATCTCGAAGGCGGTCGCCACTAGGGCGGTCGAGAGGAGAAAAAAATGCAGGGAATTCTCTACGAAGAACCGTCCATCTGGCAGTTCCTGTTCATCACCGTCATTATGGGTGGTTGGACTGCCTGGCGCACTGGCAAGAGCGTTGCGGAGAACTGGCAGAACTACACGACGTTGCTGATCTACGTGGCGCTGCTCGGTGTGGCGATCCGTTTCATCCACCACGCCCTGTTCCACGGCAGCATGCTGACGTTCCAGTACTATATCGTGGACACCGTCGTGCTTTTGTTGTTTGCTACGCTCGGCTACCGCTACTATCGCACGCGGCAGATGACCAACAACTACTACTGGCTCTATGAAAAGGCGTCGCTTTTTTCATGGAAGTCTAAATAACCAGAGGGAACTCCGCGACCGGCTCTTGGCCGCGGGATAAGCATATCGGCGCAATGATGCGGGTGTTGCGACCGGTTGAAAACGAGCCCGCTTTTAATTTTGGGAGTAACACAATGAAGAAGTCTCTCCTGTCGGCCGTTGCTTTGGCTGCAATGGTCGCATTCAGCGGCAACGCATGGGCCGACATTCTGATCGGCGTCGGCGGCCCGCTGACCGGCCCGAACGCCGCTTTCGGCGCACAGCTCCAGAAGGGTGCCGAGCAGGCTGCTGCCGACATCAACGCAGCTGGCGGCATCAACGGCGAGCAGGTCAAGATCGTGCTCGGCGACGACGTTTCAGACCCGAAGCAGGGCGTTTCCGTTGCCAACAAGTTCGTTGCTGACGGCGTGAAGTTCGTTGTCGGCCACTTCAACTCGGGCGTTTCCATCCCGGCTTCGGAAATCTACGCCGAGAACGGCGTCCTGCAGATCTCGCCGGCCTCGACCAACCCGACCTACACCGAGCGTGGCCTGTGGAACACCTTCCGTACCTGCGGTCGTGACGACCAGCAGGGCGCTGTAGCCGGTGCCTTCATCGCCGCAAACTTCAAGGACGGCAAGGTTGCCGTTCTGCACGACAAGACGCCTTACGGCCAGGGTCTCGCAGACGAAACCAAGAAGGCGACGAACGAAGCCGGCATCACGGAAGTCCTCTACGAAGGCGTCAACGTCGGCGACAAGGATTTCTCCGCTCTCATCGCCAAGATGAAGGAAGCCGGCGTCACCGTCGTCTATTGGGGCGGCCTGCACACCGAGTTCGGCCTCATCGAACGCCAGGCTGCCGACCAGGGCCTGAAGGCTCAGTTCATCTCGGGCGACGGTATCGTCTCGAACGAACTGGCTTCCATCGCCGGCGACGCCGTTGACGGCACGCTGATGACCTTCGCTCCGGACCCGCGCAAGAACGCAGCTGCCAAGGACCTCGTCGAGAAGTTCCGCGCAGCCGGCTTCGAGCCGGAAGCCTACACGCTCTACGCTTATGCCGCCGTTCAGGTCATCGCTGAAGGCGCCAAGGCTGCCGGTGGCATCGACCCGCAGGCTGTTGCTGAAGCCATCAAGTCGAAGGGTCCGTTCCAGACCGCCATCGGCGAACTCGGCTTCGACGAAAAGGGCGACATCACCCGTCCGGACTACGTCATGTACACCTGGAAGAAGGGTGAAGACGGCAAGTACACCTACGTCGAGAACGAATAATCGTCTCTCGCGGAACGGGCGGCACATGCATGCCGCCCGACCGTCTCAGCTTCCAGCCCGGCCTTCGCGCCGGGCTTTTTTATGGCGACCCGGAGGAGAGCGCTTGCGCGGGAGGCCAGCATCGGAGAACCTGCCGGCATGAATGCATCCTTGAAACAATCGCCTGTTCACGAAGGAGAAGCCGCTTCCCCCCGCCCGCAACGCGCACGCGGGCAGGGCCGGCTTGCCGCGAAGGCATCGGCGGGCGGCACGCGCCTCGACGTGCTCTATCAGGACGGTTGCGCCAAAATCCGACTGCCAAGGACCTTCGACGGCACGATGGAGGCGGTGCTGATCAACACGGCAGGCGGGCTGACGGGCGGCGACCGCATCGACTGGTCTCTTTCGGCCACGGCGGGCACGCGCCTGACAGCGACGACGCAGGCCTGCGAGCGGATCTACAAGGCGAGCGCCTCCACCGCGACGGTTGAGACGCGCATCGAGGTCGGCCCCGGCGCGCGGGTGGACTGGCTGCCGCAGGAAACCATTCTCTTCGATCGCTCCTCGCTCACGCGCCGGCTGGAGGTCGACCTTGCGGAAGACGCGCGCTTCCTGGCGGTCGAGGCGATCCTGCTTGGCCGCAAGGCGATGGGCGAGCAGGTGGAAACGGGGCTTTTCCGCGATCGCTGGCGCATCCGCCGCGCTGGCAGGCTGATCCATGCGGAAGAGGCCTGCCTTGAGGGCGATGTGGCGTCGCTGACGGGGGAGCGGGCGGTGCTGGCCGGCGCGCGCGCCTTTGCCACGGTGCTCTTTTGCGGGCCTGAGGCGGAAGCCCATCTGGAGCCGCTGCGCCGGCTTTTGGGCGAAACCGATGGCGGCGTCAGCCATTGGCAGGACAAGCTCGTCGCGCGCCTGGTGGCCGACGACGGCTTCGCCTTGAGAAAAAAACTGCTCCTGCTTATTTCGCACTTGCGTAACGGCGCGAGCGTGCCGAAAGTCTGGACTCTGTAACGCACGCCGTGCGCCCCACCTTCCTGTTTTGCGTATGTCGCGCGCGCAAAACCTTTGCATAGTAGGCGCGATCGGAATCAAGCGATGGACCGCCCATGAATCTCACTCCCCGCGAAAAGGATAAACTGCTGATTGCCATGGCGGCGATCGTGGCACGCAGGCGGCTGGAGCGCGGCGTGAAGCTCAACCATCCCGAGGCGATCGCGCTGATCAGCGATTTCGTCGTCGAGGGTGCGCGCGACGGCCGCTCCGTCGCCGACCTCATGGAGGCGGGCGCCCATGTGCTGACGCGCGACCAGGTGATGGAGGGCATCCCGGAGATGATCCACGACATCCAGGTGGAAGCGACTTTTCCCGATGGCACGAAGCTCGTGACCGTGCACGAACCGATACGGTAGGACCATGCTGGAACTCAGGCCCAACTGCGAATGCTGCGACCGTGATCTTTCGCCGGAAAGCCCGGACGCGATGATCTGCACCTTCGAATGCACGTTCTGCGCCGATTGCGTGACGGACGTTCTCGGCGGCGCCTGCCCGAATTGCGGCGGCGACTTTACGCGCCGGCCGGTGCGGCCGGCGGCGCTGCTCAAAAAATATCCCGCATCCACCAAGCGGGTCCTGAAAGCCGAAGGCTGCGGACCGGCAAAGGCCGCGTGAGAGGAAAACCATGATCCCGGGTGAAATCATCGCTGCGAGCGGCGACATCGAACTCAATGCCGGCCTGCCGGTGACCACGCTCGACGTTGCCAATACCGGCGACAGGCCGATCCAGGTCGGCAGCCATTACCATTTCTACGAAACCAATGCGGGGCTCGCCTTCGACCGCGAGACGACCCGCGGGCTGCGCCTCGACATCCCCGCCGGCACGGCGGTGCGCTTCGAGCCGGGGCAGACACGCACCGTCCGTCTCATCCCGTTTACCGGCAAGCGCGAGATCTACGGTTTCCGCCAGAGCGTTATGGGAAAACTCTGACATGGCTTTGCCTTTCCGCATCCTGCTTGCTTCTGCTGCCGTCCTCCTCTCGGCCTCCTTTGCGGCCGCGCAGGATAACGAGCCGGAGGTGGACTGCGACAACGCCATGACGCAGATGGACATGAACATCTGCGCCCATCGCGACTACGAGACCGCCGATAGGGAGCTGAACGCCGCCTACAGGAAGGCGATGGATGCGGCGCGCGAGATGGACGTGCAGGCCAAGGATATGGGCGAGCACTATGTCGGCGCCGTCGATGCGCTGAAGCGCGCGCAGCGCGCCTGGATCGGCTATCGCGACGGCCAGTGCGAGCTGGCCGGCTTCGGCGCGCGCGGCGGCTCGATGGAGCCGATGCTGGTTTCCGGCTGCCTTGCCGATCTCACGCAGAAGCGCACGGCGGAACTGAAAACCGTCTACGAATCGGAAAACTGAGGGCCATCGGTGTCGCGCAGCATCGCCATCGTCGGAAACGGCAGCATCCCGGAAGGGATGGCGGGGGCGATCGATTCCGCCGACCTGGTGATCCGCTTCAACGATTGCCGCTCGGCGGAACGTGGCGGGCGGAAGACCGACGTCGTCGCCGTCTGCAATACCGGCCGCCCGGCGCTCGGCATGCTCGGCGGCGGGCGCTGGAAGGCGAGCGAGCCGGTGCAGCAGGCGCATGAATTCTGGTGCGTGCGGGCCTCGGAGATGTTCGCCGCCATGCGCGCGCCGCTTGCCATAAACCATCCCGACCTCGACGATTTCTGCGACGACTACACGATCGGCTTCGAAACCTTCGCCCGCGCCACCGGCCGGCGGGTGAGCGTCGTTCCGGCCGCGTCCCACCAGGCGCTCGACGCCGCACTTTCGGCCTTCGATCCGTCGCCCTATGTGGTGCCGAGCTCGGGCCTGATCGTCATTGCCCATGTGCTCGACGCGATCGCCGGGGAAGGCGACCGCGTCGTGATTGCCGGCTTCGGCCACGAGGGCTGGTTATGGCATCCCTTTGCCGCGGAGCGGCGCTGGGTGGATGCGCAAATCGCCGCCGGCCGCCTCGAACGTCTCGACCACCAGAACACGACACCTGCCTCCCGGGGAACCTGAACCATGTCCTACAGAATGTCCCGCGCCGCCTATGCCAACATGTTCGGCCCGACCACGGGCGACAAGGTGCGGCTTGCCGATACCGAGCTCTTCGCCGAGGTGGAGAAGGATTTCACCACCTATGGCGACGAGGTGAAGTTCGGCGGTGGCAAGGTCATTCGCGACGGCATGGGCCAGAGCCAGGCGACACGTGCCGAGGGCGCCGTGGATACCGTCATCACCAATGCGCTGATCATCGACCACAGCGGCATCTTCAAGGCCGATGTCGGTCTCAAGAACGGCTGCATCGCGGGTCTTGGCAAGGCCGGCAACCCGGATACACAGCCGGGCGTCACCATCATCGTCGGCCCCTCGACGGAGGTGATCGCCGGCGAGGGAAAAATCCTGACGGCGGGCGGCATGGATGCCCATATCCACTATATCTGCCCGCAGCAGATCGAGGGCGCGCTGGCAAGCGGCATCACCACGATGCTCGGCGGCGGCTCCGGCCCGGCGCATGGCACGCTCGCGACGACCTGCACCGGCGCCTGGCATATCGAGCGCATGATCGAGAGTTTCGACGCCTTCCCGATGAACCTCTCGATCGCCGGCAAGGGCAATGCCTCGCTTCCCGCGCCCATCGAGGAGATGGTCAAGGCCGGCGCCTCGTCGCTGAAGCTGCACGAGGACTGGGGCACGACGCCTGCGGCGATCGATTGCTGCCTTTCCGTCGCCGACGAATATGACGTGCAGGTGATGATCCACACGGACACGCTCAACGAAAGCGGCTTCGTCGAGGATACGATCGACGCCATCAAGGGCCGCACCATCCACGCCTTCCACACGGAAGGGGCGGGCGGCGGCCATGCACCGGACATCATAAAAATCTGCGGCCAGGCCAACGTCATCCCGTCCTCGACCAACCCGACGCGGCCCTACACGGTCAACACGATCGCCGAGCATCTCGACATGCTGATGGTCTGCCATCACCTGTCGTCGTCGATCCCGGAGGACATCGCTTTCGCCGAAAGCCGCATCCGCAAGGAGACCATCGCGGCCGAGGACATCCTGCACGATATCGGCGCCTTCTCGATCATCTCCTCCGACAGCCAGGCGATGGGCCGCGTCGGGGAGGTGGCGATCCGCACCTGGCAGACCGCCGACAAGATGAAGCGCCAGCGCGGCAGGCTCCCCGGCGAGACGGGCGACAACGACAACCTGCGCATCCGCCGCTACATCGCCAAATACACGATCAACCCGGCGATCGCCCAGGGCCTCAGCCATGAGATCGGCTCCATCGAGGTCGGCAAGCGGGCGGACCTCGTGCTTTGGAACCCGGCCTTCTTCGGCGTGAAGCCCGACATGGTGCTCTTGGGCGGCTCGATCACCATGGCGCCGATGGGCGATCCGAATGCCTCGATCCCGACGCCGCAGCCGGTGCATTACCGGCCGATGTTCGGCGCCTTCGGCAAGATGCGCACCAATTCCTCCGTCACCTTCGTCTCGCAGGCGGCGATCGATCTCGGCCTGCGCGAGCGCCTCGGCGTCGCCAAACAGCTCCTGCCGGTGCGCAACACGCGAAAAATCTCCAAGGCCTCGATGATCCTCAACGACCTGACACCGCATATCGAGGTGGATCCGGAGACCTACGAGGTGCGCGCGGATGGTGAACTCTTGACTTGCGAGCCTGCGACCGTGCTGCCGATGGCGCAGCGCTACTTTCTTTTCTAGCCTCAAAACGGGACAGTTAAACTTGTACCGACCGCTTTAGACGAATCTGAAAGAAAGTCGCGTAATATCCTTCCGTTCAAGATGGAGAGATTTATGCGTGGCAGGCTGGCCCTTTGGCTGAGGGCCCAGTGGGAGGTCGGTGTCTTCCGGACACGGGCCGACATTTCGACTTTCGTGCTGAACACCGTACTGGTGGCGATCACGCTTGCCACCGCCACCTATCTCATGGCCGCGGCAATCCTCACGACTTTCAACATTTTTCCCTATCCTTTCAGCGAAACGCTCGGCTTCGGCACCTCCACGACGGTGATGATCGCGTCGAGCGTGTCGGCGCTGCTCGCCTGGCTTCTGGGCACCGCGATCCACGAAATGGCGCTGTCGCGCGCGGAATTCGAGCGGTTGAGCCGGCTCGATCCGCTGTCGGGCCTGTTCAACCGGCGCGCTTTCGCCGAGGAGATGGTGGCGGCGAACGTTAACGGTTTCTTCGTTTTGTTCGACGTCGACCGCTTCAAAGCCATCAACGACGGTCATGGCCATGCGGCGGGCGACGAGGTCATCGTCGCCATTGCCGAGGAGCTGCAACGGGTCTTTGCGCCCACCCATCTCGTCGGTCGTTTCGGCGGCGAAGAGTTCGCCGTCTTCATCCATGGCGAGGACCGCGGCGATTGCGGCCTGCTGGTCGAGGAGGCGCGTCGCTCCGTCGCCGCGCGCCGGGTCGAGACCGCCCATGGCACGGTTGCCGTCACCATGTCGGCCGGTATCGCCGACCGGCCGGCGGACCGCCCGTTCGACGCGGTCTTCGAGGCGGCAGACCACGCGCTCTACCTCGCCAAGTCGCTTGGCCGCGACCGGGCGATTCACGAGGACGAGGGCGAAGGCCTGCTGGAGCCGAGCCGCCGTGTCGCGGTGGGCGGGCGTCGGCGTTAAGCATTTCCAGCAAAAGTGTGAAACGGTTTTGCGTTCGGAAATGCGAAGGCAAGTCGGCACCTACGGCAAATGACGTAGGTCGCCGTTTCGACGGTTTCCTTGGCCGGGCAAACATGCTTTTCTCGCCGCCACATCCATCGACACCCGAGGTCGCCTCTTGCCCTATCGCTCAACGGAAATCCTGCCGCACGGAACCGGCGGAAACCGCACGCCCATCGATGTCGTCGTGCTGTCGCACGACCAGCGCCATGTGCGCCGCAAGCTCCTGCACATGCAGCATGACGACGTCGTCATGCTCGACCTGAAGGAGCCGGTGCAGCTTTCCCATGGCGACCTGCTGCTCGCCGAGTCAGGCGAGGTGATCGAGGTGATCGCGGCGGAGGAAGCGCTCTACGAGGTGACGCCGAAGGACCGCACGCACCTCGTCGAACTCGCCTGGCATCTCGGCAACCGCCACCTGCCGGCCGAATTCGCGGAGGGGCGCATCCTCATCCTGCGCGACCACGTCATCCGCGACATGCTGACCGGGCTCGGCGCGTCGGTGCGCGAGGTGTCGGAACCCTTCCATCCGCTGCGCGGCGCCTATCACGGCACGGGACATGGCCATCACCACCACGACCATGGCTGAGACGGCATCGCCCGTCGCGCTGGTGCGGCTGATGACATGGCTGTCGCCGGCCTTCCCGGTCGGAGCCTTCTCCTATTCCGGCGGGCTGGAACAGGCGGTGAGCGACGGCGACATCTGCGATGCCGCGACGTTGCGCGACTGGCTCGCGAGCCTTCTGGCGCATGGCAACCTCTGGAACGACGCCGTGTTGTTCGCCGAGGCGCATCGTATCGCCGACGACCGCGGGCGACTGGCGGATGTTGCAGCCCTGGCGGAGGCGCTTGCGGGCTCGGCGGAGCGGCATCGCGAGACGATGTTGCAGGGCGAGGCCTTTCTTGCCGCGGCGTCGAGCTGGCCGCATCCGGTGCTGGAGGCGCTGGACAGGGCAGCCTACCCGGTGGCCGTCGGCGCCGTTTCCGGCGCGCATGGTATAACAGCCGAGGCAGCACTTGCAGCCTATCTGCATGCGGTCGTTTCGAACCTCGTCTCGGTCGCCATTCGCTGCGGCGTCATCGGCCAGCGGGACGGAGTGGCGACGCTGGCGGGGCTGGAAGCGCGCATCGTCGAGCTTGCGGCAACGGCGTCGGCGTCGACGCTCGACGACCTCGGCTCGTCGACCATCCGCGCCGATATAACGAGCCTTCGGCACGAGACGCTTTCGACCCGGCTGTTTCGCTCATGAGCCCGGCAGATTTTTTAGGACGGAGTTTCACTATGACATCGAAGAACGGTCCCCTGCGCGTCGGCATCGGCGGTCCTGTCGGCTCGGGCAAGACGGCGCTCACCGACAAGCTCTGCAAGGCGCTGCGCGAACACTATTCCGTCGCCGTCGTCACCAACGACATCTACACGAAGGAGGATGCGGAGGCGCTGGTGCGCATGCAGGCGCTGCCCTCGGAGCGCATCGTCGGCGTCGAGACGGGCGGCTGCCCGCACACGGCGATCCGCGAGGATGCCTCGATCAACCTCCAGGCCATCGCCGATCTCAACCGGCGTTTTCCCGATCTCGACGTGGTCTTCATCGAATCCGGCGGCGACAACCTGGCCGCCACCTTCTCGCCGGACCTGGCGGACCTGACGATCTATGTCATCTCCGTCTGCCAGGGCGAGGAAATCCCGCGCAAGGGCGGGCCGGGGATCACCCGCTCGGACCTGCTCGTCATCAACAAGAAGGATCTTGCCCCGCATGTCGGCGCCGATCTCGACGTGATGGAGCGGGATGCGGAGCGCATGCGCGTCGCACGCCCCTTCGTCTTTTCCGACATGAAGCGGGGCGAGGGCGTCGAGCGCATCGTCGACTTTTTACGGGTTCAGGGCGGGCTCTAGATTCGCCTTAACGCTTCCGGGTCGTCGATGTGGACGAGGCGGCCGCGCACGTTGACGCCGTGGCTGCGCAGCAGGGAGAAGGCACGCGACAGCGCTTCCGGCGCGAGGCCGAGTTTTCCGGCGAGCAGGCTCTTCTGGTAAGGCAGGCGGAAACTCGTCGGCTTGCCCTCCACAGGGCAATGGGCGAGCAGGTGGCGCGCCACGCGCTGCGGCGCGGTGTGCAGCCGATCGTCGGCGAGGTTGGCGAAGGCTCGGGAAAGCTGCGCGGACAGAGCGCTGGCGAGCGCAATCGCCAGGTCCGGCCGGCGGCCCGCGATATCGCGCACGCGTTTCAGGTCGAAGCGGGCGATCAGCGCGGGTTCGGCGGCCTGGGCGGTCGCGGCATAACGCCCGCCATCGAGCACGACGCTTGCGCCGATGAGGTCGCCCGGGCCGTAGAGTTCGACATCGGCTTCGCGGCCGTCCGGGTCGAGCTTGTAGACACGCATGTAGCCCGAAAGCACGCAATGCAGCATGTCGGCGGGTTCACCCTCGCGAAACAGCATCTGGCGGGCCGGCAGGTTGCCGATGGCCGCGATCTCCATCATCGCCGCAACGCTTTCCACGCCGAGCACGGACAGGAGGCCGGCATTCAGCAGGGTTTCCCGTTCCCGTGCGCCGGGTTTCATCAGCCTGTTCATCGATCTCACTCCATGCTCCCGCAGGCGGTCTCGCTTTTTGATGCGAGGACGATAGGCGAGGGCAGGCAAGTCCGACTTGATTTCGATCAATGAAAACAAAAACGGCCGGTTCGAACCGGCCGTTTGTTTCATTCCGCGGCGAGCGTCGAGTGATGCACCACGCTGAACGGTTTTCGCTCGCCGTTCTTCTTCTCCAGCGTCTCGATGCGCTTTTCGAGGTCGGAGACGTCGCGGGCGGTCTGGTCGGCAAGGCGGGTCAGCGCCTCCGGCTCCATGGCCAGCAATTCGTCGTCCTTCTTGCCGACGAAGCGGCCGACGAGCCAGCCGAGGAAGCGCGAGACGTCGTCCATGATCAGGAAGAAGGATGGCACGACGACGAGCGACAGCACCGTCGAGACGATGATGCCGCCGATCACCGCGATCGCCATCGGCGAGCGGAACGAGCCGCCTTCGCCCACGCCGAGTGCGGAGGGCAGCATGCCGGCCGACATGGCGATGGAGGTCATGATGATCGGGCGGGCGCGCTTGCGGCCGGCCTCGATCATCGCCTCCACGCGGTCCATGCCGTGGTGCATCATCTCGATGGCGAAGTCGACGAGCAGGATGGCGTTCTTCGTCACGATGCCCATCAGCATCAGGATGCCGATGAGGACGGGCATGGAGAGCGCGTTCTGCGTCAGGATCAGGCCCGCTGCCACGCCGCCGATCGCGAGCGGCAGCGAGAACAGGATGGTGAAGGGCTGGATGACGTCCTTGAACAGCAGGATCAGCACCATCAGCACGAGCAGCACGCCGAGCAGCATGGCATTGCCGAAGGACTGCTGCATTTCCGCCTGAACTTCCGCATCGCCGCTTTCGGCGAACTGCACGGTGGGCGGCATATCGATGCTGGAGGCAATCTCCTTGAAGCGGGCGCTGGCCGTATCGAGCGCTACACCCTGCTGAAGGTCGGAACCGATCTGGACGACGCGGTTGCGGTTATGCCGCTTCACGGAGCTCGGGCCTTCCGAATAGTCGATGTCGGCCACGGTGGAGAGCGGCACGACCTGGCCGTTCGCCGCCTGGACCTTCAGGTTGCGGATGGCGGCGAGGTCGGTGCGGAAGCTGCGGTCGACCTGCACGCGGATCGGGATCAGCCGGTCGTCAAGCGAGACCTTGCTCAACTGTGCGTCGATATCGCCGATGGTGGCGACGCGCACCACTTCGGAGATCTGCGCCGTCGTGATGCCGAGGCGGGCCATCTGGTCGTCGCGCGGGCGGATCTGCAGTTCCGGCCGCTGCAGTGAGCCTTCCGAGCTGACATTCGATAGCACCGGATCGGCGCGCAGCTTGGATTCCAGCACGGCGACGGTGTTGTTGAGGTCCGCCTCGTTGTTGGAAAGAAGGTTGAACGCCAGGTCGCGCTCGCCGCGGTCGTTGAGCTTGATGATGCGCACGTCGGGAATCTCGCGCAGCGTCGCGAAGAGTTCCTTCTCGATATCCCACTGCGGCCGCAAGCGGCCCGTCGTCTCGACCTTCGGCAGATAGGGGCCGATCACCGGAATACGACCGGCGACATCGTTCACCAGCTTGTGGACGAGCGAATGTTCGAGCTTGTCGAGGATGACCGTCACCGAGGCGCGGCGCAGTTCCAGGTCGCCCTTCGGCGAGGAGCCGCCGAGCACGAAGACGCTTTCCACGCCGTTGATGTCCTTGACCCGCTCGAAGATCTGCGTGGTCGTTCGGTCGGTATCCTCCAGCATCGCATCCGGCGGCAGTTCGACGGAAAGCACGACGCGCGACGCGTCTTCCGGCGGCAGGAAGCTGCCGGGCACGGTGGCGAGCAGCATGACCGAACCGATCAGGAAGGCGATGGCCGCGAGCAGGGTCGCATAGCGGGCGTACCACTTGCCCGTCGTCTTGCTGACCAGCCAGGTGTAGCCGCGCATGAACGCGCCTTCCTTCTCCTCGCCATGGCCGTCAGCATCGCCGGAGCGCATGAGATAGGCCGCCATGACCGGCGTGATCAGGCGTGCCACCGCAAGCGAGAAGAACACCGCGACCGCCACCGTCAGACCGAACTGGATGAAATACTGGCCCGGAATGCCCGGCATGAAGGAGACCGGCACGAAGACGGCGATGATGGTGAAGGTCGTCGCGATGACGGCGAGGCCGATTTCGTCGGCAGCTTCGATCGCGGCGCGGTAGGGCGTCTTGCCCATGCGGATATGCCGCGCGATGTTCTCGATCTCCACGATCGCGTCGTCGACGAGGATGCCCGTTGCCAGCGTCAGCGCGAGGAACGAGACGAGGTTCAGCGAGAAGCCGAGCAGGTCCATGACGAAGAATGTCGGGATCGCAGAGAGCGGCAGCGCCACGGCGGAAATCAGCGTCGCCCGCCAGTTGCGCAGGAAGATCAGCACGACGATGACGGCGAGCAGCGCGCCTTCGATCAGCGTGTGGAGGGCCGCTTCGTAATTGCCGTAGGTGAAGTAGACGGCGTCGTCGACCAGCTGGATCGAGACATCCGGGAACTGCGTGCGCACCTTGTCCAGCGATTTGGCGACGGATTCCGCGACCGTCACTTCGCTGGCGCCCTTGGAGCGGAAGACCGCGAAGGTGACGACCGGATTGCCGTTGAAGCGCGAGAAGGAGCGCGGGTCTTCATAGGTATCGGTGACGGTGCCGAGTTCCGAAAGCCGCACGAAGCGACCGTTCGCCAGCGCCACCATCGTGTTGTTGAGCTTTTCGACGGAGCGGGCATCGCCGAGCACGCGGATCGCCTGTTCGGCGCCGGCGATCTGGCCGCGGCCCGAACCGACATCGGCATTCATGTTGCGGATCTGGCGGCTGACATCGGCAGCGGTGATGCCGAAGGATTCCAGCTTGTCCGGGTTGAGGTCGACGCGCACCTCGCGGTCTGCGCCGCCGTAGCGGTCGATCTTGCCGATGCCGGCCTGGCCCTGCAAGGCGCGCTTCACCTTGTCGTCGACGAACCAGGAGAGCTCTTCCAGCGTCATGTTGGGCGAGGAGACGGCAAAGGTCTGGATCGCCTGGCCTTCCACGTCGATCTTGGTGACGACCGGCTCTTCGATCGAGGCCGGCAGGTCGCTCCGGATGCGGTCGATCGCGTCCTTGACGTCCTGAAGCGCCTGGTTCGTCGGCTTTTCGATCTCGAACAGTACGGATGTGACGGAGCTGCCGTCGGTGACGGTCGAGGTAATGTCATCGACGCCTTCGATGCCGGCGACCGCGTCCTCGATCTCCTTGGTGACCTGCAATTCGAGTTCCGCAGGGGCCGCACCGCTCTGTGTCACGCTGATCGCGACGACCGGCACGTCGATATTGGGGAAGCGCGTGATGGGCAGCGCATAAAAGGATTGGATGCCGACGAACATCAGCAGGAAAAACGCGAGCAGCGGCGCAATCGGATTGCGAATGGACCAAGCTGAAAAGTTCATGTCCCCAAAGTCCTCGATAAGAGACCAGACGGTGTTCAGGTTGCCGGCCCCATCCCGGGTCACCCGTCATTTCCACCGGGCGCCCCCGCCCGGCATTGCCTCCCGCTAACCGGGAGCCTTCACGTCATTTCGTGGCCGAAGCCTGTTCGGCATGCACCGGATTGACCCGGTCGCCATCGCGAACATAGGCACCGGCCTTGGCCACCACCTCGTCGCCGGCGGCAAGGCCGCTGACGATCTCGATCACCTGGCCGTCCTGGATGCCGGTCTCCACCGGCACCAGCTTGACGACGCCGTTCTCGACCTTGCGGGCCACCGTCCTGCCATCCGCCGTCGTGATGGCCGACAGCGGCAGGACGATGCCGTCGTGCTCCTCAACGATGATCTCGGCGCTGGCAAACATGCCGGCGCGTGCCTTGCCGGGCTCGTCGAAGCGGATATAGACGCGGCCCAAACGGCTGTCGGGATTGAGCGTCGGCTCGATAAGGCGGATCGTGCCGGTCAGCTTGGCGGCACCGCCGGCGAGCGTCACCGTCGCCTTCTGGCCGAGCGCCAGCTTGAGGATGCCGTCTTCCGAAACGTCGGCCTTCAGCTCGATCTCGCCGTCACGAATGACGGTGAAGAGCGGCGAGGCGGCACCGCTGGCAATCGCGCCGATCTTCGCCGTGCGCGCGGCAACGAAGCCGGCGACCGGCGACTTCACCGCCGTGCGGGCGAGCCTCAGGTCGATGTCGTCGATCTGGGACTGGGCCACCGTGATGTCGGCCTCGGAAACGGTGATCGCCTGTTCGGCGGACTTGACGCGGGCAAGTGCGGCGTCGGCTGCGGCCAGCGCCTGGTCGGCTGCGGCCTGCGACTGCGAGCCGGACTTGACGAGCTTCTGGGCGCGTTCACGGACGCGGATGGCCTCGTCGGCATTGGCCTTCGCCTCGACGAGCTGCGCCTTGATCTGGGCGAGGGCTGCTCTCGCCTTGGCGAGCGAGGCTTCGGTCTGGCTCTTTTCCAGCACCAGCGCATCGTCGTTCAGCGTGGCGAGCGTGCCGTCGGCGGCGATCGTATCGCCGACATCGGCGGCAAGCGTGCGGATGGAAAGGCCGTCGACGAGCGGCGTCACATAGACTTCCTCGACCGCCTGCACCGAACCGGTCGCGATGACGCGATCGACGATTGCGCGCGTTTCAGCGCCGGTGACGACGATGGCGGGCAAGTTCTGCACCTGCTGCGTGGCGGCGGCGTCGGTCGTTGCCGCATCGGCGGCGAATAGCACGATCGGATGGACCGTCATGAAAGCGGCGACGGATAAAAAGAGGACGTTCCTGTGTCCAGAAGCCATAGGCCGAACTTTCCCAAAAGCATGACTTTACGATCGAGGTCCGGGCGTTCTTTTTACGTTCTTGCCGGACTTATGCTGTTCCCGAGCAGATTGGCAGACATGGAAACGGCTTCGCGACCTCTCCAGGTTCCAACTGATGGGTGTATGTAATCGGCGTCCGTCACCCTTGCAAGAGGTAACGGTATGGTGCCTCATTATTTTATACGTTTGGCATTTCCATGGCAATCGCGGCGCACTGTCGCAGGTTTTCCGGGCCTTAAACGAAACGTGCGGGGCCGAGACCCCGCACGTCGTTTGGCCTGAGAGGTCCGACTATTTCAGCGCTTCGTCCGTGATCGCATGCGTCCAGGCGCCTTCCGGCTCCTTGGAGATGACCGGGTCGGAACCGCCGGCGAGCAGCGAGGCGACGGTGCGCTTGTAGTCCGCCTCGTCGAGCGCGCCGTTGGAGCCGGCCGTCAGCTTGGCGACTTCGCCCATCATGCGCTTCTGGTGCGCCTCGGTCTGGGCGCCGGTCGTATCGTTTTCGAGCACGATGTCGGCGGCTTCGTCCGGGTTCGCCTCGGCGTATTTCCAGCCTTTCATGGAGGCGCGCACGAACTTGACCATCTTCTCCTTGAAGGCCGGGTCGGTGAGCTTGTCTTCCAGCACGTAGAGGCCGTCTTCGAGCGTGGCGACACCCTGGTCCTCATATTTGAAGGTGATCAGGTCCTCCGGCTTGATGCCGGCGTCGAGTACCTGGCCGTATTCGTTGTAGGTCATGGTGGAGATGCAGGCGGCCTGCTTCTGGATCAGCGGATCGACGTTGAAGCCCTGCTTGAGCACGGTCACGCCGTCCGGGCCGCCGTCAGTCGGGATCTTCAGGTGCGCCATCCAGGAGAGGAACGGATATTCGTTGCCGAAGAACCAGACGCCGAGCGTCTTGCCCTTGAAGTTTTCCGGGCCGGTGACGCCGGATTCCTTGAGACATGTCAGCATCATGCCGGAAGACTTGAACGGCTGGGCGATGTTGACGAGCGGCACGCCCTTTTCGCGGGTAGCGAGCGCGGACGGCATCCAGTCGACCACGACGTCGGCACCGCCACCGGCGATCACCTGCGCGGGCGCGATATCCGGGCCGCCCGGCTTGATCTCGACGTCGAGGCCTTCTTCTTCGTAGAAGCCCTTGTCCTTGGCGACGTAGTAGCCGGCGAACTGGGCCTGGGTGACCCATTTCAGCTGGAGCGTCACCTTGTCGGCAGCGTGCGCCTGGAACGCGGCAAGCGAGAAGGCGCTTGCCAAAAGCAGCGATGCGATCTTCGTTTTCATGTCAGTTCCCTCTTTCTTTTTGTTACGCCTGCCCACCACGGACAGACGGGTGCCAGAACGTGACGATCCGCTCGATGAGCGCGACCACCCCGTAGAAGGCGGAGCCAGCCACCGCGGCGACCGCGATTTCGGCCCAAACCATGTCGACATTCATGCGGCCCACTTCCGTGGAGATGCGAAACCCCATGCCGACGATGGGCGTTCCGAAGAATTCGGCGACGATCGCGCCGATCAGCGCGAGCGTCGAGTTGATCTTGAGCGCATTGAAGATGAAGGGCCAGGCGGCGGGAAGGCGGAGCTTCACCAGCGTCTGGAACCAGTCGGCCGCATAGGTGCGCATCAGGTCGCGCTCCATGTGGCTCGTCGCGGCAAGGCCGGAGACGGTGTTCACCAGCATGGGGAAGAAGGTCATGATGACGACGACCGCGACCTTCGACTGCCAGTCGAAGCCGAACCACATGACCATGATGGGGGCCACGCCGATGACCGGCAGCGCCGAGACGAAATTGCCGAGCGGCAGCAGGCCCTTTTGCAGGAAAGGCGAGCGGTCGATGAGGATCGCAACGAGGAAGCCGAGGCCGCAGCCGAGCGCATAACCGACCAGCACGGACTTCAGGAACGTCTGGCGGAAATCCGCCCAGAGCGTCGGCACGGAATTGATCAGCCGCAGCCAGATCATGCTCGGCGGCGGCAGCAGCACGGAGGGCACGTTGAAGCCCCGCACGATGCCTTCCCACAGCACGAGGATGGTGGCGCCGAAGACCAGCGGCACGGCGATGCGCGCGGCGCGATCGGCGGCTGGGGTCACGAATTTCCGGCGCACCAGCCACTCGTTGAAGGCCCAGGCGGCAAGCCAGAAGACGATGGCAGCGAAGAGGACGGAGAGGTTCATGCCCGTACCCCCATGCGTTTGAGGACGAGGCCATGGGCGAAGCCGACGACGATGACGAGCAGTGCCGCGACCGCTGCCGCCATGAAAAGCGCCGCCCAGATCTGCACTGTCTGGCCGTAATAGGAGCCCGCCAGCAGGCGCGCGCCGAGGCCGGCGACGGCACCCGTCGGCAGTTCGCCGACGATGGCGCCGACGAGCGAGATGGCGACGGCCACCTTCAGCGAGGTGAAGAGATACGGCATGGACGCCGGCCAGCGCAGTTTCCAGAAGGTCTGTGCGGGCGAGGCATTGTAGGTGTGCATCAGGTCGAGCTGGATCTGCTCGGGGCTGCGCAGCCCCTTCACCATGCCGACGACGACGGGGAAGAAGGACAGATAGGTCGAGATCAGTGCCTTCGGCATCAGGCCGGAAATGCCCACCGCGTTCAGCACCACGATGATCATGGGCGCGATGGCGAGGATCGGGATTGTCTGGCTGGCGACGACCCAGGGCATCAGCGAGCGGTCCATGGCGCGGTTGTGCACGATGCCGATGGCGAGCAGGATGCCGAGCACGGCGCCCATCGAGAAGCCGAGCAGCGTTGCCGAGAGCGTGATCCACGAATGATAGACGAGGCTGCGCTTGGAGGTGATCGCCTTGTTGACGGTCGTATCCCACAGCTCGGCAAAGACCTGGTGCGGTGCCGGCAGCACCGGCCGCTCCTGCGCCATCGTCTTCGGCAGCAGTTCCATGAAGCCGATCGTTCCGCCGGCGCGCGCCGCCTGGTCGCGCTCGAAGGGCGCGTTCAGCACGACGGCGAAGACATACCAGAGTGCCAGGAGGGCAAGCAGCACGGTGCCGATGGGGAGCAGGCGGTCGCGAAGGAAGCTGGCCCGTTCCATGCTCAGCTCCTGGCCGGGGAGGGCATCAGCATGAGGCCCATGGCGACGATGCCGAGAGCGACGCCGGCAAGCTGCGTGCCGCTCAGCCGTTCGCCGAAGAACAGGAAGGCGATGATGTTGATGAGGAAAAGCTGGGTGATGGCGGACAGCGACACCGCAAGGCCCAGCCCGCCCTCGCGCATCAGTTTCAGCATCATCAGGTTGCCGACGATGTAGAGCGTCATCGAGAGCAGCAGGTAGAGGAGGTTCGTGGTGCCGATATAGGCGCGCGACGACGTGGCGGCGCCGATGAAGACGGCGGTCGCGGCGAAGAGCCAGAGCACATAGGGCAGCTTCATCAGGCGTGCTCCTCGTAGCTGTGGCCAGCGCGCAGGCCCTCGCGCACCCGGTGGGCGATTTCGAGGAATTCCGGCGTCTCGCGGATGTCGAGCGGGCGCTCCCTCGGCAGCGGCGATTCGATGATATCCGTGACGCGGCCGGGGCGGGGGCTCATCACCACGATCTTCGTCGACAGATAGACGGCCTCGGGGATGGAGTGCGTGACGAAACAGATCGTCTTGTTCGTGCGCTCCCAGAGCTTCAACAACTGCTCGTTCAGATGGTCGCGCACGATCTCGTCGAGGGCGCCGAAGGGTTCGTCCATCAAGAGCAGGTCGGCGTCGAAGGCGAGCGCGCGGGCAATCGACGCCCGCTGCTGCATGCCGCCGGAAAGCTGCCAGGGATATTTCTTCTCGAAGCCGGAAAGATTGACGAGATCGAGCGTGCGCGCGACCCGCGCCTTCTGCTCGTCGCGGGAATGGCCCATGATTTCCAGCGGCAGCGCGATGTTCTTCTCGATCGTGCGCCAGGGATAGAGTGCCGCCGCCTGGAAGACGTAGCCGTAGGCGCGGCGTCGACGCGCCTCTTCAGGAGAGAGGCCGTTGATGGTGATCGTGCCGGAGGTCGGCTTTTCGAGATCCGCGATGACGCGCAGGAACGTCGTCTTGCCGCAGCCGGAGGGGCCGATGAAGGAGACGAAATCGCCCTTTTCGACCGTGAGGTCGACACCCGTCAGCGCATTGACCGGACCATCGGCGGTCTCGAAGGTGAGGCCGAGCCCTTTGGCGGTAACGACGGTATCGGACGGGGAACTGGCGGCCATGCTTGTCATCTTTCGGCGCTCGTCACGGCGCGGTTTTCGGTAGACTGCATGTCCACTCTCGCCATTGCAATCGGCATTGTCTTCATTATCACTTTGGGCACGGAAATCTCACGGGGGGCAGCATGATGACGACGGAAATGAAGGCCGAATGCCGGGTGGTGCGCCCGGGCGGCACCTATGACGGCAAGCAGGGGTTCAGCTATTTCGAGGGCATCGCCCGCGAGAGCGTGGGCGCGTCCGGCATCTGCATGCATCTCCTGACCATCCCACCCGGCGGCCGGGCGAAAGCGCACATGTACGAGAGCCACGAGACGGCGATCTACATGCTCTCCGGCGAGGCGCATACCTGGTACGGCGAGCGGCTGGAGAACCACGTCATCGTCAAGGCGGGCGAGATGTTCTACATCCCCGCCGGCGTGCCGCACCTTCCCGCCAATCTCTCCGACCAGCCGGCCTCGGCGGTCATCGCCCGGACAGATCCGCACGAGCAGGAGAGCGTGGTGCTTCTGCCGCATCTCGAGGCGCTGGTTGTGGTTTAGGCGGCGGGGGAAGACACCCCCCTCTGTCCTGCCGGACATCTCCCCCTCAAGGGGGGAGATCGGAAGACGGCATCGGTTTCCCGAAACGGCAATGCTTCGCTCGCGGCAACCGGCTTGTCTTCCATGAGGTGAGGAGCGTACTCCCAGCCGATCTCCCCCCTTGAGGGGGAGATGTCCGGCAGGACAGAGAGGGGTATGTCTGCGCCCCGCAACGCTCATTTCTTGCACCGCATGATCGGTCCCCAGCGCGTGCCGTCCGGAAAGCTGATCGTGTAGCCGCCATTGTCCGGCGTGAGTGTCAGTTCGTGGGGTGTCGTCTCCTCGTACCCTTCCTCATGGCACTCCGCCGGCACCACCGTGGCACCGCCCACCTGTTTCGCTTCACCCTTGAATTCGCAATAGGAGGCCGCCGTGGTGACGCCGTCCTTGTTCAGCAGGAAGAAGAGATCCGCGCCGGAGGATTCGCCGGTCTCGGCATAGTGGCAGCCTTCCGCGTCGCCGTAGCTGCCATCGACGATGTCGGCCGCCGCCCCTGCCGGGCCGGCGAGCGCGATGCCGAAGAGAAGGGCGGGAAGGTGGCCGGGACGCATCAGACGCCGCTCGCCGGAATGCCGCTGCGTTCCACCTTGCGCGGCGCGGTGATTTCCTTCCATGTCGACAGCGCCCTGTTGACCGCCGTGAAGGGCTCGCGCTTGACGAACTGGCCATGGCCCTCGCGGGTCTTCACGGTGCTTTCCTCGATGGCCACCACACCGCGCGTCAGCGTATAGCGCGGCAGGCCCACCACTTTCTTGCCCTCGAAGACGTTGTAGTCGATCGAGGATTGCTGGCTCTTGGCGGAGATGGTTTTCGAGCGCTTCGGGTCCCACACGACGATATCCGCATCGGCGCCGGGGAGGATCGCACCCTTCCTGGGATAGACGTTGAGGATCTTGGCGATGTTGGTCGAGGTCACCGCCACGAACTCGTTCATGGTCAGGCGGCCGGTGTTGACGCCATGGGTCCAGAGCATCGGCATGCGGTCTTCCAGGCCCCCGGTGCCGTTCGGGATTTTCCGGAAATCGCCGGCGCCGGTGCGCTTCTGGTCCGTGGTGAAGGCGCAATGGTCGGTCGCGACCACCTGCAGGGAGCCGCTCGCAAGGCCGGCCCAGAGTGAATCCTGGTGCTGCTTGTTGCGGAAGGGTGGGCTCATGACGCGGCGTGCGGAATGGTCCCAGTCCTTGTTGAAATATTCGCTCTCGTCGAGCGTCAGGTGCTGGATCAGCGGCTCGCCGTAAACCCGCATGCCGTTCTGCCGGGCGCGGCGGATGGCCTCGTGCGCCTGTTCGCAGGAGGTGTGCACCACATAGAGCGGGCTGCCTGCCATGTCTGCGATGATGATGGCGCGGTTCGTCGCCTCTCCCTCGACGGAGGGTGGGCGCGAATAGGCGTGGCCTTCCGGCCCGTTGTTGCCCTCGTCCATCAGCTTCGTCTGCATGGCGGCGACGACGTCGCCGTTTTCCGCATGCACGAGCGGCAGCGCGCCGAGGGCGGCGCAGCGCTGGAACGAGGCGAACATCTCGTCATCGTTCACCATCAGCGCGCCCTTGTAGGCCATGAAATGCTTGAAGGTGTTGATGCCCTTCTCTTCGACAATGGCCTTCATCTCATCGAAGACCTGCTCGCCCCACCAGGTGACGGACATGTGGAAGGAGTAGTCGCAATTGGCGCGGGTCGACTTGTTGTCCCAGCGCTTCAGCGCATCGAGCAGCGACTGGCCGGGATCGGGCAGGCAGAAATCGACGACCATGGTCGTGCCGCCGGCAAGGCCGGCGCGCGTGCCGCTTTCGAAATCGTCGGCCGAATAGGTGCCCATGAAGGGCATTTCGAGATGCACATGCGGATCGATGCCGCCCGGCATGACATAACAGCCCGCCGCATCCAGCACCTCGTCGCCGGAAAGGTCCGGCCCGATCTCGACGATCTTCCCACCCTCGACCTTGACGTCCGCCTTGTAGCTGAGGTCGGCGGTGACAACGGTTCCGCCCTTGATGACTGTGCTCATTCTTCCGTTCCTTCATCGTCTTCAAAGCTGCTCGGAAACACTGAGACGACTAGCGAAAAGTTCAGATCCGCCAGACGTCGGATGACAACTGCGTCGAACGTCGGGCAAATCGCAGCGATCCGGTTTGCATCGAAATAGATTGCAAGATCGATCTTGCGGGATGTACCGGTCCGGGCTGCCTCCTCGAACAATTTTTCATGACGGGAGAAGACGTCATGAAGGTACTCGCCCGCGTTTCCATCGAAATCTGGTTCGCCTTGCGGGTAAAGGAAGACCTCGTCAGAGCCCGGTTTTATCCTCCAGCCGTCAATCCCGGCGACGAAATGGTCAATTTCCGGTTGAGAAAGACCTTCCACGCGCATGATGAAAGAATACTCGATCGTCGCCTTCCCGCTTTCATCCGCCGCTGCGTCATCGGGGGCAACGGCCGCACTCACTCCGCAATCCCCGCCGTCTCGATCACCGCATGCAGCAGTACGTCTGCACCCGCGGCGGCCCATTCCTTCGAAATGTCTTCCGCCTCGTTGTGCGAGAGGCCGTCGACGCAGGGGCACATGATCATCGTGGAGGGAGCCACCCGGGCGGTCCAGCAGGCGTCGTGGCCGGCGCCGGAGATGAGGTTCATGTGGCTGTAGCCGAGGTCTTCGGCGGCCTTGCGCACGGTCGCGAC
The DNA here is from genome assembly GCF_035998705.1 of Shinella sp. Taxonomy (GTDB): domain Bacteria; phylum Pseudomonadota; class Alphaproteobacteria; order Rhizobiales; family Rhizobiaceae; genus Shinella. Next base: position 304,615 of record NZ_DASYHH010000022.1, on the reverse strand, counting down.
CAGTGTCGGATCGAAGGTCACAGGGTCGAAATGGCCGACGGCCTCGACGGAACAGCCGACGCCGAGCGCTTCGCAGATTTTTGGCGCTTCCGCCTCGATGCGGGCGCGCATTCCGTCCAGCTTCGCCTGGTCCGGCGAGCGGATATCGACGGTGAAGACGACTTTTCCCGGCAGTACGTTGCGGGAATTCGGCGAGAAGAACACCTGGCCGACACCGCCCACGGCGCCCGGCTGGTTTTCCATGGCGACGGTCTGCACCATTTCGAGGATGCGCGACATGGCGAGCCCGGCATTGACGCGCATCGCCATCGGCGTCGAGCCGGTATGCGCCTCGCGGCCGGTCAGCGTGAATTCCAGCCACCACAGGCCCTGACAGTGGGTGACGACGCCGATGTCCTTCTTCTCGGCTTCGAGGATCGGCCCCTGTTCGATGTGATATTCGAAATAGGCGTGCATCTTGCGCGCGCCGACCTCTTCGTCGCCGATCCAGCCGATGCGCTTCAACTCATCGCCAAACGTTTTTCCGTCCGGGTCCTTGCGGGCATAGGCGTAATCCTGGCTGTGCACGCCGGCGAAGACGCCGGAGGCGAGCATGGCGGGGGCGAAGCGCGCGCCTTCCTCGTTCGTCCAGTTGGTGACGACGATCGGGTGTTTCGTCCTGATGCCGAGATCGTTCATCGAGCGTACGACTTCCAGGCCGGCGAGCACGCCGAGCACGCCGTCATATTTGCCGCCGGTTGGCTGGGTGTCGAGATGCGAGCCGATGTAGACGGGCAGCGCTTCCGGGTCCGTGCCCTCGCGCGTCATGAACATGTTGCCCATCGTATCGACGCCCATGGCGAGGCCGGCGTCGTCACACCATGTCTGGAAGAGGCGACGGCCCTCCGCGTCGGAATCGGTCAGCGTCTGGCGATTGTTGCCGCCGGCAATGCCGGGGCCGATCTTCGCCATGTCCATGAGGGAATCCCACAGGCGGTCCGCGTTGACGCGCATGTTCTCGCCGGGTGCGGCCATGTCTTGTGCTCCCACGTCTTCGGGCTTCACGCCCACTATCGTTCCCACCGGCTGGCGGCGCGGTTGTTTTTATGCGCCTTCCGATCAGCAGTTGCCTTTGCTTGATAACTGTCTGATAATTTGACCGGTTGGTAAACATTACAGCTTCCGTTGCGGCACTCAAGCCGAAAAACCAAAAAGCTTCGGCGTGCGCCCAGAAATTGGCAGCTGGTTAAACTGGTGAATTTGGCGGCACTTTTCCGGATCGACGGTCAAGGCCGAGGGGAGCACGATGGCATTACCGAGGGCGGCCAGGACACAGCGGCGCACGCGCATCCAGGAGGCGAAGGAGGAGCAGATCCTCGAGGCGGCGCTGGAGGTGTTTTCGCTCCATGGTTTCCGCGGCGCCACCGTCGACCAGATCGCCGAAGTGGCCGGCATGTCCAAGCCGAACCTGCTCTATTATTTCCGTACCAAGGAGGCGATGCACCGGGCGCTGATCACCCGGGTGCTGGACACCTGGCTCGATCCGCTGCGCGAATTCGACGCGGAGGGCAATCCGGTCTCGGAAATCCGCAGCTACATTCGCCGCAAGCTCGAAATGGCGCGGGATTTCCCGCGCGAAAGCCGGCTTTTCGCGAATGAAATCCTGCAAGGTGCGCCGAATATCGAGGACGAGCTGAAGGGACCGCTGAAGTCACTCGTCGACGAGAAGGCGGAGGTCATCCGTGTCTGGGCTAAGGCGGGCAAGATCGCCAAATGCGACCCCTACCATCTGATCTTCTCGATCTGGTCGACCACCCAGCACTATGCCGACTTCGACGTGCAGGTGCGCGCCGTGTTGGGGCAGGACCAGGCCGGCGAGGGGCGGTTCGAGGATGCGGCGCGTTTCCTCGAACAGCTTTTCCTGACGGGCCTGCATGTCAGCGAGCAGCCGGCCTAGAGCACTTCCGGTGAACTCCGGTTCACCGGAAGTGCTCTAGGCTTCTGTTTTCGCCGCATTATCCGGCGCCGAAGCGATGCCGCTTCGGCTGGAAATGCTCTAGTTTCCTTTGCTGGGGTCCGCCTTCGCCGTGCCGAACAGGCTGGCGGCGATCTCCTCGCGTTCGCGCCAGAGGGCGGGAAGGGCGAGAAGCGCGATGCCGGTGACGGCGATCATCGTCTTGGTCAGCTGTGACAGTTCCGGCGTGCGGCCGTCTGCATAATAGACGGCATAGACGATGGCCACGTGCCAGACATAGACCTGCAGCGAATGGCGGCCGAGCAGGCGCAGGAAGCGCAGCGTGAAGACGGCGGTGATGCCGCCCGCCAGCTTGCGGACCCACAGATTGTGATGTTTCGGTCCGGCGATCAGCAGCCAGGTGAGGCCCACCGCGACGGCAACGAAGTTGATCAGATAAACCGGGCCGAAATCCGCGCGGATCTCCATCGTGGCGAACTTGTCGAGCACGGATTGCGGCAGCAGATCCCACGCCGTGACGATGCGCAGCGGCAGGAAGAACAGGCAGATGGCGAGTGCCGCCTTCGGCAGCAGCGTCTTTTCCGGCGAGAAGATGCGCTCCCAATCGATCTTGTCCTGCGCCGTCAGCGCGCCGATCACCAGCGCGGAAAAGAAGACGATCTGCCAGCCGAGGAGGTTGAAGCTCGTGCGGATGCCCTGGCCGTCCGAGCCGGTGAAGATGGTGTGAAGCGGATCGGTGACGAAGCGTTGCAGGCCGAGCTGTGCCGCCATCCAGACGATCAGCGAGCCCGCCAGCACATGCGCCCATTTTCCGCGCAGGCACAGCCAGACGAGCGGCGGCGCAAACAGCATGTAGACGATATATTGCGGCAGGATATCCATGAAGGTCGGCTGGAACAGGAAGGTGGCGATCGCCGCCAGCCTGAGCGGCTCGTCGAAATTGGTCGTGCCGAGCCAGTTGTACCAGAGCCTGTAGGCATCGGGCAGGAACATCTGCACGAAGAGCACCACCATGACCGTGCCCATGGCGTAGCGGTAGAGTTCGAAGGCGCGGTTGCGGATGAGCTGGCGGCCGGTATCGTAGCCGTATTTCAGCATCTTGCGCGCATAGACCATGCCGATCAGCAGGCCGGACAGGAAGACGAAGCCCTGCGCGTCTTCGACAAAGGCGAATTGGCGATGGTTTACCTCCATCATCCAGTAGCCCCCGACAAAGATCAGGTGGTTGATGAGCATGAAGACGAGAAAGTAGCCCCGCATGCCATCTATGATGTCAAATCGCTTCAAAATATGCGCTCCGTCGATAGTCATGGTGCGCCCCAACGGGGCCGCAACGCATGAGCCGGCGGATCGTTCCTGAAAAAATTCAGTCGGGCAGGAAGGCCATCAGCGCGAGACCGCAGGCCGTAACCAGCGCACCGGCTGCGACCGGCAGGCTCGCCCAGCCATGGCCGAGCAGGCCTTCGAGCAGGATGATGAAGCTCGGCGTCAGATAGCCGTAGCCGAGCACCTTCGAGGCCGGCAGGCGCATCGAGGCATATTGCAGGAGCAGGAAGGTGACGGCCGTGGTGACCACCGCCAGGTAGGTGACGGCGGCGTAGACGGCAAAGGGCAGGGCGGAAAAATCCGTCTCCAGAAGGCCGCGGATGCCGGGCGGCACCAGCCACAGGGCGGCGCCGACCGTGACCCAGAAGCCGAAGGCGACCGCCGGTTCGCCGCGGTCGAAGCGGCGGATCAGCGGCACGTAGAGCGCATGGCAGATGACGCCGGCAAAGAAGATCATCTCGCCGGTGCCGATATCGAAGGCGAGGATGGCGTCGATATTGCCGCGGAAGATCACCCAGATCGCGCCGGCGGCGGCGATGAGGAGGCCGGCGAGCACGCCCGGCCGTGTCTTCTGACCCAGGACGGGGAGCGCGAAGCCGGCGCTCAGCAGCGGCATCAGCGTGAAGACGGCGCCGGTGGCGATGGGGCTGGTGAATTCCAGCGCCGTGAACATGGTGAGCATGTAGATGGCGATGAGGCCGCCGAGCAGGACGAAGCGCCACACTTCCTTCGGCCACACGGCCGGCATCTTGAAGACGCCGAAGGCGAGTGCGGCCATCACGACGATGGTCAGCATGTAGCGCCAGAGCGTCAGCGGCTCGGCTTCCATGTAGCGCGCCGCCAGCCCGCCGAAAGAGAAGGAGCCGGCGATCAACACGGCGAAAAGCAGCATGGCGAGGTGGCCCTTGAGCTTTTCACGGCCCTTGGCATGATCGGAAAGGCCCACCCGGGCGGGCATACGCTTCGTCAAGAAAATCACCCTATTGTCTGCGGCGCGGTCGGGTCATAGACCGGTACGCGAAGGCGCGCCACCCCACACAGGAAAGCCGCAATTCTTCGCCCATATCCCGGCGCAACAGCAAAGGAAAAACAAAGACGATGGCTATCGGCTTCAGGGATACGGACCGCAAGACGAGCGAATTGCTCGAAGACATCATCCACGCGATCAAGGGCGAGCACATCACGCTGCGCGACCTGTTGTCGATGATGGGGGAAAGCGGGCTGCTGCTGCTCTGTGCCTTCCTGTCGCTGCCGTTCCTGTTTCCGGTCTCGATTCCCGGTGTGTCGACGGTGTTCGGTGCCGGCATCGTGCTGATCAGCGCGGCGATCACGCTGAACCGGCTGCCCTGGCTGCCGCAAAAGGTCGCCGACCGCCGCCTGGAAAGCGGCAAGCTCAGGCCTGTGCTGGAGCGCGGCGTCAAGTTCCTGCGCAAGATCGACCGCTTCTTCAAGCCGCGGTTGATCGGGCTTACCTCCGGTGCCGTAATGAACCGCGTCAACGGGCTGGTGCTGATGGGTGCGGGTCTGCTGCTCATGGCGCCGCTCGGCCTCATCCCCTTCTCCAACACGCTCCCCGGCGTCGCCATCCTGCTGCTCGCCGCCGGCATTTCGCAGCGTGACGGGCTGGTGGTGCTGGGCGGCTACGTGATGGTCGTGTTGACGATCGTCTATTTCGCCGGGTTGGCGCTGCTGGCCTACAGCGCGGGGCAGAGTTTCAGCCTCTTCGGGTGAGTTTGCATGGCCGGGGGTCCCTAGAAGGGTTAAGCCCATCGCTATTCAAATTACTCATGAAAGTATTTGGATTGCGCGATGGATTCCCTCTCTCTTGGGAACTAGCATCGGTCATCCAGCTGTGCTGGCTTTGTTCTGAACGGTATTCCTGATGCCTCTTCTCGACGCGAATGCAACTCATCCAATCACCCTGCCGGACGGAACGCTTTATCGCGACACCGTCTACCTGAAGAACGTTATAAGCCATCCGCGCATGGAGATCGGCGAATACAGCTATTTCACTCACTCTGGGAAGCCAGAAGACACTGCCAAAATACTCGCACCCTATCTGGGGCATAGCGTCCACGAGCGGCTAATAATCGGCAAATTTGTCCAGATCGCTCGGGGAAGTTATTTTATCACAAGTTCAGCCAATCATCCGATGAAAGGCTTCACAACCTATCCATTTCGCATCTTCAAACCCGAGACCTTCGGCTACAAAGACCTGCCGGTGAAAGATACCGTGGTCGGGCACGACGTATGGATTGGCCATGACGCAGCGATTATGCCGGGGGTGCAAATCGGTGCAGGCGCGATTGTCGCTGCTGCGTCGGTCGTTGCTCGCAACGTTCCACCTTACGCAGTTGTTGGAGGAAACCCAGCCAAGGTCATTCGGATGCGCTATCCCACCGAGACGATCCGCGAACTTCTCGATATTGCTTGGTGGGATTGGCCCGTTGAGAAAATCGAAGCGAATTTGGCCTTTCTTGAAAACGGCGACCTTGCTGCTCTCAGGATAGTTTGAGAGCCAGGCAACGCGGTTTCTTGCCGCAGCATCGTAATGGCACGCTCCGTGCCAACGGGGGCATTTGTGGTACTTGCCACATGCTGCCGCAAAATTCGGCAACCGCTGAGATCGCGGCAGCCGGGCGAGGTGAAACTGGAAAAAACGGCCGGGGCTCGACACCCCGGCCGTTGTTTTACTCCGCGGCCTCTCTGGCCATCGGGTTGTTCGGGTGCGTCGTCCAGTTGGCGTAATTCGGGTCGACGGGCTTGCCGGTGCGCTGGTCGAGCACGCCGGGTTCGAGGCCGACCATGGTGATGCAGTTTTCCACCGGACAGACGTTGACGCAGAGATTGCAGCCGACGCACTCGTCCTCCATCACCTCGAAGTGCCTGACACCGTTGACGAACTGCGTGATCGCCTGGTGCGAGGTATCCTCGCAGGCGATGTGGCAGCGGCCGCATTTGATGCACGCGTCCTGGTCGATCTTGGCCTTGGCGATGTAGTTGAGGTTGAGATACTGCCAGTCGGTGACATTGGGCACGGCGCGGCCGCAGATGTCGTCGAGATCGCGGTGCCCCTTGGCGTCCATCCAGTCGGACAGGCCGGTGATCATCTCCTGCACGATCTTGAAGCCGTAGGTCATCGCCGCCGTGCAGACCTGCACGTTGCCGGCGCCGAGAACGAGGAATTCCGCCGCGTCGCGCCAGGTCGTGATGCCGCCGATGCCGGAGATCGGCATGCCGTAGGTTTCCGGATCGCGGGCGATCTCGGCCACCATGTTGAGCGCGATCGGTTTTACAGCCGGGCCGCAATAGCCACCATGGGTGCCCTTGCCGCCGACCGTCGGGTTCGGGGCAAAATTGTCGAGGTCGACGGAGACGATCGAGTTGATCGTGTTGATCAGCGACACGGCGTCGGTACCGCCGGCCTTGGCGGCGCGGGCGGGCTTGCGGATGTCGGTGATATTCGGCGTCAGCTTGGTGATGACCGGCATGCGCGTGTACTGCTTGCACCAGCGCACGACCATCTCGATATATTCCGGCACCTGGCCGACGGCGGCACCCATGCCGCGCTCGGACATGCCGTGCGGACAGCCGAAGTTGAGCTCGATGCCGTCCGCGCCGGTCTCTTCCACCAGCGGCAGGATCGCCTTCCAGCTCTCCTCCTCGCAGGGTACCATGATCGAGGCGATCAGCGCCCGGTCCGGCCAGTTCATCTTGACCTGCTTCATCTCGCGCAGGTTGGTGTAGAGGTCGCGGTCGGTGATGAGCTCGATATTGTTCAGGCCGAGCAGCCGGCGGTCGGCGCCCCAGATCGCGCCGTAGCGCGGGCCGTTGACGTTGACGACCGGCGGGCCTTCCTCGCCGAGCGTCTTCCAGACCACGCCGCCCCAGCCCGCCTTGAAGGCGCGCTCGACATTGTAGGCCTTGTCGGTCGGCGGCGCCGAGGCAAGCCAGAACGGGTTGGGCGACTTGATGCCGACGAAGTTGTTGCGAAGATCAGCCATGTCTCATCTCCCTCAAGCGACGGCAAAGGCGGGCTGCGCACCGGCGGCCAGCATGCGGTTGATCGAATCGGCGGCATCGCGCCCCTGCGCGACCGAGGTGACCGTCAGGTCCTCGCCGGCCTTCACGCAGTCGCCGCCCGCCCAGACATTGGCGGTGGAGGTGCGGCCTTCGGAGTCGATGACGATCCGTCCGCCGCTCATCGCCAGCGAGCCGAGGCCGGAGGCTTCGAAGGTCTGGCCGATCGCCTTGAAGATCTGGTCGGCGGCGAGCACGCCGGTCTCGCCGGTGCCGGTAAGCGCGCCGTCGCGCATCTCGGTATATTCCACCTCGATGCCGGCGACATGGCCGTCCTTGGCGATGACCCGCTTCGGCTGGAGCCAGTGGCGGATCATCACGCCCTTGGAGGCGGCGAGGTCCTGCTCGAACTCGGAGGCGTTCATATGCTCCTTGCCGCGGCGGTAGCAGATGGTCACTTCCTCCGCGCCGAGCAGTTTCGCCTGCACGGCGGCGTCCACCGCCGTCATGCCGCCGCCGATGACGACGACGCGGCGGCCGACGGGAATGGCGGCCTTGTCTTCGGCCTGGCGCAGTTCCGCGATGAAATCGACGGCGTCGACGACGCCCGGGAGCGTCTCGCCCTCGGCGCGCAAGGCGTTGACGCCGGCAAGGCCCATACCGAGGAAGACGGCGTCGAAATTGGCGGTGAGGTCGGCGAGCGAAAAATCGCGGCCGAGCTTCAGGCCGTTCTTCACCTCGATGCCGCCGATCGCCAGCACGTAATCGACTTCCTTCTGCGCGAAGTCGTCGACCGCCTTGTAGGTGGCGATGCCGTATTCGTTGAGGCCGCCGGCCTTTTCGCGCGCATCGAAGATGACGACGTCATGGCCGTTCATGGCCAGGCGATGGGCGGCTGCGAGACCTGCCGGGCCGGCGCCGACGACGGCGATCGCCTTGCCTGTTCGTGCTGCGCGCTCGTAAAAATGCTTGTTCTGCGTCATTGCCACATCGGTGGCGTAGCGTTGCAGGCGGCCGATCTCGACGGGGCGGTGTTCGGCGGTGTTGCGCACGCAGGCCTGCTCGCACAGCGTCTCGGTCGGACAGACGCGGGCACACATGCCGCCCAGAATGTTCTGGTCGAAGATGGTGTTGGCCGAGCCGATCGGGTTGCCGGTCGAGATCTGGCGGATGAACAGCGGAATGTCGATGGAGGTGGGACAGGCCGTCATGCACGGCGCGTCGTGACAGAAGTAGCAGCGGTCGGCCGCGACCAGCGCCTCGTGATCGTCGAGGCGCGGATGGAGGTCGGAAAAGTTCGCGTCATACTCGGCAGGCGCGAGCCGGCCCCGATGAATCCCAGATTGCGTCGTTCCCATGTTATTCTCCCATTCGAGTGGGCTTTTGAATGCGCGAACGGTAACTCAGGTTTATTTTTTTATCAAACGGTAAATTTTGCGGGAAAAGCCCGGTTTCCCAGGCGGTTCAGCTCGGGAAAACATGAGATTTCGAGTTATGTTTTCGACCTGCCGGCGCTCAGGCCTGCCGAAGGCTGTTCTTGCTGCGGCATGATGTGACGTTTGACAGGGGACGTGAAAAGATGCAGCAAATCGTTTGAAACAATCGGGGAAAACCATGGCGAAGCGGACGGAGACAGCCGGGCGGCTGGACGATGCGGCGAGGGCCGGGTGGCTCTATTACGTCGCGGGCCGCACGCAGGACGAGATCGCGTCCGCGATGGGTATTTCCCGCCAGTCGGCACAGCGCCTGGTGTCGCTCGCTGTCGCCGAGCGGCTGATCAAGGTGCGGCTCGACCATCCGATCGCCGAATGCCTGGAACTGGGCGAAGCGCTGCGCAGGAAATTCGGCCTGGTGCATGTCGATATCGTGCCGAGCGATCCGGGCTCCTCCTCCACGACGATCGGCATTGCCGAAGCGGGTGCGGCGGAAATCGAGCGCTGGCTGAAGAAGACCGAGCCGATCGTGCTGGCGGTCGGTACCGGGCGCACGCTGAAGGCGGCGATCGACCAGCTGCCGACGATGGAATGTCCGCAACACCGCATCATGTCGCTGACCGGCAATATCGGCCCGGACGGGTCGGCCGCCTATTACAACGTCATCTTCTCCATGGCCGATGCGGTGAAGGCGCGGCATTATCCGATGCCGCTTCCGGTGCTCGTCTCCTCCACCGAGGAGCGCGACCTGCTGCACAAGCAGAGCCTCGTGCAGTCCACGCTGCGGCTCGGCCGCGAGGCGGACGTCGCCTTCGTCGGTATCGGCGAACTCGGCGCGGATGCACCGCTCTGCCTCGACGGTTTCCTCGATCCGGAGGAAATGGCGCGGCTGATGGAGGAGGGCGCCGCGGGCGAGATCTGCGGCTGGATGTTCGACCGCGATGGCAAGCTGCTCGACAACAGCATCAACGAGCGCGTCGCCTCCGTGCCGCTGCCGCCGCGTGAAACGACGACGGTGATCGGGCTTGCCAAGGGCAAGCGCAAGCACCTCGCCCTGCTTTCGGCGCTGCGCGGCGGCATGATCAACGGCGTCATCACCGACGAATCGACGGCACGCCACCTGCTTTCGGCCTGAGCTTAACGCGTCTCCACACAGAAATTGCCCATGAAATTCAATGGACGTTGCTCCGCTTTGTGCGGTGCAGCAACGATTCGCGTTGACTTATCATGGCAATTTATGGGTAATTGCTCATGAGCGAAGCAAATGCTCAAAACCCTTCTGGGAGGAAGATGATGAATTTGAGAACCCTTCTGCTGGGCGTTAGCTCGGCTGCTCTGCTGTGCGGTATCGCCAACGCCGAAACGCTGACCATCGCCACCGTCAACAACGGCGACATGGTGCGCATGCAGGGGTTGACGGAAGTCTTCACGACAAAGAACCCGGACATTCAGCTCGAGTGGGTCACGCTCGAGGAAAACGTGCTGCGTGAGCGCGTTACGACCGATGTCGCGACCAAGGGCGGTCAGTACGACATCATGACGATCGGCACCTACGAGGTTCCGATCTGGGCCAAGCAGGGCTGGCTGGTGCCGCTCGACAATCTCGGGGCCGACTACGACGTCGATGACCTGCTGCCGGCCATTCGCGCCGGTCTGACCGGCGACGACGGCAAGCTCTATGCAGCACCTTTCTACGGCGAAAGCTCGATGGTCATGTACCGCAAGGACCTGATCGAAAAGGCCGGGCTCACCATGCCCGACGCGCCGACCTGGGAGTTCATCGGTGAAGCGGCCCGCAAGATGACCGACCGCGCGGCCGGCATCAACGGCATCTGCCTTCGCGGCAAGGCCGGCTGGGGCGAGAACATGGCGTTCCTGACCGCCACGTCCAACGCCTTCGGCGCGCGCTGGTTCGACGAGAAGTGGGTGCCGCAGTTCGACCAGCCGGAATGGAAGAACACGCTCGACATGTACGTCAAGCTGATGAACGACGCCGGCCCGCAGGGCGCGTCCTCCAACGGCTTCAACGAGAACCTGGCGCTCTTCCAGCAGGGCAAGTGCGGCATGTGGATCGACGCCACGGTGGCCGCATCCTTCGTGACGAACCCGAAGGAATCGACGGTCGCCGACAAGGTCGGTTTCGCTCTGGCTCCCGACACGGGCCTCGGCAAGCGCGGCAACTGGCTCTGGGCCTGGAACCTCGCCATCCCGGCAGGCTCGCAGAAGACCGAAGCGGCAGAAAAGTTCATCGCCTGGGCAACCAGCAAGGACTATGCCGCTCTTGTCGCCGAGAAGGAAGGCTGGGCAAACGTGCCTCCGGGCACGCGCAAGTCGCTCTATGAAAACGCCGAGTACCAGAAGGCGGCTCCGTTCGCCAAGATGACGCTCGACTCGATCGATGCCGCCGATCCGAAGAACCCGGCCGTCAAGCCGGTGCCCTATGTCGGCGTGCAGTTCGTGGCCATCCCTGAATTCCAGGGTCTCGGCACGACGGTCGGCCAGCTCTTCTCGGCAGCCCTTGCCGGCCAGATGACGGTCGACGACGCGCTCGCCCAGGCACAGCAGGTCACGACCCGCGAAATGACCCGCGCCGGCTACATCAAGTAAACCTCCTCCCCAAGGACAGGCTGCCCGGATGCGTTCCGGGCAGCCGAAAACGGGGTCTTTGCATCCGGCGCGGCCATTCCGCGCCGGAACTGTAAAAAACGTGTGACAACGGCACTCGGGCTCTATCCAATATGGATGCGATGCCTGTCCGGCGCGGGGAGCGGCCGGCGAAATGGGAGGTCACGACAATGGCGACGGAGAACACGCGCGGTTTGGCGCGGATGATGTTGGCGCCCTCGGTGGGGTTGCTGTTGATCTGGATGATCGTGCCATTGGCGATGACGCTGTGGTTTTCGTTCCAAAACTACAATCTCCTGAACCCGGCGAATGTCAGCTGGGCGGGGCTGTTCAACTATCAGTATTTCTATACCGATCCGGCCTTCTTCCAGTCGATCTGGAACACGCTGCTGATCGTCGGTGGGGTGCTGTTGATCACGGTGATCGGCGGTATCGGGATTGCGCTGCTGCTCGACCAGCCGATGTGGGGGCAGGGGATCGTGCGCATCATGATCATCTCGCCGTTCTTCGTCATGCCGCCGGTGGCGGCCCTCGTCTGGAAGAACATGATCATGCATCCGGGCTACGGGGTGCTCGCCGACATCAACCGGTTTTTCGGTTTCCAGCCCGTCGACTGGTTTGCGCAATACCCGCTGTTCTCGATCATCATCATCGTCGCCTGGCAATGGCTGCCCTTCGCCACCCTCATCCTGCTGACCGCGCTGCAATCGCTTGACGGCGAGCAGAAGGAAGCGGCCGAGATGGATGGCGCCGGCTTCGTTTCCCGTTTCATCTACCTGACGGTGCCGCATCTCGCGCGCTCGATCACGGTCGTCATCCTCATCCAGACGATCTTCCTGCTCGGCGTCTATGCGGAAATCCTCGTCACGACGAATGGCGGACCGGGTTATGCGTCCACCAACCTGCCGTTCCTGATCTACCGCACGGCCCTTCTCGGCTACGACGTCGGCGGAGCCTCCGCCGGTGGCATCATCGCCGTCATCCTCGCCAATATCGTCGCCTTCTTCCTGATGCGCGCCGTCGGCAAGAACCTGGACAAGTAGGGAGATAGATCATGGCTAGAGCCGTTTCGACCAGAAGAACCGTCGTCTTCACCATCGCCGCCTGGATCGTCGCGTTGATCATCTTCTTCCCGATCCTCTATACGATCATCACGAGCTTCAAATCCGAGACCGAGGCCATCCAGGGCTTCAACATCATCCCGTCGGGCACGGTCGAGAGCTACCAGGCCGTGCAGGCGCAGAGCAACTACTTCAAGTTCTTCCTGAACTCCGTGATCCTGGCGCTCGGCTCGACGCTGCTGGCGCTGTTGATCGCCGTACCGGCGGCCTGGTCGATGGCGTTTTCGCCGACCGCCAAGACCAAGGACATCCTGATGTGGATGCTCTCGACCAAGATGATGCCGGCCGTCGCCGTGCTGGTGCCGATCTACCTGCTGTTCCGCGACTTCGGCCTGCTCGACAGCCGCATCGGCCTCACCGTCATGCTGACCATGATCAACCTGCCGATCGTCATCTGGATGCTCTACACCTACTTCCGCGAAATTCCGGGTGAAATCCTGGAGGCAGCCCGCATGGATGGCGCATCGCTCTGGGGCGAGATCGTCTACGTGCTGACGCCGATGGCGGTGCCGGGCATTGCGTCCACCATGCTGCTCAACATCATCCTTGCCTGGAACGAGGCCTTCTGGACGATCCGCCTGACGACGACGAACGCCGCGCCGCTGACCGCCTTCATTGCCTCGTTCTCGAGCCCGCAGGGCCTGTTCTGGGCGAAACTCTCGGCAGCCTCGACACTCGCCATCGCCCCCATCCTGATCATGGGATGGTTTTCGCAAAAGCAGCTTGTCCGCGGCCTGACCTTCGGCGCCGTGAAGTAAAGACCAGGATCGGGGAGGAGCCATCATGGGCAAGATCATTCTGAAGAAAGTCAACAAGTCGTTCGGCGCGACGCAGGTCATTCCGGGCATCGACCTCACCATCGAGGACGGCGAGTTCGTGGTCTTCGTCGGCCCGTCGGGCTGCGGCAAGTCCACGCTGCTGCGCCTCATCGCCGGCCTGGAAGACACCACCAGCGGCGTCATCGAGATCGACGGCCGCGACGTCACCGGGGAGGCGCCGGCAAAACGCGGGCTTGCCATGGTGTTCCAGTCCTACGCGCTCTATCCGCATATGAGCGTGCGCAACAACATCGCCTTCCCGCTGAAGATGGCGAAGATGAGCCCCGAGGCGATCGACAAGAAGGTGACGGAGGCCGCCCGCGTGCTGAACCTCACCAACTATCTCGAACGCCGTCCGGGCCAGCTTTCCGGCGGTCAGCGCCAGCGCGTGGCCATCGGCCGGGCGATCGTGCGTGAACCGTCGGCTTTTCTTTTCGACGAACCGCTGTCGAACCTCGACGCGGCCCTGCGCGGCACGATGCGGCTCGAGATCAGCGAGCTGCACCACCAGCTGAAGACCACGATGATCTACGTCACCCACGACCAGGTGGAAGCCATGACCATGGCCGACAAGATCGTTGTGCTGAATGCCGGCAATATCGAGCAGGTCGGTTCGCCGCTCGATCTCTACAACAAGCCGGACAACCTCTTCGTCGCCGGCTTCATCGGCTCGCCGCGCATGAACTTTGTAAAGGGCGAGGCCGCCACGCCGTGGAATGCGCCGACCGTCGGCATCCGCCCGGAGCACGTCAAGCTCTCCAAGGAGAGCGGCAGCTGGAAGGGCGTCGTCGGTGTCGCCGAACATCTCGGCTCCGACACCTTCCTGCACGTGCATGTCGAGAATATCGGCACGATGACGATCCGCGCCGGCGGCGATTTCCCCGTCACCCATGGCGACACCGTCTATCTGACGCCGGAAGAGGGCCGCATCCATCGTTTCGACGACAAGGGCCTGGCGATCCGCTGAGGCATACCAGAACGCGCCGGGGCCGCACGCGCATCGCGAGGCCCCGGCACGAAGCAGAGACCGGACAACCGGAAGGAATGGACCATGACCACGAAACTGTCGCTCGCCACCCTGACGGATGTCGCAAAGACCGCGGGCGTGCCGGCCTACGGGCGCGAAGACCTCACGGCGGGCATCGTGCACTTCGGCGTCGGCAACTTCCACCGGGCGCACCAGGCGGTCTATCTCGACGACCTGTTCAATCTCGGCCTCGACCATGACTGGGCGATCATCGGCGCCGGCGTCCTGCCGTCCGACGCGGCGATGCGGGCAAAGCTCGAAGGCCAGGATTTCCTGACCACCGTCGTCGAGCAGGACAACAACCGCTCCGGCGCCCGCGTCACCGGCGCGATGACCGGCTATCTCGCCCCCGGCAATGCGGCGGCGACCATCGCGCAACTCACCGATCCGGCGATCCGCATCGTGTCGCTCACCATCACCGAAGGCGGCTATTTCATCAACCCGGCCTCCGGCCATTTCGACCCGGGCCATCCGGCCATCGCCGCCGATGCTGCCAATCCGGCCGATCCAAAGACCGTCTTCGGCCTCATCCTGGCCGGCCTCAAGGCGCGCCGGGACAAGGGCATCGCGCCCTATACCGTCATGTCCTGCGACAACATTCCCGGCAATGGCGAGGTGACGCATGCCGCCATCTCCGGCCTTGCACGGCTTTCCGACCCTGATCTCGCCGACTGGATCGACGCCAACGTCGCCTTCCCGAACGGCATGGTCGACCGCATCACGCCGGCGACGGGCGCACGCGAGATCGGCATCGTCGCCGACGCCTACGCCATCGACGACCAATGGCCGGTGTTCTGTGAAGAGTTCAAACAATGGGTGCTGGAGGATCACTTCCCGCAGGGCCGCCCGGCGCTGGAAAAGGTCGGCGTGCAGTTCGTGCCCGACGTCGCGCCCTACGAGCACATGAAGATCCGCATCCTCAACGGCGGCCATGCGGCGATCGCCTATCCTGCCGCCCTGCTCGACATCCATTTCGTGCACGAGGCGATGGAGGATGCGGATATCCGTGCCTTCCTCGCCAAGCTGGAGCGCGAGGAAATCATCCCCGTCATCCCGCCGGTGCCGGACACCGACCTCAACGATTATTTCGCGTTGATCGAACGCCGCTTCACCAACCCCAAGATCGCCGACACGATCCCGCGCCTTGCCCAGGACGGCTCCAACCGCCAGCCGAAGTTCATCCTGCCGTCGACCGCCGACCGCCTTGGCCGCGGCGAGGACGTTACCGGCCTCGCGCTGGTCTCCGCGCTCTGGTGCCACTATCTCGCCGGCACCACCGATGGCGGCAAGGCAATTTCCTTCAACGATCCCAACGTCGACCGCATCCACGCCGCTGCGACGGCGGCGAAGCAAAACCCGGAAGCCTTCCTCGACCTGAAGGATATTTTCGGCATGGTCGCGGATTCCGATCTCTTCCGCAAACGCTTCGCGACAGCGCTGAAATCCCTCCAGCAGAGCGGCACGCGCGAAACGCTGAAACGCTATCTGCAAAACGCGCTCGCAACCTGAGGGAACCCGACAAAATCCGGGGCTTCCCATCGGCAGGGGCAGGCGTTACCACGGGGGCCTGAAACGGATACGAAAACCATGGCCGCCACCAAGACAGAACTCGTCATCTTCGACTGCGACGGCGTGCTCGTCGATAGCGAGCCGATATCGCTCGCGGTGCTGGTCGAGGCCTTGGCGGCGGCCGGCGTCGCGATGAGCGAGGAGGAGGCGCACGACCGCTTTCTCGGCCGCAGCCTGAAGAGCATGTCGGAAATCCTGCATGATGAGTACGGGCTGGCGATCGACGCAGCCTTTCTCGAAGCCATGCGCAAGGTGCTCTACGAGCGGTTTCGCGCCGAACTCCAGCCGATCGAGGGCATTGCCGAGACGGTGGACGGGCTCGGCATCGCCCATTGCGTCGCCTCGTCGAGCCAGCCGGAGCGCATCCGCCTGTCGCTTTCCGTTACCGGCCTGATCGACCGTTTCGAGCCGAACATCTTTAGCGCCAGCATGGTGGCGCGCGGCAAGCCGGCGCCCGACCTTTTTCTCCATGCCAGCGCCGCGATGGGGGTCGCGCCCAGCCATTGCGTCGTCGTGGAGGACAGCCCGGCGGGAATTTCGGCGGCGAAATCCGCCGGCATGCGGGTCGTCGCTTTCACCGGCGGCTCCCATGCGCGCACGCCGCGCCATCGCGACACGCTCCTCAGCCTAAACCCCGACGCCCTGTTTGACGACATGCGGGAATTGTTACAGTTTGTCCGCAGGCAAGAGGTCGACGGGAAAGAGCATTGATGCGCGATCTGATCGTTGCGGTGGACATCGGCACCGGCAGTGCCCGCGCCGGCGTGTTCGACCGAAGCGGCACGCTCCTGGGACGGTCCGAACACCCGATCGCCATGCGCCGGCCGAGCCCCGACCATGCCGAGCACGATTCGGAAAACATCTGGCAGGCGGTCTGCATTTCGCTCAAGGCAGCGCTTGCTGTCGCTGGTGTCGCGGCGGGCCGCGTTGCAGCCCTCGGCATCGATGCGACCTGCTCGCTGGTGGTGCGCGACAGGCAAGGCCAGCCGCTTGCCGTCTCGGGAGGCGAGGAGGCGCGCTGGGACACGATCGTCTGGCTCGACCACCGCGCGCTGAAGGAAGCCGATATCTGCACCGCTACCAAACATCCGGTGCTCGCCCATTCCGGCAGCGTCATGTCACCGGAAATGGAGATGCCGAAGCTGATGTGGCTGAAGCGCCACCGGCCGGAGCAATGGGCGAAAACCGGCTTCTTCTTCGATCTCGCCGATTTCATCACCTGGCGGGCGACCGGCTCGAATGCGCGTTCGCGCTGCACGATGACGGGCAAGTGGAACTATCTCTCCCATGAGGAGAAGCCGTGGAGCGAAAGTTTTCTGCAGGCGATCGGGCTTGAGGATCTGCGCGAGCGCGGATCCCTGCCCGAAGAGACGCTGGCGGTCGGCGAGGCGGTCGGGCGGCTGACGGCGGCGGCGGCACAGGACCTCGGCCTCGATACGGAGTGCGTCGTCGCGACCGGGCTGATCGACGCCTATGCCGGCACGTTCGGCGTGCTCGGCCCCTTCGCCGGCGAGCCGGAGAAGCTGGAGCGCCAGCTGGCGCTGATCGGCGGCACGTCGAGCTGCATCGTCGCCTTCTCGCAGGAGAAGAAATTCGGCTTCGGCATGTGGGGGCCTTATTATGAGGCGGTGCTGCCGGGCTGGTGGCTGGTCGAGGGCGGGCAGTCGGCGACGGGTGCGCTGCTCGATCATATCGTGCGCCTGCACAGCGCCGGCGGCGAACCGTCGGCGGCGAACCACGCGCGCATCGTCGCCCGCATCCGCGAGATGCAGCAGGACGAGGGCGAGGCCTTCGCCGACCGGCTGCATGTGCTGCCGGATTTCCACGGCAACCGCTCGCCGCTCGCCGATCCGCATGCGCTGGGCGTCATCAGCGGGCTGGCGCTCGATGCCTCCTTCGACGGTCTCTGCCGGCTCTACTGGCGCACCTGCGTGGCTATCGCGCTCGGCATCCGGCATATCCTCGACAAGCTCGGTGACTGTGGCTACGTGCTCGATACGCTGCATGTCACCGGCGGTCATGTGCGCAATCCGCTGCTGATGGAGCTTTACCGCGACGTCACCGGCTGTCGCGTCGTCGTGCCGGATACCAACGACGCCGTGCTGCTCGGAACGGCCATGGTTGCGGCGGTGGCGGGCGGGCTCTATGCCGATCTTCCGGCGGCGGGAGCCGGGATGTATCCGGGTGGCAGCGAATATCGGGCGGATGTCAAGGGCCGATACGACCGGGATTACCGGCGGTTCCTCGCCCTCTACAGGCATCGTGCGGAGCTCGAAATGATCGACTGAAAAATGTCGAAAAAAAATTTGCAACCCGCGGAACCAAATCCTTTGTCGTGTGTTTTCGTGTCATCACCGGTCTGCGCATATCCCCCAAAATGCGAGGCCCTCGACCGGTGATCGACCACGATACCGTGTCCCCCTCCGGTGCGTGGATACTCAAGCAGCCAGTGCCCCCCAGGCGCTGGCTGTTTTCTTTTGTGCGGGTACTGACGTTCAAAAAAACGAAGGCGGCGGTGGGCGTGCCTCCCACCGCCGCCGGCCGCGCCGCCGCTGCGGCCATCCGGGAGCGAGATCAAGCCGCGGCGCGCGCTTGCGGGGTAAAGAGAAGGGCCTGGTTGATCAGGACCTTCACCTGCTCCGGATTGAACGGTTTCGAGACGAGGAAGGCCGGCTCCGGCCGTTCGCCGGTCAGGAGCCGTTCGGGATAGGCGGTGATGAAGATGACGG
The DNA here is from genome assembly GCF_035998705.1 of Shinella sp. Classification (GTDB taxonomy): domain Bacteria; phylum Pseudomonadota; class Alphaproteobacteria; order Rhizobiales; family Rhizobiaceae; genus Shinella. Next base: position 285,993 of record NZ_DASYHH010000022.1, on the reverse strand, counting down.
GGATGTCCGTGCGCGCCAGGATGGCGTTGACCGCGTCGATACCGGAACTGCCATCGGCAAGCCGTACGTCGGCGAGCACGAGGCCGGGCCGGCTGTCGCTCCATAGCGTCTCGGCCTCCGCCTGCGTGCGGGCGATGCCGGTGACGCGGTGGCCCATGCCGTTGACCATGTGCGCAAGGTCGAGCGCGATCAGCGGCTCGTCCTCGATGATCATGATGCCGGTCTGCGCCTGGGCGGCGATTTCCGCAAAAGCGGTGTCGAGCATGGCGCGAATGGCGGCCACCTCCGCCTCGAGGATCTCCGCGGTTCCTTCCACCGAAAAGCCCTCGACGGTTGCGAGCAGCAGCGCCTGACGGCCGAGCGGGGGAACGCCCGAGAGGTCGAAGGGCGCTTCCCGGCCGGGTGCGATGGCGCCGGCGCGGCGGCTCATCGAAACGGGCAGGGAAGAGATGATGCGGCTCAGGAGCGCGAAGAGCTTCGCCTTGTCGTCCCCGCCTTCCGGCATCATGAAAGGATCGATGAGGATCGTTTCGAGCGTCGCCGCCACATAGGCGTCGCCGGAGGATTGGGTGCCCGTCAGCGCGCGTGCGTAGCGGCGTAGCGCCGGCAGGTGCGGTCCGATGCGGTCGGAAATCGGCATGATTGGTCCCCTGTTCTTAAATTAATGCAATTGCAGTTGACGGTTCGAACGCGGGAACCAAATTTAGGTTCCAGAGTGGGGAACTTTTTTTGCTGCGGGGCATTTCCACGCCGAATTCGTCACTAGGGCGCGGATGACAAATGAAAGTGGCCAAGAGTGAATAGCGTGGAACATAAAACGAATACCGCCAAGCCTCGCAAAAGGCCGGATGACCCGAATGCACAAATCGCGACGAAACTTCGTGCATTCTACCATTCGGTACAGGACGAGACCCTTCCCCAACGGTTCCTGGATCTTCTCGAAAAGCTGGATGCTGTCGAAAACAGCGCCCAGCGGGCCGAGTGAGGACGAGATGGAGCAGCGACAGACCACTTTCAAGCGCGATCTCCTCGCGGTTCTTCCGAGCCTGCGTGCCTTTGCCATTTCGCTGACCGGCCGCCACGACCAGGCGGACGACCTCGTGCAGGACACGATCATGAAGGCGTGGGCGAAGCAGGAACAGTTCGAGATGGGCACGAACATGAAGGCCTGGCTCTTCACGATCCTGCGCAACGAACTCTACAGCAAGCTGCGCAAGCGCGGCCGCGAGGTGCAGGACAGCGACGGTATCTTTACCGAGAACATGGCGCAGCACCCGTCGCAATACGGCTCGCTCGACATGCAGGATTTCAAGAAGGCGCTCGAAAAGCTGCCGGACGAGCAGCGCGAGGCGATCATCCTCGTCGGCGCTTCCGGTTTTTCCTATGAGGAAGCGGCCGAAATCTGCGGCTGCGCGCTCGGCACGATCAAGAGCCGCGTGAACCGCGCCCGCCAGCGCCTGCAGGAACTTTTGCAGGTCAGCGGCGAGGGCGATTACGGGCCGGATGCCATTTCGGCACCGATCACGTCGCGCGCCTTCGCATCGTAATTCTATCAAGCGCCGCCTGTCATGATGACGGGCGGCGGAAAGAATGAGGGGATTGGGACGAATCTGCGTTTGCCGGCATGCGTGGCGGGTGAAAACGAACGCGGAATCGCTTACCGAAAATGTATGAAGGATAACGATCAGCCACTGCGGTCCGATGTTGCAACGGTTCTGGGCGCGCCAGACCGTCTGGCGGCGCTTGAGGCCGTGATGCCGGTCTTCCTCGGCGCCGATCCCGATTTCGACGATATTGCCGGGCTTGCCGCGGGGCTGTTCTCCGCGCCCATTGCCGTCGTCACCATTCTCGGCCGCACGGACCAGTGGTTCCTGGCGCGCGAGGGTACGCGCGAGATTCGCGCGCCCTCGGAGGATTCCTTCTGTGTGCGGTTGATCGCCGAAAATGTCGACAGGCCGCTGGTCGTCGCCGATGCGTTGAAGGACCCGCGCTTCGCCGGCCTGCCCAGCGTTACCGGCGCGCCGAATCTGCGTTTTTATGCCGGTGCGCCGATCGTCATCAACGGCCAGCCGATCGGCACCGTCTGCGTCTTCGACGTGAAGCCGCATCAGCACGTTGCCCCCGACCTCCTGCCACGCTTGAAGCAGTTGGCGTCGCTCGCCACCTCGCTGCTCGCGCTGAAGGACGAGGCGCGGCGGCGCGCGCTTGCGACCGAGGTTCTCTCACGCGACGAAAAGCGCCACGCGCTGGCGCTCGATGCGGCCAATGTCGCAAGCTGGCTGTGGGACATCTCGACGGGCATCGTTTCGGGCAACGAGACCTTCTACCGCATGCTCGGCGTCAAGTCGGCCGGACCGATGAGCGCGCGCAAATTCTTCACTGCGGTGCACCCGGCGGACCGCAAGGGCACCATCGGCCGCCTGCGCGATGCGCTTGCCTCCGGCAAGGAATATGACGGCCTGTTCCGGGCCGCGAGATCGGGGCGCTGGCTGCTCGGGCGCGGTCGCGTGCATGAATGGGATGCGGACGGCAAGCCGACCGTGTTCCTCGGCATCAATGTCGATGTCACCGACGGTCAGCTTGCCTCGGAGCGCACGCGCCTCCTGCTACGCGAGCTCAACCACCGGGTCAAGAACACGCTCGCCATGCTGCAATCGCTGGCACGCCAGACGCTGCGGCAGACGAGCGATCCGGTCGAGTTCATGGATGCCTTCGCCGGCCGGCTGCAATCGCTTTCCGAGGCGCACGGCCTGCTCAGCGATCACGAATGGGGCGTCATTCACCTGAAAATGCTGCTGCAGAAGCAGATCATGCCCTATGCGATGGACTATGAAAGCCAGGTCGAGGTCCACAAGGACGAGGTGGAACTCGGGCCGGACCAGGCGGTCGGGCTCGGCCTCGTGCTGCATGAACTCGCGACGAATGCCCGCAAATATGGCGGGCTTTCCGTTCGCACCGGCAAAGTGGTGATCACCGCACGCGTGATGAACGAGGACGGCCAGCGCGTGCTTCACATGACCTGGCATGAGGTCGGCGGACCGCCGGTCAAGCCGGACGGACGCCGCGGCTTCGGCTCGGTGCTGATCGAGCGCAGCCTCGACAAGATCCTCGGCAGCAGCGTGCATGTCGAGTACCTGCCGAAGGGCGTCACGGCCGTCATCCGCATGCCGCTGTAGAGCCTGTCAGGGAAAACAGGTTTCCACTTCTCCCTGACAAACTCCAAAAATCAGGAAAATCAGTCGTCGCGGCGGGATTTTGGCGCGAGCAGGAAGCCGAGCGCGAGCGCCACGGCGGTCGCGGCGAAGGGCTTGCGCACGGCGACGGTGGCAGCGGCCGCCATCAGGTCGCGGCGTGCCGCCAGTTGAGCGCGGCGGATGCGGCGCAGTTCACGCTCGCGCTTGTTGCGCATGGCGACGACCGCGAGCACGATCAACGCAAGCAGCAGGAAGCCGCCGGCAAGGCCGAAGAGAGCGGGCACGGTGCCATAGTGCTGCGCAAGCAGGACGGCGGTCGCGACGACGCCGAGCACATAGGCGGTGATCAGCAGAAGGCCGATGATCAGGCCGGCGATCGCATTGCGCTTGGCAATGTCCATCGTCTCGTCCACCCGGTCCGTGACGCGGGTGACGAGGTTCTGCATGAGAATGGCCCCCAGTGACAGCATGCTATTGCGCTCCAGCAATCGGGAAGGGACGCCGGATGGCGTCCCTGGAAAGGTCAGAGGATGGGATCAGCGACGCAGCAGCGCGGCGAGGAAGAAGCCGGCGGCGGCCGCGATGCCGAGGGTGGCGAGCGGATGCTCCTTCACGGCCTTGCGGGCGCGACGGCCGGAATCCTGGTAGCGCGACTGGAACTCGGCGAGAATGTCCTCGCCGGCCGCGATCATGTCGCGGATGTCGCCCTGCGCGCGATCCTTCAGGTCATAGGCGGCGTCGCTTGCCTGCGCCTTTACCGCGCGGGCCTTCTTGCGGATGCCGCTTGCGCCGCTAGAGGCGTCGCTGGCGAGGAGCTTCGCAAGGGAAGCGATCTCTTCGCGCAGTTCCGCGATCTGCTCCTCGACGGCCTGGGCCTCGTCGTGAATGCCGCTGCGCAGGCTCTTGCTGCGCGATGAAAACAGTCCATTGGCCATGCCGTTTCTCCTTTTGCGGTCGCCCGCGATAAACGCGGGGCAAACAGCGCTCCACCCCCTTGGCGGAACGGTCTTTCCAGGGCGAGAAACGTGAAGCGGGGCAAAAGGTTCCGTAAGGCGCTGGAAAATCAGGCCGAAGCAGTGTGCGGCAACACGAAGGGCACGCCGGTGGCGGGCACGCCGTTGATGCGCATGCGGCAGCCGAAGACGGCCTCCATCGCATCGTCGGTCATCACGTCGGCCGGCGGGCCGCTGCGCTCGATGCGGCCGGCGCGCATCATCACCATATGGTCGGCGAACATGGCCGTCAGGTTGAGGTCGTGCATGACCGCGATCACCCCGCCGCCGTTTTCGCAGTAACGCCGCGCGAGCTGCATGATCGTCAGCTGGTGGCGGATGTCGAGTGCGGAGACCGGCTCGTCGAGCATCAGGAAACAGGGTTCGCCATCGAGCACCGGCTCCCAGATCTGCGAGAGCACGCGGGCGAGTTGCACGCGCTGCTGCTCGCCGCCGGAAAGCTCCTGGTAGAAGCGGCCGGCGAAGCCACCAAGATCGACAGCGGCGAGCGCCTCCGAGGTGATGGCGTCGATGCGCTCGGCATGGCGGTTCGGGCCGACGGTGAGGCCGAGACGAACGATTTCGCGCACGGTAAAGGGGAAAGCGATGGTGGCGGCCTGCGGCAGCACGGCGCGCTTGACGGCGAGCTGCCAGGGTTCGAGCGCGTGAAGCGCATGGCCGTTGATGGTGATCTCGCCCTTGCTCGGCAGTTCGCCGGCGAGCGCCTTCATCGTCGTCGTCTTGCCGGAGCCGTTCGGGCCGACGATGGCGGTGAGCTGGCCGGCCTTGGCCTCCAGCGACACGCCGTGCACGATGGTCTTGCCGGACAGGCTGACCGTGAGGTTCTTTGCGGCGATCATGGTCTCTACCAGCCGTTTTGCGCACGGCCGCGCAGCAGTACCCAGAGGAAGAAGGGCGCGCCGGCCAGCGCCGTGATGATACCGATCGGCAATTCGGCGGGGGCGACGATGGTGCGCGCCAGCATGTCGGCGCCGAGCATCAGCACGCCGCCGAACAGGGCCGAGGCCGGCAGCAGGTAGCGGTGGTCCGGCCCGATGACGATGCGCAGCAGATGCGGCACGACGATCCCGACGAAGCCGATGCCGCCGCTGACGGCAACCGAGGCGCCGACCGCACCGGCAACGGCGACGACCGCGATATATTTCAGCCGCTGCACCTTCACGCCCATGTGGAAGGCGGCGGCTTCGCCGAGCGTGATGGCGTTGAGGCCGCGCGACAGGAAGGGCACGACCAGCAGGGCCACCAGCATGATGGGGCCTGCGGCGAACAGCTTTGCCCAGGTCATGCCGGAGAGCGACCCGAGGCTCCAGAAGGTGATGTCGCGCAGCTGCTTGTCGTCGGCCATGTAGATGAGGACGCCGGTGATGGCGGCGGCGAGCGCGGAGATCGCGATGCCGGCCAAAAGCATGGTGGCGACGGAGGTCTGTCCGCCGCGCGTCGCGATACGGTAGAGCAGCAGCGTCGTGAGCAGGCCGCCGGCGAAGGCGGCGAGCGGCAGGGCGAAGGCGCCGAGCGCAATCATCACCCCGGCCGGCAGGCTGGCGCCGAGCACGATCATCAGCACCGCGCCGAGTGCGGAGCCCGACGAGATGCCGACGAGGGCGGGGTCGGCGAGCGGATTGCGGAACAGGCCCTGCATGACCGCGCCGGACATGGCGAGTGCGGCGCCGATCAGGAAGCCGAGCAGCGCGCGGGGCATGCGGATGTCGAAGACGATGATGCGGTCGCGCAGGCTCAGCGCCGTGTCTTCCGCGCCGCTGAACAGCGCGCCGATGACGTTGATCGCCGAGGCATCCGAGGCGCCTGTCGTGATCGACAGGGCGAGTGCGACGAGCGAGACGAGGACGAGGGCGACGAGCGTCAGGCGGGCGACGGCCGTCCGGTCGCCGGCGTGCCGGGACTGGACGGAGCGCATCAGCACCGAACCGCGCGCCGCGTCATTGAGAGACATTGCCGTAGAGTTCTTTGTTGAGGTCGCGGATGGCCGAGGCGGTGCGCGGGCCGAAGCCGAGCAGGTGCAGGCTGTTCATGCGCAGGATGGCCTTGTTGGCGGCGGCCGGCGTGACCGAGATCGCCGGATGCGCGAGGATTTCCTCGTCGCTGCTGCCGGCGCCGGGGCGCGTCATGATCATGACGACATCGGGCTTCGCCTTGATGATCGCCTCGTCGGTGAGGGGCTTGTAGCCTTCGAAGGCGCCTTCGGTCGCGTTGATCGCGCCGGCAAGCCCGATGATGCCGTCGGCTGCCGTGTGGCCGCCCGCGGCCATGACCTTGCCGTTCAGGAAGGAGAGGATGAAGAGCACGCGCTTGCGCTCGTTTTCCGGCCGCTTGGCGGCGTCGGCAATCGCCGCGTCGAGATCGGCCGCGACCGTGGCTTCCAGGTCCTTGGCCTTGTCGGCCACGCCGAGGAATTTGCCGACGACGTCGATCTTCTTCAGGATCGCCGCGCGGTCATAGCCTTCCGGCACGGTCTCGAAGGGAATGCCGGCGCTCTTCAGCACGGCCAGCGCATCCGGCGGGCCGCTGCCCTCGACGGCGAGGATGGCGGTCGGATTGACGGCGATGACACCCTCCGGCGAGAGCTGGCGCATATAGCCGACATCCGGCAGTTTCAACGCTTCTTCCGGGAAGGTGCTGGTGGAATCGCGGGCGACGAGACGGCCGCCTTCGCCGAGCGCATAGACGATTTCCGTCACCGCGCCGCCGATCGCCACCAGTTTCGAGCTGTCGACCTGCTGCATTTCCTGCGCGACGGCCTTGCGGATGAAGCCGGTCGAGCCGGCATCCGTGAACGGCAGCAGCAGGGGCGCGGAGAGGGCAAACACGGTGAGGGCCACTTCCCATGGGCGGGCGCGGCGGAAATCGAAGCTCTTGCTCATGGTCGGTTCCTTAACGGATCGAAGTCTTCACGCGGCGACGCTGTCGGGGCGCGGCAGGCCGTCGAGGATCTCGCGCCAGTCGGTGCGTTCCACCATGCCTTCCTTGCGCTTGCCGAAGAACTGGATGATCATCTCGCCGGCCGCGTCATAGGCCTCCAGCGAGGTCACGTGACCGTCGACGGTCGGCTTGCGAACGACCCAGCACTCGGCGATGTGGTCCATGCGCAGGTGCATGTGGAAGGTCGGGTCCATGACGTTGAGCCACGGCCCCATCGGCTGGATGTTCTTCACCGGGCCGGTGTGGATCTGGATCGTGCCATTGTTGCCGACGAAGCACATGATGTCGGCATCCCGCTCGGCGGCAGCGCGCATCAGGTCGCCGACGGCATCGGCGCGCACCTCATGGGCGAAATCCTCGCCGACGCTGCGCACGGCATCCTGTCGACCGATCTTCAATTTCTTCAGCAGGCCGAAGAACTGGTGCGTATCGGTCATCGCCGCCCAGCTTTCCCGCAGGGCTGCGACGTCGACAGGGCCGGTCTCGGCGGTCTTCTGGGACACCACCTCGACGAAATCCTGCGACTGGTCTTCCAGGCGGAAGTCGGCGACGATGGCTTCATAGGCTTCGAGGTTGGAGGCGGGGCGCAGGTGCACCTTGTGCACGGCCACGCCGGCCTTGTCGAAATATTGCAGGCTGCGGCGCACCTGGTCGCCATCGGTCTTGGTGACGGCAAAACCATGGGCCCAGGTGCCGGGGAAGATGCGCAGGTCGATGTTTTCGCCGAGCACGATCGAGGCATGTTTGCCCGTGGTGATCTTCTCGAAGACGCCGATCTTCTCGTGCACCACGCTCTCGTTGCGCGTCAGCGCCATGACTTCGCCAAGCGCTTCCGAGCGTTCGAGGAAACGGTTGGCGTCGCCGTCGATGCGGACCGCCGTCAGCCCGACTTCGGCCGCAACGAGGGCGGCTTCCGAGATACCGAGCTGGGCTGCGATGTCGCGCTCGCGCATTTTCGGGTTCTCGGCGCGGAAGGCGCGGATTTCGGCGGGGGTCGGTCGGGTCGTGTTGTCCATTGCTCGGCCTTGATCGATGTCTGCCACGCCGGCCCCATCACGGTAAATTCAGTTGCCGGAACAGGGGTTTGACGGGGATTTTGCGTTTGCTATCTTGACTTCATTACTCATATTTATCTATGCACGCAATACCGGCGCCGCAATGGAATGTTAATTCTTGCCTTAGGCGACCGGCAGGAAGACCGCGGCCGGCGCTCTCGGCCGACCTTAAAACCGGTATGAAACAGGCGGGCCAATGACCGTACGCACCATTCTTCTTTCGGCGATGCTTTCTGCTGCCGCCATCACGCAGGCCGCAGCGCAGGATGCCGCAGCGCCCAAGGGGCTGGACGTCGAGCTCAACGCGCTTGCGAGCTCGCAGAAGGGTTGTCTCTTCACCTTCGTCGCCGCCAACGGCTTTGCGCAGAACGTCTCGAAGGTCTCCTTCGAATTCGTCATCTTCAACGACAAGGGCACGGTCGAGCGCCTGGCGCTGCTGGATTTCCGCGACCTGCCGGCCGGCAAGTCCAAGGTGCGCCAGTTCGACGTGCCGGGCATCACGTGCGAGACCGTGAAGAACCTGCTGATCAACGATGCGCCGGTCTGCGAAGGCGAGGGCCTCGAGAAGGGCCGCTGCATGGACGGCATCGTGACGCGCAGCAAGGCGACGGCCGGTCTCGAAGGATAGGCCTCGAAGGTTGAGTATAGCGTTCGCGGCCGCATGAGGCGCCGCGATGCATGAAACGGAATGACGGGTGATATCATGTCTGGAAGCAAGTGGCTCTGGGTTGGCGGAGGCGTCCTTTCCCTGCTGGCGCACGCCACGGCCGCCGCAATCCTCACCATGGCGCCGGCGCCTGAAGAAGAGCAGGCGCTGATCGCCGGCGGTGTCGTCGCGGAAGTGGCGATGCTCGGCAACGGCGCCTTCGAGGCGGTGGAATCCGGCAATCCCGAAGATACGATCACGCCCGAGACGATCCAGCCCGACATCACCGAGCCGGTGCCGCAGGAAGTGGCGGAAATCCAGCCGACCGAAATCGAGCCCGAAGTGATGGAGATGGTGCAGCCCGTCGATCCGATCGTTTCCGAGCCGGTCGAGGAACTGGTCGTGCCGTCCGCCGAGGTGGAGATCGCCGCCATCCCGGTTCCGGAAATCAAGCCGGAAATCGTGCCGGAAGAAGCGATCGAGCCCGTTCCCGAAGTGAAGAAGGAAGAGCCGGTCAAAAAGGTCGAGCGCAAGAAGCCGAAGCAGAAGCCGGTCAAGAAGGCCGGCGAGAAGGGCAAGGCCAAGCAGAACGCCACCAAGGGCGAGGTCGATGGCTCTGCGGATGTGAACACCGCGGCGGTCGGCGGCCAGAAGAAGGGCAATTCGTCCGCGGCCGGCAATGCCGCCGTCAGCAATTATCCCGGCAAGGTGCGCAACAAGATCAACCGTGCCAAGCGGCGCGTCTCCGGCGGCGATCGCGGCAGCGTGGTCGTGAGCTTCACCGTCGGCTCAAGCGGCCAGGCGAGTGGTGTGCGCGTCGCGCGCAGCTCCGGCAGCGCCGCGCTCGACAAGGCGGCGGTCGATTCGGTGCAGCGCGCAGCACCCTTTGCCAAGATTCCGGAGGCTGCCGGGCGTTCGTCCTGGGCCTTCAACGTGCCGATCGTCTTCAACTGAGACGCGCATTCCCGCCATGATCCCAATGGCGGGAATTTTTTTGCACGAAAATATGACTTTCGTAGTCATGTTTATACTTTACTCCAACACTCATGTTTTGTAGGTTGCCCCTGACTGAGGCTTCGCGCTGCGGAGTGCCAAAGGGGACCTTGCATGAATTACGTGACTGCAGGCCGCGCGGAAGCGGTCTTGAAATCGATGATCGCCGAGCGCGACCGGCGCATCTCGGACCTGGAACGCCAGGTTGCCACACTCAGGAAGCAGGTCGCGGCCGCGCCGGAAACCACGGTGGCGGACGTGCCGGCCGTTGCCCCGCGCGTCGAAGTGCGGGTGCCGCAGGCGCCGCGCAGCGTGGAAGTCACCAAGATCAAGCGCCGGACCGGCGAAGCGGAGAGGAAGGCGATGCGCGAGAAGCACAGGCAGCAGCAGCAGGCCCGCGGCCACCAGGACGACGCGGTGGCGAAGGCGGACAGCAAGGCGACGCTCGAAGGGCGCAGCTTCCTCTATGTGGGCGGTCGTGACTGCCAGGTGGCGCATCTGCGCCAGATCGCCAGTTCCTACGGCGCCAATCTCATCCATCACGATGGCGGCCTGCGTGAAGCGGTGTCGCGCATCGACAACGTGCTGCCCTCGGTCGACTGCGTCTTCTGCCCCATCGACTGTATCAGCCATGATGCCTGCATCCGCGTGAAGACGGGCTGCAAGAAGTGGGAAAAGGCTTTCGTGCCGCTACGCAACGGCAGCAAATCCTCCTTCGAGCGTGCCCTGCAGAGCATGAGCCAGGGAGAGACTGCGCAGTGAATGAGGAAAGACCCGAAGCCTTCATGATGATCGGCTTGCACAAGCTGGCCGCCCAGAACGGCGACGGCCTCGTGCCGGAACTTTACGCCCTGCTGACGCGTCGTGCGGAGGTGCTCGAATCCGGGAATGTCACGGAATTCCCGGTCCAGAACGCCCGCCCGCCGTCGCGCACGGCGAGCTTCGAGGGCGCATCCGCCCTTGAAGCACGCAATGACAATGTCGTAGCCTTCCCCGTGCGGCGGGATTCGCTCTGACATGGCAAGTCCAGGTGTACCAGAACGCGGCGGCACCGCGCTGCGTTTCGGGGGCATCCCGAAGAGCTGATCAGGCTTCCTTGCGCGGTAGAATAGCTCCGAGCGCCACCGCAAGCCAACCCGCCATCATGACCACGCCGCCGGTCGGCGCCGACATCGGGAAGAGCCCGTGGCCGGCCGTATGGCGGAAGACGAGGTCGCCGGCAAAGAGCGCGGTTCCGGCGGCAAGCAGCAGGGCGGCAAGCGGGGCGATCCGCATGGTCGGCCAGGCAGCATAAAGCGCAATCAAGGCCGGGGCGTGCGCGAGGCACATGGCGGAGGCGCCGGCCATCAGGCGCGGGTCGCTGCCGTGCGACGCGGCGGCCGCGGTGACGACGCCTGCAAGACCCATCAGGCCGGCGACGAGCAGTGTCGTCGAACGAAGCGAAAACGACATCGGGGTTCCTATTCCTGGTTCTGCATGTGGTGGGCGAGGCGGGTCACCGGCTCGAGGATGATGGCGCGCAAGCCTTCGCTCGGCACGGTCTCCTCCAGCGCGCGGGTGAAGCAGAGCAACCACTCGTCCCGTTCCGCCGGCCCGATCGAGGCTGCGAAATGCCGGCGGCGCAGCATGGGGTGGCCGCGCTTGTCCGTGTAGAGCGGCGGTCCGCCGAGCCAGCCGGTCAGGTATTCGTAGAACTTCTCTTCGCTGCCGGAGAGATCCGGCGGATGGATCGCGCGACAGCGCGCAGCTTCCGGCAGGGTATCCATCAGTTGGTAGAAGCGGTGCGTCAGCGCCCGCACGGCCACATCGCCACCGATCGCCTCGTAAAGGGTGATCGTTTCGCCCTGCCGTTCCCCGCTGCCGGTCGTGTCCGCCATCGCCGTTTTCCCGTTTCTCCGGTCTTAACGCCGGGCCATCCGCCAGGCAATGGCGGCGTTTTGCCTGCGACGAAGCGCGCATTTCAGCCGATTGACAAGAAACCGTCCAGACGGTATGTTTAGAGCATGAGCAAGGCACATCATCGCAAGAAACACCCGGAAGCCGTCCGCCAGCAATTGCTGGAGGTCGCGGCACGGCTGTCGCTGGAGAAGGGGCCGGGAAGCGTGACGCTCGATGCGGTCTCGCAGGCGGCGGGCGTCAGCAAGGGTGGGTTGCTGCACCATTTCCCCAACAAGCTGTCGCTGCTCGACGGCCTGTTCAGCGACCTGACGGAAAAGCTCGACCGGGTGCTGGCGGAAAAGATGCAGTCCGACCCGGAGCCGAAGGGGCGTTTCACCCGGGCCTATGTCGCAGCGTTTTTCGTGCCGGAGGGCATGGACGACAGCGAGCAATGGAAGGTGCTGACCATCGCGCTGATTTCCGAGCCGCATCTGCGCGAACGCTGGCGACAATGGGTCGAGCGGCATCTCGCGGAAAACATCGGCACGGATTCCTCGCCGGATGCCGTGCTCGTTCGCTATGCCGTGGACGGCCTCTGGCTCGCCGATCTGCTTGGCGTGCCGATCCTGGAAGGCGAGACGCGCACCGCCATGCTGGGCCGGCTGCTCGCGCTTTCGCGCTCCTGATCCAACACGTCGCACCCGCAGGCACCCATTGGCGCGATGCGCGCCGGAGACACGTCATGAACCTGCCCCTCGTCTATGCCGCCCTCGTCGTCGCCATCGTCTTCGAAGTGCTCGGCACCTCGGCCATGCAGGCCGCGCAGCATTTTACCCGCGTCGTGCCGACGGTCGCGATGGTCGTGTGCTATGCCATCGCCTTCTTCTTTTTGTCCTGGAGCCTTCGCTACGTGCCGGTCGGCATCGCTTACGCGATCTGGAGCGGCCTCGGTATCGTGCTGATCTCCGCTGTCGGCTATTTCGCCTTCGGCCAGAAGCTCGATCCGGCGGCACTTTTCGGCCTCGGCCTCATCATTGCCGGCGTGCTTGTGCTGAACCTTTTCTCCAAATCGACATTCCACTGAAAGGCAGCCGGAATCGACAGGTCCCCCGCTTGCCAAGAAACGGGTCTGGTCTTAATCGATTCCGGCAAATTGAAAGCGATTTCAATTCCCGGCTTCAAGAGGAATGGCACATGGTTATACGCACCATCGTATGGGGTGAGAACATCCACGAGCAGACGAACGAGATCGTGCGCTCGATCTATCCGAACGGCATGCACAACACGATCGCGGACGCACTCAACAGCGATCCGGCGATCCGCGCCACCACTGCGACCTTGCAGGAGCCGGAGCACGGCCTGAGCGAGGCGCGGCTTGCCGAGACGGATGTGCTCGTCTGGTGGGGCCACAAGGACCATGGCGCCGTGGACGACGCGGTGGTCGAGCGCGTCGCCAGGCGCGTCTGGGAAGGCATGGGCCTGCTCGTGCTGCATTCGGGCCATTTCTCGAAAATCTTCAAGCGCCTGATGGGCACGCCCTGCGCGCTGAAATGGCGCGAAGCCGGCGAGCGCGAGCGCCTGTGGGTCATCAATCCGCGCCACCCGATCGCCGAAGGCCTTGGAGAAAACTTCGTGCTGGAAAACGAGGAAATGTATGGTGAGCAGTTCTCCGTGCCGGAGCCGCTGGAAACGGTGTTCATCTCCTGGTTTGCGGGCGGCGAGGTGTTCCGCTCGGGCATGACCTGGCGCCGCGGTGCCGGCAACATTTTCTACTTCCGCCCCGGCCACGAGACCTATCCGACCTATCACGACGCCACCGTGCAGAAGGTGCTCGGCAACGGCGTGAAATGGGCCTTCAACCCGCAGGGCACCTATGCGGCGATCCACGATGCGCCGAACGTGCCGGTGGAAAACGCGCTGGAGCCGATCGTCGAGCGCGGCCCGAAGCTGCATGAAGCCGGCGAAGCCGGTTACCGCTGAGGCCCATTATGCGTCTTCTCATCCTTGGAACCGGCGGGATGGCGAACAGCCATGCCCAGCATTTTTCCGCAATCGAGGGCGTCGAGCTGGTCGGCGCGGTCGATGTCGATCCGTTGCGTGCCAAAGCCTTTGCCGACACGCATGGCATTCCCAACGTCTTCACCTCGCTGGAGGACGCGATCGCCTGGAACGGTTTCGACGCGGCCACCAATGTGACGCCCGACCGCGCGCATCACCCGACGACGCTGGCGCTGCTGGCGGCGGGAAAACACGTCATGTGCGAAAAGCCGCTCGCGGAAAACTATGCCAAGGCGGACGAGATGGCGCGCGCTGCGGACGCCTCCGGCCTCGTTACCATGGTGAACCTCACCTATCGCAACGTGGCACCCTTGCAGAAGGCGCGCGAGATGGTGCTGGCCGGCGAGATCGGCCATGTGCGCCATGTCGAGGCGTCCTACCTGCAAAGCTGGCTCGTCTCGAAGGCCTGGGGCAACTGGGCGACGGAAAGCCAATGGCTCTGGCGGCTGTCCACCCGGCATGGCTCGAACGGCGTGCTCGGCGATGTCGGCATCCACATCCTCGATTTTGCGAGTTATGGTGCCGCAAGCGACGTGGAGCATGTCTTCGCGCGGCTGAAGGCCTTCGACAAGGCGCCGGACAACCGCATCGGCGAATACCACCTCGACGCCAACGACAGTTTCACGATGACCGTCGATTTCGCCAATGGCGCGCTCGGCGTCATCCATTCCAGCCGCTGGGCAACCGGGCATCTGAACGAGCTGCGCCTGCGCATGCACGGTGACAGGGGCGCGCTCGAAGTTCTCCATTCGACCGAGGGCTCGCGCCTGCGCGGCTGCCTTGGCGAGGATGTCGAAAAAGCGGTCTGGCGGGAGCTCGATGCCGGCACGGTGCCGACCAACTACCAGCGCTTCGCCGCCGCGGTGACCGCGGGCGAAAGGATCGAGCCCGGCTTCCGCCACGCCGCCGAGCTCCAGAAGGTGCTCGACCTCGCCATCGAGACCGAAAAGGACCGCTGCGAACGAAAGGTCTAAGGTTCAGCCCGGGGCAGGGCCCGTCGATCCGCGAATAAGGAAATCGACCGGCCAGACGTCCTGCAACCGTTCCGGCGCCTCGCCCTGCAACAGCCTCAACGCCATATCGCCGATCCGCTCGCCCGCAGCGCGGATCGGCGATTGCGTCGTGGTGACGGCCGGCACGAGATTGTCGGGGCTGAGATAGGGGAAGACATCGTCATGGGCGATGAGGGAGACGTCCTGCCCGACGGTCAACCCCGCAATGCGGATCGCCCGCATGGCGCCAAGCGCCGACATCATCGACCCGGCGATGACGGCTGTCGGGGCAGGGCGCTGCGCCAGAAAGGACTGCATGAGGCGAAAACCGGTCTCGTCCGTAAATTCGCCATGGCCGACCAGCGTCGGGTCGACGGGGATGCCGTGCGCCGCGAGTGCTGCGCGAAAACCGTCGTCCCGGTCGCGCGCGTAGGTGCTCACCGTATCGCCGTTGATGAGGGCGATGCGCCGGTGGCCGAGCCCGGCGAGGTGCCGCGTCGCGGTCTCGATCGCTCCGAAATTGTCGATGTCGAGAAAGGCGAAGGGTTTTTGAGCCTCGCTTCGCCCGTGCACGATGAAGGGGAGGTCCAGTGCTTGCAGAAGTGCGATGCGGGCATCGGTGCAGGCGGGCATGTGCAGGATCACCGCATCCACCCGCTTGCTGGCGGCAAACCGGCGATAGGCGGCTTCCTCCTTCGCCTCCGTCTCGACGGTCGAGACGAGAATGTCGATGCCGTCCTCCTGAAGGCGAGTAGAAAGCCCGCCCATGAATTCACTGGAATGCGGCCCAAAACGCCCGCCGCCCTGGAAGACGATGCCGATCGCGCCCGCCCGGCCGGTGGCGAGCCGCTGCGCGCTGATGTTCGGCCGGTAGCCGAGCCGCTCCGCCGCCTCCAGAACACGCGCCCGCGTCTCCGGCTTCACCTCCGGATAGCCGCTCATCGCCCGGCTTACCGTCGTCTGGGACAGGCCGATGCGGGCGGCAAATTCCTTGAGGTTCATCCTGCCTCCCTGGGGCCGGTCGAAAGTCCGGCCTTTATGACCGTTCGTGCGCGGGGCGGCAAGCGATGGCCGGAATGGTACATCCGGACATTTAGCGGAGGTTGTATAATCCGCCTTGATTTTTGATAACGGCAAGTTAGAGTCTAAATATTAACGATAAGGTTGTATTGCGCGGGCGCAAAGCGCCTGCGAAAAATCGACGTTCAAATGGTGGTGGGCCGAGGAGGCGAACCTGGCTCACCGCTCGATTCCTTCCGCGGCAGGGACGGCCCGGAAGGCGATTGGCGACCATTTTCGGGGGAATTTCATGCGAGCGGGCTCTGAGTTGCCGGCTGCAACGGGTCCGTCTGCGCGATCGGATCTACGGCCGGACAATCGTGGCACACCAGCAGGCCGGTGGCTGTGGCGGACGCGCAAGGCCAAGGCCCTTCCGGGCGCACCACTGCTTTATTCCAGGCGGGAAAGCGGCCGCCGTCCTGCCTATCTGCGCCTTCTGGAGCGCCTGTTCGGCGCCCGCCGGGCCGGGTTGCGCGACCTCTTGTTTTCCCGCGCGCCCGTGCTGTTCCTGATGGTTGAAGAGGCCTTCCTCCTCTATGTGGCGGTGGGCCTGCTGCGCGCACTCACCGGGCGGCGCACCGCCGGCCTGCTGCTGCGGCCGATGCCCGTCACCGTCTCGCCGCGCCGGCGCTACCGGTGGAAGCGACGGGTTCTCGGCTGGCTGAAGCGCTTTCACGCGATCGAGACGCTGACCATCCTGCCTTTCAGCGTGCTGCCGGCGTCTTCCGCCATCGCCAAGGGCTGGATTTACGATTTCCAGCTGTGGGATCTGACGGACGAAGAGCGCGAGGCGGTGGAACTGCTGCGCAGCGAGCGGCGGCCGGGCGACCGCCTGGTGCTGACGGCCATCGGCACACAGAGCCCGCACAAGGGTTTCGATCTCTTTGCCGACATCTACGCCCGGGTTGCGGGCCTGCGCACGCGCTTCCGGTTCATCGCCTGCGGAAAATTCGCCCCGGTGGTCGCCGATTATGCGGCGGCCTTCTGCGCGGCGGGCGGCGTCGCCGTCGATCGCGCCGTCTCCGATGCCGAACTGCTCGGCGCCTATGCGGCGAGCGATGCGGTCTGGTGCCTCTATCCCCCCGTCGGCGACCACGCCTCCGGCGTGCTCGGACGGGCCGCCCAGCTCGGTATTCCCGTCGTCGTGCGCCAGGGTTCGCTGGCGCATCGCCTCTGCATCGTCGAGAACCTCACGCATGTGCCCGCAACGGCGGACGGTGTGGCGGAACGGCTCGCCGGGCCACTGCCGCCGCGCGACGAAGCCCGCGGGCGTCTCGCCGCAAACCGCTTCGCCCGCCAGAGCGAGGCGACGCTTCGCGCCGCCCTGGGCCTTGCCGCAAAGCGGGGGCCGCCGGAGGGCTGACCGCCAAGGTTCAGATGAGGCGCTTGCCGTCCTCGCCAATCACCTTCTCGCCATCCTCCTTCGCAAAGGCCGCCTTGTGCGTGTCCGGCAGGATATCGAGCACCAGCTCGGACGGCCGGCAGAGGCGTGCCCCGAGCGGTGTCTTCACGAAGGGCCGGTTGATCAGGATCGGTTGGGCGACCATGTGGTCGAGCAGAGCCGCGTCGGAAAGCGAAGGATCATCGAGACCGAGCGCCGCATAGGGCGTGTCCTTCTCGCGAAGCGCCGCGCGCACGCTCAGCCCCGCCGCCGCGATCATCACCTCCAACTCGGCCTTCGAGGGCGGCGTGGCGAGATAGTCGATAATCATCGGCTCGATGCCGGCATTGCGGATGAGGGCGAGCGTGTTGCGCGAGGTGCCGCATTTCGCATTGTGATAGATGATCACGTCCATGTGTCCGGCCTTTCGAGAGCGGTATTTGAGCCAAGACGGCTTACGCGATGACGGTCGATCGTCAAGCCTCTTCGATCCCTTGACGCCATCCCCAGATGAAAATATAACGCGTTATATAACCTGGGATTGACCTATGACGGAAGACATCGTTCGCGCCCTCGGCTACCTCTGCCTCGGCAGCCGGCTCAAACGCATCGGCGAGCAGGTGCAGTCGGATACGCAGCGCATCATGGAGCGGCTGGACGTCCCCCTGCAGGCGGGCCAATACCCGCTCCTGGCCGCAATCGATCGGCTGGGTCCCCTTTCGATCGGCGAACTGGCCGCGGCGCTCGGCATCACGCAACCGGGGGTGACCCGGGCGGCGGGCCTGCTGGCCGAGGCGGGCTATATCACGGCGCGCAAGGAAAAGGGCGACCAGCGCATCCGGCGTCTCTCGCTGACGCAGGAGGGCCAGGCGCTCATCGACCGTTCCAGGCAAGACATCTGGCCGGCCATCGAGGCGGCGGTGCGCGATACCTGCGACGGGCTCGACGGCAGCTTCATCGCCCAGCTCGACCAATTGGAGGATGCGCTCCAGGAAAAACCCCTCCATCGCCGCGCGCTTGAAAACGAAGGACGCCGATCATGAACGCCCTGCTCGACAGACCGATCTGGAGCGCGCTCGCCACCCGACAAGCACATCTCGGCGAGGGCGCCGGCCTTGCGCGTCGCTACCGTGCCGGCATCTTGCCGCTTGCCGCGATCGGGACCGACGACCCGCAGGCGCTGGCGGACCTTGCGGCGCTCGCGCAGCCGGGCGAGACGCTCATTTTCCTGATGGCAGACCCCATCGTGCCGCCGCCCGGTTTCGAGGTGCTGACGGCGGCGCCTGCGGTCCAGATGATCGCGACGAACGTGCCGGTGGTCGCGCCGGACGAGGCCATCGTGCCGCTTGGCGAAAGCGACGCGGCAGACATGTTGGCGCTCGCGACGCTGACGAAGCCAGGCCCGTTCTCGCTGAAATCCCAGACGCTCGGCCGGTTCTGGGGCGTGCGCGAGGGCAAGACGCTCGTTGCCATGGCGGGCGAGCGCATGAAGCAGCCCGGCTTCGTCGAGTTGAGCGGCGTCTGCACCCACCCCGATCATCGCGGCAAGGGTTATGCGCGGCGCCTTTCCTTGCATGTCGCCGCACAAATCACGGAAGCCGGCGACCGCCCCTATCTGCACGCCTATGCCGTCAACAGTGCCGCCATCGGCCTCTACGAGGCGATCGGCTTTACGCTCCGCAGCCCGATGCATGTCGCCGCCCTGCGCAAACCGGACTGAGCTTGAACCGTAACGTTCAGCGCCCTGTCAGCCACCTGCCTGATCCTGCCGCCACCATTGGCAGGACAGGACCTCATGAACCGACATTTGAAGACAGCGGGCCTTTTTCTCGTCGCCGTCGCCGCCGCGCTCGGCCTCTACCTCACCGCCATCCAGATGACCGGCAATTTCGCCGCGGTCGTGCCCGGCGAAGTCTACCGCTCGAGCCAGCCCACCGGTGCCGACATCACGACCTACGCCGCCCGCTACAACATCCGCACCGTCATCAACCTGCGCGGCCGGCACGACACGGCCAGCTGGTACAAGGACGAGGCCGCGGCAACCAAAACCCTCGGCCTGAACCTCATCGATTTCCCCCTGCAAGCCGACCGCCGCCTCGACGCTGCAACTGCTGCAAAACTCGTGGCGATCCTGCGCGACGCCCCCCGCCCGATCCTGATCCACTGCCGCTCCGGCGCCGACCGCACGGGCCTCGCCGCCGTCATCTACCTCGCCCGCATCGCAAACATCGACGAGGAAACCGCCGAGCGCCAACTCTCCCTCCGCTACGGCCACATCGGCATCCCCTTCCTGTCCCCGACCTACGCGATGGATGAAAGCTGGGAGGATCTTGAGCAGGCGGACGGTGCGGCAAGCTAGCCGGCAAGGGCTTCGCGGGTTTGTGCTGCACGACGTGTAATCACGGCAGCTCCCGGCCTTGCGGCGAAACCTGAAAAAAAGATTGGCGCGCCGCGCCGGGCGATGATGAGAACTATGTCTACGCTATAGCACTCCCCGATCGCTCGTTTGATGCCTGCAAAAACGAGATCAGCGCGCGCAGGCCGGGCGGCGTCTGATGACGGCTGGGGTGATAGAGGTAAAAGCCCGGGATGGGCGGGCACCAATTTTCAAGCACCCGGACGAGCCGGCCGCTTGAAATATGCGGTAACACAGCCGCTTCCGGAAGATACGCCAATCCCAGACCGGCGAGCGCCGCATCCCGGATGAGCCCCGTATCGTTGACGACTATTGGCGCTTCGACATCGACCTCAATCTGACCATCAGGGCCCCTGAAGGACCATTTGAACAGTTGGCCCGTATTCGCCCATCGATAGTTGACACATCGATGCGCCGAGAGATCATGTGGCGTCTCCGGCCGCTCATGGACGTCAAAATAGCCAGGCGACCCGACCACTGCGATCCGGATTGGCGGCGTGAGACGCACGGCGATCATATCCTGGGCCAGCCTCTCGCCAATTCTGATCCCTGCGTCGAAGCCTTTGGCCACGACATCGGTCAATGCATCGTCGATCACGATCTCCAGCCGCAGGGCCGGATACATCGCGTTGAATCGCAAAAGGTTTGGCATCAGGATCAGCTCGGCGGCAAGGCGCGGCACATTGAGCCGAACGGTCCCGACCGGAGCGCCGTGATGTGCGACCGCATCGCTGACGGCCTCCTCAAGGCGGGCAACGGCAGGCACGAGTTTGGCGTAAAGCAGCGCCCCCGCCTCGGTCGGGCTGACGCTGCGCGTTGTCCGGTTGAGCAGACGCACGCCAAGTCGCGTTTCCAACCGACGCAGGGTTCGACTAAGCGCTGACGGCGTCACGCCCAGCCGAAGTGCGGCATCTCTGAAGCTTCTGGCGTCATAGATTTCCGTGAAAGCCGTAAGCTCGGCGTAATGGGCTCCGTCCAAGATTGTTTCTCCAAAGTCAACAGACCATGCCATTCTATCGACTTTTTCGAGCATAAACGAACGCCTAGCTTTCGGGTATATCCACCCGGAGAAAAACCATGACGAAAAAGATCGCCAATCAGGTCGCCTGGCAGCGCACCGCAGGACTGTCGCTGCAGATCGGCCCTGCCGACGTGCGAAAGCTGGAATCCAACGAAATTCTGATCCGCAATGCGGCAGTTGCGATCAATCCGATCGACTGGCTTTTGCAAGACGATGCGTTGCTGCCCTGGCTTGATTACCCCATGATTCTGGGCAGCGATGTTGCCGGGGAGGTGGCTGCGGTCGGCGATAGTGTGAAGCGTTTTAAAGTCGGCGACCGCGTGATCGGCCAGGCTGTCAGCACCACCGTCAACGAGGCTGCCCAGGGCGCCTTTCAGAACTATACGGTTGTGCTCGAGCATATGGCGGCGCCCATTCCAGACTGGATGCCGTTCACGGCGGCGGCCGTGCTCCCCCTTGGGCTGGGAACCGCCGCGGTCGGGCTCTACGGGAAGACCCACCTCGCGCTCAAGCCCCCGTCCCACGCACCGCAATCCCGCGAGGAGGTCGTCCTCGTCTGGGGCGGATCGTCAAGCGTGGGCTGTAATGCGATCCAGCTCGCAGCAGCGTCGGGCTACCGGTGCATCACGGTTGCGTCGCTTTCCAATAGCGGGATGTTGAAGGGCCTTGGCGCGGAGGAAGTGCTTGACCGCGGCAGCCCCAACATCGTCGAAGACGTGATCGAGGCGACGCGCGGCCGGCGTCTCGCCGGTACGCTGCATGCCACCGGCAACATGGACGACTGTTTTGCTGCGGTCACCGCATGTGAGGGTGCAAAGACAGTGGCTGCGACGTTGATGCCGCCGGAAAGGCGGCCGGGCACCGTCGAGGCGACCCACATCATCGGTCCAAGCCTCAAGGATGATGAAGTCGGCCCGCTCATATATCGTGATTTCATGCCGCGCGCACTGGCGGAGGGTTCCTTTGTCCCGGCCCCTCCCGCAAAGATCGTCGGGCATGGGCTCGGGGCTATCCAGAAAGCGTTGGAGATCCAGAAGGCCGGAGTGTCTGCCGCCAAGATCGTTGTGACGATCGATTCGAAGATGGACCTGTAGGGAACCGAACCGGCAAGGTTCATGACGCCTTGCCCGGTTCACGGACCGGGAGACGGCTGATGCTGTGTCCTGTGGCTGTTTCGGCGGCGCGACGCAGCATGGCCGGGTCCGACATGCCTTGATGGTCGAGCCGCGGCGTATAGGGCGCCTCCAGCCTTGCTGCCTCGTCGTCGGTGAGGCTGATCGACAGGGAAGCCACGGCGTCGTCGATATGCTCTGCCTTCAGCGCACCCACGATCGGCGCTGCCACCACAGGATTGCGACGCAGCCAGGCAAGCGCGATCATCGACCGACCGACGCCCCGTTCCTCCGCGATGGCCCCCACCGCGTCGACAATCCGCTTGTCGCTGTCGGCCGTGGCTGCACCCAGCTTGTAGACCGCTTCGGTTTCCGCCCTTGCCGTGACCGCTCCCCACGGCCGGGCCAGCCGGCCACGGTTGAGAGGGCTATAGAGAATGGTCTGCACCCCTTCGTCGATGCACAGCGGATGCATCTCGCGTTCTTCCTCGCGGTCGAGAAGATTGTAGGTATCCTGCATCGACACGAAGCGGGCCCAGCCCTCGGATTTCTGCAGGTGCAGCGCCTTGCCGAATTCCCAGGCCCTCATGGACGATGCGCCGAGATAGCGGACCTTGCCGGCCTTGACGACATCATTCAGGGCCTCGAGCGTTTCTTCCCAGGGGGTAGTGCGATCACGACGATGGATCTGGTAGAGGTCGATATAGTCCGTGCCCAGGCGCCTGAGGCTCCTATCGATCTCGGTCATGATCGCCTTGCGCGATAGCCCTATACTATTCGGTCCGTCGCGCATCGGTGCGCTGATCTTGGTGGCGATCACGACGTTTTCGCGGTGCGCAAAATCCGCCAGTGCCCGCCCGAGGATCTCCTCGCTGGAACCGTTCGAATACAAATTGGCGGTGTCGAAGAAATTGATGCCCGCCTCGAGCGCGCGGCGAATGAGACGGCGGCTTGCTTCCTCGTCCAGCGACCAGGAAGGATAAGCGCGCGACGGCTCCCCGAACCCCATGCAGCCGATACAGACAGGCGAAATATCGAGGCCCGTGCGGCCGAGCTTGGCATATTGCATGTCCGTCTCCACATGGGCTATATTCGGACAACTGTCCGCTTGTCGCTACGTAACGGACAATTGTCCGTTTAGTCAAGAGGCAATATGGCTGCACAAGAGGATGGATTGCGGGCAGACGCCCGCGCAAACCGCGATCGCATCCTTGAGGTGGCACGAAAGATGCTGATCGCTGATCCCGAAACGCCGCTCAGCGCCATTGGCAAGGCAGCCGGGGTTGGGCAAGGCACGCTCTATCGCCACTTCCCGACACGGGAAGCTCTGGCCCTGGCCATGTATCGCAAGGAGATCAGCGCCGTTGCGGCTCTCGAATCCACGCTTTTGCAGGAGCATCCTCCGCTTGAGGCGTTCCGTCTGTGGTGTGCCCAGCTGGCCGATTCCAGTGCGATGAAGCGCGGCGTGGCAAAACTTTTGCAAGGGGCCACGTCCGAGGATGATCAACGCGAGGCCTATCAGCAGATGGTGTCGGCGGTGCGTTCACTCATAACTGCATGCGAGGCCGCGGACGCGATTGATCGCGGTGCCAATGCCGAGGATGTTTTGATGCTTCTCGGCGTGCTCTGGCAGATCCCATCCCATGCCGGTAGGGATGCTCAGGCAGCGAGGATAATAGCGCTCATCTTCAAGGGGATGGGCGCCAAAAACGAGCCAGGCGGCCTTGCTGGACCATGAGGCTCGTTCTTGTCTGGGGCGCTTGCCGAGAGACCGGTTCGTCGGGAGCGTCGGGCGGGAACGGACCTCCGTCCGACGTCGAACGGAGGTCCGGCCTGCGATTGGCAGGCAGTCAGTGGCCATCGCTCCAGGCGTCGAAGGCTTCCCTGGACTTCCGGAAGCCATCCGCGTTCTCGACGATCCACGTCCACAACGGGATCATGCGCAGGAGCAGATCCATGCCCGTTTCGGACAGCGCGTATTCGACCCTCGGCGGGTTTTCATTGAAGTCTGTTCGGACGACCAGACCGTCACGCTCCAGCTGACGCAGCGTCCGTGTCAGCATGCGCTGCGTGACGCCGTGCATGCGTCTCCCGATCTCCGCATGGCGCAGCCTCCCGTAGACGCCGAGCGTGTGGATGATGCCGAGCGACCAGCGGTTACCGGCATGCGCCAGCACTTCGCGGCGCACGCCGTCGTCGTCGTCCCTCAACCCGTCGCAGACGGTCTGGGAATATCTAAGAACCTCTTCCCTGCTCAAAGTCCGGTTCACAGTATCACGCATGTACCTTCTTTCATGTGCTTAAGCGCATCGCTAGATCGGGGCCGCAACGCATTCTCGATGAGGCAAAACGATGAGCGATACAGTATACAACACAATGCCGCGGTCCATTCTCGTGCTCGGCGCCGGGGAACTGGGCCAACCCGTCCTTCGCAATCTGGCACGCCGTGCAGGCAAGGCACAGGGGACGACGGTCAGCGTCCTCCTGCGCGCCGGCACGGTCTCGTCCGATGACCCGGACAAGCAGCGCGCCGTTGCGGAGATCCGGGAGCTCGGCATCGAGATCGTCATCGGCGATCTGGTCAAGAGTTCCGTCGACGAACTCGCCTCGCTGTTTGCACGATACCACACGGTGATCGGTTGTGCCGGCTACGCCGCCGGGATCGACACCCCCATGAAGCTGGCGAAAGCGGCGTTGCAGGCCCGCAGCCCGCGCTATTTCCCCTGGCAGTTCGGCGTCGATTTCGACGTGATCGGACGCGGCAGTCCGCAGGACATCTTCGATGCGCAGCTGGACGTCCGCGAGCTGTTGCGGGCCCAGACCCGGACCGAATGGGTCATCATCTCGACCGGGATGTTCATGAGCTACCTGTTCGAGCCGGAGTTCGGCGTCGTCGACCTGAAAAACTCAGCGGTTCATGCGCTGGGAAGCCTTGATACGGCCGTGACGCTGACCACGCCTGAGGACATCGGCAAGCTGACCGCGGAAATCGTCTTCACCGAACCGCGCATCCGCAACGAGATCGTGTTCCTGGCGGGCGACACGGTGACCTACGGCGAGGTCGCAGACAAACTGGAGGCGGGTCTCGGACGTCCCTTCCGGCGCTCCGAGTGGAGCGTGCCCTTCCTGATGGAGGAACTGGCGAAAGATCCGCAGAACATGATGCGCAAATACCGCGCGGCCTTCGCCATGGGTCGGGGCGTCGCGTGGGACAAGGCCGGGACGTTCAACGAGCGATACTCCATCCCCGTCACGGACATCGATGCGTGGATCCACGCAAACCTGGATGCCTCCCGTCGTGCCTAGCCCGCGACGCTCTCCCGCTCCGAAGTGCGGCTGCCCCTCAGCCCGTCAGCTTTCGCTGCCGGGCACGATAATGAGCGGACAGCGCGGCTTCTCGATGCGCTCGGCATTGCGAGGGTTCACGTGGTCGGACGGTCCATGGGCGATACGGCGCTTTCCATCCCGCGTGCGATCCCTCTGCCGATCGAGGGCATGGGACACGATCTGCCACCCGAGTTCGACCAGACGGTGATCGAAGCGATCTGCGATGTGGCGAAACAGGGATCACATCTGTCGTGACGACCCATCGAACGCCAATCGATCCTGCCCAATCACCCGTGCTGATTTTGACAAGTCTGCGTACGTGCCGACGATGGCGGCGAGATATGCGACATCCGCATAAGGCGGAAATCGGCGGCCCGACGTTTGCAATCGAAGTAGAAACAGAGGGTTTTGGCGCGCCAACTACCCCTAGATTTTCTTTAGTTGCGAACGCCGAACGCCGCCGATTTCCCGCATAAAGTGGCCAGGAGCGGTCGCAGCAGTCCTGAGTCCGCAACCTCCACGCGCTGCGCAAGCGCACCCAAATGCTCCGGCCGATAGTCACGGATTTGCGACGGATCGATGTGAGACAAGCGGGTCAAGCTCCCCGAAAAGATCGCCGCCACTGAGCAGGACTGACACCAAGTCTGACGAGGAATTGTTCGCGGAAGGTCTTGGTATTGCCGAAGCCGGCATCGAGCGCGATCTGGTCAACCGACTCGTTGGTTGCTTCCAGATCGCGCCGAGCCTTGAGCAAGCGTTCGTTGATCAGCCATTCGCCAAAGCTGACCCCCATGATCTGATGAAAATGCCTCGTGAAACTGCGACGGCTCATCGCGAGGCTTGAGGCGAGCGTATCGATCGAGTGCTTCCGGCCAAGATTCCTGACGATTTCGTCAAGCGCGCTGCGAAACCGTGCGTCACGCAGGTTCTTTCCCAGCGGACGCTCGATGAATTGAGCCTGACCACCGGCACGATAAGGCGGGGCCAGAACGTTGCGTGCGATCCGATTGGCCTGGTGGGCGCCGTAGAGGCGCCTTGCGATATGTAGGCAGCAATCGATCCCAGCCGCCACGCCCGCTGACGTCAGGAGTTCGCCTTCATCGACATAAAGGAGCATTTCATCCAGTTCGACTGCAGGGAAGCGTTGCCGAAATTCCTGCGAAAACGCCCAATGGGTGGTCGCGCGTTTTCCATCGAGCAACCCCGTCTCGGCGAGGATGAAGGCGCCAAGGCATAGACCGACGATGGTCGCGCCGTTGGTGTGCGCTTCTATGAGGGCGTCGATGAGCTCTGGCGGCGGAGGTTGATAGGGAAGCCGCCAGCTCGGAATAAAGACCACGTCCGCCCTTGGCACATCGGCGAGGCTATGCGTCGTACCAACGGAAAAGCCGGAACTCGTTCGAAGCAGCCCCGGTTTGAGGGCGCATACCCAGAGTTCCGGATCCACGCCCTCGCAATGGACCTCGCCGAAAATCTCGCATGGCACCGACAACTGAAACGGGCGGACACCCTCATATGCGAGGACCGCCATCGTCGTGCGTTTGTAATCTGCCGCCGCGATTGTGCCCATCCTATCATCCATTGCCTGTCAGGCACGATTTGCAAATTGGCCCGATCGTTCCATTCTTTGCCCATCAGGCCACTGCGGTCAATGCGAGGTTGCGCTATAGTTCAGGCACGATGCCAAGAGGAGACGTTCCATGACGAAGCCCGCAATCATTCTCGTTCACGGCTTTTGGGGAGGAGCCGCGCATTGGGCAAAGGTGATCCCGCAACTTGCCGACCAGGGTTATTCGGATCTGCACGCCGTCGAAATGCCGCTTACTTCCCTCGCCGATGACGCAGAGCGACTGCGCAAATGATCGCGCAGCAGAACAGCCAGGTCCTGCTCGTCGGACACTCTTACGGCGGCGCGGTGATCACCGAGGCGGGCAACGAGCCCAATGTGGCGGGGCTGGTTTACATTGCCGCCTTCGCGCCCGATGCGGGCGAGAGTCCCGGCGGAATTTCGCAGGCCAATCCCCCCGCCGCCTTCGCCAATATCGCGCCCGATAGCGACGGCTACCTCTGGATCAAACCGGACCTATATCACGAGAGCTTCTGCCAGGATTTGAGCGCGGAGGAAGCGTTTGTCATGGCGGTCACGCAAAAGGCGCCCATCGGCGCGACTTTCGGAAATGAGATCAGCCTGCCTGCATGGAAGAATAAGCCGGTCTGGTACCAGATTTCGAGTGCGGATCGTATGATCAATCCCGAGAACCAGAAAATGATGTCGGCGCGCATGAAGGCGCGGAAAGTCATTACTCTCGACGCAAGTCACGCATCGCTCGCATCGCGCCCCAAGGAAGTTACCGCGCTTATTGTCGAGGCGGCCCGCTCTCTCGGTTAGCAGCCAGTCGCGTTAAAAGGTGTCCAGGCGCCCTTACCCATCGGGGCGCCTAGGCGCTTCTGGAGCGATCAGTCGCATGGTTGCAGCGGCGGAGTCGAG
The DNA here is from genome assembly GCF_035998705.1 of Shinella sp. GTDB lineage: Bacteria > Pseudomonadota > Alphaproteobacteria > Rhizobiales > Rhizobiaceae > Shinella. The sequence goes on along the minus strand of NZ_DASYHH010000022.1, from coordinate 258,423 downwards.
CAATCAACCTTGAGCCGTGATCTTTAAAAGTCGGGTTCCAGAGAACTATAGAGTAGACATAGTTCGAATCCCACTCCCTCCGCCAGCCCCGCCGATTGCCCTCTATCGCGCGATATCGCCGCCGGTTCCCCATCGCCACCAAGCGGCATGGTGAACCGTCGATTCTTCGCTACAGTCCGATATATCTTGAGGCGACAACGGCAACTGTCGACCCCAAGTCGGCCGTCCAGGGCAACGATCGACGATGCTGAAAGCGGGCGTAGCCGAGCATTGCTGACCTGGACCGACATCTGAGCTTCTCAGCCAATTTCGGGGATTTGGATTTACAACTCCGCCTGGTCGTAAGCGCGCCGGCGCGCCTTGATGGAGTCCAGCTTGTCGTGGACCCAGAAGTTGAATCCCTCAAGGGCGCGCAAAGCTCCGTGGCCGATCTCCGTCAGCTCATACTCGACACGCGGCGGCACTTCAGGGAAATAGTGGCGTATGATAAATCCGTCGCGCTCGAGATTGCGCAGCGTGAGCGTCAGCATCCGCTGGGTGATTTCGCCGACCTCTTTTCTCAAAGCTGAAAATCGGAGCCGATGATCCTTCGCGAGCGAAAGACGCCAAAGAACCGGCAGAGTCCATTTGTCACTCAGCAGGCTGCAGACCCCGTTTGACGGGATGGGTCTGAAGTGTCTGTCGTTTTCTGATCCGCGCAATGTGCCGGCATCGATCTCTTTAGCCAAGAGTATCATCCTTGTGCCTGATGCTGAAAAATGTGCCGTCTTCCGACGAAACATTATTCGTATATATGGATGGCCCTTGTTTAACGCGAGGGTTTCAAGTGACCAATAGCAAGCACCCCATTCTGGTTTTCGGCGCTACCGGAAGGCAGGGAGGATCAGTCGCCAAAGCCTTGTTGAAGGCGGGATGGCCTGTTCGCGCACTCGTTCTGGATCCCACCAAAGCTGCATCGCTGCAATTGCAAAATGCAGGCGTCGAGCTTGTGCAGGGTTCATTTGAAGAGATCGATGTTATCCGCTCAGCGATGAAAGACGCTTACGGTGTCTTTAGCGTGCTGCCAGCCAACCTTGCCGCCGAGGACGAAGTCCGTCATGGCATTTCGATTGCGGATATCGCTGCTGAAACCGGCATCAGCCATTTTGTCTACTCGTCGGGCGCCAGCGTGGGGAATGAACTGACAGGTGTTCCGCGTTTCGACGCTAAGCCTCGTATCGAAGCACATGTTCGGGAACTGGCCATGACCACGACCATAATCCGGCCGATGATTTTCATGGAAATGTTGGTGCGACCCGGCTTCGGTCTGGCTGAGGGCCGGCTGGTGTCCCTGATCCGACCGGAGCATTCCATTCAGCTTACCGCCGTGGAAGACATCGGCAGGTTTGTCGCTGCAGTGTTTGCCGACACGCCCCGTTTCGGCGGCAGGACGCTTAAGATCGCGAGCGACCGCCTGACCGGGCGCGAGCTTGAGGCAGCCTTCAGCGATGCAGCCGGCTGGCCGATAACCTATGAACGGTTTCCCGAAGACGTTCTCGCTGCAAACGCTGATCTCGCGCATATGGCAAAGAGCCTGGAAGATGGGCCGCTTGCTGAGCGCGTCGATTTGGAAGTCATGCGTGAGATCAACCCCGATCTTCTCACTTTCAGGTCCTGGCTTGCGGGCAATGGGCGCAAGTCGCTTGATGAAGCCTTGCGAGGATCATCCTGCTGACCCGCCTTCGTCCTCTTCAGAGTAATAGCGTTTCCATAGCGGACTGGCAGGAAACCACCCCGTTCGAGCCATTCGGTTGCAGTTCTATTTATGAGGGCTGTGGAGGGATAAGCGTAGACGTAGTTCTCGGCTTCGTCGGCTTCGGCCCGCCAAACACCGCCGATTGCCCTCTATGGCGCGATATCGCCGCCGGTTCCCGCATCGCCACCAAGCGGCATGGTGAGCCGCCGATTCTTACCTCCCGAAAGATGAAGTCCAGGCGTCGCGCGCTATGGCAGTTCTGCCGTGGGAACCGGTCAGCCCATCAAGCCGAGCTGTTTCATCAGGTCGAGCTGGTCCGCGCTCAAGGGTCTGACGGACTACGCCAGATGATGCGCCGCGAGGTCAAGCCACCTGCTTCTCGTTCTGCGGGAACATTGCCTTGCGCGCCTGGTCGTCCAGTTCACCCTTGAATACATGAGCCGATTTCATCTCCAGCGCGTGCTGGACGGCTGGACGGGCCGCCATCTCCTCCATGAACCGCTCGACATTGGGGTAGGCAGTCAATCCATCGACGCCAAAGACATACCCGGCCGAAGCAGCCCAGCCCCAGAGCGCCATGTCGGCAATCGTGTAGCGGTCGCCCGCGAGATAGCGGACCCGCCCCAGGCGTTCATCCAGCACCCCGTAGTGACGCGCGACCTCCTTGCGGTAGCGATTGATCGCATAGGGGATCTGTTCGGGCGCATAGTGCATGAAGTGGATGGCTTGGCCCGAGAACGGCGACAGGCCCGTCGCCACCAGCATGAGCCAGGACAGCATGGTGGCGTATTCGCGCCGGTCCTCCGGCACGAAGGTACCATGCTTGTCGGCGAGGTAGAGCAGGATGGCATGCGAATCGAACACCACCGCGCCGCCATCGACGATCGCCGGCACCTTGGCGTTGGGGTTGATCGCCCCGAAGGCCGATGTGTGCTGCTCGCCCTTGAAAATGTCGATCGGTTTGACGGCGAACTGTAGCTCAAGCTCCTGGAGGAGCACGGCCACCTTCATCGAATTGGGTGTGGCGTGGAAGTAGAAATCGAGCATCGGGTTAATCCTTGTTCTGCGCTTCGCATCACCCATCCGGTGGGCGATCGCGGTCTGGCAGGACCATGCTCGCGGCACGAAGACGGCACAAATCGATACCGCGCGTGGGTGTGATCGACAGTCTTGATGGCTGGTCGCCATGGTTGACGGCGGGTGTATCCGCAAGAGACGAACCCATTGAGCCGATCGATCGGACATATCGGGGATCGGCGTTTCAGCCTTGTTTGGGCAGCCCCTAGATCACCGCCACCGATGATCGAAAGGAACGCAAAATGATCCGTCGTAATCTTCTGGCCAGTGTGGCACTGGCCATCCTCGCTCTTGCCACACCCGCCATCGCACAGGATATCGCTTTCAGCTCAGACCAGTCCTATCCCGAAAGCGTTACTTACTCGGCCAAGCAGGGCATCTTCATGCTGGGGTCGGTGACACAGGGCCTTGTCGCCAAGCTCGACAAGGCAGGCAAGTATGCTCCGTTCATCTCCGATGACCGGCTCGTTTCCACTGTTGGCCTGCTGGTCGACGATGCCAGCAACACGCTCTGGATAACCAATTCCGACCCGGGCGTCGGCGCGCGCACCACGGCGGTGACGCAGGGGACGCTGGCAGGCATCGCCACCTATGACGCCACGACCGGCACGCCCAAGGCCTATTACGATCTGGGCGGCCTCAGCCAGGGCGCACACTTTGCCAATGACATCGCGCTCGATGCAGCCGGCAATGCCTATGTCACCGACAGTTTCGCACCTGTGATCTACAAGATCGACACCAGCGGCAAGGCATCCATCTTCGCCCAAAGCCCGCTTTTCCTGGCGGGCGAGGGCTTCAACCTCAACGGCATCGCGTGGCACCAGGATGGCTACCTCCTGGTCGGCAAGTACAACAGCGGCGAGCTGTTCCGGGTCAGCACCACCGACCCCGGCGATATCGAACAGGTCAAGCTGCCCGCGGCACTTGTCGGCGCAGACGGCATCCGCCTGATCGATGGCGAACACCTGCTGGTGGCGCAGAACCTGAAGGCCAACCGGACCGTCGAGCTGACATCCGCCGATGGCTGGCAGTCTGCCACGATCACCCGTGAAGTGGCCAGCGAGCGTTCGATGCCGACTGCCGCGGTGACCGTGGGCGATGATATCTATGTCCTGAACTCCCGTCTCGACACGCTGTTCGACCCCAAAGCTGCCAAGGTGGGTGACTATCTGCTGCAGCAATTCTAGAGTTTGTCAGGGAAAGTGGGAACCGGTTTTCCCGAAAAGACAAACGAAAACAAAGAAACTAGAGTATGTCTGGTTCAGTCTGAACCTGACATACTCTAGCCTGCGTGCCGTCCCTATCGGGCGCTCTGGAGCACCTGCTTGCGCAACCAGGCATGTGCCGCATCCGCGCTCATGCGCGAATGCCAGAACAGGCTCATCTCGAATGGCGCCAGCTCGAGCGGGGATTCGATGAGATCGAGCACCTGCTCGAACCGTTGCAGGAACCGGCGCGGCAGCGTGCAGATCAGATCGGTGCTGCCCAGGATCAGCGGTGCCAGCGCATAGCTCTGCGCCGACACGCTGACGCGGCGTTCCCGGCCAAGCTCCGCCAGAGCGGTGTCGATCATCCCGGCAAAATGGCCGCCGCTGGTGGAGATCAGCAGATGATCGAGTGCGCAGAACTCGTCCAGCGACAGCGGACCATTGCCCCTTGGATGTCCGCGCCGCTGTGCGGTGACGAACTCTTCCTCGAACAGCTTGCGCACCATCAAGCCGGGTGCGCCATCCTCGGCCACGCCGATGAAGACGTCGATTTCGCCCTGTTCGAGCGCCTCGGCGATGCGCGCCTTGTCGGGCATGGTAAAGGCCACCTTGACATGGGGCGCCGTCGATTTGAGCCGCGGGATCAGATCGGGCGCCAGGATCGACACGGGATTGTCGGTTGCGGCGATGCGAAAGACGCGCTTGCTCGTTGCCGGGTCAAATATTCTGGCCGTGCCGACGAAGTCGCTCAACTGCTCGAGCAGGCGGACCAGTTCGGGCTGAAGGGCTAAGGCATGCGGCGAGGCGACCATGCCTCGCCCCGAGTTGGACGGAATAAACAGTGGATCGCCCAGCAACTGCCGCAGCCGCATCAACCGCGCCGACAGCGCCGACTGCGTGATGTTCAATCGCGCCGCAGCATGGGTGACGTTCTTGTCCTTGAGCAAGGCATCGAATGTCAGCAATAACCCGACATCGAATTTAGCGAGCAAGTGATTCATCAGGGTCCCATCATCTTGAATGCGGCAGGCTCAACTTGGCACCAGATCACCCAATGCTGTCGATAGGAAGTCCAGTTGTGGTGACTTGAACTGCAAGCGTGCAGGCGCCGGGCAAACAGCAGCGATCAAGCCTGGCAGCCAAGGCCGAGCCGATGCACCCCGCCAACGTCAGTCCTGCGCGGTCGGTCGTACCACGATACTGCCAATTTCGACGTCGTCGGGCTGTTCAATCGCGAAGGCCACTGCTCGTGCGATTGCGCCCGGCGAGATGGCGAGTTCTTCCTTGCGCTTCAGGAGTGCGGCCTTCACGTCCGGATTGCTGATGGAGCTATCCGCAAAACCGGTGTCGATAAGGCCCGGCGACACTTCGGTAACGCGCAGATGCCGGCCTGATTCCTGCCGCAACGCTTCGGTGGCGGTGCGCAGGGCATTCTTGGTGGCAGCATAGACACCCATCGTTGGCACGATCTTGATGCCGGCCGTCGACAGGACATTGACGATATGGCCTCTTTCCTGACGGGCGAACACGGGCAGCGCTGCGGCGATGCCATAAAGCGTGCCCTTCAGGTTCACGTCGATCATGGCGTCCCAGTCGTCGACGCGCAGCTCGTCGAAACGGGAGAGCGGCCCGATGCCGGCATTGTTGACGATGACGTCGAGCCGCCCAAACCGCTCACAGGCAAGGCCAACCAATGCCTCGAAATCCTCCCGTTTCGTCACGTCCGTCACTCTGCAGACGGCCTCGCCGCCCGCCGCTTCGATTTCGCTCACGACGGCGACAATCTCCGCCGCGCTTCGGGCTCCGAGGACGAGTTTTGCCCCGCGCGTTGCCAAGTGAATGGCAGTCGCCCGACCGATCCCGCGCCCGGCCCCGGTAATGACAACAGTCTTGTTCTGAATGGTCATGGAAGGCTCCTTCTTTGCAGTCCGAAGCCTTAGCTATGCATAGACCTTTGGATGATCTATGCTCAAAGAGCCATGTTTATATCGCAATCCGCCATAATTCCGCGCGATCCATTCTCCGAGGTCCTTGCAGCGCTCGGTGCGCGGAGCGTTCGCGGAACCGGCCTCGAAGCGGCAGGCGATTGGGCGATCGCTTTCGATGGGCGCGCGCGGCTGAAGTTCGTCGCGATCACGCACGGTCAGTGCTGGCTCGTTCTTCCCGATCATCCCCCGGAAGCGTTGATGCAAGGCGACGTCTTTTTGCTCAGCAATACGCGGTACACAGTGGCGAGTGATCCAGCGCTCGAACCAATCGACGGCATGTCGCTCTACGCCTCGCCAGGACAGGACATTGTGCGTCTCGGCGATGGGCGTGAAACTGTCATGATGGGTGGCGGCAGCGGCTTTGCGAATGGCAGCGCCTCATTCGTTCTGAATGCCTTGCCCGCCTTCCTGCGCGTCGATAGGACGTCTCCGAGTGCCGAAGCCGTCGCCCGGACGCTCAAGTCCTTGCAGGCGGAAGTCGATCATGGAGCGTTGGGCGGATCGCTGGTTGCGGAACGGCTTGCGGAAATTCTTGTCGTCGAGGCGGTTCGAGCCTATGTCGCAACCAGTTCGTCAGACAGCATCGGCTGGATCACCGCCTTGGCAGACCCCCGGATCGGTAGGGCCCTCCGACTGATGCACAGTGACGCCGCACGCCGCTGGACCGTGCCGATGCTTGCGGCGGAGGTTGGTATGTCGCGTTCGGCGTTCACACACCGCTTCTCGGCGCGCGTCGGCTGCCCCCCGATGGATTACCTTATCCGTTGGCGGATGGTATTGGCCGAGCGAAAGCTCGACGCAGGCCAAGCTGTGGCCACCGTTGCCAGCACAGTCGGCTACAATTCCCAAAGTGCATTCGCTCACGCCTTCAAGCGCACCGTCGGTCGGACCCCGCGCTCCGGTAATTAACAACGTCCTTTCGAGCCGTCGTCAGACGCCCAGGACTGGTCTCGAAGGCCGACGATCCTCGTAGCGGAGTTTTTGAACCTTGGAGAAGGGCAGCTTTTCGTCATCCTCTGCCCGAAAGCCGCCTGGCCGGTTTCCACGCATTGTTGCCACATGATCGTGCCTCAGATTGGAGGGCTATAGCATAGACGCAGTTCTCGGCTTCGACGGCTTTTCTTCCGGTATCTCTCAGGGATTGAGCGATACTGACGACAAGTGTTTAACCGGATCAGAGCGACAGCCGGACCTGCAGGTCGTCAAGGAGCCACCGGCCGGCCGGGCCAGGTTCATGGTCCGCCATGCGGGCGGCGTAGATGGTCAGGGCGTCTGCCGGGTCACGGGCATCTTCGGCCAGCTCGAGCCGAACCAGATCGCCGGCTGCGAGATGATCGGCAATCAGATGCTCCGGCATCCGGCACCAGCCGAAGCCGGCCAGCAGGAAATCCAGTCTGCGGCCGAGGTCGACAAAGCGCCACCGCGTGGCGCTGGCCAGGCCGTAATTGTTCGCCTCCCGATCGACCGGATCGGACAGGACGAGCTGGATATGGCGCTCCAGGTCGTCGCGGGTTGCCGGACGGCCAAGCGTTGCCAATGGGTGTCGGGCGCTGACCACGGGCGTCAGCGCCACGCGCAGCAGCGGCGAAGCCACGACGTCCCCGGGCACCACCGGCAGCAACAGGCAGATGGCCAGCGCGACGTCGCCGCTGCGCAAACGGCGCAGCGCCCCGCCCAGGCCCTCGGTCGAGAAGCTGACGGGAAGATGCGGATAGGCGTGGTGCAACGCGCGCAGGCTTTCGATGAGCGGGGCGGTGGGCACCAGCGGATCTATGGCCAGGGCGAGCTCGGGCTCGACCCCGCCTCGCGCGCCAGTCGCGACGGCTTCGAAGCGGGCCGCGCTCGACAGCACCAGCCGGGCCTGATCGACCAGAACCCGGCCCGTTTCCGTCAGGCGGGGGCGATGGGTGCTGCGGTCAAAGATCTGGACGCCCTGCGCGGCTTCCAATGTCGCCACCGACTGGCTGATTGCCGATTGCGCACGGCGCAATTGCCGCCCGGCCGCCGAAAAGCTGCCGGTATCAGCAATGGTCACCAGAATGCGCAACTGGTCGAGGCTGAGACTGCCGATCATGATCCATCACATTAGACGATAGAGATGATCGCTTTGTTATCGCTTCTGCCGCTAGATGGAAAGCCATATATGTCGTCTGCATCTGTCACGGCTGTTCAGCCCAAAACCTTGAGGACGCCATGCCCAACCTTCTCGTTGTCGAAACCAGCGCGCGCGGCGAAGCTTCGATTTCCCGTCAGCTGACCAAACGCCTTGTCGCCAATTGGCTCGAGGTGCATCCGGATGGCGCGGTCGTGCGGCGCGACCTGGCCGTGGATGCGCTGCCGCACGTGACCATGCCGTGGTTATCGGCCTATTTCACGCCACCGCATGCCCATACCGCGGACATGGCCGAGCAGCTGCGTCTCTCGGACGCGCTGGTTGCCGAATTGCTGGCAGCCGACGAGCTTGTCATCGCCACGCCGGTCTACAACTATAATATCCCGGCCAGCCTCAAAGCCTGGATCGATCACATCGTGCGCAAGGGCGTCACGCTTGGCTTCGACGGCAAGGGACTGCTGACCGGCAAGAAAGCCACCGTGGTGCTGGCGTCCGGCGGCATCTATGGCGAGACCTCGCCCATCGACCACCTCAATTTTGCTCCGCGATACCTCAAGGCCATTCTCCACGTGCTCGGCATCACCGACGTGAGGATTATCCATGGCGAAGGTGCCAAGGCCGTGGATATGGGTGAGGCAACGATGGACACGTTCATCGACGCCGTCATTCCGAAACTCAATAGCCCTGCGGCAGCCTGATTGATCGGGAGTATGCGGGCCCCCGATGGAGCCCGCTTGCTTCCACCGAGTTCAGGCGTGCTGCAAGATCGCCGCCGCAAGCATCACCGCCGCGCTGGCAACGAACAGCAGCGCGCCCGTCGCGACCGGCAACCGCCAGTCGATGCCGAACGAGCGCAGGGCGACGAACCATTCCGCCGCCAGCCCCAGCAGCAGCGCTCCCAGATAGATGAAGGGCGGAGGGAAGCGCACACCCGCGCTGTCCGGTTCGACGGGCATGCTCACCGCCAATCTGTAGTCTCAAACCAGCATCGACTGCTGGGCGAAGATACCTGCCATCGCGCCGTGCGATGATGCCAGGGTGACCGATGGCGGCGTAACGGGGTTGGCGAGGTCGCCGGCGGCGTAGATGCCGGGCGTGCTGGTCTCGCGGCGCTCGTCGACCTTGAGGATGATGCCGAGGGGCGTATCGACCGTGGCGAGGCCCAATGATTGATGCAGGCTTGCGGACGGCTTGTTGCGTGGATGCGCGAACAGGATGTCGACCGCGAGATCGTGACCGGCATCGAGCTTGACGGTGGCGTTATGGCCCCCGTGACGGGCGATCTCGATGATCCGGCCATCGACGACAGGTGTGTTGCGGCGCGCCAGATCGGCCCGGATATCGGGCGGAATGTCATGACCATCGGCGAAGACCGTCAACCTGTCGGTCCAATCGTGGAACAGCCTGACCTGATTGTGCGACTGCCGGCCGGACCAGACGAGGCCCCAATGCTGGCCGGCGACTTCAAAGCCGTCGCAATAGGGGCAGGGTACGATGGAGGTGCCCCAGGCTTCGGCAAAGCCAGGAACATCAGGCATCTGGTCGACGATGCCATAGCTCAGGATCAGACGGCGCGCCCTAAGGGTTTCGCCATCGGAAGTGAGGACGGAGAAATCGTCGATGGCGCCGGAGACGCTGTCGGCCCGGGTATTGACCAGCTTGACCGTGGGATAGCGGGCCAGCTGCTGCCGCGCCTCGGCCAGGATGTCCAGTGGCGGCTTGTGATCGTGGCCGAGCAGTCCATGCGAATGGCCGGCGAAGCGATTACGCGGCAGGCCGGTATCGAGAACGGTGACCTTGCGGCGGGCACGCCCGAGCTGCAGCGCGGCGGCGAGACCGGCAAAGCTGCCGCCGATGATGATGACGTCATCCATGGAAATGGGCTCCGTGTTGTGGATGAAGCGCTGGGCCCGGGGCACAACGACTTGCATTTTAGATACTATGCGGTATCCTAATGCAGGAATTACGATACTGTCAAGGACTGGAACTATCGTGACTGAATATAGCCGGGGCCGGCGCGGCCGGCCCGCCAACGAGGCGCTTGGCCAAACCATAGTCGACGCCGCGGGCGAACTCTTCGCGGAATTGGGTTTTCAAGCGACGACATTGGACATGGTCGCCCAGCGGGCAAAGATATCCAAGCTCAGCATCTACCGGCACTTCGAGAACAAGGAGGCCCTGTTCAGCGCGGCCTTTGCGGCCCGCTGCCATCAGTTAATACCACAGGCCCTTTTTGAAGACGTCGATGGTTCGGCCGAAGATCAGCTCATGGCGGTGGGATCATCCCTGCTTCGCACGCTGTTGCGCCCGGGCGTCCGCAGTGTCGAAGCCATGGTCATGACCGACAGCACGAATCAACAGGCGTTGAGCAAGCTCCATTACGAAGCCGGCCCGGCCCACATCATCGCTCAAATCGAGGCCCTGCTGCGTCAGTTGCACGCGAAAGCGGTTCTGAACGTGCCCGATCCTCTCCGGTCCGCCCGCTTGTTTGCCGCGCTTTTCAAAGGATGCGATCTCCTGATGATCGCACGCTTCGATGAGACGAGAGCAGAGGACGACACCGAAATCGAATCCTATTGCCGGTCCGCCGTCGCCATGTTCATCGCCGCGCACGGGGGCAACGACCACGCGGGTGGATAGCCTAGGCGTACTTGCGTGATGTTTTGGATGCTCGCATTGACATCAACCCGACTATTCTCGTTGAGCAGCGGGCTGACCAGCGGCAATAGAGGGCAATCGGCGGAATTTGGCGCGCCTTAGTGAAGAGACGTCGAACGAATTGTTCGAGGTTTTGACGGACTGGTGCGAGTTTCTTGAGCGCCGGGAATCGAAAGATTCTCCGGTGCCGCCATGCCCTTAATAGATACTTTTAATTCAGCAACCACTGAAACAGCCTACGGCAAAGCCGCCCCGAAACAAAGGCGTAAACGTCCTGCGCCATTTAGCATAAGGCTGTCGGACGCCGACCGCGCCCGCTTGGCTATTGAGGCCGCGGGCGCTCCGCTGGGCGCCTATATCAAGGCCAAGGTGCTCGGCGAAGCGCCGTTGCCTATGCGGCGGACGGGTTTATCCGTCGAGGATAGACAGGCCCACGCGCGGGCGCTGGCCCTGCTCGGCCAGACGCGCCTTGCCAGCAACCTCAACCAGATCGCCCATGCGGTGAATATCGGCGTCCTACCTGTTACGCCGGAAACGGAACTGGAGCTGTTCGGCGCTCTCGCCGACATTCGGGAAATCCGCCGCCTGTTCATGACCGCCCTCGGCCTCAAGCCGGAGGGCAGGCCATGATCCTCAAAGCGTCCCAACGCGCGGGCGGACAGGATTTAGCTGCCCACCTCATGCGCGCCGACGAAAACGAGCATGTGCGGCTGCACGAGCTGCGCGGCTTCGCGTCCGACAATCTCAAGGACGCCTTCAAGGAAACCGAAGCGATCAGTCGCGGCACGAAATGCACGCAATACCTTTTTTCCTTGAGTTTAAGTCCCCCAGCCGACGCGCGTGTCTCCATCGAAACATTTGAACTCACCATCGACCGGATTGAAGACCGCCTCGGCCTGCAAGGCCAGCCCCGCGCGACGGTGTTTCATACCAAGGAAGGGCGAGCCCACGCGCATTGCGTGTGGTCACGCATTGATGCCGAAACGCTGACCGCGAAGCAGATGAGTTTCTTCAAGACGAAACTCACGGCGATTTCCCGCGACTTGTATCTGGAACACGGATGGTCTCTCCCTCGCGGTCTTGAGAATTCAGCCGAACGCAACCCGACGAATTTCTCGCTCGCGGAATGGCAGCAAGCCAAGCGCCAGAACATCGATCCGCGCTGGCTGAAACAAGCGGTGCAGGATTGCTGGAAACAGGCCGACGACTGCAAAGCATTCGAGCATGCCTTGCAGGATCGCGGATTCTTTCTCGCCAAGGGCGACAAGCGTGGCTTCGTCGTGCTCGACCATGGCGGCGAAGTCTGGTCGCTGCCGCGTCTGCTCGATGAGAAAACGAAAGACGTTCGCTCACGGCTCGGTGATGGCGAAGACCTCTCGTCCGTCACCGACACGCGCAAGATGATCGGCGCGCGCATGACGCCCGCCATCCGCCGCCATATCGAAGAATCCCGTGATCGGTTCGTGCAGCGCTCGGCGCAGCTTGGCCGCAAGAAAGAAGACCTGACGCGGGCGCATCGCGCCGCGCGGGTCGAACAGGAAGAGCGCCAGAAACGGGAATGGGATCTTGAAACCCTCGCCCGCGCGGGCCGCCTACCCAAGGGCCTGCGCGGTCTCTGGCACCGCCTCACTGGACACTATCAGGATGTGCGCCGCCTCAATGAAGAGGAAGCGCGGCGCTCGGCGATACGGCAGGCCGAAGAACGGCAAAAGCTTGCCGACAGGCAGCGCGAAGAACGCGCCGTGCTTCAAGAGCGGTTCAAGGAACTGCGCAAGGAGCAGGCCGAACAGCTTCTCGACCTGCGCAAGGATATAGGCCGCTTCCTCAAATTCACGCGCGGCGTCGATCCGCCATCGCAAGGCCGCGACACGGGCCGCGAGCAGTCCCGCGCGCCCTCACTTCATCTGAAACTCGAACGCTGACCTTTTTAACAAGGAGACAGGTCATGTCCCAGAAAAACGATGAAACCGCCGCCATCGCCATGGTGATGGCGTTTCTCGGTGCCGCCGTGATGATGTTCTTTTTCGTGATCTTCACGATTGCCGCCTTCGTGACGTTCGTGCTCACGATCCTGTGCCTGCTGTCGTGGAACAAGCCGCTGCAAATCGGCAGGCTGGTCTTCATGCCCCACGAATCCCGCGCCTTCGTGCATTTCGGCCTAGCAGGCTCGCTACTCGTGCCAACCTTCATCCTGTTCGCGAATCTGTTCCTCAACATCCATATCAACTGGAACTATCTGCCTTACATGATGCTCGGCGGGTACATGCTCGGCTCGCTCGGCCTCATGATGATGCTGGGACAAGAAGCGCAGCAGGTCGCGCCGCCTACTGAATACATGCCGCGGCGCCACCAGCTTCCGGCACCACCGCAACGCGCCCAGCCGCGCCAGCAATCAGAGAGTTTCCGCTTTGCCAGTTGGGACGACGAGGAATCGCAGAGCAACTGGGAAGATGAGGACGACCAGGAATGAGCGTCCGTCGCCTCGTGGAAATCTATCAATTTTTCTGGATGCTGGAATCCCATGCGGAGCAACGCCTCGCATGGGAAGACGCCGCCGAGGCACGGATAGCCCGCGACCGCGCCGAAGCGCAAGCGGCGGCGCAACTGCAAGCCATGCTGGATGCCAACCCGAGCGGCCAGCTTGGCAACGCGCAGCTAAACGACCCGCAAAGCCTTGAGGATTCGGGACTGCTATGAAGGATGTAACGACCTATCAAAATATCCGGCGCGGCATAGAAATGGGCTATCTCAACGGAACGGCCCTCGTCTACGGCGGCACGGAACCCGTTGCCATCGACGCGCAGGCGGGCAAGGGAAAGCTGGCCCGCTTTCTCGGCGTCAATCTGGTGTCGCCGCGCACGGCGCACCTGACAAAGATCATCACCGACCCCAAGGACGCGGAACTGGCGTGGATTTCTTGGAAGACGCTGGAGCGGCAAGGCTATATCGTGCGCTTCATCAACGCGGGCCAGCTCTACGGCTATCCGTCCGAGACGTATAATTTTAACACGCGGCTGCTGGAGATCGCGGCGCAACCTGCGCTGCGGTCCATCGTCGGCGAAGTCGCCTATGATTGCGCGAGCTATCTTGTCGCTATCGACCCGCACCCCTCGCACCGCTGGATAGGCCAAGGCGTGCGGACGGCCTTCGCGCTCTACAACAAGATAACGGCGCTCTATCCGTCTAAACGCTGGCCCTGTACGGCTGGCGGCTTGTGGGACTTCTTCGGACGGGGCCGCGAGGAAATCGCCGACGATCTTTATGTATGGGCGAGCGACGGGCGGATGCAGGAAGACTCCGGCATGTGCCGCCAGATTGCCAGCCTGACGCAATCGCGCGACCAGTGGAACGCCTATTCGTCCGTCATTGTCGAACGGCTGCAAGGCTTCCAGCCAGGTTCGGCGGCGCGGGCCGCGACGGAACGCAATTCGTTCGATCCTGCCGATATGAAGCACGAGCGCACGGCGCTGTTCATCATCGGCTCGGCTCGTTCCGAGACTAGCCGGAACTTCGTCGGCTCCATGACCGCCGCCGTGATCGAGCGCTTCGCCGACGCGCACGGCCCCTTGCGGGCGCTTGTCGTCGGCGAGGAATGGGGCCAGCTTTACGTGTCCAACTTCTATGAAATCCTCACCCTCTACCGTCAGGGCGGCGTCAATTTCCGTGGCGTGTTCCAGAACGCGGCGGCGCAGATCGAGGCCAAGTACGGGCGCGAAACCGCCCGTATCTGGAAAAAGGCCGTGGCGCACACGCTGTATCGCGGCCTGCCCGATACGGACACGCTGAAAGAGATCGAGCACCGTTCCGGCAAAACTTCGGTGATGGTGCGCGGCTTCAACGTCAACAACAATCAGGTGAACGGCTCTGGCGACAATCTCTCGGAACAGGCCCGCCCCCTGTTACAGGTCGAGGATATACGCGCCGCAACGGGCTTTGAGTCCGGCCTTCTCGAAAGCCGCGACCATGGATATTTCACTGTCGATATGCCTTATTTCTGGGAACGGGAAGAGATGAGCGGCTTGCTCCGCGATGTGCGCAACAAACCCGATAAATATCGTTGGCTCGGAAAGCCCGAAAACATAAGCGCTATGCGATCTCCTAAATTAACGAATCCCTCTATGCTCGAATACCTTTATTCGTCGGACAGAGAGCAATAGGAGCGATTCTCCGTCATGAAAAACACTTTTGATTACCATCGCGCCAATCCGCAAATTTCTCTCGATAAATACGTCTCGGCGAAAACTGCGGAACTGGGAAAGTCGCTAGAAAGCAGAAAGGCAATCTATCTGGACATGAATTTCTGGATAGATCTTCAAAAAGCGGACCAATCACATGATACATCATCACGCCATTCAGAGCTTTTGCGGCTGGTATCGGAAGCGGTTGCAGGCGGATCAGTATTCTGCCCGATAAGTGAGAGCATCTTTCTTGAGCTTCTCAAGCAAACCGATTTGAATTCACGCGTTCAGACCGCTTCACTTATAGACAGGCTCAGCTTGGGCACCACACTTGTCGATCCTGAAACACGCGTCATCATCGAATTAACGCACCTCGCCCGTACCTCCATATCGGAAACTACCCTCTCACAGCTCCGGCATCTTGTCTGGACAAAACTACCTCATGTTCTGGGTGTAGCACATCCCGTTCCGTCAGGATTCGACGAGCCGACCCTGCTAGTAGTCCAAAAGGCCTTTTTCGATCATCTGTGGGATTTCCCGCTAGAAGAGATAATGCGGCTGACCCCTAATATTCCCGACGCCCATCAGCTTAAGCTAAAAGATGCGACCGATATGCTGAACACCGGAATCGCTCAACATGCGAAAACCATCGCCAATTTTCAACAAGCGCTCGATGCGGAACTGCTAGGCATGGCCGACCTTCTCTCCGCTAAGCTGTTGCAGATTCTTCCGCCTTTCCCTCCCGAGGTAAGTGATGCAGCATCAGGGGTGCTTGATGATAGCTCGCGGAACGGGGCTTTGGGCCTGCTCTACAGCGCGTTGAAATCAAATAAGGAGATCAGAAAACGCCTGCCGACGGTTTACGTCCATGCGTGTCTTCATGCCGCGATCAGATGGGATAAGCACAGACGATTAAAGGGAAACGATTTATACGATTTTAATCACGCGTCTGCCGCACTATCGTATTGTGACGCCTTTTTCACGGAAGGACCTTTAAAATCACTGCTTTCCGCTCGAAATATCGCTTTGGATAAAGAGTTCGATTGCAGAATAATCTCGAACGCGAGTGAAGCAATAACTTATATTTCGGAATTAAAACATTAGCCCCACTCGGATAGGCGGTATGGCAATAGAATTGAATTTTGGGTTTCTCCCCCAACGACTTGATTTATCGATAGGGCCGATTGCCATTGCATCCCTTGACGATCTCGATGAAATGATCCGCGAATACCCAACTTGGGAGGGAGTCGAAAAGAACTGGATATATGCTGGCAACCATCCCTCCGACCGAGTATTCGGCTTACCGAAAACACACCGGATTAGCCATGCAGATGCGGATAGCGAAGAACATGTGGAATTTCTTGTATGGTGCCTTTCATTTTTCATCGGCATGCGACTTACCACAACAACGGCAGGATTTCTTGACGCCACACCGCTCAAACAAGGAGCGTTGGTGGATTTCCTGTGCCGCGATAAGGACATTGCGAGTGGGGTAGAGGCGGCGGATATGTTCTGGTGTCAAAACAGAGCACATCCCGAGCGATGCAAGAGAGTCGTTTCGGCGATCCACGCGCTTTTTATCGCTCAATACCCACACAATTTGCAGTTCGAGCGGTTTATCTACTTATACACCGCGCTTGACGCATGCTTCGCGCTGACAAAAGTAGTCAAAGGTGTACGAGCGCGCATACCACATGCCAAACTCATTGACTGGATGTGCGGCCAATTTGGGATGGACACGCCCGTATGGTCGGCCCAAGCTGCCGACCTTCGCAATAATGCTATCCATGAAGCTATGTTTTCAGAACAACCTCTCGGCTTCGCCATTTATGGGAGCGGAGGAAATTTAAACCTCACAATGGAGATGGAGGCATTTATCAATAGGATAATTGTAGCAATATTATGCGGAACGCATATTGATTATGTACAAACACCTGTCAACTCGGGAATGACGCATATAATAAAATTGGCGTAATTATTTCAATAACTAAGTTCGTATAGCAGCTTCAACATCCATTTCCCTCCGCACTCTGCGGAAACCCCAACATGACCACCTTAATTAACCGATTTATTATTTCTATTTTCAGATTTCGTACGTGCAGAGCGCTTAATCCGCTTCGTTATGTCAGCAAAACATTTAGGGCATGGTTCAATCAGCATTTCAGTTTTAAGGTAATGCCATGGCAGCCAAACCCGCATACCCTCGACATCAATCATCTCAACCATCATACCCCCGCCTTCATCGATCAAAATATCTGAAAATGGCAGGTTGTTCGGATTGTATATCCGAACAAATTCTTGTTGATTTTCATACATCTCTTCGTTCTGCGGCTTTCCGGCTGCTATATCCATAGCTCTTATCCAGTTTATTCGTTCCGCACTCCGCGCATACTGAACGATCTTATCAATATTCTCTTCATTTATTCTTTTAAGATATGTTCCATGCTTACTGCACGGCCAAAGCTCCGCAACCGAACCCGCGGAAAAAGCGTAAGAATGTGAGCCGCTAACAAGCGGAAGTTGCTCATAGCTCCAGTGATCTGGAACACCTGCCACGGATGATTTCAGAATATCCATTAGCCTAAGATAAAATAATGAAAGACAGTTCCCCGTATGATCGGGAAAACCGTAAACGATGGGACTTTCTAGTCCTTTTAAATCCTTCTGCTCAAGACAATACTTCTTATCAGAACCCGCTACAAAGTAACCCTTGTCGAGAATGAATATCCCGTTCGGGAAAAATTCTGCCGGATTTTCAGCGAGAAAGGAACCCAGCTCCCTGCAAATCTCGCCCCACTCCAGCTCGTATTCATATGCGAACAAAATTCCAAAACGTCTTTGCAAAGGAGTCGAGACAGAAAACCCGCCGAGTCCCCGTTCAGATCTACCTGGCGTAAGAGATTTGAATGACTTTATGTTCTCCAATCCTTCACGAAGCGCGGTCTTTGTTAGTTTCGATTTAACCTGAATTGTTCCATGAACGGATTCAATCGGAAAATACTCAAGAGTTCCCGAAAACCGTTTTAATACAATACTCTCACTTTTATCATATATTAATATATCAAGCTCTGGGCTAATTCGCCCATCACTCGATACCGCCCTTGTACTAAGCGACGACACCGCATATTTTTCAGGAATTAGGCCGTGAGATACAAGAAAATGTCTGAGAATCTCTTCCCGTTGATCCCCCTTATCGCGAGGATGCTTTATCGGCTTTGTTCGCTCATACGTTTCTAAGAGGATTTTTTGAAGCTCTCTTAGTTCATGATGTAGACCATGAAACTCCGCAATCATCGAGCGCTTGGCAAGGGCGTCATCGGTTATGTCGCGTATCCATTTGTACCGATCTGTGAGATCATCCACGTCGCTACGTCTTGCCATGCGTTTGAGCCAGTCTTTATGCGTGCGTCAGTTGCGTATGTGGTCTTGTAGTCAACTCTATGCCGAGTGCCTTCATCACCGCAATCGTCGTTTTCAGCGTTGGATTGCCGTTCTCGCTGAATGAGCGGTAGAGCTGTTCGCGGGAAAGCCCCGTTTCGGTGGCAATCTGCGCCATACCCTTGGCGCGGGCGACGACACCGAGCGCATGGGCGATATAGCCCGCATCTTCCGATGCAAAAGCTTCAGCCATGAACGCCGCAATCGCCTCATCGGTCGTTAGCCCCTCTGCGAGGTCGAAGGTGGTAATTTTCTCTGCCATTTCACTCACTCCATTCTGCTGCCAGACGTTTCGCCGTTTTGATATCCTTGCTTTGGGTGCTCTTGTCGCCGCCGCTTAGCAAAAGGATGATTTCGTTGCCGCGCTTCTCAAAATATACGCGATAGCCGGGGCCGTAGTGGATGCGTAGTTCGCTAATGCCTTCGCCGACAGGCTCCACATCGCCCGCATGCCCGTAAGCAAGACGGTCAAGCCGTGCCAAAATCACGCCTCGGGCGCGCTGGTCTTTCAGCTTGGTCCACCACTTACGGAAGGTTTCCGTCTGCTTTAGTTCGATCATATCTAAATGTAGTTTTTAAACTACATTTTGTCAATAAAAATGATCTGTTCCCTGTTCGATGCGGGCCGCAGGCCGCGAGACCCCGCCCGCAGGGCGGAAGCGATGTTCCCCGTCCCGATGGCTTCCGGCTATCGCGGAAGCGGGCAAATTGCATAAGCGGATGCGTTGCAATAGGCGGTTTTCCGGCTGGCCGGAAAATGCCCCAACGGGGCAAGCCGGTTGCCTGCGCCGTGATACCCTACGATGACCGGATGAGGATTATTTGTACTGCGCGCACATGGGGCCGACCTTCCGATAGGTCTTGAGGCCGACCATGAAGAGCGGCTGCACGAGGAAACTGCGCTGATCGACAATGGCCTGCGCCTGGCAGGCGCAAAAGGCGGAACTGTCTCCGCAATGCTTGATGATGTCGTTGTACTGCTCGTCGGTCGAATAGATGAAAGACAGGGCAAGACACAGACCGAGCCATATGCCGATAAGGCTGAATACCCATCCGAACTTCTCAAACCCATTGGCGGCGCTGCCAGACATAGACGCTCCGTTGCAGAATATGCGCGATGCCCACCGATTGTCGCAACCGGCGGGGATTGAGGGATTTACGACTGTTTCGAGCTATGCGCGGCGTCTCGCTCGTAGAGAACGCGCCAATCGCGTCCACGGACAAAGCCGCCGATGAGATAGCAAGCTGGATGCCCGATGGCGCATAGCAGCGCCCCAAAGCGGTTGCGGCGGGCGGTGTCGCCGTAAAGAAAAGCGATGTGATCGGCGCGGGCGTGCGCAAGCACGCGCCAGAAGGCTGTCGCCCGTTTTGAGCGGCGCAACACCCGCACCAAGGGGATCGCCCATGCATGGTAGCCGCGATAATGGCGCTCGGTCAGATGGGCGCGGGTATACTCCAGCCCTTGGAGATAGTCGGCGCGGCTCATGAGGCCCTTGCCGTGCAAATAGGTGCAGATAACGGTGGCACTGTCATCCTGCTTGGCGCTCCGTCTGGCCTTGCGCTCGTTCTCTTCGCGTTCTTCGCGCAATCTGCGGTCGAGATAGGATTCTTGGTTTTGCTTTGCGCGGTTATGATCGACGGCCCCGAGCATGACGCCCATGGTGCCGTCGTTGTGGCCGGTGTTTTTCGCTCGATCATATGAACTGCCCCACATATCGTTCTCCTTCGATTGAGTGGTTGCCTCGGATGCGAAAACTGGCGGCAGAAACGCCGCGATGCGTCAGTACGGATGCGGCGGCGGATTAGCCGCCGAAGATGGGAGACATCACGCGCGATGCCGGTGAGGTCGGCGCCATGTCGTCCGTGCGATCGAACTCCTCGCCGTGCGTGGTGGTGTGGTCTGGTGAAGCTTCAGGCTGGATGCCCATACGGCGTTTGACAGGCTCGGGAGCGTTTTCGGCAAGCAGGTCTTCCAACTCGTCCATCCGGTCCTTGGTCATCGGCCGCTCGCTTTGCTCGTCGCGAATCTCATCTTGGAAACGCTGATATTCCAGCAAGTCGCCGCGCCGCTCGGATAGGCTGATTTCCCGCTCGAAGGGGTTTTCATAGCGCTCCCATTTGGGACGCCACTCTTCGATCATCATCGGGTCGATGTCTTTGACCTCAGCACCATGCTCATCGAATACGCTGGTCCCGTCTTCCGTACGGAATACCCGTCTGCCGTCCGGCAAGACATAAGCCTTGGAAAGCAGGCCTTGCAGCTCCTCGCGAACGGTGGCGAGTTCCTCTTCATTTTCCATGAGCGCGTCTACGGTGGCGGCATCATAGAGGTCGAGCTTTGCGGTGAAGGCGACGATGTCCGTATCCGTTGCGAGCACGGACACGGCGAAATCGAAGAAGGCTTCATGCTGGTCGTCCAGCGCCTCTTCGCGCTTTTTTTCACGCTCCTGCCGGTCACGCTCCAGCACACGCTGTTCATCTTCCCGCCGCCATGCAGCATGCTTCATGAATTCCTCACGGAACGAGCGAAGTGCGATTGTCTGCATCAGCGTCCGCACTCCTTCGTCAGCATGGCCGCGACGACTGCGCCCGCTGTGTAGTCGGGAAAGCGTTTGAAGGCCGCGAGGATTTCATGCGGCCTTTCCTTGTTCTCGTAGAACCAATCGTAGATGCAGCGCATCGCCTCGGCATCCTTGCCGTTTCCGGCATAGCGGGCGTAGGCAAGACCCTCGACAATACCCGCCATAAATGGATAGCGCTCTTCGGCCTTCATTTCTTTGAGAATGACGCCCGCCGTCATGGCGGTGTCGGCGTTTGCGGGCGCGGCCATCCCGAGAGACAGCAGAAAGGCAGCGGATGCCGTTACTTTGGCAACCCGCGAAAACGACCGTTTGTGTTGGAATTTGAAAAGACGATCTTTGCTATGAGACAATAGTGAAGAAATTAAGGAAAATCAGAATGTTGGTAGTAGCGGCAAATTCGCAGAAGGCTTACGGGAGCGTCCCGCAAAAACGGTCGTTTATGTCAATCACAAACGTGAGCCTAGCGACCACCTAACATATTGATTCACATGCGAAATGATCGAGAAACTCAATGAATACAATGGTAGGCGAGTGGGCTATCTGCGCTGCTCCCGCCCGGATCAATGCCTTGACCGCCAGATAAACGCGCTGCGGCCCCATTGCGATGAACTGCACCCGGAGTCCGGCAGCGCGGTTGCCCGCAAGCGGCCCATATTTGAATGGATTATCAATAGCTTGCGAGAGGGAGACGTCTTGGTCGTGCTTGATGTGGATCGCGCCTTCAGATCGCCCATCGACGCGCTACTTACAGAGGAAAAGCTAAGTAAGCGCGGCGTCTTCCTCCACATCGTCAATGCGGCCATCGACACATCGACAGCGGAAGGTGAGTTCATATTCACGATTCTGACGGCGCAGGCACGGCTGGAACGGCGGCACATATCGCGCCGCACCAAGGAAGGGCTGGCGGCGACCCGCCAGCGCGGGACACGGCTGGGCCGTCCGCCAAAGCTGACGGTCGATCAGCTATCGGCGGCGCGGCATCAAATCGAAGGAAAGCTGGCGACCATCGGGGCCATTGCCGCCGAATTCAAGGTCGATCCGTGGACGCTGACGCGCTCGTTGCGCAGGTGGATGGATGCCGAAGCGCACTGACGTTTTATGCGATGGGGTCATGGGGAGAGCGGCAATCTCGCCCCTGTCGGGCGCCGCAGCCGAAACAGCGGTCGTGGTCGAGGGGCGCGAAAGCCCTTCGTCGGTCCCAAGGCGGAACGCTTTGGCGGGATGGGTCAAGGGAAGACGCGGCGTCTTTCCTTGTCTTGGGGTATCGGGGAGCAGGAACGCGCCCTGATTGGTGGCGCAGCGGCCAGTCGGTGCGAGTGGTTGATCGGCGATACGATCAGATGGTGCGGGACAGGCTCTAGGCCTGATCTGCGCCACAGCTGGGGGGGTGCAACGGGGGCGTGCAACGCCCCCTTGCCAAGATTGCGGGGGGTAGTACCCCGCACATCTTGCGATCAGCGGAATGAACTTATTGAACGAAATTAGCGCCATTGCCTTGCAGCTCTCAGGCCGTCCGACTTTCGTTAAAATGGCCTTAAGCATCCCGGCGCGGCCCACTTTTATTTTCCAGAACTTCGATCCGCGTCGCACCCCAAAAACAGGATTTGCGTTTCGGCATGCAACGTCACATTGTGATGCGGGGAGCATTCAGGTGAGGGGAAATCGATGGCAAAGAAGTCATATACGCTACATCTGGCAAAACCCGATGTTGAAGAATTCCATCAGGTGTTGTCCGAAAGCGCAGCCAGGAAGATCGGCACGCCGTCGGTACACGCAGTAGCCAAGCAAGACTTCGCTGAAGGCGCATGCCTCTACGTTTTCGACTCGCCAGAATTTCCACCCAAATGGCTAAGGGAGCTACGCGGCCATTTTCGCGTTCCCGGAAATATACAGACAAGCTCAGCCTGTGCAGTCCTTGTTTTCCGTCAATCGGAGCGAATTTTCGCGGCCACCTTTGCACATGGATGGATGTTGCTCGATGAAGATAACTTCGAGGGCGACTTTGGACTGCGCGCAGCGATCAACGCACTCGACGACGGTAAACTAAAACGGCTCGAACGCGCCAACCTCGGAGACGCGATGAGAGGGATATCTTTGTCGCCGTTCCAGCGCGACCTGCGCTCATTCGGTCTTGACGATGCTTTGGATCTCGTTCGGAAGGTGAGCGGTAAGACGCGGGATGACGCAACCGCAGATGCGCTCACGGGCGCCCGCTCGCTGAAAGTTACCGGTGAATACTCGCTCGATGACCTTCCTGCCATTGCGACCGAAGCGCTGGAGAACTTTACCGCAATCCGTTATCGAGAGACCGCCTTTCAGATACTCGACGTTGTGACCCCTATTCCAGATAGCCGCCTAATCTCGACACTGGACGATTTAGCCGCTCTGAGCATTCGGAACCTTCAGGAGGAGTTCGAACTCGGGCTTCCCGCCAATTATGAAGACGACGGCATCGCTTTTCGGTTCGCAGGACCCAGATTGCGTGGAAGGTTTCCCGACCTATTGCTACGCAATTACGTTTCAGCTCTAGGCGAAAAAATCCAACAAGTTGAAGCGCAAACCTTGAAAGAGCATAAGATCATCGCCGAGTTCGAAAACGACGGTCGGCCCGATCAAAAATGGACAATACGTAAGGCTCTCGTTGGCTCATTGGTTCACGAGGGCGGCCGCTACGCCGCAAACGAAGGTGAATGGTATCGCATCGATGAGATATTCAAAAACGCGATCGAGGAATCCTACGCGGACTTGATAGCAGACTGGGAAATTCAACCCGTCCCGCTTCGAAAAGAATATGACGAGGATGACAATGGCCGCTACCAGACAGAGGCTAGCTACAATGCAGAGCGCGCCGCCGCCCTGGGTTATGTGCCGCTCGACACGCGTAGCGTGAGAGTGCCGGGCGTTCAACGATCCGACTTCGAGCCGTGCGACATGCTGGATATTGCTCAAAAGCGCTTCATACACGTGAAGAAAAGCTCGCGCCGTTCCAGCGTCCTCAGCCACTTTTTCAAACAGGGCTCGAACGCGGCGCAAAATTTCAAACGCTATCCAGCGGCATGGGATCAGCTCGTTGAACTGACTGACCAAATTTCGGGCGTCGAGGCCTCAAACGCGCTCAGGCGAGCAATTGCGGATGCGGAAAGAAAATGGACGGTAGAATTTTGGATTGCCGATACTCCGCGTGTCAACGGTGCTTTCAATATTCCTTTTTTTAGCAAAATTTCGTTGCGCGACGAGGCTACAAGACTTGCCGCAATGGATTACCATGTGCGGATACGCTTTATCGGCCTGGAGGCTGTCGTCGTTTAGACAATAGCCACTGAGTACTGGAACACGAAAACACCAGCGGGGTATCCCGCCGGTGTTTGGTGTTGAGCGGACGGCTCAATATTCCGACGCCAGCATGATCGTTAGGACGCGCGCGGTGGCTTCGTGGTAGTAGTCGATCTTCCAGAAGACGCGACCTGCGTCGAGGTGGTCGATCGAGCCGAAGTCGTGTTCGCCGTACGGGTCATTGTCGGGGCCGAAATCGGAGAAGCAGCGGACTTGCGTCAGCACGTCTTCGCGAACATTTTCAGGCAAGGCGCGGAAGCCTTCGGTGAGGACCACCTTCCCCGTGAGGAAGGTGGTGCGCAGCAGATCGTTGAGATCGGCGATTTTGTGGGTCGGGAGGCTCATAGCAAGTCTCCTTGCGCGGGCTTCGCATCCACGGGCAGCAGGAAGAGGACGCCTTTGCGCTGCGCCAGTTCGACGGGGATGATGTCTAGGGTGAGGACACCGCCTTGCTTGCCGTTTCTACGCGGCCATACCGCGCCTATTTCCTTTGCGTGGGCGAGAATGTCCCTGTCGTCGTCGTCCTTGCCTAGGATGCGGGCGAAGGTGACGCGGTAGAGCGGCTTCGCGGGATTGTTTTTCGTGTTCATGTCGATTTCTCCTTTGTTCAAGGGCTGAACCATTCAGCCGATGGGCCGGAGAAATCAGGCCGGGACGAGAGTGGCTGTCATCGCCAACCCGGGAGCCGCGCCCGCGCGGCGAATGGAGCGGGCCGGCGCTTGATAGACACTCGCCGGCATGATGTGACGCCCATACGGTCGGCTGGACGGTCAGCCCGGGGAGAAACGGCACGAAGAACCGTAACAAAACCGCGAGCGCGGTTTCGCTGTCACTTGATCCGAGCGCGGATGTGGGCGATGTCTATACCCTTGGTTTCTATTCTCTATTCAAGCTCAACCATCCACGAGACCATAATATTGCGCGGCGCGAACAGTCATTACATTTGTTATTAAGTTAAACGAAGGCACGCAATGCAATTTCTACATAGAGAGCGGGGACTATTGAGGTTCGCTCGTTGTCTGCCTATGACGCCTATAGTAGCGAGCAGTTGCAAGACGGTTCCCTACCATTAACCCGGCATCAATGAGGAACTTATTCCATTGCGCCAAAGTAGGGAGATTAATCGACAGTTGGTTTTTGGGATCAGCTAGCCATCTATGTAAAGCTGAATATAAACTGGGATCGGCCGTGCGTAAATCAGCTTGGGTAAACCCGCGTCCAAGCCGTTCCCCATAAATCGTGGATATAAACGCCTCCGGTGAAAGCTCCTTAAGCCGATTGTGGTCTTTTCTGTCTAGCCATTTGACGATGCCGGGCTTCCTCAAAGTCTCCCGTGGCAATATCTCACGTACATTCTCAGCAACATACTTTTTCGTGGGCCGGGATAACAATGCCGCACGCACCCAATGATTGCCGGGGGCTAGTTCCGCTAAAATTTCGATAGCCTTCTCAATTCCAACTGCCTTCTGCATATCTGCTGCAGCGGACCGCGCCAGCTTTTCGCGCGCCGCAATTGAGAAACTGTTACCGAGTGACCTTTTTGACATCCAATTGAATTGCCTCCAACCCAATGGAGACTTAAACTTGTTAAGTATATACATATTATATATCCAGAAATACGGAAGTGTCAAATAGTCTACGGAAAGCTTTTTTCCTAACAAACCTCCCTTCCTTTGGGTCATTGTCAATTGATTTCGAGTACGCTATAGCTAATGATCCTGTTAAATCAATATAACGCCTGTTTTTCCTAGGGACTGATACGATAATATTTTCTATATTATCAGTTCTAAGTGCATCAGATAGCGGATATCCGTTGGTTAAATTCTTTAACTTTTCTTTAGTTTTTTCAATGACAGGAGAAGTGCAAAACCGCCCCGTAAGAAGTATTCTATCTGGAACCATCGCAGATAACGCCATTTGATGGACAATTTGAGAAATATAGTGAGAGTATATATCGACGCCCAAGGATTCTTTACTGGACTTGTCGTCCCCAATCACACTATTAAATAACGCCCTAGCAACATCCCCAACACCATCCTTGATAAGGCGCAGATAGATTTCACGCCATTCTGGAATAGGAGTTACATTTGGGTCACTAGGAAAAGCCCTTTCCAGAATGGATTTTTCTCCAATCATCCCTTCCAAGCAACTTCCGTGGAAGGGGCATACCCCGCGAAATCCATTATCGATATCGATATCATGTAAGGCTGGATAAATATGGCCCGTCTCTGGATGGCTGGCTCTCGTCGAAAACCGTCGGTCGGCTATAAAGGCGGAGTTTACGCCATTGTGAACGCGGACAAGCGCAATCCGCGTGGCGCCACCTAATTCTGCTTCTGGCATACAAACCGTAGCCGCAGCGGCGGCCACCGCATCATTCACCGCAATGAAGTTGACATTTACATCGGTTGGAAGCGACTGGGCCGCCTCGGCCCCAATGATGCCAGTGCAAATTTCCTCAATGACTTCTGTGAGGCTGAAATGCACGCGGCGGGTGCCGTCTGGGCCTTGCCAGACGATTTCTGGCTGCGTTGGCCAATCCCAAAGCGGAAGCTGTATAAGAATACTAGCGCCACGGACAACGCCAGCTACGCTTACCCCCAAACACTCGATATCCTCTAATGGCGACCGTCCAGAGTTTGCATAGTGAGCATGCAACTCCGTGAGAGCCTCCTGCATTAGCCCATACACTTCCTCATGATAGCCTCGTCCCTCAACGGGAATGCGGCGACTAAAGAAGTAATCCCTCCTACCGCCATTGGCGTTTGGGGATTTAGCAATGGAGTGCCTACCCGACACAAGAGTAGGGGGGTTCAATATCACCTCCGCAACCCCCTCTTCTGCAAGGTCTATGAATCGAAAATCAACTCTGTCTTCGATCGCAAAGGCGGCCACTGTATGCCGCCGCCGTGCAATTCGATTGCTTTGCATAAGACCTACTCCAAAAAGCGCGCACATGATCGACGTGAAGTCATGCATTCGCAAGTGACTTGACGTGCTCATAACGGTTTTTGGATAAAAGTGCCATTTCCTTAACAGGCGCTTCCACTGAGCCTCCAACACGCTGTCGTCCACTGTTTTCGCTAGTTAAATTAGCGGAAGCTGCAAAAAGCTCGTAGCAAAATCTGTAGGTTACAAAGACGTTAAAATGCTAATCGTTTTAATAGTGGCATAGTTTATTGCATGCTACGTAACGAATGATACTATGTGTCAAACGTTATGGTTTTTGATAACGCCGCCGTTTCCCGCAGGGCGACTATTGCGTTTCTAACTGCGGACAGTGGCTTGTGCAGGCTTGAATTCATCCTACTTCGGAGGCCGACATGAGATTTTTCTTAACCGAATACAAAGTCGCCAAACGCCTGAAACTCACTCTGAAAGAATGCGCCACATTGCGTGAATGGGACACCTTTCCCGTGGGCGTGCGTGTTGGCGGAGCCTGCCTCGCCGTTTATGACGCCGCCGAGGTCGAACAGTTCTTCATCGACAGTCGTCCCGGCGGGCGACTTCATCCCACCATCGAGTACCTGCTTGGCAGGGCTCTGGAAATGTAATGAAAGCGCCGCGCAAACCTTGCGCGGCGCTTCTTTTCTTGGAGCGACCCATCAAAATATAGGATTTTATTCCTTGACGCAGAACCGCTTCGATCTACCTCATTTTGCTCTCCAATAGGGGGGCGGCGGAAAAGGAGGCCGATTATGAATAGTACGACAATTAACGGCACCGATGCCAAAACCGTCATTGCAGAGGACAATGCCACATCTGCCCCGCCACCGCTCGAACTCGACACCGCCAAATACGCGCCGCTGGTCGCGGATTTGGACATGGATGAGGCCCAGACGCAGGCGATGCTGGAAGCCATTTGGTCTATCATGAAAGGCTTTGTCGATCTCGGCATCGACCTTCGCACCGTAGATTTCAGTGGGTCGATTTCCGGAACCTTCAACGAGCGCGCCGATACCGGCACGGATACGGTACAATCTTCTCATCCCACGACAACGGAGACAGACGCTACAACGACCGGAAAGGAAGGCCCCGCATGATTGATAACGAAACACAAAGAGACGCGATCATCTATTGCAGGGTGTCCGATCCCAAACAGGCTTCCGTGCGTGGGGATGGGCTGCACTCGCAGGAGCGGACATGCCGCGATTACGGCCTCAACAAGCGATACAACATCCGGCATGTGTTTGAGGACATGATGACGGGCGAGCGCGCAGACCGCCCCGGCCTAATCGAAGCGAAGAACTACATTCGCCGACACAAGGGCACGATTCTTATTATCGACCATCCGAACAGGCTGGGCCGCGACCTTCTGAACTATCTGCTTTTGCGTGAAGAGATCAGGAAGATGGGAGGCATTCTGGAATGCCCCGTCATGGAATTCGGCGATACCTCTTCATCCCTGCTGGTGGAAAACGTCGTCGCGAGCGTTTCGCAATATCAACGTCAGCACAACGCGGAGCAAACTAAAAGCCGGATGAAGGCGCGCGCTCTCAATGGATTCTGGGTTTTCCAGGCCCCCGCCGGATTTCTTTACAAGCGCGCCGGACGCGGCAAGATTCTTGTACGTGACGAGCCTGTGGCATCGGTGGTGCAGGAAGGCCTTGAGGGGTTCGCTTACGGTCGCTTTGAGACGCAAGCCGCCGTTCAGCATTTCCTACAGAACCATCCTTTGTTCCCCAAAGACGGTACAGGGATCGTGCGGCATTTCCGCGTTACGCAGATGCTGAATCAGCCGCTCTACGCGGGGTACTTGGAATTGCCCGATTGGGACGTGTCTCTGCGGCCCGCAGAGCACGAAGGGCTTATCAGCTTCCAGACCTACCAGAAGATACAAGAACGCCTGCATGGCGGCATCTATGCGCCGCGCAAGCGCAATGTGAACGAAGACTTCCCTTTGCGCGGGTTTGTCATGTGCAGTTGCGGAACGCCTTTGACCGCTTGCTGGTCGAAGGGCTCGCATGGCAAATACCCGTATTACCTCTGCCCGAAGCGCGGATGCGAGAATTACGGCAAGTCTATCCGCCGCGATAAGATCGAAGGCGAGTTCGAGGCCCTGCTTGCAAGTGTCCAGCCGAGCGAAAGCCTGTTCAAGGTCGCGCGGGCGATGTTCAAGGATTTATGGGATCATCGCGCCGCGCAAACGCAAAGCCAGACAAAGGCGCTCGGTGCGCAACTCGTCAAAATCGACCGCGAGGTGAATCAGTTCCTCCAGCGCATTGTCGAAACGAACATGCCCGCTGTTATATCGGCCTATGAGGAACGCATTCGCAAGCTGCAAGAAGAGAAGATTGCCGCGCAGGAAAAAATGGCAAACGGACACCGACCTGCCGCCAGCTTCGACGAAGCACTTAGAACGGCGCTCGACTTTATCTCAAGTCCTTGGAATATATGGAAGAAAGGTAATTTAGAAGACAAGCGGACAGTACTAAAACTAACCTTCCCGAAGCCCCTGCAATACACGCGAAATGAAGGTTTTAGAACGATAGACTTATCGTTACCGTTCAAGATGTTAGCGCAGATTTCCGGTGAGAAAAAAGATATGGCGCACCCGGCAGGATTCGAACCTGCGACCTTTGGAATCGGAATCCAACACTCTATCCAGCTGAGCTACGGGTGCTTGCCTTGGCGATGACTCGCCTGTCCGATGAGAGGGTTCTTAGCCTAGGTGAGGGCGGGCTTCAATCGGGAAAATGCGGAAAGGCGTTCTGTTTCGTGGTGCGGGCCGCCCTCTGTTGCCGGCGGCCCGCACTGATTGCTCAGGCGGTCTGCATGGCGCCGGGGCCGGGGATGGCTTTGGCCGGCACCTTGCCGAGGATGATCATGCCGAGCACTTCGTCCTTGGTGACGTCCTCGGTGCGGGCGTGGCCGACGACCTGGCCGTTCTTCATCACTGACACGCGATCCGCGAGGTCGAAGACGTCGTGGATGTCGTGGCTGATCAGGAAGATGCCGATGCCTTCCTTCTTCAATTGCTTGATGAGCTCGCCGACCTGGGCCGTTTCCTGTGGGCCAAGTGCGGCCGTCGGCTCGTCCATGATGAGGATGCGGGCGTCGAAGAGGATGGCGCGGGCGATCGCCACCGACTGGCGCTGGCCGCCGGAGAGCGCCTTCACCGGCTCCTTGAAGCGCTGGAAGTTGGGGTTGAGGCGGCCCATCACTTCGCGGGTCTTCGCCTCCATCGCGACGTCGTCGAGCGTGCCCCAGGGGGTGCGCAGTTCCCGGCCGAGATAGAGGTTGGCGGCAGCGTCGACATTGTCGGCGACGGCCAGCGTCTGGTAGATCGTCTCGATGCCGTATTTCTTGGCGTCGCGCGGGTTGTTGATCTCGGCCGGTTCGCCGTTGATCAGGATCTCGCCGCCATCGCGCTTGTAGGCGCCGGAGAGAGCCTTGATCAGCGTCGACTTGCCGGCGCCGTTGTGGCCGAGAAGCGCCACGACTTCGCCGGGATAGAGATCGACCGAGGCATTGTCCACGGCGTGGATGCCGCCGAAGGAGATGGAAATGTTCTTCATTTCCACGAGGGGCGTACGGGTGTCCGTCATTGGTCCAACTCCTCTTACTTGGCGCGGGCGCGGTAGACCGTGTCGAGCCAGACGGCGACGACAAGGACCATGCCCACCACGATGCGCTGGAACGGGGTATCGATGCCGACCAGCACCATGCCCGATTGCAGCGATTGCATGACGAGGGCGCCGAGCATGGCGCCGGCGATTGTGCCCATGCCGCCGCCAAGCGAGGTGCCGCCGATGACGGCTGCGGCGATGGTGTAGAGCTCGTCGAGCTCGCCCTGCGCGTTGGTCGCGGCATTGAGGCGGGCGGTGGAGATGGCGGCGGCGATGGCGCAGAGAATGCCCATCAGCGCGAAGATTTTCACCGTCACCCAGCGGGTCTTGATGCCCGCGAGTTCCGCCGCCTCCTGGTTGCCGCCGATGGCGAAGACATAGCGGCCGAAGCGCAGGCGCGTCGAGATGAAGGTCATGACGATGCCGACGACGATGGCGATGAGCACCGGGATGGCGATGCCGTGCGGGATGAACAGGCCGCCGTCCGGCCAGGCAATGCCGTTGGCGTCGGCATATTTGCGGGCGATGGCGACGGGCCAGGGGTAGCTGTTGACGACGGCGATGGCGCCGAGCACCAGGGCGCAGCCGACGGCGGTCAGGAAATACTCCGCCCACATCGGGCGCTGCGGGAAGCCGAAGCGCTGGCGCTGTTTGCGCGAATTGATGATGGTGGCGACGATGGCGATGCAGGCGAGGATGCCGACGACCCAGCTCGCCGTGGCGCCGATCGAGCCTTCGGTGCCGCCGCCCATCAGGCGGAAGGTCGAGTCCATCGGGGCGACCGTTCGGCCGCTGGTGACGAACCAGGTGGCGCCGCGCCAGACGAGCAGGCCGCCGAGCGTGACGATGAAGGAGGGCACGTTGAGGAAGGCGATGATCGAGCCGTGCAGCGCGCCGATGGCGGCGCCCAGCGTGATGCCGGCGAGAAGCGTCACGATCCAGATGGCGGGATGGTTGAAGCCGAGCAGTTGCGGCAGCAGTTCGGCCTGCAGCACGCCCATGCTCATGCCGACGAAGCCGAGGATGGAGCCGACGGAAAGGTCGATGTTGCGCGTGACGATGACGAGCACCATGCCGGTCGCCATCACGGCGACGGAGGCGGTCTGGACGGAGAGGTTCCAGAGGTTGCGCGGCGTCAGGAACAGGCCGCCGGACAGAATGTTGAAGCCGATCCAGATGATCAGCATGGCGCCGACCATGCCGAGCAGACGCGTGTCGATCTCGGTTGCGCGGAAGAAGCGTTTTACCGGGTTCTCGCTTGCCGATCGCGCGCGATTGGCTTGTGCGGTAGTCGTGATGTCGGCCATGGCTTTGCCGTCCCCCCACTTTTGTTGACGTGTTCTTCGGGCGTGGTCTGAAGTTCAAGCGGGATGTTACGGAAAACCGGTTCCCACTTTTCCGCATCCCGCTTCGAGGATATCGCCGCCTTCATCCTCCGCCCGCTGCCCATCTTGCGCAAGCGCCGCAACGTTTGACGTTGCGGCGCCTGGCGATGGTCAGATCAGTACCGGATGGCGGCTGCTCAGTTGCAGGCTGCGACCGAGCCGGCGGCAACGCCCTGGCAAGCCGTTTCCTTCGGGATCCAGCCGGCGTCGATGACGACGTTCAGGTTGTCCTTGGTGATCGGCAGCGGGGCCAGGAAGACCGACTTCATTTCGACGCCCTTCGGGCCGCCGTTGAAGGTGGTCACGCCTTCGATTTCGTCCATGGTCTTGCCGCTGGCGAGCGTTGCCGCAATTTCCGCGGCGCGCTTGCCGAGTTCACGGCTGTCCTTCCAGACGGAGACGGTCTGGGTGCCGAGTGCCACGCGGTTCAGCGCGGCGTGGTCGGCGTCCTGGCCGGAGACCGGTACGGAGCCGGCGAGGCCCTGTGCCGTCAGGGCCGCGATCGCGCCGCCAGCCGTGCCATCGTTCGAGGCGACGACCGCGTCGACCTTGTTGTCGTTCGCCGTCAGGAACTGTTCCATGTTCTTCTGGGCGTTTTCCGGCTTCCAGCCATCGGTATAGGCTTCGCCGACGGTCTTGATCTTGCCGGCGTCGATCGCTTCCTTCAGCACTTCCTGCTGGCCAGCGAAGAGGAAGTCGGCATTCGGGTCGGACGAGGAGCCCTTGATGAAGACGTAGTTGCCTTCCGGCTTCACCTTGAACACTTCGCGGGCCTGCATGCGGCCGACTTCCTTGTTGTCGAAGGTGATGTAGAAGGCGGCCGGGTTTTCGATCAGGCGGTCGTAGCCGACGACCGGGATGCCTTCAGCGGCGGCCTTTTCGATGGCCGGGCCGATGGCTTCCGAATCCTGGGCGAGAACGATGATGGCGTTTGCGCCCTGGGCGATCAGCGATTCGACGTCGGTCAGCTGCTTTGCGGCGGACGACTGGGCGTCAGCCGAAATGTATTTGTCGCCGGAAGCTTCGAGTGCTGCCTTGATGGCGGCTTCGTCGGTTTTCCAGCGCTCTTCCTGAAAGTTCGACCAGGAAACGCCGACCACGAGGTCCTTGGCGTGTGCAACGGAATGCAGGGAAACGATGACGGCAGCCCCTGCCATCAGCTTCAAAACGAATTTCATATTATCCTCCCAAGTGAACACCGGCCGCCTGGACGAACCTCCCGTCCAATCAACGACCGGCCACGATCTTACTGTCTCGATACCCCTCCCGACGGTGCCGGGACTTTTTTCTCGACAGTCGAGAAAATAAATGTCAGAAGTTTTTCGGGCTGTCAACAAGGCTTTGAAACCCTTGATAGGCGGCACGGCAGATGCTTTGGGAGGAGCATGTGTTGCGGCATGTGAAAGCGAGTGGGAATCGGGGATGCTGACCAAGTCGAGCACTGAGCTTGTGCGGCAGCAGAACAGCGCGCTCGTTCTGGCATCGCTGCGGCGGCACGGACCGCTCGCGCATACCGATATTTCCCAGCATACCGGGCTCGCCTCGGCGACGGTTTCGGCGATCACCACGGAACTTGAAAAGGCCGCGGTGCTTGAGCGGCGCGAGCAGCAGGTGTCGGCCGCACGCGGGCGGCCACGCGTCATCTTCGGCCAGCGGCGGGCCGCCGGTTATCTCGTCGCGGCGCGCATCTCTTCCGACATCGTGCAATATTCGCTCGCCGATTACGGCGGCACGCTGTTGGACCGGTTCGAGGAGGTGCGCAACCACACGGATGTTTCGACTGGACCCTTTGCGGCGGCCTTCGTTGCGGCGCTTGACAAGCTGGTGCATCGGTCTGCGATCGACCGGAGCCAAGTGCTGGTGGTGTCGATCAGCAGCAAGGGCCTCGTCGATCCTGCCTCGGCGCGTCTCGTCTGGTCGCCGGTGTTCGGGTCTGAGCAGGTCGATTTTGCGGCGCTGCTGAAGCCGGACTGGCGGGCGAAAATCCTGCTCAGCAACGAGACGCTGCTTGTCGCGCACGCCATGGCGCTGCGCATGGAGAAGGCGGGCGTGGAAAACCTGCAGGCGGTTGCGGCGCTGTCGCTCGGCCACAGCATCGGGCTTGGTATTGCGCGGTTCGATCGCTCCGGCGAACTTTTGGTCACGGCGCCGAATTTCGGGCACATGCTGAATTCGTCGGATGGAAAATTGTGCCGCTGCGGCGCGCAGGGCTGCATCGAGGCGTCCGCCGGTTTCTACGGCATCCTGCGCACGGCCTTCGAAGTGCCGCCGGATACGATCCCCGCAAAGTTCGTGCCGCTCGCCGAGATGGACAAGATCGCGCTACGCGCCCGCCAGGGCCACCGCATGTCCGAATATGCCTTCCGTCAGGCGGGCCTTGCGCTGGGGCAGGGGCTGTCGCGCATGGTGAGCCTCTACGAAAACATGCCGATCGCCATCACCGGGCCGGGCACACGCTATTTCGATCTGATCCATCGCGGTCTGGAGGAGGGGCTCGCGCAGTCGCAGCAGGTGCGCCTGTTCGGTGCACCACCCATCTCCGTCGTACCGGAAGAGGCGACCCTGGTGCTGGAGGGGCATCTCGACCGGGCTTTGGCGGAGATGGATCATGATATTATTTCAACCAAGACCGATGGGAGTTGATGGGCTGCGGGATGTCGGGTCCGATGGTCGAGGCACCAACCTCTCCTCCGTCATCCTCGGGCTTGACCCGAGGATCCACGTAGCACGGGCATGCCTTGAGTTTGTGGCATGGATCCTCGGGTCAAGCCCGAGCCCGAAGATGACAGAGGAGAGTGAGGAGGGAGCCCCCGACAAAAAAGACCGGGCGACAAAATCGCCCGGCCAGTTGCTTGGGAGGTATTTTCCGTCAGGCGACGGAGATCAGGCGCTTTTCCTGGACGGACTTCACGGCCGCGTCGGCCAGCGCCAGTGCGGCAAGGCCATCGGCGCCCGAGGGCGAGATGGTGGCGCCCTTTTCGATTGCCGCGATGAAGGCGGCGATCTCGTTGGCGTAGGCTTCCGTGTAGCGGGTCATGAAGAAGTCGTGCAGGGGCGGGCGGGTGTAGCCGTCGCCGTTGGCGATTTCGATGGAGACCGGGCGCTGGTTTTCGGCGGCGACCATGCCCTTCGAGCCGTGCACCTCGATGCGCTGGTCGTAGCCGTAGGTGGCGCGCCGCGAGTTGGAGATGATGGCCTGCTTGCCGGATTCGGTCTGGAGGATGACGGAGACGCTGTCATAGTCGCCGGCCTTGCCGATTTCGGGATCGACCAGCACGGCGGCGGTTGCCGAGACGGAGACGACCTCTTCACCGAGCAGGAAGCGGGCCATGTCGAAATCGTGGATCGTCATGTCGCGGAAGATGCCGCCGGAGCGCTTGATATAGTCGACCGGCGGGGCGCCGGGGTCGCGGGACGTGATGGTGACCATCTCGACGTCGCCGATGCGGCCGTCGTCGATCGCCTGCTTGACGGCCATGAAATGCGGATCGAAACGGCGGTTGAAGCCGACCATCAGCTTGCCCTTGGCGCCTTCCACCACCTTCATGCAGGCGCGCACGCGCTCGACGTCGAGGTCGATCGGCTTTTCGCAGAAGATCGCCTTGCCGGCGCGCGAAAAGCGCTCGATCAGGTCGGCATGGGTGTCGGTCGGCGTGCAGATCACGACGGCGTCGATGTCCTTGGCGGCCTCGATCGCCTCGATCGTGCGCACATCGCAGCCATATTGCCTGGCGATGGCGTCGGCGGCGGCGGGGAAGGCGTCGGCGACGGCGACGAGCACGGCGTCCGCATTGCCGGTCACGGCCTTGGCATGCACCTTGCCGATGCGGCCGGCACCTAGAAGACCAAATCTTACAGTCATGTTGTCCTCGTTATGTGTGGGAGGGGGTAGGCAATAGGCAATAGGCAGTAGGGGATAGTAAGCCGCTGAGGAAGCCTGCATTTCTACTGCCGACTGCCGACTGCCTACTGCCTACTGCCTACTGCCTATTTGCCCAATCTACGTCTTGCGCTTCTTCTGGCGATAGACGTCGACGACGACGGCGGCGACGATGATCACGCCCTTGACGATCTCTTGGTAGAAAGCATCGACGCGCAGGAAGGTAAAGCCAGATGTCATGACGCCGAGGATGACGGTGCCGATGACCGTGCCGGTGATGCGTCCGACGCCGCCGGCAAGCGAGGTGCCGCCGATGACGGTCGCGGCAATCGCGTCGAGTTCGTACATCACGCCCATGCCGGCCTGCGCCGTCTGGGCACGCGCCGCGGTGACGACACCGGCAAGGCCAGCGAGCGCGCCGGCGATGGCGTAGACCTTCACGAGGTGCGATTCGACATTGATGCCGGAGACGCGGGCGGCCTGCACGTTGGCGCCGATCGCATAGGTGAACTTGCCGTAGCGGGTGTAGCGCAGCGCGATGTGGAAGATCACGGCGACGACGAGGAAGATGACGACGGGCCAGATGCCGGTGCCGATGAAGCTGAACTGATCGCTGAGGCCCGAGACCGGCTGGCCTTTCGTGTACCACTTGGAGATACCGCGCGCCGACACCATCATGCCGAGCGTGGCGATGAAGGGCGGGATCTTCGTCCTGGCGATGAGCTGGCCGTTGACGAAGCCGGCGAGCAGGCCGACGCCGATGCCGAGCGCCACCGGCACGATGACGGGCATGTCGGTCAACGAGGGATAGAGCGCGCGCGGCCAGGTGGAGGCCTGCGCAAGGCTCGCCGAGAACATGGCGGTCATGCCGACCACCGAGCCGGAGGACAGATCGATCCCGCCGGTGATGATGACCTGCGTGACGCCGACGGCGATGATGCCGATGACGGAGACCTGCAGGATGATGATCGTCAGGCGCTGCGTGTTCATCAGGAAGCTCTGGCCGACGAAAATCCAGCCGAGGATTTCGTAGACCAGCGCGATGCCGACGAGGACGAGAAAGATGCTGAGTTCCGGCGGGAGCCGGCGGGCAGTCTTCTGCGCGGCGGCTTGAGCCTGCGCGGCGGAATTCGTGCTCATGATTACCTCCCTTGCGGCCGCTTGGGCGACCTTAAAACTTACTGGGCAGCCAGTTCCATCACCGCGACCTGCGTGGCGTCGGCGCGGTCGAGGATGCCGGTGACGCGGCCCTCGTGCATGACCATCACGCGGTCGCTCATGCCGAGCACTTCCGGCATTTCCGACGAGATCATGATGACGGCGACGCCGTCGCGGGCGAGCTCGGTGACGAAGCGGTGGATTTCCGCCTTGGCGCCGACATCGATGCCGCGGGTCGGCTCGTCGAGGATGAGGATGCGCGGATGGGTGAGCAGCCAGCGGCCGATCAGCACCTTCTGCTGGTTGCCGCCCGACAGGTTCTCGATGCGCTCCGACAGGTTCGGCGTCTTGACGCGCAGCTTCTTGCTCATCTCCTCGCAGACCTTGGTCAGCGCACCCTCCGACACGAAGCCGTTCTTGACGAACTTGTCCTGAAGCACCGCGATCTGCATGTTTTCCAGCACGTCGAGGATCAGCAGACAGCCGGTTTCCTTGCGGTCTTCCGTGAGGAAGGCCATGCGGTTGCGGATCGCGGTGTTCGGGCTGTCGATGGTGACCTTTTTGCCGTTGATCTCGATCGTACCCGAGGTCGCCGGCGTCACGCCGAAGATGGTTTCCGCGACGTTCGAGCGGCCGGAGCCGACGAGGCCGGCCAGTCCCAGGATTTCGCCTGCGCGCACATCGAAGGACACGTCGTGGAAGACACCCTTGAGCGAGAGGTTCTTGACAGACAGCACGACGTCGCCGATCGGCACCTCTTCCTTCGGGAACATCTGGGTGATCTCGCGGCCGACCATCATGCGGATGATGTCGTCGCGCGTCACGTCGGTGGAGGCATGCGTGCCGATATATTTGCCGTCGCGGAACACCGAGAATTCATCGGCGATCTCGAACAGCTCGTTCATCTTGTGGGTAATGTAGACGATGCCGATGCCCTGCGAACGCAGGTCCCGGATGATCGTAAAGAGGTGTTCCACCTCGCGCTCGGTCAGCGCCGAGGTCGGCTCGTCCATGATCAGCACGTCGGATTCGTAGGAGACGGCCTTGGCGATCTCGACCATCTGGCGGTTGGCGACCGAAAGGTCGCGCACCTGGACTTCCGGGTCCATGACGATGTTGAGGCGCTTGAAGAGTTCGGCCGTCTTGCGGTGCATCTCGCCGTGATCGACGAAGCCGAAGCGGTTCTTCGGCTCGCGGCGGATCCAGATGTTTTCCGCCACCGTCATGAAGGGCATCAGGTTGAGTTCCTGATGGATCATGGCAATGCCGTTTTCCAGCGCATCGAGCGGCGAGCGGAGCCGGATCTTCTGGCCCTTCAAGAGCACCTCGCCCTGGTCCGGCGTGTAGATGCCGGCAAGGATCTTCATCAGCGTGGATTTGCCCGCACCGTTTTCGCCCATCAGGGCATGCACGGTGCCGCGCTTCAGCTTGAACTGGACGTCATCGAGGGCGACGACGCCGGGGAATTCCTTGCGGACACCTTCCGCGGACAAGAGATATTCGGCATTCGGAATGGCGCCGCTGGCACGAACCGCGGCCATGGTGGTCGGACTGACCATCGTCCCCTCCCTCGCAACCTGAAACGGGTCGGACGCGCGCACGCCTGCGTGCGCGCGTCCTTCATGGTCTATGTTCTTTTCAAGCGGCCGGTGAGCCGGTCAGTTCTTCGACTGGAAGTCGGCGATGTTGGCCGGGGTCACGAGCTGGAAGGGGATGTAGACCTTCGTCTCGACCTTTTCGCCCTTGGCGAGCTTCAGCGCGGTATCGACCGAGCCCTTGCCCTGGCCGGCCGCATCCTGGAACACCGTTACGTCGAGGTCGCCCGCAGCCATGGCGGCTAGTGCATCCTGCGTGGCATCGATGCCGGCGACGACGACGCTGTCCATCGAGCGGCCGGCGGCCTTCAACGCCTGGATGGCGCCGATCGCCATTTCGTCGTTGTTGGAGATGACGGCATCGAATTCCAGGCCGGCGGAGAGCCAGTTGGTCATCAGGTCGGAGCCCTGGGTGCGCGACCAGTTGGCGGTCTGCTCCTCGACGATTTCGAGGCCCTTGCACTCGTCGGTCGCAATCACGTCCTTGACGTCCTGCGTGCGCATGCGGGCGGCCTGGTTGGAAAGCTCGCCCATCATGACGACGACCTTGCCCTTGCCGTTCAGGAGCCGGCAGACTTCCTTGGTTTCCAGCGTGCCGGATTCCATTTCGTTGGAGGCGACGAAGGCCTGCTTTTCCGGCAGTTCGTTGACGTTGACCGGCTCGCGGTTGACGTAGACGAGCGCGATGCCGGCGTCGGCCGCAGCCTTCGACATGGCGGCGGTCGCGTCGGTGTCGACCGGGTTCACGATGATGGCGCTGACGCCGGAGGCGATGAAGTTCTGGATCTGGCTCTGCTGCTTGGCGACGTCGTTCTGTGCGTCCTCGATCTGCAATTCGACGCCATCGAGCGTCTTGGCATAGTCGGACATGCCGTTGCGCAGGACGGTCAGGAAGTTGTCGTCGAACTGCGCCATCGTCACGCCGATCGTCTCGGCATGGGCGGCGGTGGACATCATGACGGCGAGCGCCGAGCCAAGAATGAATTTTTTCATGTCGTTCTCCTCCTCAACGTGGTGTCCGGTCGCACCACAGACTGATCCGGATGGCGCGTCCTTTCGGGGCCGGCCGACCCTCGCTCCTCCCGGGAGGCAGGGGTCAAAACAGAATAAACAAACCGCGAATTCCGTCTTACGGAATGTTTATTCCATTTTCCGCGGGGAACGTCAAGCCTGTTCCATTTTTTCCGTCGCGGGGTTCATTCTGCTTGGGGAAAAGTGCCGGCGGAACGCCCGCCGGCGACCAGCTTTCAAGTGTTTTCGCGCAGGAAGGCAATGCTTTCGGCGACCGCCGCGTGCGGGTCTCTAACGTCGTGCACGGCCGCCGAGAAGGGCTCGAAGGAGAGCGGGCCGCTATGGCCGGCAGCAAGCAAGGCATTGATCTGGCCGATATTTCCAAGCCGATCCGCCGGGCCGACGAGAACGCGGTGACCGTCGCGCATGTCGGAAACGGCGACGGCGGGGTCCTCGACGCCGGAAATATGGACGAGGCCGGTGAGGTCGGCGAAGAGATCGGGTTCGCCGGCCAGATGATGGTGGAACGTGTCGTGCACCAGACGGAATGTCTGTTCTCCGCCGACGGCCTTGATGGCCTCCACGGCCTCGCGCTTGGAGCGCAGCGAGCAGATCTCGAAGCCGAGCGGTTCGACGAGGCCGATGATGCCGGCGGCATCCAGCAGGGGTTTCAGCGCGGTCAGCGCTTCACGAAGATTCGCCTGCCGCTCGCCGTCCGCCTGGCCGGTGCCGTCGTTCTTCGGCACGAGCACGAGTGCGCGCGCACCGCAGGCGCTCGCATAGTCGATGAGCTCCTTGGCCTCCGCGGCGCGGGCCGGGGTCCATTCGTTGAAGCGCTGGAGGGCGTTGATCGAGATGATGGTGACGCCGTGGCGCGCGGCGAGCGCCTTCACCTCGGCCGGCGTCGTGCCGTCGAGGATGGCGTTGCCGTCAAGGTCGTTGCGGATTTCGACGGCCGTCATGCCGAGCGAGACGGCCAGCGCGAAGAAGGCGTCGAGCGTCAGCGCGGGCGCCGTCATGTGGTTGAGGGCGAAAGTCAGGGCGGGCATGGAATGGGTCCTCCGGTCTTCGAGGCGGCGACAGGGTGGCCTCGCATGCACGCATGAGGATCGGGACGCATTTCGCGAAGGTCAAAGCCGAAGGCCGTGAAGGCGCTCTCATTGCTGAGAGATTAGCAGCGGGGGATGATGGAAAACCATCATCTTCCGCCTCAGATATTTTCCGGCACGAAGATGTCGAATGGCAGGAATGTCTGGCCAGGCACGGCGTTTCCACCCTTCTCGATGGCGGTGATCATCAGCGTGACGAGTTCGCGGCACAGCGCCGCGAGCGGCGTATGGATGGCCATGGTGACCACGTCGTCGGCAAGCCCCGCCTTCGATTCCGGAGTCAACTCGTTGACGATCAACTGCACCTTTCCCGCATAACCCTCTTCCCGCACAGCGGAAATCGCCCCCTCCATGCCGCCGCCGGCGACGTAGAGGCCGACCAGATCGGGGTGCTGCGCCAGCAGGTTGGCGGTCGCCTCGTGGGTGATTTCGCTGGTGTCGAGATTGACCAGCGTGTCGAGCACCTCGAAGCCTTCGCCCTTCTCGCGGAAGAAGGAGCGGAAGCCGATCTCGCGCAGTTCATGGCCGTGGAAGCGGTGGCTGCCGACGAAGATCGCCACCTTGCCGGGGCGCTTGGCGCCCTTGGCGATCATCCAGGCGGCCGTGCGCCCGACCTTCATGTTGTTGAGGCCGATATAGCCCTGGCGCACGTCCATGGCGAAGTCGGAGAGCAGGCAGAACAACGGAATGCCCCGGCTTTTCAGGTCTTCCACCATGGTCGTCGTCGCCGGGTAATCCGGCGCCACGACGGCGAGCGCCTGGTTGCGGGTCGAGAGCTGGCGCAGCATTTCGGCCATCGCGGCGGGCGTCTGCGTGGGGATGAAATCGATCTGCGGCACGATGCGCGCGGTGGTGCAGGCATTGCAGGCGATTTCGACCTCGCGGGCAAAGTTCTGGTAGAAAGCCTGGTTGGGGCGCTGGAAGCTGAAGCCCAGCCGGTACTGCGGCAGGTCCTCGAAGACACGCTGCCGGATGAGGCCGAGCGCGTGATAGCCGATGGCATTGGCGGCGTCATAGACCCGGCGCGCCGTTTCCTCGCGCACCTTGTGGCGGCCGTTCAGCACGCGGTCGACGGTCGCGACGCTGACGCCGGCTGCTTTGGCGAGATCCGTAATGGTGGGCCGCGATGCCATGTTCCCCTCCCTGAAATCTTTCCATCAAAACCAAATGATGGTGAATGATAGTATTTGACGCATTCTATCATGGCAGGATTGAGAGACGCAAGCATCGGTATTATCGTTTGCCCATCAGATGGAGGAGACGGGCGATGAAGCCGACGAAGCGGGACTACAGCCTTCTTGGCCGCGATGCCGAGGCAGCCGTGGCGAACGGCCTTGCGGCAGCCGAGTGGTATCACACCGACATCCCGCGCAAGGAGATGAAGGCGCTGATGCAGCGCAGCGACGGCCCGGCGATCCGCGACACCGCCATCTGGCTCGGCACGATGCTCGTCACCGGCGCTCTCGGTGTCTGGTTCTGGGGAAGCTGGTGGGCGCTGCCGTTCTTCCTGGTCTATGGCGTGCTCTACGGTTCGGCGTCGGATTCCCGCTGGCATGAATGCGGCCACGGCACGGCCTTCAAGACGATGTGGATGAACGACGCCGTCTACCAGATCGCCTGCTTCATGATCATGCGCAATCCGGTGACCTGGCGCTGGAGCCACACCCGCCACCACACGGATACGGTCATCGTCGGCCGCGATCCCGAAATCGCCGTCATGCGCCCGCCGGATCTTTTGCGCCTCGTGTTCAACTTCTTCGGTCTTCTCGACGCCTGGCATGCCGTGGTCGACATGGTGCGCAATGCTTCCGGCGTGATGAGTGCGGCGGAAAAGACCTTCATCCCCGAATCCGAGCAGCCGAAGGCGATCCGCATCGCCCGCATCTGGCTGGTGATCTATCTCGCGACCATCGCGCTGTGTTTCGCCATCGGCTCGATCCTGCCGGCCATGCTGATCGGCCTGCCGCGACTTTACGGCGCCTGGCATCACGTGCTGACCGGCCTGCTCCAGCACGGGGGCCTCGCCGACAACGTCATCGATCACCGGCTGAACAGCCGCACGGTCTACATGAACCCCTTCAGCCGCTTCATCTACTGGAACATGAACTACCATGTGGAGCACCACATGTTCCCGATGGTACCCTATCACGCACTGCCGAGGCTGCACGCCATGATCAAGCATGACCTGCCGACGCCGAACCCGTCCATGTGGCACGGCTACAAGGAAATGCTGCCGGCCTTCCTGCGGCAACTGCGCAACGAGGACTACTTTCTGAAGCGCGACCTGCCGATGACGGCCCGGCCTTACAAGGAAGAATTCCACGCAGAACCGGCCGTCGCGGCCGCCGAATAACGCCCCAGTCTTGGAGGAGACGACCATGAGCGACACCTGGATCGAGGTCTGCGCAGCGGACGAGATCGACGAGGAGGATGTCATCCGCTTCGACCATGCGGGCCGCACCTTCGCGGTCTATCGCAGCCCGGAGGATACCTACCACGCCACCGACGGGCTCTGCACCCACGAGAAAATCCATCTCGCCGATGGCCTCGTGATGGACCACGTCATCGAATGTCCCAAGCACAACGGCCGGTTCAACTACAAGACCGGCGAGGCCAAGGGCGCGCCTGTGTGCGTCGACTTGAAAACCTATCCGGTCAAGGTCGAAGGCGGCACCGTCTTCATCGGGCTCTGAGGAATCATTCCATGGCAAACTTCGTCATCGTCGGCGCCGGCGAATGCGGCGCGCGCGCAGCCTTCGCGCTGCGCGACAAGGGTTTCGACGGCACGATCACGCTGATCGGCAGCGAGACGCATCTGCCCTACGAGCGGCCGCCGCTTTCCAAGGACGCGCTGATCGCCGGTGCCGGCCCGAAGCTCGTCGCCGATGCGGAGCGTTATGCGGAAGCGCGGATCGATGTGCTCATCGGCAAAACGGTTTCCGAAATCGATCGCACCCGCAGGCGCATCGTGCTGAGCGATGGTACGGCGCTGCCCTATGACAAGCTGCTGCTCGCCACCGGTGCCCGGCCGCGGGTCCTGCCTGGTACGGCCCATGGCGGACGCATTGCCGCACTTCGCAGCCATGACGATGCCGCGCGTATTCGGGCGCATCTGGTGGAGGGCAGCCACATCGCCATTCTCGGTGGCGGCTTCATCGGCCTGGAGCTGGCGGCAAGTGCCCGCAAGCTTGGGGCGACGGTGACGCTGGTCGAAGGGCTGCCCCGCGTGCTGAGCCGCGGCGTGCCGGCGGAGATTGCCGCGATCGTGGCGGAGCGCCATGCGGCCGAGGGCGTCGAGATCCTCTGCGGTGCCAAGGTTGCGGGTGTCGAGGACTTGCCGGGCGAGGTGCGCATCGCGCTCGAGGACGGCCGCGTCGTTTCGGCAAATCTTCTGGTCGTCGGCATCGGCGCGGCGCCGAATACGGAGCTCGCCGAAGCAGCCGGCCTTGCAGTCGAGAACGGCATTGCCGTCGATGGAATGCTGCGGACCTCCGACCCGGATATCTTTGCGGCCGGCGATTGTACGTCTTATCCGCTCCCTCTCTATGGCGAGCGCCGCATTCGCCTCGAATCCTGGCGCAATGCGCAGGAGCAGGGTCAGCTTGCAGCGGCCAACATGCTGGGCGGCGCGGAGGCGCATGCAGCTGTACCGTGGTTCTGGTCGGATCAATACGACATGACCTTGCAGATCGCCGGCCTTGCCGATGGCGCGGTGACGACGGTCCGGCGCGACATGGGCGAGGGGGCATTCATCCTCTTCCACCTCGATGCCGAGGGCCGGCTGATCGCGGCGAGCGGCATCGGGCCGGGCAATGCGGTGGCGCGCGATATCCGCCTTGCGGAAATGCTCATCGCCGCGCGCATCCATCCCGACCCGGCCGAATTGGCCGCGCCGGAAACCAAACTCAAGAAAC
Source organism: Shinella sp. (assembly GCF_035998705.1). Taxonomy (GTDB): domain Bacteria; phylum Pseudomonadota; class Alphaproteobacteria; order Rhizobiales; family Rhizobiaceae; genus Shinella. The sequence continues at coordinate 213,492 of NZ_DASYHH010000022.1, read as the reverse complement.
TGCTCGCTGCCTGAGCCGGGAGATCACCGTGAAGAACAAGAGACCGACCGTCGCCGACCTTCAGGCGATGAAGGGCAAGCGCCAGCTCACCATGCTGCGTGTCGTGACGCTGGAGGAGGCCGCTGCCGCCGAGCAGGCGGGCATCGACCTCGTATCCGTGCCGCCTGCGCTTCTCGGGCCCGCCTTTCGCGAGGCGGCACCCACGGTCTTCGCCTTTCCCGGCCTCGAATATGGTGATCTCGTCACGGCGGACGATTATCTGCGCGGCGCCTTCCAGGCGATGAAGGCGGGCGGCGATGCCGTTTACTGCGCGGCCGGCCTTTCCACCGTCCGGCGCCTGCGCGAGGAGGGCATCCCGGTCTGCGGCCATGTCGGGCTCATCCCCTCCAAGGCGACGTGGACGGGCGGCTTCAAGGCGGTGGGCAAGACGGCTGCGAGTGCGCTCGAAATCTGGCGGCAGGTGAAGGCGCTGGAAGAGGCGGGGGCATTTGCGGCCGAAATCGAGGTCGTGCCGGGCGCGATCGCCGCGGCGATCAGCGCGAAGACGTCGCTCCTCATGCTCTCGATGGGCGCCGGCACCGGCTGCGATGCGCAGTACCTCTTTGCCGACGACGTGCTCGGCCAGAACCGCGGCCACTATCCGCGCCATGCCAAGGTCTATCGCAATTTCACCGCCGAATATGATCGGCTCCAGCAGGAGCGCATCGCGGCCTTCCGCGAATATGCGGATGACGTGCGATCCGGTGCCTATCCGGAGAAGAGCCATTCGGTCGGCATCGAGCCCTCGGAGCTTGCCGCTTTCCTCGATCGTCTCGATGCCTGAAAAGCCGGTTTCCCCGCGCGGAAAAACCGCCTATAGACGGGCGAAGGCGTGAGGAGACGTTCATGAAAATCATCGATACCGACCATCCGTTCTACCGTCCGCTCTGGCGGCGGCTACTTCTGGTCGGGGTCTGTGCCGCATGGACGGGCGTGGAATATTATAACGGCGAGCAGACCTGGGGCACGATCTTCCTCGTCGTCACCGCCTATGCCTTCGCCAACCTCATCCTGTTCTTCAAGCCCTCCGATCCCGCCGCAAAGCCGCCGGAAGAGCAACCGAAGAGCTAACCCGACAGCCCCAAACGCTTCTCGACATGGATCCGGCGGATCGTCTCGTCGATCAGCATGTTGGCGATCTTCATGCGCAGGGTCGCGTTGTCGCGCAGGTCCGGCGGCACGCCGTCCGGGTGGTTTTCGCGGGCAAAGCTGCGGCGGCGGGCGAGCAGGTCGTCCACGCTTTCGCTGCCGTGCAGGGCGAGGTCTTCCGCCACCTCTTCCGGTGCGACGCGCAGGAGATGCGGCGGTGGCTCGGGCGGCAACGGTTCCGGCTCCGGTGGCACGGGAACTGGCTCCTCGTAGAGATCGAGATAGGCGGCGGCGGCCTGCGAGCCGGAGACGAAGGTTGCGCCCATTCCCAGCCCGGCAAAGCCGGAGGTCAGCCCGCAGATCACGCCCGGGCCTTCTTCCTCGAGCGCGTCGTCTTCCTCCGCTTCGCGCGCCTCGGCCTTCAGCCTTTCCAGCACGGATTCGAAAACGGTCATGCCGAACATCAAAGATCTCCTCAGTCCGGCGAAAGCATCCGGCTGCGTTGCAGGATCAGATCATAGAGCAGTTTGGCGCTCGGCGGCAGCGCCCTGCCCTTGACGGAAATGAGGCTGTAGGGCTTGATGTCGATCTCGAAATCGGTGTTGAGAATGCGCACGTCCCCCGCCTGCGCGCCGACATCGGCGATGAAGACCGCCATGTCGCGGGCGACGGGGGCGATCGCATTCGAGCCGCAGACGATGGCCGTGGTGAGCAGGATCGACGAGGTGTTGACCACGGTGGAGGGCAGCGCCACGCCCGCCGCGATGAACAGTTCCTCGATGCGCCGGCGCAGCAGCGTGCCGGCCGGTTGGAACACCCAGTCGTAATGGGGCAGGTCGGCGAGGCCGACGACCGGTTTTTCGAGCAGCGGATGGCCCTTGCGCACGATGAGACAGGCCTTTTCGATACCGATCTCGGTGACGTTGAAGAGGCGCGGGTTGAGGTCGTCCGGCACGCGGGCGATGATGAAATCCTGCCTTGCCGCCAGCAATTCCCGGGCGAGCACGTTGCTCGTCTCGACGCGCACATTCACCTCGATGCCGGGATAGGCGGCACTCACCTGCTGGATTGCCGGCACGGCGAGGCTGATCGCCGGTGCGGTCACCGAGCCGAGGAAGACCGAGCCGCCGGTGCCGGATTTCAGCGCGGAAAGCTCGCGGTCCACCTCGCGCAGTTCCAGCAGGATGGTGCGCGCGCGGCGTGCGAAGGCGCGGCCGAAGGCCGTCAGCGCCACGCCGCGCGAGACGCGCTCGCACAGCTGGGCCTTGAGGATCGTCTCCATTTCCGTCAGCATGCGGGAGGCCGCGGGCTGCGAGATGTTCAGCGCTTCGGCCGCGGCACTCACCTGTTTGTGCTCCTCGATCGCGACGATCATGCGCAGGTGGCTGAGCTTCAGGCCGCTGCGCAGCAGGCCGACGCCCTGGAGGCCGTCGGCGCTGTCATCGGGAAAGAGGCTTTCTTCGATATCATCGTCCAAACGCATGGTTACTCCGATTCATAAAATAGTATATTTGCCGGATAATATACCAGTTCTGGTATCAATTTAGAAGCTTATTGCATTTGACAGTTATGGCAATTCGTACGACCTTGCGCCAATGTGCGCTGGGGTCCTTGGGAGTGGGGACCGGCGGGTTTTATGCCCGACCAGTCAGACCGTCGTCTGAATGCGACCCCGCCTGCGCACAGAACAATGCCTGGCCGCGATATCGGCCAGCGCGCACCAGGGAGAGACCTTTCAATGAAAATGATCACTTCGCTTCTCGCCGCCGCCGCCATTAGCGTCGCGTCGTTCGTGGCGCCGTCCTTTGCCCAGGACAAGGGCATGGTCGGCATCTCCATGCCCACCAAGACCTCGACCCGCTGGATTTCCGACGGCGAGACGATGGAAAAGCTGTTCAAGGAAGCCGGTTACACGCCGGACCTGCAGTTTGCTGACGACGACATTCCGAACCAGCTCGCCCAGATCGAAAACATGGTCACCAAGGGTGCCAAGGTTCTCGTCATCGGCGCCATCGACGGCACGACGCTCTCCGACATCCTCCAGAAGTCGGCCGATGCCGGCGTGAAGGTCATCGCCTATGACCGCCTGATCCGCGATTCGGGCAATGTCGACTACTACGCCACCTTCGACAACTTCCAGGTCGGCGTTCTCCAGGCCACCAGCCTCGTCGACGGCCTCAAGGCGAAGTTCCCGGACACCAAGCCGTGGAACGTCGAGCTCTTCGGCGGTTCGCCGGACGACAACAACGCCTTCTTCTTCTACGATGGTGCCATGTCGGTTCTCCAGCCGCTGATCGATAGCGGCGACATCGTCGTCAAGTCCGGCCAGACCGGCATGGAAACCGTCGGCACGCTGCGTTGGGACGGTGCGGTTGCCCAGGCCCGCATGGAAAACCTGCTCTCCTCGACCTACACCGATGGTCGCGTCGATGGCGTTCTGTCGCCCTATGACGGTCTCTCGATCGGTATCCTGTCGGCCCTGAAGGGCGTCGGCTACGGCTCGGGCGACCAGCCGATGGCGGTCGTCACCGGCCAGGACGCCGAACTCCCGTCCGTCAAGTCGATCCTCGCCGACGAACAGTATTCGACGGTCTTCAAGGACACCCGCGAACTGGCCAAGGTCACCGTTGGCATGGTCAACGCGATCCTGGAAGGCAAGGAGCCGGAAGTGAACGACACCAAGACCTATGACAATGGCGTCAAGGTCGTTCCGTCCTACCTGCTGAAGCCGGTTGCCGTCGACAAGTCCAACGCCGAGAAGATCCTCGTCACGGACTCGGCCTACTACACGGCCGACCAGCTGAAGAACTGATCGTTCTTCACTCTCTCGGGGGTTCGCGTCTCGTGCGCGAACCCTCTTTTCTCCGGATCGCAGAGCGAATAGGCTCGGTTTACCGCCGCAGGGTGGAGGACCGGCTGCTGGAAACTGATACATGAGCAAGACCCTTCTCGAAATGCGTGGCATCACGAAGACGTTTCCGGGCGTAAAGGCGCTCGACAACGTCAACCTGAAGGTCCGCGAAGGCGAGATCCACGCCCTGGTCGGCGAAAACGGCGCCGGCAAATCCACCCTCATGAAAGTGTTGAGCGGCGTCTATCCGGCCGGCTCCTACGAGGGCGAAATCCATTTCGACGGCGAGGTCCGTCGCTTCTCCACGATCTCCGACAGCGAGCATCTGGGCATCATCATCATCCACCAGGAGCTGGCGCTCGTGCCGCTCCTGTCGATCGCCGAAAACATTTTCCTCGGCAACGAGGTGGCGACGAACGGCATCATCGACTGGAAGCTCGCCTTCCGCCGCACGCAGGAACTGTTGAACAAGGTCGGGCTCAAGGAGCCGCCGGGCACGCTGATCACCGATATCGGCGTCGGCAAGCAGCAGCTCGTCGAGATCGCCAAGGCGCTCTCCAAGAAGGTGCGCCTGCTCATCCTCGACGAGCCGACCGCCTCGCTCAACGAGAAGGATTCCGATGCGCTGCTGAATCTGCTCGTGGAGTTCCGCGCGCAGGGCATGACGTCGATCATCATCTCGCACAAGCTGAACGAGATCAAAAAGGTCGCCGACCAGATCACCATCCTGCGCGATGGCGGCACGGTGGAGACGCTCGACTGTCATCACGAGGATATTTCCGAAGACCGCATCATCAAGGGCATGGTCGGCCGCGAGATGGAAGACCGCTACCCGGCGCGCGAGCCGAAGATCGGCGAGACGCTGCTGGAAGTGAAGAACTGGAACGTCTTCCACCAGCACCACCGCGACCGCCAGTTCCTGCACAATATCAGCTTCAACGTGCGCGCCGGCGAAGTGGTCGGCATTGCCGGGCTGATGGGGGCAGGGCGCACCGAGACGGCGATGAGCATCTTCGGCAAGTCCTGGGGCCACAAGATCACCGGCGAGGTCGCCATGCGCGGCAAGCCGGTCGATGTCAGCACGATCCCCAAGGCGATCGACGCGGGCCTTGCCTATGTGACGGAAGACCGCAAGCATCTCGGCCTCGTGCTGATCGACAACATCATGCACAACACGACGCTCGCCAACCTCAAGGGCGTCTCCAAGGCGGCGGTGATCGACAATCACCAGGAGACGAAGGTCGCCTCCGGCTACCGCTCGCGGCTGCGCATCCGGTCGCACTCGATCTATCAGGAAGCGGTCAATCTTTCGGGCGGCAACCAGCAGAAGGTGGTGCTGTCGAAGTGGCTGTTCACCGATCCGCAGGTGCTGATCCTCGACGAGCCGACGCGCGGAATCGATGTCGGCGCGAAGTTCGAAATCTATACAATCATCAACCAGCTTGCCGCCGAGGGCAAGGGCATCCTCATGATCTCGTCGGAGATGCCGGAACTGCTCGGGACCTGCGATCGCATCTATGTCATGAACGAAGGACGCATCGTGGCCGAGCTCTCCAAGGCGGAAGCAAGCCAGGAATCCATCATGCGCGCCATCATGCGCTCCGGGGAGAAACACTGATGTCCACCGACACCGCGACAAAGACGACCCAGCCTTCGGTGGGGGAATACCTCAAGAAGAACATCCGCGAATATGGCCTGCTGGTCGCGCTCGTCGTGATCATGATCTTCTTCCAGGTCATCACCAACGGCGTGCTCTTCCGCCCGGTCAACATCACCAACCTCGTGCTGCAGAACTCGTTCATCGTCATCATGGCGCTCGGCATGCTGCTGATCATCGTGGCAGGGCATATCGACCTCTCTGTCGGCTCCATCGTCGCCTTCATCGGGGCGATCTCGGCGATCATGCTGGTGAAATGGGGGCTGCCGGCGATCATCGTCGTGCCCGCCTGCATTCTCGTCGGCGCTCTCATGGGCGCGGCGCAGGGCTACTGGGTCGCCTACCAGAAGATCCCGTCCTTCATCGTCACGCTCGCCGGCATGCTCGTCTTCCGCGGCATGACCTATGTGGTGCTCGGCGGCCGGCCGGTCGGCCCGTTCCCCAAGGAGTTCCAGATCCTCTCCACCGGTTTCGTGCCCGATTTCCTGTCCATCACCGATCCGGCGACGAGCCTCATCAAGAACTATTTCGCGCTCATCGTGGTCATCCTGCTCGTCGGCTACGCCATCTATGCCGGCCTGCGCGAGCGGAGCCAGAACGCGCTGCATGAGACCGAGAACGAGCCCTTCGCCTTCTTCGCCGGCCAGATGCTGATCATCAGCGCGGTCGCGATCTTCCTCGGCTTCCAGCTTTCCACCTATCGCGGCCTGCCGAACGTTCTCGTCATCATGGGTCTGCTCATCGTGCTCTACACGTTCGTCACGACCCGCACGACGATCGGCCGACGCATCTATGCGATGGGCGGCAACGAGAAGGCGGCGAAGCTTTCGGGCATCAATACCGAGCGGCTGACCTTCTACACCTTCGTCAACATGGGCGCGCTCGCGGCGCTGGCCGGCATGATCATCGCCGCCCGTCTCAACTCGGCGACGCCGAAGGCCGGCGTCGGCTTCGAGCTCGACGTCATCGCGGCCTGCTTCATCGGCGGCGCGTCGGCATCCGGCGGCGTGGGGAAAATCACCGGTGCGGTCATCGGTGCCTTCATCATGGGCGTCATGAACAACGGCATGTCGATCATGGGCATCGGCATCGATTACCAGCAGCTCATCAAGGGCCTGGTGCTGCTCGCGGCCGTGTTCTTCGACGTCTACAACAAGAACAAGGGCTGACCGGGAGCCGGCCAGCCATACGAACTGCAAGAATGTTTGACGGGCTGCGGAAGCGGCCAGTGCGGTGACGTTTGTCAACCGCAGGTGCGGAGCCTTGGCCGAGGCCGGCTCAAGGAAGGAAACGGAAATGCTGATTTCGCAGGTAGCAAATGCCGACGGCTCGATTACCGTCATCGTGCGGGAAGAGGGTGGCACGGGCCGCGCCGTGAAGGACACGGCAAGCGTCTATGCCCTCGCGCTCGAAGCCGCCAACAGTGGCCAGTCGCTGAAAGCGGTCATCGATGCCAAGGGTCTTGGTGACGAGGTCGATCTGGAAGAAGCCTATGCGGATGGCCGGCTGCTGTCGCCGATCACCCATCCGGATGCCGCGCACCTGCACCTGACCGGCACGGGCCTCACCCATCTCGGCTCCGCCGCGACGCGTGATTCCATGCACAAGAAGACCACGGAAGCCGCAGAAGAGACGCTGACGGATTCCATGAAGATGTTCCGCATGGGCCTCGAAAACGGCAAGCCGAAAGCCGGCGAGAAGGGCGTTCAGCCGGAATGGTTCTACAAGGGCAACGGCTCGCAGGCCGTCGCACCCGGCGCGGCACTCACCTCGCCCTCCTTCGCGCTCGATGGCGGCGAGGAGCCGGAAATGGCCGGCATCTACATCATCGCTGCCGACGGCTCGCCGTTCCGCATCGGCTTTGCGGTCTCGAACGAATTCTCCGACCATGTGACGGAGCGGATCAACTATCTCTACCTCGCCCATTCGAAACTGCGGCAGGCGAGCTTCGGCCCGGAAATCCGCGTCGGCGCGGCGCCTGACGATATCCGCGGCTTCTCGCGCATCCTGCGGGGCGGCACGGTTCTGTGGGAAAAGCCCTTCGTCTCCGGCGAGGCGAACATGTCCCACACTTTCGCCAATCTCGAATATCACCACTTCAAATACGGCCTGTTCCGCGCGCCAGGCGACGTGCATGTCCACATGTTCGGCACGGCGACGCTGTCCTTCGGTGACGGCATCCGCACGGAAGAGGGCGACGTGTTCGAGATCGGCGCCGGCGGTTTTGGCCTGCCGCTGCGCAATCCGCTGGCGATCGCCAGGGAAGACGAGATCGAAATCCGCCAATTGTAACCGACGCGGCGGCCACACGGCCGCCATGACAGACAGGAGGCTCGACAGCCCATGATCATGCACCAGAACCTGATTGCCGGCGAATGGGTCGGCTCGGACGCGGTCCGCAACATCAACCCGTCGAACACCGACGACGTGGTCGGCGAATATGCCCGCGCCTCCGTCGAGGACACCAAGGCGGCGATCGCGGCGGCGAAGGCTGCCTTCCCGGCCTGGTCGCGCTCCGGCATCCTCGAGCGCCATGCCATTCTGCGCAAGACCGCCGACGAAATCCTCGCGCGCAAGGATGAACTCGGCCGGCTGCTGTCGCGCGAGGAGGGCAAGACATTGGCGGAAGGCATCGGCGAAACGGTGCGTGCGGGCCAAATCTTCGATTTCTTCGCAGGCGAAACCTTGCGCCTTGCCGGCGAGGTGCTGCCGTCGGTGCGCCCCAACATCGGCGTCGAGATCACCCGCGAGCCGGTCGGCGTCGTCGGCATCATCACGCCCTGGAATTTCCCGATCGCCATCCCCGCCTGGAAGATCGCACCGGCGCTCTGCTACGGCAACACGGTGGTCTTCAAGCCGGCCGAACTGGTGCCCGGCTGCTCTTGGGCGATCGTCGATATCCTCCACCGCGCCGGCCTGCCGAAGGGCGTGCTCAACCTCGTGATGGGCAAGGGTTCGGTCGTCGGCCAGACCATGCTCGACAGCCCGGATGTGCATGCCATCACCTTCACCGGCTCGACCGGCACCGGAAAACGCGTCGCCACCGCCTCCATCGAGCATAACCGCAAATACCAGCTCGAAATGGGCGGCAAGAACCCCTTCGTCGTGCTCGACGATGCGGACCTCACGGTTGCCGTCGAGGCCGCCGTCAACTCGGCCTTCTTCTCCACCGGCCAGCGCTGCACCGCCTCCTCGCGCGTCATCGTCACGGAAGGCATCCATGACCGGTTCGTTGCGGCCGTCGGCGAACGGCTGAAGAGCGTTGTCGTCGACGATGCGCTAAAGGCGGGCACGCATATCGGACCGGTGGTCGACGAGAGTCAGCTGAAGCAGGACACGGACTATATCGAGATCGGCCAGAAAGAGGGCGCAAAGCTCGCCTTCGGCGGTGAGCTTCTGAAGCGCGACACGCCCGGCTTCTATCTGGCTCCGGCGCTGTTCACCGAGGCGACGAACGACATGCGCATTTCGCGCGAAGAGATTTTCGGGCCTGTTGCCGCAGTCATCCGCGTCAAGGACTTCGAGGAAGCGCTGGCCGTCGCCAATGACACGCCGTTCGGCCTCTCCTCCGGCATCGCCACCACGAGCCTGAAGCATGCGACGCATTTCAAGCGCAATGCGGAGGCCGGCATGGTGATGGTGAACCTGCCGACGGCGGGCGTCGATTTCCATGTACCGTTCGGCGGTCGCAAGGGCTCGTCGCACGGCTCGCGCGAGCAGGGCAAATACGCCAACGAATTCTACACAACCGTCAAAACCGCCTACACGCTGGCGTGAGGCAAAGGCCACCCGGCTGTTCGGGGCAGGCCCTTCAAGGACTGAAAGACATGACGAAGAAAGCGGAATGGCCGCGCAGGCTGAGATCGCAGGAATGGTACGGCGGCACCAGCCGTGACGTGATCTATCACCGTGGCTGGATGAAGAACCAGGGCTATCCGCACGATCTGTTCGACGGCCGCCCGGTGATCGGCATCCTCAACACCTGGTCAGACATGACCCCGTGCAACGGCCACCTGCGCGAACTCGCCGAGAAGGTGAAGGCGGGCATCTGGGAGGCCGGCGGCTTTCCGATGGAAGTGCCGGTGTTCTCGGCCTCCGAAAACACCTTCCGCCCGACCGCGATGATGTACCGCAACCTGGCGGCACTCGCGATCGAGGAAACGATCCGTGGCCAGCCGATGGACGGTTGCGTGCTGATGGTCGGTTGCGACAAGACCACGCCGTCGCTGATCATGGCGGCAGCGTCCGTCGACCTCCCGTCGATCGTCGTCACCGGCGGCCCGATGCTGAACGGCTACTTCCGCGGCGAGCGCGTCGGCTCCGGCACGCATCTGTGGAAGTTCTCCGAAATGGTGAAGGCCGGCGAGATGACGCAGGAGGAGTTCCTCGAGGCCGAGGCCTCTATGAGCCGTTCCTCCGGCACCTGCAACACGATGGGCACGGCCTCCACCATGGCCTCCATGGCCGAAGCGCTCGGCATGGCGCTTTCAGGCAATGCGGCCATTCCGGGCGTCGATTCTCGCCGCAAGGTGATGGCGCAGCTCACCGGCCGGCGCATCGTTCAGATGGTCAAGGACGACCTGAAGCCGTCCGACATCATGACGAAACAGGCCTTCGAGAACGCCATCCGCACCAATGCGGCCATCGGCGGATCGACCAATGCCGTCATCCACCTGCTCGCCATGGCCGGCCGCGTCGGCATCGACCTGACGCTGGACGACTGGGACCGTTGCGGCCGCGACGTGCCGACCATCGTCAACCTGATGCCGTCGGGCAAGTACCTGATGGAAGAGTTCTTCTATGCCGGCGGCCTGCCGGTCGTTCTCAAGCGTCTCGGCGAGGCCGGCCTCCTCCACAAGGATGCGATCACGGTCTCGGGCGAAACCGTCTGGGACGAGGTCAAGGACGTCGTCAACTGGAACGAGGACGTCATCCTTCCGGCCGAAAAGGCGCTGACGCAATCGGGCGGCATCGTCGTCGTGCGCGGCAATCTCGCGCCCAAGGGCGCCGTGCTGAAGCCGTCGGCCGCCTCACCGCATCTCCTGACGCACCGGGGCAGGGCGGTCGTGTTCGAGGACATCGACGACTACAAGGCCAAGATCAACGACGACGCTCTCGACATCGACGAGACCTGCGTCATGGTCATGAAGAATTGCGGGCCGAGGGGCTATCCGGGCATGGCCGAGGTCGGCAATATGGGGCTTCCTCCGAAAGTGCTGAAGAAGGGCATTACCGACATGGTGCGCATATCCGATGCGCGCATGTCGGGCACCGCCTACGGTACCGTCGTGCTGCACACCTCGCCGGAAGCGGCCGTCGGCGGACCGCTGGCGGTCGTGAAGGACGGGGACATGATCGAGCTGGACGTGCCGAACCGCCGCCTGCATCTCGACATTCCCGAGGAGGAACTGGCGCGCCGGCTCGCCGCGTGGACGCCGAACCATGATCTGCCGGTGTCGGGCTATGCCTGGCTGCACCAGCAGCATGTGCAGGGTGCCGATACCGGCGCCGATCTCGACTTCCTCAAAGGGTGTCGCGGCAGCGCGGTCGGCAAGGACAGCCATTGACAGGTCGCGGTGAGGAGAATGCCCTGCATTCTCCTCATCTCCATAACGTCAAAACATGTTTCATGGCTCGATCTGACTTTTGGTTACAAAGCCGTCGTCTCCGCACGTTATGGTGTTGAAGGTGGGCAGAAAATACGATCAATTACGCTGACCACCCAAATGGAGGAAAGCGTATATGCCAGGTCCTGATTCCGCGTCGTTCAAGGAAGGCAAGTCCACCACATTCACCGCGGATGTCGCCGACGAAACCGATCTCGGTTCGGCGGTGACGGTCAAAGGCGAGGGTTATACCATCACCTTCGAAGGCAATGGTTTTGCCAGCAAACACATGCGGCGCATCCGGCGCAACAGCGTCAGCCTGCTGCAGAGCCCGCAGACAAGCCCTGATAAGCTCGCAGCTTACGCCAAGGAGGCGCGCGCCCGCGCCGCGATCCGCTGGGGTGGAAAAGAAAGCAGCACGAACTCGGTTGTCTATCTCGATCTGGGTCAATTCTGCCAGTTCGGTGCGCAGATCATCAAGTTCCTGAAGAGCGATACGGCGAATGCGTGGTCGCCATATCCTGCGAACGCGCCCACCACGTTGCAAAAGCACGCGACCGTCACGATCGGCCGCTGCCTTGCATATTCCCACAGCGGGGTCGGCGCAGTGCGCTCCGGCGGCGATGGTACGGTGGAGGGCGGCGTTGGCATCACGCTCCAGGTCACCGTACGACAGGTCGGTGGTTCGACGACCATGGTGGAGGTTTGCCACTACGAGGGTGGAAGCGTCACCGGCAAGTTGTCGAGCGACAAGCTCAACCCCAAAACGCAAGGCGCGAAAATGCACGGCATCGCCGGGACCATCGTCACCGTGTAACCGGGAAACATCGGCACGCCATCTAGGCGATGGCGTGGTCCGTTGTCAGCTCTGGCTTTGTGACTGGCTCTGGCCGGAAGGCTCCACCGTGATGGCAACGCTCATCGTTTCCGCCGCCAGGCCCACCACCATGCCGGAAATGGGGGCGGCGTCGGTGTAGTCCAGGCCGACGGACAGGCGGACATAACGCGCATCCGGGCAGATCTTGTTGGCCGCATCGAAGCCGACCCAGCCGAGGCCCTGCAGATGCACTTCCGCCCAGGCATGGCTTGCCGTCTGCTCGGGTGTTTCCATCAGCAGGTAGCCGGAGACATAGCGGGCGGGCAGGCCGAGGGAACGCGCGGCGGAGACGAGGATGTGCGTGTGATCCTGGCATACGCCCTGCTTCATCTCCAGTGCCTGCTCGGCCGTGGTGCTGGAAACGGTTTCGCCGGGCTTGTAGGCCACGGTCTCGTGGATCGCTTGCATGAGCGTATGCATGCGCGCCAGTTCGTTTTCGCCGCTGGAACTCGCCGCCAACGCGTGGATCAGCGCGCCGGGCTTGGTCAGCGGGGTTTCGCGCAGATAGAGCCAGAGCGGCACGAAACCCTGGTGCGGGCCGAAGACGCCCGCGCGATCCTCCGTTTCCACTTCGCCCTCGGCGACGATGCGGATCGCCACCTGCTCGCCATTGGTGCTGACAAGATCGACATGGTTGCCGAAATGGTCGGTGTAGCCCGCCTCCAGGCGCGCGCCGTGCACGGTGGTCGCCCATGCGTGCACGCGCTGGCCCGGATGGTTTTTCGGCGTCAGCCGCAGCCGTTGCAGCGAATACTGGACCGGGTCGTCGTAGTGATATTCCGTCGTGTGGCTGATCTTCAGTCGCATAATTTGCCCCGTCAGCCCTATCGGTAGAAGCGGTAGCCATCGGAGATTTCTGCTCCGAGGCGGTTGTTGTGCACGATGAACTCCTCGATGAATTCATGGAGACCCTGTTCCATGATGTCTTCGATGCTGCGGCTGCGCAGCAGCATCAGCGTGGCGGATGCCGTCTCGTGCGCCGCGTGGTTGTCGCCGTAGAGTTTGGCGAGATAACCGAGATTGCTGACGATCTTGTCGTAGCTATAGGCGAGCGAGCGCGGCATGCGGTCGTTGAGGATCAGAAAATCCGAGATGTTGCTCGCGGAATAGTCGCCGTCATAGACCCAGCTGTAGGAGCGGTGCGCCGAAACCGACCGCAGGATCGATTCCCACTGCATGTTGTCGAGCGAGGAGCCGACCTTGGCGATCGCCGGCAAGAGCACGTAGTACTTCACGTCGAGGATGCGGGCCGTGTTGTCCGCCCGCTCGATGAAGGTGCCGATACGCGAGAAATTGTAGATGTCGTCGCGCAGCATGGTGCCGTGGAAGGCGCCGCGGATGAGGGCGGTGCAACGCTTGATCGTACCGATCACCTCCGGCATGTCGGCGGGCTTCACGCGTTTGGAGAGCGCCAGCTTCAGCTCGATCCAGCACTCGTTGGTCGCTTCCCAGGTCTCCCGCGTCAGCGCCGTGCGCACCATGCGGGCATTGTTGCGCGCGGAATCGATGCAGGACATCACGCTGGACGGGTTGGCGGTGTCGCGCAGCAGGTAGTCGATCGCGTCGGCACTCGTGAGCTTGCCGTGCGCCTCGTCGAAATCCTCGCGCACGCCCGCACTCTGCAGCACGCCGTCCCAGTCCTCGTCGCTGGACCCGCTGCGCGTCAGCGCCATGCGCAGGCCCGCGTCGATGAGGCGGGCTATGTTTTCGCCCCGCTCGATATAGCGGAACATCCAGTAAAGGCCGTTTGCGGTTCTTCCCAGCATCGGCATCAATCCTCCAGTACCCAGGTGTCCTTCGTGCCGCCGCCCTGGCTGGAGTTCACCACCAGCGAGCCTTCCTTTAGCGCCACGCGGGTCAACCCGCCCGGAATGATCTGCACCTTGTCGGAAACGAGCACGTAGGGCCGGAGGTCGACGTGCCGGGGCGCAATGCCCTTGTTGACGAGGATGGGGACTGTGGAGAGCGACAGCGTCGGCTGCGCGATGTAGTTGGACGGCCGGGCCTTCAGCTTTTCGGCAAAGGCCGCGCATTCCTTCTTCGAGGCGGTCGGGCCGACGAGCATGCCGTAGCCGCCCGAGCCGTGCACCTCCTTGACGACGAGCTCTTCGAGATGTTCGAGCACGTATTTCAGGCTGGCTTCTTCCGAGCAGCGCCAGGTCGGCACGTTCTCGAGCAGCGCCTTGCGGCCGGTATAGAACTCGACGATTTCCGGCATGTAGGAATAGATCGCCTTGTCGTCGCAAATCCCGGTGCCCGGCGCATTGGCGATGGTGATGTTGCCTGCCTTGTAGACATCCATGATGCCCGGAATGCCGAGCGCCGAATCCGGCCGGAAGGTGAGGGGATCGAGGAAATCGTCGTCGACGCGGCGGTAGAGCACGTCGATCGCCTCGTAGCCGCGGGTCGTGCGCATCTTCACCTTGCCGTCGACGACGCGCAGATCCGAGCCCTCGACCAGTTCCACGCCCATCATGTCGGCGAGGAAGGCGTGTTCATAATAGGCGGAGTTGAAGATGCCGGGGGTGAGCACCGCGACGCGCGGTTTTCCCGAACAGCGCGGCGGGGCGAGCGAGGCGAGGCTCTGGCGCAGCAGCTTCGGATAGTCTTCGACCGGGCGCACCTTGTTGAGATGAAACAGCTCCGGGAACATCTGCATCATGGTTTCCCGGTTTTCCAGCATGTAGCTGACACCGGAGGGGGTGCGGGCATTGTCTTCCAGCACGTAGAACTGGTCTTCGCCGGTGCGCACGATGTCGGTGCCGACGATGTGGGTATAGACGCCGCCCGGCGGCTTGAAGCCGATCATCTGCGGCAGGAAGGCGACGTTGCGCTCGATCAGTTCGCGCGGCACGCGGCCGGCCTTGATGATTTCCTGCTTGTGGTAGATATCGTCGAGGAAGGCGTTGAGGGCGATGACCCGCTGTTCGATGCCCTGGGCGAGCCTGCGCCATTCTCGGCCGGAAATGATGCGGGGGATGATGTCGAAGGGGATGAGCTTTTCGGAGCTGTCTTCGTGGCCGTAGACTGCGAAGGTGATGCCGGTTTTTCGAAAGAGGTTTTCGGCGTCCCTCGATTTGGCGATCAGGCGAGCCCGATCCTGCCCCTCGTACCAGTCATGGTAGTTTTCATATGGCTGCCGCGGGTTGGAGTCCGCGCTGATCATTTCGTCAAATGCCAAAGGCGTGTTCCCTATTTTTCGCCATTTGAGTACAACATCAGGGGCAATGCAAGAACCATGCTCAATTAGCGCTGAAGAATTCTCACACCGCTTTGAGCACAGCTAAACCGGCCGGCAAGACGGTTCTTTCGGGCGCACGAACACGCCGGCGCATCCGCCGCGCCGGCTTCCCGCGGCGAGCCTGCCGAAAAGATGGGCAGATGCCGAAAAGCTGGTCCGTCCCGCCTTTCGTTGAACCTAATCATCAAGGAAATTCCTTTGACCATCACCGGGGCGCCGCCTATCGCTCGCGCACCGATTGTCCTTCTGCCGGAAGTCCCATGTCCCTCGATCGCCTGGCTCCGGCCATCTTCGTCCTGCTCTGGTCGACCGGCTGGGTCGCCGCAAAGTTCGGCGCCATCGTTTCCGAACCGCTGACGTTCCTGAGCATCCGTTACGTCACGGCCGCCATTCTCTTCGCCGGCCTGTGCTTCGTTTCCGGCGTCGCCTGGCCACGCGACCGGCGCACGATCGTTCATGCCGTGGTCTCCGGCGCCTTCCTGCACGGGCTGTATCTCGGCGCGGTGTGGTGGGCGATCGGCGAGGGCGTGCCGGCGGCGCTGTCCTCCATCATCGCAGCACTCCAGCCGCTGATGACGGCGCTGGCCGCGCCCTATTTCATCGGCGAGCGGCTGAGCGGCACGCAGAAGGCGGGCCTCTGTCTCGGCTTCCTCGGCGTGCTGCTCGCGGTGCTGCCGAAGTTTTTCGGGCAGGGCGCTGCGGAAATCCCGGCCTTCGCGCTTGTCGTCAACATGCTCGGCATGGCCGCCGTCACCTATGGCACGATCTACCAGAAGCAATATCTGCCGACGGGGGACATCAGGGCGATCGCGACGCTGCAATATGCCGGGGCCCTGATCGTCACCGTGCCGCTTGCGCTGGGCCTCGAAAGCCTGCATGTCGATTTCGGCTGGGCCTTCGTCGCGGCGCTCGCCTGGTCGGTGCTCGGCATTTCGATGGGGGCGGTCCTGCTGCTGCTCTACCTGCTGCGCCGCGGTCAGGTGTCCCGCGCGGCGTCGCTCATCTATCTCGTGCCGCCGATCGCCGCCCTCCAGGCTGCCGCCATCTTCGGCGAGGAACTGACGATCCCGATGATCATGGGCACGCTGATCGTCGTGGTGGGCGTCTACCTCACCAACCGCAAGGATCCAGCGCCGGCGGAGTGAGCAAACGAAAACGGCGGGCCGAAGCCCGCCGTTTCCTCATTTCCTAATGCTGTAGCTTACGCCTGTTCGCGGCGCTGGCCTTCCGAACGGCGCGGCTTGCCGCTCTGGTTCGGGCGGCCCTGGCCGTTGCCGGCGCCGTGGTTGCGGTTCTGGCGCTCGCCCTGCTTCTGCGGCGGGCGGCTGCCATGCGCGCGCTTGCCGGCTGCCGGTGCGCCGCCATCGGCCTGCGCACCTTCGCCGAACGGCTTGCGCGCCGGACGCTGGCCTGCGCGACCCTGGCTGGCACGATGGCCGCTGCCCGAACGGGGCTTGCGCGACTTGCCGCCGGGACCGGCGGTGATGACGGCAGGCGCTTCACCGCTGGCGACGGTGATCTGGATGCCCATCAGCTTTTCGATATCGCGCAGCAGGTGCGCTTCGTCCGGCGTGCAGAAGGCGATGGCGATGCCGTCGCGGCCGTTGCGGGCCGTGCGGCCGATACGGTGGACATAGGCGTCCGGCACTTCCGGCAGGTCGTAGTTGTAGACGTGGGTGACGCCCGGAATGTCGATGCCGCGGGCGGCGACGTCGGTGGCGACCAGCACGCGGATCTCGCCGTCACGGAAGGCCTTGAGGGCGCGCTCGCGCTGGCCCTGGCTCTTGTTGCCGTGGATGGAGGCGGCCTTGAAGCCGATATGGTCGAGATGCTTCATCAGCTTCTCGGCGCCATGCTTGGTGCGCGAGAAGACGAGCGACAGGCCGTCCGGATTGTCGGTGAGCGTCTTGCGCAGGATCTGCGCCTTCTGGTCCTTGCCCGGAACGTGGTGGACATACTGTTCCACCTTGTCGGCAGCCTTGCCGGGGGGCGTGACTTCGACCTTCTTCGGGTTGACGAGATATTCGCCGGCCAGTTCGCCGATCAGCTTCGGCATGGTGGCCGAGAAGAGCAGCGTCTGGCGGTTCTTCGGCACCATCTTGGAGATCTTGCGCAGATCATGGATGAAGCCGAGGTCGAGCATCTGGTCGGCTTCGTCGAGCACGAGGTAGCGGGCCTGGGTCAGCGTCACGGCCTTGCGGTTGACGAGGTCGAGCAGGCGGCCGGGGGTCGCGACGAGGATGTCGGTGCCGCGCGAGAGCATTTCCGACTGCTTGTTGATGGAGGCGCCGCCGACGACGGTGACGATGCGCAGCGGTGTGCGCTTCACGAAGTCGCGCAGGTTGTCGGCGATCTGGTTCACCAGTTCGCGGGTCGGCGCGAGGATGAGGGCGCGGATGTTGCGCGGGTCGGGACGGCGGGCGTCAAGAAGAAGCTTTTCGATCATCGGCAGGCCGAAGGCGGCCGTCTTGCCGGTGCCGGTCTGGGCGAGGCCGATCAGGTCCGAGCCTTCCATGACGAGCGGGATGGCCTTTTCCTGGATCGGCGTTGCTTTTTCAAAACCGAGGGTGGTGAGCGTGTCGACGATGGTCTTCGAGAGGCCGAGGTCGTGGAAAGTGGTCAAGTCAAATACCTTTCGGGGCGCCAAACGCGATAAGCCGGAACGCACCATGCGTTTCCGGTTTCGTTCGGCGTCAAGAACCCCGCGTGAATTGGGAACTTGTGGGTTGGTTGGGTAGTCGTCTGCGCAGGCATCCGCAAATGGGAGGCGGATCGTTCTCTTGCGCTAGTCCTTCTCAGCATCCCGGTCTCGGGACATCTTTGGCTCGCTCACGCGGCGGCCGAAGGGCGACGCTGAGGCTCATGTCGTTGTTTTGCGTCGAAAAGTCAAGTCCTAGTTTTCGCAGGTGCGAAAGGATCGACGTCAGGCCATGCGGAGATCGAAGTCGGCAGACGCGCAGATCGCGCCGTTGATCAGGATCTCGATGCGGTGTGCGCCGGGGTAGTAGCGCCGCGTGGTGATCGCCCGGATCGCGTGGTCCCTGGCGATACCGTGGCTCGCGCCGGCCGGCAGGTCGAGCTGTTTCCACTTGAAGACTTTCGGCGCCAGCGTGCCGTTCGCCTTCACATGATGGATCGCATAGTCGATCATCAGCCGCTGCGGAGCGGCCTCCGCATTCGTCACGACGATCGAGAAGCCGAGCTTGTCGCCGAACTCGACCACGGGTGCCGCGAGCGTCAGCGTGGCCGCTATGCCCTTGGCGGCGGCGAAGCCGAAATTGGCGAGCGCCTTCGCATCGCCCCTCTTGAGCAGGGTGCGCGAGGCGTGGCGCAGCAATTGCCGCCGCTCGGCCGAGGCATTCGCGATGTGCCGCTCGACGAAATCGGCAACGAGGGCCGGGTGATCCTTGGCGATGTCGTTGAGGCTGTTGGCGACGGAACGGCGCACATAGTCTTCCGGATCGTCCAGCAGGGCGACGAGGATCGGCAGGACCGGCTGCGGGTCCTTGACGAGCGCCGGCAGGCGCATCGCCCAGGGCAGGCGCGGGCGGGTGCCCTCGCTGGCAAGCCGGCGGACGTGGTGGTTGGCATCCGTTACCCAGTCGGAGATTTCGGCGAGCGCCCGGTCCTGCTCGGCATGGATGAAGCGGCGGATGCCGAACTCCGCGGTGAAGTGCGGCGTCAACGCCTTGAGGAGCGCGAGCGACAGGTCGAAATGCCGGAGACCATGCTGGGCGACGAACTGGTTGACCGGCAGAAGCGCCCAGCCGCTCAGGCCCGGATTGCCATCCTGCGGCAGGGCCTTGCGCAGGATATCCGCTGCGGCGGCATAGTCGGCAGGCAGCGTCTCGGCCAGCGCGTCCTTGATGCGTTCCGCGCGCTGCATCAGCTCCAGTGCCGCCATGTCGTCCGTTGCGAGACGCGTGAAGCGGGCGGCGTCGAAATCCGCAGCGTGGCGGGAGATGTGGCCGGCCATGTCCGTCACGAGGCCGGGATGCAGCAGGTTCTTCAGCGGTTCGGCCACGATCGTATCCTGTCGTTTCGGGCACCCTAGCCAGCCTTTGCGGCATGGCGATAGGGCTGCCTTCGCCTTTCCAACAGCTTCGTGTCCCGCGCCACCCGGAACACGCGGCCGACCTCTTGCGTTGGGACCATGCGCATCCTGGCCACAATCGTGCAGGATGCTCGTCTGCGCAGATTCGTCTGCCTATCCATGAATATCGCTACGGGAGTGAAACATGACCGCTACGACTTGGATTCTCGCCGCTGACGGCAATCAGGCTCGCCTGCTCAAGGGGGTAAACCTGCTGAAGGACGGCCAACAGAGCCCTGAGCAGGAAGTCTATCGCTCCGAGACGAAGAAGACGCAGGACATCATGGCCGACAAACCCGGCCGCAGCCATTCCTCCGTCGGCCCCGGCCGTTCCGCGATGGAGTATTCGAGCGACCCGGTGCGGGAGGAACAGCTGAAATTCACCGCTGAAGTCGCGAGCCGCATCGACGACTACGCCGCCGAAGGCGCGTTCGACCGGCTAGTCGTGTGCGCGGCACCGCAGACGCTGGGGGATCTCCGCAACAAGCTTTCGGATAAATCCCGCACGCTGACCATGGCCGAGATCGACAAGAACTTTTCCAATCTGCCGACGGAGAAGCTGATCGCTTCCGTGCAGGCCGCCATCGGGCGGTGAAATCGACGGCGAAGTGAAAATGCCACGGGCAGGCCGCAAGCCTGCCCGTTTGAATTTATAGTGCCGCGTCAGGAGCAGACACGCGCCCTGTACTGGTCGCCCCAGGCGTTATGGCGCCAGACGACATGGCAGGTCGGATAATCGTTGACCACCACATAGGGCCGGTAGACCGGACGGTAGATCGGCGGCGCATAGTAGCGTGGCTGAAGCGCGTCGGCCACGAGGGCTCCGCCTATGATTCCGGTGGCCAGTCCGGGCAGAAAGCGGTTATGGGCCTCTGCCTGCGATGTGGTTGCCAACGTTGTGCCTGCCATGGTCAGTGCGATGAGACCGGTGGCGATGGCTGTCTTCAACGAAAACATGGTCTTTGTCCTGATCCGGGGATGACCGCCTATCGGTCATGAATTGCTCGGACACCAGATAAATCCACAACGCAAAATTTGGTTTCAGGTCGGTTTCATTAAATTCCTGTTAGAAATCGGTGGGCACGCCCCCTTCCGCTTTGCGCCGGGCGACGAAGGCGTCGAGCTCCTCTTCGATCGCCGGGTCGAGCGGCGGGCGCTCATAGGTGTTGAGCTTTTCCTTGAAGACCCGGTTGGCGTGATCATAGGTGGTCGGCCGGCCGGCTTCCGTCCAGGTCTCGAAATTGCGCCAGTCCGACAGGATCGGCGCATAGAAGGCGGTCTCGTAGCGCGCCAGCGTGTGCGGCGTGCCGAAGAAATGCCCGCCGGGGCCGACGTCACGCACGGCGTCGAGGCCGAGCGCATCGTCGCTCACATCGAGCGGCTGTAGATATTCCGCCACCATCTGCAGCATGTCGACGTCGAGGATGAACTTTTCGAAGGAGGCCGTCAGCCCGCCCTCGCTCCAGCCCGCCGAATGCATGATGAAATTGCCGCCGCCCTGGGTCAGCGCCCAGAGCGAGAAGGCGGATTCATAGGCGGCCTGCGCATCGAGCGTGTTCGAGGCATTGGTGTTCGAGGTGCGATAGGGGATGTTGTATTTGCGGGCGAGTTGGCCGCCGGCGACCACCGCCTTCATATATTCCGGCGTACCGAAGGCCGGCGCGCCCGTCTTCATATCCACGTTGGAGGTGAAGCCGCCATACATGACCGGCGCGCCGCGGCGCACCATCTGGGTGAAGGCGATGCCGGCGAGCGCTTCCGCATTCTGCTGCACGACGGCGCCTGCGATCGTCACCGGCGCCATGGCGCCCGCGAGCGTGAACGGCGTCACGACCACGACCTGGTTGCGCGAGGACATTTCGATGATGCCCTGCAACATCGGTCCGTCGAGGCGCAGCGGCGAGGAGGTGTTGATGATGGTGAAGAGCGAGGGTTCGCGCTCCATCTGCTCCATGGAAATGCCGCGGCCGATGCGGGCGATCTCGATGCCGTCGAGGTTGCGCTGCTTGCCCAGCGAATAGACGTGGAAGGCCTTGTCCGTCAGCTTCACCATGTCCGACAGGCAGTCGAGATGGCGGATCGAGGCGTGGATGTCGATCGGCTCGACGGGGTAGCCGCCGGTCGTGTGGATGATGTCGTAGGATTGCGCGAGCTTCACCAGCTTGCGGAAATCCTCCTGGTTGCCGGCGCGCCGGCCGCCGTCGCGATCGGCGACGAAGGGGGCGGAGGCGATCTGCGCGAAGACCAGGTTGTTGCCGCCGATCTCGACATTGCGGATCGGGTTGCGCGCATGCAGGGTGAAGGCCGGCGGCACGGAGGCCATCATGTCGAGGATGAGGCCGCGGTCGAAGCGCACGCGGTCGGTGCCCGGTGTCACGTCGGCGCCGGCCGCCTTCATGCGCTCGCGCGCCTCCGGCAGGATGACGTCCATGCCGATCTCTTCGAGGATGGTCAGCGAGGCCTGGTGCACGGCCTCCAGCGCATCGTCGGACAGCACGGTGGACTTGGCGGTCGTGTTGACGAGATTGAGATATTTCGAGGTGGTCGGCGCGCGCCGGCTGCGCTCGGCCCCGCGTCCGCCGCTTCGGCGGCGGCGTTCGACCGGCGTGTCGGTCGCCTCCGCCTCCGGTTGATCGAGGTGATTTTCGAGTTTGATCACGTCGCCCATGTGCAGAAAAGCCCCGGTCTGGTTTGCCTTTTCTCCTTGTTGCATATCCGGAAATGCGATGCCCCGTCATTTGCGACAGGGAAATGCTCTGGTGGATAAGAGGGCCTTTCGAGGGGCGATGCGTGATTTCCGGCAACGAACGGTTAACCATCCGTTCAAGGATTGCTGATACTCCCCAAGGGGTATGAATCCCTCCCTCCGTCCCGCTTCGGGGAGCTCTAGGCGTGGCTGAATCTCAAGACGAATTGCTGGTGGCGGCCTGTGCGCGCGTTCGCGAACACCCGCATCCGGCTTACGTCAAGAGCAGCGAGCTGCGCTACCTGGCGGTGAACGACGCCTATGCCCGCCTGTTCGGCCATACGGCTGCGGAGATGATCGGCCTTCGCAGCGACGAGATCGGCGAGGCGCTCGGCCATGGCGACCGGGACGATCCCGAACGCCGCTGCCTGATCTTCGGCAATCCCGAGCGCGCCCGCTACATCCATCCCTTCGGTGGCGGCAGCTTTGAGATCGCGCTGAAACGCGAGCGGATTTCCCCGACGCTGTCGATCCTCGTCGGCCTCTTTACGCCCTCGGTCGAGACGCTGGCCACGACGGTGTGCGCCGCCAATGTGAACGTCGATGCCGTGCGGCCGCCGGCCGCCGCCGCTTACGACGATGACAGGCAGGAGCGCCCCGCCGATCACGTCGAGGGCGCCCTCGATGCGCTCGGCGCCGGCGTCGCCGTCTTCGGCGCCGACAACCGGCTGAGTTATGCAAATCGCAGCATGCGGGAATTCTACCGGACGCTTGTCGGTGAGCTCGCGGATGGGCCGGTGCGCCTGACGACCCTCACCGAGGCGCTGCACGATATCGAAGTGGGGCGCACGCCCGCGGCGGAGCGCGAGCGCTGGGTTGCCGCGCGGCTCGCAAGCTACGACCTGCCCGTCTACGAATCCGTTGCGCGCGTCGCCGGCGGCTGGATGCGCCTTGTCACACAGCGCCGGCCGGATGGCGTGCTCGTGGCACTCAGGCTGGACGTGACGGCGCTCAAGGAAAGCGAAGGGCGGCTGAAGCAGCATTCGCAGGAGATCAGCCTCTACCGGGCGCTGCTCGACGAGCTGCCGGTCGCAAGCTTCATGCGCGACGAGAGCCAGCGCATGATCTTCGCCAACCGGGCCTATGTCGAGATGACCGGCAAGCAGCCGGAACAGCTGCTCGGCCTGTCGACGCTCGAAATGTACCCGGAACAGGGACAGGAATTCCACGAGCAGAACCAGTTCGTGCTCGACACCGGCGAGCTGCTCGAATCCGAGATCGACTATTTCCGTCCCGACGGCTCCACGCTGCCGACGATCTCCCGGCTCTACCGCGTCACCACGCTCGACGAGAAGAGCTACCTGATCGGCTCGATCACCGACACGACGGTGCTGAAGAAGCGCGAAGACCAGCTGATCGAGGCGCAGCGCGCGGCGGAAGCGGCACGCTCCGACCTCGAAAGCATCGTTGCCTCGCTTCCCGTCGGCATCGTCGTCGTTGACGAGACCGGCATCATCGAACTGGTGAACGGCGCCTTCGAAGACCTGTGGAACGGCGAGTTGCCGCCGATCAGGGGCAAGGCGCTCGGCGTGCTTCTGCGCTTCCAGCAGGCACAGGGCGGCACCTGCGAGGACGGCGATTGCGACCAGGGCTACGAGCAGCGCCTTTCCGATATCCGCGCCGGCGAGATGCCGGTGCGCGAAGTGCCCTATGCCAATGGCCGCACGGTGATCGAGGCGGGCTGTGCGATCTCCGGCGGCCGCTGCCTGCTCACCTTCATCGACATCACCGAGCGGCGCGAGCGCGAGCGCGAGGTGCTGGAGACCCGTAGCGCGCTGGAAGAGGTCGGCAGCCTCGTCAAGGATGCGGTCACCTCGATGAGCCAGGGCCTGCTGATCATCGAGGACGACCGGGTCGTGCTCTCCAACGAGGCGCTTGCCACGATGATCGCCATGCCGCGCGAGCTGTTGCAGCCGGGCGCGCTGGTCAAGGACGTGCTGCAAAGCTGCATCGACCGCAAGATCGCCGGCTTCCTCGACGAAGTGCCGGTCGATGCGAGCGATTTCGGGGCGATCCTCTTCACCGGCAAGCCGGCGTCGCTGACCGTGTTCAGCGGCTACCAGCGCTGGCTGCGCCTCGACGTGACGCCGACGAGCCGCGGACGCTCCGTCCTGGTCTTCTCCGATATCACCGACCTCCAGAGCCGTCAGGAGGAGCTGCGCCAGCTCGTCACCCGCGCCGAGACCGCCGACAAGGCGAAGTCGGAATTCCTGGCCAATATGAGCCATGAAATCCGCACGCCGATGAATGGCGTGCTCGGCATGGCGGAGCTGCTCGCCAAGTCCAATCTCGACACGCGGCAGAAAACCTTCATCGACATCATGGTGAAGTCCGGCAATGCGCTGCTGACCATCATCAACGACATCCTCGATTTTTCGAAGATCGATGCCGGCCAGATGACGCTGCGCGACGTCGCCTTCAACCCGGTCGAGGCGATCGAGGACGTGGCGACGCTGCTTTCGGCCAAGGCCGCGGAAAAGGATATCGAGCTCGTCGTGCGCGGCGCGGCCAACATGCCGGCCGCCGTGATGGGCGATGCCGGCCGCTTCCGCCAGATCGTCACCAACCTCGTCGGCAATGCCGTCAAGTTCACCGATCGCGGCCATGTGCTGATCGACCTCGCATGCCACACGAAGGCCGAGGGCGGGGTCGAGATCGTCATCCGCGTCGAGGATACCGGTGCCGGCATCCCGACCGAGAAGATGGAATCGATCTTCGAAAAGTTCTCGCAGGTCGATGCCTCCTCGACCCGTCGCCACGAGGGCACCGGCCTCGGCCTCGCGATCACCGATGGCCTGACGCGGCTTTTCGGCGGCACGCTTGACGCGATGAGCGAGATCGGCAAGGGCTCGGTCTTCACCGCGCGCCTGCCGATGACGCTCGCGGTCGCCGCGCTGCCGGCGCGCATCCTGCCGGCGAAGATGCCGGGCGCGCGCATCCTCGTCGTCGATGCGCACGATCTTTCCCGCAAGGCCTCGCACGACATGCTGCTCGACTGGGGTTTCGATGCGACCGCCGTCGCCTCCGAGGCCGAGGCGCTCGCCGTGCTCGCGGCGGCGACCGGCATGGGCCTTTCGGTGGATGCGATCCTGCTCGATTACCAGCCGGACCACGCGCCCCATTTCATCCGCGCGCTCCGGGAAAGTCCGGCGACGGCCGATGTTTCCGTCATCGTGCTCACCTCGATGAACCTTTCGTCGGAGGACAGGCTCCTGTCCTCGAGCGATATCCAGGCCCATCTCATGAAGCCTGCCCGCGCCGACCTGTTGCGCGAGACGGTTTTCGAGGTGCTGCGCGCGACACGCAGCGTGCGGTCATCCGTGACGGCGCCCGAGGGCAAGGTTCTGCCGCTCCGGACCCATACCGCACCGCCCGGTCCCGCGGCCGTGGAGGGCGAGGTGCTGGACGTGCTGGTCGCCGAGGACAACGAGGTCAACCAGATCCTCTTCACACAGATGCTGATGGCTTCGGGGCTGAGGTTCCGGCTGGCCGGCAATGGCGAGGAGGCGGTGGCGGTCTATCGCGAGAGCCGCCCGCGCATGATCCTGATGGACATTTCCATGCCGGTCATGGACGGCCTGCAGGCGAGCCGGGCGATCCGCGAGATCGAAAGCGGCAGCGGCCACCGCGTGCCCATCGTCGCCGTCACCGCCCATGTGCTCGATGGCGACCGCGAAGAATGCCTTGCCGCCGGCATGGACGACTATCTGGCAAAGCCGATCAGCATCGAGAAGCTGGAAGAAAAGCTCGACCGCTGGCTGAAGCGCGGCAAGGTGCCCGCCGCGACCGGCACCGTGCACTGAGAGCTCAGACCGCCGGCCTTTCCCCGCAGAGCATTTCGCGTTTCCCGGCAAAACCCGGCCGGCGCTCCACCGCAAAACCCGCGGCCGCCAGGTTGCGTCGCACGAAGCCCGCCGCCGCATAGGTCGCGAAGCGCCCGCCGGGCACGGTCAGGCGAAAAACCTCCGCCATGAGCCCGGCCGACCACATGTCCGGATTGCGCGCCGGCGCGAAACCATCGAGATACCAGGCGTCGAAGGGCGTCTCCTCCCGGCCGAGGCTGTCCAGGGCCGCGCCGCAGACGACGGTGAGGCGGACGCGGGGCTCCAGATCGATCTCGACGCGGCCGGCCGGTGCATCCGGCCAGTTTTCGGTGAGGATCACGCGTTCCCGGTCGATCTCCGGCCAGTGCGAGAGCGCCCGGTCGATATCGGCGCGCGCCATCGGATATCGCTCGAAGGAGGTGAAGGAGAGACTTGCTTCCCCCGGCGCTGTGTGCCGCCACTGGCGCCAGGTCTCGCAGAGATTGAGGCCGGTGCCGAAGCCGAGCTCGGCGATGCGGAAGGGGTTTTCGCGTTGCCAGCGGAGCGGCAGGCCGTTGCCGGCGAGGAAGACGTGGCCGCATTCCAGCCGGCCGTCGCTGCGGCAATAAAAGTGGTCGTCAAAGGCCGGGGAATAGGGCATATCGCCCTCGTGCCAGTCGAGGACCGCTTCGTTTTGCGGCATGTTTTCAGGATCGTGCTCAGCCATGGCAAATGCCGATAGTCGCGTGAAGGCCGCCGGTCAACCGGGCGTGGACCTGCTGGTCGTCGGCGGCGGGGTCATGGGCCTGTGGACCGCGCTCTTTGCCGCCCGCGACGGGCTGTCCGTGCGCCTGGTCGAACGTCGCGCGATCGGCGCGGGCGCCAGCGGCGGCGTGCTTGGCGCGCTGATGCCGCACGTGCCGGATCGCTGGAACGCCAAGAAGGCCTTTCAGTTCGCCGCACTGGTCTCGCTCGAAG
This sequence comes from Shinella sp., assembly GCF_035998705.1. Classification (GTDB taxonomy): domain Bacteria; phylum Pseudomonadota; class Alphaproteobacteria; order Rhizobiales; family Rhizobiaceae; genus Shinella. The sequence continues at coordinate 186,512 of NZ_DASYHH010000022.1, read as the reverse complement.
CGGAGATCGCCGAACTCGAAGCGGGGACGGGGCTGTCCGCCGGCTACCGCCGCTCCGGCCGCTTCATCCCGCTCGTGAAGCCCCACAACCGCGACATCGCGCTCGGCCAGGTGCGGGATGCGCTTTCGGTCTGGAGCACTCCGGACCGCACTTTCGCCTTCGAGGTGCTGGACACCGCGCCCGTTGCCGGTTGGCCCGCCGAAGCGGCGATGGCGCATGGGCTCGTGCACGATCACCTCGCCGCCCGCCTTGCGCCGCGCAGCCTGCTGGCCGCCTTGCGCGCGGCGCTCGACCGTTTGCCGAATGTTGCTATTGTCGAGGGTGTCGGCGTCGAGACGATCGAGCCTGCCACCGGTCTCGCCCGCTTCGATGATGGCACCAGCCTGAGCTTCGGCCATTGCGTTCTGGCTGCCGGCGTCGAGACCTTCGGCCTGCTCGCATCCCTCAACCCGCCGCTCGCAAAGCCGGTCGGTGCCGCGGTCAAGGGGCAGGCCGCGCTTCTGAAGGCGGCTGTCGATCCGGCGCTGCCCGTGATTTTCGCCGACGGCCTCTACATCGTGCCGCATGAAAACGGCCTCGTCGCCATCGGCAGCACCAGCGAAAACAGCTTTGCCGATCCGCTGGCAACCGACGCCCTGCTCGATGCCCTCATCGACAAGGCAAGACGCATGGCGCCGGCGCTTGCCGATGCGCCCGTGGTGGAGCGTTGGGCGGGCCTGCGTCCCAAGGCGATCGGCCGGGAGCCGATGGTCGGCCTTCATCCGGATCATGTGAACATCAGCCTGATGACCGGCGGCTTCAAGGTGAGTTTCGGCATGGCGCATGCCCTAGCGCATCAGGTTCTGAACGAAATCAAGGGCGGCACGCTTGGCGTGCCGCCCTCGTTCACCGTCGCAGCCCACCTGGAGGAGGCCGGACGGGATTAGTCCGCTTTTACATCCAGTAGGGCGGCACGCCGTAATAGTCGCTGATCACCTTGCCGTTGCGGCGGTTCCAGTCGTATTCCGCGTCGCTTTCATAGTGCGGCGCATTTTCGACCTGTTCCTTCGTCACATCGACGCGGTAGCCGCCGAGGCCTTCGTCATAGTTCAGCTTGCCCCAGGGCAGCGGATAATGATCGTGACCGATGCCCAAAAAACCGCCGAAGCTCAGCACGGCGTAGGATACACGACCGCTGCGCTTGTCGAGGATCAGGCGTTCCACCGAGCCGATATGCTTGCCATCGGCGCCGTAGACACTTGTGCCTTCCACCTTGTCGCTGGAAATCAGGTCCTGGGTTTCGCGAATATTTGCGTCCTGCATGGCCATAGGTGTTTCTCCTTGCTTGTGATGGACAGGAAACGGCGCAAGGCGGTATTGGTTCCTCAATGCCCATTTCCGAGGTGACAGAATGACCGAGAAGACTTACGCGCGCGACCTGATCGGCTATGGCCGCAACCCGCCGAAAGTGCGCTGGCCGGGCGACGCCCGCATCGCCGTGCAATTCGTGGTGAATTACGAAGAGGGCGGCGAAAGCTGCATCCTCGATGGCGACGCGGCCTCGGAAAACCTGCTCTCGGAAATCGTCGGCGGAGCCGCCTGGCCGGGCCAGCGCAACCTCAACATGGAATCGATCTACGAATACGGTTCGCGCGCCGGTTTCTGGCGGCTGCATCGCCTGTTCACCAGCCGCAACGTGCCCGTCACCGTCTATGGCGTGACGCTCGCCATGGCGCGCAACCCGGATGCCGTCGCTGCCATGAAGGAAGCGGACTGGGAAATCGCCAGCCACGGCTACCGCTGGCTGGAATACAAGGATTTTTCGGAAGAGAAGGAGCGCGAGCACATCCTCGAAGCGGTGCGCCTGCACAAGGAACTGACCGGTTCGCACCCGCTCGGCATGTACCAGGGCAAGCCCTCCGAAAACACCTTGCGCCTCGTCATGGAGGAGGGCGGTTTCGTCTATTCCTCCGATTCCTATGCCGACGATCTGCCCTACTTCGTGCCGGGCCTCGACGGCAAACCCTTCCTGATCATTCCCTACACGCTCGAAACGAACGACATGCGCTTCGCCACGCCGCAGGGTTTCAACGCCGGCGACCAGTTCTTCACCTACCTGAAGGACGCCTTCGACGTGCTCTACCAGGAGGGCAAGGAGGGTAGCCCGAAGATGCTCAATATCGGCCTGCACTGCCGCCTCGTCGGCCGCCCCGGCCGTGCCGCGGCGCTCGCCCGCTTCGTCGATTACGTGCTGGAGCACAAGAAGGTGTGGATCCCGCGCCGCATCGATATCGCGCATCACTGGATCGAGAACCACCACCCGACGACGGGCAAGAGCGCATGATCGACCGCGCCGACTTCCTCGCCCGTTTCGGCGGCGTCTTTGAGCACTCGCCGTTCATTGCCGAGCGGGCGCTCGATGCGGGCGCGCTCGCGCTGCCGCTGACGGCGGACGGCGTGCATGCGGCGCTGACGGACGCCTTCCGCAAGGCGAGCGCCGCAGAACAGCTCGGCGTGCTCACCGCCCATCCGGACCTCGCCGGCAAGCTGGCCATTGCCGGCGGGCTGACCGAGGACAGCCGGAAGGAGCAGGCGGGCGCCGGCCTCGACCGGCTGAGCCCGGACGAACACGCCCGTTTCACCGCGCTCAACGCCGCCTATGTGGAAAAATTCGGTTTCCCCTTCATCATCGCGGTAAAGGGGCTTACCAAGGACGATATTCTCGCGGCCTTCGAAGTCCGCGTCGGCAACACGACCGACGAGGAATTCGAAACCGCGAAAACCCAGGTGGAGCGCATCGCGCTCCTCAGATTGAAAGCTGCTCTCCCCGGAGATTGACAATGCCCGACGACCGAACGACCGCCCTTCCTCTCCCCGGTAGGGCCGTCTGATGGCTGAAAGACTGACCATCCAGCCGCTGACACGAGAGGCCTTCGCGCCCTTTGGTACGGTGATCGAAGCCGATCCCGCATCGATGCGCCATATCAACGGCGGCACGACGGAGCGGTATCATGCGCTCGCCGAGGCCGAGGCCGTCGGCGAAGATGCGAAGGTGATCATCAACCTGTTCCGCGGCGCCCCGCGCGCCTTCCCTTATTCTGTCGACATGATGGAGCGCCATCCCTTCGGCAGCCAGAGCTTTTCGCCGATCGACGACCGACCCTGGCTGGTAATCGTGGCGGAGGACGAGGACGGCAGGCCGGGCCGGCCGCAAGTGTTTCGCGCCGGCGGACGGCAGGGCGTCAACTACCGCCGCAATGTCTGGCACCATCCGCTGATGACGCTCGAGGCGCCGAGCGACTTCCTCGTCGTCGACCGCCTCGGCGGCGGCGTCAACCTGGAAGAGTTCTTCTTCGAGACCCCGTTCATCATCGAGCAACCCTGAGAGAGAAGCATGAACAAGCCCGGCCGCCTCACGACCCATGTGCTCGACACCGCGCTCGGCAAGCCGGCCGCCGGCCTGAAGATCGACCTCTACTGGATCGAGAACGAGGAGCGCCAGCATATCCTGAGCGCGGTGACGAACGATGACGGCCGGGTCGATGCGCCGCTGGTCGAAGGCGTCGGCTTCATGGCCGGCACCTATGAACTGGTGTTCCACGCCGGTGACTATCTGCGCGCCTCCGGGGCCGACGTCACCGAACCCGCCTTCCTCGACCGTATCCCGCTGCGCTTCGGCGTGGCCGACCCGTCGAGCCACTATCACGTGCCGCTGCTGCTCTCGGCCTACAGCTACTCGACCTATCGCGGCAGCTAAAGGGCCGCTTTCATCGCCTTGCCCGCCACATAGGTTTCGCGCACCGCGCGGTCATCGCCCATCGTCTGGAGCAGGAAGAGTTCGTCGGTGAGCGAGCGCACCACTTCCATCTTCAGCGCCATGGCCGGCGTGGCGGCGGCGTCGAGCACCACGAAGTCGGCATCGGTGCCGGCCTCCAGCGTGCCGATGCGGTCGGCGAGTGACAGGGCCTCCGCATTGCCGAGCGTCATGTGATAAAAACTGTCGAACGGGTTCAGCCGCTCGCCGAGCAATTGCTGGATCTTGTAGGCCTCGTCCAGCGTCTTCAGCATGGAATAGCTCGTGCCGCCGCCGATATCGGTGGCGACAGCGATGCGGACCGGCTTCTCCCGCCGCGACAGCGCCTTCAGGGGGAACAGGCCGGAGCCGAGGAAGAGGTTGGAGGTGGGGCAGTGCACCGCTACGGCACCCGCCTCGCTCATCGCGTCGGCCTCGCGGTCCGAGAGATGGATGCAGTGGCCGAACAGGCTCTTGCGCCCGAGCAGCCCATATTTCGCATAGACATCCGTATAGTCGATCGCATCCGGATAGAGCTCGCTGGTGAAGCGGATCTCGTCGTGGTTTTCGGAGAGATGTGTCTGGATGTGCAGGTCCGGGAATTCGCGAGCGAGTGCCGCCGCCATCTCCATCTGCGCCGGCGTCGAGGTGATGGCGAAGCGCGGGGTGATGGCGACATGGTTGCGGCCCTTGCCGTGCCATTCGGCGATCACCGAGCGGGTCTCGTCATAGCCCATTTCCGGCGTGTCGAGCAGGCCCTGCGGCGCATTGCGGTCCATCATCACCTTGCCGCCGACCATGCACATGCCGCGCGCCAGCGCCTCCGCGAAATAGGCATCGGCGGAGGCCTTGTGCACCGAGCAATAGGCGACCGCCGTCGTCGTGCCGTGGCGGATCATCTCGTCGTAGAAGTGGCGGGCGATACGGGCGGCATGCGCGCTTTCGACGAAGCGGCATTCTTCCGGAAACGTATAGGTGTTCAGCCATTCCAGCAGGTTGGCGGCATAGGAGCCGATCACCTGCATCTGTGGGAAATGCACATGCGTGTCGATGAGGCCGGGCAGGATGAGATGCGGGCGGTGGTCGATTTCTTCAACGTCGTCCGGCGCGGCGGCACGCACTTGCGCATAGGGGCCGGAGGCCGCGATCCGGCCGTCCTCGACCAGCAGTCCTCCATCCTCCTCGTAGCGGTAGCTCGCCGCGTCGTCGATCGCGTCCGGCCGGCGGAGGAAGGAGAGCAACCGCCCGCGGATGAGGGTTTTCGTCATGGGGTTAGCTTCCTTCAGCGGATGTCTCGAACCAGGCGGTGATGAGCGCGCGCTCTTGCTTCGTCATGCCGGTGACATTGCCCGGCGGCATGGCGTGGCTGCGGCCCGCCTGCAGATAGATCTCGCGGGCATGGAGGGCAATCGCCGAATCGCTTTCGAAGATCACATCCTTCGGCGCCGCGCGCACGCCCTCCCAGACGGGCTCCGCCGCATGGCACATCGAACAGCGCGTCGAGACGAGATCGCGAACCGCCGGGAAATGGTCGTTCGAGGCGAAGCGCTGGGCCGATGGCGCAAGGCCCGCGCTTTCCCCGGTCAGCACCTTCGGCACGGTGGAAAGCCACATGATGAGCACGAAGAGGAGGGCGGTGACGAGCCAGGTCCAGGTCGGCTTGCCTTTGCGGGCATGCGTCGTGTTGAACCAGTGCCGGATCGTCACGCCCATCAGGAAGACCAGCGCCGCGATGATCCAGTTGAAGGCCGTCGCGAAGGCGAGCGGATAGTGGTTCGACAGCATGAAGAAGATGACGGGCAGCGTCAGGTAGTTGTTGTGCGTCGAGCGCTGCTTGGCGATGACGCCGTATTTCGGGTCGGGAATGCGCCCGGCGATCAGATCCGCCACCACCACCCGCTGGTTCGGCATGATGATGAAGAAGACGTTGGCCGACATGATCGTCGCCGTGAACGCTCCGAGATGCAGGAAGGCGGCACGGCCGGTGAAGACCTGCGTATAACCCCAGGCCATGGCGACGAGGATGAAATAGAGGACGATCATCAACCCCCAGGTGTTTTTTCCCAGCGGCGACTTGCAGAGCAGGTCATACAGAATCCAGCCGAGGCCGAGCGAGGCGAGCGAGATGAGGATCGCCACCGGCGTCGAGACGTCGAGTACGTTGCGGTCGATCAGGAAGAGGTCCGCGCCGCCGTAATAGACCAGACAGAGCAGCGCGAAGCCGGAGAGCCACGTCATGTAGCTCTCCCATTTGAACCAGGTCAGGTGTTCCGGCATCGAGGCCGGCGCCACGAGATATTTCTGGATATGGTAGAAGCCGCCGCCATGCACCTGCCATTCCTCGCCGTAAGCGCCGGGTGGCAGATGCGGCCGCTTCACCAGGCCGAGATCGAGCGCGATGAAGTAGAAGGACGATCCGATCCAGGCGATGGCCGTAATGACATGCAGCCAGCGGACCGCGAAGGTCAGCCATTCCCAGGCGATGGCATATTCATACATCTGCGCGCGTTCCCTTCCGTCCTGTCTCCCAGTGTGCACATTGCGCAATATTCGCGGGCGAGGGAAGGGAGCCGACTCAGGATATGGCGACGATCTCCAGTTCCTGTTCACCGACGCTCACGACGTCGCCGACCGCCTTGCCCATAAGGATGCGTGCCACCGGCGAGACGTAGGAGATCGAACCGGCCTTGGGGTCCGCCTCGTCCTCGCCGACGATGCGGTAGGTCTGGGTGCGGCCGTCGTCGCGGCTGAAGGTGACGGTGCTGCCGAAGGCGACGGTGTCGCTCGACGCCGGGTCGGGCATGACCTGCGCCGTGTGAACCCGTTCGGCGAAATAACGCAGGTCGCGCAGCGGACCGGCCGTCTGCCGGCGCCGTTCATTGATGTCCTCGACCGTGCTTGCGGCCTCGCTGGCCGCGCGCGCCTCGGCAAGCTGCGTTTCGAGCGCCTTCAGGCCTGCCTGCGTTACCAGGTTCGGATGCGGCGAAATCGGCCGGTCGGGCAGCTGGGTTTCCGCTGCCGCTTCGGCACTTTCTTCCTTCATGAAGGCAACGCTCAAGATCAAAACTCCATTTCCATTCTGTCGGCGCGAACCATCTTACGCCTCTGTCGGCAGGGTCGCCAGAATCCACTCGCGAAACGCGCGGATCTTCAAAATGTTGCGACGGTTCTCCGGGTAGGCCAGCCAGTAGTCGCGTCCGTCGTTGCAGGTCAGCGTAAACGGCTGGAAGAGCAGGCCGGCGGCGACCTCCGCCCGGAAATGGCCGGGATTGAGGATCGCCACCCCCTGGCCGGCCATCGCCACCTGCGCGTCGATCGTCTGCACGCCGAGTTCGTTGGGGGGATAGCGTCCGAGATCCGGATTGTCGATGCCGGCGGCGGAAAACCAGGTGCGCCACCAGATGTCCGGCGGGCTGATGATCGGCAGTTTCAGGAGGTCGGCCGGCTCATGCACGCCGCCGATCGTCTCTGCCAGCGCCGGGCTCAACATTGGTCCGAAATCCATGCGCATGACGCGGTGGCATTCGAGGCCCGGCCAGTCGCCCTTGCCCCAGCGGATCGAGACATCCGCCTCCTCCCTGGAAAAGTCGATCAGGTCCTGCGAGGTGGAAAGCCTGACGGCGATGCTGGGATGTTTGAGCTGGAAATCGCCGAGCGTGCGGCTCAGCCATTGCGTGGCGAAGGTGGGCGTCGAGTGGATGTGCAGCTTCTGCTCGGCCGCCCCGCGCAAGTCCGCCACCGCTTCCGCGAGCTTGGCAAGCCCTTCGGCGACCTTGGGCGCAAGCCGTTCGCCTGCCTCGCTCAGCATCACCTGCCGCGGCTGGCGCAGGAACAGCGTCTCGCCCAGCGTCTCCTCCAGGAGCTTCACCTGGTAGCTGACGGCCGTCTGCGTCATGCCGAGCTCGTCGCCGGCGCGGGTGAAGCTCGCATGCCGCGCGGCGGCCTCGAAGACGCGGAGCGCATTCAGCGGGAAGTTGCGCGACATCTTCATGGCCAAGTTCTCTTCATGCATGCAGACAAAGGTTCGATTGGAATTTCATCACCTTTCGGCGCACCCTGCAAGCAATGGAAAAGAATTTACGAGGTTCTCCCAATGACATGCATCACCGAAGACGCGCCGATGGGCGCGCTGGAATTCCGCAGGCCCGGCTTGTGGCATAAGCTCTCTCTCGTCTTTCGCAGGAAGAAGAGAGATCGCGCTCCCAGGCTCGACCCGCGCGCGCTGTCCGACTACATGAAGCGCGACCTCGGATTTCTCGACGGCCGCGGTTAGCGGTTGCGCCACGCCGCGAAGGCGAGCAGAACTTCGGAGGCGGTCATCGCGGCGATGACCTCCGGGCGCTTGTCATCGACATCAGTGCCGCCGATCGGCAGGACCAGCCGGTCGGCCTCCGCGCGATCCACACCCTGCTCCTCGAGATGATGGAGGAAGGAGCCGCGCTTCGACTTGGACCCGACCATGCCGATATAGGCGAAGTCCTTGCGCTTGAGCGCTTCGTGCCCGATCAGGAAATCGAGGGCGTGATCATGCGTGACGATGACCACGGCGGAACCCGCCGGGATATCCGCGATCAGCGATTCCGGCATGGCGGCGATGCGGCGATGAACCTCCGAGGTCAACTGGTCGAGTTCGGTTTCCCGCGCCTCCACGACGAAGACCTTGAGCGGCAACAGCGTGAGCGCCTCGGCGAGCGCCCGGCCGACATGGCCGGCGCCGAATACCCAGACCTGCGGCTTGCGCCGTTCTTCTTCCGCCACCCGCGCGTCGAGTGCCGCGCGCGCGGCCTCGTCGGCAAAGGTGAAGGTGAGCTCGACGCGGCCGCCGCAGCATTGGCCGATATCGGGGCCGAGGGGGATGGCGAGGTGCGGCTCGCCGCCGGCATTGCCCAGCATTTTCCGCGCGTTGTCGATCGCCATATATTCGAGCTGGCCGCCGCCGACGGTGCCGTGGATTTCGCTCGGCGCCACCAGCATGAACGTGCCTTCGTCGCGCGGTGCGGAGCCTTTGACGGCGGTAATATCGACGATGACGACACGGTGTTCCCGGGCCAGAAAGCCCTCAAGACTGTCCTGCAGAAAGTTCATCTTTACTCTTCTTTTTGTGCCTTCAGCCATTCGATGGCCATCAGGACGCGTTCCGGCGTGGCCGGCGCATCGAGTTTCGGGCATTGGCGGTAGCCGGCGGTGCTGGCGACGGCCATGGAAAGTGCTTCCAGGACGGAGACCGCCAGCATGAAGGGCGGCTCGCCGACGGCCTTGGAACGGCCGATCGTCGGCTCGGCCGCTTCCGCCCATTCGGCGAGCTTGACGTTGAAGATTTTCGGGCGGTCGGAGGCGAGCGGGATCTTGTAGGTGGAGGGAGCGTGCGTGCGCAGCCTGCCCTTGCCGTCCCACCACAGTTCCTCCGTCGTCAGCCATCCCATGCCCTGCACGAAGGCGCCCTCGACCTGACCCTTGTCGATCGCCGGGTTCAGCGAGCGGCCGACATCGTGCAGGATATCGACGCGATCGACGAGATATTCGCCGGTCAGCGTGTCGATCGAGACTTCCGAGACCGAGGCGCCATAGGCGAAATAGTAGAAGGGCGTGCCCATGCCCTTCGCCCGGTCCCAATGGATTTTCGGCGTCTTGAAAAAGCCCGCGGCGGAAAGCTGTACGCGCGCCATATAGGCCTGCTTGACGAAGTCCGCGAAGGGGATGAGCGCATCGCCGACGCGCACATGATGCGGCACGAAGGCGACGTCTTCCGGCGCCACGCCCCATTTTTCAACGGCGAAGGCGACGAGGCGCTGCTTGATCTGGCGCGCGGCGTCATAGGCCGCCATGCCGTTCAGGTCCGAGCCGGAGGAGGCGGCGGTGGCGGACGTGTTCGGCACCTTGGCCGTCGTCGTCGCGGTGATTTTCACCCGCGATATATCGACCTGGAAGGCATCGGCGAGCACCTGTGCCACCTTGCTGAACAGGCCCTGGCCCATCTCCGTGCCGCCATGGTTCAGGTGGATCGAGCCGTCCTGGTAGACATGCACCAGCGCGCCCGCCTGATTGTACCAGGTGGCGGTGAAGGAAATGCCGAACTTGACCGGCGTCAGCGCAATGCCCTTGCGGATCACGCGGCTTTTTTCGTTGAACGCGAGGATGGCCTGGCGGCGCGCCTGATAGTCGGACGACGTTTCCAGCTCGTCCACGATGCGGTGGATGATGTTGTCCTCGACCGTCTGGTGATAGGGCGTCAGCACGCGGTCGGAGCCGGGCAGGCCGTAGAAATTCGCCTTGCGGATCTCCAGCGGGTCCTTGCCCAGCGCGTAGGCGATCTCCTCGATGATGCGCTCGCCGCCGACCAGCCCCTGCGGCCCGCCGAAACCGCGGAAGGCGGTGTTGGAGACGGTGTGTGTCTTCAGCGGCTGCGAGGTGAGCAGCACGTGCGGGTAGAAATAGGCATTGTCCGCATGGAACAGCGCGCGGTCGGTTACCGGGCCGGAGAGGTCCGAGGAATAGCCGCAGCGCGCGGCATAGTTCGCCTTCACCGCCTGGATGCGGCCTTCGTCGTCATAGCCTGCCTCGTAGTCGACGAGGAAATCGTGCCGCTTGCCGGTCGCCGTCATGTCCTCGTCGCGGTCCGGGCGGAATTTGACGGCACGGTTGAGTTTCTTCGCGGCGACGGCGGCGAGTGCGGCAAACTGGTTCGACTGCGTCTCCTTGCCGCCAAAGCCGCCGCCCATGCGGCGCACCTGCACGGTCACGGCATTTGAAGGCACGCCGAGAACGTGGCCGACCATGTGCTGCACCTCGCTCGGATGCTGGGTGGAGGACCAGACGGTGACCTCGTCGTCTTCTCCAGGAATGGCGAGCGCGATATGGCCTTCGAGATAAAAATGATCCTGCCCGCCGACGCGCATCTGGCCCTTCAGCCGGTGCGGCGCCGTTTCGAGCGCGGCTTCCGCATCGCCGCGCTTCAGCGTCAGCGGTTCGGTGACGAGCGCCGCGCCATGGGCGAGCGTGTCGGTGACATCGGTCCAGTGCGGCAGGTCGCGGTAGTCGATCTTCGCCAGCCGGGCGGCGCGGCGCGCTATGTCGCGGGTCTCGGCGATGACGCAGAAGATCGCCTGGCCGTGAAACTCGACCTTATCCTCCGCCAGCACCGGCTCGTCGTGGCGGCCGGAGGGGCTGATGTCGTTGACGCCGGGCATGTCGGCGCCGGTCAGCACCAGCACGACGCCGGGATAGGCCTTTACGGCGGACAGATCGACGGCAAGAATGTCCGCATGCGCCCGGTCGCTCATGCCGAGCGCCGCATGCAGCGTACCTTCGGGCTCCGGCATGTCGTCGATATAATCGGCGGTGCCTGCGACATGCTTGTGCGCCGAATCGTGGCGCAGCGATGCGTGCATGGGGGCGGAGATCGTCTTGCGGTCTTCGAAGGCGGACCGGTCCATCAGCGGGGTCCTCCCAGCGTGATGGTGTGTCGCCCCTGCCTCGAGATGAAGGAGAGATTACCCGAGGCACCCCCCTCTGCCCTGCCGGGCATCTCCCCCTCAAGGGGGGAGATCGGATGGAGCGCCGTGTCGCCAATCAATGACGTTGCAGTGAGAGCAAGGTCTGGGCCTCTTGCCGATCTCCCCCCTTGAGGGGGAGATGCCCGGCAGGGCAGAGGGGGGTGTTGTCTTGCCGGTCTTATGGAGGCCTTGTTCAAAAGCATCATCATGCCACCTCCTCGAACCGCCGCAGCTGGGCGGTTTCGCCGGAGGTTTCGAGATGGAACCGCGTCAGCAGGTTCTTCGCCGCCAGCATGCGGTAGTCGGCCGTGGCGCGCCAGTCGGTCAGCGGCTTGTAGTCCGCGTCGAAGGCCGTCCGGGCGGCGTCGATGGTGGCTTCCGTCCAGGGTTTGCCGAGGAGAGCGGCTTCGACATTGCTCGCCCGCTTCGGCGTGCCGGCCATGCCGCCGAAGCAGAGGCGGGCGTCGGTGACGGTGCCGTCCGGCGAAAGTGTTACGCGGAAAGCGCCGCAGAGTGCGGAAATGTCCTCGTCGCGGCGCTTGGTGATCTTGTAGACGGCGAAGTGGGTGTTGGCGGGAAGGGCAGGCACGAAGAGGCTTTCGACGAATTCGTGCGCGCGGCGATCCTGCTTGCCGTAGTCGATGAAGTAGCTTTCCAGCGGCAATTCGCGCCGGCCGTCTTTGGAGCGCAGGGTGAGCGTCGTGCCAAGCGCGATCAGCGGCGGCGGGGTGTCGCCGATGGGCGAGCCGTTGGCGATGTTGCCGCCGATCGTGCCAATGTTGCGCACCTGCTCGCCGCCGATGCGGTCGATCAGCGGGCGGAGCGCCGGTATCAAACGACAGAGTGCGTCGAAAGCCTGGCTGTAGGTGACGCCGGCGCCGATGCGGATGCCGCCCGCCGTCTCCTCGATCGATTGCAGTTCAGTGAGGTGGTTGATGAAGACGACGGGGTTGAGGTCGCGGAACTGTTTGGTGACCCAGAGGCCGACATCGGTGGAGCCGGCGACGACGGTGGCTTTTGGCTCATCCGCCAGAATGCCCGCGAGATCGTCGAGCGAGGCTGGCACGATCACCCGGCCGTCGCCGTCGCCGATGCGGATGGTTTCCGTCGGCGCGAGCGCCGTAAGCTTCGCCAGCATCTCGGTCCGTGTGCGCTCGATGGGATCGAACACGGCGCTCGGCCGCGCCTCCGCTATCGCTTCTGCCGCGCGGACGATCGGCTCGTAGCCGGTGCAGCGACAGAGATTGCCTTGCAGCGCCTTTTCGATGCGCGCGCGGTCCGGCGCCGGATCGGCAAGCCAGAGGCCATAGAGCGACATGACGAAACCGGGCGTACAGAAGCCGCATTGCGAGCCGTGATAGTCCACCATCGCCTGCTGCACCGGATGCAGCAGGCCGTCGGCGCCCGCCAGATGTTCGACGGTGACGACATGGGTCGCATTCATCGAGCCCAGCAGGCGGATGCAGGCATTGACGCTCTCATAGGCAAGCCGGCCCTCGACCACGCGGCCGACCAGCACGGTGCAGGCGCCGCAGTCGCCCTCCGCGCAGCCTTCCTTGGTGCCGGTGAGGCGGCGGCGCAGCCGCAGCCAGTCGAGCAGGGTGCCCGTCGGCGACACATGGCGGAGCGCGATGTCCTCGCCATTGAGGATGAAGCGGATGCTGCCAGTGTCCATTTTTATCCTTATTGCGCGGTCCAGCCGCCATCGACGGATATATGGGTGCCGGTGATCGATTTTGCCGCATCGCTCGCGAGGAACAGCGCGATGGCCGCGACCTCGTCGACGCCGACGAATTCCTTGGTGGCCTGGAATTTCAGCATGACGTCGTTCTTCACCTCGGCCTCGCTGATGCCGCGCGCCTTTGCCGTGTCGGGGATCTGCTTTTCGACGAGCGGCGTCAGCACGTAACCGGGGCAGATGGCGTTGGCGGTGATGCCGTTTTCGGCCACTTCCAGCGCCACGGTCTTCGTCAGCCCCATGATGCCATGTTTCGCCGCGACATAGGCCGCCTTGAACGGCGAGGCGACGAGGCCGTGTGCGGAGGCGACGTTGATGATGCGGCCAAAACCCTTGCGCTTCATGTGCGGAATGGCGTTGCGGATGGTGTGGAACGAGCTCGACAGGTTGATCGCGATGATCTGGTCCCACTTTTCCGGCGGAAAGTCCTCGATCTTCTCGACATGCTGGATGCCGGCATTGTTGACGAGGATGTCGACGCCGTCGAACTCTTCCACGGCCGTCTGGATGAGGTCGGAGATTTCGTGCGGCTTGGTCATGTCGGCCGGATGGTAGATGACGCGGCCCTTGCCGAGGCCGTCGAGCTTGGCGCGCGCCGCCTCGATCTCGGCGGCCGCGCCAAAACCGTTGATCACGACATTGGCGCCACCTTCCGCGAAGGCGGTGGCGATGGCGAGGCCGATGCCGCTGGTGGAGCCGGTTACGACGACACTCTTCATGCTTTTCAACTCCCGATATGCTGCTTCGCGTCAGCCTACGCCTAAAAACAACGCGATGACAATTGCGTTTTCCGCGCTGTAGAGTGGCGTGGGGCGGGTAGCGCGATTTGCGTTTTATTTTCCTTTGACATTCGTTTTGATGTCGTATTGAAGATTCCGAAGGGTCTGGGAGCGACCTTCAGCTGGGAGGCAAGTATGGGCGGATATGTTCTCGCGATCGATCAGGGCACGACATCGAGCCGGGCGATCGTCTTCGACGGCAACCAGAAGGTCGTCGGATCCGGCCAGAAGGAATTCACGCAGATCTTTCCGCAATCCGGCTGGGTCGAGCACGATCCGGAAGAGATCTGGGACAGCGTCGTCTGGTCGGTCAAGGCCGCGCTGAAGAAGGCCGACGTGAAGGCCGCCGACATTTCCGCCATCGGCATCACCAACCAGCGCGAGACGGTCGTCGTCTGGGAGCGCGAGAGCGGCAAGCCGATCCACAATGCCATCGTCTGGCAGGACCGCCGCACCGCCTCCTATTGCGAGAAGCTGAAGAAGCAGGACCTCGAAAAGACCTTTACCAAGAAGACCGGCCTGCTGCTCGATCCCTATTTCTCCGGCACCAAACTGTCGTGGATGCTCTCCAACGTGAAGGGTGCGCGGGCGCGCGGCGCCAAGGGCGATCTCTGCTTCGGCACCATCGACACCTTCCTGATCTGGCGGCTGACGGGCGGCAAGTCGCATGTCACCGATGCCACCAATGCCAGCCGCACGCTGATGTACAACATCGCGGCGAACGATTGGGACAACGAGCTCCTCGACATCCTGCGCGTGCCGAAGGCCATGCTGCCGGAGGTGCTGGATTGCGCGGCCGATTTCGGCGTGACGGAAAAGGGTCTGTTCGGTGCGGAAATCCCGATCCTCGGCGTGGCCGGCGATCAGCAGGCGGCCACCATCGGCCAGGCCTGCTTCGAACCGGGCATGATGAAATCCACCTACGGCACCGGCTGCTTCGCGCTGCTCAACACCGGCGCCGATATGGTGCGCTCGAAGAACCGCCTGCTCACCACCATCGCCTACCGGCTCGACGGCGAGACGACCTATGCGCTGGAAGGCTCGATCTTCATCGCAGGGGCGGCCGTGCAATGGCTGCGCGACGGGCTGAAGGTCATCAAGGCCGCGCCCGATACCGGCGAGCTTGCGGCACAGGCCGACCCGACGCAGAACGTCTACCTCGTGCCCGCCTTCACCGGGCTCGGCGCGCCGCACTGGGACCCGGAGGCCCGCGCCGCGATCTACGGCATGACGCGCAATACCGGCCCCGCGGAATTCGCCCGCGCGGCGCTGGAGGCCGTCTGCTACCAGACGCGCGACCTGCTCGACGCCATGCACAAGGACTGGAAGGCCAACGGCAAGGAAACCGTGCTGCGCGTCGACGGCGGCATGGTCGCCTCCGACTGGACCATGCAGCGCCTCGCCGACATCCTGGACGCGCCGGTGGACCGCCCGACCATCCTGGAGACGACGGCGCTCGGTGCGGCGTGGCTTGCGGGCCAGCGTGCCGGTGTCTGGCCGGACCGCAAGGGTTTTGCCAAGTCCTGGGCGCGCGATAGGCGCTTCGAGCCGAAGATGGACGAGAAGACGCGGGCCACGAAGATCAAGGGCTGGAAGGATGCTGTGCGGCGGACGCTGAGCGACGGATAAACCGACTACGCCTCAAGAGTAACGAATTCCGAGGGCCGGCCGGCGACATTCCATGCTTTCATTTCGTCAAGGCGCTCCTGCGTGGGAAGGTTTAGCGCCTCCTTTTCCGAGTGCCCTTCGTGAATTTTCTTTTCTGTCATCCACCCGAGGAAAGTGGCATAGTCGGAAATCAGTCGTGCTGGTCCGGGCGCATTGACTCCAGCCTCCACGCGAAAGAAATCCCGCACCTTCTTGATTACTATTTCATAATCATCCCGATGCGATTCGACATCTTGCCCGGCAATGTCGGAAAGCGAACGTTTCAGATCATAGGGATCGCGCTCAAATATCAGAAACTTCTTCTTCTCCGCCTGCGCAATTCCGCTTCGGCGATATCCGAGATCGAGCCCGAGTTCGAATGGCATATTCATACGGAATGTTTCGCCCACGCCGGTCGATTTGCAGCGAGACAGATCATGAACCGAAAACTGCGCCTGCTTGATCAGCCCGATTATTTTGTCTAAACGATTTTCTCCGGCCTCCAGCCTTTCGCTGGCAAGGTGAGGCGTGAATCCAAAGTAGGTTATGCAAAAAACAATCGCTTCAAGAAGCGGAGCGAATTCTGAATCAAAAGGGCAATTGACGAAGACATTCTTGTTAAGGGGCTCGTCGCTCAAAGGCTATCCTTTGGAGCTTCTTGGATCATTTCCGTACGAAACGCGATCGCGAATCCTACCATTTGCTCCATGGATATAAAGCTCGGCGCCTTGATTGCGGGCAATTTCTTTTGCAACTTTTATAGCTTCGCCCTGCGTTGAAAAAGTGTGCGAAGCTCGTGACGAGCCCGCTTGGCGAACACTCCATTTTCCGCTGCTAGGCACTACGTGCTGACTCTTACGGGACATACAAAATCTCCACGAAAACCCGAAATTAAAGATAGCAATTTTCTTGCTTTCTTCCAAGGCGCTTGTCTCCTTGCGATCTTCTTTTAGCCCCTTCATCCAACCATCAAAAATATTCCGTTCCGCCCTGTCGGCTGAGACGCTACTTCTACGTCTTCCAACCAACGGGAGTTCACCATGCTGTATGCCGTTCTTTGTTACGATGACGAAAATGAAGTCAGCGCCTGGAGCAAGGAGCTTGACGAGAGGGTCATGGCCGATCTGGGCGCCGTCAACCAGCGTTATGCGGAGGCCGGCAAGCTTGGGCCGGTCGCGCGGCTGATGCCGACCACGGCGGCTGTCACCGTGCGCAAGGGTGCGACGGACGATATCGTCATGGACGGGCCTTTTGCCGAAACCAAGGAACAGTTCCTCGGCTTCTTCGTCATCCAGGTGGAAACGCTGGAGGAGGCGATCACCTTTGCGCGCGAGCTTTCCGCCGCCAATCCGGCCAACGGCACCTATGAAATCCGACCGTTGCAGTTCTTCAATCCGGGAGTACCGATAAAATGACCGAGCTTGCCTGGATCGATCTGGCGCTGACGTCGGCACGGCCGCAGGCCATGGGGGCGCTGCTACGCTACTTCCGCAACCTCGACCTTGCGGAGGAGGCTTTTCAGGAGGCCTGCCTTCGCGCGCTGAAAAACTGGCCCGAAAAAGGTCCGCCGCGCGATCCGGCAGCATGGCTGATCTTCGTCGGCCGTAACAGCGGCATCGACCAGGTGAGGAAGCGCGCCAAGCACCAGCCGCTTCCTCCCGAGGAGGTGCTTTCCGATCTTGAGGATACGGAGAGCGACCTCGCGGACCGGCTGGACGGCGCGCATTACCGCGACGATATCCTGCGCCTGCTCTTCGTCTGCTGCCATCCGGACCTGCCGGCGACGCAGCAGATCGCGCTGGCACTGCGCATCGTCTCCGGCCTTTCGGTCAAGCAGATCGCGCGCGCCTTCCTCGTTTCGGAAGCGGCGATGGAGCAGCGCATCACCCGGGCGAAGGCGAAGGTGGCGGCGGCCGGCATTCCCTTCGAGACGCCGGATGCGGTGGCGCGGGCCGAACGGCTCGGCATCGTCGCGGCGATGATCTATCTCGTCTTCAACGAGGGTTATTCGGCCGGCGTGCCGGAGCGGGCGGATGCGCCGTTCTGTGCGGAAGCGATCCGGCTCTGCCGGCTGCTGCTCACGCTTTTTCCCTCCGAACCGGAGATCATGGGGCTAACGGCGCTGATCCTCATCCAGCATTCGCGGCTTGCGGCGCGCTTCGACAAGCAGGGCCAGATCGTGCTGCTCGAAGACCAGGACCGTGCGCTTTGGGACCGCGGCCTGATCGACGAGGCGCTGGTGCTGATCGACAAGGCGATCCGCCATCGCAGACCGGGCGCCTTCCAGATCCAGGCGGCGATCGTAGCCCTGCATGCCCGCGCCAAAACGGCGGCGGAGACGGACTGGCTGCAGATCGACCTGCTCTACCAGACGCTGGAACGCCTCCAGCCGTCGCCGGTGGTGCGGCTCAACCGGGCGGTCGCCGTTTCGAAGCGCGAGGGGCCGGAGGCGGCACTGGCGCTGGTCGAGCCGCTGGCGGAGAAGCTCAACGGCTATTTCTATTTTCATGGCCTGCGCGGCGGCCTTCTGAAGCAACTCGGCCGCTACCGCGAGGCGCATGAGGCCTTCGACCGCGCCATTGCGCTCGCCACCACGCCGGCCGAGGCCGCGCATATCCGCCAGCATCTCGACAGCGTGCAGCGCGAAATGGCGAATGCGGAAAATAATCCGGCTTCGCTGTCGGTTCTGCCGCCCGCCGGCCGTCCTTGATACGAACCGACCGATCACACCCAAAGAGGAAACGGACCATGACCGACACCAACGAAATCAAGCCCGCCAACAACCGCGAACTGGTGCTGACCCGCGTGCTGAACGCCACGCCCGCCCAGCTCTTCAAGGCCTGGACGACGCCGGAGATCCTGAAGGAGTGGTTCATGCCGAAGCCCTATGCGCTCGCGCTCGTGGACATGGAGCCGCGCGACGGCGGCAAGTTCCGCACCGTCATGACCGGTCCGGACGGTTTTCACATGGACAGCACGGGCGTGTTCCTGAAGGTGGAGAAGGACAAGCGCATCATCACCACGGATGCCTTCGGCCCGGACTGGAAGCCGACGGAAAAGGCCTTCTTCAGCGCTGAAATCCTGTTCGACGACCTCGGCAACGGCCAGACCCGCTACACCGCCATCGCGCGCCACTGGAATGTCGAGGATGCCGAGGCGCATGAGAAGATGGGCTTCCATGAAGGCTGGGGGCAGGTGGCGACCCAGCTGGAAGAGGTCGCCTCGAAGCTCTGAACGGACGAGCAGGGCGGGCCCGTTCCCTTTCGGTAAACACACTGTTTCCCCATCCGCCCTTTCAAACCGCCGCCGCGGGACATATGTCCGGTCAGATCCCTCTTGTCCGGAACATCCCATGGAACTTGGCCTCTACACATTTGCCGACGTCGATCCCAATGCTGCCGACAAGGGGCGGGAAGGGGAGCGGCGGCTGAAGAACCTTTTGGAAGAGATCGAGCTTGCCGATCAGGTCGGGCTCGATGTCTTCGGGCTGGGCGAACATCACCGGCCGGATTATGCGGCGTCCGCACCCGCCGTGGTGCTGGCGGCAGCGGCGGCGCGGACAAAGAACATCCGGCTGACGAGCGCGGTGACGGTGCTGTCGTCGGACGATCCGGTGCGGGTGTTCCAGCAATATTCGACCGTCGACCTTATCTCGGGCGGCCGGGCGGAGATCATGGCGGGGCGCGGCTCCTTCATCGAATCCTTCCCGCTCTTCGGTTATGCGCTCGACGATTACGACAAGCTCTTCGAGGAGAAGCTGGACTTGCTGCTGGCGTTGAACGAGAGCGAAAAGGTCTCGTGGAACGGCACGATGCGGCCGCCGCTGCCGGGGCTCGGCGTCTATCCGCGCCCGGCGCATGGCAGGCTGCCGATCTGGATCGCCGTCGGCGGCACGCCGCAATCGGTGGCGCGCGCGGGCGCCTATGGCCTGCCGCTGGCGCTTGCCATCATCGGCGGCACGCCGTCGCGGTATGCGCCGCTTTTCGATCTCTACCGCGAGGCCGCGCGTCGCGCCGGGCAGGACGAGGCGAAGCTGAAGACCAGCATCAACGTGCACGGCTTCATTGCCGACACGACGGAAGCGGCGGCCGATGCCTTCTACGGGCCGCAGGCGGAAGTGATGAACCGCATCGGCCGCGAACGCGGCTGGGGGCCGACGAGCCGGGCGCAGTTCGACCAGTCGACCGGCCCGACGGGGCACCTTTTCCTCGGCGATCCGGAGACGGTGGCGAGGAAGATCGCGGCGCATCAGCGGATTTTCAAGAACGACCGCTTTCTGCTCCAGATGGCGATCGGCCCGATGCCGCATGACAAGATCATGCGCGGCATCGAGCTTTACGGCACGAAGGTCGCGCCGCTGGTGCGCGAGATGCTGGCGGAGGCGCCGGCGGCCGCTTCGGCCTGACAAGGGTTCGCAGGCGTGATAAGACCGCCCGCGAAAGAGAGATGCGATGACCCTGGAAAATGATGAAGACCTCAACGGCCTGAAGGCGATCGGGCGGATTTGCGCCAATGTGCTCCAGCACATGTCGACCTCCATCCAGCCGGGCATGACGACGGCCGAGCTGGACCTGATCGGCCGGCGCATGCTGGAGGCGGCGGGTGCAGTTTCGGCACCGGAGAGCTGCTACAAGTTTCCGGGCGCCACCTGCATCAGCATCAACGAAGAGGTGGCGCACGGCATTCCGGGCGACCGGGTGATCAGGGAAGGCGACCTCGTCAATATCGACGTCTCCGCCGAGCTCGACGGCTATTTTGCCGATACGGGCGCCTCCTTCACCGTCGGGCGTTCGACGCCGGCCGTGGAGCGCCTCTGCCGCGATGGCAAGCGTGCGCTCTGGGTCGGCCTCAAGGAGGTCAAGGCCGGCAAGCCGCTGGCCGAAGTCGGCAAGGCCATCGGCCAGTTCGCGCGCAAGAACCGCTACACGCTGATCGCAAACCTCGCGAGCCACGGCGTCGGCCGCTCGCTGCACGAGGAACCGACGGAAATCGCCACCTGGCCCGATCCGCAGGAAAAGCGCCGCATGACGGACGGTCTCGTCTTCACGGTCGAGCCGTTCCTGTCGCTCGGCGCCAACTGGGCGGAAAGCGGCACGAAGGACGAGTGGACGCTCTACAGCGATCCGCGCGCGCCGACGGTGCAGTTCGAGCACACGGTCGTCGCCACCCGCAGCGGGCCGATCGTCGTGACCCTGCCGGGTTAAGCTGTCCATCAAGCCTTCACCGGCGCTGATCCGTCGATCAATAATTGTCGTTTGCCGGTCTCATGTTGCAGTGCGAAGGTCGCGGCATGATGCAACACCTTCCCTCCCTGTCGCGCGAGCCCGTCCGGGCGGCCATTGCCGGGGCGCTGGCCATGGCCGTCGCCATGGGGCTCGGCCGGTTCTTCTATACGCCCGTGCTGCCCGGCATGATGGCCGGTCTCGGGCTCAACGCCGCCGACGCCGGCATCATTGCGGCGGCGAATTTTGCGGGTTACCTGCTCGGCGCGGTGCTCGCCGCCTATGGGTGGGCGGCCGGCCTCGAGCGGCGCCTGGCGCTCGGCTCGCTTGTCGCGACGGTTCTGCTGCTCCTCGCCACGAGCCTCCTTTCCGGCGTTGCGGCACTCTCCGTCGTGCGTTTCCTTGCGGGGCTCGCCAGCGCCTTCGCCTTGATCTTCACCACCGGCATCGTGCTTTCCGTCGGCCTCGCGCACCGGGATCCGCGCGTACAGATGGCGCATTTTTCCGGTGTCGGCATCGGCATCGCGGTGTCGGCGGTGCTCGTCTACCTGCTGTCCCTCGTTCATGTCTCCACGATTGCGCCTTGGCGCGTCGACTGGCTTGCCGGCGCCGTGCTCGGTGCCATCGGCCTTGCCGTCGTCATGATGCTGCTGCCGCGCCCGGCGGGCAGTGCGTCGGCGGTGCGCGAACCGCCGATCGTCTGGACCCGGCCGATGGTGGCGCTGACGGTGAGCTATGGACTGTTCGGCATCGGCTATGTGGTGACGGCCACCTTCATCGTCGCCATCGCGCGGGAAGGGGCGCAAAGCCCGCTGCTCGAATGCCTCACCTGGCTCGTCACCGGCGCCTGCGCGGCGATTTCCGTGGTGGCCTGGAAGCCGATGGAGCGGCGCTACGGCGTTGCGAGAGCCTATCTCGCGGCGCTCCTCGTCGAGATGGTGGGCGTCGCGGTCACGGTCACGCTGCCCTTTCCCGCCTCGGCGCTCATCGGCGGCGCGCTGCTGGGCCTCACCTTTATCGTCATCACGGCTTACGGCTTGCAGCTCGGCCGGGTTCTCGCCAGCGAAAGCCCGCGCCGCGTGCTGGCGCTGATGACGGCGGCGTTCGGGGTGGGGCAGATCCTCGGGCCGCTCGGCGCAGGCTTTCTCGCGGCGCGTACGGGAAGCTACGTGCTGCCGAGCCTTGCTGCCGCCGGCACGCTGCTGCTGGCCGCCGCGATTACGATCGCCGGTGGAGCGCTTTCCATTAAATCTCGGTAATACAAGCCGCGAACGATTGTTGCGATGCGCAAACTCCTCTAGGTTCTGCGCGAACCGGCGGCGCTGCCGCCCTATGCAAACGAGAGTTTCGCACCTTGTTCCACTCCTTCTTCCCGCAGCCGAAGTTGTTCTTTACCTCCGGCATCCTCTGGGCCGCCGTGTGTATCGCCGTCTGGTACACGGTGGGGCCGCAAATCGGCGCCGCGATCGGCCTGCCGCCGCTCGCCCCGAACGAGAAGGCCGCGATCGGCCTCGCCTATTTCGTTTCGCCGGATAACCTCTGGTTCTACCTCTACTTCACGATCTTCGTGCTGATCTTCGGCCTCGCCTGGAAGGTGATCGCGCGCGACCATCCCTGGACGAACTGGTCGATCTGGGGCTCCGCCTTCATCATCTTCATCGCCTACTTCTCCGTTCAGGTATCGGTGGCGCTGAACAACTGGCGTGGGCCGTTCTTCGACCTGTTCCAGGGCGCGCTGTCGAAACAGGGCAACGTCACGGCCGAGCAGCTCTTCTCGTTGCAGCTGCGCTTCCTGGAAATCGGCATGGTCGGCGTCGCGCTCAACGTGATCACGGCGTTCTTCACCAACCACTATGTCTTCCGCTGGCGCACCGCCATGAACGACTACTACATGTCCATGTGGCCGAAGCTGCGCCACATCGAAGGCGCCTCGCAGCGTGTGCAGGAAGACACGATGCGCTTTGCCAACATTCTCGAAGGGCTGGGCGTCACCTTCATCAACTCGATCATGACGCTGGTGGTGTTCCTGCCGCTGCTGTTCCGTATGTCGGAATTCGTCGGCGACCTGCCTTTGATCGGCGCCGTGCCGCATTCGCTGTTCTGGCTGGCGATCGCCTGGTCGCTGTTCGGCACGGTGCTCTTGGCTGTCGCCGGCATCAAGCTGCCGGGCCTCCAGTTCCGCAACCAGCGCGTCGAGGCGGCCTATCGTAAGGAACTGGTCTATGGCGAGGACCATGCGGACCGTGCCGATCCCGTCAGCGTGCGCGAGCTCTTCTCCAACGTACGGCGCAACTATTTCCGCATGTACTGGCACTACTGCTACTTCAACGTGGCGCGTTTCGGTTATGGCCAGCTCGACGCGATCTTCCTGAACTTCATCCTGATCCCGACCATCGTGGCCGGCCGCATCACCATGGGCACCTGGCAGCAGATCGCCACCGCCTTCGGCGAGGTCAGCAACTCCTTCCAGTACCTCGTGAACTACTGGTCGACGATCGTCGAGCTGCTGTCGATCCACAAACGTCTGAAGGCCTTCGAGGCGGCGATCGACGACAAGCCGCTGCCGGAGATCGATCAGCGTTACCTGGCGCGCCAGACGGAAGAAGACGCCGAGCCCGCCTGATCGGTGTGTGCATGGACAAGAGACTTAGAGGGCGGCGCCAGTCGCCTTCTTTTCTTTTGCGAGAATGTCCATCGCCTCGACATAGCTGACGCAGGCGACGTCCTTTTCTCCGCAGGTCTCCGTCAGGAAGCGGTCGAGTGCGCGCCAATAGGCGCCGGCATTCATCTCGACGAAGTGGAAGCCGAGCTGGAGGGGGATGCGGTCGCCGTCATATTGTTTGGCGAAGGCGTCGCGATAGGCCTTCAGCGCGCTGTCCTCGAAGGCGGCGCTCTTCTCCGGCTTCTCCTTGCCCTTGGAATGGCGGACATAGAGATTGTAGTCCATGGCGATGACCGGGCGTTGCGCGTCGCCCTCGGGCACGAGCGGCAGGGCGAAGCGGGCGATCGCGCCGCTTGCCACCGGCATCGCCGGCCCCTTCGAGACGAGGCTGGCGTCGTAGGTGAAGCCATTGGCCTCCAGCGCCTTGACCAGTCCGTTGCCGGCGGAAAGATAGGGCGCGCGAAAACCCTTGATGTCTTCTTTCACGAAACGCTGCCAGTCCGCGGGCTCGCGCTCGCCGACGCCGGCATTCTGCCAGCCGTTCTTCAGCGCTTCGTGGAAGAAGGCGAATTCGGCCTTCCAGTCGTCCGCGCTCCACTTGCCGCCGTCGAAATGGCCGCAACCGTGGCTGCCGATATCGTGGCCTTCCAGCTTCGCCAGCCAGATTTCGCCAAGCCGCAGGATCGTGTCCTCGCGGTCCGGTGCGAAGCCGACATTGGAGCGGCCGCGTTTTTCATGCGGCGCCTGGTATTTGGCGCGCTCGTCCTTCGGGAAGAGGAAGGTACAGGAGAGGAAATAGGTGAAATGCGCGCCGGTGCGTTTGGCCATGGCGCGGCTCTTCTCCCATAGCAGGTTGTCATGCGCGCCGTCGAAGGAGACGATAACGAGCTGCTTGCGCTTGGGCGTCCCGATCGCATCGTCCTTGGCAAGCGCCGGACCGGCGATGAGGCCGGCGGCGAGAAGGGAAGGGAGGATTCGGGACGATATTGCGAAAGACATGGGCACCTGCGGCAATTTGCAAAGGGTCTGTCATGGTTTCCGAATGCGGCAATCCTTTGATCGGGCTGGAATTGTCCGGCCGTGACGGCTATTCCAGACGGGATCGGCCCCGTGCCGCCTTTTTTCCAGGGACATTTCCATGACGTTGCTCATCGCCGGTCTCGTTCTCTTCATCGTCACCCATCTCATCCGCCCCTTCGCGCCCGGCCTGCGCAATGCCGGCATCGCGGCGCTCGGCAAGCCTGCCTGGATGGCGCTGCACGGCATCCTGTCGCTCGCAAGCCTCGTCCTCATCGCCTACGGCTTTGTCGAGGCGCGGGCGAATGGCGGCGCGATGCTCTATTCTCCGCCGACCTTCATGGCGCATATCGCGCTGACGCTGATGCTGATCGCCTCGATCTGTCTCGTCGCCGGCTTCCTGCCGGCCGGCCATATCCGCACGAAGCTGAAGTTCCCGATCCTCGTCGCCATCAAGATCTGGGCGCTCGCCCATCTCCTGGCGAACGGCGAGAGCTATTCGGTGCTGCTCTTCGTGACGATCCTCGCCTGGGCGGTCATCCTGCGCATATCGCTGAAGAAGCGCATTGCCGCCGGCGAGACGAAACTGCCGGTCTTCGTCTCGGCGAAAAACGACCTGATTGCCGTCGTCGTCGGCCTCGCACTCTACGTCGTCATCGTCTTCTGGCTTCACCTTTGGGTGATCAAGGTTTCGCCTTTGCCCTGATGCTGGGGCTTTTCGCGCCTGCCCCCTTACTTTGCGGCCAAAATGGAGTAGAAGGCGCAAACTCCAATCGTCAGCAAGAGCCGGGCAGGGAATGGTAAATCAGGACGACAGCTTTATCCGCGAGGTCAACGATGAACTCCGCTCCGACCAGATGCGTCTGGTCTGGAGGCGTTTTGGTCGTATCCTCATCGGCATCGCCGTGCTGGTCGTTCTCGGCACGATCGGCAAGGTGAGCTACGACTACTGGCGCGACAGCGAGGCGTCTGCCGCCGGTGACAGCTTCCTCGCCGCCCTGACGCTGGCCCGCGAAGGCAAGAACGAGGAAGCGCTTGCCGCGCTGACCGCGCTGGAAAAGGACGGTTTTGGCTCCTATCCGGTGCTCGCCCGCATGCGCTCCGCCTCGCTTCTGGCGACGACGGATGCCGCAGGCGCCGTCAACGCCTTCACCGCGATTTCCAAGGACACTTCTGTGCCGCAGGTGCTGCGCGATGCAGCCCGCCTGCGCGCCGCCTACCTGCTCGTCGATACCGGCACATACGACCAGGTTTCCGCCGAGGCCGAACAGCTCGCCACGCCGCAGAGCGCGCTGCGCCACTCGGCCCGCGAGGTTCTCGGCCTCTCCGCCTACAAACACGAGGACTATGCGCGCGCCAAGGAATGGTTCGACGCGATCCTCGCCGACAGCGAAAGCCCGCGAAACGTCGCCAACCGCGCGCAGATGCTGCTTGACCTGATTGCCGCAAGCGGCAAGCTGTCCTCCTAAACCGGCCTTCGCCGGTTCACCTGAACGGAACACGTCATGAGCTTCACGGTCGCCATTGTCGGACGCCCCAATGTCGGCAAGTCCACCCTGTTCAACAGGCTCGTGGGCAAGAAGCTCGCGCTCGTCGACGACACGCCCGGCGTCACCCGTGACCGCCGGCCGGGCGATGCGCGTCTCATCGACCTGAAATTCCGCATCATCGACACCGCCGGCCTGGAAGAGGCGGCACCCGAGACGTTGCAGGGCCGCATGCGGGCGCAAACGGAAGCGGCGATCGACGAGGCGGACCTGTCGCTCTTCGTCGTCGATGCCAAGACGGGCCTGACGCCCGTCGACACCGCGCTCGCCGACATGCTGCGCCGCAAGGGCAAGCCGGTCGTGCTCGTCGCCAACAAGTCGGAAGCGCGCGGTTCCGACGGAGGCTTCTACGATTCCTACACGCTCGGCCTCGGCGAGCCGACGCCGATCTCCGCCGAACACGGCCAGGGCATGCTGGACCTGCGCGACGCGATCGTCGCCGCGATCGGCGAGGAGCGCGCCTATCCCGAGGACGACGAGGCCGAAACCGATGTCGACGTGCGTGCGGAAGCCGCTGCCGAAGGCGCGGAGCTGGATGAGGATTTCGAGCCGGAATATGACGAGACGAAGCCGCTGCGCGTCGCCATCGTCGGTCGCCCGAATGCCGGAAAATCGACGCTGATCAACCGCTTCCTCGGCGAGGACCGGCTGCTGACCGGCCCGGAGGCCGGCATCACGCGCGATTCGATTTCCGTGGAGTGGGACTGGAAAGGCCGCACGATCAAGATGTTCGACACGGCCGGCATGCGGCGCAAGGCGCGCGTGCAGGAGAAGCTGGAAAAGCTCTCCGTCGCCGATGGCCTGCGCGCCATCCGCTTTGCCGAGACCGTGGTCATCATGTTCGATGCGACGATCCCCTTCGAAAAGCAGGATTTGCAGATCGTCGATTTCGTGCTGCGTGAGGGCCGCGCCGCCGTGCTCGCCTTCAACAAGTGGGACCTGATCGACGACCCGCAGGCCGTGCTCGCGGAACTGCGCGAGAAAACCGACCGGCTGCTGCCGCAGGCGCGCGGCATCCGCGCCGTGCCGGTCTCCGGCCAGACCGGCCGCGGCCTCGACAAGCTGATGCAGGCCGTCATCGATACGGACCGTACCTGGAACCGCCGCATCTCCACCGCCAAGCTCAACCGCTGGCTGGATGTGACGCAGACCCAGCATCCGCCGCCGGCCGTCTCCGGCCGCCGCCTGAAGCTGAAATACATGACGCAGGTGAAGGCCCGTCCGCCGGGCTTTATGATCTCCTGCACGCGCCCCGATGCGCTGCCGGAATCCTATATCCGCTACCTGACGAACGGCCTGCGCAACGACTTCAACCTGCCCGGCGTGCCGATCCGCATCCACTTCAAGGCATCGGACAACCCGTTCGCGAGCAAGGCGAAGAAGCGGCGCTGAGCACCCCCCTCTGCCCTGCCGGGCATCTCCCCCTCAAGGGGGGAGATTGGCAGGAAGCAAGAACCTCGTTCAAATGGCACCGCCAATGACAGGCGAAACGTCTGCCCCATCCAATCTCCCCCCTTGAGGGGGAGATGCCCGGCAGGGCAGAGGGGGGCTAACGATAGCGCTCAGCCTTCCGGCAGCTTGTCCTTCGTCACCAGCGCGCCGTGGTGCTGGATGACGCTGGCTGCGACATCGGCGGCGAATCGGGCCGCGTCGTCCGGGCTTGCGCCCGTTGCGAGCCGGGCGAGGAAGGCGCCGTTGAAGCTGTCGCCGGCGCTCGTCGTGTCGACGATTTTTTCGACCTTTGCGGAGGGCGCGTGGCTGCGCGCGCCGTCGAAGACCAGCGTTGCGCCCTCGGCGCCGTCCTTCACGACGATCTCTCCGACGCCGAGCGCGCGGTAGCGCCCGATCGTCTCTTCCAGCCCGGCATCGCCGAAATGCGTCGTCTCGTCGTCGAGGCTCGGCATGACGAGCGTGGCGGCGCGCGCGCCCTCGCTGATGGTCGCGCGCATGCGCTCCATGTCGTCCCACAGGCGCGGGCGGATGTTGGGGTCGAAGACGATGTGCTTGCCGGCGGCCTTGCCGCGGCGAAGCTCGGCGAGCAGGGTTTCGATATCCTCGGCCGGCAGGATCGCCAGCGTGATGCCGGAGAAGACGACCACGTCGGAGGCCTCGATCGCGGCGCGCAGCCGGTCGCCGTCGCGCGCCAGCAGCTTTGCCGCAGAGACGGAGCGCCAGTAGGAGAAGCTGCGCTCGCCGTCCTTCAGGTGGATCATGTAGAGGCCGGGCGAGCGGCCCTCGATGCGCGCGACATGGCCGGTGCCGATGCCGTGGCCTGCCATGAAGGCGAGCATTTCGTCTGAAATCATGTCGGTGCCGACGGCGGAGAAATAGTCGACGCTCCAGTCGGACGGCAGGTATCGGCGGGCATAATAGGCGGTGTTGAAGGTGTCGCCGGCGAAACTCTTGCGCATCAGGCCGCCGTCCGCCTGCATCAGTTCCACCATGCACTCGCCGATCGAGAGCAGCCGTCCCGCCATGTCGAAATCCTCCCGGCTAATTCCGCCGGAAAGAGGAAATACTGTCAAAGAGTTGGCGGGGCAAGACGATGCCGGTGCTTTCCGCCTGCCGTTGCCGCTCTACGCGGCCGATGCCGGGAACATGCACGCCGTATTCGCTCGAAAGCCGCTCCACATGCGTCGCGAGGCGGGCGGAAAAACCGTCGGCAAGAAGCTGCGGCGCCAGCGCCAGCACGAAGAGGCCGGCGCCGGGCGAGGTCTCGCCTGCCTGGAAATCCGGCGCATCGACCGACCAGTTCGCCCCGGTGAGGCCGGCGGCGAGCACTTCCACCATCAGCGCGATATTGGCCCCGCGCTCTCCGCCGAAGGCCAGCAGCGCGCCTTGCATCGCCGCGAAGGGATCGGTAGTCGGCTCGCCGTCCTGGTCGAGCGCCCAGCCGTCCGGAATGGCCTCGCCGCGCGCCGCCGCCTCGCGGATTTTTACGAAGGCGGTGGCGCTGGAGGCCTGGTCGATCAGCAGGAAGCGGCCGTCGGGAAGGGGGGCGGCGAAGGCGAGCGGATTGGTGCAATAGACCGGCAGGCGGCTGCCCGACCCCGCGAGCAGCGGCGGCCCGTTGGTCGCGGCCACGGCGACGAGGCCTTCCTGCGCCAGCCGGGCGGCGTACCAGCCGAGTTCGCCCGTCGTGTAGCTGTTGTGTACGGTGAAGATCGCGATGCCGAGCGCCTTCGCCTTCGTCACCAGTTCCTCCTGCGCGACGGAAAAACCATGCTGCGCCACGCCGCCCATCGCATCGCACTTGAGGATGGCCGGCACCGGCGAGGTGAGGAGGGGTTCGGCGCGCGCGACGATCCGCCCGTCGACGAGGCTCCTGAGATAGTCCGTCAGGTGGGCGAAGCCGACTGACGGCTTGCCGGCCATTTCGGCCTCCACCGTGGCGCCGGCAAGGGCTTTTGCCCCCGCCTCGACCATGCCGACGCGCATCAGCGCCGTTTTGGCAAGCTCGATGGCTTCGGCCTTCGAAAGGGTGACGTCATCGGTCATGCGGTCAGCCTTCTCTCTGGAAATCGCCGGCATCATCCCGACCGATCCACCCTTCGTCAACCTTCGAAAAATCGCGGGTTGTGCCGTTTACGCCCCAGGGCGCGCGCGTTACATCTTGTTGAACGCAATTGGAAACCGGAGCGAGAACGCATGGCAAAGCCCCGTAAGAAGGCCGACGACTGGTGGCGCGGCGCGGTCATCTACCAGGTCTATCCCCGCTCGTTTCAGGACACGACCGGCGACGGCATGGGGGACCTTCGGGGCATCACCCAGCGGCTCGGGCACATCGCCTCGCTCGGTGTTGATGCGATCTGGCTTTCGCCGTTCTTCAAGTCGCCGATGGCGGATATGGGCTATGACGTCTCGGATTATTGCGATGTCGACCCGATGTTCGGCACGCTCGCCGATTTCGATGCCATGCTCGCCGAATCGCACCGCCTCGGCCTCAAGGTCATCATCGACCAGGTGATCTCGCACACCTCCGACCAGCATCCCTGGTTCGTCGAAAGCCGCTCCAGCCGCAAGAATGCCAGGTCCGACTGGTATGTCTGGGCGGATCCCAAGTCGGACGGCACGGCGCCCAACAACTGGCTGTCGATCTTCGGCGGGCCGGGCTGGGAATGGGATGGGGTGCGCAAGCAATATTACATGCACAATTTTCTCATGTCGCAGCCGGACCTCAACTTCCACAATCCGGATGTGCAGGACGCGCTGCTCAAAACCGTGCGCTTCTGGCTCGACCGCGGCGTGGACGGTTTCCGTCTCGACACGGTGAATTTCTACTTCCACGACAAGAAGCTGCGCGACAACCCGCCCCATGAGCCCGATCCCGACGGGGTCGGTCTCGATGCGCCCGACGTCAATCCCTATGGCATGCAGACGCACCGCCACGACAAGACGCAGCCGGAGAATGTCCAGTTCCTCAGGCGTTTTCGCACGCTGCTCGATGAATATGAGGGCCGCATGACGGTCGGCGAAGTGGGCGATGGCGCACGGTCGCTGAAGACGGTTGCCGAGTATACGAGCGGCGGCGACAAGCTCAACATGTGCTACACGTTCGACCTGCTCGGGCCGGATTTCACGGCGGAACACGTGCGCAAATGCGTGCAGGGTTTTCAGCGGGCGGTGACCGACGGCTGGGTCTGCTGGGCCTTTTCCAACCATGACGTCAACCGCCATGTCAGCCGCTTCATCAAGACGCCGGAGGAGCGCGAACGCGTCGCCAAGCTGGCGATCACCCTGCTTTCGACGTTGCGCGGCTCGATCTGCCTTTACCAGGGCGAAGAGCTTGGCCTCACCGAGGCCGACCTCGCCTTCGAGGACCTGCGCGACCCCTACGGCATCCGCTTCTGGCCGGCCTTCAAGGGCCGCGACGGGTGCCGCACGCCGATGCCCTGGCAGCGCAGCGAGGCGCATTCCGGCTTCAGCACGGGAAAACCCTGGCTGCCGGTCCCGGAGGAGCATTCGCGCCTGTCCGTCGACGCGCAGGAAAAGGTTTCCGGCTCCGTGCTCAACCACTACCGTGCCACGCTCGCCTTTCGCAGGGAACACGAGACGCTGCACGACGGCGACATGTCCTTCCTCCATTCCAACCAGGACATCCTCGCCTTCACCCGCGAGAAGGGCGGCGAAAAGCTGCTCTTCGTCTTCAACCTGACGCACGAAAAGGCAGAGTTCGTGCCGGCGAAGTCGCTGAAGCTCGGCGAACCGCTGCCGGTGCCGGGGTTTGGCGCGAAGCTGAAGGACGGGACGATCGAGCTGGATGGGCTGGATATGGCGTGTGTGCGGATTTAGCGTTTTCGCCCGACGAGCCGGTCGTACTCGGCATGTGAGCCGATCCAGAACCAGACGAGCGTCTCCGTGTCGCTATCCCTGACGGCCAGCGCACGCCAGGAGATACCGACGCGTGCGGACCAAAAGCGGCCGACGGATTTGAGCTGCAAGGATGGATGAGCCGGATTCGCCTTGAGGAGAGCGAAATTCCTGTCGGCTTGTTCGCGTATGTGGGATGGCAGCGCCTCGTAACACGTCCAGAACGCGTTCGTGGCTTGGTGGTTCAAAGCGGGCGCGTCCGGTTGCTGCGGAATTCCGACAAGGCGAGCTCCGCGAGTTCGTCCAAGGTCCCGTTCGCGGCGTCTTCCGCCAGGTCCCGGTCCCAGCGTTCGGCCTGAAGTGCCTCGAACCAGGCCGAGAATCGCTCGAATTCATCCGAGCTTAGCTCAGAGACGCTTTTCTCGATTTGCTCCAGTTTCGTCATGTCGCGCTCCTATCGTCCATATTGTACGCGAACGGAGTGCCGGATGGCAAACCTCACCCGATCAGCATAAACCGGTCCACATCCACCATCCCCCTGTCCGAAATCTTCAGGTGCGGGATTACCGGCAGCGGCAGGAAGGCGAGCTGGAGGAAGGGTTCCTCCAGCGTGGCGCCGAGGGCGTAGGCGGCCTGGCGCAGGTGGTGGAGCGTGTCGCGGACGGCCTCGTAGGGCTCGAGGCTCATCAGGCCGGCGACGGGCAGCGCGATCTCGCCGGTGACCTTGCCGTCCTCCACCACGACGAAGCCGCCCTTGATCTCGCCCAAACGGTTGGCGGCGAGCGCCATGTCGTCCTCATCGACGCCGACGACGCAGATATTGTGGCTGTCATGGCCGACCGTCGAGGCGATCGCGCCCTTCTTCAGGCCGAACCCCTGGACGAAGCCGTTGGCATGGTTGCCGTTCTTGCCGTGGCGTTCGATGACGGCGACCTTGATGATGTCCTGGGCGAGATCGACGGTGGTCTGGTTGCCCTTCGCGGGCAGCCGGTAGCGCCGGTGCTCGGTGATGATCTTTCCCGGCAGCACGCCGATGACCGGCGTTTCGCCATCCGTGACCGGCACGGCGAAATGCGCCGCATTGACCGGCCGCGCCTTGACGCTGTCGAGGCCGACCGGGGCGACGGGTTGGCGCGTCGCAAACAGCGCGCCGTCGACCCTGCGTCCGGCGGAGAAGACCATCTCCGCCTTGCAGTTTTCCAGCGTGTCGATGACGACGAGATCGGCGCGCCAGCCGGGTGCCACGAGGCCGCGGTCGCTGAGCCCGAAGGCCTTGGCGGCGGAAATCGAGGCGGCGCGGTAGACGGCGAGCGGCGCGCGGCCATGGCCGATCGCGGTGCGGATCATATAGTCGAGATGGCCCTGCTCGGCGATATCGAGCGGGTTGCGGTCATCCGTGCAGAGCGCGATGAAGGGCGACAGCCGCTCGGTGATGATCGGCAGCAGCGCCAGCAGGTCCTTGGAGACCGAGCCTTCGCGCACGAGGATGTGCATGCCCTTGCGGATCTTCTCCAGCGCCTCCTCGGCCGTCGTGCATTCATGCTCGGTGCGGATGCCGGCGGAAAGGTAGCCGTTGAGATCGTTGCCGCGCAAGAGCGGCGCATGGCCGTCGATATGGCCGCCCTGGAAGGCTTCCAGCTTGGCGAGACAGATCGGATCCTTGTGGATGACGCCCGGGAAATTCATGAATTCGGCAAGG
Source organism: Shinella sp. (assembly GCF_035998705.1). Taxonomy (GTDB): domain Bacteria; phylum Pseudomonadota; class Alphaproteobacteria; order Rhizobiales; family Rhizobiaceae; genus Shinella. Next base: position 153,626 of record NZ_DASYHH010000022.1, on the reverse strand, counting down.
CCGATGACCTTGGGGTGGTCGCGGAACGGCAGCAGGCGCTCGATCGGCAGGTCGGCGCCGGAGGTTTCCAGATGCGTCGCCGGCACGCAGCTCGAAAGCTGCACGCGGATGTCCATGATGGTTTCCAGCGCGCTGTCGAGGAAGAACTGGATGCCCTCCGTGCCGAGCACATTGGCGATCTCATGCGGATCGCAGATCACCGTCGTCACACCATAGGGCAGCACGCAGCGGTCGAATTCATGCGGGGTGACCAGCGAGGATTCGATGTGCAGGTGCGTATCGATGAAGCCCGGCACGACGATGCGGCCGGAAATGTCGATCTCGGTGCGGCCGGTGTAGTCGCTGCAGGTGCCGACGATGCGCTCGCCGGAAATCGCGATGTCGGAGGCGACGAGCTCGCCCGTCACGAGATCGAAGAACTGCCCGCCCTTCAGCACGATGTCGGCCGGTTCGCGGCCGGTCCCCTGGTCGATGAAGCGTTCCAAGTCGGTCATGGCAAGTCTCCGAATCCTTTTGCAGAGACTCTAGCGGCGCGGCGGCGAGAGGGAAGGGCCGGCGCGCCAAATTGCTAAACCAGGAAAGTGACCGAGAAGGCGAAGCGCTTCGTTTCGCCGCTGGCAAGCACGGTGGTGGAGGGCCGGTCCTTCAGTTCTCGCGATCCGCCCAGTTCCGCCGCCGTGCCGTGCCAGGGCTCGACGCAGAGGAAAGGCGCGCCGGGTTTTGTCCAGAGTGCGAGGTTCGGCAGGTTTTCGAAGTGGAATTTGAGCGCCGGCCCGCCGTCCGCCTCGTAGGTCAGGCCGTCGCCCGCGCCTTCGGGGAAGACCAGCGCGTCGTTCTCGAACAGGCTGTGGGCAAGCGCGAGCCGGCCCTTTTCGAAGGGCGAGGGCTGGCGCTCCGGGGAAAGCAGGCCGTTTTCCAGCGGCTGGCGTTCCGGCTCGGCGCCGTTGTCGAGGATGACCCGGTGCGGCGTGCCGCCAGCGCCGGGCAGCGGCCAGGCGAAGGCGGGGTGGAAGCCGAAGCCGAAGGGCATCGGGTCCTGGCCGCGGTTCTCCACCTCGGCGGCGATGGTGAGCATGGGGCCATCAAGACTATGCTCGACGGAAAGCCGAAAATCGAACGGGTAGATGGCGCGGGTGTGCTCGGAGGCGTCCAGCGTGAAGCGGCAGGCCGTCGGGCTGGCGCCGGCGGGCAAAAATTCCCGCTTCCGGGCAAGGCCGTGCTGGGCCATGGGATAGGCCTTGCCGTCGATCAGCAGCGTGTCGTCCGGCGCCTTGCCGACGATCGGGAAGAGCACCGGCGAGCGCCCGGTCCAGAAGGCGGCGTCGCCGTTCCACAGCCAGTTCGCCCCGTCGCGGGAGGTGATCGCCTGCATTTCGGCGCCGAGCGAGGAGATTTCGATCGAGAGGTGGTCGTTCTCTATGCGGGTGATGGTCGGCATGAGGCTCTCCCCTGGTTTATCGTGGGCACAATAGCCCCGAAACCGGGCGGGCTTGCAAGCGCTATCCAATCCCGGTGTCTGAATGACGGTTGTCGTTCAACGGCGTTTCCAAAGGCTCGCCGACCTCGATGTCTGGCGCTATGAAAAGACGCTTCTTCCCATTGCATAGCGGTTGATGGCGGCAGGCCGGCACCATATGTTCAGGTCATGAACCGGAACGACGCGGCAGGCCCGATCATCGTCTTCGATGCGGAGTGCATTCTCTGCTCGGCCAATGCGCAATTCGTGCTCCGGCACGATCGCGCCCGCCGTTTCCGCCTCGCCTCCATGCAGAATGCGGTGGGTACGGCCCTCTACCGCCGCTTCGGCATCGATCCCTCCGATCCCGAATCGATGATCGTCGTCGACGGCGACCGGCTGTTCAAGGACAGCGATGCGGTGTTGGCGATCTATGCCGGCCTAGGCTGGCCGTGGAAGGTTTTTGCCGGGCTCCGTTTTATTCCCCGTTTCCTGCGCGACCCGGCCTATCGCTGGCTTGCGCGCAACCGCTACCGCATTTTCGGGCGGCGCGACGCCTGCTGGGTGCCGTCGCCGGACGATGCGGATCGGGTGCTGTGAAAAGCGTCATCGTGCTTGGTGGTTATGGCGGTTTTGGCGCCCGGCTTTCGAGACGGCTGGCGGCGGATGGCTGGGCCGTGCTGGTCGCTGGGCGCAACGGTGCCGCGGCGGAGCGCCTTGCTGCGGACCTGCCCAATGCCCGTGGCTTGGTTGCGGATCGCAATGCCGACCTCCGCCCGGTGATCGAGGCCCATCGCCCCTTCCTGCTGGTCGATGCAGCCGGGCCGTTTCAGGGGAGCGGCTACCAGGTCGCGGAAGCCTGCATCGCCTGCGGCGTGCACTATATCGACCTCGCGGATGCGCGGGATTTCGTCTGCGGCATCGCGCGGCTGGATGATGCGGCGCGGGCGTCGGGCGTCGCGGTGGTTTCCGGCGGCTCCAGCGTGCCGGCGCTTTCTGGAGCGGTGATCGCGGAATTGTCGCGGGGCATGGAGGCTGCGTGTTCGGTCGAAACCTCGATCAGCGCCTCCAACCGGGCGACGGCGGGCGCGTCGGTCGCGGCGGCGATCCTGAGTTATGTCGGAAAGCCGTTGCGGCTGTGGCGCGGCCGGCGTTTCCGGCAGGAGACCGGCTGGCACCGGCTGCATGTCGCGCGCTATCACATTGCCGGCCGGACGCCGATCCGCCGGCTGGTGGCGCTTGCGGATGTGCCGGACCACGATATCGTGCCGGCCACCATTCCCGGCAAGCCGGCGACGGTTTTTCGCGCCGGTCCCGAATTCGCCTTCCAGCTCCTGACGCTCTGGCTCCTGAGCTGGCCGGTGAAATGGGGCTGGGCCCGCTCGCTTGCGCCCTTCGCCGGGTGGCTGTTGCCGTTGCAGAAGCTGAGCGCGCGTTTCGGCACGGATCGCTCCGCCATGGCGGTCGAGCTCAAGGGATTTGCCGGTGGCGAGGCCGTGGTGCGCCGCTGGACGCTGATTGCCGAGGATGGCGACGGGCCGGAGATTCCGACGATTGCCGCCCATGTGCTGGCGAATGCCATGGCGGCGGGGCGGCTCGTGCCCGGCGCGCGCCATGCGGCGGGTGCAGTGACGCTGGATGATTTCGCCCCGCATTTCGACAGGCTCGCCATCTTCCGGGCAATCGAAAGCCGACCCTATCAGCCGCTTTACCGCCGCGTCATCGGCCCGGCCTATGCGACCCTGCCGCAACCCGTTCGCGCCATGCACGACGTGATCGGCGACGCCGGCGCTTCCGGGCGGGCGATGGTGCGGCGCGGAAAATCGCTGCCCGCGCGTATCGTCTGCGCCGTCATGCGCTTCCCGCCGGAAGGCGAACACGCGCTGCATGTCGCCTTCGAGGAGTGCCGCGGCGTGGAGCGCTGGACCCGGGATTTTGCCGGTCATGCCTTCACGAGCGAACTCAGCCAGCGGAGCGGCCGCCTCACCGAACGATTCGGCCCGATGCGCTTCTCCTTCGACCTGCCTTCGGATGCGACGGGCCTGACGATGGTGATGCGCGGATGGTCCGTCCTCGGCATCCCCATGCCGTTATGGCTTGCGCCGCGCAGCGAGGCGCGGGAATGGGCGGAGGGCGAGGATTTCTGCTTCGACGTGCCGATCGCGCTGCCGGGCATCGGCACTATCGTGCACTATTCCGGCCGCCTGCGGCGAATTTGATCCCGCAAACGAGAAAATGGCGGACGAAGCCGCCATTTCGATCGGTGACAAACCTTGCCCCACCCACAACGTCATCCTCGGCCTTGAGCCAAGGATCCACTGGCGTATTCGCGCGATGGATGGTCGGGTCGAGCCCGACCATGACGGAGGAGGAGGGTGGTAATCAGATATTGTTCTGCAAGACCTCGCGCAGCTTGCCGAACAGGTCGTCGATATGGTGTTTTTCGATGATCAATGGCGGGGAGAGCGCGATAATATCGCCCGTCGTGCGAATGAGCAGGCCTTTTTCATAGGCCTTGAGGAAGGCGTTGAAGGCGCGTTTGGTCGGCTCGCCGGCGATGGGGGCGAGTTCGACGGCGCCGATCAGGCCGACATTCCTGATGTCGATGACGTTCGGGCAATCCTTCAGCGAATGCAGGCCGTCTTCCCAATAGGAGGCGAGTTCGGCGGCGCGGGTCAGCAGACCCTCTTCCTTATAGGTGTCGAGCGTGCCGAGCGCGGCGGCGCAGGCCAGCGGATTGCCGGAATAGGTGTAACCATGCATGAACTCGATCATGTGCTCCGGGCCGTTCATGAAGGCATCATGGATCTCGGAGGTCACGAAGACGGCGCCCATCGGGATGACGCCGTTGGTGAGGCCCTTGGCGGTGGTGATGATGTCGGGCTTCACGTCGAAATACTGCGCGGCAAACGGCGCGCCGAGGCGGCCGAAACCGGTGATGACCTCGTCGAAGATCAAGAGGATGCCGTGCTGCGTGCAGATCTCGCGCAGTTTCTGGAGATAGCCCTTCGGCGGGATGAGCACGCCGGTGGAGCCGGCGACCGGCTCGACGATGACGGCGGCGATGGTCGAGGCATCATGCAGCGTGATGATGCGTTGCAGTTCGCTGGCGATGTCGCCGCCATGTTCCGGTTCGCCGCGCGAAAAGGCGTTCCGGTCCGGAAAATGGGTGTGCGGCATGTGGTCGACGCCGGTGAGCAGCGTGCCGAACATCTTGCGGTTCGAGACGATGCCGCCGACGGAGATGCCGCCGAAATTGACGCCGTGATAGCCGCGCTCGCGGCCGACCAGACGGAAGCGCGAACCGTCGCCCTTGGCGCGGTGATAGGCGAGCGCCACCTTCAGCGCGGTCTCGACCGATTCGGAGCCGGAATTCGTGTAGAGCACGTGGTTCATGCCTTCGGGCGCGATGTCCACCAGGCGGTTGGCGAGTTCGAAGGCCTTGGGGTGGCCGAGCTGGAAGGCGGGCGCATAGTCGAGTTCGCCGGCCTGTTCGCGGATCGCCTCGGTGATCTTCGGGCGGCAATGGCCGGCGTTGACGCACCAGAGGCCTGCCGTGCCGTCGAGCACCTGGCGGCCGTCATGGGTGGTGTAGTGCATGTCCTTCGCGCCGACGAAGAGGCGCGGTTCCTTCTTGAACTGCCGGTTCGCCGTGAACGGCATCCAGAAGGCACGGAGATCGTTGGGGGTGTTGAGGCGGTTGGACATGCGGTCTCTCCATGATCCGTGAAATTCGGGGCCGTCCGATGGGATTTTTACCCGGCGGTCAAATTATCAAGGCGCTCGGGGGCGTCAAGCAGCCTCGGATGCGCGAATCAATACAAAACGCCCCGGACGGACATCCGGGGCGGCGCGCGCCGGGTGGGGTAGGGCTGTTCAGGCGATGCGCAGCTTCTTTTCCGCAGCCCCGCTGCCGGAAGCCCGGTAGATGCGCTCGATCGCGTCGAGAATGGTCAGCACGGCATCCGACTTGCTGGAATAATAGATGGTCTGGGCATCGCGACGGGTGGTCACGAGATTCTGCGCACGGAGCTTGGAAAGGTGCTGCGACAGGGCCGATTGGCTGAGCCCGACCTGGTTTGCCAAGGCGCCGACCGCGATCTCGCCTTCGACCAGCACTTTCAGGATCAGCAGGCGTTTCGGGTTCGCCATGGCGGAAAGAAAGTCCGATGCAACTTCGGCCTGCGCATGTTCTGCGTCTGAAATCTTGTCCATCTGAAACTCCTTTGGGCGTTTCCGCTTCAAATCATATGATTTTATGTGAATCCGCTTGTTAGCATATAAACAAAATACCCCTCATCAAGAGCCAGAAATGGGGGTATGCTGCACGCATAGCGATAAACACAGGTCCACAACCCGGAAGACGCCGAAGCGGACGGATGCGGAAACGCCGCTTTTCAGCCAGCCGCCCGTGCTTCTCGAAGCAAACGCGCAAGTTCGCCGCGCAGTTCCGAGGCCTGATCAAGTTCGCGTGAAAATTCCAATCGCTTCAATTTATCGCCGCTCGCAAGGTCCACGCCGGCCGCATCGAGGCTGACGATGATCCATTCGCCGTCCTTCGCGCCGCAGTAGTGGCGGGCGTAGATGCCGGCGGCTTCCGCATGGTCGCTGTTCATGTGCTCGACGGCGCCGGTCTCCATCTCGGCGAGCGCGCCGCGGGCGGGCGAGCGAATCAGCAGGTCGTCTGCGGTGAGCACGAAGGCCTTGCCGAAGCCACCATTCAGATGAGCGCGCAGCGGCACGAGGCGGAAGAAGGCGAAGTCCGGGAAATCGACATAGAGCTTGGCCTTGGGATGGCGGCGGATGAAGCGCTCCCGCAGCGCCGCGTGCGAATCGCTCTCTCGCGCCACCTCCTCGGCCTCGCAGATGACGGTGAGGCGCGGATGGGCGAGCGGGTCGCCCTTGCCGGGCTCGCCGGCAAGCAGCGAGGCGCGCGGGTCGCGTCGCAACGCCTGGGTGTGGACCGACAGCGCCGAAACGAGGATGACCGGCGTGCCGTCCGTATCGGTGCCGGTCAGCGTGCGGCTGGCGAAGGGCGCGCCGCTTTCCGGCTCGATGACGGCGAGCGCGCAGCTCCGCGCGGAGCGCAGGAGCGTGCGGGCAAGGCGACGGGCGTCGTCGTCGGTTTCGCGCAGAACGCTCGGCTTGTCCTTCTCGGCCATGGTCTGCTCCCTTCCGTTCTGCGCCACCCCCCCTCTGCCCTGCCGGGCATCTCCCCCTCAAGGGGGGAGATTGGATGGAGCAGCGTGTCGCCCATCTCCGGCGTTGCTGGTTGAGCAATGTTTCGCTTCTTGCCAATCTCCCCCCTTGAGGGGGAGATGCCCGGCAGGGCAGAGGGGGGTAAAGCCGCATGCCGCGACCGCCAATCATCCCCGCCGACGATGCCGCGTCAATCCGTTCACGACATCCTGCGCGCTGATCGTGCCGATCACCGTGCCGTTGTCGACCACGCCGACATTGCCGGGCGTACGCGACATGGCGTCGAGGATGTCGACGAGGGGCGTCTCGCGTGTCGCCGTCGCCGTCACGCCGCCATTGCTGGAGGCGCCGTGCTGCATGACGTCCTGCGCCGTCAGCATGTTGATCGGGTTCATGTTCTGCACGAAATCCGCGACATACTGGTTGGCCGGGTTTTTTACGATATCCTGCGGCGTGCCGCACTGGATGATCCGCCCGCCTTCCATGATGGCGATGCGGTTGCCGATGCGGAAGGCTTCGTCGAGGTCGTGGCTGACGAAGAGGATGGTCTTCTTCAGCCGGCGCTGGAACTCCAGCAACTCGTCCTGCAAGCGCGTGCGGATCAGCGGATCGAGCGCGGAGAACGGCTCGTCCATCAGCAGGATCGGCGCGCCGGTGGCGAACGCCCGGGCGAGGCCGACGCGCTGCTGCATGCCGCCCGACAGTTCGTTCACCTTGCGGTCCGCCCATTTGGCGAGATTGACGAGTTCGAGCTGTTCGGCGACACGCGCCTTGCGCTCGTTGTCCGGCACATTGGCAAGCTCCAGCCCGAAGCCGACATTGTCGGCGACGGTGCGCCAGGGCAAGAGCGCGAACTGCTGGAACACCATCGAGACGGTGTGCATGCGGAAATCGCGCAACGCCTTCGGCGTCGATTTGTACGGGTTCACCGAGCCGTTGCCGGCCTTCACCTGCACGTCGCCGCGCACCACCGGAGCAAGCCCGTTGACGGCGCGCAGCAGCGTCGATTTGCCGGAGCCGGAGAGGCCCATCAGCACGAGGATCTCGCCCTCGGTGATCGACAGCGTCGCATCGGCGACGCCGAGCACCAGCCCGGTTTCCGCGCCGATCTCGTCGCGGGTCTTGCCCGCATCGACCATGGCGAGCGCCTTTTGCGGGTTGTCGCCGAAGATGATGGAGACATTGTTGAAGATGACGGTGTCGGTCATTGGGCGTCTCCGTCATCGGAGGAGCGGAAGAGCCGGTCGAGGATGATCGCCAGGATGACGATACAGAGCCCGGCCTCGAAGCCCATCGAGATGTTCACGGTGTTGAGCGCGCGCACCACCGGAACGCCAAGCCCCTTGGCGCCGACGAGCGCCGCGATGACCACCATCGAGAGCGACAGCATGATGGTCTGCGTCAGGCCCGCCATGATCTGCGGGGTGGCATAGGGCAGTTCCACCTTGCGCAAGACCTGGCCGGGCGTCGCGCCAAAAGCCTGTGCGGCTTCGACGAGCGAGGGCGGGGTCGAGATGATGCCGAGGCGGGTGAGGCGGATCGGTGCGGGGATGGCGAAGATCACGGTGGCGATGAGGCCCGGCACCATGCCGAGACCGAAGAGGATGAGCGCCGGGATGAGGTAGACGAAGGTCGGGATCGTCTGCATGAGATCGAGGATCGGCCGCAGGATCGAGTAGAACCAGGGCCGGCGCGCGGCGGCGATGCCGAGCGGCACGCCGACGATCATGCTGACGCCGGTCGCGGCCAGCACCAGTGCCAGCGTCTCCGTCGTCTCCTTCCAGTAGCCCTGGTTCACGATGAGCAGCAGGCCGAGGAAGGTGAAGATGGCGACGCCGAGCGAGCGGCGGAAATACCAGCTCAGCCCCGTCACCAGCGCGATGAAGAAGAACGCATAGGCGAGCTTGCCGCCGGCACTGGTGATGAACGGCCCTTGCAGCAGGAAGAGCACGGCATCGATGCCGGCCTGCAGGAAGACCTTCAGGAAATCGAACAGGCCCTTGCCATTCGTCGTCAGCCAGTTGACGGCTTCCTTGGCGATCGGGCCGATCGGAATTTTAGAAACGGTAAGCCAATCCACGGCAGCAAGCCCCGTTCTGGAGGTTGAGGATGAGCAGAAATGCCCGCGCAATTCCGGGTGCAAAACCGTCGCACATTTTTGCTGGAATTGCAGTATCCAGAGGCAAGAAGGGCGGGAAAGTTTCCTTCCCGCCCTATTCTGGCCTGTTAGAGACCGAGTGCCGTTTTCACGGCCGGCAGGGCCTCGCCGCTACCGTCCTTGGTCGTGACGCCGGCAAGCCAAGGCTCGATGGCCGCCGGATTGGCCTTGATCCATTCGGTCGCGGCCGCTTCCGGATCCTGACCGTCGTTCAGGATCTTGCCCATGATCTGGTTTTCCATCTCCAGCGAGAACTTGAGGTTCTGCAGAAATTTGCCGACATTCGGGCACTCGGCGACATAGCCCTGGCGCACGTTGGTATAGATGGTCGCGCCGCCGAGGTTGGGGCCGAAGACGTCGTCGCCGCCGGTGAGGTATGTCAGCTTGAAGTTGGCGTTCATCGGGTGCGGTTCCCAGCCGAGGAAGACGACCGGGGTGCCATCCTGCTCGGCGCGGGCGACTTCCGCCAGCATGCCCTGTTCGGAGGATTCGACCACTTCGAAGCCGGTGAGGCCGAACTTGTCGCCGGACACCATGTCGATGATCAGGCGGTTGCCGTCATTGCCCGGCTCGATGCCGTAGATCTTGGCGCCGAGCGCTTCCTTCTGCGCGGCGATATCCTTGAAATCCTTGATGCCGAGTTCGGCACCCTTGGCGTTGGTCGCGAGCGTGTATTTCGCGCCCTCGAGGTTTTCGCGCACGGTCTCGACCGAGCCGTCCTCGCGGAACGGCTTGATGTCGGCTTCCATGGTCGGCATCCAGTTGCCGAGGAAGACGTCGATGTCCTTGTTCTTCAGCGAGGTGTAGGTGACCGGCACGGAGAGAACGGTGGTTTCCGTCTCGTAGCCGAGGCCCTTCAGGATGGTGGCGGCCGTCGCGGTCGTGGCGGTGATGTCCGTCCAGCCCACATCCGAGAAACGAACCTTGCCACAGCTTTCGGCTTCGGCGGCCGAGACATGGGCGACGCCGAGAGCGAGGACGGATACGGCTGCGGCAAGAATGGTCTTGAATGGTGATGCAGTCTTCATTTTCGCTCCCCTTATGATTGGTGGTATAGCCAATCATCAAAATGACATGCTTTCAAGCATCTTGGCGTAGCCCGAAGCCACTGAAACGTCCAATAAATTTCGCGCCTGTTCGCAATTGCGCCCATGAATGTCGCAACGGATGGGCCCTGCTGTTTTCTGTGGTTTTCCGCCCTTTGCGGCTGGAAAATCGCGCCTTCCCGCGCCATGACGCGGGGACGGAGAAAATCATGGCCAAGCTCTATTTCAGTTACGCGACGATGAACGCGGGCAAGTCGACGCTGCTCCTGCAGGCGTCCTACAACTACCGTGAACGCGGCATGCGGACAGTGATCTTCATCGCCTCCTTCGACGACCGCGCCGGACAGGGCCGCATCTCGTCGCGCATCGGGCTGACCTCGGATGCCATCGCCTTCAACCATACGGATGATCTCTACCGCCATATCGAGCAACTGAACGGCGACGGCGATGGCGAGATCGCCTGCGTCTTTGTCGACGAGGCGCAGTTCCTGTCTGGAGAGCAGGTGTGGCAGCTCGCCCGCGCCGCCGACCGGCTGCATATTCCCATCATGACCTATGGCCTGCGCACCGATTTCCAGGGCAAGCTCTTTCCGGGCTCGCAGGCGCTGCTCGCCATCGCCGACGAGCTGCGCGAAGTGCGCACCATCTGCCATTGCGGCCGCAAGGCGACGATGGTCGTCAGGCTCGGCGCAGACGGCAAGGTGGCGCGCGAGGGCGCGCAGGTGGAAATCGGCGGCAACGACAAGTACGTTTCCTACTGCCGCCGCCACTGGGACGACATCATGAACGCCGATTGAGCGGCGTAGGTGTGGCTGAAGGCAATATGAAGGACTTTTAAGACTTATCGTTCTTAGATGTTCCAATGCCCGTTCCAAAAGAAACGACCACCTTATCAAAAATTGGCGATTTTGTTTGTTCGGCAGCGGCGCTGACATTTGTCCTATCGGCCGTCTGGTGGATAATCGATTTCAATTTCGCCGCGACGTTCCTTGCGACGCCCGTCAATCCTGTTGTTTTGCAGATCGCCTTGGCCCTCGGAGCGGTTGCCGGCGCGTGTGTTGTCGTTTCAGATCATCTAAGACGCTTCCGGCGCCGCAAAGTGGCGATGTATGAAACCCGATCGGCGATTTTCATCGTCATCATTATGGGCATCGCGTTCGCACTTTTTGGCGCGATTCTCGCGGACGCAGTCGTAAGGCGCGTTGCGAACGTTTATTTGTTCTGGAGCAGTAACGCTCCCGTTGTTCGCGAGTTCTTTCCTATCCGTAAGGTGCTTCCTCGTAAGTCCACACAGGCCGTTTCGGTCGGCCTGCAGGGCGAGGGGCGGCGTCTTGAGATATCACGCAAAGATTACGACATGCTTGGAGGTTCCGGCAATTTGGATCGGCCTTGGATCTATTGTCTTTCATTGCTGGAACAACGAGAAGGTGAAGCGATACGGGTCTGGCTGCCGCCACGCCTGACGGCGGGGTTTGATGGAATAACGATTGTTCGTTGCCCAGACGATGTGCAGATGGTCGATTGAAGGGCGCCGCCGCCGTGGGCTATTGGTTGCGCACTACAGTGCCGTTGAGGACCTGCCTATGAAGCACTTTTTGCCGTTCACTGCCGCTTTCCTCTGTCTGACCACCTCCGCGCTGGCGGAGGGGGATGCCATTGCCGGCAAGGCGGTGTTCAGGAAATGCATGCCGTGCCATTCGACGGAGCCGGTCAACAAGGTCGGGCCGACCTTGTCCGGCATCATCGGCCGGCCGGTCGCCTCCATTGCGGATTACAACTATTCTCGGGCCATGACGGCCTTTGCCGAGGGCGGCAAGCAATGGAACGAGGGGCTGATCGCCGAATATCTGATGGCCCCCAAGGCGATGGTGCCGGGCACGCGCATGACCTTCGCAGGCCTCAAGAAGATCGAGGACATCGCCAATCTCATCGCCTATCTGAAGAACCCGGCGCAAGAGTAGGTAGCCCCAAGAATTTTTGCCTGCCGGCCTTGCGGGCGCCTCGTGCTGTCCCACATCTTGTTCCGGTAACACCGTCGGACAGGTTCCTATCCGTCTGAAATCGTATAGTGTTGCCGCAACGGAATAAATCGGGCGGCGCAGACGTCTGCCGTGGAGCGTTTCAAGGGGACAAGGCATGGCCACACTTCAGAACTTCGATGCGGAAATCGAAAAGACCCGCAGCGTCGTCAGCCAGATGCGCAGCAAGATGGAACAGTCGGGCGTCGTGCTCGACCAGTTCGCCAAGGCGGACACCAAGCTCGGCGACGTCAATTTCGACATCGAGAACGCCCGTATCTCGGATGTCATCAAACAGCAGAAGGTGATGGAAGGCAATATCGCCGATCTCATCATCGGGCTGGAGGATGCGACCAACATCTTCGGCACCGAATTCGAGAGCATGAAGAGCTATACGGGCTATGAAAAGTTCATCGGCATCTTCTCCAAGCAGAAGATGCAGCGCATGCGCACCGACCGCGTGCGCAACATGTCGCTTGCCGGCAATCTTCAGGAACTGCTCGCCAAGTCCGACACGATCGTCGGCATCCTGAAGGAACAGAAGTCGATCCTCGACCAGCGCTACAAGACCTCGGAAGCGAGCCTCGTGCAGGTGATCGAGCGCCGCAAGGGCACGATGGTCAACCTCGAAGCGACCCAGAAGCGCATCGAGGAGCTGAACCCGCTCCTCATGGATCTCGAAAACCGCATCGCCGCCTCGACCGATCAGAAGAGCCGCACGGAACTCGAAGGCGAGCGCTCGGCGCTGGCGACCGAATACAACATGATGCAGGCGAAGGAGCAGGAACTGCTCGCCGAAAGCCAGACGCTGGAACGCTACACCTCGATGTTCCAGACCTTCGTCGATTCGCTCAACAACCAGATCGCCGCGCAGAACACGCTGATCAACAAGCTGACGATCGATACGGAGCAGCGCATCGTGCTCTACAAGGCGCTGGAGGATTCGTTGAAGACGGCCGCCCAGCAGGACGTGGCGCACAAGATCAACACGCTCGGTTCGCAGGTCGATACCGCGGCGGAAGAGACCATGGCCGGCATCGGCTCGGCAGCCCAGCGCCATATCGGCGACCTTCTCGAAATGCACGAGAAGAACATGCTGTCGACGCAGGACATCCAGCGCCGCAAGAAACTCGCCGACGACGCGTTTGCCCGGCGGTTCCAGGCGGTGATGGACAAGCATAATACTGCGAATTACGTGAAGCAGTGATGGTTCGCATGCCGACGCCGGGTTTGCTATCGGGTGCCGTTTCACCCCCCTCTGCCCTGCCGGGCATCTCCCCCTCAAGGGGGGAGATCGGCAAGGTGCAATGGCATTCCTCATATTTCGGCGTTCGGGATTGGCGAAAGCCTAGCCTCCTCCAATCTCCCCCCTTGAGGGGGAGATGCCCGGCAGGGCAGAGGGGGGTGCTTTCCGCATTCCCTTCTAATGAGACTGACCCCCAATGAACGCCCCCGCCGACAGCGCCGTCGCGCAGTATTTCTCCACCATCCGCGCCGCCCTCGGCGGCCTCGAAATCTTCCTTGGCGACCGCAATTCGCCGCTTTACCGCAACTCCGTGGTGGGCGAGATCGTCGTGCCTTATCTCGCCCGGCTGAAGGCCTCCTTCGCCTGCTGGGAGAACCGCATCGGCTTCATCGACCAGTTCCGCGTCTCGCGCGCCGAAAGCGGCTTTCCGGTGTTCCAGAACGTGCTGGAACTGGAAAACGACCGGCAGAGCGCGGAAAAGCGGCTCGCCGCCATTCCGAATGCCGACCAGCTGCGCGGCGAGATGGCGGATTTCATCCTGCGCCAGAAGGCGTTCCCCAGCGATCTCCAGGGCCGCATGGCCGAGCGGCTCTATCTGGAGCAGATCGGCAAGGGCGACATCTTTTCGCCCTTCGTGCTGCCGGAGACGATCCGCGTCGCGGTTAATCCCAAGACCATGCGGCCCTATTACATCGTATGCTGGGGCGCCTTCGACGGCACGGCCACGCTGCCGATGGTCTATATGGCGACGATCGAGGATTCGAGCGAGAACGTCGTCAAGATGCTGGTGGGGCAGGGCGGCAAGCTCAATCCGGACGTCGACATCCCGTTGCCCGTCGGCGGCCTGCTCAACCCGGAGCTTGCCAGCCGCTTCGACGATTTCACGCTGAAGAACAGCGCCTATTCGCTGACGCCCGCGACGATCGCCACCAATCTCGACAAGGATTTCCCGACGCTGCACCCCAAGCAGTTGCGCCGCATCGTGCTCGGACCGTTCTATTCGGCCGGAATCACCGAGAACAATGCGCGGGTCAACGAAATCCTCTCCAAGGTGCGCAAGCCCGAAAACGCCTGGCTGCTGACCTGGACGGTGCAGGAGGTCTTTTCCAAGGCCGAGCGCCCGGCGCAGAAGGGTTTCTGGAGTTCCACCCCGGCGCAGGAAGAATTCCACATCGAGACCAACGATCTCGAAGCCGCCCGCATGGGCGTCAGCACGTATGAAAAACATGCACTCGTGCCGCACGATGCCTACCAGGCGCTCTATGCCGCAGGCGAGACCGCCGGCATCTTCGGCGCCTACAAGGTGCATGTGATTTCCGGAAACCAGGTAATCAGCGAGGGCTAGTCCATGAGCCTCAATGCCGGACTGACGACGATCCACGAAGACGATATCGCCAAGCACCAGGCGGCGGCGCAGAGCCTCGTCACCAAGCTCGTCATCCTCGAAAGCGAGGACGGCAAAAGCGGCACGACGCTCGCCGGAACGGGCCGGCGTTTCGTCTCCACCGTTTCGACCGCCGGCACGCGGCGCACGCGCGAGGTGGAGCTGGCAAGGACCATCCAGTCCGTGCGCGCCGCCGATCCGCTGCTCTCGCCGCAGCAGCATGCCGTGCTGTTCCGCTCGAGGCGCGGCTTGCAAGTGGCGCTCGCCGTTACCGATGCCTTCTCCCGCCAGACCAATCTCGAAGGCCTGCAATCGCGCAATCTCGCCTCGCCTCTGGCCGGCGACGAGGCGAACCAGTTCAAGGCGCTGCTTTCGGCCTCCGCCTATATCGCCGCCTTCACCTTCGCCGCCTATCTCGGCGCGACTCTGCCGGGCGAGGGGGAGCCGGTGGAAGATGGCGGCGAGCCGGACTACCTGTTCGACACGCCGCAGGATGCGCTGAAAAGCATGATCGCCGGCCTCGACCGCACCATCGTCGGCGCGCCGGACGATGCAGCGCTGATCAGCCGCGCCCGCGCCTTTTCGCGCGTCGCCATCGAGGGGCTGATCGGTCGCCGCGCGCGGTTCACCGGCCTTGCCGGCTTCGAGAATGCGCATATCCGCATCGAGCAGGACGATTTCACGCTCTCCGGCTTCGACGTGGCGCCCGGCCAGAAGCGCAAGCCGCTGACGATGACCTTCAAGAAGCCGGAGGAGATCATCGGCAATCACATCGCCAAATACCAGGCGATGAAACTCGCAAAAATGCTGGTCGCCTATGATTTCGAGCGGCAGCTCAACCCCTTCGTCGAACTCGGCGGCTTCCTCTTCACCTTCATCGGCGACGGCATGCCCGGCACCGGCAAGACGATCCTCATCCAGATGCTCGCCGGCCTCGTCAACGACTACTGCCAGACAGCCGGCTACGCCTTCCACTACGAGAATTTCGGCGTCGACCAGATCTCCTCCTACCAGGGCAAATCCGGTCAGAACTGCAAGGAATTCGTCAACAACGTCATCAACCCGAAAGCGATCGGCTTCGGCACGATCGACGACGTCGATCAGGTTGCGGCCAAACGCTCCGACGACCGGGCATCCGCCGGCCAGCACGAGGTGACGGCGGTGCTGATGGAAAGTTTCGCCGGCGCCTCCACGGTCGTTCGCGGCAACTGCACCTTCGGCATGTTCTCCAACTATCCCGAAAACGTCGACGACGCGCTGCGCCAGCGCGCCGGCGCCCGCTGGCTCGTCGACGGGCCGCAGACCGAGGACGATTATATCGACATCTTTGCCATGCTGGTCGGCAAAAACCATTCGATCCCGCTCGGCGAGCACAAGCTCTTCGAAGGCCAGGAGATCAAGCGCGCCGTCTCGACCTCCTACGAACAGCACGCCAGGCCGCAGGAAGACGGCCTGCTCGCCGTCTGGGAGGCGCATGAGAAGGAGCACGGCGCGGTCAAGTCGCTCGCCGATGTCGGCGCCTACCTGCACCGCATCAAGATCGCCGAACCGCGCTTCACCGGCCGCGCCATCAAGAACATCACCGACGCAATCAAGATGCGCGCCATGGACGTGGACCTGCCGGACGACTGGTTCACGACCGCCGACGCCTTCATGCACAAGGGCTATGAGGCGAAGAAGGCGATGATCGAGGAACTGCGCGGCCCCATTTCCATCGACATGGTCCTCCAGGAGATCAACCGCTACGCCGATTCCGAATTCCGCTACACCGACAAATCCGACGACGCCGCCGTCACCGACATCATCCGCCGCGAACGCCAGCGCGAAAAGGCGATCCGCGAGATGGAGACAATGAAGGCGGAGGGGCGGTGGTGAGGCGTGGAATTAGCTGACAGCGAATTTTGTTGATCAAAAAAGGGGAAAGGGGTTATTCTGGCGGTGAAAAAGGTCATCTATAGCAAGCACGTGCTCAAGGCCTTCAACCAGATGCCCGCGGATGACGTTCGGCGTATCCGATCCAAGTTCCTGCAATACGCTTCAGACCCTGCCTCCATGGCAAATAACGTCAAACGCTTGCAGGGGTTGGAGTACTATCGTCTCAGGGTTGGAGATTGGCGTGCGATCTTTCGAGAGGATGGCCTGATCGTCGATGTTATCAAGGTGGCGCGGCGCGACACTATCTATAAGGGGATACCCGAATGAATTCCGTCGTTTCCTTCAAAACCCCGAATGGTGAGGAAATGGTGATCCTGAGTCGCGGCGATTATGACGCGCTGCTTCGGCTGGCTGAGTTGGCCGAGGATTTGGAGGATTTGGCTGCGGTCGAAGCCTACAAGCAGCGAGTTGCGGCAGGGGAGGAAGAAGGCATCCCATCGGAATTTGTGGATCGACTCATCGATGGCGAAAGCCCCGTTCGTGTCTGGCGCGACTTTCGCGGAATGAGCAGCAAGGAACTGGCCAAAGCTACGGGCATCAGCACCGCCTATCTTTCCGAGATCGAGACCGGCAAGAAGGAAGGCAGCATTTCGGTTTTCAGGAGCATCGCAAAGGCGCTTCGCGTCGACCTCGACGACCTCTTCTGGGGCGAGGACAGCAAACGGCCGGTAAACGAATGATCTACGACGCATGAAACGCCTCCTCGAAGCCGAATTGATCTATGGCCGGTTGCTGCCGGTCGATGAGCCGCATCTGGTCGAGCGCTACAACAAGGCGCTGGACGGGTTCGGCATGCGGCGCACGGCGCTTACCAGTTTCCGCATCGACATGACGGGGTTTTCGCCGGAGATTGCCGATGAACTCGGTGACCGGGATTATCTCGATCCGAACCGGGTCAACCGGCGCTTCGTCATCATGACGCCGGAGCAGGTGAACCTGCCGGTGGTGCATACGAGTTTTTCCAACACCGCGGCCTTGATGCACGAATTCTTTTCGGCCAATGCGCGGGCGATCAATGCCATCACCATCCGCGATGCGCTCTATGGCGAGATCGAGGATTCGGTATCCGTCGTCAACGATATCGACGACCTGCTGTCGATCAACGAGGTGCGCTTCAAGGTGCTGTCGGCCGAGGACATGCTCGGCAAGGCGGGGGAGTTGCGCGGGCTTGTCGACCGGCTGAAGACGGTACCGAATGCCTGGTCGGACGATGCGATGCTCAACCGCATGGTGGAGCTTGCCAAGCAGACCGGCGATATCCGCCAGAATGCGCTGGTGCCGGACCAGCTCGTCTTCCGCCACGAGGCCTATTGGGCGAACCATTTCGGCGGCGTCTACGTCTTCCTCGACGACAAGACGACGACGGTGATCTGCGATCCGACCGTGCCGGGTTTCCGCCGCTCGCGGCCGTGGCAGGTGAGCTATATCGCGCTCGACGATCACAAGCGCATCTTCGAATTCCTCGCCTCGACCAAGCGGCTGGAATTGCCGCGTGCCTCCTGGGTGGAGCCGTCCGGTCTCTTCCAGCATCGTGCCGACATGACGGTCGTCAATCTCGTCAACCAGGGCGACCCGACCGCCGATCTGGAAAAGGCCGACCGCATCTGGCTGCAGACCTGGATGCACCGCAATGCAGCACCTGTCGCGCGCGACGGCACCTATCCCTTCCTGCAGGAGGCGATCCGCACGGTGGCGGCGACGGGCGAGATCAAGATCAACGAGGTGCCGCCGGAACGGCGTTTCCTCCTGGTGCGCGCCGCCCCCGAACATCCGGACCAGTGGCTGGTCAACCGCCTGATTTCACAGATGGTTCCCTATGACTTTGTGTCCCGCTTCGTCTTCGACAAGCAGGGTTTCTACGCGGCCTACGAGCAATATAGCGAAAAGTTCCGCGCGTACGTTGTTGCGACGTTGACGCGGACCTATCTGCAAGACAAGGCTGGCTTCCGCCGCAAGCTGTACGGCATCAGAGAGGACGACACCAATGCTTGACCCGATCGTGGCGTTTTTCCAGCGCATCTTCGCGGCCATCGGACGGGGCATCGGCCTGGTGATCGCCTGGATACTCTGGCCGTTCATGACGGCGGCGAACTGGTATCGGGCGCGCGGCTGGATCATCAAGGGGCCGATCGGCATCGGTCTTCTCGTGCTCGTCGGGCTTTATGCCTATTTCATCTGGCAGACGCAGGTCTGGAGCGGTTTCAATCCGGATTACGTCAACAGCTACAACCTCGCCCAGCGCAAGCAGGATGCGGGCGTCTCCTCTACCGGTGCCGCTGCAACCACGCCGGCGGCCGGTGAACTGGCCGAGCCGGAACCGAAAACCTGCGTGCGCTCGGCGATCGTCGATGTCACGGCCGACCTGATCGACTACAATGTCGACCAGAATGCCTGGATTTCCTCGATGCTGCTCTACAAGCTCGGGCTGTTCGGGCTCGACTGGGACAAGACGCCGTGGTTCGACAACAAGGCATCGTTCCAGCGCGGCATCAACCAGGCGGTTCGCCGCACGTCGGTCGAACTCGTCGATTCGCTCGGCCGCGTGCGCGGCACGTCGGGCATCAACGCCGATCTCCAGCGCGCTCGCGGCAATATCCAGTTCGATGAAGAGACCTGGTATTTCGGCTCGGATTCGCTTTTGCCGAAGACGCCGACGCCGAACTATTATCGCACGGCGATGGCGGACCTGCGCAAGTTCAACGCCTCGCTCGAATCCTGCGAGGCGATCTTCGATGGCCGCTCGGACAACCTGATCGAATTCCTCGACCGCATCGCCAACGACATCGGCTCGACCTCCGCGATCATCCGCGAGCGCTCGGAATTCCACAATGGCGGCTGGTTCGATACGCGCGCCGACGACCGTTTCTGGTTCGCCTATGGCCAGCTCTACGGCTATTACGGCATCCTTTCGGCGGCCGGCGCGGATTTCGACGCGGTGATCAAGGCGCGCGGCCTCGACCCGCTGTGGGTGGAGACCATCAAGCAACTCCGTTCTGCGCTGAACATCCAGCCGGCCATCATCTCGAACGGCCGTGAGGATGGCTGGATCATGCCGACGCATCTCGCGACGATGGGCTTCTATATCCTGCGCGTGCGCTCCAACCTCGTCGAAATGCGCGACGTGCTGGCGCGCTAGTGAGCGCATCGGGAGTTGCCAATAGCGAGCAGGGGGTGAAACCTCTTTCGCTATTCGCCGCAAATTTATCCCCTCGTGTCGTTTTTGATCTAGCGGGCGGCAAATTCCGGCGTGGCGCGGCGGCCGGCTTCACGCTGAAATGGCGTGGCAAATGACAAGGAAAAACGCCGCCGTCGGGAGAGGAGACCCGGCCGTGGACGTTTTGCCAAAAGGGAGCGACACTGCATGGCCGACGTGAAATCCGACATCGAAATTGCCCGCGCCGCAAAGAAAAAACCGATCATCGAGATCGGCGGCAAGCTCGGCATTCCGCCCGAGCACCTGCTGCCCTACGGCCACGACAAGGCGAAGATCAGCGCGGAGTTCATCGCCGCGCAGAAGGGCAAGAGGAACGGCAAGCTGATCCTCGTCACCGCGATCAACCCGACACCGGCGGGCGAGGGCAAGACGACAACGACGGTCGGTCTCGGCGATGGCCTCAACCGCATCGGCAAGACGGCGATCACCTGTATCCGCGAGGCTTCGCTCGGGCCGTGCTTCGGCGTGAAGGGCGGGGCTGCCGGCGGCGGTTATGCGCAGGTCGTGCCGATGGAGGACATGAACCTCCACTTCACCGGCGATTTCCACGCCATCACCTCGGCGCACAACCTGCTCTCCGCGCTGATCGACAACCATATCTACTGGGGCAACGAGCAGAATATCGACATCCGCCGTATCGCCTGGCGGCGCGTCATGGACATGAACGATCGCGCGCTGCGCCACATCGTCGGGTCGCTCGGCGGCGTTGCCAACGGCTATCCGCGCGAGACGGGTTTCGACATCACTGTCGCCTCCGAAGTCATGGCGATCCTGTGTCTTTCGATGGACCTCAAGGATCTCGAAAAGCGCCTCGGCAACATCATCATCGGCTATCGCCGTGACAAGACGCCGGTTTTCGCCCGCGATATCAAGGCGGATGGGGCGATGACGGTGCTGCTCAAGGACGCCATGCAGCCGAACCTCGTGCAGACGCTGGAGAACAACCCGGCCTTCGTGCATGGCGGTCCCTTCGCCAATATCGCGCATGGCTGCAACTCGGTGATCGCGACGACGACGGCGCTGAAACTCGCCGACTATGTGGTGACGGAAGCCGGTTTCGGCGCCGATCTCGGGGCGGAAAAGTTCTTCGACATCAAGTGCCGCAAGGCCGGGCTGAAGCCGGATGCGGCGGTCATCGTCGCCACCGTGCGCGCCATGAAGATGAATGGCGGCATCAGGAAGGACGAACTCGGCAGGGAGAATATCGAGGCGGTCAAAAAGGGCTGCGCAAACCTCGGCCGGCATGTGCAGAACGTCAAGAAGTTCGGCGTGCCCGTCGTCGTCGCCATCAACCACTTCATTTCCGATACGGATGCCGAAATCCAGGCGGTGAAGGATTATGTCGCGACACTCGGCGCCGAGGCGATCCTCTGCAAGCACTGGGCGCAGGGTTCTGCCGGCATCGAGGCACTGGCGCACAAGATCGTCGAGCTCGCCGAATCCGGCCTGTCGCAGTTTTCGCCGCTTTATCCGGACGAGATGCCGCTGTTCCAGAAGATCGAGACGATCGCCAAGGACATCTACCATGCCGGCGAGGTGATCGCCGACAAGTCGGTGCGCGACCAGCTGCGCATCTGGGAGGAGCAGGGTTACGGCCACCTGCCGGTGTGCATGGCGAAGACGCAATATTCCTTCTCGACCGACCCAAACCTGCGCGGCGCGCCCTCCGGCCATACGGTGCCGGTGCGCGAGGTGCGGCTTTCGGCCGGCGCCGGCTTCGTCGTCGTCATCACCGGCGAGATCATGACCATGCCGGGCCTGCCCAAGGTGCCGTCGTCGGAGAAGATCTTTTTGAACGAAGAAGGTTTTATCGAGGGCCTGTTCTGACAAAAGAGGGGCGCTTCGGCGCCCCTCTCGCGTTCGGCTTACGTGCGGCCGAGGAAGTCGAGCTTGCCGACGGGCACGCCGTTGTGGCGCAGGATCGCGTAGGCGGTCGTGAGGTGGAAGTAGAAGTTCGGCAACGCGAAGGTCAGCAGGTAGTCCTTGCCGGTGTAGGTCACATCCTGGCCGCGCGACTTCAAGACGACCGTGCGATCCGCTGCCCCCTCGAAGGCGGATTCCGGCACGGTGGCGAGATGGGACACCGTCTTTGCGATGCGGGTGCGCAGGTCTGCGAGCGTCGTTTCGTCATCGGAGAAGCTCGGGGCATCCGTGCCCGTGAGGCGGGAGGCGGCGCCCTTTGCCGTGTCGCTCAGGCGCTGGATCTGGCCGGCGAGCGCGAGCATGTCGGGCGAGAGGCGGGCATTCACCAGCACATCCGTCTTGATCTTCTTTTCTTCCGCGAAGGCCTCGGCCTTGTCGAGCAGTTTCGTCAGCACGGTGAAGCCGCGCTGGAAGGCCGGGATCGAGAGTTCGTAGGGGGAGATCGACATGGTGGGGGACCTTTGAAATGGAATGATTGGGCCGCAGTGGGCCGCCCTACAGATAGGTGCCGGCCTCAAGCCTTTTGAGGAGCCCGATGAAATAAACGGCGCCTACCAGCAATAGCGATAGCCGCCGCGCCGTTCCTTCACGTCGAGATGCAGGTGGTTCTGGTGGGCGGCGTCGCTGCCGGGGTCCAGCACCGTCGTGAAGTAGAGGCAAGCGGCCTCGGTGATGGTACGCTGGAAGGCGCCATCCATGGTCGAATCCTTGTCGGCCGGGCGGATGGTGATGGTCTTGCCGCTCTTCAGCGTGAAGCCGGCGATATCGACGGCATTGCCGAAGGCGTGTTCGGAAATCCTGCCCTCTTCGGCGCCGTTGCGGTTCTTGCAGACATAGGCGGAGGCCTGGGCGAGGACGGTGATCGTCTCGCCCGGCATGGCGGCTTCGAGCGAGGGTTTGACCGATCCCTCCATCCAGCGCGAAAGCTGGAGCGCGGTGTCGCAGCGCACCGTCGCCTCGGGCTCGACCTTGATGCCGCCCGGCAGGCCCTTGAGCAACACCGGCTTGTCGATGCCGCAGGCCTTGCCGTCCTCGACGGCGGGCGCCTCCTCGAAAGTCGCGCCGATGGCTTTCAGTTCCGCCCGGCAGGCGGCCTGCTCCTGGCCGTCTTCCTGCGGGCGCTCCCTGGCCTTGTCTTCCTCTTCCTTCGCCTTGCGCGCGGCCTCCGCCTTCGCGGCATCGTCCTTCACGGCCGGATCGGGCACGGCCTGATGGGGCGTCTCCTTGGCGTCTTCCTTGGCCTGCTGTTCCGGCCGGGCAGCGGGAAGCGGGCCTTCCTTCGGCAGGTCGGCAGCACCCGTTAGCACCAGCGTGGCGGCAAGCAGAACTATGCGATGGAGCGTTGCGATGGGTCCGTCTCCCGGCTGATTATATCAGCCGACAGGCTGATCGTATCAGCGGGGAAACGCCGGGGAATGGATTTGGTTGCTGTACCGGTATCAGATACCGGCGCCGTACACGATTTCCATCGAGGGCGGGCAGGAGCCGGCACAGTCGTCGATGATCGTGCGCACGCGCTCGATGAGGTGGATGCTGTCGCCGGCATCGTTGTTCTCGATGAGTTCGAGGAACAGATGCACCAGTGTACGTGCCTCGCCTATAGTGCGAGGCTCATGCCGATAGATCGCGTCGAAGGTGCTGGCGATGCGGCTGTCCAGCGCCTTGAACTCGGGGGTCTCGTATTGCTCGATCGTCCCCGCGAGCGCGAGCTGCATTTCCCGGAACTGTTCCACCATGACGGAAACCATGGGTATTTGCCTTGATATCAATGTTTTTCGATGGTCGCCATTAGCACATGCTCAAGAAGGGAGCAAATGCCGGAGCATGGTGAAAATTCGCCATATTGACAGATTGTTTCGCCGCCCTAAGCCACCGCGCACACAGTGAAACGCCCGGTGATGCTCCGGCGCAACATCCGGAAAGCCAGCGGAAAGCGGTGGCAAACGGTCTTGCGCGCCGCAAAACTTCAGGCTAACACTCGTCGCCATGGAAAAGATGATCATCATTGCTGGTTGGTGGTGGGCTCGCTGAGGCGGCCTTGACCAGTCATGCGTGATTGAGACGACAAGCCGCCCGAAACCTTCGAGGCGGCTTTTGCTTTTTTAAGCCGCCTTCAAGAGAGCGGGCCTGAAACGGAGTTGGGGAATGGCCACGAAAATCCTGGAAGACGGCGCGGAAGCCTACGAGACGAAGGGCGGCGTGACCGTCACGCGGCGGCGCCGCGCGGCGGACTATGCGCACGCGATTTCCGCCTATGTCGACAAGCTCGACGAGCGGCGCGGTGCGGTCTTCTCGTCGAACTACGAATATCCGGGGCGTTATACCCGCTGGGACACCGCCGTTGTCGATCCCCCGCTCGGCATCTCCTCCTTCGGCCGCGCCGTCTGGATCGAGGCCTATAATGCGCGCGGCGAAGTGCTGCTTTCCCTGATTGCCGATCGCCTGGCCGACGTGCCTGAGCTCGCTCTCGGCGCCCGCACGAAAAACCGTCTCGATCTCGACGTGAAGCTGCCCGACCGGGTCTTCACTGAGGAAGAGCGCTCCAAGATGTCGACGGTGTTCACCGTTCTGCGCGCCGTCACCGACCTGTTCCATTCGGACCAGGATGCGAGCCTCGGCCTCTACGGCGCCTTCGGCTACGACCTCGCCTTCCAGTTCGATGCGATCGAATTGAAGCTGAAGCGTTCCGACGACCAGCGCGACATGGTGCTCTTCCTGCCGGACGAGATCCTCGTCGTCGACCACTATGCCGCCAAGGCCTGGATCGACCGCTATGATTTCGCCAAAGGCGGGCTTTCGACGGAAGGCAAGGGGGAGGCGATCGAGCCCGAGCCGTTCCAGACGGTCGATGTGATCCCGCCGCATGGCGACCACCGACCCGGCGAATATGCCGAACTCGTCGTCAAGGCGAAGGAGAGTTTTCGCCGCGGCGACCTGTTCGAGGTGGTGCCCGGCCAGAAATTCTTCGAGCGCTGCGAGAGCAAGCCGTCGGAGATCTCCAAGCGGCTCAAGGCGATCAACCCGTCGCCCTATTCCTTCTTCATCAATCTCGGCAACCAGGAATATCTCGTCGGCGCCTCGCCGGAAATGTTCGTGCGCGTGTCCGGCCGGCGCATCGAGACCTGCCCGATCTCCGGCACAATCAAGCGCGGCGAGGACCCCATCGCCGATTCCGAACAGATCCTGAAGCTGCTCAATTCGAAGAAGGACGAGTCGGAGCTCACCATGTGCTCGGACGTCGACCGCAACGACAAGAGCCGCGTCTGCGAGCCGGGCTCGGTCAAGGTCATCGGCCGCCGGCAGATCGAGATGTATTCGCGCCTCATCCACACCGTCGATCATATCGAAGGCCGCCTTCGCGACGACATGGATGCCTTCGACGGCTTCCTGTCGCATGCCTGGGCGGTCACGGTCACCGGTGCGCCGAAGCTCTGGGCGATGCGCTTCATCGAGGCGCATGAGAAGAGCCCGCGCGCATGGTATGGTGGGGCGATCGGCATGGTCGGCTTCAACGGCGACATGAACACCGGCCTGACGCTGCGCACCATCCGCATCAAGGACGGCATTGCGGAAGTGCGGGCCGGCGCCACGCTGCTCTACGATTCGAACCCGCAGGAAGAAGAAGCCGAAACCGAACTGAAGGCATCCGCCATGATCGCAGCCATCCGTGACGCCAAGGCCGGCAATTCCGCAAAAGTCCAGCGCGACGTCGCCTCGGTCGGGGCAGGGGTGAATATCCTGCTCGTCGATCACGAGGACAGCTTCGTGCACACGCTCGCCAACTATTTCCGCCAGACCGGCGCGAATGTGACGACCGTGCGCACGCCGGTGCCGGAGGAGGTGTTCGACCGTCTGAAGCCGGATCTCGTCGTGCTGTCGCCCGGCCCGGGCACGCCGAAGGATTTCGACTGCAAGGCGACGATCAAGAAGGCGCGCGCCCGGAACCTGCCGATCTTCGGCGTCTGCCTCGGTCTCCAGGCGCTTGCCGAGGCCTATGGCGGGGAGCTGCGCCAGCTCGCCATTCCCATGCACGGCAAGCCGTCGCGCATCCGCGTGCTGGAGCCCGGCATCGTCTTTTCCGGCCTCGGCCGCGAGGTCACTGTCGGCCGCTACCACTCGATCTTCGCCGATCCCTCGACCCTGCCGCGTGATTTCATCATCACCGCGGAGAGCGAGGACGGCACGATCATGGGCATCGAGCATGCAAGCGAACCGGTCGCCGCGGTGCAGTTCCATCCGGAATCGATCATGACGCTCGGCCAGGATGCCGGCATGCGCATGATCGAGAACGTGGTGGCGCACCTCTCCAAAAAAGCCAAGGTAAAAGCCGCCTGACGCTTTGACAAAACGGCCGGACTGGCCGATAGCAGGCCAAGAGAAAACCGCGTGCACGTCCCCGTGCGCGCGGTTTTGCGTTGATCGGCATGATTTTTGCAACTCGGTTGCATCTGCATCGGAAGCACGGCCATGGAAAACACGGATATCAAGACGGTCAAACGGCTTGCGCTTTGGGGAATTCCTCTCGCTTTCTTCGTCATGGGCCTGAAGCTTGCTGCCTGGTTGCTGACGGGATCGGTCGCCCTTCTGTCGGACGCGCTTGAATCGAGCGTGAACATCGTTGCGGCAATCGTCGCCTTCGTGGCGATCACCGTTGCCGCCAAGCCGGCGGACAAGACACACCCCTTCGGTCATCACAAGGCGGAATATCTTTCGGCGGTTCTGGAAGGTGTATTGATCGTCGTGGCCGCGGTGCTGATCATCGTGGAGGCAGTGCCGGCGGTTATGGCGCCGACGCCGATGGAGGCGCCGGCAATGGGTCTTGCCATCAATTTTCTCGCTGCGGTCATCAACGCCATCTGGGCGTTTACGCTGATCCGGGCCGGCAAGCGCTATCGCTCGCCGGCGCTCTCGGCGGATGGCCAGCATATCCTGTCCGACGTCGTCACCTCGATTGGCGTGCTCGTCGGCCTCGTGCTGGCGATCGCGACGGGATATGCAGTGCTCGATCCGCTGCTGGCGGTGCTGGTGGCGCTCAACATTCTCTATCAGGGCTGGAAGGTCATCGCGCATTCGGTCGACGGGCTGATGGACCATGCGGTGGAGCCGGGAGAGGCCGAGGCCATCCAGGCGGCGATCGCCGCCCATGGCGTGGGGTCGCTCGGCGTGCACGACCTTAAGACAAGGCGGGCAGGCTCGGCGACCTTCGTCGACTTCCACCTCGTCGTGCCGGCGTCCATGCCGGTCGGGCAGGCGCACGATATCTGCGACCGGCTGGAGGATGCCATCCGCACCGTGCAGCCCGGCGCGCAGATCGCCATCCATGTCGAGCCCGAGACGGAAAAGGCGCATGGTATCAGGGTCAAGATCGAGGAGACATGACGATGAGCAAGACGGACGTATCGGGACTGTCGCAACTGGGCCAGGCGGTGGAGCTTCCCGTCAATCCGGAAACCGCGGTGCTGGAAAAGGTGCCGAGCAACCATGCCGGCACGGATTTCGTCGTGCGCTTCACGGCACCGGAATTCACCTCGCTCTGCCCGATGACCGGCCAGCCGGACTTCGCGCATATCGTCATCGACTACATTCCGGATGGCTGGCTGGTCGAATCGAAGTCTCTGAAGCTCTACCTGCATTCCTTCCGCAACCATGGCGCCTTCCACGAGGATTGCACCATCGACATCGCCAAGCGGCTCGTCGATCTCTTGCAGCCGAAATGGCTGAGGATCGGCGCCTACTGGTATCCGCGCGGCGGCATTCCGATCGATGTGTTCTGGCAGACGGGCGAGGCGCCGCAAGACGTCTGGATTCCGGACCAGGGCGTGCAGCCCTATCGCGGTCGCGGATGAAGCGGCGGCAGTTGCCCGCCGCCCCCTAAAGATCAGCCGAAGGCGAGGGCGAGGCCGGCGAGTGCCGTTGCGCCGCCGATGATGCGGGCCGCGATCGCGCCTCCGGAAAGCCGCGCGATGCCGAGACCGAGGCCGATGCCGGCGCCATGCAGCAGCGCGGTCGCGATGACGAAGCCGATGCCGAAGGACAGCGCGCCGGCCGAGCCGAGCTCGCCGCCATGGGCATGGCCGTGGAAGAGCGCGAAGACGGCGACGATCGCGGCCGACACGACCGTGTCGAGCTTCACCGCCATGGCGACGAGCAGGCCGAGCGCCACGACCGAAGCGAGGATGGCGGGCTCGACGAAGGGCAGGTCGATGCCGGCGAGCGCAAGGCCGAAGCCGAGCGCCATGGTCGCGACGAAGGCGGTCGGCACGGCCCACAGCGCCCTGCCGCCGATCTGCGCCGCCCAGAGGCCGACGGCGACCATGACAAGGATATGGTCGAGGCCGAACAGCGGGTGCGAGACGCCGGCCATGAAGGAGCCGTGCTCCTGCGGGTCGAGATGGGCGAGGGCCGGTGCCGCGGTGGCGGCGAGTGCGGCGAGCGCAAGCGCGATGCGTCTGATCATGATATCCCCTGTTGCGCCGGCGGGAGCCCCGGCGTTTCGTCAATGAGAACCGCATCCTAGGAGCTAGGCTCCCGGCAAGTCCATACGCAAATTAGGTAAGGTACGAGCGGTCGCATTTACCCTGTTTTCCGGTGGCGCGGACGTGCTCTATCGCGCGCTATCGGTTTTGTTGCATTGTCTTGGCCGGTGAGTCGCATTATCTGACAGCGACAGGACTATTCTGACGAGCAATCGGAGATTTTGCATGAGCGACGAGGACGACAAGAAGACGGAACTGCCCCTGGGCAAGGAAACGGAGGCGAACCTTTTCAAGTCGCGTTCGATCTTCATCTATGGGCCGATCAACCAGGAACTGGCGCAGAAGGTCTGCTCGCAGCTCGTGGCGCTCGCCGCCGCCAGCGACGAGGACATCCGCATCTACGTGAATTCGCCGGGCGGCCATGTCGAATCGGGCGATTCGATCCATGACATGATCAAGTTCATCAAGCCGAAGGTCTGGATGATCGGCACGGGCTGGGTCGCCTCCGCCGGTGCGCTGATCTATGTCGCGACGCCGAAGGAACGCCGGCTTTGCCTGCCGAACACCCGCTTCCTCCTTCACCAACCGTCGGGCGGCACCCGCGGCATGGCATCCGACATCGAGATCCAGGCCCGCGAAATCATCAAGATGAACGAGCGCCTGAACAAGATCTTCGCGGATGCCACGGGCCAGCCGATCGAGAAGATCGCCAAGGACACGGACCGCGACTACTGGCTTTCGGCCGAAGAGGCCAAGAGCTACGGCCTGGTCTCGCGCATCGTCACCTCGCAGGGCGATATCTGAGGCTTTTGCCTTTCCGAATTGACGAAGCCCTCCCGTCGTGGAGGGCTTTTTCTTTTGGGCGCTTGCGCTTTGCGCCTCCCGCCGGTATAGACGGCCTCATGTTGAAGACCAGCGCACAGA
This sequence comes from Shinella sp., assembly GCF_035998705.1. Taxonomy (GTDB): domain Bacteria; phylum Pseudomonadota; class Alphaproteobacteria; order Rhizobiales; family Rhizobiaceae; genus Shinella. The sequence continues at coordinate 124,647 of NZ_DASYHH010000022.1, read as the reverse complement.
TCATCGAACGAGTTTCCCGCGGCAGCGCAGCTGTTCGCGAGCGTTCGCGCGGCTTCTCCTCGCTTCTTCTTCTCGGCCTTACGCGCGGTTGCCGGGTTCGTTGAGGAGCGCCCGGCGGCCGACAAAGCCCGCCCGGCCATAGCTCCTCGTTTCACCCTACGCATTAATTCCGGTTTGGCCGCCCAAGGCCAGCATTCGCCGTCGCAAAATGCGCACGCTTGCGCTAAGACGCTTTCGCGAATGCCGGGACGACGAAGAGACGAAGACGATGATTTTGAAGACCCATACACCCAAGCAGGGCATGCCCGAGGCCGCCGTCAAGTACCAGGCCTACCCGACCATCAACATCCCGGACCGCACCTGGCCCGGCAAGGTGATCACCGAGGCGCCGATCTGGTGTTCGGTGGACCTGCGCGACGGCAACCAGTCGCTGATCAACCCGATGGGCCACGACCGCAAGGCCCGCATGTTCCAGCTCCTGCTCGACATGGGTTTCAAGGAAATCGAGATCGGTTTCCCCTCCGCATCCCAGACCGATTTCGACTTCGCCCGCTGGTGCGTCGAACAGGGCAACGTGCCGAAGGATGTCTCGTTGCAGGTGCTGGTGCAGTGCCGGCCGGAGCTGATCACCCGCACCTTCGAGGCGCTGGAAGGCGCGTATAACCCGATCATCCACTTCTACAACTCCACCAGCGAGTTGCAGCGCCGCGTGGTCTTCGCCAAGGACGTCCACGGCATCAAGCAGATCGCGACCGACGCCGCCAAGATGATCACCGACATGGCCGCCAAGGCCGGCGGCGGTTACCGCTTCGAATATTCGCCGGAGAGCTTTACCGGCACCGAGCTGGAAGTGGCGCTGGAGATCTGCAACGCGGTCGTCGAGATCGTCAAGCCGACGGCCGACAACAAGCTGATCCTCAATCTGCCGTCGACCGTCGAGATGGCAACGCCGAACATCTATGCCGACCAGATCGAATGGATGTGCCGCAACATCGACAACCGCGAGAACGTCATCATCTCGCTGCACCCGCACAACGACCGCGGCACCGGCATCGCCGCCACCGAACTCGCCTTGATGGCGGGTGCGGACCGCGTCGAAGGCACGCTGTTCGGCAACGGCGAGCGCACCGGCAATGTCGACGTCGTGACGCTGGCGCTCAACATGTACACGCAAGGCATCGATCCGAAGCTCGACTGCTCGGATATCGAGCGCATCAAGGCGGTCTACGAATATTCCAACGAGATGGCCATTCCGGAGCGCCACCCCTATGTCGGCGAGCTGGTCTATACCGCCTTCTCCGGCTCGCACCAGGATGCGATCAACAAGGGCATGAAGGCGATCAAACACGCCAACAAGCCGCTCTGGGAAGTGCCCTACCTGCCGATCGACCCGCAGGATGTCGGCCGTTCCTACGAGGCGATCATCCGCATCAACTCGCAGTCCGGCAAGGGCGGCATCGCCTATATCCTGCAGGCAGACTACGGCATCAACCTGCCGCGCAATCTGCAGGTGGAGTTCCGCGAGGAGATCCAGCGCATCACCGACGAGGAGGGCGTCGAGCTGCCCTCGAAACGCATCCACGAGAGCTTCCTCGAGCGCTACGTCACGCAGCCCGGCACGCGGATCCGCTTCGTCGATCACCACACCTATCCGGACGACGCCGGCCAGAAGGGCACGCGCATCGTTGCGGCCGAGGTCACCGACGGCGGCGAGACGAAGCGCATCGAAGGCAAGGGCACCGGCCCGATCGACGGCTTCATCAACGCGCTGTCGATCTATCTCGGCATCCCGATGTCGGTGGCGGATTATTCCGAGCACTCGCTCCAGCACGGTTCGAACGCCGCCGCCATCGCCTATGTGGAAGTCGAGCATCCGGGCGGAAAACTGTTCGGCGTCGGCATCAACACCAACATCGTGACGGCCTCGCTCGAAGCGATCGTGTCCGCCGCCAACCGCGTGCTCACGATCCGCGGCTGAGCCGTTTTCGCGTCACAGCCTGATACGCCCCGGTCGCCTTGCGGCCGGGGTTTCTTGTATCAGAACCTTACGGAATGCCGGTCGCGACCCGGCTTTTGGCTGGCCACGTCGCGTGGCTATGGATTCCAACGAATCCGGCCGGTTGCGTTTTGCCGTCAGATCGACGCCGAAACCGTCTCCGCCAGCCGTTCGAGGCCGGGATCCGCCGAGGGGCCGACCACCACGTAGGAGGCGTTGCCCTTCTGCCAGGAGACGAGGCCGATGTCGTTGCGCATGCTCTCGGCGAGCGCGGTTGCGCCCTCGACCGGGTCGCTCTTGAGGAAGCAGATGGCAAAGATCTCGTTTTCGGCGTTGCGGTAGAGAAGCTGGGCGGTCGGCTTGCCGCCGGCGACCAGCAGGCGCGCGCCCTCGAATGTGAGGTTCTGGCCGGACAGGTCGGGCAGGGCGAAATTCACGCCGGTGCTGGCCGATAGCCATTCGACGATGTGCTCCTGATCGCTTGCCGGCACTTCCACGAGATGGCGCGTCTGGCGCGCATAAATGCGGTGATAGTCGGCGATGTCGTCGAGCCAGGTACGAGCAGGGGCGAACTGGGTGGAGGCGACTTCCTGCGCGGCGTTGCGCTGCTCGGAGACGAGGTAGCCGGCGGCACCGCCGGCGATGAACAGCGCCATCGAGGCGGCAAGCGCCTTCGGCCAGAACGGCGAGGCGCGGCGCGGCGCGGCGGTGGCGACCGGAATGGCGGCGAAACCCGATTTCGGCGGTTCATCCTCGGTCTTGCCGGCGTCCTTGATGTTGCGCACCAGATCGAGCGGGATCGGTTCCTGCAACAGCCTGTCGAAGGCGCGGGCGCCGAATTCGCTGCCGAGCTTCAATTTTTCGTAGACGCCGCGCGCGTCGTCGTCCTCGGCGAGGATGGCGTTGATTTCGTCTACTTCCGCATCCGGAAGCTGGCCGTCGAGATAGGCCGACAAACGTACTTCGAGCGGAAGACCCTGTGTGCTTTCCACGATCAGGCCCTCCTTTCCATTTGTTCGGAGATCATGGCCGCAAGCCTGATGCGGGCCGCCGAAAGCCGGCTCATCACGGTGCCGATCGGTATCCCCAGGATATCCGCCGCCTCCCGGTAGCTATGGCCTTCGACATTCACCAGGAGGAAGACGCTCGAAAGGCCTTCCGGCATGGTCATGATCAACTTGTGCAACTGCTTGGCATAGACCGCCTTGTCCGCTGATGCCTCGACATGCAGGCTATCCTGCTCGGCAACATCTACCGTGCCGGACCCTGTGCGGACCTTTCGCTTGCGGATTTCGTCCACCCAGAGATTGCGCGTCATGGCATAAACCCAGCTTTCCAGCCGGCCTTCCCCGTTCCAGAGATGGCTTCGCGTGATGGCTCTCTCGCATGCCTCCTGCACAAGATCGTCGGCATCGCTGCCGTTGCGCGTCAGTGTCATGGCGAAACGACGCAGCTTCGGCAGCAAATTGACCAATTCTCGTCGGAACTCATTCGATTCTGCCGTCGGACGCATTGCTTTTCCAAGGAAACGTTCGGGATCAAAACTCTATTCGCCCCCGGGTGGGTAGCGAGTGTCTGATATGAAACATTCTTCCTAAGCTCTGCAAGCATGAACGGCAACCCGGAGCGCAGTTTCCTGCGTTCCCTGAACGATTGATCTTTTGTTGGCCGGCGCCGTCCCGTTTTCGGACGACGCCGCCAGCGATGTCAGTAAGTGGTGCGCTCGCCGCCGAGCGACTGGAGCAGGGCGCGGTAAGCCCAGGTGTTCTCGCCGCCGCGATCGCGGATTTCGACGAGCTGGACGCGGGCACCCTCGATGTCGCCCTGTTCGATCAGGGCCTGGCCCATATAGGAGCGGGCGAGGATGTAGTTCTCGTCCTTTTGCAGGGCGCGCTTGTAGTAGGTCATGCCGAGTTGCATGTCGCCGAGTTTGCGCGTGTTGTAGCCCATGTAGTTGAGGATGCGCGGATCCTCCTGGTCGGAGGCAGCACGCAGTGCGCGCAGCGCATTCTCGTACTGGCCGGCATAGGCGAATTCGCGCGCCGCTTCATAGAGCGTGTCGTCGATATCGCGCTGGCTCTTCTTTTCTTCGGCTTCCGGCGGCTTTTCCTCGGCCGGCGTGCCTTCGGTCGGCGTCACTTCCGCCGGCTTCAGGTCTTCCGGCGCGAGGCATTCCTTCTTTTCCTCGTTCCAGATCTTGCCGTCCGTGCAGGTGGTCGTCGTCTCGGTGGCGACCGGCGGCGTCGTGGTGTCAGAATCCGCTGCGCGGGCGGCCGAAAGCGCCGTCAGCGAGACGGCGGCGCAGAATGAAAGCAGCATGGTGTGGCGAAGCATGGTCATGGGTTCCCCTCTCGATCGGATCGTCTGCCGGGCGCTGGCCGTCTCTAACGGACCCGCTCCTTTTTGTATCACAGGGCAGGTCTCTCTGAGGAGTTGTTACGGATGGCGCGAGGGATTTATTCGCCCTGGCTTTAGAAACGCGTCGTCTCGGCAAGCGTCAGCGCGAGGCCGTCCTGGGTCAGCGCGTAGCGTTCGCGCAGGACGTTCCAGTTGCCCGGCGCACCGGAAATCGAGAAGAGATTGTAGCCGGCCGGCGGCTTGTGACCGCCCGGCCCCTGCGAGGCCGATGCGATGCCCACGACCGGCACCTGCTTCGTCTGGCCGGGCAGCCAGTGCACGGTGTTGAGATGGGTATGGCCGTGCAGCACGAGCTCTGCGCCGCCGGTGGAGATGGTGGCGGCGAAGCGGCGGATGCCGATCATGCGCTTGTGGAACGAGGTCGCGCCGCGGATCGGCGGATGGTGGATCAGCACGACGCGGAAGAGGCCGGCTTCACCCGCGGCGCGCAGCATATTGACCGCCTCGCGCGCCTGCCGGCCGCCATAATAGCCCGACGCGGAAAACGGCGGCGTGGCGACGGCCGTCGAGCAGCCGATGATCGCCACCTGGCCACGCACGCGCAGATAGGGAAAGACGTGCACGTCCTCTTCCCATTCGGCGGGGGCCGCGTCGCCACGCATGTAGGGATACCAGGCGCGCGTCGATTTCTCGTAGGCGCCGCGCACATAGGCGTCGTGGTTGCCCGGCACGACCGAGACGTTTTCCGGCGTGCCGGCCTCCGGCAGCCATTTCTTCACGGCCGCGATCTCGAGCGAGGAGGCGAGGTTCACGAGGTCGCCGGTGATCGCCAGATGGTCCGGGTCACGCCGCTCCACATCTTCCAGAACGAGGTCGAGCGTGTTGGTGAAGAGGTGGCGGCGGCGGTTGCGGTGCCAGTTGACGAAGCCGGTGATGCGCTTGGAAAACAGCTCCAGGAACGTCAGGGCGGGCAGCGGCCCGAGATGGACGTCCGATATATGGGCAAGTCTGAACATACCTTTCCTTAGAGCATAAGGCCGTTAAGGGAAACGCAAGGCGTGGATATTCGCGACGCTTTGACGCTGCAAGACTTGATTTGGCCCAAAGGTTCCGGCGAAGTGCCAGAATGGAACACGACACCCCGATCAGCGCCACGCCGCCGACCCGCCGCCTCCTCGCGCGGCTGGTGATGCGCATGGCGCATGGTTACTTCGCGCTTGCCCGCGGCATGACGATGGGCGTGCGCGCCGCCTGTTTCGACGAGACCGGCCGCATCTTCCTGGTGCGCCACAGCTATGTGCCCGGCTGGCACCTGCCGGGCGGCGGCATAGAGCGCGGCGAGACGGCGCTGGTGGCGCTGGAGAAGGAGATGCGGGAAGAGGGCAACCTCGCCCTCGGTGCGCCGCCAGCGCTCGTGCATGTCTATTTCAACCGACAGACCAGCCGGCGCGACCATGTGCTGCTCTATCGCTGCGATCGCGTCACGCAGACCGCGCCGCGCCTCAAGGACCGCGAGATCGTCGAAGCGGGCTTCTTCGCGCTGGATGCGCTGCCGGTCGCCACCACGCTGGCCACAAGCCGGCGGCTGGAGGAACTCGCCGGCCGCGCGCCGTTTGCGGATTTCTGGTGAGAGTCAGGCGGCCTTCAGCCGTTCCCGTCCATGCGGCGCGTCGAGGTCGATCTCGGGGCCAATGGGCACGATGCCCGTCGGGTTGATCGTCGTGTGGGAGCGGTAATAGTGCTCCTTGATGTGGCGCATGTTCACCGTCCCGGCGATGCCCGGCACCTGGTAGAGCTCGCGCAAATAGCCGGAAAGGTTTGGGTAATCGGCGATGCGGCGGATGTTGCACTTGAAGTGGCCGACATAGACCGGATCGAAGCGCACCAGTGTCGTGAAGAGCCGCCAGTCGGCCTCGGTGATGCGGTCGCCGGTGAGGTAGCGTTTTTTGGAAAGCCGATCTTCGAGGCTGTCCAGCGTTTCGAAGATTTTCACGACGCTGTCGTCATAGGCAGCCTGCGTCGTCGCAAAGCCTGCCTTGTAGACGCCGTTGTTGACGCTGTTGTAGATCGTGTCGTTCAGCGCATCGATCTCGGCACGCAGGTCTTGCGGATAAAAATCGTCGCGCGAGCCGGTGAGGCCGTCGAAGGCGGTGTTGAACATGCGGATGATCTCGGCCGATTCGTTGGAGACCATGCGGCTCTGCTTCTTGTCCCAGAGGACGGGCACCGTGACGCGGCCGGAATAGCGCGGGTCGGCCTTCTGGTAGACCTCGTAGAGCGCGGACGCGCCGAACAGCGGATCGAGCGTACCGCCGTTCTCGCCCTTGAATTCCCAGCCCTTGGCCAGCATCAGCGGGTCGACGACCGAAACGGTGATCAGGTCCTCCAGCTTCTTCAGCTTGCGGAAGATCAGCGTGCGGTGTGCCCAGGGGCAGGCATAGGAGACGTAGAGGTGGTAGCGGCCGGCTTCCGCGGCAAAACCGCCTTCGCCCGAGGGACCGGGCGCGCCATCCGGCGTGATCCAGTTGCGGAACTGCGAGGCGGCGCGCTCGAAACGGCCCTTCGTCGCCTTCGTATCGTACCAGGCGTCGTGCCAGACGCCGTCCACCAGCATGCCCATGATCTTTTCCTTTGCCGCCAAACTTCGCTCCTAGATAGCGCATGGGCGGGGCGTTGATAGGCGCATTTTGATGAACAGTGCGTTTTGCTCTTTGACAAGCGGCGATTTTCTGCTATCCGCGCTGGTCAGAACCGGCAATTGGCCGGCGAGGAAGACGAACGAATGTTCCACCCGGGAAGCCCACGACGACGCTGATGCCCCTGCACGCACCCCTCGACGGTGCGCGATCACCCGCATCCACAGCTTCGCATACGGTTTCTCGCTTCCCATGAACATGCTCAAGCACGATCTCGTCTACCTCACGGAAGATGCGTCCCACGACGCGGCCATCGAACATATCAACGAAGAAGCCTTCGGCCCCGGCCGGCATGTGCGCGCCGCCGCCCGCATCCGCGAGCAGGGACCGCACGACCACTCGCTCTCCTTCATCTGCACCGATGACGGCGAGACGATCGCCTCCGTGCGCATGACGCCGGTGCTGGCCGGTGGCGTCAAGGGCCACCTGCTCGGCCCGCTCGCCGTGCGCCCGTCGCACAAGAACCAGGGCATCGGCCGTGAACTGCTACGCATCGCCTGTGCCGCCGCCAGGCGCAAGGGCTCGGAAGCCGTGGTCCTCGTCGGTGATCCGCCCTATTACGGCCCGCTCGGCTTCGAGAAGGTCGCGTGGAACGCGCTGACATTTCCAGGCCCGGTCGACCCGGCCCGGGTGCTGGTCATGCCGTTTGCGGCGGATACGCATGAACGGCTGAAGGGCGTGATTGCCTGGCGGTGCGACGAGGGGCAAGCCCCTCGCCGGGATTGATCAGTCCTTCAATTCCATGAAGCGGATGCGGTTCTGGAAGGGGTCGGTCACCGTCACCTCCCACCGCGAGCCTTCATCCTCCAGCCCCGGCTTCATGTAGCGGTAGTCCTTGCCGATCAGCTCCTTCTGGAAGCCGCGGATGCCCTTCATGTAGACGACCATGTTGCCGCCCGGCGTGGCGTCGCCCGCATGTTCGGAGAGATGCAGCCGTAGGCCGGCGCGTGACACCTGGGTGTAGAGCGGGAAATTGTCGCCGTAGCGGTGCTCCCAGTCGACCGAAAAGCCGAGGAAGCCGAGGTAGAATTCGTGCGCCTTCGCCACATCGAAGATGCGCACGATCGGCACGGCCTGCTCGAATTGCGGTCCGCCGGCCGTCGGTTTGACCTCGATTTTCGCGGACAGGATGTTCCACGTCTCGACGCCGAACTGGCGGGCGACGATTTCCAGCGCTTCGCTATGGGTGATTTCGATCGTGCGGGCGGCGAGCGCCTCCCGCAGGGTTTTTGCCATGGTCTTGGCATCGCGATAGTCGCGCATATCCGTTCCTCATCTCCGGCGAAGTCTTCGTCAGTGCCCGCATTGCCGACGCCTTCGCCCGACGATGAACGGGGGAGAAAGGTTTTGGGGGAGGCGTTCGCCATGCCTTGGAAAGGCGCGGGTCTGCCGGCCGCCTCCGGCCGTGCGGCCAGACTAGCCGAACGGCGCAGGCGATTCCAGCCGAAAAGCGGTCAGCGCCCTTCGCGATACCAGGTGGCGGAGAAGGCGAGCAGCAGCAGGCCGACGCCGGCAAAACCGGCAAAGAGCGGCAGCGAATTGATGCCCTTCAGCACGGTCTCGTCCGTCATGCGCAGCGACAGGCGGTTCTCGTCCGCCGTGCGCACCTGACCGGTGACCGGCAAGAGCGGCGGCAGCGTGATCGCGTCGCCGTTCTCGTCGACGAGGCGACGCACCGTACCCCTGGTGGCGTCGGCGATCGGCTTGAGCGTTTCCGTCGTGGAGATCGTCGCCTTGAATTCCGGCGCATCGACCGCGCCGACATGCACGAGCGCGCTCAGATCGTCATTGGCGATCTCGTAGAGGCCCGTCTCGGTGGTCGGCACTTCGGCGCGGTAGAGGCCGGGCTCGGCTTCGGTGAGCGCCACCTGCTGCGTGGCGCCGGAGGGCAGCTTCAGCGTCGCTTCGCCGGGCGCATCGCCGATCGTCTGGCGGTTGATCTGCAAGGTGCGGCCGAAGGTGCGCGCCGTCAGCGCCTCCTCTTCCAGCGCCGGCTCCTGCATCAGCCAATGGGCGGTGCGGCGATAGAGCGAGACATGCGGGCCGCCGCCCTCGAAGCCGCGCGCCCAGAGCCAGCCCTGGTCGGAGAGCAGCATGGCGACGCGGCCCTTGCCGGCGCGGTTGAGCACGAGCAGCGGCTTGCCCTCGTTCGCCTCCATCACGACATTGCCCTCCGGGCGCTGAACGTCGACGGTGCGGAACCAGCGGCCCCAGTGCGGCGGCTCTTCGCCGGCCCCTTCGAGGCCGCGGGTGACGGGGTGCTTGCGGCCCTGTTCGGACAGGCGCGGATAGAAGGCCGCTTCGTTCATCGAGCCGGTCGGGTTGGCCGGCAGCACGACGGACAGCGGCGTGCTGGCGATCGAATCATTGCCCGCATGTTCCGGCCCCGCCGCGATCAGCAGCGCGCCGCCGTTTTCGACATATTGCGCGATGTTGTCGTAGTAGAGGATCGGCAGCACGCCGCGGTGCTGGTAGCGGTCGAAGATGATCAGGTCGAACTCGTTGATCTTGTCGACGAAGAGTTCGCGCGTCGGGAAGGCGATCAGCGACAATTCGTTGATTGGCGTGCCGTCCTGTTTTTCCGGCGGCCGCAAAATGGTGAAATGCACGAGGTCGATGGCCGTGTCGGACTTCAACAGGTTGCGCCAGGCGCGCTCGCCGGCATGCGGTTCGCCGGAGACCAGCAGCACGCGCAGGTTTTCGCGGATACCCTCGATGACATGGACGGCGCGGTTGTTCGCCGTGGTGATTTCACCTTCGACGGGGGCCACCTCGAATTCCAGGATGTTGTTGCCGCCGCGCGGCACGGTGAAGCCGAGCGGCTGCTCGGTGCCGGGCTCGGCGATCTCCGAGGCGATCTCGTTGCCGTTGAGGCGCACGGTCACGCGCGCTGCCGTCTCCGGGCCCACGCCATCGTCCACCACGCGGAACTTCAGCTCCTGCGGCTCGCCGACGATGCCGAAGCGCGGGGCGCTCACCACCTCGATGCGGCGGTCGAATTCGTCCGGCCGGCCGGTGATCAGTCCGTGGATCGGCGCGTCGAAGCCGGAAAAGGCGGAGGCCTCCGGAATGTCGTGCACCTGGCCGTCGGTGATCAGGATCGCGCCGCCGACGCGTGAACGCGGCACGTCGGCGATGGCCGCGTTGAGGGCGTCGAACAGGCGCGTCGAGGGCGTGTCGGACGTGCCGTCGTCGCCCGCCTCCACGATGCGCGGCTCGATGCGCGGGTAGCGCGAAAACCGTTCCTTGAGGCCCTCCAGCGCGGCATTGGTCGCGGCGGTGCGCGCCTCGTTGTCCTGGCTCTGGCTGCGGTCGACGATGACGGGCACGACGGTCGTCAGCGCCTCGCGGTCCTCCTGCAGGAAGACCGGGTTGGCGAGCGCCAGCACCAGCAGCGCCAGCGCCAGCGCGCGCACGAAGGAGCCGCGCAGGCCCCGCCAGAAGCCGAGCGCGGCGAGCGCCACGCCGGCAAGCGCGATCAGGGCGATGGCGATCCAGGGCAGGAAGGGGGAGAACTGGATGGTCATGTCATTGTCCCAGCCGTTCGAGGAGGGCGGGCACGTGCACCTGGTCCGCCTTGTAGTTGCCGGTGAGCATGTACATCATGATGTTGACGCCGGCGCGGAAGGCGTGGTCGCGCTGCACCTCGTCCGGCGGCACCGTCGGCAAGAGCGCCATGCCATTGGCGTCGATCGCCCAGGCGCCGGCAAAGTCGTTGCCGGTGATCATGATCGGCGAGACGCCGTCGCCGGCGCGCGCCGGGCGGGTCGGGTCTTCGGCGCGGTCGAGTTCGGCCTCGATCCACAGCGGGCTTCCGGCATAGCGGCCGGGGAAATTCGCAAGCAGATAGAAGGCTTTGGTCAGGACGTGGTCGGCCGGCACGGGCTCCAGCGGCGGAATGTCGAGATTGGCGAGGATCGCCTGGAGGCGCTCGGTGTTCGGGCTCGTCGCCGTGTCGTTGAGCGAGACGAACTGGTCGCGCGTATCGAACAGCACCGTTCCGCCATTGCGCATATAGGCATCGATGCGGCTGATCGCGGCGCTCGACGGCATCGCGGCCGTGGCGCTGACTGGCCAGTAGATGATCGGGTAGAGCGAGAGCTCGTCCTTGGAAATGTCCACGCCGACCGGCTGGCCGGGCTCCAGCGTCGTGCGGTAGGTGAGGAATTCCGTGAGGCCGGCGAGGCCGCGTTCGGAAATCCGGTCCACCTCGCCCTCGCCGGTGACGACATAGGCGATATGTGTCGTGTCGAGCCGCGACAGGATCGCCTCGTCGCCGGGCTTGGCATCGTCCGCCCGGCTTTCCGAGGGAAGCGCCAGGAGCGCCCCGGCAAAGAGCGCCAGCAGAAGGGCGGCGGCGGCGCCGCGCGCCGGCCTGCGGCGGACGGCGGCCGCGAAGGCGCCGCCGATGAAGAGCACGATGGCGCAGTCTGCCAGAAGCAGCAGAGCCGCGAGCGTGAAGAGATGCGGTTTCAGCGACCAGGTCTCCCTGCCGGCCAGCGGTTCGCGCAGGACCGACGTGCCCTCGGCGACCATGAGCGGGCGGATTTCGTGGCCCGGCGGGAAGAGGTTGTGGGCGACATAACCGTCCTCCGTGCCGTAGAGGCCGGGCGGGTTGTCGAAGCTTGCGATCCGGCGCGTGCCGTCGCTGGCTGCGAGCGGTTTGGCCTCGCCGGTGGCGGCGGCAAGCGTGCCGTTCGCCGTCATCAGGCGGTAGGGCGGCAGGCCCGGGCTTTGTTCGCCATCGCTGGTCGAGACCCCGCCGCCGCGCGACAGCTGCACGGTGCGGCGAAGCATTTCGACGAAATCGCCCGAGAGCGGCAGGTTGGACCAGCCGGTTTCGGCGCTGATGTGGAAGAGCACCAGGCGACCGGAGCCGAGCGGGCCGGTGGTCACCAGCGGCGTGCCGTCGGCAAGGCCGGCCCAGGTGCGCTCTGCCAGGTCCGGTGTCGGTTCGGCGAGGACCTGGCGCTTGATGAGGATGTTTTCGGGAGCGCGCATGCCGAAGAACGGGCTGTTCTGCGGATAGGCGGAAAGCGGCTGCGGCTCCGACCAGGACAGCGCGCCGCCGAGCGCGCGTTCGCCCTTGCGCAGCAGCACCGGCACCAGCGGATCGTCGGCGGGGGCGGCGGCAAGACGCGGGCCGGCGAAGCGGATCAGCATGCCGCCCGCCTCGATCCAGCGGCGAACCTCGTCCTGCGCATCCTCCGGCAGGCGGCCGATATCGGCCATGATCAGCACGGAGGGGTTCTGTTCGAGCAGTTCGGGGATCGCCACAGAAAGATCGGCGACGCTCGGCTCGATCAGGTCGGCATAGGGGGCGAGCGCGCGGTTGATATAGTGCAGCGGCGAGAGCAGCGGCTGGCTCGCATCCACCACCTCGCCGGAGAGGAAGGCGACGCGGCGGCGGCGGAAACCGTCGTCGAGCAGGTAGGTGCCGCCGGCATTGGCGAGCCCGTCTATGGTGACGCGGGCGAAATCGTTGCGCAGTTCGAAGGGGGCGGTGATCGTGCCGGTCGTGGTCGTGCTGCCGGCTGCGAAATCGGCCGTGCCGGTTGCGATCGGCCGGCCGCGGGAATCGTGCGCCGTCAGCGGCAGGCTTTGCGCCGCGCCGCCCTCGAGCCGGGTGAGCGTCAGGGACAGCGCATCGGCGCCGTTCGTGGCGGCGGTGATGGCGACGGCGGCGGCGCCGTCGCCCTGGATCATGCGGAATTCGGCGGGCGAGAGCGCTTGCAGGGCGGCAACCGTCTCGTCGGTCTCGCCGGTCGCCATGCCGTCGCTGATGAAGGCGATGGTGCCCGGCGCGGTGCCGTCGAGCGCGGTGCTGAGCGATGCGATGGCGGCGGCGCGGTCGGCGGGCAGCGGCCGGGGTTCGGCGGCGGCGAGGCGATTGCGGGCGGTGGCGGCATCGACCGGCACGGCGTCGTGCTGGCGATCGGCGGTCAGCACCAGCGCGATCGGCACGTCGCGGCTTTCCGCATCGTCGATGAGCGTCGACGCGGTATCGACGCGGCGTTGCCAGTCGGTGGCGGATGCCCAGCTGTTGTCGACGACGAGCACCAGCGGGCCGGTGCTGGCGAGCGTGTTGGTGCGCGGGTTGAAGACCGGATCGGCGATGGCGAAGATGATGGCGGCGGCCATCAGCATGCGCAGCAGCGTCAGCCACCAGGGGCTCTGCGCCGGCGTTTCCTCGCGCTTCATGATGGAAGCGAGGATAGCGAAGGGCGGGAAGACCTCGACGAGCGGTTTGGGCGGCGTCAGGCGCAGCAGCCACCAGATGACGGGCAGCAGCACGAGGGTTGTGAGAACGGCGGGAAAGGCGAAGGCGAAAGCGCTCATCGGCCGCGGCCCTCCGTCTTCATCGCCGGCATGCCGGACAGATACATGTGCACGGCGACCAGCGCCTCGGAGGCGAGCCGGTCGGTGCGGTGGGGCACGAAGCTCCAGCCGAGATGGCGCAGATTGTCGGCAAGCGCCTCGCGGCGCGCGACATAGGCGCGGGCATACTCGTCCTTCAGCGTTTCCGCGCGGCCGGCAGTGAGTTTTTGGCCTGATTCCGGATCGGTGAATTCGGTGCGCCCGACATAGGGGAATACCTCCTCCGCGGGGTCGGCAACCTCGACGACATGGCCGCGCAGGCCGCGGCGGGCAAGCGGCCCGAGCCGGTCCATCACGTCTTCGACGGGATCGAGAAAATCGCCGATCAGCACGATGTCGCTGTTGCCGCGGATCATGCCGGTCTCCGGCAGGCCGCCGGTCGTACCGTTATGCATCAGCGCGGTCGCCAGGCGTTCGGCGGCGTTGCGCGCGGCGATCGGCTCCATGATGCCGGGGCAGCCGATGCGCTCGCCGGAGCGGGCGAGGATTTCGGCAAGCGCCAGCAGTAGCACGAGCGCACGGCTTTCCTTGGAAACGCTGCCGAAGGTGGATTTGTACATCATCGAGGGGGAAAGATCGGCCCAGATCCAGACGGTATGGGCTGCCTCCCATTCGCGGTCGCGCACATAGGTGTGGTCGTCGCGCGCCGAGCGGCGCCAGTCGATGCGCGACAGGCTTTCGCCGTCGACATAGGGGCGGAACTGCCAGAAATTCTCGCCGATGCCGCGCTTGCGGCGGCCGTGCCAGCCGGCGATGACGGTGTTGGCGAGGCGCTGCGCCTCGACCATGCAATCGGGAATGAGGGCAGCCCGGGCCTGTGCCCGCGAGAGCACCTCGCGGGTGGGGGTCGGTTGGACGATCTGGCCGACGGACGCCATGCTCTTTGCTCCGCTCAGCCGCCCGCCTGCCGGACCAGGCCTGCAATGACGTCACGCACCGACATGCCCTCCGCCCGCGCACCGAACGTCAGCGCCATGCGGTGCTGCAAGACGGGTTCGGCCAGCGCCAGCACGTCGTCGACGGAGGGCGCAAGCCGGCCTTCGTAGAGCGCACGGGCGCGGGCGCAGAGCATCAGCGCCTGGCCGGCGCGCGGGCCTGGACCCCAGGCGACGTGCTTGTCGGTGCCGGCGACGCCATTGCCGGGGCGGGCGGAGCGCACCAGCGAGAGGATCGCGTCGAGCACCTTTTCGCTGACCGGCATCTGGCGAATGAGGGTCTGGATTTCGATGAGCCGTTCGGCCGAGATCGCCGCACTGGCATGCGCCTCGCGTACGCCGGTGGTTTCCAGCAGGATCTGCCGTTCGGCGGCGAGTTCCGGGTAATCGACGTCGACCTGCAACAGGAAGCGGTCGAGCTGGGCTTCGGGCAGCGGATAGGTGCCTTCCTGCTCCAGCGGGTTCTGCGTCGCGAGCACATGGAAGGGTTTCGGCAGGTCGTTGGTCTGGCCGGCGACCGTGACGTGATATTCCTGCATGGCCTGGAGCAGGGCGGACTGGGTGCGCGGCGAGGCGCGGTTGATCTCGTCGGCCATCAAAAGCTGCGTGAAGATCGGGCCGGGCACGAAGCGGAAGGAGCGCTTGCCGTTCTCGTCCTGGTCCATCACTTCGGAGCCGAGGATATCTGAGGGCATCAGGTCGGGCGTGAACTGGATGCGGCTGGAGGCAAGCCCGAGCACGGTGCCGAGCGTGGCGACCAGCTTGGTCTTGGCGAGGCCCGGCACGCCGACCAAGAGCGCATGGCCGCCGGAGAGCACCGCGAGCATGGTCTGCTCGACCACGCTTTCCTGGCCGAAGATCACCTTGCCCACTTCCTGGCGGATGATGGCAATGTCGGAGAGCGCGCGCTCGGCGGCGGCGATGACCGCCTTTTCGTCCAGGCCTGCCTCGGGGGAATTCTGAACGCCCATGGTCGTCTCCAGTGTCGGTTCAACGTAACACGAATCGTGGCTTTGCCATGTTCGCATGCTTCATCGAGAGCTTATTAGCTCACCTGTGGCTGACAAGCGGCCACGGAATGACTATCTCGTGAGAAAGGACTGTATCCACCCTTTCCTCAACAGAAGGCCTCTCGCGGAGATAGGGTTCAACCGGGACGGAACAATGGCAACGGGTGAAATTCGCGATAGCAGCGACGCGGCGGGACTGGCCGCCTTGATCTCGCGGGCAGCCGCGGAAACCGGCGGGCGCGGCCTGCCGCCGGTCGAGCGCTGGAACCCGCCGTTCTGCGGCGACATCGACATGGAGATCCGCGCCGACGGCACCTGGTTCTACATGGGCACGCCGATCGGCCGGGCGCCGCTGGTGCGGCTGTTCTCGACGGTGCTGCGCCGGGACGAGGACGGCAAGACCTATCTGGTGACGCCGGTCGAGCGCGTCGGCATTCGCGTCGTCGATGCGCCGTTCCTGGCGGTCGAGATGAATGCGGCGGGCGAGGGGGAGGCGCAGACGCTGACCTTCCGCACCAATGTCGGCGATGTCGTGGAGGCGGGGGCTGAGCATGCGCTGCGTTTCGTGATTGCCGGTGAAAACAATGAGTTGAAGCCGTATCTTCTCATTCGCGGACGGCTGGAGGCGCTGGTCTCGCGGGCGGTGATGTACGAGCTGGTCGAGCTCGGCGAGACGATCGAGATCGACGGCGTGGCGATGTTCGCGCTGCGCTCCGGCGGCGTGGTTTTCCCGGTCATGCCGGCGGCCGAACTGGATCAGCTTTCCCGATGAGTGTTCCACCCTACAGCGCCGCGGACTTCCGCCGCCGGGCCATGCAGCAGACCCTGACGCTCGGCGACGAGAGCTGGCGCGACCATGGCGACAGCCTGCTCAATCCCTCGGTCATTCCCCATCTCGAAGGCATGCAACTGCGTGATGCCGCCGTGCTGATCCCCGTCGTCGACGACGGCGAGGAGGCGCGTGTCATCTTCACGCAGCGCACGACGACCATGCGCAAACATTCCGGCCAGATCGCCTTTCCGGGCGGGGCGGTCGATGACGACGACGCGGACGTGGAGGCGGCGGCGATGCGCGAGGCGGAGGAGGAGATCAGCCTCGACCGCCGTTTCGTCGAGCCGGTCGGCCGCCTGCCGCAATACAAGGCGCTGTCCGGTTTCTCCATCACGCCGGTTCTGGCGGTGGTGCAGCCGGGTTTCGAGCTGATCGCCAATCCGACGGAGGTGGAGGCGGTGTTCGACGTGCCGCTCTCTTTCCTGATGGACCCGCGCAACCACGAACGCGGCAGCGGCGTCTGGCTCGGGGCCGAGCGGCACTATTATCGCCTGCCCTATGAGGGGCGGAACATCTGGGGCATCACCGCCGGCATCGTGCGGGTGATCTATGAAAGGCTTTATGCATGACCTCTGTTTCGGGCGAGGCGTGGTTTACCGATCCGGCGCTGGTGCGCGTGCTGGCGCTGCTCAACAGCGACGGCGGCGAGGGGCGCGTGGCGGGCGGTGCCGTGCGCAACAGCCTGATGGGCCTGCCGGTCGCCGATGTCGACATTGCCACGACGCTGAAGCCGGAGGTGGTGGTCGAGCGGGCGTTTGCCGCCGGCATCAAGGCGGTGCCGACCGGCATCGAGCATGGCACGGTGACGCTGGTGATCGACGGAAAACCCTTCGAGGTGACGACCTTGCGCCGGGACGTCGCGACCGACGGGCGGCACGCCGAGGTCGCCTTCGGCGCGGATTGGCAGATGGATGCCGAGCGGCGCGACCTGACCATCAATGCGCTCTACGCCACCGCAGAGGGCATCGTCGTCGATCTGGTGAGCGGCCTGCCGGATATCGAGAGCCGCACGGTGCGGTTCATCGGCGATGCCGCGACGCGCATCGCCGAAGATCACCTGCGCATCCTGCGCTTCTTCCGCTTCTTTGCGCTCTATGGCGGCGGGCGGCCGGATGCCGAAGGCCTGAAGGCCTGCGCGCGGGCGAAGGACAAGCTCGGAAAACTCTCGGCCGAGCGGGTCTGGTCGGAGACGAAGAAGCTGCTGGCGGCACCCGATCCGGGCCGCGCGCTGCTCTGGATGCGGCAGGCGGGCGTGCTCACCGAAATCCTGCCCGAGACGGAAAAGTGGGGCATCGACGCCATTCCCGGCCTGATCGATGCCGAAAAGGCCTTTGGCTGGACGCCGGACGCGCTGCTGCGGCTTGCCGCCATGGTGCCGCCGGACCGCGCGCGGCTGAAGGGGCTCGCCGAGCGCTTGCGCCTGTCGAAAGCGGAGGCGGCGACGCTCGATTATTGGGCTTCCGCGCCGGAAATCCCGCCGAGACTGGCCGAGACGGCCTTCGATCGACTGCTCTATCGCAATGGGCCGCAGGGGCTGACGATGCGGCTGAAACTGGCGCTCGCCGGTGCCCGGGCGCGGGGCCTCGGGGATGCCGATGCGCTGGCTTTCGCCGGCCTCTGCCAGCGGCTGCTGGCGCGGGTGCAGAAATGGCAAAAACCGTCCTTCCCGCTGAACGGCGCGGATGTGCTTGCGGCCGGACTTCCGGCCGGGCCGAAGGTCGGCACGGTGCTGTCGGCGATCGAAGAGGAATGGGTAGCGGGCAACTTCCATGAGGGCCGGGCAAAGTTGCTTGCCCGGCTGGAAGCCCTCGTCAAGGAAGGCTGAGAAATGTCACGCGGCGTCGGCGGCTTTTTCGTCGACGATGCGTTCCTTGATATGATCGACGGTGCTTTCCCGGATCATCGTCTCGCCATGCGCGGTGCGCATGTGCTCGACGGCGCGGCGCACGACTTCGGCGTCGTCATTGGCCCGCGTATGCCAGTCGCATCCGGGTACGAGTGAACCGCATTCAAAAAGTCTCATGACTATCTCCTGTCGTTTCAACGGGACCAGTGTAGCAGAAGAGGCCCGATCGGCCAAACCGGGACCGGGCCCGCGGCTGAAAGAGCCGTCGTGGGAAACGGAAAAGCCCGCCCGGGGTTCCGCACCGGGCGAGGAATATTCGAGGGTCGTTCAGAACGCCGTCAGGCGGCGTCTTCGTCCTTCGCCCAGGCGTCGAAGCAGGCGGATGACTGCAACTGTTCCGGTTTCGTGTGGTGGTCGGCGAGATGATGGACCGTGCCGCCGGCAATGCGCCGCCGGGCTTCTTCGACGAAATAGGAATGTGGAAGGTCCACGCCGCTTTCGACGCGCATGGTTTCTGCAAAACGGTCGAGAAAATCGGCGGATTGCGGGTCGATGCCCGCCGTTGCCGCATGCTGTGTCGCGACTGTCATGATAACCTCCTCCGTGAGATCATGCGGGAGCAAGATACCACGAAAGGGGTAGGGCCGTTAATCACAAGGCCGTATTGCCCACCGTTATTTCACGGCCAGCGCACCACCGGGGGCAGCGACGAGAGGATCGAATCGACATTGCCGCCGGTCTTCAGGCCGAAGATCGTGCCGCGGTCGTAGAGCAGGTTGAACTCGACGTAGCGGCCGCGGCGCACGAGCTGCTCGTCGCGGTCTTCCTCCGTCCAGCCCTTGTTGAAATTCGAGCGCACGATGCGCGGATAGACCATGGCGAAGGCGCGGCCGACATCCTGCGTGAAGGCGAAGTCCGCCTCCCAGCCGCCCAGCTCTTCCGGCGAATGCAGCCAGTCGTAGAAGATGCCGCCGGTGCCGCGCGGCTCGTTGCGGTGCCTCAGAAAGAAGTAGTCGTCGCACCAGTCCTTGAATTTTCCGTGGTCTGCGACCGGGTGGCGGTTGCAGGTGATCTCCATCGCCTTGTGAAAGAGCTGGGTATCGGGATCGTCCATCACGCGGCGGCGGTCGAGCACCGGCGTCAGGTCCGCGCCGCCGCCGAACCAGCGGCTGGTGGTGACGACCATGCGGGTGTTCATGTGCACGGCCGGCACGTTGGGGTTTACCGGATGGGCGATCAGCGAAATGCCGGAGGCCCAGAAGCGCGGATCCTCGTCGGCGCCGGGAATCTGGCCGCGGAATTCCGGCGAGAATTCGCCATGGACCGTGGACGTGTGCACGCCGACCTTCTCGAAGACGCGGCCTTCCATCATCGACATGCGACCGCCGCCGCCGTCGTCCTGGCGCTGCCAGTCCTTGGCGGTGAAGCGGCCGGGCGGCAGGTCGGAAAGCGGGCCTTCCAGCTCGTCCTCCAGCGCCTCGAAGCTGGCGCAGATCGCGTCGCGAAGATGTTCGAACCAGGCGCGGGCGTCGGCCTTCTTGTGTTCGATATCCTCGGGCAGGCCTTTCGGCAGGTCTGGTCGTTCCATGGTGCTTCCCGCTGCCGGCGGAGCGCCGCCGAATCGCATTTTCGCCACAGTTCCCAACTTTGCGCCATTTGGCAACCGCCGAGCACGATCGGTGGGGACGGCGGGACTCGCAAAACGTGCGACGTCGGATTATCTTTATCCCATTGAATGTGCTGCCAGGAGGAATTCTGCATGGCGCGTGTTCCCGGTCCGCCCCCGATGGAGGGGCTCCGGCGCCAGATCGAGCGCCGCCGCCGCGAAAAACCCGCGGGCGACGGCCATTTCGTGCGCGAGACCTTCTGCCTCGAGCGGCAGGCGGCGCGGGAAAAGGCGCGCGAATGGTTCGACCAATGGCCGAAAGCCGCCTACTGGACCGAGGTCGAGAGCTGGCGCGCGATGGAAGGCGATCGCATCGAGTTCACCATGCGCCGCTTGCCGAGCGCCGACTGAGATTTATGCGCCATCGCGAGCTGCGGGATATCCTGCTCGAAATGCTCGTTGTTCCGTCCTGACGGCACCAAGAGCGGGAAGTTCGATTGACGGCGGACCGCCGCGCCCCTATCTTGCCGCCATCGTCATCAACAGAAAGGCGCCGTTGCGGTTCTAAAGCACGGCTTACAGTCCTTGTTCGAACTCGCGATTGCCGTCTTCCTCATCCTCCTCAACGGGGTCTTTGCCCTTTCCGAACTTTCCATCGTTTCCGCGCGCAAACCGCGCCTGAAGACCATGGCCGCGCAGGGCTCGCGCGGTGCCGCCGCCGCGCTGCGGCTGGCGGAAAACCCCGGAAAATTCCTCTCCACCGTGCAGATCGGCATCACGCTGATCGGCGTTCTCGCCGGTGCCTTTTCGGGTGCCGCACTCGGTAGCCGCCTGCGCGACATCCTGTTTGCCGAGGGCGTGCCGGACTGGCTGGCCGATCCGCTCGGCTACGGTATCGTCATCTTCCTCATCACCTATCTGTCGGTCGTCGTCGGCGAGCTGGTACCCAAGCAGATCGCGCTGAAGAACCCGGAGCGTTTCGCCGCACTGGTGGCACCGGCCATGTCGCTCCTTTCCAAGATCGGCGCGCCGGCCGTCTGGATCCTCGACGCATCGACGCGGCTGATCTTCCGCCTGCTCGGCCAGCACCAGGTCGCCGAAAGCATCGTCACCGACGAGGAGATCAGAACGATCGTCGCCGAGGCCGAGGCCGCCGGTGTCATCGAGGGCGGCGAGAAGCTGATGATCGCCGGCGTCATGCGCTTTTCCGACCGCGAGGCGCGCGGCCTCATGACGCCGCGCAACGACGTCGACTGGATCGACCTCGGCGACACGGTGGAGGAAATCCACCAGCAGCTCGTCGACAGCCAGCATGGCCGCCTGCCGGTCGCCGATGGCGGACCGGAGACCATCGTCGGCATCGTGCAGAAGCGCGAACTGCTCTCCGCGCTGCTGACCGGCCAGCCGCTCGATATCCGCAGCTTCATCCGCCCGGCGCCGATCGTGCCGGATACGATGGATGCGATGCGGGTGCTCGACAAGCTGCGCAATTCCGAAGTGCCGATGATGCTCGTGCATGACGAATACGGCCACTTCGAAGGCGTCATCACGCCTGCCGACGTGCTGGAGGCGATCGCCGGCGTCTTCCGCGCCGATATCGAGGAAGGCGACGACGAACATGCCGTGCAGCGCGAGGACGGCTCCTGGCTGATCGCCGGTTCCATGCCGATCGACGAGATGGCCGACCGCCTGGGCCTGGCGCTGCCCGCCCGCCGCAGCTACCAGACAGCCGCCGGCATGGTGATCGAATCGCTGCAGAAACTGCCGAAGACCGGCGAGGCCACGGAAACCCAGGGCTGGCGCTTCGAGGTCGTCGACATGGACGGCCGCCGCGTCGATAAGCTGCTCGCCACCCGGCTTGATTAAGGCTCCAGAAGCCGCGGCCCGGGGCCTTCGGCGGCAAGCGTGTCCCACGGGTTGCGCAGCGGACATTCCTGCATGGAGAGGCACCCGCAGCCGATGCAACCGTCGAGCTGGTTGCGCAGCTTGGTGAGGCGGGCGATTCGCTCGTCGAGTTGGCTGTGCCAGGTCTCAGAGAGTTTGCGCCAGTCCTGCGCCGTCAGCGGCCGGTCGTGCGGCAGCACGGACAGCGCGTCCGCAATCTCCGACAAGGGAATGCCGGTGCGCTGCGCCACCTTGATGACCGCGACGCGGCGCAGGATGCTGCGCGGATAGCGCCGCTGGTTGCCGCGGTTGCGCTGGCTGCGGATCAGCCCTTTCGTCTCGTAGAAATGCAATGTGGACACCGCCACCCCGCTGCGTTCGGCGACCTCGCCGACGCTGAGCTCCCGGGGGATGGCGTCGCGCGCGCTTTTTTCCGTCATCGCTGTTGACCTCAACTTTGCTTGAGGTTTTATACCAGCGGCTCCCTGCTTTTCCAATATGGAGCCGAACCGCATGACAGACAGACTGACCATCGCCCTCATCTATGGCAGCGGCCGCGAAGGACGGTTCGCCGATACGATCGCGGGATGGCTGGAGCCGGCGCTGGCCGGCTTCGGGCAATACACCATCATCCGCATCGATCCGCTGGAGCTGACCTTCACGCCCGGCGGCCTCGACGAGGCCTCGACGGAGCTGGTCGAAAGCCGGATCTCGCAGGCGGATGCCTTCCTCATCGTCACGCCGGAATACAACCACGCCTATCCGGCGGCGCTGAAGGCGATCATCGATTGCTGCTTCCGGCCCTGGCATGCCAAGCCCATCGCCTTCGTCTCCTATGGCGGCGTTTCCGGCGGCCTGCGCGCCGTCGAGCAGCTGCGGCTGGTCTTTGCCGAGCTGCACGCGGTGGCAATCCGCGAAACGGTGAGCCTGGCGCATGCCTGGACGCAGTTCGACCCGGTCGGCAATCCCTTCCGCCCCGGCCAGCTCAACGGCCAGCTTGCCGTGCTGATGAAGCGGCTCTCCTGGTGGGCGCATGCCCTGAAGGCGGCGCGCATCGCGACGCGCTACGACGAGGTGGCGGCATGAAGCCGGACTTTTATGCGACGGCGGAGGTTGCCCGTTCCCGCGACGAACGCCGGCGCAATGCGACGCTGCTCTTCATCAGCACGCTGACCATCATGTCGGGCGCGACGATTTCCGCCTCGCTGCCGGGCATCGCCGCGCGGTTTGCCGATGTGGAGAATGTCGCGCTGCTGAGCCGGCTGGTGCTGACGCTGCCGGCGATGTTCATCGCGCTGTTTTCCCCGGCAGCGGGTTTCCTCGTCGATCGTTTCGGCCGCAAGCCGCTGCTGCTTGCCTCGCTCGGGCTGTTCGCCGTCGCGGGTGCCTCCGGCCTCGTCCTCGATACGCTACCCGGCCTGCTCGTCGGACGCGCGGTGCTGGGCCTTGCCGTCGGCGGCATCATGACGGCGACGACGGCGCTGGTCGGCGATTTCTTCCAAGGGCCGGCGCGCGATCGCTATATGGGCCTGCAACAGGCCTTCGTCGGCATCGGCGGCACGATCTTTCTCACGGGCGGCGGGTTTCTCGCCGAAGTGCACTGGCGCGGGCCGTTCTTCATCTACTTTGTGGCGATCCTGCTGGTGCCGGCCGCACTCGCCTTCCTGCCGGAGCCGCGCCGGGTTCGCGCCGCCGGTCCCGCCACGGGGGAGGGCAGGCTCGACGGGCGCACGACGGCGCTGCTCGTCCTGCTGTTCCTCGCCGCCGCCGTCAACATGATCGCCTTCTACATGATCCCGACGCAGCTTCCCTTCTATCTCGAATCGCTTGGCTTCGCCGCACCCAGCCTTGCCGGCACGGCGATCGGTGCCGGCCAGCTCGTCGGCGTGGTGAGCGCGCTCGCCTTCGCGCCGTTCCGCCGCCTGCTCGGCATCATGGGTGTCTTCGGCCTCGGCTTCGTCTCGGCAGGGCTGTCGTTCCTGCTGCTTTCGGGCGCGGAAAGCTACGGCAGCGTGCTGGCCGCCATGGCGGTCTCGGGGGTCTGCATGGGCACGATCATGCCGAATTTCGCGGCAGCCGCCATGCTGTTGGCGCCGCCGGCACTGCGCGGCCGCATCTCGGGCCTGCTGGTGTCGAGCATCTTTGCCGGCCAGTTCCTGTCGCCGCTCGTCTCGCAGCCGTTGATCACCGCCACGGGTTATGGCGGCGCTTACATGATCGTCGGCTCGGTGGTGCTGGTCTTCGGCATCGCGGCCGCGGCCTTGCGGCTGGCGCGGCCGGGCCATGGCTAGGTCAGGCGAAACCCGTCTGGCGCAGCGCCTCGCCGCAGATCATCGCGGCGGAGAGCGCGACATTGATGGAGCGCTGGCCCTCGACCATCGGGATGAGCACCCGGCCCTGCGCCGTGTCATGCACATGGTCCGGCACGCCAGCGCTTTCGCGGCCGAAAAGCAGGATGTCGTCCGGCCGGTAGGCAAAATCCGTGTAGCGCTCCGCCGCCTTGGTGGAGGCGAGCACGAGGCGGCGGCCGCTTGCCGCCCGCCACGCCTCGAAGTGCTCCCAGCTGACATGTCGCGTCAGCGTCACGGCGGCGAGGTAGTCCATGCCGGCGCGTTTCAGGCTGCGGTCGGAAATGTCGAAGCCGGCCGGCTCGATGATGTCGACCGAGAGGCCGAGGCAAGCGGCGAAACGCAGGATCGTGCCGGTATTGCCGGCAATATCGGGCTGGTAAAGGGCGATGTGGAGCGCGGACATGGGCAGTCGCCTATTCCAGATGTGGCGACAAGGCAACAGAATTGGCCGGAGCGATGAATTTGCGACAAAGTCACTGGCAAATTGCGTCGTTTCAGGCTAACCAAGGCGCATCTACAACGCGAGAAGAGGGAGGATCATGATGGATACCATGCATCGACTGCGCCTCCCGGCTGGAATCACGCCTCTTCTCGCTTAGGCGCCTCGCCGCACAAAATCCCACCGCATACCTTATTCAATTCGCTGTGTGACGTTTTTCATCGCCGCGCGGCAGTCCTGCCGGAACTCCGTTCCTGACCGCGCCGTTTTGCGTCGTCCGTCTCGGTTCCGTCTTTATGTATTACGGAGAAAGCCATGTTCGGCTGGTTCGAAAGACGTTTGAATCCCTATCCTTCCGAGGCGCCCTCGCTGCCGCCGAAGGGCCTTTTCGCCTTCCTTTGGCACTATACCAGGCCCGCAGGCCTGTGGCTCTTCGTGCTCGGCTTCTGCTCCATGGTGCTCGGCATCGCGGAAGTGCTGCTGTTCCAGTTCCTCGGCAACATCATCGACTGGCTGTCGAACAGCGATCCGAACACGTTCCTGTCGCGTGAGGGCGGGACGCTGATCTGGATGGCGGCGCTGCTGCTCATCGTCATTCCGGGCGTGGGCGCGCTGCACACCATGACCATGCACCAGGCGCTCGCGGGCAATTTCCCGATGATCGCCCGCTGGCAGATGCACCGCTACCTGATCCGCCAGAGCATGACCTTCTTCTCCAACGAGTTCGCCGGGCGCGTCTCGACGAAGGTGATGCAGACGGCGCTTGCCGTGCGCGAGACCGTGATGAAGATCATCGACGTCTTCATCTATGTCGTCAGCTATTTCATCTCGATGATCGCGATCATCGCGTCGGCGGACCTGCGTCTCGTCGTGCCGCTGCTCGTGTGGTTCGTGGTCTATGTCTGCATCCTGCGTTATTTCGTGCCGAAGCTCATGGTGATCTCGCGCGAGCAGGCGGATGCGCGCTCGATGATGACGGGCCGGATCGTCGACAGCTACACCAACATCGCGACGGTCAAGCTGTTCTCGCATGCCGGCCGGGAGGAAACCTATGCCCGCGAAGGCATGGATGGCTTCCTGCAGACCGTGCACAAGCAGATGCGGCTCATCACGCTGTTCAACATCACGATCGACATCAACAATGTCGTGACGATGTTCTTCACCGCGGCGGTCGGCATCTATTTCTGGATGGCGGGCGACGTTTCGGTCGGCGCCGTGGCGGTGGCCGTCGGTCTTGCCATGCGCATCAACGGCATGTCGCAGTGGGTGATGTGGGAAGTGACCGCGCTGTTCGAGAATATCGGCACGGTCTATGACGGCATGGGCATGATGACCAAGCCGCACGACATCAAGGATGGTCCCGAAGCGCCGCCGCTGCCGGTTTCCAAGGGTGCCATCAGCTTCGATCACGTCCGCTTCCACTACGGCAAGAACAAGGGCGTGATCGAGGACCTGTCGCTGTCGATCGGTGCCGGCGAAAAGGTCGGCCTCGTCGGCCGCTCCGGTGCCGGCAAGACGACGCTGATGAACGTGCTCTTGCGGTTCTACGATCTCGAATCCGGCAAGATCACGATCGACGGCAAGGACATCGCGACGGTCATGCAGGACAGCCTGCGCTCGCAGATCGGCGTGGTGACGCAGGATACCTCGCTGCTGCACCGCTCGATCCGCGACAACATTGCCTACGGCAAGCCGGAAGCGACGGATGCGGAGATCATCGAGGCGGCCAAGCGCGCGAATGCCTGGGAGTTCATCGAAAGCCTCGTCGACCAGCAGGGCCGTGCCGGCCTCGATGCCCAGGTCGGCGAACGCGGCGTCAAACTCTCCGGCGGCCAGCGCCAGCGTATCGCGATCGCCCGTGTCTTCCTGAAGGACGCGCCGATCCTGGTGCTGGACGAGGCAACCTCGGCGCTCGATTCGGAAGTCGAGGCGGCGATCCAGGAAAACCTCTTCGCCCTCATGCAGGGCAAGACGGTGATCGCGATTGCCCACCGCCTCTCGACGCTGACGGAGATGGACCGGGTCGTCGTGCTTGAAAAGGGCCATCTGCACGAGACCGGCACCCATGCCGAACTCGTCGCCAAGGGCGGCATCTATGCCGACCTCTGGGCCCGCCAGTCCGGCGGCTTCATCGCCGACGACGCCGAAGCGGAAGTGGCGGCGGAGTAACCGGACAGAAGACACCCCTTTCCAGCAGAAGGGGTGTCTTCATTCCGTGCCGGCGCGTTTCGACGTCAGTTCGAGGCCGAGGGCGCGCATGACCGTCAACATGGATTTGAGGGTCGGATTGCCGTCGCTGGCGAGCGACCGGTAAAGCGCTTCCCGGGCGAGGCCGGTTTCTTCCGCCACCTTGCTCATGCCTTTGGCGCGCGCGACGACGCCAAGAGCGTGCGCGATATAGCCGGCATCGCCGCTCTCGAAAGCGTCCTTCATGAAGACGTCGACAGCTTCGTCGGAGGTCAAAGCCTCTGCCGGATCATAGCTGTGCAGTGTTTCGTTCATCTCAGTTGTCCAGTTGGGCCGCCAGTGTCTTGGCGGCCGCGATATCCCGTTTCTGGGACCCCTTGTCGCCGCCGCAGAGCAGCACGATGATCTCGTCGCACTCCGGCTAAATTGTAACTTAGATATTACAGCCCTGGCAAATTAAGGGAATTGATGGAGCGAGGGATATCCTTGGCACCTTTCCAATCTTTAATTTGTCCCCCGCCCAAAACCGCCTATATCGGAGGCATGATCTTCCGCACGCTCTTCTCCTGGTTCGAGAACTGGATTCAGCCCTTTGCGCGGCGGGATGACCTTCGACCGCCGCAGGGGCTGCTCGCCTTCATCTGGTTCTATGTCAGCCAGGCCAACGCGCCGTTTGCGGCGATGCTGGTGCTGGGCGGCATTACGGCGGGCATCGAGGCGGCGACGTTCTGGTTCGTCGGGCGGCTGGTCGATATTCTGGCAACGGTCAAGCCCGGTGACGGGTGGAGCGGGCTGATTGCGGCGCACGGGCCGGAACTGCTCCTGATGCTCGGCCTCATCGGCCTCGTGCGATTCGTCATCACCTTCCTGACGGCGCTGGTCGACCAGCAGGTCATCACTCCGGGCTTCTACAATCTGGTGCGCTGGCAGTCCTATGTGCATGTCGCGCGCCAGTCGCTCTCCTTCTTCCAGAACGATTTCTCCGGCCGAATCGTCACCAAGGTCTGGTCGGCGGGGCAGGCGACCGGCGACGTCATCACCTCCTTCATGGAAAGCATCTGGTTCGTGACGATCTACACGGCCTCGACGCTGGTCTTGCTCGGCGGGCTCGACTGGCGGCTCGCCGCCGTGCTCGCCGTCTGGCTCCTGGTCTTCTCGGTGCTCGCGCGCTACTTCGTGCCGCGCATCCGCGAACATTCTCGCCAGACCGCCGAAGCCGCGTCCATGCTCAGCGGCCGCATGGTCGATGCCTATTCCAACATCCAGACGCTAAAACTGTTCGGGCGCGACGACGCGAACGACCGCTACATGCGCAACGGTTTCGACATCTTCCAGACGACCACGCTGAACTTCACGCGCTTCCTCACCGGCGTGCGGGCGTCGATGGCGCTTGTTTCCGGCCTGATGATCGTCGCCATGGCGGTGCTGTCCATCCATCTCTGGCTCGGCGGCATTGCCAGCTCCGGCGCCGTCGCCTTCACCATGGCGCTGGTACTGCGGCTGAATTTCCTGCTCAACCGGCTGATGACGCAGTTGAACAGCATCATGCGCAATATCGGCACGATCCAGAATTCCGCCGACCTGATCTCCCAGCCGATCGGCCTCGTCGACGCGCCGGATGCAACGGAGATGAAGGTGACGCGGCCGGAAATCCGGTTCGAGAACGTCCGCTTCCATTACGGCCGCCAGTCCGGCGTCATCGACGACCTGACGCTGTCGATCCGGCCGGGCGAGAAGGTCGGCATCGTCGGCCGTTCGGGTGCGGGCAAGTCGACGCTGGTCAACCTGCTGTTGCGCTTCTACGATCTGGAAGGCGGCCGCATTCTCGTCGGCGGCGAGGACATTGCGCGCGTGACGCAGGAGAGCCTGCGCGCCAATATCGGCATGGTCAGCCAGGATACCGCGCTTTTGCACCGCTCGATCCGCGACAACATCCTGTTCGGCAATCCGGATGCCAGCGAGGCCGAGGTGATCGAGGCGGCGAAGAAGGCCGAGGCGCACGATTTCATCCTGTCTCTCGAAGACCAGCGCGGCCGCACCGGCTATGACGCCCATGTCGGCGAGCGCGGGGTCAAGCTTTCGGGCGGCCAGCGCCAGCGCATCGCGATCGCCCGCGTCATGCTGAAGGACGCGCCGATTCTCGTGCTCGACGAGGCGACGTCGGCGCTCGATAGCGAGGTCGAGGCGGCGATCCAGTCGAATCTCGAACGCCTGATGCGCGGCAAGACCGTGCTCGCCATCGCCCACCGTCTCTCCACCATCGCCGCCCTCGATCGCCTGATCGTCATGGATCGCGGTTCCATTGTGGAGGAGGGCACGCATGCGGAGCTCGTCTCGCGCGGCGGGCTCTATGCGGATCTCTGGTCGCGCCAGTCCGGCGGGTTCCTCGGCCATGAGGAAGCGGCGCAATAGGGCCGCAAAGCGTCGTTTCACGCCTCTCTTTTCAGACGGGAAGCGCTGGATGTTCAAGGTGATGGGGGTGGCTTGTCAAGATGCCCCGTTTTTCCCGCGACAATGTGCCCACCTCCCCTTGCCAAGGCTGGACATAATTTGCGATCAAGCATAGAACGCGCCGGATTGACGGGGAATCTATGGCCGTATTGTGTCCGGATCTGACCGGTTTCAAAGGGGCGTGGCGGTTTCCGCAGACATTGCGTGAGAGGATGGTTTAGCCGTGAGCGAACACGATACATCAAGCGAATCCCTGGGCGAGCCCACTCGCCGCGATTTCCTTTACTTGACCACCGGGATGGCTGGCGTCGTGGGCGGCGTAGCGGTTGCCTGGCCGTTCATCGACCAGATGCGGCCGGATGCCTCGACGC
This sequence comes from Shinella sp., assembly GCF_035998705.1. GTDB lineage: Bacteria > Pseudomonadota > Alphaproteobacteria > Rhizobiales > Rhizobiaceae > Shinella. Next base: position 95,307 of record NZ_DASYHH010000022.1, on the reverse strand, counting down.
TGGCGCTCGGCGCCATCGATGTCGACGTCTCCAGCCTGACGCCCGGCATGTCCCTGACCGTCAAGTGGCGCGGCAAGCCGGTGTTCATCCGTAACCGGACGGACCAGGAAGTTGCGGAAGCCAAGGCCGTCGAGCTTGGCGACCTCAAGGACCCGGTTGCACGCAACGCCAATATCGCGACCGACGCCCAGGCGACGGACCTCGATCGTTCGGCCGGCGCGGGCAAGGAAAACTGGATCATCATGGTCGGCGTCTGTACCCATCTCGGCTGTATTCCGCTCGGCCAGGCCGGCGATTTCGGCGGGTGGTTCTGTCCCTGCCATGGTTCTCACTACGATACCGCTGGTCGTATTCGTAAGGGTCCGGCCCCCGAGAACCTTGCTGTGCCGACCTTCGCGTTCGTTACCGACACAGTTATCAAGATCGGTTGAGGGGACACCTGATAATGAGTGCTGATCATTCCACCTACCAGCCGACGACTGGCATCGAAAAATGGGTCGACTCGCGCCTGCCTCTGCCGCGCATGATCCATGACAGCTTCGTCTCCTACCCGGTTCCGCGCAACCTGAACTATGCCTACACCTTCGGCGCCATGCTGTCGGTGATGCTGATCGTGCAGATCCTGACCGGTATCGTTCTGGCCATGCACTATGCGGCCGAAACCACCGTCGCGTTCAACTCGGTCGAGAAGATCATGCGCGACGTGAACCACGGCTGGCTGCTGCGCTACATGCATGCCAACGGCGCGTCGTTCTTCTTCATCGCGGTGTACCTGCACATTGCCCGCGGCCTCTACTACGGTTCCTACAAGGCGCCGCGCGAAATCCTCTGGATCCTCGGCGTGGTCATCTACCTCTTGATGATGGCGACGGGCTTCATGGGCTACGTTCTGCCCTGGGGCCAGATGTCCTTCTGGGGTGCGACGGTCATCACCGGCTTCTTCTCCGCCTTCCCGTGGGTCGGCGAGTGGATCCAGCAGTTCCTGCTCGGCGGCTTTGCGGTCGACAATCCGACGCTGAACCGCTTCTTCGCGCTGCACTACCTGCTGCCCTTCATGATCGCCGGCGTCGTCGTCCTGCACGTCTGGGCGCTGCACGTCACCGGTCAGACCAACCCGACCGGCGTCGAGGTGAAGTCCAAGACCGATACCGTCGCCTTCACGCCCTATGCGACGCTGAAGGACGCTCTCGGCGTCTCGGTCTTCCTGATCATCTTCGCCTGGTTCGTCTTCTACATGCCGAACTATCTCGGCCATCCGGACAACTACATTCCGGCCGACCCGCTGAAGACCCCCGCCCACATCGTTCCGGAATGGTACTACCTGCCGTTCTACGCGATGCTGCGCGCCATCACCTTCAATGTCGGCCCGATCGACTCGAAGCTCGGCGGCGTCCTCGTGATGTTCGGCGCGATCATCGTGCTGTTCTTCCTGCCCTGGCTCGATACGTCGAAGGTTCGTTCCGCCGTCTATCGCCCGTGGTACAAGCTGTTCTTCTGGATCTTCGTGGCCAACGCCATCCTGCTCGGCTGGCTCGGCGCCATGCCGGCAGAAGGCATCTACGTCATCCTCTCGCAGCTCGGCACGCTCTACTACTTCGGCTTCTTCCTCGTCATCATGCCGGTCCTCGGCCTGGTGGAGACCCCGAAGCGCATTCCGAATTCGATCACGGAAGCGGTTCTGGAAAAGAAGAACGCCAAACTGGCCAAGGCCTGAGAGCGGGGACTAGGAACCATGACAATGAAAAAGCTTGTTGCAGGCCTTCTGTCGCTCGCACTCGTCGCCGGTCTCGGCGTTTCCTTCGCCACGGCGGAAGAGGCAGCGCCTGCCGCCGGTGCAGAGGCGGAACACGCCACGCCGCACTACCCGATGCATAAGCCGAAGGAACAGGACTGGTCGTTTGCCGGCCCGTTCGGCAAGTATGACAAGGGCCAGCTCCAGCGCGGCCTGAAGGTCTATACCGAAGTCTGTTCGGCCTGCCATTCGATGAGCCTTGTGGCCTTCCGCACGCTGGAAGACCTCGGTTACTCGGAGGCACAGGTCAAGGCGTTCGCCGCGAATTACGAAGTGCAGGACGGCCCGAACAGCGATGGTGAGATGTTCACCCGCAAGGCCGTTCCGTCCGACCACTTCCCGTCGCCCTATGCCAACCACGAGGCGGCTGCCGCTTCGAACAACGGTGCGGCGCCGCCGGACTTCTCGCTGATCGCCAAGGCGCGCGGCATCACCCGTGGCTTCCCGCAGTTCGTCTTCGACATCTTCACGCAGTACCAGTCCGGCGGGCCGGATTACATCTACTCGCTGCTGACCGGCTACGACGAAGAGAAGCCGGCGCATCTCGAAGTCGCCGAAGGCACGCACTTCAACCCGTACTTCGCCAATGCCGCCGCGCTCGCCATGGCCAAGCCGCTCTCCGACGACCAGGTCACCTATGACGATGGCTCGCCGCAGACGGTCGACCAGTACGCGCACGACGTCGCCGCCTTCCTGATGTGGGCCGCAGAGCCGCATCTCGAAGAGCGCAAGCGCACCGGCTTCATGGTCATGATCTTCCTGGTGATCTTCACCGGCCTGATCTACCTGACGAAGAAGTCGGTCTACGCAAACAAGGAACACTGAGCAGTCTGACTGCTTGGATGAAAGGCGGCCTCCGGGCCGCCTTTTTTGTTGAGGGCCGGCGCCTCACCTGCAATAACCGGGGACAAGCCCTCCGCAGTCGGGAATCCCAATGTCCACGCTCGAAAACGAACTCGTCGCCGCGATCCGCAACATTCCGGATTATCCCAAGCCCGGCATCATGTTCCGCGACATCACCACGCTGCTCGGCAATCAGCGCGCGTTCCGCCGCGCGGTGGACGAGCTGGTGCATCCCTATGCGGGCATCGGCATCGCCAAGGTCGCGGGCATCGAGGCGCGCGGCTTCATCCTCGGCGGTGCCATGGCGCACCAGCTGTCGACCGGCTTCGTGCCGATCCGCAAGAAGGGCAAGCTGCCGCACGAGACCGTGCGCATCGCCTACAGCCTGGAATATGGCGTGGACGAGATGGAAATGCACAAGGACGCCATCAAGCCCGGCGAGAAGGTGATCCTCGTCGACGACCTCATCGCCACCGGCGGCACGGCGGAGGCGGCGGTGAAGCTGCTCCGCCAGATCGGCGCCGACATCGTCGCAGCCTGCTTCGTCATCGACCTGCCGGATCTCGGCGGGCGCAAGAAGCTCGAAGCGCTGGATGTGGAAGTGCGGACACTGGTGGCGTTCGAGGGGCACTGAGGCTTACGGTTCACCCCCTCTGCCCTGCCGGGCATCTCCCCCTCAAGGGGGGAGATCGGCTAGATGCAGCGTCACCACTTCAATATGACGCCGATGAAGGGCGAGACATTGCCCCATCCAATCTCCCCCCTTGAGGGGGAGATGCCCGGCAGGGCAGAGGGGGGTAAACTCTTGCTCTACCTTAGACGAATTCCAGCACCGTGCTTTCGAACCGGATGACCGGCTCGCCGTTCTGGTTCTTGCCCGCACACAGGATCGTGTTGACCAGGCGGCCGGCGCGCGAGGTGAGTTCGCGGGAGGCCAGCAGGGTCACCGAATAGGTGATCGTGTCGCCGGCGAAGACGGGCTTCAGCCAGCTCAGTTTCGTAAAGCCCGGGGAGGGGCCGAGGTTCGGGGGCGTGATGCCTTCGCGGGCGAGCCGCTTGCATTCGCCAAGCCAGAACGGCACGAAGCATTTCATCCAGCCGGCGCTGGAATGCCAGCCCGAGGCGCAGAGGCCGCCGAACAGCGCCTGTTTCGCCAGCTCCTCGTCGAGATGGAAGGGTTGCGGATCGAAGCTTTCGGCGAAGCGGATGATGTCATCCGCGGTGAAGGTGAGGCTGCCGATCTCGACCGTTTCGTTGAAGGGGTAAAGCTCAGCCATTCGCATGGGCGGCCCCTTCCGTCGGTGCGCGGCGCATCATGTTGACATATTCGCTGACGGCCACGATCTCGCCGCGCTGGTTCGTCACCTCGGCGCGAAAGCGCACGATGCCGATCTCCGGGCGCGAGCGCGAGGCGCGGGCGTCCAGCACCACGCAGTGGCCGCCGAGCGTGTCGCCGGCAATGACAGGCCGCTTCCATTCCATGAGGTCCACGCCCGGCGAGCCTTCCGAGGTCGAGCCGTTGATATAGGCCTCGTAGAGCATGCGCATCATCACGGCGCTGGTGTGCCAGCCGGAGGCTGCAAGCCCGCCGAGAATGCTCGCGCGGCCGGCCTCCTCGTCGAGATGCATGGGCTGCGGATCGAATTCCGCCGCAAAGGCGATGATCTCGTCTGCGGTGAGCGTCCGCCCGGCAAAGTCGAAGCGGCGGCCCGGCGTGAAATCCTCGAAGGACAGCGGCGTGTCCGTCATGGCGAGCTCCGGGGCGTGTTACGTGTTGAAGCGGAAGTGGATGACGTCGCCGTCGTGCACCACATATTCCTTGCCTTCGTCGCGGCCCTTGCCGGCTTCCTTGGCGCCGACTTCGCCCTTGTAGGCGATGTAGTCGTCATAGGCGATGGTGAAGGCGCGGATGAAGCCGCGTTCGAAATCCGTGTGGATGACGCCGGCGGCCTGCGGCGCCTTAGTGCCGCGCACGATGGTCCAGGCGCGGGTTTCCTTGGGGCCGACGGTGAAATAGGTGATGAGGTCGAGCAGGTGATAGCCGGCGCGGATGAGCCGGTCGAGGCCCGCTTCCTCGAGGCCGAGCGCCGAGAGGAATTCCGTCGCTTCCTCTTCCGGAAGCTGGGCGACCTCGGATTCGATCGCGGCCGAGATGATGACGCATTCCGCACCCTGTTCCTTCGCCATGGCGGCGACGGCCTCGGTATGCGCATTGCCGGTCGAGGCGTCGGCTTCCGAAACGTTGCAGACGTAGAGAACCGGATGCGAGGTCAGCAGGTTCAGGCCCTTCAGGACCTCGATCTCTTCCGGCGCCAGCGTCTTCAGCAGCAGGCGGGCCGGCTTGCCCTCGTTCAACAGCTTGACCACGGCTTCCATGATCGGCAGCTGCGCGAGCGAATCCTTGTCCTTGCTGGCGGCACGCTTGCGGGTCTGCTCGACGCGGCGCTCCAGGCTTTCGAGGTCGGCGAGCATCAGCTCGGTCTCGATCGTGTCGGCGTCGCCGACCGGGTTGATGCGGCCCTCGACATGGGTGATGTCGTCGTCCTCGAAGCAGCGCAGCACGTGCACCACCGCATCGACTTCGCGAATGTTGGCGAGGAACTTGTTGCCGAGGCCTTCACCCTTCGACGCGCCGCGCACGAGGCCGGCAATGTCGACGAAGGAGATGCGCGTCGGGATGATTTCCTTGGAGCCCGCGATGGTCGCGAGCGCCTTCATGCGCGGGTCCGGCACGGCCACTTCGCCGGTGTTCGGCTCGATGGTGCAGAAGGGATAGTTTGCCGCCTGTGCCGCCGCCGTCTTGGTCAGCGCGTTGAAGAGGGTCGACTTGCCGACATTCGGCAGGCCGACGATACCGCATTTGAAACCCATGGAAGTGGTCCATTCGTCTTGGAAAATCGTTGCCCCCGCTATGGGGGAAGGACGCGGCAGGGTCAAGAGCGCAGGGTCTTGAACTGTCGTCCCGTGCAGTGCACAATGGTGGCCTGACACCGCTCGAAGGCAACTCGCAAGGAGGCTTCCGATGAGCAATGGTGACGTTACCCTCACCCCGAAGATCGACACGAAGCCGAAGCTCGAACGGCCGAAGCTCTACAAGGTCATCCTCGTCAACGACGACTACACGCCGCGCGAATTCGTCGTGCTGGTGCTGAAGGCCGTCTTCCGCATGAATGCGAATGCGAGCCAGCGCGTGATGATCACCGCGCACAAGCTCGGCACCTGCGTGGTCGTCGTCTGCGCCCGCGACATCGCCGAGACCAAGGCGAAGGAGGCGACGGACCTCGCCAAGGAGGCGGGTTTCCCGCTGATGTTCCAGACGGAGCCGGAAGAGTAGGCTTTCACGCGATATCAGCGGTTTCTGTCGAACATGCCGCCGTGTTCACTCGCCCTTGTTGCCGAGCAGCTTCTTCAGCATCTCCGCCATCGGCCCGGTCGTCGGGAGAATTTTCGGCTGGGCGTGGTTGCGGGCCGGGCGGATGTGGGACTGGGCGGCGGGTTTTTGCGCGGGCGCTTTTTCCCCGTCCGGCTTGCTGCCGGTGGCGAGCGCCAGCTTGTTCATCAGCTGCGAATCCTCGCCGCGCACCAGCATGTCGGCATTGAGGGCTAGTTCATCGAGCAGCGGGTCGAGCCAGACATGGTCTGTTTTCGCGAAATCGCCGAGCACGTGGTTGGTCACGAGTTCCTTGACGCCGGGATGGCCGATGCCGAGGCGTAGCCGCCGGTATTCGCGGCCGCAATGGGCGTCGATCGACTTGATGCCATTGTGGCCGCCATGGCCGCCGCCGGTCTTGATGCGCGCCTTGCCGGGGGTGAGGTCCAGTTCGTCGTAGATCGCGACGATGTCCTTTGGTTCGAGCTTGTAGAAGCGCATCGCCTCGCCGACGGATTCGCCCGACAGGTTCATGAAGGTCTGCGGCTTGACCAGCAGCACCTTTTCACCGGCAATTTCGCCTTCGGAAATTTCTGCCTTGAACTTCTTCGACCAGGGCGAGAACGGGTTCTTGCGGTGGATCGCGTCCACCGCCATGAAACCGATATTGTGGCGGTTGCCCGCATATTTTGCGCCCGGATTGCCGAGCCCGGCGATGATCAGCATGGAAGGATCCGTCAAAACGATCTGTTGTCGCCTTCACCACCGCGAAAGCGGCCGGAAGTCAACTGTTGAAGATCATTTCTTTACGTCGTTTTCCGCCGTGCGGGTGCCCGACGGCAGGCCGTAGGCGGTGAAGATGCGGTCCTGCTCGCCGCTCTTGATCAGCGTGTCCAGCTCTGCCTGAAGGCGTTTGATCAGCGCCGGCGGCGTGTCCTTGTGGCAGGCGATGCCGTAGATCTGGCCGGCCAGCAGCATGGCTTTTTCCACCGGCAGTCCGTCTTTCACCATCCGCTCATAGGTCTTGATGGAAGTCGGCATGAGATCGATGCGGCCGGTCAAGAGCTTGCGGACGGTGATGTCGATGTCGGTTGCCAGATCGATGTCCCTGAAGCCGATCAGTTCCAGCGCCTCGACGGCGAAGTCGCCGCGCTGCGAGCCGACCTTCAGTTCGCGCGCCTTGACGATCGTCAGTTCATCGTATCTTTCGCCCTTTCGCTTCAGGAGAACCATCCGGTCCTCGAGCAGCGGACTGACCCAGGCGAAGCGGCCGGCACGCGCGCGGTTATAGCCCGCCGTGAAGACGCAGTGCATCGGCTGGTTCTCGGCCATGGCGAAGGCACGCGCCCAGGGCATGATGTCCAGCGTGTAGTCGATGCCGGCCGCCTTGGCGATCGCCTCGACCTGGTCGACCGCGATGCCGGTGATCTTGCCGTTCTTCGTATAGTTGAAGGGGGCGTATTCTTCGGTAACGAAATGCAGGGTTTCGGCATGCGGCGCGGAGAGGGGGGCGAGCGACAGGCTGAGCGTCAAGAACAGCGTCTTCATCGTCTCGTCCTCGTTCCTCGTCAGGAGGCGGCGGCCAGGCGCTCGGACCTGGTCGGCATCGTGAATTCGTCGAGCTTTTGAAGCAGCGCGTCAAGCGGCAGCGGCCGGCTCAGCAGGTAGCCCTGGCCGAATTCGATGTTCATCGCCTGGAGGATGTCCCACTGTTCCTCCGTCTCGATGCCCTCGGCCACGACCGCGCAGCCCATCTGGTGCGAGATGGTGCGGATGCCCTCGACCAGCATGCGGCTCTTGCGGCGCACGTCCGGCTGGTCGGAGGAAAGCGAGCGGGTGAAGGACTGGTCGACCTTGACGATATCGACGGGGAAGCGGTTGAGGTAGGAGAGCGAGGAGTAACCGGTGCCGAAATCGTCGAGCGCGATGCGGCAGCCGAGTTCGGACAGCGCAGCGAGCACGTCGCGCACCACCGGGTTGTCGAGCATCAGCACGGCCTCGGTGATTTCCACGACGATGCGCGAGGGCGTGACGCCGTGTTCGAGGAGCAGGGCGGCAAGGCGGTTCGGCAGGACCGGCTCGAACTGCAAGGGCGAGAAATTGACCGCGAGATAGGCATCGCACAGTCCGTCGAGCTTCGAGATGACGGCGAGGCTGGCGATGGATTTCGACAGGATGCAATCGCCGATGCGGCCGATCGAGCCGTTCTCCTCGGCAATGCCGATGATCTCGGCCGGCGGCAGCAGGCCGCGCTCGGGGTGGTTGAGGCGCATCAGCGCCTCGAAGCCGGCGACGCGCCCGTCGGACAGGCAGACGATCGGCTGGAGATAGGCGGTGAACCAGTCTTCGCGCAGGCCCTGGTCGATGAACTGCTCGGTTTCCAGGCGCTTGCGGGCACTGTCGACCATGTTGCTGTCGAAAAGCTGCACGCCGTTCTTGCCGTCGCGCTTGCGCGCATACATGGCCATGTCCGATTTTTGCAGCAGGCAGGCGGCGGTGGCGGCATGGTCGGGATAGATCGCGACGCCGACGCTGGCGCTGACATTGAGCTCGGCGCCGTTGACGACCAGCGGTGCGCGCAGGCTTGAAACCAGGCGTTCGCTGACATCCAGGGCGAGCTGGCGGGCGTTCGGCGCGGAAAGCAGGATGGCGAATTCGTCGCCGCCGAGCCTGGCGATCCGGTCATTGGTGCGCAATTGCCGGCGCAGGCGCATCGCCACCTGGCACAGCACGTCGTCGCCCGCCGCATGGCCGAGATTGTCGTTGATCCACTTGAAGCGGTCGAGATCGACGAAGAGGCAGGCGAGTTGGTGGCCGAGCGTGTCGACCTCGCCGATCAGTTCGTCGAGCACGCCCTCGAAGCCCTGGCGGTTGAGCAGGCCCGTCAGATGGTCGGTGATCGCCTGGCGGTGGTTGCGGTTTTCCGCCTCCTTGAGGTCGGTGACATCGGTCATGACCGAGAGCGACAGCGCCTGGCGGCCGGTGCTCGCCTCCGTGCCGGTTTCGAGGATCAGCACGTCGATCACGCTGCCACCGGCGCAGCGGAAGCGCACGGTCACCTCACAGATGCCGGCCTCCGACTTGTTGGTCGCGTGGCGCTTGCGATAGGTTTCGCGCCATTCCTCGGCGACGAAATCGGTGAATTCCTGGCCGATGACATGCTCGCGGCGATAGCCGGTCGCGGTCAGCCAGTAGTCGCTGACGGCGGTGATGCGGTTCGCCGCATCGATGGAAAAGAGCATGGCGGGGGTGAGGTTGTAGATGTCGGTGGCGCGGGTATGCGCCAGCTTCAGCTCGATTTCCTCGCGCTCCAGCTTGCTCTGCATCTCGTTGAAATTATGGGCAAGCGCGCCCATCTCGTCGTTCGAGGTCCAGTCGACATGGTGGCGCGAGCCGAGCCGCCGTGTCGCCTCGATCGCCGCCGTCAGGCGCATCAACGGGCGGATGATGGTGATGCGGTTGCCGATGATGGCGGCGGTGAAGAGCGTTGCCACGGCGAAGAAGAAGATGGCGAAGATGCCCATCTCGTCCTTCGTGAAGCGCGAGAACAGGCCCTCCTTGTGGATCCAGATCTCCGCCGAGCCGACCTTCTTGATGCCGTCGCTCGCCCTGTAGAGGATATCGGTCTTGACGATGGAGCGCGCGTCGTTCGGATCGGGGCTGAGATCCGGCTTGCGGATGTCGATGACATCCGACGTATCGCGCACGCGCACGAAACTGATATCGGCATTCGCCTGGAGCGTGCCGACGATCTGGTCGATGCTGTCCTTGTCGAAATCCCACAGCGGTTTTCCGAGCGCCTGCACATTGGCCTTCAACAGCACTTCGGTGTTTTGCAGGCGCTCGCGCGCCACGCGGTCGGACGACAGGATGAGGAACAGCACGAAGAGCGGTGCGACGAAGACGAGCAGGGCGCCGATGACGATGGCAATGAAGCGGCTCTCCACCGAATGCATTTTCATGCCGGTTGCCCCCCTGCCGTGATGCGAAGCCAGCCCATAGTGCCCCTCTTAGGCTTTGTCGTTCTTCTGGGCTTAGCCTTTCATCAAAGTCTTAAATGTTGCTGAAATGTCGATCCGGAAAAGTGCTGATAATTCAAGCTTCCCGCAAGGGTAGTGCGTGCCTGCGGACAAAGAAAAACCCCGCATCCGGGCGGAGGCGGGGTTTTTCGAGAAGGATCCCGACAGAAGGGATTATTCTTCCGTAGCTTCCACTTCGTCTTCTTCCTTCACGCCAGCAGCCGGAACGGCGATGGTGGCGATCGTGAAGTCGCGGTCGGTGATGACCGGGCTCGTGCCCTTGGGCAGCTTGATGTTCGAGATGTGGATGCCGTCGCCGACCTTGAGGCCAGCGAGGTCGGCCGTCAGGAATTCCGGAATGTCGCCGGCCGAAGCATGCAGCTCGACGGCGTGGCGTACGATGTTCAGAACACCGCCGGCCTTGATGCCCGGGGACTTCTCTTCGTTGACGAAGTGAACCGGCACTTCGACGACGACATGGGTGTCGCCCGAAACGCGGAGGAAGTCGACATGCATGGTGAAGTCGCGGACCGGATCAAGCTGGTAGTCCTTCGGGAGCACCTTGATCTTCTCGCCGTTGACGTCGATCGTGGCGACCGTCGTCTTGAAGCCGCCGGCGTGGATACGCTGGGTGACGTCCTTGGTCGAGATGGCGATCGAAAGCGGGGACTGCTTGTCGCCATAGATAACTGCAGGAATAAGACCGTTGCGGCGAAGTTCACGGGAGGACCCCTTACCAACCCGTTCGCGCGTTTCGGCCTTGAGCTCGTAAGTGTCGTGGCTCATGGCTTAACCTTTCGTGTGTTACTGGAGAGCTTTGCGCAGGCGGAGTGAACCGCGGCTGCGTAAAACTTGAGGATTTTTGAAAGCCTCATCCGCATTGCCTCCAAGGGTGTCTGTGCGGACGGGGGCTCGATAAACGAGAATGCCCGGAAATGCAAGGCCTGCGCCCCGATTGACCCCGCATTGACATGGTGCGGTCACGATTGGATGTTGGGTATAGACCAGATCGGCGAAGGAGACCACGATGCGACGACAGATCCTGATGGCCTCGGCCGCCCTTGCGCTCGTCTGCGCAAGCCCTGCTCTGGCACAGGAGGTCTCGCCGTCGCAGGCCGAGAGCATCCAGCAGAAGCTGACGCGCTACCTGCCGCAGGACATGATCGACGCCGGCCTGGTGACGGTCAAGGCCGCCAGTTCCTTCTACGAATTACGCTTCAATCCGACGGTGCTCGTCGACAAGGCGAGGACCGGCGCCGTGAAGGTCGAGGGGCTGAAGCCGATAATGGCCTATCTGCGGCCGATGCCGGAAGGCACCTATCGCATCGAAGCGAACGAGAGCTTCGATATCAAGGGCTCCGTCGATGCCGCGCCCGGCAAGAACTCCTTCACCTATCTCGTCGAGTCGATGAAGCTCGACGGCATCTACGATCCGGAAATCCTCTATTTCACCTCGGCCGACTGGACGACGAAGCGCATCGCCTTCACCAGCACCTCCGAACAGGAGAGCGTGACGGCGAGTTTCGACGAGATGGCGATGCGCCTTGCCGCCGAGAAGAAGGAACCCGGCACGCTCGACATCACGAGCACCGGCGTGATGAAGGCCTTTGCCGAGACGATCACCGGCGGGCCGAGCGGCCGCGTCGATATCGGCGCGGACACGGTCGATATCGACGTGAACCTGGACGGCGCACGCTACAAGGTGATGCAGGACCTCGTGTTCTTCGTGCTCGACAACATGAACAAGAAGGAACTGGCGGCCCCGGATGCGGCGCGGCTGAAGGAGCTGCTGCGCGCCTCCATGCCGATCTTCGACAACCTGACGGAGACGATCAAGGCTTCGAACGTCACGGTCGGAACGGACAAGGGCACGTTCGGGGCGGACGCCGTCAGCTACAATCTCGACATGAACGGCATTGCGCACTCGACCCGTTTCGGTTTCGGCTTCGACGTGGAAGGGCCGAAGCCGCCGGCGGGCGTGCTGCCCGCGGCCTTCGCGGAGGCGCTGCCGGAACGCGCGACCTTCAAGGCGGCGGTCACCAATCTCGACCTCGCCGGCGCTGTCACCTATCTCATCGACAATGCGGACTTCACCAAGTCGGAGCCGCTGACGGAAGCGCAGAACAAGGAGATCGGCCGCATCGTCCTGCCCGACGGCACGATGACCGTCGAATTTGAAGATGTCTCGGCGGTCTCGCCGATCTACGACGTGCACCTGTCGGGCACGATGCTCGTTTATCCCGAGCAGAAGGATCGCCACAGCGCCGACGTGACGATCACCATGCGCGACTTCGACAAGACGGTCGCCTACCTCCAGAAGAATGCGGCCACCGTGCCGCAGTTCGGCCAGGCGGCCTTCGGGCTCCTGATGATGAAGGGCCTGGCGCGCGATGGCGGCGGCGGCGCGCAGGTCTGGGACCTCAAGGTCGGCGAGGACGGCAAGGTGCTGATCAACGGCCAGCCGTTGCCGTTCCAGCAGTAGCGGTTCAGCCGCGGCGCTTCGCGGTGAACCGGGCGAGCGCCAGCATCAACCCGCCGGCGACCAGCCCCCAGAAGGCGCCGGAAATACCGGCAAAGGAGACGCCCGAGGCGGTGACGAGGAAGGTCACCGCCGCCGCCTCGCGTCCCTCGATTTCCTTGAAGGCATTGAGCGCGGAATTGGCGAAGGCGCTGATCAGCGCGAGGCCGGCGACGGCCTGGATGAGGATCGGCGGGGCGAGGGCGACGAGGGCCGTGACCGCGCCGACGAAAGGGCCGAACACCACATAGCAGACGCCAGCGACGATCGGCGCCCAATAGCGTCTCTTCGGGTCCGGATGGGCGTCGCTGCCGGCGCACATGGCGGCGGTGATGGCGGCGAGGTTGACGGCGTGGCTGCCGAAGGGCGCCGACAGCAGGGAAAAGACGCCGGTGGTGGCGAAAAGGGGAGCGGGAGCGGGTTCGTAGCCGTTGACCTTCAGCACGGCGATGCCCGGAATGTTCTGCGAGGCCATGGTGACGATGAACAGCGGCAAGGCGATGCCGACGAAGCCCGCGACGGTGAAGATCGGCGTCACGAATTCCGGGTTCGGCACCAGCGAACCGGCTAGGCCGGCGAGCGCCTCCGGCGGCACCTCGACGCCGAAGGCGAGCACGGCGATGAAGGCGGCAAGCGCCGCCGGCACCGCATAAAGCCGGTTGAAGGCGCCGACGATTGCCCAAGCGAGCACGATCGGCAGGCCGAGCAAGGGATTGAAAGTGATCGCCTTGGCCGGGGCGAAACAAAGCCCGATCAGCACGCCGGCAAGCATGGCATTGGCAAGCGACGCGGGAATGGCGGCGACCATGCGCCCGAGCGGCTTCCACAGGCCGGCAATGACGATCAGCAGGCCGCAGACGAGAAAGCCGCCAACCGCCGTCTGGAAACCGCCCTCGATGGGCCCGGAATTGGCAAGCAGGGCGGCACCCGGCGTCGACCAGGCGATGGCGATGGGAAGCCTGGTCACGGCGCTGAGCAGGATCATGCTGACGCCGAGCGCCACGCAGACGGCCATGAGGCCGGATGTGGCCTGCGCCTCCGTGGCGCCGACGCCGGTGAGGCCGTGCAGCACGACGGCGAAGGAACTGGCAAAACCGACGAAGGCGGTGAGGATGCCCATGAAAAGGGCCTGGGCGGAAAAATCACGAAGCATGATGAAAATCGGTCATGGAAAGGGAGGCGCAGTCGTAACAGGCGGCGCAGGGCTTGGAAACAGCCTTGTCGCGGTAGCGCTCCGTTGCCACATCATGGCTTCGACTTTGGTGCTGCTGGACCAGCCGGCAGAAACATGGCTATAGTCGCCGAGCGTTGTATTCCAATGCGACGATCGGTCGGAAGCCCTCGGGGAGGAGAGCGGATGCCTGCGCGTTTCGATCACGCGGATCATGTCCAGACCGTTGCGGCCCATGCCTCGGCTGCGGCGAGTTCGCCCGTTGCCGCCTCCTGGCGGCGCTGCCTCACCCTGCACGGTCTTTCGCCGGAAGAGGCGCGCGTGCCGTGGCGGCTCACCGAATCGGAATTCCGCCAGGCCCGCGTCCGTTCCAGCGCCCTCATCGAGGAAGCATCCGGCGAGATCGACCGGCTGTTTGCCACCGTCGGCAAGGCGGGCTGCTGCCTGCTCCTGACGGACGAGAACGGCATCGCGCTGGAGCGCCGGGGGGCAGCCGGCGATGATCGCGATTTCCGCGGCGTCGGGCTCTGGTCCGGCACGGTCTGGAGCGAGGCGAGCGTCGGTACCAACGGCATCGGCACGGCGCTTGCCGACGAGCGGCCGGTGCTGATCCTGCGCGACCAGCATTTCCTCTCGCAGAATACCGGGCTTTCCTGCACGACGGCGCCGATCCGTGACCATACCGGCCGCATCGCCGCCGCGATCGACATCTCCACCTGCCGCGACGATGCCAACGACATGACCATGTCGATCCTTTCGCAGGCCGTGCGCGACGCTGCCGCGCGCATCGAGGCGGGGCTGTTCCGCCGCGCCTTTGCCGCCGCCCGCATTCTGCTCGTGCCTGTCGATGGCCGCGCGGCGCCGGCGCTTCTTGCCGTCGACCGCGACGATCTCGTGCTCGGCGCCACACGCGCCGCGCGCCAGTTCCTGGGCCTCGACGACCGGCGCATCGCCGCCGGCGTTCCCGCTTCCGATCTCCTGCATGAGAACCGGGCGGAGGAGGGCGGCGACCTCGACGACGCCGAGCGCGCAGCACTTCGCCGTGTGCTTTCGCGCGCCGGCGGCAATGTCAGCCAGGCGGCCGACCAGCTCGGCATCAGCCGCGCAACGCTGTACCGCAAGATGAAAAAGCTCTCGATCAACTGATGCTGCACCGCAGCACAGCCTGTCGCATCGCTCTGTCTCAATTCTGAAACAGTCCCCGCCGCCATCGCCGGCACGCCCCTATCATGAACGCGCGAAGCGCAGCACCATCCTCCCCGACGGCCCATAAGGGGCCTTTTCGTGGGAGGAAAGACCATGCTGCATCAGAAGATCGTCGAAAATCCGTACAAGACGAAGTACGGCAACTTCATCGGCGGCGAATGGAAGGAGCCGGTCGCCGGCCGCTACTTCGACAACATCACGCCGATCACCGGCGGCAAGCTGTGCGAGATCGCGCGCTCCGACGCCGCCGACATCGAGCTCGCGCTCGACGCCGCACATGCCGCCAAGGACAAGTGGGGCCGCACCTCCGCCACCGAGCGCTCCAACATCCTCATGAAGATCGCCCAGCGCATGGAGGACAATCTCGACCTTCTCGCCCGTGCGGAAACCTGGGACAACGGCAAGCCGCTACGCGAAACCATGGCGGCCGACATTCCGCTCGCCATCGACCATTTCCGCTATTTCGCCTCGTGCGTCCGCGCGCAGGAAGGCTCGATCGGCGAGGTCGACCATGAGACCATCGCCTATCACTTCCATGAGCCGCTCGGCGTCGTCGGCCAGATCATTCCCTGGAACTTCCCGATCCTGATGGCGACCTGGAAGCTCGCCCCGGCGCTCGCCGCCGGCAATTGCGTCGTGCTGAAGCCCGCCGAACAGACGCCGTCCTCGATCCTGCTCTGGGCCGAACTCGTCGGCGACCTGCTGCCGGCCGGCGTGCTCAACATCGTCAACGGCTTTGGTCTGGAAGCCGGCAAGCCGCTCGCCTCCAACCCGCGCATCGCCAAGATCGCGTTTACCGGCGAGACGACGACCGGCCGCCTGATCATGCAATATGCCAGCCAGAACCTCATTCCCGTCACGCTGGAGCTCGGCGGCAAGTCGCCGAACATCTTCTTTTCCGACGTGATGAACGAGGACGACGACTATCTCGACAAGGCGCTCGAAGGGTTTGCGATGTTCGCGCTGAACCAGGGCGAGGTCTGCACATGCCCGAGCCGCGCGCTGGTGCACGAGAAGATCTATGATCGTTTCATGGAAAAGGCGGTCAAGCGCGTCGAGAAGATCGTGCAGGGCAACCCGCTCGACATGGCGACGATGATCGGTGCGCAGGCATCTTCCGAACAGTTGGAAAAGATCCTGTCCTACATGGATATCGGCCGGCAGGAAGGTGCCGAAGTGCTGACCGGCGGCGGGCGCAACGAACTCGAAGGCGACCTTGCCGGGGGCTATTACGTCAAGCCGACCATCTTCCGCGGGCATAACAAGATGCGCGTCTTCCAGGAGGAAATCTTCGGGCCGGTCGTTTCGGTCACCACCTTCAAGGACGATGCGGAAGCGCTCGAAATCGCCAACGACACGCTTTACGGCCTCGGTGCCGGCGTGTGGAGCCGCGATGCCAACCGCTGCTACCATTTCGGCCGCGACATCCAGGCCGGCCGTGTCTGGACCAATTGCTACCATGCCTATCCGGCCCACGCCGCCTTCGGCGGCTACAAGCAGTCGGGCATCGGTCGCGAGACGCACAAGATGATGCTGGACCACTACCAGCAGACCAAGAACATGCTGGTCAGCTACTCTCCCAAGGCGCTCGGCTTCTTCTGAGCGACCGCCTTCCTTCTCCCCTCTGCGGGGCGAAGGCAACAGAAGGGCGGACCGGGGCTTGCCCCACCTTGCCCAACCGCCCGACCCTCTCCCCCAGCGGGGAGAGGGTACGCTTTTGGAGGAGAGCCGCATGACCGAGACGACTGGCGAGCCGCGCGTGGTGGCGACCGATGCAGCGCTTGCGCTAATCCGGGAAATCCAGGCGGATTATCCGAAAATCCTGTTCCACCAGTCCGGCGGTTGCTGCGACGGCTCCTCGCCGATGTGTTACCCGGCGGACGACTATATCGTCGGCGACCGCGACGTGAAGCTCGGCGAGATCGGCGGGGTGCCGGTCTACATCAGCGAGAGCCAGTTCGGTGTGTGGCAGCACACGCAGCTCATCATCGATGTCGTGCCCGGCCGTGGTGGCATGTTCTCGCTCGACAATGGCCGCGAGAAACGTTTCCTCACCCGCTCGCGCCTGTTCGGCGGCGGCAAGGCCTGTCCGTTGCCGGGGCGTTGAAGCTGAAGAAAACCCTCGCTCCATCCCCAACGTCATCCTCGGCCTTGAGCCGAGGATCCATCAGCACGTTCGGAGGGTGGATGGTCGGGTCAAGCCCGACCATGACGGAGGAGAGGTTTGGCGGACTGTGTCAGCAGTCTGACCCGCGGTAACGGCGGGCTTGTCGTTTCATATAATGACGTTCTCAGCGCACCGGGCATTGACCGGGCTTCATGACGCGGAAGCCGGCGGCTTCGGCCGAGCAGGCATTGCCGAATTCCTTCAGATCGTCACCGCGGCGGCCGCAGACCGGGTTGAAGTCCATCGTGCAGGCGCGCTGGTCGCGCGGCCGCTCGCGGTCGCCCCGATTGTCCCGGTCACGATCGCGCTCCCGGCGGTCCCTGTCGTTGCGATTGCGATCACGGTCGCGGATCTGGTCTCTGTCCCGGTCTGGGTGGCTCCAGCCGTCGCGGTCCTGATTCTGGTCCCGCCAGCCGACATTGTCGCGATCCGGGCGACGGAACTGGCATCCGCCGCGGCCGATGATGCCGAAGCCGCTGGCGCGGGCTTCGCAGGCATTGGCGAAGGTTTGGCGGTCACGGCCGCGCTCGCCGCAGACCGGCGCATATTCGCGCGTGCACATTTGCGGCGGACGCGGATTGTAGCCGCCGCCGCCCTGGTCGACCTCGACCGAGCAGGCCGCAAGCGTGCCGGCGGCGAGAAGGATGGCGAAGCGGCCCGCCAGCCGGCGGAAGAATGGCGATATCGAAATCATGGATTTCCCCTCCAGAGCAATTCCAGCAAAAGTGTGTAGCGGTTTTGCGTCCGGAATTGCGCAAACGCTCTACGAATCTCGGGGGAACTTAGCGCATAAAGCGAGGAGCCGGTATCGGCCGCCGGCAAAAATCGAAACGGCGGAAAATCAGTCGAACAGGCTCGAGACCGATTCTTCCGCGCTGGTGCGGTTGATCGCCTCGCCGAGCAGGTTCGCCGTCGAGATGACGCGGATGTTGTGCGCCGACTGGACGGAAGTGGTCGGCTGGATCGAGTCGGTGATCACAAGCTCCTTGAGCTTGGAGGACGTCACGCGGGCCACGGCACCACCGGAGAGCACGCCGTGCGTGATATAGGCCGTGACGCTGGTCGCGCCGTTCTTCAGGAGCGCTTCGGCCGCGTTGCACAGCGTGCCGCCCGAATCGACGATGTCGTCGATCAGCAGACAGTCCTTGCCGGTGACGTCGCCGATGACGTTCATCACTTCGGATTCGCCTGCGCGTTCACGGCGTTTGTCGACGATCGCCAGCTGGCAATCGAGACGCTTGGCGAGCGCACGGGCGCGCACCACGCCGCCGACGTCCGGCGAGACGACCATGACGTTTTCGAGATTGTAGTTTTCCTTAACGTCACGCGCCAGGATCGGCACGGCGTAGAGGTTGTCGGTCGGGATGTCGAAGAAGCCCTGGATCTGGCCGGCATGCAGGTCGAGCGTCAGCACGCGGTCGGCACCCGCCTCGGTGATGAGGTTGGCGACGAGCTTTGCCGAGATCGGCGTGCGCGGACCGGGTTTGCGGTCCTGGCGGGCGTAGCCGAAATAGGGGATCACGGCGGTGATGCGGCGCGCCGAGGAGCGGCGCATGGCATCGATCATGATCAGCAGTTCCATCAGGTGGTCGTTGGTCGGGAACGAGGTCGACTGCACGACGAACACGTCTTCGCCGCGCACGTTTTCCTGGATCTCGACGAAGATTTCCTGGTCTGCGAAGCGTCTGACCGTGGCACGGCCGAGCGGGACATTCAGATAATTGCAGATCGCTTCGGCCAGAAGCCGGTTCGAATTGCCCGCGAAAACCTTCATCTATGGTCCGCCTGTGCTTATGCTGATGGGGGGCCTTTTACCGGCAATGCCTGCGAATGCAAGGGCTTTGCCGTATGGGAAAAGCGTTTCTTCGCATTTGCCTGTGATTAAACCCCGGACGTGCTTAACCGCGCGTGGCGCCGCGCCAGTCGAGGTACTCACGGATCGTCTTCTGGGCGATGCCCTCCATCGTGCGCGCCGGCACGGCCGCCCAAGGATCGGATGCCGTGCCCGAGACACTTTCCTGCCCCTGGATGCGGTGAAGCCGCGCGCCGCTGCCGTCGAGCACGTCCCAGACATAGACGACGGTCGTCTTGCCGTTGTCGTTCATCGCGGAGAAGTAGCCCTTCAGGATGTATTTGCTGGAATTGTCGGAGGCGCTGCGGATCGTAAGCCCGTTGGTGCGCGCTTCCGCGCCAAGGCGCTTGGAGAGCGGCGTGACCGCCTCGACCGGCGCGCCGATGATCGGCAGGAAGCGGATCGTCTCGCCGGCTCCCGCAGCGGTCGGAACGGCCGCGATCTCTTCGGCGCCGACCGAGGTTTCCGCTGCCAGCGAGCGTTGCGCGGTGGTGCGGGCAAGGGCGGCGTCGGATTGCGTCGTGTCGCGCCGCGTGCCGCTGTTGCGGGCGAGCGCATCGGCCTGGGCCTCGAGCGTTCCGGCGGTGTCCGCGCCGGTCGAGGTGCCGTTGCCGTTTGACGGGGTGAACGCGGTTTCCTGCGTGGTGGTGGTCGTGGTGACCGGGGTCGACTGCGCGCTCATCTGGTCGAGGTCGTTCTGTGTGACGGGCGGCGAGTTGAAGCTGCCGCCGCCGACATCGACCTGTGGCGTCAGCGCGTCCGTGCTGTTGCAGCCGGCAAGGGTGGCAATGAGGCCGATCAGTGCCAGCCGCTTCATCAGCTCCTGCATCATTTTCGTCCGTGTCCTGTGGGAGGCATTTTGCCTCCTTCGTCCCCGCACTGATTTATGGGTGGCGCCCGATAGCCTGTCAATTGCGGGATCTTGTGGGCCTGCACCGGCCCCGTCAGACTTCGATGAAATCCAGTCCGTAGCGCGACAGCGGTTTCGGCGTGTCCGTCGTCGTGAGGTAGGTCTGGCCGAGCGTCATTGCGGTGCCGGTGTCGGAATCGAGAATGATCGTGTGCACGAAGAGCGACATGTTCGGCTCGATCTCCTGCGGATTGCCGAGCAGGAACATCTGCTGGTCCATCCAGGAAGGCGCAAAGCGCGCGCCGACCGAGTAGCCGCAGGTGTTCAGCCGGTGGCGGGCAAGGCCGCGCTCGTCGATGAGGCGGGCGAAGGTCTCGAAGACGGTGCCGAAGGTGTTGCCGGGGCGCAGCACCATCTCCATCGCCTGGATCGCCTCGCGGCAGGCGCTGTAGAGTTCGCGGTGCCGGTTGGACGGCTCGCCGATGAGGGCGGTGCGCATCATCGGCGCATGGTAGCGGGCGCTGACGCCGGCCCATTCGAGGGTCAGCTGGTCCTCGGCATCGAGCCTGCGCCGGCCGGATTTCGAGCGGCAGAGCAGCGCGTCGGCGCCCGAGCCGATGACGAATTCGTTGGCGGGATAATCGCCGCCGCCGGCCAGCACCGCGCCCTGCAGGGCAGCCAGGATCGCCGCCTCGTCGCCGCCGGGAACGATCAGCGGCAGGGCTGCCGCCAGCGCATCGTCGGAAAGGGCCGCGGCACGCTCGACATAGGCGATCTCGGCCGGGCTCTTGATGAGGCGCAGGCGGCTGACGATCGCCGAGGCGTCGACGATCTGGCCGAAACTCTGGAGCTGGTTGTCGATGAGGCGCGCGTTGCGGCCGGTCAGGCCATGCGTGTCATATTCCACGCCGATGCGGCAGCCGAGCAGGTCGAGGTCGGAAAGCAGGTTCTTCAGGTCCATGGTCGGGTCCGCATTGACGCGGTCGACCCAGATCTCGATTTTTTCGATGTTGGAGGTGTGGCGGGCCTGGCGCAGGTCCGCCGAGCGCGTCAAGAGCACCATCTCGCCGTTCGCCTTGACGACGAGCGTCTGGAAGAAACAGTAGCCGAACGTGTCGTAGCCGGTCAGCCAGTACATGCTCTCCTGTGCGAAGAGCAGCATGGCCTCGATCTTCTCCTCGCGCATGCGGGATGTCAGGCGCTGGAGCCGATTGGCGTATTCCTCGGTGTCGAAGTGAAGGGCCATGGCGGTGTTCTCCCGTCCTAATCAAATCTGTGGGCTTTACGCCCTTATCATGATCGCCGAAATCTGGCGTCCGTAATCGGGCTCCTGCCGGTGCGTCGTGCGCCGGTAGGAGAAGAAGCGATCCTCGTCGGGATAGGTGCAGATATCGAGGTTTTCTGCCGTCACCCCGGCGTCGGTGAGCCGCTGCGTCGTCAGTCCCGGCAGATCGAACATGGCGTGGCCGGGTTTTTGCGAGGGCGTGAAGAAGCGCTCGTAGGCCGTGTCGACGGCGAGGAAGCGCTCCACGAATTCAGGCCCGACCTCGTAGTTTTCGCGCCCGATCGAAGGGCCGAGGCTGGCGAGGATGTTTTCGCGTTTCGCACCGAGCGCTTCCATCGCGGCAATGGTGTTTTCCAGCACGCCATAGAGCGCGCCCTTCCAGCCGGCGTGCGCGGCGCCGACGATGCGCGCCTCAGGGTCGCAGAACAGGATCGGGCCGCAATCGGCCGCCAGCACACCGAGCACGATGCCGGGTGTGGCGCTGACCAGCGCGTCGGCCTGTGGTCGGGCGCCGTCATAGCTGTCGTCGACCACGACCACGTCGGGCGAATGGACCTGGTGCACGGTCGCGAGCCTTTCCGGCCCGACGGCGAACCAGCGGGCGACGCGGGCGCGATTCTCCTCGACCTTGCCGCGCTCGTCCTTCGAGCCGAGGCCGACATTGAGGCCGCGATAGATGCCCTTCGACACGCCGCCGGCCCGGGTGAAAAAGCCGTGCTGCGCCGCATAACCGGCGCGTTCAGCCAGCAGCGGGCTTTCGATCGGGGAGGGGAGCGCTGGGTCCTGCATGGTCTCTCGGCTTGGCTTGGAAACGGGCTGCCGGGCAAGGATTCCGCCGGGGCATTCGGGGTGCAAATCGGGCCGGATGTTGTCCGGCCCGAGGCCCGGTGTCAATCCGGCTGGCGGAAGGGAGACAGCGCGAGCTGCGTGCTTCCTACGGCTAATACCTTGAAAAGATCACCCATTTTACCCGCACCCGAGCCTGCCAGCCGGTCGACATCGGCAAGAATCGACTGCTGCGTCGCCTCGTCGCGGTGGCGGCCGAGCGCGGAGGCGCGTTCGCCGATGCCCAGGCCGACGAGGAAATCGCCCTGATGCAGCATGCCGTGCACATGCAGGCCCATGCTGGCGGCCGCACCGGCCAGGCGTTCGAAGTCGACATGGCTCGTCAGGTCCGCCTCGCCGGGATGGGCGAGCGGCGGGTCGAAATCGTGTTTCAGCACCGCCTGCAACGTATCGCCGAAGCCGGTGACGAAATGGCCGTAGTCGATCACCAGCGCCGTGCCGCCGAAGCGGGCGATGCGCTCGCCGATCGTCGCCATCACGGCTTCGCGGGCCGGTGCGATCTCGAAGATCGTGCCGTTCGGCACGGACTTGTGGTGTTCCGGCAGGAGCGCCGGGTCGAGGCCGGCGACGCCAGCGGCAAAGGTCAGTTCGTCCCCGGCATCGAGGCCGACCAGGCGTTCGCGAAAGCCCGCTGTGGTCTTGATGAACTGGCGGATCGGGATCGCGTCGAAAAGCTCGTTGGCGGCGAGCAGGACGAAACCGTCCGGCAGTTCCTCGAAGCTGTCGTGCCAGGTGACGCGGGCGGCATGCGTGCCGAGCGTCTCGTGCTGGATGGTGCGCAGCT
This sequence comes from Shinella sp., assembly GCF_035998705.1. Lineage (GTDB taxonomy): Bacteria > Pseudomonadota > Alphaproteobacteria > Rhizobiales > Rhizobiaceae > Shinella. Next base: position 72,604 of record NZ_DASYHH010000022.1, on the reverse strand, counting down.
TCGGGCTCGTCTCGATCAGGTGGATCGTCGCGCTGTCATAGAGCTGCGGCGCGAGCTTGGCGATGACGCGCAGCATGTCGGCCATCATGGTGCCGCGGCCGGGGCCGATTTCGGCGATGCGCACCTCGGAAGGCCCGCCGTGTTTCTGCCAGGCATGGACGAGGAAGATGCCGAGCATCTCGCCGAACAACTGGCTCACTTCCGGCGCCGTGACGAAATCGCCGGCGCGGCCGAAGGGGTCGCGGGTGCGGTAATAGCCGTGTTCTGGATCAGCGAGGCAGAGCGCGAAATAGTCGGTGACGCTGATCGGGCCGTTGGTGCGGATCAGCGCCTTGACCTTGCGGGCGAGGGGTGTCGGCATGGGCGTGCTCAGGCGCTTGCCGGCCGGGCCGCGCGGGCGCGAAGGATCGCCCAGAGACCGAGGGCGAGCATGGGCAGCGAGAGCAGCATGCCCATGGTGAGCCAGCCGCCGAACAGATAACCGAGCTGCGGGTCCGGCTCGCGGAAGAACTCCACCGTGATGCGCGACAGCGCGTAGCCGGCGACGAAGATGCCGGTGACGATGCCGGGGCGCTTCAGGGCGCCGAACCGGTAGATGGCGACGGCGAGCACGGCGAGCAGCACGATGCCTTCGAGGCCGGCCTCATAGAGCTGGCTCGGATGGCGCGCGAAGGGGCCGGCTTCCGGGAAGATGACGGCCCAGGGTGCGTCGGAGAGGCGGCCCCACAGCTCGCCGTTGACGAAATTCGCGATGCGGCCGAAGAACAGGCCGATCGGCACGACGGCGGCGACGATGTCGAACAGGCTCCACATCGGGATGGCGTTGCGCCGCGCGAAGACGATCATGGCGAGTGTCGTGCCGGCGAGGCCACCGTGGAAGGACATGCCGCCGTTCCACACCTGGAGGGCGCGCAGCGGATCGGCCGCGACATTCGGGAAATCGTAGAACAGGATATAGCCGATGCGGCCGCCCAGAATGATGCCGACGGCGGCCCAGACGAGGAAGTCGTCGAGCTGGGTGCGGCTCAGCGGCGCGTCGCCCGCCCACAGCCGCGGCGTCTCGATCAGCCGGCGCGCATAGACCCAGCCGAGCATGATGCCCACGACATAGGCGATGCCGTACCAATGCACGGCCACCGGGCCGATGGAGAAGGCGATCGGATCGATCTCCGGGTAGGGCATGATGGCGAAGAGTTGGGTTATGTTCGTCAAGGCTAATATCTTCCGGTTTTCGCGCGGAAGATGGAGGTGCCTTACGGCAGGGTCAAGGCGATAAATCGTGATAGGGCGCCGTGCGGCGGCCGGAATGGGCGGCGATCCACCGGAAACCGCTTGCAAGGAGCGGTTCCAGACCCTACCTCACTCCCAAGGCGCGGGCGACGACTGCCCGCAGGACCACCATCGATACCCGAGGAGGGCAGACCATGACCACCGGTGCCAACCGCATTCTCGACGACTTCGCCAAGCTGATGACCGATGCCGCTGGTGCCGCCCAGGGCGTGCGCAAGGAGGCCGAGACGGTGTTTCGCGCCCAGGCCGAGCGTTTCATCAACGGCATGGATCTCGTCAAGCGCGAGGAGTTCGAGGCGGTGCGCGAAATGGCGATCAAGGCGCGTGACGAAAACGACGCGCTCCTGAAGCGCATCGAGGCGCTGGAAGCCCGCCTCAACACGGGCGGCTGAGCCGTTTCGGGACAGGTTTTCCTGCATGAGAGCCGGTTGGCGTGATTCACATCGCGCCAACCGTTTTTTTTAATAAAATTTTTACCCCTGTGGACACATCCGAAAAGCCCTTTTCGCAGAGTCTCTTAAGCGTCCGACCTGAATCTTTTTCACAACCTCTGTCCACAACCGGACGGAGAAAATGGCGGGGCGGGGGATGGCGTCGTGACTCCGCCGTTATACACTGATTTTAAATGATGATTCGAGACGGGCAGCGCAAGCTTCGGGCAGGGTAAGTCGTCCAGATTGCGTTTAGTGCCGGGCAATCATTCAGTGTTGTATCTCCGAGTATGGTTTGCAGCGTCGCGGTGTGAGCGCGATTTTGCACGTCTGCCGGTCGATGAAGGTGATGCATGAGCCTTATGGAATTGGATATCGGGCGTCAGTCCAACCCGGTCGATATGATCGAGTTCGTCGCAGCCAATAATGACTGGACGTTCGAGCGATCCGGCGAAGACGAGATCGCGATGACCGTCGAAGGCAAGTGGACGGATTACCACGTCTCCTTCTCGTGGATGGAAGAGTTCGAGGCGCTGCATCTCGCCTGCGCCTTCGACATCAAGGTTCCCGAAAGCCGCGTTGCGGAGGTGCATTGCCTGCTCTCGCATGTGAACGGCCAGGTGCTGATGGGACATTTCGACCTCTGGCGCCGCGAGGACGTGGTGATCTTCCGCCAGTCGCTGCTGCTTGCCGGCGGTGCCGAGCCCACCAACAAGCAGGTCGAGGTGCTGCTTTCCAGCGCGCTCGAAGCCTGCGAAGCCTATTTCCAGGCCTTCCAGTTCGTCGTCTGGTCCGGCATGGCGGCTGAAGCCGCCGTCGATGCGGTTCTCTTCGAGACCGTCGGAGAAGCATAAAAATGGCAGTTGCAGGTACAGGGCCTATCGTTCTCATCGGCGCCGGCAATATGGGCGGCGCCATGCTGGCCGGCTGGCTGAAGAGCGGCATTGCCGGCTCCTCGGTGATCGTGATCGATCCCGGCCCGCAGCCGGCGATGGCCAAGCTGATCGCCGACAATGGCGCGCGCCATGAAACGGCAGCACCCGAAGGCGTGAAGGCCGGCATCCTCTTCGTCGCGCTCAAGCCGCAGCTCATCGATCAGGTCCTGCCGGGCCTGAAGGGGCTGGTGGGGCCGGAGACCGTCGTGGTTTCTGTTGCCGCCGGCAAGACGATCGCCAATCTCGAAGGCCATCTCGGCGCGGCCGCCACCGTGCGCGCCATGCCGAACACGCCGGCGATGATCGGCCGCGGCGTCACCGGCGCTTTTGCCAATGCCCGGGTTTCCGAAACGCAGCGCGATTTCGTGCATTCCCTGCTGAAGGTCAGCGGACCCGTCGAGTGGGTCGCGACCGAGGGCGATATCGACGCCGTCACGGCGGTTTCGGGCAGCGGCCCGGCTTATGTTTTCTATCTCGTCGAGTGCATGGCAGAGGCAGGTCGCAAATTGGGCCTGCCGGCGGACCTCGCCATGCGGCTCGCACGGGAAACCGTCGCGGGGGCTGGTGAATTGCTTCACCAGTCCCCCGACGACGCCGGCCGCCTGCGCCAGAACGTCACCTCGCCCGGCGGCACCACGGCCGCGGCCCTCTCGGTCCTGATGGCTGAGGACGGCATGCAGCCGCTCTTCGACAAGGCCATCGCCGCCGCCCGCACGCGCGCCGAGGAACTGGCTGGCTGATTTTTCGGCCGTTCTCAATTTTGCCCCTCACCCTAACCCTCTCCCCGTTTTACGGGGAGAGGGGACTTGCCCCACGGGAGGCGTGTGATTTGGGAAAGCGGTGCGGCATATCCCCTTCTCCCCGCTTGCGGGGAGAAGGTCGCGGCAGCGGGATGAGGGGCCAAGGCAAACGCTGTAACGCGAGGATTTTCTCATGAGCGACACCATCACCTATGCCGATTTCGAACGCGTCGACATTCGCGTCGGCACCATCATAGAGGCGCTGCCGTTTCCTGAAGCGCGCAAGCCCGCCTACAAGCTGACCATCGATTTCGGTCCCGAGATCGGCACCAAGAAATCCTCGGCGCAGATCACCGTGCACTATACGCTGGAGGCGCTGGTCGGCCGCCAGGTGCTGGCCGTCGTCAACTTCCCGCCGCGCCAGATCGGCCCGGTGCGTTCGGAAGTGCTGACGCTCGGCTTCGAGGACGAGGCGGGCGCGATCGTTCTCGCCGGGGTGGGTCAGCCGGTGCCGAACGGCAAGAAGATGTGCTGACTAGTGAATATCCCGCGACACCGGCGGCCCTAGCCGGAAGTCGGTGAACTCGGCTTCAAAACCTTCACGCTGCGGCGAGCAGGCCGTGACGCCGACCGAGAGGTCCGAAAGCTCCGGCGGGAAATAGGCGAGGCGGGCCACCCGCCATTCCGTCAGGGCATCCGTCCGGTACTGGATGAAGAGCGCGTCGCCGTTGCGGGTCACCCGCACCGAGATCAGGTCGAACTCGTGATCGATGCGGAAGGCGGACCAGTCGGAATGGCCGCGCGTCACCACCACGCTGAAATGTTTCGCACCGTCGGTGAATTCGATGCCGCATTTCATCCACAGAGTTTCGTCGTGGCGGATCATCAGGCCGGCCTGATCGTAGAGCGTTTCGTATTGGCCGCGAAACGTCGTCTCCAGCGTGAAATCACCGCTCCATTGCCGGTGCAGGAAATGGCCGCTGTCAGGCTGGAAGCCGTAATAGGTGCGCTGCCAGAAATCGGTCTTGAGGCCGGTCTTGATGTGGAGGTGGCCATCGCGGACGGCACCTGCCGGCGGTGGATTGAACCAGGCCATGCCGTCGAAGGGGAAATCGCTCATGGGTTCACCCTCTGGTCGTTAGGCGGGAATGCGGATCGTTGCGCGCAGTCCGCCCATGGGGCTGTCCGACAGCGTGACATTGCCGCCGTGGCTGCGCGCGATGTCGCGGGCGATGGCAAGGCCGAGGCCGGTGCCGGAGGCATCGAGATTGCGCGCCTCGTCGAGGCGGAAGAACGGCTTGAACACGTCGTCGCGCGAGCGTTCCGGAATGCCCGGGCCATCGTCGTCGACGATGATCGTCAGCCATTTGGCGCGGTGGCGGGCCTCGACATGCACGGTCTTGGCGTATCGCATCGAATTCGAGACGAGGTTGCCGACGAGCCGGCTGAAGGCGTTGGGGCGCACCATGACGTCGTCTTCGCCGTCGACCTCGCTGGAGAAGGCGCGCTCGTGCAGCTCGGCTTCCATGGCGAACTTGTCGAAAAGGTCGGAGAGCCGCAATTGCCCGACGTCCTCCTCCACATCGCCGCGCGCGAAGGAGAGATAGCCTTCGAGCATGGTCTGCATGTCGGCGACATCCTTGTGCAGGCCCTGCAGGTCCGGATTGTCGCCGGCGAGCGCCAGCTGCAGCTTGAAGCGGGTGAGGATGGTGCGCAGGTCATGGCTGACGCCGGTCAGCATGGCGGTGCGCTGTTCCATCTGGCGCTCGATGCGCTCGCGCATGAGGATGAAGGCGAGGCCGGCGCGGCGCACCTCGTCGGCGCCGCGCGGCGCGAAATCCTCCGGCATCTTCTGGCCCTTGCCAAAGCTTTCCGCCGCCTGCGCCAGCGTCAGGATCGGCCGGATCTGACCGCGCAGGAACAGGATCGAGATGGTGATCAGCACCAGCGAGGTGCCGACCATCCAGAGCAGGAAGATATGGGTGTTGGAGGCATAGGCCTGGTTGCGCCGGGCGTAGACACGCAGGATCTTGTTGTCGAGCAGGATACGGATCTCGACGAGATTGCTTTCGCCGACGGTGTCGATCCAGAACGGGCGGCGGATCTGGCGCACGATCTCTTCGCTCAGGATCTCGTCGAGGATGTTGAAGAAGGGTTTGGTGCGCGGCGCCGGCAGCTCGGTGCCGGGCTCGATGGCGACGTTCAGCTCCAGCCGCTCGCGCGCGATGCGGACGATTTCGCTATAGTTCGCATCCTGCGGATAGGTCTCGATGAGATCGATGATGGCGGCGATGTCGCGGGTGACGGCAGTGGAGAGGCGCTGCGTCACGAGCTGCCAGTGGCGCTCCATGAAGACGAAGGCGACGACCGATTGCAGCAGCACCATCGGGATGATGATGATGAGCAGCGAGCGCGCATAGAGACCCGTCGGCAACTGGCGGCGCAGCCAGCGGCCGAGACGTTTCCAGCCGGCGGCCGGCGCGCGCTCGATATCGCGCTTGAAGGTCTCGAACGTCGTCATCGGACCGGCATTTCCGGCAGCGCGCTGCCGTGTTTGTCTGAGTCGCACCAAGGCCTTACACCTGAGTTTTCATGCGGATAGGCACGGAAAACCGCGTTAAAGCTTTTGTTGAATTGGACTCGGCAGCGCACGGTCAGCCTTGCTCCACGCTCAATCGATAGCCGATGCCGCGCACGGTTTGCAGCCACACCGGGTTGGACGGGTCGTCCTCGATCTTACGCCTCAAGCGATTGATCTGCACGTCGATTGTGCGTTCTCCCACTTCTGTTTCTTCGCCGATCAGTTCGTGGCGCGGAATGGTTTCGCCGGCGCGCAGCGAGAAGAGCAGCATGATCTCCTGCTCGCGGTCGGTCAGCCGGATGGCATCGCTGCCGCGCTTCAACTCCTTGCGCACGATGGAGAAGGTGTAGGGGCCGAACATGACCTGCTCGATCTTCGGCGTCGTCGGCGGGGCGTTGCGCTTCAGGATGTTGTTGATGCGAAGCACCAGTTCGCGCGGCTCGAAGGGTTTCGAGAGATAGTCGTCGGCGCCGGCCTCCAGGCCCTCGATGCGGGCCTTGGATTCCGCAAGTGCGGTCAGCATCAGGATCGGAACGGGGCGGATGTCGCGCAGGCTTTTCGTCAGCGACAGGCCGCTTTCGCCGGGCATCATGACGTCCATGATAATGAGGTCGAAATCGAGGCCGCGCAGCTTTCGCCGGGCCTCGTCGGCATCGCCCGCCACTGTCACGCGAAAACCCTGCTCCATCAGGTAGCGGTTCAGAAGTTCGCGGATGCGGGTGTCGTCGTCGACGACGAGAAGATGGGATGCGTCGTCGGAGGGTGCGCCGGCAGCGGTCATCGTCTTCCTCCTTCAGTCATTCATTCGGTCTTGGCGTTCTGCATGCCGGTGAGGAACTGGATCACCACCCGGCGGGCGTCGGCATCCATCGCCTCAAATGCACGGGCGATGCGGCGGGATTGCGGCTCGGCCAGCGCCAGCGCCAGGTCCCGTCCGGCCCGCGTCGGGTAGAGTTTCCGCTGGCGGCGATCCTCGGGGCCGGCCACCTGCTGGATATAGCCGGAATCGATCAGCTGCTTCAAGACGCGCGCCAGGCTCTGCTTGGTGATCTTCAGCGTGTCGAGTAGGTCGGCGACCGTCATGCCGGGCTCGCGATTGACGAAGTGCACGACGCGGTGATGGGCGCGGCCGAAGCCGCTCTTTTCGAGGATCGCGTCAGGATCGGAAATGAAGTCGCGATAGGCGAAGAAGAAGCCCTCGATGATCTCGAAATCGATGCGTCCGCCGCCCGTCATGGCATCCTCGTGCAGCTCGTCTTCGTCGCTCTTGTCCACCGCCTGCCGGGCCACGTTGTCATTTCCTTTCATGCCTTGCCGTCCCCGCGTAATTTATAGCAAGATATGTCAGCTTCATTGACATATTTTTTCGCCCTTGATAGGTTCCGCGCCAATCGCGGTCCCGGGCGCCGAAGAAATCCGGTGTTTTGCCGATCCCCGATCCGGATTACGCTCTCAATCAGGTAATCCTGCCCGTTTCTGGTTAGACCGTAACGGGCGAAACAATCAACTTGAAAGAATGGCGCGACGGCGCCGGAGGATGACACGATGGCAGTTCCCTTTGACCAACTGGACGGACAAATCTGGTTCAACGGCGAATTCGTCGACTGGAAGGACGCAAAGATCCACGTGCTGACGCACGGCCTGCACTATGCAAGCGCGGTGTTCGAAGGCGAGCGCGCCTATGGCGGGCGCATCTTCAAGCTCACCGAGCATAACCAGCGCCTGCATGCCTCGGCCGAGATCCTCGGCTTCAAGATTCCCTATTCGGTGGAAGAGCTGGATGCGGCCACCATCGAGCTCCTGAAGCGCCAGGGCTTTTCCGAAGCCTATGCGCGGCCGATCGCCTGGCGCGGTTCGGAGATGATGGGCGTTTCGGCGCAGAACAACCGCATCAACGTGGCGATCGCCATCTGGCAGTGGGGCAGCTACTTCAACCCGGCCGAAAAGCTGAAGGGCATCCGCCTCGACATCGCCGAGTATCGCCGCCCCGACCCGAAGACCGCGCCGTCGAAGTCGAAGGCCGCCGGCCTCTACATGATCTGCACGATCTCCAAGCACGCCGCCGAAGCCAAGGGCTATGCGGATGCGCTGATGCTCGATTATCGCGGCCAGGTGGCTGAAGCGACCGGTGCCAACGTCTTCTTCGTCAAGGACGGCGTTATCCATACGCCGGTGCCGGACTGCTTCCTCGACGGCATCACGCGCCGCACCGTCATCGGTCTTGCCAAGCGCCGCGGCTATGAGGTCGTCGAGCGGGTGATCATGCCGGAAGAGCTTTCGAACTTCTCCGAATGCTTCCTGACGGGCTCGGCCGCCGAAGTGACGCCGGTCTCGGAAATCGGCCCCTACCGCTTCACGCCGGGCACGATCTGCGAAACGCTGATGAACGACTATATGAAGGAAGTCTATCCGGTCGCGGCTGCTGCGGAATAAGCGGCTGCGGGTGTGGAAGCACCCCCCTCTGCCCTGCCGGGCATCTCCCCCTCAAGGGGGGAGATCGGATGGGGCAATGTTTCGCCCATCATAGACGTTGCATCTGAAGCTGTGGTCTCTCGTCTTGCCGATCTCCCCCCTTGAGGGGGAGATGGCCGGCAGGCCAGAGGGGGGTAAACCCCACCAATACAAAGGCGGCCGCGAGGGCCGCCTTCTCTTTTCCAAATAAGCCGCAGCTTACTTCTTGCCGAGCACGGCACCGGCGATCGCCGTCAGCACGCCGCCGCCGACGAGGCCGCCGATGCCGTTGGCGACGAGGCCGCTAAGGCCCGCTTCGCCGCCGAGCATCTGCAGGAGAAAGCCGCCCCCGACGCCTCCGATGGCGCCGACGACGGTGCGAACGATCACGCTCACGGCCGCCTGTTTCAAGGCTGCGCCGGCGACATTCCCCCCGACCGCGCCCGCGACGAGTTGCGTGATGATGGGTACCAATGCTTCCATGACTTCCCCTCCGAAAGGTCCGCCCGGAATGAGAGTGCCCGAGCCGGACGCTTGCCTCGCTATCGGGCGCGGTCTGAAGCCCGCGCGCCGTTGCCGAAAAATTCGGCAGCTGCAACGTGCGAACAATTTCGGGATAAGTCAATTTGCCCGTGTGCGTCCTGCACCGGAGATTTTCCGACGAAAAGAGGCGGCCGCTTGCGCGACCGCCTCCTCCTTCCCCGCATGGCTTGGTGCCGCGGTTGTTATTCTGCTGCCGCGATGACGCCGCGGCGGATCTGGTCTTCCTCGATCGATTCGAAGAGGGCGCGGAAGTTGCCCTCGCCGAAACCTTCGTCGCCCTTGCGCTGGATGAACTCGAAGAAGATCGGGCCGATCACGGTTTTCGAGAAGATCTGCAAAAGGATCTTCGTCATGCCGCCATCGACGACACCTTCGCCGTCGATCAGGATACCGTGTTTCTTCATGCGCTCGACCGGCTCCTCATGGCCGACGACGCGCACATAGGACCGGTCGTAATAGGTCTCCGGCGGGCCGGGCATGAATTTTACCCCGTTTGCCGCGAGCTTGTCGGTGGCGTCGTAGATCCCGTCGGTGCCGACGGCGATGTGCTGGATGCCTTCGCCCTTGTACTTCTTCAGGTATTCGACGATCTGGCTCGTCTCGTCCTTCGATTCGTTCAGCGGAATGCGGATCTTGCCGCAGGCGGACGTGATGGCGCGCGAGACGAGGCCGGTGATGCGGCCGTCGATGTCGAAGAAATGGATCTGTTTGAAGTTGAAGAGCTCGCGGTAGAAGTCCCACCACTTGTCCATGTTGCCGCGGTAGACATTGTGGGTGAGGTGATCGAGGAAATAGAAGCCGACACCTTCCGGCTTCGGGTCACGCGCGCCCGTCCAGTCGAATTCCGCGTCATAGGCGGAACCTTTGGCGCCGTATTTCTCGATGAAATAGAGCAGCGAGCCGCCGATGCCGACGATGGCCGGCACATCGAGCGCCTTGTCGTTGCCTTCGTAGGGCGTCGCTCCCTTGGAGACGGCATGCTCGAAGGCGTGTTTCGCATCGACCACGCGCCAGGCCATCGACGCGGCGCAGGGGCCGTGCACCTCGGCGAACCTCATGGCATGCGAGCCGGGCTCGGCATTGACGACATAGTTGATGTCGCCCTGGCGCCAGACAGAGATCGCCTTCTCGCGGTGGGTCGCGACCTTGCTGTAGCCCATGCGGGCGAAAAGCTCTTCGAGCTTTTCCGGCTCCGGATGGGCGAATTCGACGAACTCGAACCCGTCGGTGCCGGCCGGGTTGTCGGCGGTGATCACGGCCGGCGGTGCATCATGCGGGAAAGGGCCCATCGTTCGTCCTCCTCGGATCTGGTGAGGGGAGTATGGCGCGTTTGCCGTGCAATGTGCGTGCATTATGCTTGTGATCTGACGCTTTCATGCGATATTCGTGCGCCATAGCGCCTATAGGAGGGCAATCCGTGCATCTGGACGACTTCGATCGAAAACTGCTTTCGCATTTGCAGCAGGATGCGCGCCTGACGAACAACGAGCTGTCGGAGCGCATCAACCTGTCGCCGTCGCAATGTTCGCGCCGGCGCATCCGGCTGGAGGAGGAGGGCGTCATCCGCGCCTACCGGGCGGAGCTCGACCGGGAAAAGCTCGACCTCGGCATCGTCATCGTCGTCACGGTGACGCTCTCCACGCACAACCGCGACAATGCGGTGCGCTTCGCGCGGCTGATCTCCAACCTGCCGGAAGTGCTGGAGGCGTTTTCGCTGACGGGCGAGATGGACTATATCATCAAGGTCGTCGTGCCGAACCTGAAAGCGCTCTCCGCCTTCGTCAACGACGTGCTGCTGCCGCACGAATCCGTCTCCCATGTGAAGACGGCGATCGTGCTCGACACATTGAAGGAAACGACCGCTTTGCCGCTCTGAGGATTGTTGCCCTTCGGCAACAGCCGTCCGCTTTGCCCTGTTCCCGGCGGAACACGCCGGAGTCCCGTGCCGTTGTAGAAACCAGACACACACGGACAAGATGTCAGGGAACAGGACGATGCAGACGAACTCCACCAGCCAGCAGAACCCGGTCGCGACGCGCCTGCGTCCCGTCGTCTATCTCTATGCCGCGGTCAATATCGCCGTCGTCGCGCTGCTCTTCTCCACCGTTTCGCCGACGCTTGCGACCGGTCCCGCGCAGGAGCTGGCAAGCCTGCCCTGAGTTGGCGCTTGGTCTTCGCTCTCCCTTGCGGCTATATCAGGCGCAAAGCGGCAACCGAGCGAGGACCCCATGGGCATGCTTCAGGCGGGCATCATTCCCGTCACCCCCTTCCAGCAGAACTGCACCATTCTCTTCGACAGCGAGACGAAAGAGGGCGTGGTCGTCGATCCCGGCGGCGACGTCGAGGTGATCCTGCAGACGGTGAAGGACAACGGCATCACGGTAAAGGAAATCTGGCTGACGCACGGCCATATCGACCATGCCGGCGGCGCCAAGGAACTGAAGGACGCGCTCGGCATCGAGATCGTCGGCCCGCACAAGGACGATCTCTCCCTGTTGCAGCGGCTGGAGGCGCAGGCCTCGATGTTCGGCGTGCCGATGAAGGTCAGCAATGTGGTGCCGGACCGCTGGCTGGAGGACGGCGACAAGGTTTCCTTCGGCGACCACGAGTTCGAGGTCTATCACACGCCGGGCCACGCGCCGGGTCATGTCATCTACTTCCACCGCAAGCAGGGGGTCGCCCATCTCGGCGACGTGCTGTTCCAGGGCTCGGTCGGCCGCACGGACCTGCCGGGCGGCAACCACCAGCAACTGCTGGACTCGATCCGCGACAAGGTGTTCCCGCTCGGCGACGAAGTCGGCTTCCTCTGCGGCCACGGCCCGGGCGGCAAGATCGGCGAAGAGCGCCGCACCAATCCGTACCTGCGCGGGCTTTAACGCTGGCGTTTAGAGTTGGCCGGGATACCCCCCTCTGCCCTGCCGGGCATCTCCCCCTCAAGGGGGGAGATCGGCAGGAGGCTTGCACATGCCATTTCCCGAAACGTCATTAATAAGTTGAATCGTTGCCACTTGCCGATCTCCCCCCTTGAGGGGGAGATGCCCGGCAGGGCAGAGGGGGGTGTGACACCCCGTGACGCTAACCAACAAAAAAGGCGGGCGCCATGTAGCGCCCGCCTTTTGATGTGAGACCGCTGCTGCTTCAGCCCGCGGTGCAGAAGTGCTCCAGGCCGTCGTAGCCGACGAAGGTTCCGGTGTTCGGGTTGAACGACCGGTAGCGTTGCGAGCAGTAGTTATACCAGGACTGGGTCCACGGCTCATAGGTCTGCACGACGACCGGCCGGCGGTAGATCACGCGCGGCTCGGGCTCCGGGTAATAATCCGGCTCCACATAGACGCGGTTTTCATAACGCGGCTGGTTGGCGATCGCGTTGCCGATGATGACGCCGGTGGCCAGGCCAAGCGCACCGCCGATGACGGCGTCGCGGCCATGGTTGCGACCGTGATTGCGGCCATAGTCGCGGTCGCGATTGTGGCGGCGCGGCTTGCGGTATTCGTAGGGGTCGCCTTCGCGCCAGTAGCCGTCACGATTGCGGTCGCGTGCTTCAACGACGCCCGCGGTTGCGGTGAGCGTCGTCGCGGCGACGGCAGCGGACAACACGAGTGTCTTGATGAATTTGTTCATAGTGCCGTTCCTTTGGACGCCGGCCTTTGCCGGTGATGACGGGAACAAACTAGAAGAACGAGGCTGAACGGTGGCTGAACGAAAAAACCCGGCATCTCTGCCGGGCTCCAACTTGAAAATCCTGAGGGAAAGCCGGTTCAGCCGGCGATCTGCAGGTTGACCGCCTTCGGCCCCTTGCCGCGACGATCAGGTTCCGTGTCGAAGCTTACCTTCTGGTTCTCGGAAAGGCCGTTCAGGCCGGAAGCCTGCACAGCGGAAATGTGTACGAAGATATCCGCACCACCGTTGTCGGGTTTGATGAAGCCAAAGCCTTTCTCGGTGTTGAAGAATTTTACGGTGCCAGTCTCGGCCATGCGTCAGGTCCTTTTCTCTCTGCCCGTAATTTGGCGGCGGGCAGCATATAGTTTTGCCCCGAGGGGCGTTAGGCAGGCAGTTCTCGAGGTTGAGGAAAGGGTCCCGTTTTCACCGCAGCCAGCCATCCCCAGACAGTCTTGCGGACTGTGCGGATCTTGGCTGCCCGGAATTATTTCGCGTCTCCGGCGCGCTTTTATTCAAGGTCTTCCCGTGTTCGCAAATTGCCCGAACGGCGCAAGAGTGATGCGTTTGCTTGAAATTGGCAAGCAAAAGTTTTGGGGTGTGTTTGACGCGCCTCACTTTGGTCAAATTCCGGGCGATTGCCGAAAATTGCTGCAGGTTACAACTGCTTCGGCGCGTCTGGTCCGACTTATATTGCGGGGGTCGAAGCAACGCGTGCCCGGGTGCTGCCGTCACTCTGTCGCGGTCGCGCGGGAGACACGCAACAGCGCGCCGCTTGCATCGTCGGTCAGGAGAAGCAGGGCGCCGTCGGGCGCGACGACCACGTCGCGGATTCGGCCGAATTCACCGTCGAACAGCCGTTCTTCCGAGATGATCGCCCCGCTCTCGTCGCGCTCCAGGCGGGCGAGGAGGTGGTATTTGAGCGCCGCCACGAAGAGGTTGCCGTCCCATTCAGGGAACATCGCGCCGCGGTAGACGGCGATCGCGCCGGGGGCGATGGACGGATCCCAGTAATAAAGCGGCTCCTCGAAACCCTTGGCCGATGAGCCAAGGTCGAATTCGGCCCCCGAATAATGCCGGCCGTAAGAGACGAGCGGCCAGCCGTAGTTGCGGCCGGGCTGCGGGTTGTTGATCTCGTCGCCGCCACGCGCGCCGTGCTCGGCGGAAAGCAGCATGCCGTCCTTCGGGTCGATCGTCAGGCCCTGCGGGTTGCGGTGGCCCTTGGACCAGATTTCGGCCAGCCCGTCGGAGGTGCCGAGGAAAGGATTGTCGGCATGCGGGCTGCCGTCCGGGTTGATGTGCAGGATGGCGCCGGCATGATCGCGGGGGTCCTGCGCGCGCTCGCCTTCGCCCCGGTCGCCAATGCCGAAGAACAGGCTGCCGTCTCTGGCGATCGCGATGCGCGAGCCGAAATGCTGGCCGCGCGGCGTAAGCCGGCTCATCAGGAAGATGCGCGTCGTGTCTTCGAGCGCGGTGTCGTCGGCGGAAAGTCTTGCCTTGGCGACCGCCGTGCCCGCGCCGCCATCGCCCCTTTCGCTGTAGGTCAGGTAGAGCGTGCGGCTCGTCGCGAAATCGGGGGCAAGCGCGATGTCGAGCAGGCCGCCCTGGCCGTTTGCGGCGACCGCGGGCACGCCGCTGATCGGGGCGGAAACCCGGCCGTTCCTGACGAGGCGGAGCGTTCCCTGTTTTTCCGAAACGAGATAGCCGCCATCCGGCAGCACTTCGACGGACCAGGGCTGGTTGAGGCCGGTTGCCAGCGTCTCGACGGCGAGCGGGGCCTTCTTGCTGGGGAATTCGCGGGTTTCTGCGGCGACGGGGGAGGTGGTGAGCACGGCGGCGAAGAGGAAAGCCGCGGTCGCGCTCTTCACGATGGCTTGCAAGCGCCGAATATCCTGTCGCATCACCGTCTCCCGTCCTTCGCCGTTAACTGGCCCAGAGCGGGGCGGCTTTCAAGAGTGTCGACGGCGCGGTCGCGTCACTTTTGCGTGGGCTGGTGCACGGGCTGAAGATCGTTGGCGGTCTTCTCGATGCCGGACGTCTTGATCGTGTCCAGCGCCACGGCCGGCGGCGACATCAGGCTGATGACCATCGCGACGCAGGCGGCAAGCGCCGTCATGGCGATCAGGAACATGGCGCGGGCTTCGCGCACCTTCGGCTTGTTGCCGACCTTGTCCTCGTCCAGAAACATCGTTTTCCCCTTCGTCTTTTCGCTTTGCCGTGACATCGAAAAAGCCCGCCGAAATCGGCGCGAGAAGGACCGAATTACGGCAAGGCACGGCATTTATTGCGGCGAAAAGATGGCAGGGTAAAAAAGCCGGATTTTCAGTATCTTCGAGCGAATAGAGCGGCCGGTTGCACCGTTTTAGATACCTCTTCTGCCGAACTGGCGAAGGGGGCGGACGACGCGGGTTTCAGACGGTGCGGCGCTTGCCGCCGCGGTGAGTTCGGCCAGCGCCTGCACAGGCTCGTCCTCAAGCTCGGGGAAGGTGAGGTTGAAGCTCGTCGGCGCCAGTTCCGGACGGGCGAGAAGGTATCCCTGCATCAGCGGCTCGCCCATCTCGCGGCACATCTCGATCATTTCCGGCTCCTCGATGCCGGCGACGATGGCGGTGATGCCCTTCTGGGCGAACTGGCCGATGACGACGCGCAGCAGCGCAAGGCCCGCGGAGTTTTCGGCGAAGCTGCCGAGCCAGGCGGTGTCGAAGGTCACGAATTGCGGCTGCAACCGTTGCAGGCGCTCGAGATCGCGGTCCTCGCCCGTATAGTCGTCGATGGCGATGGCAAAGCCGCTTTCGTGCAGCCGCATGGCGAAACGCGACAGCACGTCCGGGTCGTCATAGGGATGTTCGCGGATCTCGCAGGCGATGCGCGCCGGCGGCAGACCGGCCTCGTGGGCGGCAAGCCGCAGCCACTCCACCTCCTGGCGGATCGCCGGCTGCGTCAAATAGAGGCCTGCCTGGAAATTGACGATGAGTGCGGCATCGCGGCGGCCGAGCGCGCCGGCATTCAGGATGTGCAGGCTGCGGCAAAGGCCGTCCACCGCGGCGCGCTCCTCCGCCGGCACGCGCTGAAAGAAATCGGCAGGCGAACAGGGCATGTCGCCCATGCTGGCGCGGATCAGGCCCTTGAATGCCTCGATCTGCAACCGCCCATCCGCCCGTTCCGAAAAAATCGGCTGGAGGGCGGATTGCAGCAGATAGGGGCCGTAGAGCGCACTGAGGGCGCCGTCCGGTTGACGGACGAGATTGGAGAATATGCTTCTTTCGCTCATGCAGCGCACCATCCGCCGGAACGATCACGACAGCGCCAGCATAGGCGACACCCCTTAACGGCACCTTAATCCTTCGCGTAAAAATCTTTATTATTAAAAGCCGTTTCAACCCTTTAGTGTGATGATTTGGCGACGCCGCCGCAATTCATTCGCATCGCTGATGGCGTTGATGAAATTTCGCGTGCGCGCCCGGCTTTTCCGCTTTTTTCGCCCTTCGCGCTTGCAAGACCGGCGCACATTCGACATAGACCTAACCGCTATGGAGCCCGGCGCTCCGGGTCCATGGCGTCAAGCCGTCTTTGAACCCGATGAGGACATCTCCATCATGGCCTTTCTTGCCGACGCCCTTTCCCGTGTGAAGCCTTCCGCCACCATCGCCGTTTCCCAGAAAGCGCGCGAGCTGAAAGCCAAAGGCCGTGACGTCATCGGGCTTGGTGCAGGCGAACCCGATTTCGACACGCCGGACAATATCAAGCAGGCGGCCATCGACGCGATCAACCGCGGCGAGACGAAGTACACGCCGGTCTCCGGCATTCCGGAACTGCGCGAGGCGATCGCGAAAAAATTCAAGCGCGAGAACAACCTCGACTACACGGCGGCGCAGACGATCGTCGGCACCGGCGGAAAGCAGATTCTTTTCAACGCCTTCATGGCGACCCTGAATGCGGGCGATGAAGTCGTTATCCCAACACCTTACTGGGTGTCCTACCCGGAAATGGTGGCGCTGTGCGGCGGCACGCCGGTCTTCGTCGCGACGACGCAGGAAAACAATTTCAAGCTGAAGGCCGAGGATCTCGAAAAGGCGATCACGCCGAAGACCAAGTGGTTCATCTTCAACTCGCCCTCCAACCCGTCGGGTGCCGCCTACAGCCATGACGAGCTGAAGGCGCTGACCGACGTGCTGATGCGCCACCCGCAGGTCTGGGTGCTGACCGACGACATGTACGAGCACCTGACCTATGGCGACTTCAAGTTCGCCACCCCGGTCGAAGTCGAGCCCGGCCTCTACGATCGCACGCTGACGATGAACGGCGTCTCCAAGGCCTATGCGATGACCGGCTGGCGTATCGGCTATGCGGCCGGCCCGCTCTCGTTGATCAAGGCGATGGACATGATCCAGGGCCAGCAGACGTCGGGCGCCTGCTCGATCGCCCAGTGGGCGGCCGTCGAGGCGCTGAACGGCACGCAGGCCTTCATTCCGGAAAATAAGAAGATCTTCGAAGGCCGCCGCGACCTCGTCGTCTCCATGCTGAACCAGGCCAAGGGCATCGAGTGCCCGTCTCCCGAGGGCGCTTTCTACGTCTATCCGTCCTGCAAGGGGCTGATCGGCAAGACCGCGCCGTCGGGCAAGGTCATCGAGACGGACGAGGATTTCGTGTCGGAACTCTTGGAAGCGGAAGGTGTGGCCGTCGTGCACGGCTCGGCCTTCGGCCTCGGCCCGAACTTCCGCATTTCCTATGCGACCTCGGAAGAGCAGCTCGAAGAGGCCTGCAAGCGCATCCAGCGCTTCTGCGGGGCCTGCAAGTAAGGACCTTCAGCCTCGACATCGAAACCCGCCGGAGACGGCGGGTTTTTTGTTTTGGGGCCATGACATTTCCGCTTTCGCTTCCGATATAGGAAAGAGACGAACATCGGAGCAGGACCATGAAAGCCAAGCCACTCCCCATCGCCGGCCTCGTGAGCCTTCTCGCCGCCACATCCGCGCTTGCCGCGGACGGTTATGGCAAAGCGGAACGGGGCGACGGGACGCCGCGCGGCCGCGTCGTCGTCAGCGACCGCGTCGAGGCGATGTCCTTCTACGATTATTTCCTGAACAATCCGGACAAGTCCCGCACCCTGCGCTTCGATCCGGGCGAATATTACAAGGGCCTGACCCGCGAGTACGACCGCTAAAGGCCGATCATCGTCAGCATGATGAAGGTGGCGAAGAGGATGAAGTGCGTCATGCCCTCAATGGCGTTCGTCTCGCCGTCGT
This sequence comes from Shinella sp., assembly GCF_035998705.1. GTDB lineage: Bacteria > Pseudomonadota > Alphaproteobacteria > Rhizobiales > Rhizobiaceae > Shinella. Next base: position 54,730 of record NZ_DASYHH010000022.1, on the reverse strand, counting down.
TGAGGTTGATGGCGGCGGCGATCAGCGTGATCGTCACCATCACCGTCTGAACGGGCGTCATCGCCATCACGAAGGGCTGGCTAGTATAGAGCGCGATCGCCTCCATCACCGGCACCGTCAGGATGACGGTGGAGAGCGAGGCGCCCATGGCGATGTTGACGACCGATTGCATGCGGTTGGCAAGCGCCGCGCGCAATGCCGTCAGGATTTCGGGCGCGGCCGAGATCGCCGCCACGACCACCGCCATCAGCGCCGGCGGCGCGCCGGAGCCCTTGAGGCCGACGCCGAGCAGCACGGACATGACTTCGGCAAGCGCGCCGATCAGCACGACGCCGAGAACGATGATGATAATCGAGAAGGTCGCCGGTTCGTTCTCGTCCAGCGCCTTGCTCGGCAGACCTTCCTTCCGCTCGGCGCGCGGATAGGCGTAGCTGAAGAAATAAGAGTGCGGGCCAACCTGCATGCGCAGGAAGACGCCGTAGAGCGCGATCATCGCGCCGATGGTGAAGGCGGAATAGAGGTGCCAGCTTTCGCGCGGCACGAATTCCGGCACGACCATGGAAATGCCCATGGCCGTCAGGATCATCACGCCGTAGGTCTTTCCCGAATCGTCATTGTAGGGCTGTTCGCCATGGCGGATGCCGCCGAGCAGGGCCGCGAGGCCGAGGATGCCGTTGATGTCGAGCATCACCGCGGCATAGATCGTATCGCGCACCAGCGTCGGCGAGGTTTCGCCCTGCATCATGATCGCCAGCACGACGACCTCCACCAGCACCGCCGCCAGCGTCAGGATCATCGTGCCATAGGGATCGCCGACCTTGGAGGCGAGGATTTCCGCGTGGTGCGCGATGCGGGTCGAGACGAGGATGATCGCGACGACCAGCGCGAAGGCCGCGACGAGCAGCGGCAGGCGCCCCATCTCCAGGAGGCTGTGTTCCGTCGCATAGGCGAGGATTGCGGCCGCGAGGCCGACGAACAGGAAACGTTCCTTCATGAGGCTGGAGAGCATGGGCGGGCGGGCTCCTCGGCAGATGCGGCTGCCCTAGATGTAGCCGAGCCGCGCCAAAAGGAAACGCCCGCGGTGTAGGAAACCGCGGGCGTTTTTTACCCTCCCCTTGAGGGGGAGGGTCGGGCCGAAGGTCCGGGGTGGGGTGATACACGCCGACGTCGGAGTTTGCCGCGGGGTCACCCCCACCCGCCGCTTCGCGGCGACCTCCCCCTCAAGGGGGAGGTAGGCCAGGCTGGGGTCGCCTGAAATCAGGCGACGTTTTCCAGGATCGGGTAATCCGTGTAGCCCTTGGCGCCGCCGCCGTAGAAGGTGCCCTGGTCGGGGGCGTTCAGCACGGTGTCGTTCTTCAGGCGCTCGACGAGATCGGGATTGGCGATGAAGAGCTTGCCGAAGGCGACGAGGTCGGCCTTGTTTTCTTCGATGGCGTCGATCGCGAGTTCGCGGTTGTAGCCGTTGTTGACCATCCAGGCCGCCTTGCCGCCGGCAGCCTGGTAGGCTGCGCGCAGTGCCGCATAGTCGAACGGCGTGTCGCCCTGCTGGTGATCGCGTGCGCCGCCCGTGGCGCCTTCGATGACGTGGATATAGGCGAGGCCATATTTGGCGAGGCCTTCGACGACATGGGTGAAGAGCGGCTGCGGGTTCGGATCGGAAGAATCGTTGGCGGGCGTTACCGGCGAGATGCGGATGGCCGTGCGGCCGGCGCCGATTTCGGCGGTGATCGCATCGACGACCTGGAAGAGCAGGCGGGCGCGGTTTTCGATCGAGCCGCCATATTCGTCGGTGCGCTGGTTGCTGCCGGAGCGCAGGAACTGGTCGATGAGGTAGCCGTTGGCCGCGTGGATCTCGACGCCGTCGAAGCCGGCATCGATCGCGGCGCGGGCGGCGCGGCGGTAATCCTCGATGAGGCCCGGAAGCTCGTTAAGCTCAAGGGCACGCGGCTCGGAGGTTTCGGCGAAGGTGCCGCTGCCGTCCTCGTTGATGAGGTAGGTCTTCGACTTGGCGCGGATCGCCGACGGGGCGACAGGTTTGCCGCCGTTCGGCTGGAGCGTGTCATGCGAGATGCGGCCGACATGCCACATCTGCACAACGATCTTGCCGCCGGCCTTGTGCACGGCGTCGGTGACCTGCTTCCAGCCTTCGAGCGCTTCCGGCTTGTAGAGGCCCGGCACGTCGGCATAACCCTGGCCCTGGTGGGTGATGGCGGTCGCCTCGGTGATCAGCAGGCCGGCGGAGGCGCGCTGCTCGTAATAGGCGGCGTTTAGCGTGTTCGGCACGGCGCCCGGCGAACGGTTGCGCGTCAGCGGTGCCATGACGATGCGGTTGGCGAGCTGGATGTCACCGATCTTGAGAGGGTCGAAAAGCGTGGTCATGAAGGATCCTGTTCTGGCTTGGGAAGCGCTCAGAGTGCGCTGTTGATGTGGTGGAGGAAGGCCGCGATCTTTTCGTCGTCGCGTTTGAAGAACACCCACTGGCCGACCTTGCGCGTGGTCACGAGACCGGCGCGCTGCAAGGTGGCGAGGTGGGCGGAAACCGTGGACTGCGAGAGGTCGCAGCGCTTCTCGATCTGGCTGGCGCAGACGCCGAATTCCAGCGGATGCTCCTGCCCGGCGAAATGCACGCCCGGCTCCTTCAGCCAGGCAAGAATCTCCAGCCGTTTCGGATGGGCAAGCGCTTTGAGGATTTCGTCGGTGTCGGGCGCGGTCATGTCTATCGTGATCTGTCGATGGTTATATCGGGTATGTCCGATATTGGGTTCGCCACGTGCCGATACAAGGGGAGCGCTCAAAAAAATCGGCAAAAAAAGAGGGCCACAAGCGAAGCTTGGGCCCTGCAGTTGTGAAGGTTTAAGAACCTCCAGAGGGGAACAGCCAACGCGCGGCACTGGGAGGAGAAAGACCGCAAGTGCGTTGACTGACATGAATATGGGGGAGGCCCGGCCTTTCTTCAAGAGAAGGACGTGCCAAGTTTTCTAACAATGTTGAAAATTTTGCCTTGGTTAACGAAAGGCAAAAAAAGAGGGCCACAAGATCAACTTGGGCCCTTTATAGTTTTGAAGGTAATAAAACCTCCAGAGGGGAACAGCTGCTGCGGTGGCACTGGGAGGAAAAAGCCACCAAAATGCATCAGCTGGGCGCGATATGGTGGTTTTTTGGGCATACATCAATCATTTAATGTGCATGCCAGCCATGCATTGGGCGCAGGCCTTGCCGATCGCCCGTTTTAGAAGTTCCAGTTGCGCGCCTTGGCGACGATGAAATCCCTGAAAACCTTGAGTTTCGCGGAGTTCTTCATCTCGCTCGGATAGCAGAAATAGGTATCGAAGGACGGGATGTCGGCGCTGACCGGCAGTTGCAGGAGGCCGGGATCGCGCCCGACAATATAGTCCGGCAGCATCGCGACGCCGATGCCGAGCAGGCAGGCGCGCTTGATCGACGTCTGGCTGTTGATTTGCAGGATCGAGGGGCGGGGATTGTCCGAATCACGGCCCGCGATCTCCAGCCAGTTGACGTCGAGCAGGTAGTTCGGCGCAGGCTCCCCGAAGGTGATGATCTTGTGGTTGTCGAGATCGTCGATCGACTGCGGCTCGCCGTAGCGGTTGATGTAGGAGGGTGCGGCATAGACGTGCATGTGCACGGTGAAGAGCTTGCGCTGGATGAGGTCCGACTGCTGGGGTTCGCGCAGCCGAATGGCGCAGTCGGCGTGGCGCATGTTCACGTCCAGCTCCTCGTTGTCGAGGATGAGCTGAACCTGCATGTCCGGGTAAAGCGCGAGGAATTCCTGCACCTTGTCCGTCAGCCAGCCCTGGCCGAGGCCGACCGTGGTGGTGATGCGCAGCTTGCCGCTCGGCTTCTCGGTGTTTTCGGTGAGCTGCACGCGCACGCTTTCGAGCTTCATCAGCACGTCGTGGGCGGTGCGATAGAGGATTTCGCCCTGCTCGGTGAGGATCAGGCCGCGGGCATGGCGGTGGAAGAGCTTGATGCCGACATCCTGCTCCAGCGCACTCACCTGGCGGCTGATGGCCGACTGCGAGAGGTGCAGCTTGTCTGCCGCATGCGTGAACGAGCCGGCCTCGGCCGCGGCATGAAAAATCCGCAGCTTGTCCCAATCCAGCGGCATTCTATCCCCCATATGTCTTTATGGCGGGGAACCGTGGGTTTCCCGCCTGGTCGCTGATCAACTGTTCCCACGTGGGAGGTCGGATCAATTCCGCCTCCCTTAGTTGGCGGCTTCTACTCGGCCGCAATTGCGACAGGCATATGACCTGCAAGGTATTTTTCGGTTTCCAGAGCCGCCATGCAGCCCATGCCGGCGGCCGTGACCGCCTGGCGATAGATGTCGTCGGTGACGTCGCCTGCGGCAAAAACGCCCGGCACGTCCGTCGCCGTGGAATCGGCCGCCGTCCACAGATAGCCGTTCGGCTTCTGGCGCAGCTTGCCCTTGAACAGGTCTACCGCCGGCGCATGGCCGATCGCCACGAAGACGCCGTCGATGGCGACGTCGCGTGTCTCGCCGGTCTTGACGTTGCGCAGCTTCACGCCGTTGACGGAGGCCGGCATCGGCGGCTTGGGGTCGGCGCCGAGATATTCGACGACCTCATGGTCCCAGACGATCTTGACGTTGTCCTTGGCGAACAGGCGCTCCTGAAGGATCTTTTCCGCGCGGAAACCGTCGCGGCGGTGCACGACCGTCACCGTCTTGGCGAGGTTCGAGAGGTAGAGCGCCTCCTCGACGGCCGAATTGCCGCCGCCCACGACGATGACGTCCTTGTTGCGGTAGAAGAAGCCGTCGCAGGTGGCGCAGGCCGACACGCCGAAACCCATGAACTTGTGTTCGGTCTCGATGCCGAGCCACTTCGCCTTGGCGCCCGTCGCGATGATCAGCGCGTCGGCGGTCCATTCGGTGCCGCTGTCGGTGGAGATGCGGAACGGGCGCACGTTCATGTCGACATTGGTGACGAGGTCGTTGACGATCTCGGCGCCGACATGCTGCGCCTGCTTCAGCATCTGCTCCATCATCCACGGGCCCTGCACCGGATCGGCGTAGCCCGGATAGTTCTCCACGTCCGTGGTGATCATCAGCTGGCCGCCCTGTTCCATGCCGGCGATCAGCACGGGTTCCAGCATGGCGCGGGCGGTGTAGATGGCGGCGGTGTAGCCGGCAGGGCCGGACCCGATGATGAGCACCTTTACATGGCGGCTAGAAACAGAAGGGCCGGGCATGGTCGTTCCTTTCGGGGTTCTCGCCCCAATCGCCGATCCGCGCGGTTGCGCGCAGGCATCGGCCAGCGTGTCGTTGTTCGACCTTCATTTATGAAGGGAGTGCCGCGAGTTTCAAGTGCGCGCGCGGCTTTGCCAACAGACAAGCGAAGGCGCGTGACATATTTGTGCCTCTTGCACTAACAATGTTGCGCTGATGCGGCGATTCGGGTCACATCCGGTCGTCATCCTGAAAGGTTTCGAAAAGTCCCATGTTCCGTGCCGAACTCGACGCCATCGACATGCGTATCCTGAAAGAGCTTCAGGCCGACGGCCGGATGACCAATGTGGAGCTGGCCACCCGCGCCGGAATTTCCGCGCCGCCCTGTCTGCGCCGGGTGCGAAAACTGGAGGAGGCGGGCATCATCGAGGGTTATACGGCGCTCCTGAATGCGCCGTCGCTCGGTTACGATCTCGTCGCCTTCTGCATGGTCGGGCTGAAGCATCAGTCGGAGGCGAACCTCAAGGCCTTTGCGGCCGCCACCGGCGAATGGTCGATGGTGCGCCAGGCCTGGATGGTCTCCGGCGACAGCGATTTCCTGCTGCACTGCGTTGCCGAAAATCTCACCCGCTTCCAGGATTTCGTCATCGAGGTGCTGACGGCCAATGCGCAGGTCGATACCGTGCGCACCATGCTGACCATCCGCCAGGTCAAGAAGGTCGGGCTGGTCGAGCTCTGAAATCCCGAAAACGCGACAGGATTTCTTCCGCAAGCGCCGGCGTGGAATTCACCAGCGCGTGGCCGCCGCTGGCCGGTGCCTCGGGAAACCGGCCGATGGTGGCTTCCCGGGAAAGTGCCGCGATGAAGCGGTCTATCTTGTCGTGCCGGCCGGAGGGCTGGAAAATCTGCACGGGCACGCCGAGGGCAGCAGCCTCGCCCACCATATTGGTCGAATCGCCCGTGACGACGATCTCGTCGGCCCAGGCGAGATAGGCGAGCAGCGGGTTTTCACCCGTGCCGTCCCAGAAGCGGGCGTTCGGTTCCTTCGCGAGATCTGCGAGCGCCTTGGCGAGCGAGGGCGGCGTGCGGCGCGAGGCCGTGATCATCAGACCACATCCCTCGTGGAGTTTTGCGCGCAGCCCGCGGAGCAGGCGGTCGATGTCGCCTTGCGTGAATCGATGATGCCGGCCGTTGCCGCCGACGAGTACGGCGATCCTCGGCCGGGGCAGGGGTGCGAGCGCCGCTTCAAACGCGGCATGCGCTTCCGCCAGCCGTTGCGGCGAGAGCCGGTTGGGGGCGGTGGTGACGACGAGCACATCGTCGCCGCGCGGTGCGTCGTGCTGCTGCACGATCATCAGGTCCGCGCCGTGCCGGCGGGTGCGCGGGTCCTTGAAGAGCACGCAGAAGGTCGCCGGCGACAACGCTTTCAGCTTGCGCAGATAGGGCACCGCGCGCCGGCCGGTCGCGAGGCAGATGTCGGGCCAGGGTGGCGCGAGCGGCGAGCCCGGTTTCGACGGTGCGTCCTTCGGGTCGATCGGCCCCCAGGGCATCAGCCAGGTGAAGGCGCGGCGCGGCGTCACGCGGCGCAGGACCGGTGTCGCGCCGAGCGCTTCCGCAAGGCCGATCAGCGGCTGTTCGTCGCCGGCCTTGCCGTCCGTCAGGACCCAGACGACGGGGGCGCCGGTTTCCGCCATCTCAGGACCGCGGCCCCGACAGGAGCTTTTCGTAGACGGAAAACTCCTTTTCCAGCATCTGCCGGGTGGTGAAATTCGCCAGCACATGTCGCCGGCCGTTTTCGCCCATGGCGGCCAAGCGCTCGGGGTTGGAAAGGGCGTCTTCCAGTGCCGCAGCCAGCGCTGCGATGTCGCCGGGCGGTACGAGCCAGCCGGTCTCGCCGGGCAGCACGGTTTCGAGGCTGCCGCCGTGGTTCGTGGCGATGACGGGTGTTCCCATCGCCTGGGCTTCGATCGCGGCGCGGCCGAAGGCTTCCGGGTCCGTGGAGGCGGAGACGGCGAGGTCGGCGGCGGCGAGGATGGCGGGCACGTCGCGCCGGCTACCGGTGAAATGCAGGCGGCCTTCGAGGCCGAGGCGGGCACTGTCGCGCTGCAATTCGGCAACCAGTGCCTCCGAACCGCCACCGATGAAGGCGAGGCGCAGGTCTGGCCGGGCAAGGCGGGCCGCGGCTTCCACAAGCACGGTATGGCCCTTCCAACGGGTGACGCGGCCGACCATCACCACCAGCGGTCCGTTCGCCGTCGCCCCGAGTTCGGCCTTCAGAACCGCCCGTGTCTCGGCGGAAATGTTTGCGGGGTCGAAGAGTGCCGGCTCGACGCCGCGGGGTGCGACGACTACGCGGGCCTCCGGAAAGCCGTATACCTCGGTGATGTGCCGGCGGATGAACTGCGAGTTGGCGATGACCAGCGGCGCGCGCAACATGGCGCTGTTGTAGAAGCGTTTCAGGGCATTGCCGTGGCTGTAGACGCCGTGAAAGGTGGTGACGAAATGCACCGGCCGTTTCGCGAGACGCCGCGCCAGCAGGCCGACCCAGGCCGGCACGCGGCTGCGGGCATGGATGATGTCGATGCCTTGCGCGTCGACGAGCCGCGCGATGGCGCGCGCGGCGGAAACCGCGGCGAAGGGCGATTTCCTGCCGACCGGGATTGTCACATGCCGGGCGCCGGCAGCCTCTGCCGCCACAACCAGCGGGCCGCCGGCGCTGGCGATCCAGTTTTCCACGCCGAGGGTGCCGAGATGGCCGGCCATTTCCACCGCGCTGCGCTCCACCCCGCCATCGCCAAGCGCCGGCAGGAGCTGGATGATGCGCGGCGCCGCGGCCTCTTCGCCGCGTACGGCAAAATCCTTGATCTTGCGCTGCCAGGTCTGTTCGCGGGCGTGCCGGGCGGCGTTTTCGCCGAGGCGCTCGCGCAGCGCGCGGTCGCCGAGCAGCCTGTCCAGCGCCGCGGTTACCGAGGCGCCGTCGGCGCCGTCGCAGAGCAGGCCGGTCTCGCTGTCGAGCACGGCGTCGGACGCGCCGCCATCGCGGCCGGCGAGGCTCGGCACGCCAAACCAGGCGGCTTCGAGATAGACGAGGCCGAAGCCTTCGACGGAGTTGCCCTCGCGGCGGGCGGGCATGGCGAAGACATCCGCCAGCTGGAGAAGGGCGGCCTTTTCCGCCTCCGAGACGCGGCCGTGGAAGACCACGGTAGCCGCGACGCCGGCCTCCCGGGCGAGGGTTTCCAGCCGCGCGCGATCCGTGCCGTCACCGGCGACGTGCAGCTTCAGGCCGGGATAGGCGGGACCGAGTTTCGCCACCGCTTCGATCAGCTTGTCGACGCCCTTGCGCGGCTCCAGCCGGCAGAGCGTCATGACCTGCAAACCGTCGCCATGGAGGGCGCGCAGCGCCTGCAGCCTTTCGGGATCGGCCTCCGACTGGGCAGGAACGGTGGGGGTGACGACGCGCAGCCGTTCGCCCTTCACATAAGGGGCTGCAAGGCCGGCGGTGAAGGAGGAATTGGCGATGACGTCCGTCGCCTTGGCCATGGCGGCGCGGATGCGCTCGGCCTTGCGCGGGGAGGGTGCTGCCGGGAACTCCATGCCGTGGGCGAGCACGGTGATCGGCACGGCGACGGCGCCGAGGTTTTCGACGCTCTTCCAGGTGTCGGCGATGATCTGGTCGAAGGCGCCGGAGCGGGCGAGTTTCTCCGCCGCGCGCGCCTTGCGCCAGCGCCGCAGCGGTTTCCAGCCGGAAAAGCGCGTGATGCGGAACGGCCGCTTCGGGTCCGCCGCGTCCGCTTTGCCATCGGCGAGAACCGTGACCGCGTGCCCGCTTTCCTGAAGCGCGAGCGCCATCGATCCCATCATGTTTTCGATCCCGCCGACGTCGGGCGGGAAACATTGCGTCAGTATAAGGATGTTCATCGTGATGATAGGCTGTCGGGGCTCGATGGGGCTGCCCGCGCGCGACGGCGGCGGCATGTTTCGCAGAACTCCTATCACCGCGGGCCGATATGGTCTATGGAGGCGCGCGCGACAGGAGACGATGACGAATGCAGACGATAGCATGCATGAAATGGGGCACGCGGTATCCGGCGGATTATGTCAACCGCCTGTGGTCCATGATCAGGCGCAACACGGTTCGCCCGACCCGGCTCGTTTGTTTCACGGAAGATCCGAGCGGCATCGACCCGGCCGTCGCCGTCTTCCCGCTGCCGCCGATCAATATTCCCGAGCGCGTCGCCTGGAAGCCGTGGCGCAAGATCTCGCTGTGGCAGGCGCCGCTCGCCGATCTCGAGGGCGACGTGCTGTTCGTCGATCTCGACGTGGTCATCACCGGGCCGCTCGACGACTTTTTCGATTATGCGCCGGGCCGATTCTGCATCGCGGAAAACTGGACCCAGCTTGGTAAGGGCATCGGCAACACCTCGGTCTATCGCTGGACCGTCGGTACCAACACGCACATCTTCGACGATTTCATCCGCGACCCGGATGCCAAGGTCAACAAGCACGTCATCTCGCAGCGCTACGTCTCCGCGGCTGCCGAAGGCATGACCTACTGGCCGGCCGAATGGTGCGTCAGCTTCAAGCACACGCTTTTGCCGCGCTGGCCGATGAATTTCTTCAAGGACGTGCCGCTGCCGCCGGCAACCCGCATCGTCGCCTTCACCGGCAAGCCGGACCCGGACGAGGCGGTGATCGGCGAATGGCCGGTCAAGGCGTGGTGGAAGAGGGCGTATAAGCATGTGCGGCCCACGAAGTGGATCGACGAGAACTGGCGCTAGGTTTTTGTTTTGCCGCATTGTCCGACGCCAAAGCGATGCCGCTTTGGCTGGAAATGCTCAGCGCACATTCTCCAGATACCACTGATAGGCGCGGGAAATCCCTTCGCGCAGGTCCGTGGCCGGCCGCCAGCCGAGGCGGGCCAGCTTCTCGTTCGACATCAGCTTGCGCGGCGTGCCGTCCGGTTTCGACGGGTCGGTCTCGATCCGGCCCTCAAAGCCGACGACGTCAGCGATGAGCTTCATCAGGTCGAGAATCGGGATGTCTTCGCCCGAGCCGACATTGATGTGCTCGTAGTCCTCGTAGTTCTTCAGGATGAAGACCAGCGCATCGGCGCAGTCCTCGCTGAACAGGAATTCGCGGCGCGGCGTGCCGGAACCCCAGATCGTCACATGGTCGAGGCCGGCAAGCTTCGCCTCATGCGCCTTGCGGATCAGCGCCGGCACGACGTGGCTGGTCTGGAGGTCGAAATTGTCGTGCGGGCCGTAGAGGTTCGTCGGCATGGCGGAGATGAAGCGGGCGCCATGCTGCTTCATATAGGCCTGACACAGCTTGATGCCGGCGATCTTGGCGATCGCGTACCACTCGTTGGTCGGCTCCAGGTCGCCGGTGAGCAGCGCGTTTTCCTTGATCGGCTGCGGCGCGAATTTGGGATAGATGCAGCTCGATCCGAGGAACAGCAGCTTTTCGACACCCGCTTCGTGGGCGGATTTGATGACGTTCAGCTCCATCGTCAGGTTGCGCTGGAGGAACTCTACCGGGTTGCGGTCATTGGCAAGGATGCCGCCGACCTTGGCGGCCGCCATGACCACGGCGTGCGGCCGGTGTTCTGCGAGGAAGCGCTCGACATCGGAGCGTTCTTCGAGATCGACCGCGTCGCGCTGGGCGAAGAGAATCTCGCAATTCTCCGCTTCCAGACGCCTGGCGACGGCGCTGCCGACCATGCCGCGGTGGCCGGCGACCCAGACGCGTTTTCCCGTAAGTTCATACATGTCAGAGGCGGCCCTTGTCGGAGAACTCTTTCTGCATGAGCTTCAGATCTTCCCGCACCATTTCACGGGCCAGATCGAGCGCGCTCGTCTCGTGGCGCCAGCCGAGCACCGTCTCGGCCTTTTTCGGATCGCCGAGCAGGAGGTCCACTTCCGTCGGGCGGAAGTAGCGCGGGTCGATGCTGATCAGGCATTTGCCGGTCTCGGCATCAAAACCCTTCTCGTCGACGCCCTGGCCTTCCCAGCGGATGGTCATGCCCACTTCGGCAAAGCACCATTCGGCGAACTGGCGCACAGTCGTCGTCGTGCCGGTCGCCAGCACGTAGTCGTCGCCCTGCGGCTGTTGCAGCATCAGCCACATGCCGCGCACATATTCCCTGGCGTGGCCCCAGTCGCGCTTGGCATCGAGATTGCCGAGGAAGAGCTGGTCCTGCTGGCCGAGCTTGATGGCGGAGACGGCGCGGGTGATTTTTCGCGTGACGAAGGTTTCGCCGCGCAGCGGGCTTTCGTGGTTGAAGAGGATGCCGTTCGAGGCGTGCAGGCCATAGGCTTCGCGGTAGTTCACGACGATCCAGTAGGCGTAGAGTTTTGCCGCCGCATAGGGCGAGCGGGGATAGAACGGTGTCGTCTCGCTCTGGGGAACCTCCTGCGCCTTGCCGTAGAGTTCGGAGGTGGAGGCCTGGTAGAAGCGCGTCTTCTTCTCCAGCCCCAGGATGCGGATCGCCTCCAGCATGCGGAGCGTCCCGATCGCATCGGCGTTTGCGGTATATTCCGGCGTCTCGAAGCTCACCTGCACATGGCTCTGGGCGGCGAGGTTGTAGATCTCGTCCGGCTGGGTCTGCTGCACGATGCGCACGAGGTTCGTCGCATCCGTCATGTCGCCGTAATGCAGAAAGAACTGCGGATCGGGCTCGTGCGGATCCTCGTAGATGTGCTCGATGCGCCCGGTATTGAACGAGGAGGAACGGCGCTTGATGCCGTGCACGATGTACCCCTTGTCGAGCAGCAATTGCGCGAGATAGGCGCCATCCTGACCCGTTACGCCCGTAATCAAAGCCACCGGTTTCTTGGACAAGTCTGTTCTCCAGGGTGAAGGTGCAAGCGGCTTAAACCCGAACGCCCGGGCGATCAACCGCCGAATCCGGGCGGCGGACGTTATCGCGCCAGAAGGCCGGCGATGCGGTTCTTCAGGTGAAGCGCCTCGCGGAAGGCAAAATCGCCTGCCGTCAGCAGCGGATGGCCCTTGCGGGACGCGCGCTGGCTCTTCAGCACGGCCGTGCCGTTGCCGCGCGCCGTGGTGCCGTTTCTGGCGACGACATTGGCGATCAATGTCAGGATATTGTGGTCTTCCAGCACGCGGCGGCGCGCTTCGAGGATGGCGGGCAGGCGCTTCTCGTATTCGCCGTTGTCGATTGCGGCGCGCATGATGGCGAGGGCCTCGTCCGGCTTGCGGATGTCGATCGCGATGAAGCTCTCGGCCGGGAAATAATCAGCGGCGTTCGGCGCGCCGAAATAGAAGGGCAGCGACAGGCCGAGGAAGGGGTCGGCGAGCTTTTCGGTGAAATGGTGCGGGGCGAGGTGGTTCTCGATCGCGAGATGATACTTGTAGGGATCGATCGATTCCGCCTTGTCGTCGACCGGCCGGTGGCCGCGGCCGAAGACGTCGAGATCGGGCATGCGCGCGGCCATGGCCTGCGTGAAATCGTAGCGCAGCCGGTGCAGCGTGTGGCCCTGCCGCTTGGTCGAGCAGACCGTGCCGATGACTTTGGTCTTTTCCGGAAAGTGCCCGGCAATTTCATCGGCCGTCATCAGGTGCTGGCTGCCGTTGCCGTAGAACCAGCGCAGGCCCGCCTGGCTGTAGATCCGGCCGGGATGGCGCAGCGCAAAGGGTTCCTGGCTCGTCACCACATGGCCGAACTGCCGCGTATAGGCGCGGCTGTAGATCTTGATGCCGGAGGGTTCCGTCGTGAAGAGGATGGTGTTTTGCTGCGCGCAGGCGAGCGTTTCCACCCGCATCGGGCGGCGTTCGCTACCCGCAGGCGGCATGTTCTCGTAGACCGCCAGCCAGTCGTAGTCACGCGCATCCGGATCGAAGGTGAAGGTTACGCCGTGGCGTTGCGCAAAGCCCGCCGAAAGCTGCCGGGCAAGCGGGCTTATGCCATGCGCCCGGTTGATCGGCCCCATGACCTTGACCACGGTGGCAGTGCTGCCGCCACCGGCTGGGCTATTGTCTTCCTCGGAAAGAATGGCGGTTCTCCTTCGAACGGCCGCTCGCGATCACCCCCAGGTGACGGCGAGGATCTCGTAGGCCTTGGCGCCGCCGGGAGCGTTCACTTCGATCGAATCGCCGACTTCCTTGCCGATCAGCGCGCGCGCGATCGGCGAGGAGATGGAGATGCGGCCCTGCTTCACGTCGGCTTCCTGGTCGCCGACGATCTGGTAGACCTTCTCTTCCTCGGTGTCCTCGTCGACAAGCTTCACCTTGGCGCCGAACTTGATCTTGGCGCCGGACATCTTGGAAAGGTCGATGACTTCGGCGCGCGCGACGTAGTCCTCGACCTCCGCGATGCGGCCTTCGTTGTGGCTCTGGGCTTCCTTGGCGGCGTGGTACTCGGCGTTTTCCGACAGGTCGCCATGGGCGCGTGCTTCGGCGATCGCTTCGATGATTCTCGGACGCTCTTCCTGCTGACGCCAGCGCAGTTCTTCCTGCAGCTTGACGAAACCGCCGTGAGTCATCGGTACCTTTTCAACCATTTTATCCCGTCCTTCAGCCCGCGTCGCGCGGGCTCCCGCCCGCATGAACGCAAAAGAAAACGGTCTCCGGAGAAGATTCCCCGGAACCGTCGAAAGCATTTGAACGATCCTTATAGCAGATCGAGTCGCACGAAAGCCAGTTTTTTCGCCGCAGGTGCGGCATGCGCCCACAGCGCCCGGAACAATCGGCCCCGTCTTCCAGTTAGCCGAATATAGCGGGAGGCGTGCATGACGATCGACAATTCGGTGCAACTGGAAGGCAGGATCAACGCGCATCGGCGCCTGCTCGTCGAGCTGGTTTCGGTGGTCGCCGCCATTCCGGAGGCGCGCGCCGCACTCGTCTCCATGGCGCGCGACAGCGAAACGGTGTCCGACCATGAAGAGGACCCCGGCATCGAACCCGACGCCGCCTTCGCCGCCCAGCAGATCGCCGACGACGAGATCCGCGCGATCCTCAAGGCCGCGATGGCCCGCCTCGAAACAAGGACATGAGGAGCAGACCATGAGCGTGATGCAGAAGATTTCCGGCTATTTCAAGCAGTTCGCCGGCGAAGTGTCGGGCAACCAGGCCATGCATGACGAAGGACGCCGCGAGGCGGCGGATGCCGGCTATCAGGAGAAAAACGAGCAGGTGGTGCCCGTCGAGCCGCGCACGGTGGCGGGCGCGGAAAGCGTCATATCGGCCGAGACCGGCCGCGAAAAGGTCATCGCTGCCGACGCGGTGCCGCAATTCGATTTTTCACAGGAGGCTGCCGCACCGCCGCGGGACGCCGCGGTCGGCGTGACCGATTATTCCGATACCGAGCAGCTGAAACTCTACCGCCTCGTTCCGATCGCCTCGTCGACGGACACCAACTGGGACATCGCGCCGAACCAGGGGGAGGTGGTGGTGCGCGCCCGCTCCTCGGGCGATGCCCGGGTGGTCGCAGCTGAAGCGGAGCTCGACTACATGGAAATCGACGCGCTGCCCGGGGACGGCAATTCCACCACGTCGTCCAGCGCCTTCCGCAACGAGAAACTCTACACGGTCATCGACGAGACCGACCCGTCCTATCCGCTGGACGGCCCGCGCGAAGTCGTTGCCGGCACGGTCCGCGTCGACAACATCCGCCCCACCGAGCTTTGAGGGAGCCCCCATGACCCGCAGCCAATCCGCCCGCACGGCGGCCAAACAGCGTGACATCCAGGACGAAGTGGCGGCGGCCGACCGCAAGCCGGAGACGGGCAAGTCCGAGGCCATGCAGGCCGGCGCGCGGCTTTATCCCGTCCCGCCCTTTCCCCAGCAGCACCAGCCGAAACCCGGCAACGAGGCGAAGCTCGATCCGGCGCCGATGTATGACGCGCCGTTCTACAAGGGCTCGGAAAAGCTGAAGGACAAGGTGGCGCTGATCACGGGCGGTGATTCCGGCATCGGCCGCGCCGTTGCCGTGCTCTTCGCCCGCGAGGGGGCGGATGTGGCGATCGCCCATCTTGCCGAAGGCGGCGATGCGAAGGAGACGATCGCGGCGGTCGAGGCGGAGGGCCGGCGCTGCATCGCGCTCGCCGGCGACGTCAAGGACAAGGCGTTCTGCCGGGAAGCCGTCAAACGCACGGTGAAGGAACTCGGCCGGCTCGACGTCCTCGTCAACAATGCCGCCTTCCAGGTCCATGCGGAGGATATCCTGGATCTTTCGGAAAAACATTTCGACGAGACGCTGAAGACCAATCTCTACGGCTATTTCTTCATGGCGCAGGCGGCGGTGCCGCATATGGAACCGGGTTCGGCGATCGTCAACACCGGCTCCGTCACCGGCCTCGAAGGCTCCAAGGCTCTGCTCGACTATTCGATGACCAAGGGCGGGATCCATGCCTTCACCCGCTCGCTGGCAAGCCAGCTCGTGCCGCGCGGCATCCGCGTCAATGCGGTGGCACCCGGCCCCGTCTGGACACCGCTCAATCCCTCCGACAAGGCGGCCGAAGACGTCGCGAAATTCGGCGCCGACACGCCGATGAAACGCCCCGCCCAGCCGGAGGAACTGGCGCCCGCCTATGTCTTCCTCGCCTCGCCGCAATGCTCCAGCTACATCACCGGCGAAGTCCTTCCCATTATCGGCGGCTATTGAGCCGCCGATGACAACCGCTTTCCCATTGACTGCGCCCTCTGGAACATATAGTGAACAAATATGAAAAAATCGCTGCAACAACGCCTGGCCATCCTCTCGGATGCCGCCAAATACGATGCCTCATGCGCTTCCAGCGGAACCGTCAAGCGCGATTCCGTCGCGTCCGGCGGGCTGGGCTCGACGGAAGGGGCGGGGATCTGCCATGCCTATGCGCCGGACGGGCGCTGCATTTCGCTGCTCAAGATCCTGCTCACCAATTTCTGCATCTTCGATTGCGCCTATTGCATCAACCGCTCCTCCAGCAATGTCGAGCGCGCCCGCTTCACGCCGGAGGAGGTTGTCTGGCTGACGCTGGAATTCTATCGGCGCAACTATATCGAGGGTCTGTTTCTGTCCTCCGGCATCATCCGTTCGCCTGACCATACGATGAGCGAGATGGTGCGGGTGGCCCGCGAGCTTCGCACCGTGCACGGCTTTCGCGGCTATATCCATCTCAAGTCCATTCCTGACGCCGCACCGGAGCTGATCGAGGAGGCGGGGCTTTATGCCGATCGCCTCTCGCTCAACATCGAGTTGCCGACGGATGCAGGCATCGGCCGGTTCGCGCCGGAAAAGCGCCCCGAGGGCATCCGCCGGGCCATGGGCGACCTGCGCCGCAAGATCGAGGCGGCGGACGATCCCACCCTCCAGACCAAGCGCCGCAAGCGCTTCGTGCCCGGCGGCCAGAGCACGCAGATGATCGTCGGCGCCGATGGCGCGGACGATGCGACGATCCTGAAGACGAGCGCCCGGCTTTACGGCAGCTACGGCCTGAAGCGCGTCTATTATTCCGCCTTCAGCCCCATTCCCGATTCCTCGCGCGCGCTGCCGCTGATCAAGCCGCCACTGGTGCGCGAGCATCGGCTCTACCAGGCCGACTGGCTCTATCGTTTCTACGGTTTCGGCGTGGACGAGATCACGGCATCGACCGGCGGCATGCTGGATCTCGACATGGATCCCAAGCTTGCCTGGGCGCTTGCCAACCGCGATGCCTTTCCGATGAACGTCAACCGGGCGGAGCGCGAAGGGTTGTTGCGCGTGCCGGGTCTCGGCACGAAGACGGTGGATGCCATCCTTTCCAGCCGCCGCTTTCGCCGCCTGCGGCTGGAGGACCTGGCGCGGCTCGGCGTGTCTTTGCGCAAGGTGCGCGCCTTCATCGAGGCGGAGGGCTGGACGCCGCGGCGGCTGGCCGACCGCGCCGACCTGAAGACGCTTTTTGCGCGCAAACCGGAACAGCTTTCGTTGCTCTGATGCACACGATCCCTCTTCTCGGCCGGGGCGATTTTCCCGAATGGCGCGATGCCGCCCGCGCGCTCGCCTCCGCCGGCATCTCGCCGCGCGAGGTGGATTGGCGGATCAACGGTTCTGACGAGGCGCTTTTCGAGCCCGACCCCTTGCCGGATTTGCCCAAGCCGGAGGGTGCGGCGCCACTCACCGTGCCGCCCGCCTTCCTGCCGCTGGCCGAAGCCGTGGTCTGCCATACGGAGCCGGGCCGCTTTCACCTGCTCTACCGGCTGCTCTGGCGCCTGCAGGCCGATCGCCGCCTGCTGGAGCTGACGGCGGACAAGGATGTCGCCTGGGCGCGCCTGCTGGCAAAGAATGTCGACCGCGACAGCCACAAGATGACGGCCTTCGTGCGCTTCAAGGAGATCGCCGGCGAAACGCAGGGCCGCCGGCGGTTTTTCGCCTGGTTCGAGCCGACCCATTTCATCGTCGCCCGCACCGCCCCCTTCTTCCGCCGGCGCTTCGCCGACATGGACTGGATCATCGCCACGCCGAAGGGCACGGCAAGCTGGGACGGCGAAAGCCTGATCTTCGACATGCGGCCCGGCGAAGACCCGGGCCACGGCGACCCGACCGACGATCTCTGGCGCACCTACTATGCCAGCATCTTCAATCCGGCCCGGCTGAAGCTGAAGGCCATGCAGGCGGAAATGCCGAAGAAATACTGGCGCAACCTGCCGGAAGCCGATCTCATCCCGGCACTGATCGCCAATGCCGAGGCGAATGTGCGCGCCATGGCCGAGCGCGCCGCCAGCGATCCGCCGCTCTTCCACTATCGCCTCCAGGAGGCGGCGCAGACCGTAGCCCAGATAATCCCCGCCGGGGCCGGCACGATCGACGCCGTGCGCGAGGAGGCGCGGCACTGCACGCGCTGCCCGCTGCATTGCACGGCGACGCAGACCGTCTTCGGCGAGGGCCCGCAGCAGGCCTCCCTGATGATGGTCGGCGAACAGCCCGGCGACCAGGAGGATCTCGCCGGCCGCCCCTTCGTCGGCCCGGCGGGCAAGGTTTTCGACGCGGTGCTGAAAGAGGCCGGCATCGCCCGCGAAACGCTCTACCTCACCAATGCGGTGAAACATTTCAAATATGAGCCGCGCGGCAAGCGCCGCATCCACCAGAAACCGGACCGGGGTGAAATAGACCATTGCCGCTGGTGGCTGGCAAAGGAGATCGAACTGATCAAGCCCCGCCTGATCGTGGCGCTCGGCGCCACCGCGCTTTATGCGCTCAGCGGCGAACAAAGGCCGCTCAACCAGCTCCGCGGCAAGCCGATCACCATGCAGGGCGACATGGTCCTATACCCGACCATCCACCCCTCCTACCTGCTCCGCCTGCCGGACGAGAACGAACGCCAGCGCCAGCACGCCCTCTTTGTCGAGGACATGCGGCTGGTGGAGCATCTGAAGGAGACGATGGTGTAGTTATGCAGCCTGCGAAAGCAGATCCTTGGGCAGATGCGCCCGCGCGTCGAGCACTTCGAGGCCGACGATCCGCCCGTCCTTGTCGAAATCAAGCATGATGCCCTGCGAGACCTCTTCCGTCTCGATGATGTCCTCATGCGAGAAGCGGATATAGGCCGCGTCCACGACGGGGTCATATTCGACTTTCACGGTCATGCCGGCTTCCTAGCGCCTCTATCGATAAATGCGGATATAATTCGTACCTCATCGCTCGCTTCAACACAAACAACGCGCAATATGCGCCCTTCGAGTGCGGCTATCGCGCGATAGCGTCGCTCCACCTCGGGTCCGGACGGATCGCTCAAACGCCAGTCCGGTGCACGAACGGTTGCCTCGATCCAGGCTGGATCAAGCTTGCGCTCCCGCATCACGGTTTCCGCGTGAAGCGAGTAGCGCAAGGGCTTGTCCATCGGTGGCCTCTCAGAAATACGACTGCAACGGCCGTACTTCGAGCTGGCCCTGCTTGAGGGCCCTGATCGCCTGGGCGGCGGCAAGCGCGCCGGCCATGGTGGTGTAGTAGGGGACCTTCTGCATCAGGGCGGCGCGGCGGAGCGACTTGGAGTCGGAGATCGCCTTGTTGCCATCGGTCGTGTTGATGACCAGCTGGACCTGGCGGTTGCGGATGGCGTCCTCGATATGCGGGCGGCCTTCCTGCACCTTGTTGATCTTGATCGCCTCGATGCCCTTTTCGGCGAGGAAGCGGGCGGTGCCGGAGGTCGCCATCACCTTGAAGCCGATGCCGGTCAGGATGTTGATGGCCGGCAGCACGCGGTCCTTGTCCTCGTCGCGCACCGAGACGAAGACCGTGCCTTCGCGCGGCAGGTCGACGCCGGCGCCGAGCTGGGACTTCGCGAAGGCCAGCGCGAAGTCGGTGTCGAGGCCGATGACCTCGCCGGTCGAGCGCATTTCCGGACCGAGCAGCGTGTCGACGCCCGGGAAACGGGCGAAGGGGAACACGGCTTCCTTGACGGCGATGTGCTTCAGGTTGCGCGGATCCGGCTTTTCGCCATAGGCGGCGATCGCCGCATCCAGGCTCTCGCCGGCCATGATGCGGGCGGCGATCTTGGCGATCGGCGCGCCGATGGTCTTGGCGACGAAGGGCACGGTGCGCGAGGCGCGCGGGTTCACTTCGAGCACGTAGATCGTGCCGTCCTTGATGGCATATTGCACGTTCATCAGGCCACCGACATTCAGGGCCTTGGCGAGCGCCTTGGTCTGGCGTTCCAGCTCGTCGACGGTCTCGCTGGAAAGCGTGTGCACCGGCAGCGAGCAGGCCGAGTCACCCGAATGGATGCCGGCCTCCTCGATATGCTCCATGATGCCGGAGACGAAGACGTCCTTGCCGTCCGAAATGGCGTCGACGTCGACTTCGACCGCGTTCGACAGGTAGCTGTCGAAGAGCAGCGGGTTCTTGCCGAGCAGCGTGTTGATCTGGCCGGTCTTGTCGTTCGGGTAGCGCTGCTTGATGTCTTCCGGCACGAGGCCGGGCACGGTGTCGAGCAGGTAGGTCTGCAGCATCGATTCCGAATGGATGATCTGCATGGCGCGGCCGCCGAGCACGTAGGACGGGCGCACGACGAGCGGGAAGCCGATTTCGGCTGCGACGAGGCGGGCCTGCTCGACCGAATAGGCGATGCCATTGTTCGGCTGGGCGAGGTCGAGCTTCTGCAGGAGCTTCTGGAAGCGGTCACGGTCTTCGGCAAGGTCGATCATGTCGGGCGCGGTGCCGAGAATCGGGATGCCGTTCTTTTCCAGCGCTTCGGCAAGCTTCAGCGGCGTCTGGCCGCCGAACTGTACGATGACGCCGACCACTTCGCCGTTGGTCTGCTCGGCCTTCAGGATCTCGATGACGTCTTCCGCCGTCAGCGGCTCGAAATAGAGGCGGTCGGAGGTGTCGTAGTCGGTCGAGACGGTTTCCGGGTTGCAGTTGATCATGATCGCTTCATAGCCGGCATCCTTCAGCGCGAAGGCGGCGTGGCAGCAGCAATAGTCGAACTCGATGCCTTGGCCGATGCGGTTCGGGCCGCCGCCGAGGATGACGACCTTCTTGCGATCCGAAATCCCGGCTTCCGAGCGCGTGGCGCTGGCAAAGGGCGTCTCGTAGGTCGAGTACATATAGGCGGTCGGCGAGGCGAATTCGGCCGCACAGGTGTCGATGCGCTTGAAGACCGGGCGCACGTCGAGGCGGTTGCGCAATTCGGCGACTTCCTTCGGGCGCTTGGCCGAAAGGGTGGCGAGGCGCGCGTCGGAAAAGCCCAAGGCCTTCAGCATGCGCAGGTTTTCGGCGTCATCCGGCAGGCCGTGCTCGCGGACGCGGGCCTCCATGTCGACGATCGCCTTCAATTGCTCGATGAACCACGGGTCGATCTTCGACCCCTCGTGCGCCTCTTCCGGCGTAAGACCAAGGCGCAGCGCCTGGGCGACCATGCGCAGGCGGTCCGGCGTCGCGGTGGAAATGGCAGCGCGGATGGCATTCTTGTCGTTGCCGTCGCCAAGCCCCGGAATTTCGATCTCGTCGAGGCCGGTCAGGCCTGTTTCGAGGCCACGCAGCGCCTTTTGCAGCGATTCGGCGAAGGTGCGGCCGATCGCCATCACTTCGCCGACGGACTTCATGGCCGTCGTCAGCGTCGGCTCGGCGCCGGGGAATTTTTCGAAGGCGAAACGCGGGATCTTGGTCACGACGTAATCGATTGACGGTTCGAACGAGGCCGGGGTGGCGCCGCCGGTGATGTCGTTCTCCAGTTCGTCGAGCGTGTAGCCGATGGCGAGTTTTGCCGCGATCTTGGCGATCGGGAAGCCGGTTGCCTTGGAGGCCAGAGCAGAGGAGCGCGAGACGCGCGGGTTCATCTCGATGACGACGAGGCGGCCGTTCTCCGGGTTGACGGCGAACTGCACGTTCGAACCGCCGGTCTCCACCCCGATCTCGCGCAGCACCGCGATCGAGGCGTTGCGCATGATCTGGTATTCCTTGTCCGTCAGCGTCAGCGCCGGAGCGACGGTAATCGAGTCGCCCGTGTGCACGCCCATCGGGTCGATGTTCTCGATCGAGCAGATGATGATGCAGTTGTCCGCCGTGTCGCGGACGACCTCCATCTCGTATTCCTTCCAGCCCAGCACCGATTCCTCGATGAGGACTTCCGTGGTCGGGGAGGCGTCGAGGCCGGAATTGACGATTTCGAAGAATTCCGAGCGGTTATAGGCGATGCCGCCGCCGGTGCCGCCCATCGTGAAGGACGGCCGGATGATGGCGGGAAGGCCGATCGTGTCCAGCGCCTGCGCGCCGATCGCCATGGCGTGGCTCATGTAGCGCTGCTTGCGGTCGGTTTCGCCGAGGTTCCACTGGTTTTCCAGCTCGTCCAGTGCCTTGTCGAGCGCATCGCCTGACAGTTCGGCCTTGACCCTGGTGCGTTCGGCCTCATGCACCTTGCGGTCGACGTCCTTGATCTCGGTGGCGTTGGCGAGCAGCGATTTCGGCGTTTCCAGGCCGATGCGGGCCATCGCCTCGCGGAAGAGCGCGCGGTCTTCGGCCATGTCGATGGCGGCGGGCTTGGCGCCGATCATCTCGACATTATAACGGTCGAGCACGCCCATGCGCTTCAGGGAAAGCGCCGTGTTGAGCGCCGTCTGGCCGCCCATGGTCGGCAGCAACGCGTCCGGCCGTTCCTTGGCGATGATCTTGGCGACGACTTCCGGGGTGATCGGTTCGACATAGGTGGCATCGGCCAGCCCCGGGTCGGTCATGATCGTCGCCGGGTTGGAGTTGACGAGGATGACACGATAGCCTTCCTCTTTCAGCGCCTTGCAGGCCTGGGTGCCGGAATAGTCGAATTCGCAGGCCTGGCCGATGACGATCGGCCCCGCGCCGATGATGAGGATCGATTTCAAATCTTGGCGCTTGGGCATGGTTCTATCCGTTCTTCCGCGTGCGCGAAAATCCGGCCATGGCGATGGGTTCACCGGCCGGGCGCGCAAAAATGGTCTGTCAAGGCTAGAAGCGGCTTATAGGCAAATGCGCAGGCGAGCGGAACCCCGAAAATCGCGCAATCGACAGGAAAAGTGCCGCCCTGTTTCCAGCGCCCCGCCCGCCCGATATACCCATGGTTCGAACGGCCGGAGGCAAGGCCGGAAGATATGTCGATCTGGGAGGCCGGACCATGCTGCCGCAAGAAACGGATGTCCTGATCGTTGGGGCAGGGCCGACCGGCCTTGCCTTGGCCGTCACCCTGCAACAGGCCGGCGTCCCCCATGTCATCGTCGACCGGCTGGCCGCCGGCCAGAACACCTCGCGCGCCGCCGTCATCCATGCCCATACGCTGGAAGTGCTGGAGCATATCGGCGTCACCGACGTGCTGGAGAGCCGCGGCCTGCCGCTCACGCGCTTTGCGCTGCGCGAGCACGACAAGGCGCTGCTGGAACTCGACTTCTCCATGCTGCCGTCGCGCTATGCGCAGATCCTGATGATCCCGCAGGACGAGACGGAGGCGATCCTTGCCGAGCGGCTGTCGAGCCTGGGCGGCACGATAGACCGCGGCATCTCGGCGACGACGATCGAGCCGGACGCGACGGGTGCGGTCGTCCATCTCGATACGCCGGAGGGTGTCAAGACCGTCCGCGCCCGCTACGTCGTCGGTGGCGACGGCATGCACAGTGTGGTGCGAAGCGCTGCCGGTATCACCTTCGATGGCGAGACCTACAGCGAATCCTTCATGCTCGCCGACGTGCACATGGACTGGGCGCTGAGCAACGAGGTGGCGCTGTTCTTCTCACCGGAGGGCATGGCCGTCGTCGCGCCGCTGCCGGGCGGGCGCTACCGTATCGTGGCACCCGTCGAGGAGGCGCCGGAGGTGCCCGGGGTGGCCTTCGTGCAGGCGCTGCTGGATGCGCGCGGCCTGCGCAAGGGCGTCAGCCGGGTGCGCGACGTGATCTGGGGGTCGCGTTTTCGCGTGCACCACCGGGTCGCCTCGCGCTACCGCTCCGGGCCGTTCTTCCTCATGGGCGATGCCGCGCATGTGCATAGCCCGGCCGGCGGGCAGGGCATGAACACGGGGCTCGTCGATGCCGTCGTGCTCGGCCGGCTGCTGGCCGATGTGCTTCTCGGCAAGGCGCCGGAGGCGGCGCTGGAGCTTTATGAGGAGAAGCGCCGGCCGGCGGCGGCCGAGGTTCTGGAACTCGCAGGCCGCCTGACGACGATCGCGACGGTCCGCAGCCGCATCGGCCGGGCCTTGCGCAATATCGCCCTGCGGCTTCTCGGCATGTCGCCCGTCTTTTGCCGTAAGCTCGCCCTCAACGTCTCGGGCCTCGCCCGCAAGGGGCTCGGAATGGTTCCGAGGCGGTGAGCGCGGGTCAGTCCGTCGCGAGAATGCCGGGCAGTTCCTTCAGGATGCTGTCGCGCGCCCTGAGGCTGGTGCGCGGCTCCTGCTTTTTCTCGTCCTGTATTAGCCGGGCGAAGACGACGGTGCGTTCATCGCGCCGCGCCCAGCCGACATACCAGCCCCACGGCGTATTATAGTTGAAACTGCCGTCGGCCTGGCGCGGATAGGCCATGCCAGTCTTGCCCTGTACGCCCCAGCCGTCCTCGATATCGCGTCGCTCGACGATCTCCATCGCCCTGTCCATCGCGTCGGCGGCGACCGGCAGTTCGTGGTTCACCAGCTTCTTCAGGAACTCCACCTGTTCGCGCGGCGAGATTTTCAGCGAGGAGGCGATCCAGGCGCGTTCCAGGCCGTTGTCCTTGCCGGGGTCGCCCGCCATGTCGGCATTGCCGTAGCCGAAGGCATCGGCATAGTCGCGCAACTGCTGGTAACCGAGGAATTCGGCGATGCGCTGCGAATACCAGACGACGGAATATTCCATCCAGCGTTTCGGGCTCGTCGGCTGCCGCCAGGCGTCGCCGCCCCAGTCCGGATAGCCCTTCATGAAGGGCAGCACCGGCTCCTCGGCGTCTTCGAGGTAACCCGAATCGTAGCCCATCACGGCGAGCGGCACCTTGAAGGTGGAGGCGGGTGTCACGCGGGTCGCGCAATCGCCCTGTTCCAGAAATACCTCGTCGCTTCCGGCATCGGCAACGATTGTACAAATAATGCGGGCTTCGGCCGGCATGCTGAAACCCGCGGCCAGCAGGGCGCCGGCCGCGAAAAGACGGATGTCCATCACGTTTTCCTCGAATTTTGAATGGCTTGCGCATTCTGGATAGCAATGCTTTGATGATCTGACAAAAGATCAATACTGGTCTCAGCCATTAGGAAAACTGGGGCATTGCCATGGTTCGGCCATATCTGCCGCTGAACGCCTTTCGCGCTTTCGAGGCGTCTGCCCGGCACTTGAGTTTTACCCGGGCGGCCATCGAGCTGAACGTCACGCAGGCCGCCGTCAGCCATCAGGTGAAGAGCCTGGAGGACCAGCTCGGCGTCGTGCTCTTCAAGCGCCTGCCGCGCGGGCTGATGATCACGGCGGAGGGCGAAAGCCTGCTGCCGGTGCTGCGCGACAGTTTCGACCGCATGGCAGATGTCGTGGAGCGTTTTCGCGGCGGGCATGTGCGGGAAATCCTGACGATCGGCGCCGTCGGCACCTTTGCCGTCGGCTGGCTGCTGCCGCGGCTGGCCGGCTTCCGCGAGCGCCATCCCTTCGTGGAGGTGCGGCTTTCCACCAACAACAACCGCGTCGATCTCGCCGCCGAGGGCCTCGATTTCGCCATCCGCTTCGGCGCGGGCGCCTGGCATGGCACGGATGCGGTCCGCCTGTTCGATGCGCCGCTCTCGGTGCTCGCGATCCCCACCGTGGCGCGCGACCTGACGGAGCCCGCCGACCTGCTCGGCATGACGCTGCTGCGCTCCTACCGCCGCGACGAGTGGACGCGCTGGTTCGAGGCCGCCGGCCTGCCGCGCACGCCGCCGCCGCAAAACGCCATTGTCTTCGACACCTCGCTCGCCATGATGGAAGTGGTGCTGCAAGGGGCGGGCGTCGGGCTCGCGCCGCCCTTGATGTTTTCGCGGCTGCTGGGGGCGGGTGCCGTCGTGCAGCCGTTCAAGACCAGCGTGACGCTCGGCAGCTACTGGCTGACCCGCCTGCAATCGCGCAGCGTCAGCCCCGCCATGTCGGCCTTCGCGGCCTGGCTGGAACAGGCCGTGGCGGAGGAGGGGCTGGACTGAAGCCTATGCCAGCCCCGGCATGACGAGCACCTTCACCTCGCCCGGCCGCGGCGGATTGGCCACCGCATCGGGGAGTCCGTCGAGCCCGATGCGGCGGGAGATCAGGCGGTCGACCTTGATCGTGCCGGCCGCGATGAGGGCCGCGGCGCGGCCATGCGTGAAGGGGTTGAGGAAGGATGTGAGGATCTTGACCTCGCGGAAGAGCAGGTCGAAGGGCTCGAATTCCACCTTCTCGCCCTGCGGCATCACGCCGAGAAGGACGACCGTGCCGCCGTTGCGGGCGAGTTTCGGCGCCTGTTCCATCGTTTCGGCCACGCCGGCGCATTCGATGACCACGTCGGCGCCACCCGGCAGCAGGCCGGTCTTTCCGACTATGCCTTCGATGACGTTTCCGGCGGCGGGGTCGAAGGAACCGGTTGCGCCGGTCTCCTCGGCGAGTTGGCGGCGCACGGCCTGGCGGGTGACGAGGATGACGGCGGCGGCACCGGCAAGACGGGCGAGTTGCACGACCAGCATGCCGATCACCCCGCCGCCGAGCACCACGACGGAACTGCCGGGCTGGATTCCCGCCATGTCGATGCCGTGCAGGCAGCAGGCGAGCGGTTCGCAGAAGGCGCCGTGTTCCGGCGGCAGCGAGAGCGGCAGTTCATGGGCCTGCTTCTGCGGCACGAGCACATAGTCGGCAAAACCGCCGTCCCGATGAATGCCGATCGCCTGCAGGTTTTCGCAGAGGTTGACGCGGCCGCGCTGGCATTGCGCGCAGCGGCCGCAATGGATGTTGGGGTCGCCGGTGATGCGCATGCCGGGGCGGAAGTGCAGCACTGCATCGCCGACTGCCTCGACGATGCCGGAAAACTCGTGGCCGAGCGTCACCGGCGGCTGGCAGGGGAACTCGCCGTGGAAGAGGTGGCGGTCCGTGCCGCAGATGCCGGCGGCCTCGATGCGCACGAGCAGGTCGTCCGCGCCGGGCACCGGCCTTTCCACCTCGCGCACGAAAAAACCGCCGATCGCCTCCAGCCGTGCCGCCTTCATGCCGTCCTCCCCTGTTCCTCGGGTGGAATAGGAGCGGGAACCGCAGGCGCGGTCAAGTCAGGTTGCGGCGACGCTCCAGCTCGGCATCCGTCGGCGTGTCGAACTCGAAGGAGCCGGTGGCGACCTCGCCGGCGCGGGCATATTTGCTGATGACGACGCCGGTGTCGGTGCTGCGTGAATCGACCAGTGTCAGCGCACGCGGGAAGGCGGTGTCGCCGAAGAGCCGCTTGCCCTTGCCCAGGATGACGGGGAAGGTGAAGACGTTGATCTCGTCGACGAGGTCGTTTTCGAACAGCGCCTTGAGAAACTCCGTCGAGCCCTGCGTCAGGAGGTCCGGTCCGTCCTCGCTTTTCAAGGCCTTCACGGCGGCGATCGCATCCGCGCCGAGTACCCGGCTGTTCTGCCAGGTGGTGCTGAAAGCCGGGTTGCGGGTCGCGACATATTTGGTGACACGGTCGAAGAGCGGGCCGATCGGGTCGTCCTTGGCGGCGTAGGGCCAGTGGGCGGCAAAGATGTCGTAGGTCTTGCGGCCGAGCAGCAGGTCGAAGGGGTTTGCGAACATCTCGCCGACCGCGGCACCGCCCTTCTCGTCGAAGAGCGGAGCCACCCAGCCGCCGAACCGGAAGCCGCCGATCGGGTCCTCCTGCGGTCCGCCCGGCGCCTGCATGACGCCGTCGAGGCTGACGAATGCGCCGACAATGATCTTTCTCATGGGTCTTCTCCTCTCGTGATCGCTTGACCGATATCTAGAGACGCGCGGCAAAAGGGCGATCCGACACGGCGCCGAAAAATTATCAGCCGCAGGCCGGCTGTTCGCAATGCCGGCTGGCCGCATCCTGACGACGGTTTTGCACCGGCGCCGAGGTCCGCTTTTCGTTTTGCAAGGCGCCCGGCAGGCCCTATAAGCTGGTGCTGAGGAACGATTTCACGTTGTGGACGTTCGTCGGCAATCAATTCGGGGAAAACACGCCATGGAATGGAAAGGTCGCCGTCAGTCGGGCAATGTCGAGGACCAGCGCGGGGCCGGGCCTACGGCGGGCGGGAGCAATCCGTTCGGCCGCGGCAATGGCGGCTTCCGCATCCCGATGGGCGGCCGCCGCGCCGGCGGCGGCATGAGTATCGGCACGATCATCTTCCTCGTCGTCATCTACTTCATCTTCAAGGCGATGGGCATCGACCTGTTGCAGGTGATGGGCGAGGGCGGCGGGCAGGTCGCGAGGCCCGGCTTCGAGCAGACCGAAAGCGCCAGCCAGCGCTCCTCGCCGCAGGAGGAGGAACGCAAGGCCTTCATGGCGACGGTGCTCGCCGAGACGGAAGACACCTGGAACGGCATCTTCCAGACGGCCGGCGAACGCTACGAGGAGCCCAAGATGGTGCTTTTCTCGGGCTCCGTGCAGTCGGCCTGCGGCTTTGCCTCGGCTGCTTCCGGCCCGTTCTACTGCCCGGGCGACCGCAAGCTCTACCTCGACATGAGCTTCTTCGACGAACTCGCCGACAAGTTCGATGCGTCGGGCGATTTCGCGCAGGCCTATGTCGTCGCGCATGAGGTCGGCCATCACGTGCAGAACCTCACCGGCGTGCTGCCGCGCTTCAACCAGCAGCGCCAGCGCATGAGCGAGGTCGAGGCCAACCAGATGTCGATCCGCGTCGAGCTCCAGGCCGATTGCTACGCCGGCATCTGGGGCAAATATACCGAGCAGAAGGGTCTTCTGGAGCGCGGCGACCTGGAGGAGGCGCTGAACGCCGCCACCCAGATCGGCGACGACACGCTGCAGAAGCGCACGCAGGGTTACGTCGTGCCGGAAAGCTTCAACCACGGCACATCCGAGCAGCGCCGCCGCTGGTTCAAGCGCGGCTTCGATACCGGCCGCGTCGATGCCTGCGATACGTTCAAGGGCGACGTGTGATGAGGGATGCGCCGGCGGCATTGCCGCCGTCGGCGACCTTCAGGTCTTCCTCGACGATCGAGGCATATTTGCCGGAATGGGTGAGTGCGACCGCCGGCGCCACCACGAGCGTCGGCACGGCGGGCGCTAGATTGCCGCGCAGCTGCCGGAAGAACGGCAGGTGCACGACCTTCGCCCACAGCAGGAAGGCCGCCGGAATGCCGGCGAAGGCCAGCATGTGAAAGCCGAAGCGCAGCGGCTGGAAGGTCGCGGCTCCCCCCTGCGGCGCGGAACACGCCGTCATCGTGCGCTGCATCAGCGGGCCGCATCCCAATCATCAAAAATTTTGCGATGTTCACGGATTGTTTCGCGGGGAAAACTGAAATACAACGCCGTGGTCGATATTTTCGCCCACCGCGACGGGCGCCGATCATTCCAGAGGTGACGCCATGATCGATGCCAGGTCCACCCGGCGGGGGCTCTTTCTCGTCTTCATGATCATGTTCCTCGACGTGATCGGCATCGCCATCATCATGCCGGTGCTGCCGACCTATCTGCGCGAGTTGACGGGCGACACCATCAGCCAGGCGGCGATCGACGGCGGCTGGCTGCTGCTCGTCTATGCCGGCATGCAGTTCCTCTTCGCGCCGTTCATCGGCAACCTGTCGGACCGGTTCGGCCGGCGGCCGGTGCTGCTTGCCTGCATCCTCACCTTTGCCATCGACAACCTGATCTGCGCGCTCGCCACCAGCTACTGGATGCTCTTCGTCGGCCGGGTGCTCGCCGGCATCAGCGGCGCGAGTTTCGGCACCGCGGCCGCCTATATCGCCGATGTCTCCACCGACGAGACGCGCGCCAAGAATTTCGGGCTGATGGGCATCGCCTTCGGCACCGGCTTCGCGCTCGGGCCGGTCATCGGCGGCCTGCTCGGCGAATTCGGGCCGCGCATCCCCTTCTATGGGGCCGCGGCGCTCGCCTTCCTCAATTTCGTCGCGGCCTGGGCGCTGTTGCCGGAAAGCCTCGCGCCCGCCAACCGCCGCCGCTTCGAATTCGCCCGCGCCAATCCGCTCGGCGCGCTCTTGCAGATGCGGCAATATCCGGGCGTGCTGTGGGTCGGGCTCGTCTTCTTCTGTTACTGGCTGGCCCATGCCGTCTATCCCGCCGTCTGGCCCTTCGTCGCAGCACTCCGCTATGGCTGGAGCGAAGGGCAGATCGGGCTGTCGCTCGGCGTTTTCGGCATCGGCGGCGCGGTCGTCATGGCCTTCGTGCTGCCGCGTGTCGTGCCGAAACTCGGCGAATATCGAACGGCGATCGTCGGCCTCGCCTTCGCCGTGCTTGCCCTCTCCGGTTATGCCGCCTCCTGGCAGGGCTGGATGGTCTATGTGGTGATCGCGCTGACGGCGCTGGAGAGCCTGGCCGACCCGCCGCTGCGCTCGATCGCGTCGGCCCGCGTTCCGCCATCGGCCCAGGGCGAATTGCAGGGCGCGCTTTCCAGCGTCTCCAGCATCACGACGATCATCGGGCCGCTGATCTTCACGCAGGTCTTCAGCCACTTCACGGGGCCTGTCGCGCCCGTGGTCTTTGCCGGCGCGCCCTATGCTCTGGCGGCGCTGGTCCTCTTCGTCGGCCTCGTGATCTTCGTCGTGAAACTGCGCGGCGCCGGTGCGGGCCCGAGCGAAAATCTCGCCGCTGAATCGCCCTGAAGCGCTTTCAACCGTGACGGTTTGACGAAATTTTCGCGCGAAACCGGCGCGAGAAGCCCAATCCAGCGCATTTTTGATGAAAAGATCACAGCTACTCGATTGATCGCGGCGGGACTTTGTGATCCGAAGCGTCACGAAAGTGAGAATTATGATGCACATGGCCACGCACCGCGCGGACAACAGCTGGCGCGCCCATTTCCGGGCGACCTTGACCCTCGGCGTGCCGTTGATCGGCGCGCAGCTCGCCCAGCTCGGCATTCACACGACGGACGTGGTCATCCTCGGCCGCCTGGGTGCTGCGCATCTGGCGGCGATCGTGCTGGCGAGCCAGTTCTTCTTCACCATCTTCATCCTCGGCTCCGGCTTCGCCAATGCCGTGATGCCGATGGTGGCGCAGGCCTATGGCCGGGGCGAGGCCGTCTCCGTGCGCCGCTCGGTGCGCATGGGCATGTGGGTGGTGCTGATCTACGCTGCGCTGATGATCCCGGTCTTCTACAATGTTGAAGACATCCTGCTCTATGCCGGCCAGAAGCCGGAGGTGGCGGCGCTCGCCGGCAGCTACCTGAAGATCGCGCAATGGGGCATGGCGCCGGCGCTGCTGTTCATGACGCTGCGCGGCCTCGTCAGCGCGCATGGCCGGGCGGGCATCGTGCTCTATGTCACCATCGCCATCCTGACGATCAACGCCTTTTTCGCTTATGCGCTGGTGCTCGGCCATTTCGGCATGCCGGCGCTCGGCATCGAGGGGGCGGCGATCGTTTCCGTCGGCGTCAACGTGCTGAGCTTCGTGCTGCTCACCGCCTATATCCAGCTTCGGCCGGAAATGCGCCGCTACGAGCTCTTCGTGCGCTTCTGGCGGCCGGACTGGCCGGCCTTCCGCGAGGTCGTGCAGCTCGGCCTGCCGATCGGCTTTACCATGCTGGCCGAAGTCACCCTCTTCACCGGCGCCTCGCTGCTGATGGGCAATATCGGCACGCTGGAACTGGCGGCCCACGGCATCGCGCTTCAGCTCGCCTCCATCGCCTTCATGATCCCGCTCGGCCTGGCGCAGGCCGGCACGGTGCGGGTCGGCGTGGCGCATGGGCGCGGCGACCATCTCGGCATCGTGCGCGCCTCCTGGGCCGTGCTCGTCGTCGCGGCTGCCATCGCGGTCGCGGGCGGCCTGCTTTTCGCGCTGATCCCGACGACGCTCGCTTCGGTCTTCCTCGACAAGGCGGGCAAGGATTCGGCCGCGGTTCTGGCGATCGCCGGCCCCTTCGTGGTGATCGCCGGCATCTTCCAGCTCGTCGATGGCTTGCAGGCCATCGCCGCCGGCCTATTGCGCGGCCTGAAGGACACGCGCATCCCGATGCTCCTGGCCCTCATCTCCTACTGGCCGATCGGCTTCCTCTGCGCCTGGTTCTTCGCGTTTCCGGGCGGCTTCGGCGGCATCGGCATCTGGTTCGGCTTCGTCGGCGGCCTCGGCGCCGCCGCCATCCTGCTCAACTGGCGCTTCTACCGGCTGTTGAAGCACAGAAGCGCTGTCCTGCCGGCTTAGGCCCGATCGGTTAAGCGAACAAAAAAGGCCCCGGGCGCGATGTCCGGGGCCTTTTCGTCTGGATGGTCTGGAACCGCTTACGCCCGTTCCGGAATGGCCTCTTCGCCCTTCTTCGCGCGCACCATGTTGATGAAGCGGCGGAAGAGATAGTGGCTGTCCTGCGGTCCGGGGGAGGCTTCCGGGTGGTGCTGCACGGAGAAGACCGGCTTGCCGACGAGGCGCAGGCCGCAGTTCGACCCGTCGAACAGCGAGACATGGGTTTCTTCCACGCCCTCCGGCAGCGAGGTGGAGGCGACGGCGAAACCGTGGTTCATCGAGACGATCTCGACCTTGCCGGTCGTGTGGTCCTTCACCGGATGGTTTGCGCCATGGTGGCCCTGATGCATCTTTTCGGTCGTGGCGCCGACGGCAAGGCCGAGCATCTGGTGGCCGAGGCAGATGCCGAAGATCGGGATGCCCGTCTCGATCAGCGTCTTGATGACCGGCACGGCATATTCGCCGGTCGCCGCCGGGTCGCCCGGACCGTTCGACAGGAAGATGCCGTCCGGCTTCTGGGCCAGCACTTCGTCCGCGCTGGAGGTTGCCGGCATGACGGTGACCTTGCAGCCGAGGCCGGCGAAGAGGCGCAGGATGTTGCGCTTCACGCCGTAGTCGAGCGCGACGATGTGGTATTTCACGTCGGCGTCGGCGAGGTCGTCATAACCTTCGTTCCACACCCAGGGCTCTTGGCTCCAGCGCGAGGACTGGCCGGAGGAGGCGACCTTGGCGAGGTCGAGGCCGACAAGGCCGCCCCAGGCTTTCGCCTCCGCCTTCAGCGTCTCGATGTCGAAGACGCCGTTCGGGTCATGGGCGATCACGGCGTTCGGGGCACCGTTTTCGCGGATCCAGGCGGTGAGTGCGCGCGTGTCGATGCCCGAGAGACCGATGATGCCGCGGGCCTTCAGCCAATCGTCGAGGTGTTTTGCGGCGCGGTAGCTCGAAGGCGCGGTGATGTCGGCCTTGAAGATCGTGCCGACGGCGCCGTGGCGGGCGGCGGGCGTCAGGTCTTCGATGTCCTCGTCATTGGCGCCGATATTGCCGATATGCGGGAAGGTGAAGGTGACGATCTGGCCGAGATAGGAGGGGTCGGTCAGGATTTCCTGGTAGCCCGTCAGCGCCGTGTTGAAGCAGACTTCGGCGGTCACCTTGCCGGTGGCGCCGATGCCCTTGCCTTCGATCACCGTGCCGTCGGCGAGGACGAGCAGGGCGGTCGGTTTTTCGGTGGTCCATGCGGGGGTCGAGGTCATGAGTATCCCGTTTCCGGTGCCGGGCGTAAGGCTTGAAAGCCGGGCGGCCGCGCACCATTTATCTCGCAAGGCAAGGGCGCGCGGAAACCCGCGTTGGTTCGCCCTGATTGCCAAATTTCGTGCAGGTGCCGGAAAATAGACAAAGCGGATGACGGGGTCAACCGCCGCCTGTGGATTGCGTGGAATTATAAAGCGTTGAAATTCAATCGCTTATGTAATCCGTTTGCCCGCGGCCCCTTTGCCGGTCTATGAGCATGCACGAGAAAGCACTATCGAAGACCGCGCGCGCATCCGGCGCCGGGCGGCTTCCTATGGAGAAAATGATGCGCGAGCAATTCGCAAATGCGCTGAAGGATGCGCTGAAGGCCAAGGATTCCTGCCGCGTTTCGACGCTTCGGTTGATCCAGGCAACGATCAAGGATCGCGATATCGCCAATCGCGGCGTGGGCAAGGGCCCGGTCGCCGACGACGAGATCATGCAGATCCTCGCCAAGATGATCAAGCAGCGCGAGGAATCCGCCAAGATCTTCGGCGACAACGGCCGCCCGGAGCTTGCCGCCCAGGAGCGGCAGGAAATCGTCGTCATCGAAAGCTTCATGCCGGCGCAGATTCCGGAAGAGAAGATGAAGGAACTCTGTGCGTCGCTGGTCAGCGAAACCGGCGCGCATGGCCTGCGCGACATGGGCAAGTGCATGAATGCGCTGAAGGAACGCTATCCCGGCCAGATGGACTTCGCCAAGGCCTCCGGCGTGGTGAAGGAACTGCTGAAATAATCCGGCAGCGACCGGGTCTATCGGGAAGGGCGGCGTCAGCCGCCCTTTTTGTTTGTGGGCGTTTCGTGTCGCGGACGACACCGACGCCCTTGACGGGAACCAAAAACGCCGCGCACAGTTAAACCCCGCGAAACAGGAGCCTGACGATGCGCTCGCGCATCGGCCCGCCCCGGCGAAGTGCATGCTGTGCCGCCGGATTTGTTCATGCGTCGA
Source organism: Shinella sp. (assembly GCF_035998705.1). Taxonomy (GTDB): domain Bacteria; phylum Pseudomonadota; class Alphaproteobacteria; order Rhizobiales; family Rhizobiaceae; genus Shinella. The sequence continues at coordinate 20,542 of NZ_DASYHH010000022.1, read as the reverse complement.
TGCCCCGGTGGCCGTTCTCGTCAATGGAGATCGAGCCGATGCGCGTGACCTTTCTTCTTTCCCTTGGCATGCTGGCTCTTGCCGGCCCCGCTCTCGCGCATGAGGCGGCGAGCGGCTGGCAATACGAGCAGTTCTGCTGCAACGGCAACAGCCACAATGGCGACTGCCAGATGATCCCGGCGACGGCCGTGCGCATCATCAAGGGCGGCTATCAGGTGACGCTCGCGCCCGGCGACCACCGGCTGGCCACCCGCACCCATATCTTCCGCCTGCCGCAGGATACGACCCGCCACTCGCCGGACGGCGAATATCATCTCTGCCTCTACCCGACCGAGGACACGCCGCGCTGTTTTTACGCGCCCGACATGGGTTTTTGATGCATAGCCTGTGAATTTCTGTGGGCAGCCGACCACAGCGACCTTTGCGCGTCAGAAATGACGCGCAAAGGTCGCTGTAGAATTTTGAATTTACTGCATAATTTTATCCTTAAACCGAAACCGATTTAAGGATAAAATTATGCAGTAGTGCTGGCGATAGCTTCCCCGCATGGTTATATGGAGCCTGATCGAGGTATCCATGCGCTTTTCCAACGCCTTCCTAGACGAGATTCGCGACCGCGTCTCCATTTCCGACGTGATCGGCAAGCGCGTGACCTGGGATCGCCGCAAGACCAATGTGTCGCGCGGCGACTATTGGGCCTGCTGCCCGTTCCATGGCGAAAAGTCGCCGAGCTTCCACTGCGAGGACCGCAAGGGCCGCTACCATTGTTTCGGCTGCGGCGTCTCCGGCGACCATTTCCGCTTCCTCACCGATCTCGACGGGCTGTCCTTCCCCGAGGCCGTGCAGCAGATCGCGGATCTCGCGGGCGTCGCCATGCCCCAGCCGGACCGCGAGGCCGAGCAGAAGGAGAAGGAGCGCACCGGGCTCGTCGAGGTCATGGAAATGGCGGCGCGCTTCTTCGAGGAGCAACTCCAGACGCCGGCCGGCGCCAAGGCGCGCGCCTATCTGCGCGACCGCGGGCTGACGGGCCGCACCATCGAGACCTTCCGGCTCGGCTATGCGCCGGAAAGCCGCAATGCGCTGAAGGGGTACCTGGCCGGCAAGGGTGTGCCGAAAGAGGCGATCGAGGCCTGCGGCCTCGTCGTGCACGGGCCGGACATTCCCGTATCCTACGACCGTTTCCGCGATCGCATCATGTTCCCCATCCTCTCCGTGCGCGAAAAGGTCATCGCCTTCGGCGGCCGCGCCATGTCGCCGGATGCCCAGGCGAAATACCTCAATTCCAACGAGACTGATCTCTTCCACAAGGGCAGCGTGCTCTACAATCACGCCCGCGCCCGAAAGGGCGCTCAAGGGGTTGACGGCGCCGGCACGATCATCGCCGTCGAAGGGTATATGGATGTGATCGCGCTCTACCAGGCGGGCATCGAAAATGCCGTGGCGCCGCTCGGCACGGCGCTGACCGAAAACCAGCTCGACCTCTTGTGGAAGATGACGCCGGAACCGGTGCTGTGCTTCGACGGCGATGGTGCCGGCATTCGCGCGGCAAACCGCGCCGCCGAACTCGCGCTGCCCTTCATCAAGCCGGAGCGCACCATACGCTTCGCGCTGCTGCCCGACGGCAAGGACCCGGACGACCTGGTGCGCAATGAGGGCCGCGCGCCCTTCGACAAGGTGATGGCCGCCGCCCGCCCGCTTGCCGAGATGATCTGGAGCCGGGAGGTGCAGGGTGCCTCCTTCGAGACGCCGGAAAGCCGCGCGGCGCTCGAAGCGCGCCTGCGCCAGGTGACGGCCGCGATCGTCGACGAGGACGTGCGGCGCCACTACCAGCAGAACATGCGCGACCGGCTGAACGCCTTCTTCCGCCCCGCCCAGCAGCGGCAGGGCGGCGGCAACTTTTCCGGCAACCGGCAGGGCAGGGGCGGCCGCAATGCGCCGCAGGGCAACGCGGTCTCCTCCGGCATATCGGATCGGCTGGCGCGCTCGTCGCTGGTGCGCGGCGGCGAGGGGCTGCCGCCCTTGCGCGAAAGCGTGCTGGCGCTCACCGTCGTCAACCATCCCGGCCTGTTCTTCAGCGATTACGACGAGATCGCCATCATCGAATACGAGCACCGCGACCTGCAACGGCTCTGGTCGTCGCTGCTCGGCATTGCCGGCGCCGTCGGTGCACGGCTTGCGCGCGACCGGCTGATCGAGGAGCTGGAGGCCGCCGGTTTCGACGCGCTGCTCAAGGGCCTCGACCAGCAGGTCCGCAACTCCCGCCTCTGGACCGCGACGGCGGAGGCCGCCGCCGAGGACGCCCGCGAAGGTTTTCTCCAGGCGCTCGCGCTGCACAAGCGCACCCGCGCACTGCTCTGGCAGCGCCGCGAACTGGAGCGGGAACTCGCCGTCTCGACCGAAGAGGGCGACGGCGAACGCGTGCCGCAAATCCTGCGCGCCCTTCAGGAGGTGCAGATGGAGACGATGCGCATGGAAAACCAGGAAGCCATCATCGAGGGTTTTGGCGTGTTGTCCGGTCGGGTGAAGGGGCCGGCGGGGAAGTAGGGGCGGCTCTGTGATGCTGGCGCAGGCGAACCCGGCCTGCCGGAGAAACCCGCAGAGGACGGCGCCCAACAGGGCGAAGGTCATGGAGAAGGCCATCGCATTTTCTCCCCTCTTTCAATTTATTTGCAACTTAGCCTTGAAATCAGAACAAATCAAGAACATTGTGTGCTAAGGCAAAAGCTGCGGGTCGCGCGGTTGCCGATGGTGGCGCACTTGGCCAGAATGGAGGAAGGAAGGTACCATCGATGACCCAGACCAAATCGTCCCGTTCTCTCTCCGTATTGTTCGACGTGCCGTCGGCGAGCCCACTCGACGTGCTGAAGCGCGTCTACGGCTACGACGCCTTCCGCGGCAAGCAGCAGGCGGTGGTGGAGCATGTGACGGGCGGCGGCGATGCGGTCGTGCTGTTTCCGACGGGGGCCGGCAAATCGCTGTGCTTCCAGATCCCGGCGCTCTGCCGCGAGGGTGTCGGCATCGTCATCTCGCCGCTGATCGCGCTGATGCGCGACCAGGTGGAGGCGCTGAAGCAGCTTGGCGTCAACGCGGCGGCGCTCAATTCCTCACTGACGCGCGACGAGTTCTTTGCCGTGCGCGATGCGATGCGCGCGGGCACGCTCGACCTGCTCTATGTCACGCCGGAGCGCATCGTCACGGACGGGTTCGCCGAGTTGGTGGCCGATGCCCGCATCGCGCTCTTCGCCATCGACGAGGCGCATTGCGTGTCGCAATGGGGGCACGATTTCCGGCCGGAATACCGCACGCTCGGCATGCTCGGCGCGCGTTATCCCGGCGTGCCGCGCATCGCGCTGACGGCGACCGCCGACCCGCACACCCGCGGCGATATCATCGAGCGGCTCGGCTTGCAGGACGCCGAGGTTTTCACCACCAGCTTCGACCGGCCGAACATTTCCTACGAAATCGCCGAGCGCGACCAGGCGCGCCAGCAGCTGTTGCGTTTCCTGGGGCGCCATCAGGGCGAGAGCGGCATCGTCTACTGCCTGTCGCGGGCCAAGGTGGAGGACACCGCCGAATGGCTGAACACGCAGGGGGTTCGCGCGCTGCCCTATCATGCGGGCTTCGACCGCGCGGTGCGCGATGCCAACCAGGATGCCTTCCTGAAGGAGGAAAATCTCTGCCTTGTCGCGACCGTCGCCTTCGGCATGGGCATCGACAAGCCCGATGTGCGCTACGTCGCCCATCTCGACTTGCCGGGGTCGGTGGAGGCCTATTACCAGGAGACCGGGCGCGCCGGGCGTGACGGCCTGCCGTCGGATGCGTGGATGGCCTATGGCATGGCCGACGTCGTGCAGCGCCGCAAGATGATCGACGAGGGCAATGCGGCCGACGAGATCAAACGCATCGAGCACGCCAAGCTGATGGCGCTGCTGGCCATTTGCGAGACGGCGGGCTGCCGGCGCAAGGCGATCCTGGCGCATTTCGGCGAGCCGCATGCCGGCCAGTGCGGTAATTGCGACACCTGCCGCAACCCGGTCGAGACCTGGGACGGTACAGAGGCCGCCATCAAGGCGCTCGCCGCCGTCTACCGCACCGGCGAGCGTTTTGGCGCGGCGCATGTGATCGACGTGCTGATGGGGTCGGTCAACGAGAAGACCGAGCGGTTCGGCCATACCGAAATGCCGGTCTTCGGTGCGGGCAAGGATATCGCGCCGCGCATCTGGCAATCGATCTTCCGGCAATTGCTCGCCTCCGGCCTGATCAGTGTCGACCATGCGGCCTATGGCGCGCTGAAGCTGGAGGAGGAGGCGCGCGCCGTCTTCCGCCGCGAGCGGGAGGTGTTTTTCCGCAAGGACCGGCCGCAGGCGGGCCGCAAGGGCAAGGCCGGCGGCTCGCCCGCCGCCCGGGAGCGCTCCAACCTTGCCGGCTCGGACCGCGCGCTTTTCGAGCTTCTGCGCGCCGAGCGCCTCGCCATTGCCAAGGACCTCGACGTGCCGCCCTATGTCGTCTTCCCGGACACGACGCTGATCGCGCTCGCCAAGGAGCGCCCAGGCGACCGCGAGGAGCTTCTGGATATTCCCGGCATCGGCGTCTCGAAACGCGACCGGTTCGGCGATGCCTTCCTGGCCGTCATCGAGGAGTTTGCCGGCTAGTTTTTTTCAAGAGCCTGTCGGAACGTTGGTGGCTCGTTCGTCCTTGCTGTAGGTCATCAAGGAGGACGTTACGATGAAGGTCACGCAGCATCTCTGGTTCGAGAAGGACATGGAGGCCGCCATCGGCTTCTATACGTCGCTGATCCCGGGCTCTTCGGTTCACTGGATTTCGCCGCTGCTCGCCGAAACGCCGAGCGGCCCGCCCGGCAGCGTCAAGATCGCGAGCTTCACGCTGGGCGACCAGCGCTACATGGCGATCGAGGCCGGACCGCTCGATCCGTTCAACCACAGCTTTTCCATCATGGTCGAATGCGAGACGCAGGGCGATCTGGACCGGCTGTGGGACGCGCTGAAGGAGGGCGGCTCGGTGGAGCAATGCGGCTGGCTGAAGGACCGCTGGGGCCTCTCCTGGCAGATCGCCCCGGCGCGGCTCGGCGAACTGATGAGCGACCCGGATCAGGCGAAGGTCAAGCGCGTCACCGAGGCGATGCTACAGATGGTGAAGCTCGACATCGCCACTCTGGAGGCTGCCGCTGCGGCGCGGTGATTGATCGCTGCTTAGCGTTCGTCGAGGGGCGCCTTTACATCCTGACCGTCATGCCGCCGTCCACCACCAGCACGTGGCCGTTGACGAAGGAGGCGGCGTCGCTGGCGAGGAAAAGGGCGGCGCCGGCGATTTCGTCGGCGCGGGCCCAGCGCTGGACGGGGATGCGCTGGCGCACGAAGGGCATCAGGTCCTCGTCGGCGGCGAGCGCGGCATTGGTTTCCGTGGCGAACCAGCCGGGCGCGATGGCGTTGCTGGTGATGCCGTGCGGGCCGTATTCGACGGCCATGCTGCGCATCAGGCCGGTCAGGCCCTGTTTTGCGGCGGGGTAGATGCCGTCGTTCGGCATGGCGACATGGCCGCCGATCGAGGTGACGGAAATCAGGCGGCCGTGGTCGTGGCGTTTCATCAGCGCTGCGGCGTCGCGGGCGAGGCTGGCGGCGGCGAGAAGATCGGCGCGGATCAACTCGTCGATCGCCTCGTCGTCCATTTCGGAGAGCGGCCGGCGGTCGCGGGCGCCGACATTGTTGACGAGCACGTCGAGCCGGCCGTGCGCCCGGTCGATGGCCGCAAGCGTCTCGCGCTGGGCGGCGCGGTCGGCGATGTCGAAGGCGCTCGCCGACGCGCCGCCGCCTGCTTCGGTGATCGCGGCGACGGCCGCCTCCAGCGTCGCGGCCGTCCGGCCGGTCAGCACGACATGGGCGCCCGCCTCCGCGAGCGCCTTGGCGATCTCGAAGCCGAGGCCGCGGGCGGCACCCGTCACCAGCGCCACGCGGCCCTTCTGGGAAAACCTGTCCAGTATCGTCATCGTCGCCCCCATTTTGGCCGTTACCGGACAGGCGCAGCCCGGTTCTGTCAACCCCTTCCGTCAACCCGGGCACGGCTTTGCCTGCCGGGAAAAAACGGCTATGCCCTGCCGGAAAAGGACGTTTGCCATGGCCCAGAACATCTACGATCAGCCCGCCTTTTTTGAAGGCTACAGCAACCTTCCGCGCTCGGTTCACGGCTTGGCGGGGGCGGCGGAGTGGGGCTCGGTGCGCGCGCTGCTGCCCGATCTCAAGGGCCGGCGCATCGTCGATCTCGGCTGCGGCTTCGGCTGGTTTGCCCGGCATGCCGCCGCGGAAGGGGCGGAAAGCGTGCTCGGGCTCGATCTTTCGGAAAACATGATCGCGCGCGCCCGGGCGGAAACCACGTCGCCGGCCGTGCGCTACGAGATCGCCGATCTCGACCGGCTCGACTTGCCGCAGGGCGCCTTCGACTTCGCCTATTCGTCGCTCGCCTTCCACTATGTCGCGGATTTCGACCGGCTGGTGCGCACGGTCCATGCAGCCCTCACGCCGGGCGCGTCCTTCGTCTTCACCATCGAACACCCGATCTACATGGCGCCATCCGCGCCGGACTGGGCGGAGATCGGCGGCCGAACGGTCTGGCCGGTCGATGGCTACCTCGTCGAAGGCCCGCGCACGACGGACTGGCTCGCCAAGGGCGTCGTCAAACATCACCGCACGCTCGGCACGACGCTGAACGCGCTGATCGCGGCGGGCTTCACGATCCGCCATGTTGAGGAGTGGCGGCCGAGTGCGGCACAGCTCGCCGAGCATCCGGAATGGCAGGTGGAGATGAACCGGCCGATGTTCCTGCTGATCGCCTGCGAGCGCGATTGAAAACAGCGAAAGGGCGGCGGGAGCCCTTTACGCGGCTTGCGGCTGCGCTAGAACTATTCCCGTGGATATCGTCGGCATCACGATCAAAAAGACAGGCCGGCGTCAAATTGCAAGTGGAGCCGAGACCATGGGAAAACTGAAATTGCCGCTCGACGGTTCCTGCCGCTGCGGGCGTGTCAAGATCCGTGTCAGCGCGCCGCCGCTCATCGCCATGGCCTGTCATTGCACGGGCTGCCAGCGCATGTCGGGCAGCGCCTATTCGCTGAGCGCGGCGATCCCGACTGCGGCTTTTGCCGTCGTCGAGGGCGAGCCGGTCGTCGCCGGTGCAAGCCCCGAGGCCGGCCATCATTTCTGCCCGGATTGCATGACATGGATGTTCACGCGGCCGCAGGGGCTCGATTTCTCCGTCAATGTGCGCCCGACCATGCTCGACGATGTGAGCTGGTACAGCCCCTTCGTCGAGACCTATACGAGTGAAAAGCTCGCCTGGGCGACGACGCCCGCCAGGCACAGCTATGAAAAATTCCCCCCGATGGAGGATTTTGAACCGCTGATGGCCGGTTATGCCGCGAGCATCGCCTGAGCCGCTCCTTTCTCAAAGCCGTGAGTGCGTGCCCATGACCTCCGCCTTCATCGCCCATCTGCAATCCGAAATCGCCGGCCTCAAGGCCGGCGGCCTCTACAAGGCCGAGCGGGTCATCACCTCCAAGCAGGCCGGCGAGATCACCGTGACCTCCGGCGAGCGCGTGCTGAATTTCTGCGCCAACAACTATCTCGGCCTCGCCGACAATGCGGAACTGGCGGAGGCCGGCAAGGCGGCGCTCGACCGCTACGGCTACGGCATGGCCTCGGTGCGCTTCATCTGCGGCACGCAGGAGGAGCACAAGCAGCTCGAGGCGCGCATCTCTGCCTTCCTCCGGCTCGAAGACACGATCCTCTATTCCTCCTGCTTCGATGCGAATGGCGGGCTGTTCGAGACGCTGCTTTCCGAGGAAGACGCCATCATCTCGGACGCGCTGAACCACGCCTCGATCATCGACGGCGTGCGGCTCTCCAAGGCGAAACGCTTCCGGTATGCCAACAACGACATGGCAGCCTTGGAAGAGGAACTGAAGAAGGCGGAAGGCGCACGCTTCAAGCTGATCGCCACCGACGGCGTCTTCTCGATGGACGGCATCATCGCCAATCTCGGCGGCGTCTGCGATCTCGCGGAAAAATACGGCGCCATGGTCATGGTGGACGACAGCCATGCGGTCGGCTTCGTCGGTAAACATGGCCGCGGCTCGGCGGAACATTGCGGCGTCGAGGGCCGCGTCGATATCATCACCGGCACGCTCGGCAAGGCGCTGGGCGGGGCTTCCGGCGGCTATACGTCGGGCAAGCGCGAGGTGGTGGAGTGGCTGCGCCAGCGCTCACGGCCCTATCTCTTCTCCAACACGCTCGCGCCCGTCATCGCGAGCGCCTCGCTGAAAGTCTTCGACCTCATCGACAATGGCGATGCGCTTCGCCAGCGGCTTTATGCCAATGCCGATCTCTTCCGCAGCGAGATGACGAAGCTCGGCTTCACGCTTGCGGGCGAGGGGCATGCGATCATTCCGGTCATGCTGGGCGATGCGGCACTCGCACAGGAGATGGCGTCCCGCATGCTGGCGAAGGGGGTCTATGTCATCGGCTTTTCCTTCCCCGTCGTGCCGCGCGGCCAGGCGCGCATCCGCACCCAGATGTCGGCGGCGCATAGCGAGGCGGACGTTCGCAAGGCGATCGCCGTCTTCGCCGACGTCGGGCGCGAGTTGGGTGTGATTTAAAGAATCCTCTGAATCCCTTGCGGAGATTTCGTCATGTCGAACATGATGCGTGCGCTGGTTAAAGCAAAACCTGAAGTCGGCCTCTGGATGGAGACTGTGCCGGTGCCGGAGGTCGGGCCGAACGACGTGCTGATCCGGGTCAAGAAGTCGGCGATCTGCGGCACGGACGTGCATATCTGGAACTGGGACCACTGGGCCCAGAAGACCATTCCGGTGCCCATGGTGGTCGGCCATGAATTCGTCGGCGAGATCGCCGAGATCGGTTCGTCCGTCACGAAATATCATGTCGGCGAGCGGGTGTCAGGCGAGGGACATATCGTCTGCGGCAAGTGCCGCAACTGCCGCGCCGGGCGCGGGCATCTGTGCCACTATACCAAGGGCGTCGGCGTCAACCGGCCGGGCTCCTTCGGCGAGTTCGTCTGCATTCCCGAGTACAATGTCGTGCCGATCCCGGACGACGTGCCGGACGAGGTGGCGGCGATCTTCGATCCGTTCGGCAATGCGGTGCACACGGCGCTTTCCTTCGATCTGGTGGGCGAGGACGTGCTGGTGACCGGCGCCGGCCCGATCGGCATCATGGGTGCGATGGTCGCGAAACGCTCCGGCGCAAGAAAGGTCGTGATCACCGATATCAATCCCGTACGGCTCGATCTCGCGCGAAAAGTCGGCATCGACTACGTGGTCGATGCCTCCAGCCAGGATCTGGCGCAGGTGATGGCCGAGATCGGCATGACGGAGGGCTTCGACGTCGGCCTCGAAATGTCCGGCGCGCCGCCGGCCTTCCGCTCGATGATCGATACGATGAACAATGGCGGCAAGATCGCCATCCTCGGCATCGCGCCGGACGGCTTCGGCATCGACTGGAACAAGGTGATCTTCAAGATGCTGACGCTGAAGGGCATCTATGGCCGCGAGATGTTCGAAACCTGGTACAAGATGATCGCCTTCGTGCAGGGCGGACTGGATCTCTCGCCGATCATCACCCACCGCATCAAGATCGACGCGTTCCGGGACGGTTTCGAGGCGATGCGCTCGGGCAATTCCGGGAAGGTCGTGATGGACTGGCATTAAGAGGGAGTTTTGGCGTGAAATACGAGGGAAGCTGCCATCGCAGTGCCATCGCCTTCGAGGTGGAGGGCGAATTCGATGCCGGGCTCGACTACAACATTGTGGCGATCGATCTTGAGACACTGCGTATCACCAAGGTGGCTGGGGGGTCGTTTTGAAACCCTGGCTTGCGAATCGCTATGGGAAACGCGCGGAGGCGCTGGGATTGCGGCTCTTGTCTTTTCGGGATTTGTGCCTACATGAAGGCACAATCGCCCGGATCCGCCGACATTCCTGTCCGCGAGCCCGAATCGTAAGCTTTTGCGGGTTTTTTGCCGGAAAAGCTTGACGGAACCGAAAATTCTGGGAATCACCATTGTTGGCTGAGAAGGAATGGGTACGGCGGATCGGGAAGGCATGTCAATTGTGTTGCCTCGGCAACACGTCCACAGTCCCGCGGGCCGGGATGTGGTTAATCGGGATTTAATTGTCAATCCGTTAGGTCAGGGACGCCGTGAGGCGATTGCGCATGCCGAAGGGCGATCGGCTGCGGAAACCCTGACCGCTTGAAAACTGGATGCTCAGGAAAGCGACGAAATAAATGGCGACAAAGGTCAAAGAGAACGAGGAAGTCGAAAACGAACGCGAAGGCGCATCCGACGGCCCACTTCTCGATCTTTCCGATGATGCAGTCAAGAAGATGATCAAGGCCGCCAAGAAGCGCGGCTATGTCACCATGGACGAGCTGAATTCGGTTCTGCCCTCCGAGGAAGTGACCTCGGAGCAGATCGAGGACACGATGGCCATGCTCTCCGACATGGGCATCAACGTCATCGAAGACGAGGAAGCCGAAGAGGAAAAGCAGGGCGGCGACGACGAGGCGAGCGACGACGACAACGAAAGCGAGGGCGGCGAGATCGCCTCTTCGAGCGGCACCGCGCTTGCGACCGCCAAGAAGAAGGAGCCGACCGACCGCACGGACGACCCGGTGCGCATGTATCTGCGCGAAATGGGTTCCGTCGAGCTGTTGTCGCGCGAGGGCGAAATCGCCATCGCCAAGCGCATCGAAGCCGGCCGCGAGACGATGATCGCCGGCCTCTGTGAGAGCCCGCTGACGTTCCAGGCCATCATCATCTGGCGGGATGAACTCAACGAAGGCCAGACGCTGCTGCGCGAGATCATCGACCTCGAGACGACCTATTCCGGTCCTGAGGCGAAGGCTGCCCCGCAGTTCCAGTCGCCTGAGAAGATCGAGGCGGACCGCAAGGCTGCCGAAGAGAAGGAACGCAATCGCAAGCCGCGTGCTGCCAACGACGACGACATCACCAATGTCGGCGGCGACAGCATGCCGCAGGAGGAGGAGGAAGAGGACGACGACGAGTCGAACCTTTCGCTCGCCGCCATGGAAGCGGAACTGCGCCCGCAGGTCATGGAGACGCTCGACACGATCGCCGAGACCTACAAGAAGCTGCGCAAGTTGCAGGACCAGCAGGTGGAAGCCCGCCTGCAGGCGACCGGCACGCTGTCGCCCGCCCAGGAGCGCCGCTACAAGGAGCTCAAGGACGAGCTGATCACGGCCGTCAAGTCGCTGTCGCTGAACCAGAACCGCGTCGACAGCCTCGTCGAGCAGCTCTACGACATCAACAAGCGCCTCGTGCAGAACGAGGGCCGCCTGTTGCGCCTGGCCGAAAGCTACGGCGTCAAGCGCGATTCGTTCCTGGAACAGTATTCCGGTGCGGAACTCGATCCGAACTGGATGAAGTCGATCGCCAACCTGGCCGCCCGCGGCTGGAAGGAATTCGCGAAAAGCGAAAACACGACGATCCGCGACATCCGCCAGGAAATCCAGAACCTCGCCACCGAGACCGGCATTTCCATCTCGGAATTCCGCCGCATCGTGCACATGGTGCAGAAGGGCGAGCGCGAGGCGCGCATCGCCAAGAAGGAGATGGTGGAAGCCAACCTCCGTCTCGTGATCTCGATCGCCAAGAAGTACACGAACCGTGGCCTTCAGTTCCTCGATCTCATTCAGGAGGGCAATATCGGCCTGATGAAGGCGGTCGACAAGTTCGAGTATCGCCGCGGCTACAAGTTTTCCACCTACGCGACGTGGTGGATCCGGCAGGCGATCACCCGTTCGATCGCCGACCAGGCCCGCACGATCCGCATTCCGGTGCACATGATCGAGACGATCAACAAGATCGTGCGCACCTCGCGCCAGATGCTGCACGAGATCGGCCGCGAGCCGACCCCGGAAGAATTGGCCGAGAAGCTCGCCATGCCGCTCGAAAAGGTCCGCAAGGTCCTGAAGATCGCCAAGGAGCCGATCTCGCTCGAAACCCCGGTGGGTGACGAAGAGGATTCGCATCTCGGCGATTTCATCGAGGACAAGAACGCGCTGCTGCCGATCGACGCCGCCATCCAGGCGAACCTGCGCGAGACGACGACCCGCGTGCTGGCCTCGCTGACGCCGCGCGAAGAGCGCGTGCTGCGCATGCGCTTCGGCATCGGCATGAACACCGACCACACGCTGGAAGAGGTCGGGCAGCAGTTCAACGTCACGCGCGAGCGCATCCGGCAGATCGAGGCGAAGGCGCTGCGCAAGCTGAAGCACCCCTCGCGGTCGCGGAAGCTGCGCTCCTTCCTGGACAATTGAGATGTCCAGCGCGGCCGTGATGCGCGAGCCTGTCACGCGCGTCGCGGTGGATGTCACCTTCCTGCGGATGGACGCGCCGCCGGCCGACCGCGCGCCGGCACTGCCGGATGGCGCCGGCGTGCTGCGCCTGGCGCGCTGTTCCGTGCCGTTCTACCGCTACCTCTACGACACGGTGGGCCGCGACTGGCTGTGGTGGCTGCGGCGCACCGTGCCGGACGATGAGATCGCGGCGCTGCTGGCGCGGCCGGATGTCTCGATCCATGTGCTCTACCAGGGCGGCGAGCCGGCGGGGTTCTACGAGCTGGAGCGGCGCGGCGGCGATGCGGGGATCAATCTCTCCTATTTCGGGCTGATGCCGCATGCGATCGGCGCCGGGCTGGGGCGGGCGCTGCTGCGGCATGCGGTGGATGCCGGCTGGGCGGAGAAGCCGCGCGCGGTGACGGTGAACACCTGCACGGCGGACCATCCGCGCGCGCTGCCGAACTACATCGCCGCGGGGTTCCGGGTGCTGCGCACCGTGCGGGAAGTGTGGCCGGTGCCGAACCGGCTGGGGCTGCGGATCCCGGAGCGGCTGCGGGTGTGATGGGCGGTCCCCGCGTTACCCCACCAGCACCGCCCGCACGTCGTTGACGTTCGTCAGGGTCGGGCCGGTCACCAGCAGGTCGCCCAGCGCGTCGAACACCCCGTAGCTGTCATGCGCGGCGAGCATCGCGCGCGGGTCGAGCCCGGCGGCGCGGGCCCGCGCCAGCGTGTCCGGCCCGCAGACGGCGCCGGCCGCGTCCGACTTTCCGTCGATTCCATCACTGTCCGCGCAGAGCGCCCAGATGCCGGGCGTGCCCTCCAGCGCGAGTGACAGGCCGAGCAGGCATTCCGTGCTGCGCCCGCCACGGCCTGTCGCGCCGGAGGCGCGCGGGCTGGGTTCGCTGGCGGGCAGCGTCACCGTGGTCTCGCCGCCCGAGAGGATGACGCAGGGCGCGCGCAGCGGATGGCCGTGCAGCGCCGCGCTGCGCGCGATGCCGGCCAGCACCTTGCCCAACTCCTTGGCCTCGCCCTCCAGCGCATCGCCCAGGGTCAGCGGCGTAAGGCCCATGTCGCGTGCAGCCGCCGCCATCGCTTGCAGCGCCATCAGCGGCGTCGCGATCATGCGCAGCGCCGCGCCGGCGAGGCGCGGATCGCCGGGCTTGGGTGATTCGTCCTGGCCTTCCGTCAGGTGCCGTTGGACGCCCTCGGGCAGCGTCATGCGGTAATGCGCGACCAGCGCGCGCGCCTCGGCGAAGGTGGTCGGATCCGCCACGGTCGGGCCGCTGGCAATCACCGCCGGGTCGTCGCCCGGCACGTCGGAGATCGCCAGCGTCAGCACCCGTGCCGGATGCGCCGCCGCGGCGAGCCGCCCGCCGGAGAAGGCGCTCAGGTGCTTGCGGATGCAGTTCATCTCGCCGATCGCCGCGCCGGAGCGGAGCAATTCCCGGTTCACGGCGATCATCTCGTCCAGCGTCAGCCCGGGTGCCGGCAGCGTCGACAGCGCCGAGCCACCGCCCGAGACGAGGAACAGCACGAGGTCCTCCGGCGTCAGCCCGCGCACCGCGTCGAGCATCGCCCGTGCCGCCGCGGCGCCGCTCGCATCCGGCACCGGATGGCTGCCGAAGCGCACCGCGATGCGCCGCTGCGTTGGCGGGACGGGCAGGTCGGCGCCGTAGGTGGTGACCACCAGGCCGGAGAGCGGCACATCCGGCCAGGCGGCCTCCACCGCGGCGGCCATCTTCGCCGCCGCCTTGCCGCAGCCGACCACCACCACCCGGCCGCGCGCGGGCGGGGGCGGCAGGTGCGGCGCCAGGCAGGTGAGCGGGTCGGCGGCGGCCAGCGCCGCATCGAAAAGCCGCCGCAGGGCCGCGCGCGCGGTTGCATCCGTCCAGGCCATGCCGATCCTCCTGCGGCCGACTATGGCGAAGCCGGCCCGGATGGGCCATCTAGCCGGTGCAGGAGGACCGAAGAATGCCCGTGCCCGAAATGGATCAGGCCACCCGGACGGAGCTGGAAGCCGCCGCCTTCCGCCGCCTGGTGCAGCATCTGCGCGAGCGGAGCGACGTGCAGAACATCGACATGATGAACCTCGCCGGCTTCTGCCGGAACTGCCTCAGCCGCTGGTACCGCGAGGCCGCGGTGGAGCATGGCGTGGCCATCGCCGATCCCGAGGCACGCGAGATCGTCTATGGCATGCCCTACAAGGAATGGCAGGCGAAGCATCAGCAGGAAGCGACCGCGGAGCAGAAGGCTAAATTCGCCAAGGCCAATCCCGGGCATTGATCGCAAACTCCGCTGATCGCCGTGCCAGCAGCGGGACGGTCTCAAACGGTCTTCGCGAACGGAGCGAGGCATTGAACAAGCCGCCCAGGCGTGGCACGACCCGCGCCTTTCGAGTGGGGGACCAGCGGGTGAGCGATACGGACGACCTTCAGGACGCCAAGGCCAGCCGCGACCGCCAGGTTGCCGACCCGGACCCCGCGGTGGGCGGCATCGCCGTGGACCGGCTGCGCTCGATCATCGAGCGCGTCGAGCGGCTGGAGGAGGAGCGCAAGGCGCTCGCTGGCGACATCAAGGACATCTTCGCGGAAGCGAAATCCGCCGGCTTCGACGTGAAGGTGATCCGCCAGATCATCTCCATCCGCCGGAAGGAGCCCGCCGAGGTGGAGGAGCAGGAGACGCTGCTCGACCTCTATCGCCGTGCGCTCGGCATGTGATGGAGCGCGCCGCCGACTATCCGCGTCCGCCGCGTCTGGAACGCAGCGCGCGGCGCGTGCGCGTGGTGCTCGGCGGCGAGACGATCGTGGACACCACCGCGGCCTGGCGGGTGCTGGAGACCACCCACCCGCCGAGCTGGTACATCCCGCCGGAGGCCTTCGCGCCCGGCAGCCTGGTGCCCGCCGCGGGCAGCAGCTTCTGCGAGTGGAAGGGCAGGGCGCGCTACTTCGACCTGGTCGCCGGCGGCCGGCGCGCCGAGCGCGCGGCCTGGGCCTATCCCGATCCCACCCCCGCCTTCGCGCCCATCGCCGGCCATGTCGCGCTCTATGCCGGCCGCGTCGATGCCTGCTTCGTGGCTGAGGAGCGCGTCACGCCGCAGCCCGGCGGCTTCTACGGCGGCTGGATCACGGCCGAGGTCGAAGGGCCGTTCAAGGGCGCGCCCGGCACCGAAGGCTGGTAGCGCGCGGCCACCTCTCCGGAGAGACGAGATGTTCTACGACCCGCGCGAGGGCCACGGCCTGCCGCACGACCCGATGAAGGCGATCGTCGCGCCGCGGCCGATCGGCTGGATGTCCACGCTGGACGAGCAGGGGCGGCCGAACCTGGCGCCCTACAGCTTCACCAACATGGTGCAGACGCGCCCGCCGATGATGGTGTTCGGCAGCGACGGGCTGAAGCACAGCGCGCAGAACGCGATCGCGACCGGAGAATTCGTGTTCAACCTCGTCACCCGCGAATTGTTCGACGCGATGAACGCCAGTTCCGACACGCTGGCCGAAGGCGAGAACGAGTTCCTGCATGCCGGGCTGGAGATGGCGCCCTGCCGGCTGGTGAAGCCGCCGCGCGTCGCCGCCAGCCCCGCCGCGCTCGAATGCAAGGTCGTGCAGTGGGGCGAGCTGCGCGACGTGGAGGGCAAGGAAACCAACGGCTTCTTCGTCATCGGCCAGGTGATCGGCGTGCACATCGCCGATGCCGCGCTGCGCGATGGCCGCTTCGACATGCTCGCCGCCGGCACCGTCGCGCGCTGCGGCTATCGCGACTACACGCAGGTGACGGCGCTGTTCTCCGCGCTACGCCCGACCGATCGCGGCGCCTACCTGCCGGGCCAGCGCGACCGCTGACGAGGGCGTGAGGGCGGTTGCGCGCCCGGCGCGGCTCGCGTTAGCTGCCAGGCATGCGGATCGCCGTGTTCAGCGCCAAGCCCTATGATCGTCGCTTCCTGGAGGCGGCTGCGCGGGGCACACACGACTTCACCTGGATCGAGGCGCGGCTCGATCCGTCCACGGCGCGGCTGGCCGAGGGCAGCGACGCGGCGTGCCTGTTCGTCAACGACCGCGCCGACGCCGCCGCGCTGGAGGTGCTGGCCGCCGGCGGGGTGAAGCTGCTGGCGCTGCGCTCGGCGGGCTTCAACCATGTTGACCTTGTCGCGGCGCAGCGCCTCGGCCTCGCGATCGGGCGCGTGCCGGCCTATTCGCCGGAAGCGGTGGCGGAACACGCGGTGGCGCTGATCCTGACGCTCAACCGCAACATCCATCGTGCCTACAACCGTGTGCGCGAAGGCAATTTCGCACTCGACGGGCTGCTCGGCTTCGACCTGCACGGGCGCACGGTGGGGATCGTCGGCACCGGGCAGATCGGCACGGCCTTCGCGCGCATCTTGCGGGGCTTCGGCTGCCGCCTGCTCGGCCACGACCCGCAGGAGAACGCGGACTGCATCGCGCTCGGCCTGGCGTATCGGCCGCTCGAGGAGCTGCTGGCGGAGGCCGACATCGTCAGCGTGCATTGTCCCCTCACGCCCGCCACGCGGCACCTGATGGATGCCGCGCGGCTGGGCTGCATGAGGCCGGGCGCGATGCTGATCAACACCAGCCGCGGTGCGATCCTCGACACCGCGGCGGTGATCCGCGCGCTGAAATCCGGCCGGCTCGGCCATCTCGGGCTCGACGTGTACGAGGAGGAGGAGAAGCTGTTCTTCGAGGACCTCTCCGGCACCGTCATCGCCGACGACGTCTTCGCGCGCCTGCTGACCTTCCCGAATGTGCTGATCACCGGCCATCAAGGCTTCTTTACCGAGGAGGCAATGCGCGCCATCGCCGATACGACGCTCGCGAATGTCGCGCGCTTCGCGGAGATGGGGCAGCCGCTGCATCCGGTGGCCTGAGCTGCAACTGCGGTGCTCACGGCGATCTGCACTTCCTGTTGTCGTGGGGGGCTTCTCGGCGAACGTTCCGTATCCAAGGATCGCAACAGGCCCCGCGCAGGCGCAGGGCAGCAGATGGGAGAGAACCATGTCCAACAGGCCGATCCCTTTCGGTGTCACGAGCCTGGCGCGGCTCGCCGCCGCGCTCGCCATCGCGGCGTCCCTGTCGGCTGGCGAGGCGAAGGCGCAGGGCGTCCAGCTCGTGGATGCCACCGACCCCCAACGGCTTGCGCAGATCTTCCAGGCGAACGGCTTCCAGGCATCCGTGGCCCGTGACAGTCGTGGCGATCCGATGATCCGCTCGGCCGCCGAGGGGGTGAGCTTCGTGATCTCCTTCTACGGCTGCCGCGAGAACGCCAATTGCCGGTCGATCCAGTACACGGTGTCGTTCCGGATGGAAAAGCCGCCGACCCTGGATGAGATCAACCGGTTCAACCAGACCCGCTCTCTGGGAGAGGCGTCGCTGACGAGTGCCGGCCTGCCGCGCCTGAGCTATTTCATGACGCTGGAAGGCGGCGTGAGCGAGGCGAACTTCCTCCATGCCTTCGGGCTGTGGCGCAGCGTGCTCAGCGCCTTCGTCAGGCATATCGGCTTCCGCGCGGGATAGGCCGGCGCCCGCGTGGCGTTTCGGGCGCCTCGCCTTGCGCCGTGCGTCAGGGCTGAATACCGTGGCCACAACTGCGGCCGGCAAGGCGAGCAGAGAGGGAGCAAGGCGCCATGACCACCATCACAAGGACCACCCGCCGCGGAGTCCTGGCCGCGGGGCTCGGCCTGCCGCTGATCGCGCCGGGGCTGGCGCGCGCGCAGGGCGGATGGCCTGGCGAGCGGCCGATCCAGATCATCGTGCCCTTCCCGCCCGGTGGCGGCACCGATGTCAACCTTCGCGCCATGACGAGCCATTTCGAGCGGCACCTGCCCGGCGCGCGCTTCGTTGTGGTGAACCGGCCCGGCGCCGGCGCCGAGATCGGCTACACCGCCGCCGCAACCGCCGCACCGGATGGCTACACCATCGGCACCGTCATCACGCCGAGCCTGCAGACCATCACCATCGAGCGTCAGCCGCGCTACACGCTGGACGGCTTCTTCTATCTCGGCACCATCGTCGCCGACCCGAGCGGCTTCCACGTTGCGCCGAACAGCGAATTGCGCAGCGTGGCGGATCTGGTCGCCGCGGCGAAGGCGCGCCCCGGTGCGATCTCGGTCGGCACCGCCGGCATCGGCTCCGACGACCACCTGCTGATCGTCGAGCTGGAGAATGCCGCCGGCATCCGGCTGAACCACATCCCCTTCGCCGGACAGGCGCCCACGGTGAACGCGCTGATCGGCGGGCACATCCAGGTCGCCTCGATGAACATGGGCGAGAGCGTCGCGCTGATCCGCGACGGCCAGGTGCGGCCGCTGGCCACGGCCGGCCAGCAGCGCTTCGCCATGACGCCGGCCGTGCCGACCTTCGCGGAGGGTGGCTACCCGCTGACCACCGGCGTGGTGCGCAGCCTCGTCGTGCCCGCCGCCACGCCGGAGCCGATCCGCACGCGGCTCGCCGCGATGGTGGCGGCGACGATGAACGACCCCGTCTGGATCGCCGAGGCCGAACGCCTGTTCATCCCGCTGCACTACATGGGCCCGGCGGAGACGCGCGCGCTGGTGATGCGCGAGGCGGCGCGGCTGCGCGAGGTCTGGCAGCAGCGCCCCTGGCGGGACAGCTGAGGCGCCATGCCACGCCTCGTTGACCTCTCCACCCCCGTTCGCACCGGGCATTTCCGCTGGAAGGTGGAGCGGCGGCTGGCCAAGGGCCACGAGACGGGGGAGGGCCAGGCCACCTGGGCCGGCTGGAACGTGCATGCCTTCACCCACATGGACAGCCCGCGCCATGTGGATCCCGAGGGCTTCACCACCGATGCGGTCACGCCGGAGATGACGGTCGGGCCGGGTGCGGTGCTGGACGTCTCCGACGTGCCCGCCAACAGCCCGATCGAAGTGGCACGCCTGCAGGCGGCGGGCGAGCATCTGCGCCCCGGCGACTTCGCGCTGATCCGCACGCGGTGGGATGAGCGCGCCAGCATCGACACGCCGGAGTTCTGGCTGCATGCGCCCTGGATGACGGCGGAGGGCGCGATCTGGCTGCGCGAGCGCGGCATCAAGGCGGTCGGCTTCGACTTCCCGCAGGACCACTGCATCCGCTTCTTCCTGACCGGGGAGAAGCGCCCGCCGCTGCCCGAGCACGTGACGCATTACCACCTGCTGGCGCGCGGCGTGATCATGTTCGAGTACCTCTGCAACATGGGCGCGCTGCGCCAGCCTCGGAATCAGGTGATCGGCCTGCCGATCCGCATTCCGGACTCCGACGGCGCGCCCGCGCGCGTCATCGCGATGGAGGAGGAGGCGTGAGCCGGCTCGCCGGGCGCACCGCGCTGGTCACCGGTGGCGGGGCGGGCATAGGCGCGGGCATCTGCGAGCGGCTGGCGGCCGAAGGCGCGCCGGTGCTGGTGGCCGACATCAGCCTCGAAGGCGCCACGCGCGTCGCCGAGGGCATCAACGCGGCGGGCGGGCAGGCGCTGCCCTTCCGCATGGACGTGACCTCCGAGGCCGATGCCGCCGCGGCGGTCGCGGAGGCGGAGGCGCGCTTCGGGCGGCTGCGCATCGCCATCTGCAATGCCGGCATCACCGACCGCATCCCGGTGCTGGAGATGAAGCTCGCGCAGTTCGAGCGCATCCTGCGCACCAACCTGGTCGGCTGCTTCCTCACCGCGCAGGCCGCCGCGCGGGCGATGGCGCAGGGCGGGGAGGCGGAGCGCGGCGGGCGCATCGTCACCGTCTCCTCCGTCTCCGGCCAGTTCGGCGGCACCGGGCGCGCCGCCTATGGCGCCAGCAAGGGCGGCATCGAGACGCTGACCAAGGTGCTGGCGGTGGAGCTCGCGCCGCTCGGCATCATCGTGAACGGCGTCGCACCCGGCCCGACGCAGATCGCCCGCACCGCCCACGGGCCGCGGCAGCGCGCCGCCTTCCTCGACCGCATGGCGGTGAAGCGCTACGGCACGCCGGCCGACGTTGCCGGCGCGGTCGCCTTTCTGTG
The DNA here is from genome assembly GCF_035998705.1 of Shinella sp. Classification (GTDB taxonomy): domain Bacteria; phylum Pseudomonadota; class Alphaproteobacteria; order Rhizobiales; family Rhizobiaceae; genus Shinella. The sequence goes on along the minus strand of NZ_DASYHH010000022.1, from coordinate 162 downwards.
CGGCGAGGACGGCGCCTTCGTCGCCGGGCACATCCTCAACGTCGATGGCGGCTTCGCCACGGCGGGGGTGATGTACGATCCGGCCGAGGGCGCCTAGAACATCTTCCGGCAGGTCGCGCGGGCCCCCACCCCGACCCTCCCCCGCATGCGGGGGAGGGAGGG
>NZ_DASYHH010000005.1:0-117073 GCF_035998705.1 Shinella sp. | reverse complement strand
GTCAACTGTTCGGGTGAAAACGCGACAAGGGGCAGCGGACCGTGCTCGGACACGGTCTTCTGAAGACCTGGGATGACAATGGTACGCTGCCCACCGCTCCATCATAACAAATCAGGCGGCACGCACAGATAAGGATGACGGTGGTGGGTGGGGCGAGGTTCGTCAACAAGCCGGCAACGGGCGCGCCAAGCTTCGTTTAAGAGCTCATTGCTCCGAAAGCTTGATGTCCGGCGTGTAGTCCTTGCCCGGCACGTCCTTCACCACGGCCTGGCCGCACTGCATCAGCTTCGTTTCGGCATTGTAGGCATAGGTCGGCGAGCCGTGCAGGTCCCAGCCCTTGTTCAGCGCCAGCGTCACCTTGTGGCAGAACGCGGCATCATCGGCACCGGTCAGGAAGCGGTAGACTTTCATGCTTTCTTCTTTCTCTCGTTGATCAGGTCGGCCTTGGCGAGCACGCGCCCGGCCTGGTCGGCATGGAGCTTTTCGACCATGCGCCCGGCGAACTCGACGACGGCCTTGCCGGCATTTTCCGGCGCATCGAAGGCCGCGACGATGGCCAGCGCCTCCGCGGCTTCCGCCTCGGTGACGCCAAAAGCCTCGTTCGCCATGGCGATCTGGGCGGGGTGGATCAGCATCTTTCCGTCGAACCCCATCTGGCGGCCCTGCCGGCATTCGGCTTCCAGGCCCTCCGTATCGGAAAAATCGTTGAAGACGGCATCGATGACATCGAGCCCCGAGGCGCGCGCCGCGACGACCACCTGAAGCAGCAGCGGCGCGAGGAAGGGGCGGCCGGGAATATCGGCGATGCCGGTTTCCTTGCGCAGGTCGTTGAGGCCGACGACGAAGCAGTCGAGCCGGCCGCCATGGGTCCGCCCCGTCTCGGCGACGGCCGCAAGATTGAGAAGGCCGGCCGCCGTCTCGACCATCGCCCAGATCCGCGGCCCGTCGTCGGCGCCCGCCTCGGACAGCCAGTCGGCGACGGTCAGCACATCCTGCGGCTCGGAGACTTTCGGCAGCAGCACGGCATCCGGCATGCATTCCAGCACCGCCTCGAGGTCGAGCACACCATCCGGCCCGTCGAGCGGGTTGATGCGGATGACATGTTCGTGAGCGCCCGACCGGTCGAGGCCCTGGAAATGAGCGATCAGCGCGGCGCGCGCCTCCGCCTTCTTCGCCGGCAGCACGGAATCCTCGAGGTCGAAGATGATCGCATCGCAATCGAGCGTCGCGGACTTGGCGAGCGCCCGGGCGTTGATGGCGGGAACGCTCAGCACCGAGCGGCGCAGGGCAAGGGGATGATGGTGCGGTGTCCTGTTCATCCGTCCTTTTTGCCGCGCTTTGTCGCAGCCGGCAAGCACTACCGGTCTCGGCCTTGCAATGGACAAAATCGGCCCCCACATTCATCTCTACAGAAAGGGCAAAATCCATGCAGCGCATACGTTCCATCGTCTTCACCGTCCTCACCATGCTGATCGCCGGCGCGACTTTCCTGTTCGCCGCCTCGCTCGGCCTTGCCATCGCCGGCATCGTCGCCGTGCTGATGCTCGGCAGCATGCTCGCCGGAAAACTCCAGCCACGTCCGGTCCGGGCAACGGCCCGCGCGCGAAACGACCGCGCCGCACCGGGCCAGCGCGAACCGCGCATCTGGAACGACGGCCGCGGCACGATCATCGATCTCTAGGCCGCATCCCCTCTCTGAGAGGCACCGGGCGCAGACCGCGCCCGGCTTTTGCGTATGGTCGCCCGGTACTCAGAAGATTCCCCTTCAAATTCGGGGAAAACTGATCTAAACGCTTGGCGAAACCGACATCACCGTATTCCGAGGGCCTCCGCATGGAAAAGTTCGTCAAGCTGACCGGCGTCGCCGCGCCGCTTCCCGTTGTCAATATCGACACGGACATGATCATTCCCAAGGATTACCTGAAGACCATCAAGCGCACCGGCCTCGGCAAGGGCCTCTTCGCCGAAGCGCGCTTTCATGAAGACGGCAGCGTCAACGAAAGCTTCGTGCTGAACAAGCCCGCCTATCAGAACGCCACGATCCTGGTCGCCGGCGACAATTTCGGCTGCGGCTCCTCGCGCGAACACGCGCCGTGGGCACTGCTCGACTTCGGCATCCGCTGCGTCATCTCGACGAGCTTCGCCGACATCTTCTACAACAACTGTTTCAAGAACGGCATCCTGCCGATCGTCGTCAACCAGGACGACCTCGACAAGCTGATGGACGATGCGAGCCGCGGCTCGAACGCCATCCTGACCGTCGACCTGGAAGCCCAGGAGATCACCGGTCCCGACGGCGGTCGGATTACCTTCGACATCGATGCCTTCCGCCGCCACTGCCTGCTGAACGGCCTCGACGATATCGGCCTGACGCTGGAAAAGGTGACATCGATCGACAGCTTCGAGACGCAGAACGCCGCCGCGCGCCCCTGGGCCTGAACCGATGCGCCGGCTGATCTCGTCCGGCTCTCCCTTCGAAGTGAAGGCGGGCTATTCGCGCGCCGTCGTCCAGGGTGACTGGTGTTTCGTATCCGGCACGACCGGCTACGACTACGCTACCATGACCATGCCCGAGAGCGTCGAAGAGCAGACGCGCCGCTGCCTCGCCACCATCGGCGAGGTTCTGGAGGAGGCCGGCTTCTCCTTCGCCGATATCGTGCGCTGCCACTATTACGTGACCGGCGCCACTTTTGCCGACCGCGTCTTTCCGATCCTCGGCGAGACCTTCGGCAAGACCCGCCCCGCCGCCACCATGGTCGTCTGCGACCTGATCCGGCCGGAAATGCTGATCGAAATCGAAGTCACGGCGCTCCGGCAAAACTGAATCCTTCGCGCAAAAATCTTTCGTCCCGGCGATTTTCCTTGAACGGAAGTTGCGCTAAGAAGCGCGCGACCATTCCGTGACATCAAGGAAAATGCCATGACAGCGCGTACCCTCCTTCTCCTGCCCGGCGACGGCATCGGCCCGGAAGCCATGGCGGAAGTCCGCAAGATCATCGCCTATATGAACGCCGAGCTCGGCGCCGGCTTCACGACCGACGAGGGCCTCGTCGGCGGCTCAGCCTATGACGCCCATGGCGCGGCGATCTCGGAAGGCGACATGGAGAAGGCGCTTGCGGCGGATGCCGTGCTGTTCGGCGCCGTCGGCGGCCCGAAATGGGATGATGTTCCCTACGAGGTGCGCCCCGAGGCCGGCCTGCTGCGCCTGCGCAAAGACCTCAAGCTTTTTGCGAACCTGCGCCCGGCGATCTGCTACCCGGCGCTCGCCAATGCCTCATCGCTTAAAGCCGAACTCGTCGAAGGCCTCGACATCCTGATCGTGCGCGAACTCACCGGCGGCGTCTATTTCGGCGAGCCGAAGGAGATCATCGACCTCGGCAACGGCCAGAAGCGCGGCATCGACACGCAGGTCTACGACACCTACGAGATCGAACGCATCGCCGGCGTCGCCTTCGAACTCGCCCGCACGCGCGGCAACCGCGTCTGCTCGATGGAAAAGCGCAACGTCATGAAGTCCGGCGTGCTCTGGAACCAGGTCGTGACGGAAACGCACAAGCGCGCCTATTCCGACGTGCAGCTGGAGCACATGCTGGCGGACGCCGGCGGCATGCAGCTTGTGCGCGCGCCAAAACAGTTCGACGTCATCGTCACCGACAACCTGTTCGGCGACATGCTCTCCGACGTCGCCGCCATGCTGACCGGCTCGCTCGGCATGCTGCCGTCCGCCTCGCTCGGCGCGCCGGATGCCAAGGGCCAGCGCAAGGCGCTCTACGAGCCCGTGCACGGCTCGGCGCCGGACATTGCCGGCAAGGGCATCGCCAACCCGATCGCCATGATCGCGTCCTTCGCCATGTGCCTGCGCTACTCGTTCAACATGGTCGCGGAAGCCGACAACCTGGAAAAGGCGATCGCCGACGTGCTCGACAGTGGTGTGCGCACCGGCGACATCATGTCGGAAGGCAGCCGCCAGGTCGGCACGACCGAGATGGGCGACGCCATCCTTGAAGCGTTCAAGAAGCTCTCGGCCTGAGACTGATATCTTCGCTTAAAAGACTCCCGGCGCAGGCGCTCCGGGAGCCTTTTTCGTTTGCGCTCCCTTGAAATGCCGGCTGCCGCCAACACATGGAAGCCACGCTGTTTTCAAAGGATGACCATGAACCGATCGTTTGCGACCTCCTCGCTCTGGATCCTCGCCGCCACCGCGATCCTCGTCGTGGCCCTCGTGCCCTTCGATCCGATGCTTTCGCAGCGCGCCCAGGGCCTGCCGGGCGGCATCGTCACCTTCAACCAGCGCATCACCGATTTCGGCACGTTCAGCTGGATGATCTACGGCTCCGGCCTCGTCGTCATCCTTGCCTATATCGTGCACCGCGTCAGCCGCAACGAGACGCTGGCGGGTCGCGCCCGAACGGCGCGGCGGCTGTCGCTCTATTTCCTCGTGACGATCGGCGCGACGAGCGCGCTGGTGCATCTCGTAAAGCTGATCGTCGGGCGGGCGCGGCCGGAACTCTTCTCCGAACTCGGCGCCTACAGCCTGACGCCCTTCACCAATGACAATCTCTATGCGAGCTTCCCCTCCGGCCATTCCGCCGCCGTCGGCTCGTTCTTCGGCGCCTTTTCCATGCTGGCGCCGCGGTTGCGGCCGCTGTTCCTGGTCGGCGCGCTCATGATCGGCGTCTCGCGCGTCATCGTCGGTGCGCATTATCCGAGCGATGTCGCCGCCGGCCTGCTGCTCGGCCTCTGGACGGCCATCGCCACCGCCTTCGTCTTTGCCCGCAAGGAATGGCTCTTCCGCTTCAACGAGCACGGCTGGCCGCTGCCGAAGGCTCTGCTGCCACCCAAACTCCAATAAAGAACCCGGCCCGTGTCGCCACGAGCCGGGTCTGCCATGAACAATCGGAAGGGGGAGATCAATCCATGGCGTGGATGTCGCGATCCTTGGTTTCCGGCAGGAACAGGAGACCGATGACCAGCGTGATGCCGGCGAACACAATCGGATACCAGAGACCATAGTAGATATCGCCCTGGGCGGCACTCATCGCGAAGGCCATTGCCGGGAGCAGACCACCGAACCAGCCGTTACCGATATGGTAGGGCAGCGACATGCCGGTGTAGCGGATGCGAGTCGGGAACAGTTCGACCAGCAGGGCTGCAATCGGGCCGTAGACCATGGTGACGTAGATCACGAGCACCGTCAGCACGGCGATGGTCATGATCCAGTTCACGTTTGCCGGATCGGCCACCATCGTGAAGGCACCGCCCTTGTCGATCGTGTAGACCGCCATGTCGGTGACGCCGGCGGCTTCCTCGGCCGTCAGCAGCTTGGCCGTGACGAGGTCTGCCGCGGGAGTCGTCGCCTTTTCGCCGGCGCGGATGGCGGCGGCATCGAGGGCGAGTTCCGGGTTGGCCGCGACGAAGGCGTCGAGCTTGGAGTCCGGAACCTTGGCCGCACCGCGCACCAGCGGATAACCGCTGTCGTGCAGGGCGATGTTGGTCTGCTTCTGGAAGGCTGCATCGAGCGCCTTGGCCTGGTCGGCCGAAGCGATGGCGTCATAGCTCGGGATCGTCTTGTCGCCGATCTGAACCGTTGCAGCGGTGCCGGCAGCCGCCGTGGTCACGACGTCATAGGGCACCGAATTGCGGGTCAGGAACGACGTCGCGATGTCGCACGAGGTCGTAAACTTCGTCGTGCCCGTCGGGTTGAACTGGAACTTGCAGTCTCCCGGAGCGGCAGTCACCGTTGCGCGGATCGTGTCCTGCGCCTGTGCCAGCGCCGGGTTGCCGGCCCAGGTCAGCGCCTTGAACAGCGGGAAGTAGGTCAGCATGGCGAGCAGCAGGCCGGCCATGATGATCGGCTTGCGACCGACCTTGTCCGACAGCCAGCCGAAGAAGACGAATCCGCCGGTGCCGAGCAACAGCGAGCAGGCAACCATGATATTGGCCGACTGGCCGTCCACCTTCAGCACGCCGGTCAGGAAGAACAGCGCGTAGAACTGGCCGGAATACCAGACGACGGCCTGGCCGACGACGGCGCCGAACAGCGCGAGCAGCGCGATCTTGGCGTTGCGCCACTGGCCGAACGCTTCCTTCAGCGGAGCCTTGGAGCCCTTGCCCTCTTCCTTCATCTTCGCGAAGGCCGGCGATTCGTTCATCTTCAGGCGGATCCAGACGGAAACGCCGAGCAGGATGGCCGAGAGCAGGAACGGGATGCGCCAGCCCCATTCGGCAAAGGCTTCCTTGCCGAGAATGAACTGCACCGCGAGGATGACCACCAGCGACAGAAACAGGCCGAGCGTCGCCGTCGTCTGGATCCACGAGGTGAAATAACCGCGCCGGCCATCTGGAGCATGTTCCGCCACATAGGTCGCGGCACCGCCATATTCACCGCCGAGCGCCAGGCCCTGGAGCATGCGCAGGATGATCAGGATGATCGGGGCGGCGATGCCGATGGTGGCGGCGCCGGGCAAAAGGCCGACCACGAAGGTCGAGAAGCCCATGATCAGGATGGTGACGAGGAAGGTATATTTGCGGCCGACGAGATCGCCGAGGCGGCCGAAGACCAGCGCGCCGAACGGACGCACGAGGAAGCCGGCAGCAAAGGCCAGCAGCGCGAAGATATTGCGCGTCGTTTCGGGATACTGGCTGAAGAAGGTGGCGCCGATATAGATCGCCAGTGAACCGTAAAGATAGAAATCGTACCATTCGAAAACTGTGCCGAGCGAAGAGGCGAAGATCACCTTCTTCTGCTCGCCGGTCATGGGCGCCGCCTTGGCGGTGCCTGCCGTCGAAACATTTGCCATTTGTTTGTCCTCCACAAAAACGGCGTGTCGGGCAGCCCATGATCGTCCGGAGTTTCTCCCTTAAAACCCCGGACAGGGTGCGCCTGATTGGAAGGATGGCAGAAAAAGAACTGTGACAGCAGCGCTGCTTTGGGCTTATGACTTTGGGTGTACGACTTAAGTCGAAGATGAACGTCTTCGCGCAAGCGCCGCTTTGCGCGCGCGCAAGGCTTGACTCTTCGTGAGATGAGCGTATTCAGCACCCACGCAAAGGAACCGCCATGTACCGCCTTGGTATCACCATCGCCAGCATGATCGATCCGGCCCTCAACGCCGGACGGGTTCGCCATTGCGCATCCTTTTCCAAAACAACGGCCAAAACGACGACGAAAACCGTCTGACGTCTCTGGCCCACCGCTCTCTCCCCGGTATGGCCGGGGACCGAAACCCGCGTCGAGGCCGACGGGTTTCCCTCCTAGACCCGCGGAGAGACAGAGAAAGAGAGCTTTAGTCATGGGTTTCAAGATCGCAGTCGCCGGCGCGACCGGCAATGTCGGCCGGGAAATGCTGAACATCCTTTCCGAGCGCGGCTTTCCGGCTGATGAAGTCGTGGCGCTCGCCTCTGCCCGCTCGCAGGGCACCGAGGTCTCCTTCGGCGACAAGACGCTGAAGGTGCAGAACCTCGAAAACTACGATTTCTCCGACACGGACATTTGCCTGATGTCGGCCGGCGGCACGGTTTCGCAGAAGTATTCGCCGAAGATCGGCGCGCAGGGCTGCGTCGTCATCGACAATTCCTCGGCCTGGCGCTACGACGCCGACGTTCCGTTGATCGTTCCGGAAGTGAACCCGGATGCCGTCGCGCAGTTTTCGCGCAAGAACATCATCGCCAACCCGAACTGCTCGACTGCCCAGCTCGTCGTCGCGCTGAAGCCGCTGCATGACCGCGCCAAGATCAAGCGCGTCGTCGTCTCGACCTACCAGTCCGTTTCCGGCGCCGGCAAGGAAGGCATGGACGAACTCTTCCAGCAGACCCGCGCCGTCTTCGTCGCCGATCCGGTCGAATCGAAGAAGTTCACCAAGCGCATCGCCTTCAACGTCATCCCGCACATCGATTCGTTCATGGAAGACGGCTACACGAAGGAAGAGTGGAAGGTTCTGGCCGAGACCAAGAAGATGCTCGATCCGAAGATCAAGGTGACCTGCACGGCCGTGCGCGTGCCCGTCTTCATCGGCCATTCCGAATCGGTCAACATCGAGTTCGAAAACGAGATCACGGCGGACGAGGCCCGCGAAATCCTGCGCGAGGCGCCGGGTTGCCAGGTCATCGACAAGCACGAGAACGGCGGCTACATCACGCCGTACGAATCGGCAGGCGAAGACGCCACCTACATTTCGCGCATCCGCGAGGACGCGACCGTCGAAAACGGCCTCAACATCTGGGTCGTCTCCGACAACCTGCGCAAGGGTGCCGCCCTCAACGCCATCCAGATCGCGGAACTGCTCGTCGCCCGCGGCCTGATCAAGGCGAAGAAGCAGGCTGCCTGATCCCAGAGGCAGACGGTGAAATCGGAGCGTTTTCGCATTTCCGGCAAATGCGGCAACGTTCCGGTAACCAATTTTAAATAAAAGTCCCGGTTGTTCCGTTTGAGAACGATCGGGACTTTGCTTTGAACCATGCCGGCGGACAGGCCGGAACGGCTTCACGGCAAGGTGCGATGACAGGAACGGCGGGGCATGGCATGCTCCCGCAGCGGAATTTGACTTAGATCACGGGGTTTTTCATGGGCATGACACGGAGCGTGGCCAAGGTGCTGGCCGCAATGATCGCCACGGCAGCAGTGCCGGCGGCGGCTGAGGCTGCCAAGTGCGGCAACGATGCAGGCGGTTTTCCGGCCTGGGTAGAGGCATACAAGGACGAGGCCGCCGGCCGCGGCATCAGCCGCGCCACGCTCGACAAGGCATTCGCCAATGTCAGCTATGCCCGCGCGACGATCCGCGCCGACCGCGGCCAGAAGAGTTTCAAGCTCTCCCTCGAACAGTTCATGCAGAAGCGTGGCGGCCAGGCGATCATCCGCCGCGGCAAGAGCCTGAAGAAGCAGAACGCGGCGCTGTTCGAGCGCATCGAGAGCCGCTACGGCGTGCCGGCCGGCCCGCTGCTCGCCATCTGGGGCATGGAAACCGGCTTCGGCGGCTTCCTCGGCAAGGAACATACGATCTCGGCCGTGGCGACGCTCGCCTATGACTGCCGCCGGTCGGAATATTTCACCAACCAGCTCAACGCCACGATGCAGCTCGTCCAGAAGGGCATTCTCTCGACGTCCGCACGCGGTGCCGCGCATGGCGAAATCGGCCAGACGCAGTTCCTGCCGGCAAACGTGCTGAAATACGCCGTCGACGGCGACGGCAACGGCCGCATCGACCTCGTCGGCTCGAAGGCCGACGCGCTCGCCTCCACCGCGAACTTCCTGCGCGGCCACGGCTGGAGCGCCGGCGGCGGCTACCAGCCGGGCCAAGGCAATTTCGGCGCCCTGCAGGGCTGGAACGCGGCCAGCGTCTATCAGCGCGCGATCGCCATCATCGGCGCGGAAATCGACGGCGATTAATCGCTCGTGCCCTCTCCTTTGTCATGGTCGGGCCTGACCCAACCGTCCAGCCGCGTGGATCCTCGGGTCAAGCCCGAGGATGACGGTGGAGAATGAGGCGAAGCTATCGGCAAGCTAAAACCCGGCGGGAAACCAGGCCGGGTTTTTCTTTACGTGCCCGGGCGCTGGAAATCGCCGGTCTTGGCATCCATGATCCAGAGCTCGCCGGTCGAGATGTCGAACCAGGAGCCGTGCAGCTGGAGGCGGCCCTTTTCTTCCAGGATTCGCACGCAGGGGAAGGTTCTGAGATTGGCGAGCGAGTTGCGGATCGAGACACGCTCGAGCGCGCGCTGGCGTTCGCCCTGCGTCAGGATTTCGGCACCCTGGATCTGTTCGGCGACGGGCCTCAGCATGCCCATCCACTTGCCGATGAAATCACCGGGCGAGAGCGGCTCGGCATCCACGGCGAGTGCCGCCGAAATGCCGCCGCAGCGCCCATGGCCCATCACCACGATATCGCTGACCTTCAGCGACTGTACGGCGAATTCAAGGGCTGCCGACGTCGAGTGGAACTGCCCGTCCGGCTCATAGGGCGGCACCAGGTTGGCGACATTGCGGATCACGAAGAGTTCGCCCGGCCCGCTGTCGAAGATCGTCTCGGGTGCTGCCCGGGAGTCGCAACAGGCAATCACCAGCGTCTTCGGCTTCTGGCCGGTCTCGGCCAGCGCCCGGTAGCGCGCCGATTGTTCGGCATAACGGCCGGACATGAAATTGCGGTAGCCATTCAGAAGACGGTCGGGAAAGCGGTTCATGGTGTCAAAATACCCCCGTGCAAACGATCTGCCGGATGAGGCCCCATCCGGATGTGCATAAACCACTCCGCACGGGATGGCGCAAGACGATTCAGGGCCGTTTGCTCTGCGCCGGATGCAGCAGGCGGCGCATATGCACCATGGCCATCGGCGTGGAAATGCTGCCGGCATCCTGTTCCAGCGTCAGCTCGTCGGCTCCGCGCTTGGCGGTGCGCGCGACGATCTCGAAGACGCTGGCCGTCGCCATCATCAGGGCACGTTCCTCCGCAAGGCCTTCCATCAGCCGGGAGAGAAAGATCGCCGAAAGCAGGTCGCCCGTGCCGTTCGGCGGGTTGGGCACGAGGCGGTGTTCCGCCAGAAGCGCGCTGCGCCCGGAGAGATAGAGATTGCCCGTGCTGCCCGCCATCAGCGGCAGGGAGGAGGTGACCAGCATGCGGGACGGGCCGAGTGACAAAGCCGCCTCCATGACGGCGGCATTGGCTTCCAGCGGCGCGCCGGAAAGCCAGGCCAATTCGAACCGGTTGGGCGTGGCGATCGAGGCGAGCGGGATCAGCTGGTCGCGGATCGCCACCGCTGTCTCTTCCGCGATATAGAGGCCGTTTTCATCGCCGCAGACCGGGTCGCACATATAGAGAAGGTCGGGATTTTCCGCCTTGAGCCCTGAAACGAGGCGCGCGACGGATGCGACCTGCGCCGCACTGCCGAGATAACCCGACAGCACCGCCTTCACCTCGCCGCGCCAGGGCGCGCGGATGAGGTCGGAGATCATCGCGTCGAAATCCTCCGTCGAGATCGCCACGCGGGTCGATTTTCCATGGCCCGGATGCCAGGGCAGGATGACCGTCGGCAGCGCCCAGACCGGATGCCCGAGCGTCTCGAGCGCGAAGACGGCGGCGCGGTTGCCGACCGTGCCGCGCACCACATGGCTCGAAATAACGATGACCGTGCCCTTGTCGCTCTCGTTCATAGCCGGGTTCCCTTCGTTCTGCCGAGTGATGACAAGGGGGTCATGGCCTGTCAACGCCCGCTCTGCCGTTCCAGGCCTTCCGGAGGGCCACGATCGTCCCGCAAGGCCGGTCCGGGGCTGCTTTTCGACGAAAAACCGCGAATTTCGGGGCAAAACGACAGCAGAACTGACCTATTCCGGACAAAATCGATTGAATTTTCTCACCATTCCACAAATTTCGTCGCAGGTATTTTTTCTTCTGCTAACGTCCGGCCATCGGATTCGAGGGAAAATTCCATGGGTGCCAGGACCAACGTGAAGCGAGAAAAACACATCGAGGCAGCAAAGGCTGCCGCCGCCGCCCTCGGCGCAAAGACGCTTGGGCCCGACATCCTGTTCGGGCGTGCCAGCAAGGACGACCTCGAGCATTATACCGGCCCGATGCTGGCGGTTGCCGCAGCGCACGCCATGGCCGAAATCGAGGCGTGGAACGGTGCAACGCCGCGCGTCACGGTCACCACGCTGCCGGATGTCACGCCCCAGGGCGCGCCCGTCTCCGTGCTCTCCGTCACCGACCGCAACCAGCCGTTCCTCTACGATTCGGTGATGGGCGAAGTGACGAGCACGCACCGCGACATCCACCTCGCGGTCCACCCGATCCTCGTCGTCACACCGGGCGAAACGCCGAAACTCTTCTCGCCGGACGAGGACAGCGACCCGGTACACCGCGTCAGCCATATCGAGATCCACCTGTCGGAACTCGCGCCGGGCGAGGCCGCCTTGCTCGTCGAACGGGTGAACACCGTGCTCGACCAGGTCCACCAGGCCGTCGACGACTGGCCCGCCATGGTGGAAAAGCTCGACAGCGCCATGGCCGACATGGAGCGTTACGCCAAGGCCAAGGCCGACAAGGACGAAGCGCTCGCCTTCATGACCTGGCTGCGCGGCAACAACTTCACCTTCCTCGGCATGCGGGAATACAGCTATTCCGGCAAGGGCGAGCAGGCGACCGTGGAACGCGGCGGCGAAGGCCTCGGCATCCTCTCCGACCCGGACGTGCGCGTGCTGCGCCTCGGCAAGGACGCCGTGACGACGACGCCGGAAATTCTGGAATTCCTCGAAGGCCCGGACTTCCTGATCGTCACCAAGGCCAATGTGAAATCCCTCGTGCACCGCCGCGCCTATATGGATTATATCGGCCTGAAGCGGTTCAACGAGAAGGGCAAGGTGATCGGCGAACTGCGCATCGTCGGCCTCTTCACCTCCACCGCCTATACGCATGCCGCCGGCCAGATCCCGCTTCTGCGCTCCAAGGTGGCTGATGTCGTCGAGCATTTCGGCTACGACCCGAAGAGCCATTCCGGCAAGATGCTGATCAACACGCTGGAATCCTATCCGCGTGACGATCTCTTCCAGATCGACACCGGCCTGCTCGCCACTTTCTGCGAGCAGATCAACGAACTGTCCGACCGCCCGCGCATCCGCGTGCTGCCGCGCATCGACCGTTTCGACCGCTTCGTCTCGGTCATCGTCTACGTGCCGCGCGAACAATATGATTCCGACGTGCGCGAAAAGATCGGCAACTATCTGAAGTCGACTTACGATGGCCGCGTCTCCGCCTATTACCCGGCTTTCCCGGAAGGTGGGCTTGCCCGCGTGCACTTCATCATCGGCCGCTCCGGCGGCAAGACGCCGCGCATTCCCCAGCCGAAGCTTGAACAGGCCGTGCGCGAGATCGCAACGCGCTGGACGGACCGCTTCGAAACGCTCTCCGGCGGCGACGGCCTACGCCTCGTCACCGACCGCGGCTACCAGGAGGACTTCACCCCCGCCGAGGCCCATGCCGACCTCGCCCTCATCTCGACGGCGACGCCGGACAACCCGATCCGCATTTCCTTCTACCGCAAGGCCTGGAACACCGACCTCAGCACGGTCGAGCTGAAGATCTTCCATGCCGGCGAACCCGTGTCGCTGTCGCGCCGCGTGCCGCTGCTCGAAAACCTCGGCTTCAACGTCGTCAGCGAACAGACGCACGACCTCACGGTCGTCGGTTTCGACGGCGAACAGCGCCGCGTCATCCTGCACGACATGGAGCTGAAGCACCGCGACGGCATCGAGATCAATCTCGACAAGCTGAGCCCGATGCTGGAGGAAGCGTTTCTGGCGGCCTGGCATGGCGAAGTCGACGACGACGCGCTGAACCGCCTCATCCTGACCGCCGGCATTTCCGCCCGCGAGATCATGGCGTTGCGCACCTATTCGCGCTACCTGCGCCAGACCGGCATTGCCTATTCGCAGGGCTATATCGCCGATACGCTGAACAAGTACCCACCCATCGCCGCCAATCTGTTCCGCCTGTTCAAGACCCGCCTCGACCCGAAATTTTCGGATCGCCAGCGCGAGAAGAAGACCGGCGAGACCGCCACGGCGATCGAAGAGGCGCTCGCCAACGTGCCGAGCCTCGACGAGGACCGGATTCTGCGCCGCTACGTCAACGCCATCCAGGCGACGCTGCGCACCAACTATTTCCAGCGCGACGCCGACGGCAAGCCGCGCAAGACGCTGGCGATCAAGCTCGATCCGAAGGCGCTGGACGGCCTGCCGGAACCGCGGCCCTTCCGTGAGATCTTCGTCTACGGCGCCGAGGTGGAAGGCGTGCACCTGCGCTTCGGCAAGGTCGCTCGCGGCGGCCTGCGCTGGTCGGACCGCGCGCAGGACTACCGCACGGAAGTGCTCGGCCTCGTCAAGGCGCAGCAGGTGAAGAACTCGGTCATCGTGCCGGTCGGCGCAAAGGGCGGCTTCTATCCGAAGCAGCTTCCCGCCGGCGGCAGCCGCGACGCCATCTTCAAGGCCGGCACCGAGGCCTACAAGACCTATATCCGCACGCTGCTCTCCGTCACCGACAACATCGTCGGCCAGGATGTCGTGCCGCCGGCCGATACGGTCCGCCTTGATGGCGATGATCCCTATTTCGTCGTCGCCGCCGACAAGGGCACGGCGACCTTCTCCGACACGGCGAACGGGCTCGCGCAGGAAGCCGGCTTCTGGCTCGACGACGCCTTCGCCTCCGGCGGTTCGGCCGGCTACGACCACAAGAAGATGGGCATCACCGCCCGCGGCGCCTGGGAGACCGTAAAACGCCACTTCCGCGAGATGAACATCGACATCCAGAAGACGCCCTTCACCGTCGCCGGCGTCGGCGACATGTCGGGCGACGTCTTCGGCAACGGCATGCTGCTCTCGCGCAAGATCAGGCTCGTCGCGGCCTTCGATCACCGCGACATCTTCATCGATCCGAATCCGGATACCGATACGTCCTTCGCCGAACGCCGCCGCATGTTCGCCCTGCCGCGCTCAAGCTGGCAGGACTATGACCGCTCCGTGCTTTCCAAGGGTGCGATGATCATTCCGCGCACGGAAAAATCCGTGACGCTGACGGCGGAAGCGATGGCCGTGATCGGGATCGACAAGGCCAAGGCGACGCCGTTCGAGGTCATGACGGCGATCCTCAAGGCGCCGGTCGACCTGATGTGGTTCGGCGGCATCGGCACCTATATCCGCGGCCAGAACGAGACGGACGCGGAGGTGGGCGACCGTGCCAACGACCCGATCCGCATCGTCGCCGACGATCTGCGCGCCAAGGTGATCGGCGAGGGCGCCAACCTCGGCGTCACCCAGCGTGGCCGCATCGCCTTCGCGATGAAGGGCGGGCGTTGCAACTCGGATGCCATCGACAACTCGGCCGGCGTGAATTCGTCGGACGTCGAGGTCAACATCAAGATCGCGCTCGCCTCCGCCATGCGCGACGAGCGGCTGACGCGCGCCAAGCGCAACGTGCTGCTCGCCTCGATGACGGACGAGGTGGGTCACCTCGTGCTGCGCAACAACTACCTGCAATCGCTGGCGATTTCGCTGATCGAAAAGCAGGGCACGGCCAACCGCGCGCCCCTGACGCGCCTGATGGACCGTTTCGAGGCCGCCGGCCAGCTCAACCGCAAGGTCGAGACGCTGCCGGACGACCGCACCGTCGCCGAGCGCTACCAGGCCGGCAAGCCGCTGACGCGGCCGGAGATCGGCGTGCTGCTCTCCTATGCCAAGCTCGTGCTGTTCGATGAACTCGTGCATACCGGCCTGCCGGACGAGCCCTATTTCGAGCCGACGCTGGTGGGCTACTTCCCGGCCAAGATGCAGAAGACCTATGGCGACGACATCCGCTCGCATCGCCTGCGCCGCGAGATCATCGCGACGATCCTCGCCAACGAGGTGATCAACCGCGGCGGCCCGGCCTTCATCAACGCGCTGACCGACGGCACCGGCTTTGGCCCGGCGGATGCCGTGAAGGCCGCCGTCATCGCCCGCGATGGCTACGGCCTCGCAGCCCTCTATGCCGGCGTCGACGCGCTCGATACGCTGGTGGCAGGCGCCGTGCAGAACGAACTCTACGAGGAGATCGGCCGCATCTACGCCACCGTCACCAGCCTGCTGTTGACGACCGGCGCCGTGTCCGGCCCGCTGGACCAGGCCGTGCACAAGCTCAAGCAGGCACTGAAGCAGCTTCGCCCGCAGCTCTCGACACTGATCTCGGAAGCGGCCGGCGACGAGGCGCGCCGCAAGGCCCACGCCTATGAGGACGAGGGCGTGCCGGCCGACCTGGCGGCGGAGATCGCCACGCTTTCCATGCTGACCTTCGTGCCGGAAGTGATGCTGATCGCATCGGCGACCGGCGACACGCTCGGCAGGACGGCGCAGACCTTTGCCGGCATCAGCTCGGCGCTCAATATCGGCCGGCTGCTTGTCGCGGCAAGCCGCATTCCGACCGGCGATCTCTACGAGGCGCTCGCCTTGCAGCGCAGCCTCACCGACATCGCCAATGCCCGCCGGGATCTCGCGAGCGTCGTACTGACCGGCCACAAGGGCGACAAGACGCCGCTGGCGACCTGGCAGCAGGCCGACAAGGAACGGCTCGCCCGCGTGACGGCAAACCTCTCGGCGCTGACCGAGACGGGCGAAGCCACACTCGCCAAGGTGAGCGTCGCCGCCGGCATCCTGAGCGACCTTGCACAGGCACGGTCGAAGTGACAAAGTCCCGTGCCGGCTGATCGGGCGAAGGCTCCGTTAGCCGGCATCGGACGGGCGCACAGTCGTCGCCCCCCGCGAATTGGAGGGCCGATGACGATCGCGACGGAAAGCCGGGAGCCGCGCACCAGCCGGGCCGGCATCACGGGCTGGATGCTGTTCGACTGGGCGGCGCAACCCTTCTTCACGGTCATCACCACCTTCATCTTCGGCCCCTACCTCGTCTCGCGCCTGACCGAGGACCACGCCGCCGGCCAGGCCGCCTGGAGCTACACGCTTACTGTCTCCGGCATTCTGATCGCGCTGCTCGCCCCCGTCATGGGCTCGATCGCCGATGCCTCCGGCGCCCGCAAACCCTGGATCGCCGTCTTCGCGGTGATCAAGATCCTGTCGCTCGCCGCCCTCTGGTATGCGGCACCGGGCTCGGGCCTGCTCTTCGCCATGGCGATGATCGTGCTGGCGACCGTCGCGGCGGAATTCTCCATCGTCTTCAACGATTCGATGATGCCGCGCCTCGTGCGCCCCGAGGACGCTGGCCGCATCTCCAACATCGCCTGGGGCCTCGGCTATCTCGGCGGCATGATCGTGCTGATCGCCGTCGTCGCCCTCCTCGCCGCCAATCCCGAGACCGGCAGGACGGCGATCGGCATCGTGCCGCTCTTCGGCCTCGACGCTGCCGCCGGCGAGGATGCCCGCATCACCGGGCCGATCTCGGCGCTCTGGTATCTCGTCTTCATCCTGCCGATGTTCTTCTTCACGCCCGACCAGAAAAAGGGATTGCCGATCGCCGCCGCCGTGCGCGCCGGCCTCGCCGATCTTTCCGCAACGCTGCGCGACCTCAAGCAGAAACCCGGCATCCTGCGCTTCCTCATCGCCCGCATGATCTACCAGGACGGCGTCAACGGCCTCTTGGCGCTCGGCGGCACCTTTGCGGCCGGCATGTTCGCCTGGCAGACCTTCGAACTCGGCATCTACGGCATCATCCTCAACGTGGTGGCGATCGGCGGATGCCTTTATGCCAGCCGGCTGGACAAGCGGCTCGGCTCGAAGCCCGTCGTGGTGATGAGCCTCGTCTGCCTGACCATCGCCACCATCGGCATCGTTTCCACCGGCCCGGGCTTCACCCTGTTCGGCCTGATCCCGCTGCCGACCGCCGATTCCGGCGGGTTGTTCGCCACGGCCGCGGAGAAGGCCTACATCCTCTACGGCCTGCTGATCGGCGTCGCCTTCGGCCCCGTCCAGGCCTCGGCCCGCTCCTATCTCGCGCAAAGCATCCATCCGGACGAGGCGGGCCGCTATTTCGGCCTCTATGCCCTGTCTGGCCGCGCCACGTCCTTCCTCGCACCGCTCTCCGTCGCCCTCATCACCACCGCGACGGGCTCCGCCCGCATCGGCATGATGGCGCTCATCGCCTTCCTCGTCGTCGGTTTCCTGCTCCTGCTGCGAACGCCCTATCCGGCCGACAAGGCCTGAAACGCAAAACGCCCCGCAAGCGGGGCGTCAGCTTCATGGCAACCTTGCCGCACCCACAACGTCATCCTCGGCCTTGAGCCGAGGATCCACGTCTCGTCCGCTGCGGTGGATGCTCGGGTCAAGCCCGAGCATGACGGAGGAGGGGTTGCGGTTAACGCCGACGTTTTAAGCCCCGCGAAGAATCCGGCTCAATGCCTAAAGTGGCGCATGCCGGTGAAGACCATGGCGACGCCGGCCTCGTCGGCGGCGGCAATCACTTCCGCATCGCGCATCGAGCCGCCCGGCTGGATGACGGCCGTCGCGCCCGCGGCAATCGCCGAGAGCAGACCGTCGGCGAAGGGCAGGAACGCTTCCGAGGCGACGGCGGAGCCGCGCGTCAGCGGCTCGGCAAGGCCCATCGCCCTGGCGGCGTCCTCGGCCTTCAGGCCGGCGATGCGGGCGGAATCGACGCGGCTCATCTGGCCGGCACCGATGCCGGCGGTCTGACCGTCCTTGGCATAGACCACGGCGTTCGACTTGACGTGCTTGGCGACCTTGAAGGCGAACTTCATGTCGATCAGCTCTTGCGCGGTCGGTGCGCGCTTGGTGACGACCTTGAGTTCGAGGTCCTCGACCATGCCGTTGTCGCGGTTCTGCACGAGCAAGCCGCCGGAGACCGTCTTGGCGGAAAGGCCGGGCGTACGCGGATCGGGCAGGGCGCCGGTCACCAGCAGGCGCAGGTTCGGCTTGCCGGCGATGACCGCACGCGCCGTCTCGTCCGCATCCGGCGCGATGATGACCTCGGTGAACAGCTTGACGATCTCTTCCGCCGTCTCGCCGTCGAGGGTCGAGTTGAGCGCAATGATGCCGCCGAAGGCCGAGACCGGGTCGCAGGCGAGCGCCCGCGCATAGGCGTCCTTCAGCGTCTTGCCGGTGGCGACACCGCAGGGATTGGCGTGCTTGATGATCGCGCAGGCCGGGCCGTTTTCCGGCAGAAACTCGGCGACGAGCTCGAAGGCCGCGTCGGTGTCATTGATATTGTTGTAGGAAAGCTGCTTGCCCTGCAACAGCGTCGCCGTCGCCACGCCGGGACGGTTCTCGCCGGTGACGTAGAAACCGGCCTTCTGGTGCGGGTTCTCGCCGTAGCGCATCTCTTCCTTCAGCACGCCGCCGAGCACGCGGTGGCGCGGCATGGCGATGTCGAGCGCTTCGGCAAACCAGTTGGAGATCGCGGCATCATAGGCCGCCGTGCGGGCATAGGCCTTGGCCGCCAGGCGCTGGCGGAAGGCATAGGAGGTCGAGCCGTCGGCGAGTTCCTCGATGAGGGCAGGATAGTCGGCCGGGTCGGTGACGATGGTGACATAGGCGTGGTTCTTGGCCGAGGCGCGGATCATCGCCGGGCCGCCGATATCGATGTTCTCGACGGTCGTCGGATAATCGCCGCCCTTGGCGCGCACCTCTTCGAACGGGTAGAGGTTGATGACGGCGAGGTCGATCGCGCCGATGCCGTGCGCCTTCATCGCCTCGACATGCTCCGCATCGTCGCGGATCGCCAGCAGGCCGCCATGCACGGCGGGATGCAGCGTCTTGACGCGGCCGTCCATGATTTCCGGAAAGCCCGTCACCTCGGAAACGTCGGTCACCGCGAGCCCGGCATCGCTCAGCGCCTTGTGCGTGCCGCCGGTCGACAGCAGCCGCACGCCCTTTTCGGCCAATGCACGGGCGAGATCGACGATACCGGCCTTGTCGGACACGGACAGCAGCGCCGTGCGGATGGCGACGCGATCGGGGGCGGGGATTTTCTTGGAAATGACGGCCATGGGGCGCTCCGTTCTGCGGCCCGGGAGGGGAGGGCCGGATGGTCATGCGCCCCGTTATCACAGGCGCGCCCGCGAGAAAACCGCGAAACGTCCTGATGTCTCAGCGTTGTCGCGCCAGCGACCATTGAATTTCCGCCACCCTGGCCAGCGGCATGGTCAGCGTCAGCTGGCGCGAGGCTCGCACGCCGGAAGGATCGGCGAAGAAGACGTCCTCCTCCTCTTCCACCGGCACGTCGACGCAGGTCAGCGCCCAGGCCTCGCCATCCACCGCGATGAGCCGTGTCTCGTTGGCGGAGACCCGGTAGAGCTGGATGGTCGGGTGGATGTGAAAACGCACCACCGCCGTGCCCTTGTCGATCGCAGCATCCGGATCGCTCGGCTTGTAGAAGCGTTCGCGGCCGCGGATCTCGCTGCCTGTCGCCGCAACGAGGATGTCGCGCTCATAGAGCAGGCCGAAGCGCTTGAGGTAGCCGTCATGTGTCGCCGTCACGCTGTCGGCGCCGGACTGGCGCTCGGCACGCGACACCTCGACCTTGGAAATGCCGCCGACGACGATCGGCCCGATGAAGCGCGAGGTGGAGATGCGCGCGGAGGACGTGTCGTTGAGTGTTGCGACCGAATGGGCCGCCGTGGTGCGCGACAATTGCCGCAGCGCATCGCCGGCGAAACGCGGCCGGCCGGAATTGACGATGAAGCGGTTCTTTCCCGACGACATTTCGATGGACAGTGCGCCGGCGGCGGCCGTGGCCGAAAGATCGACCGAGCGCGGCACGCCGGTATCCATCAGCACGACCGTCTCCTTCACCGCCAGGCGGTCGTAATTGCTCGACGGCAGCGCCTTGAAGGGCGCACCGCCGGTCTCGTCGTAGCGCAGCGCCGACATCAGCTCGTGCGCCAGCGTATAGGTGGCGCCGTTGAAGAGCGCGAGTTCACCGCCCTGGTGGCGGAAGAAGCGTAGGGCCGGATAAATGCGGTCGATGGAGGGAATGAGCTGCGCCGGCATGTCATGACCGAGATTGACATAGGTCTGGCGCAGCGGCAGCAGGTCGAGCAGCACATCGAGTGCGGCGCGCGGATTGCGCGAGCAATGGCCGCCATCGGGAAGGATCTGCCGGTCGAGCTCCTCGTCGAGATGGCGCGCGGCCTTGCGCATGCGCGAGGGAGAGGCCGGCATGGCGATGGAGGCCATGGCGAGCGCGATGCGCACGCGAAGCCGCGGCTCGCCGTCGCGCGTCGTATCGGCAACGTGGCGAAGGTAGCGCACCTGGAAGGCGAGGCTCTTGAGGAAGCGGCGATAGAAGGGGTAATCGGCATCCTTCAGCACGACCGGCGAATGGGAGAGCCACGCAATGATGCGCTGCGCCGCGACATCCGGTCGCCAGGCCAGCCCGCCGATGTAACGCCCGTGGCTTTGCAGCCAGTCGTCGACGATGAAGCGGGCGGTGAGCGCCGCCTTTTCCGGATCGACGAGGCGCATATGGCGCAGCCAGCCGAAGGAATGCAGCCGGACGGCGAATTCTTCCGAGGGAAGCTCCAGCGCGAAGGGCGATTCGCCTTCGCATTCGAGAATACGGCCGGCGAGCGGAAAACGCCCGCTGACGATTTCTTCGCCGGCGAAGAGATCGGCCGGGTGCAGGTCCGTCGGTGCAACGACCAGCCGGTCCGGCGTGCCGCCGGAAAAGCGCATGGCGCTGATTCGTCCCAGGGCAAGCCTCCGGGAAAACCGGCGCCAACCCTCACGCATATACAGATAGAGTAGCCGCTGCCTGTCGGAAAGCTGCATGGTTAACGAATGCCTCCTGGACCTATAGGTAGGCTGAGGAGGCAAGCGGCGTCAATTCATCGACCGCTGATGGGCTGTTGATGACTTCGGAAGCATTTCGGGTCGATTTTTTCAGCTCAGAGCGTTTCCCCGCAATTCCGGACGCAAAACGCCCAAGCACTTTTGCTGGAATTGCTTTAGCCGCCATGGCTGAGCCGTACGGCGTAAAATCCGTCCACGCCGCCGGCACGCGTCTCCGTCGCGGGCAGCATGGCGGGCGTGGTGCGGAATTCGCCGCGGGGGGAAATCGCCGTCTCCAGGCCCGGCCATTCGGCAGGGTCGACGGGATCGATCCGCCAGGCCGGATTGTCGGCGAGAACGCGGGCGACCATCTCCTCGCCCTCGATCGGATCGAGCGAGCAATTGGAAAACACCAGCTCGCCGCCGGGCTTGACGAGCGTCAGTGCGTGGCGCAGCAGGCGCTCCTGCAGCCGGGCAAGCTTTTCGATATCCTCCGGCCCCTTGGTCCAGAGCACGTCGGGATGGCGGCGGATCGTGCCGGTGGAGGAGCAGGGCGCGTCGAGCAGCACCGCGTCGAACAGGTCCTCCGGCCGGTAATCCGCCATATTGGCTTCCACCACGGTCGCGGAAAGACCGAGACGCTCGAGATTGCCGGCGAGCCGCTTCAGGCGGTTGGCGGACTGGTCGAGCGCCGTCACCACGGCGCCCGCCGCGGCAAGCTGCGCGGTCTTGCCGCCGGGCGCGGCACAGAGATCGGCGACACGCTTGCCGGCAAGGTCGCGGAAGAGTTTTGCCGGCAGGCTCGCCGCCGCATCCTGCACCCACCATTCGCCCGCTTCAAAGCCTTCCAGCGCCGGGATGGCACCCGAGGCGACAGGCAGGCGGACGGAGCCGGTGGGCAGCACGAGGCCGCCAAGCCGCGCGGCCCAGCCGTCCAGATCGGACTTGACGGTGAGGTCGATGGTGGAGGATTCGAGCAGCGCGTCGTTGATGCGCGCGGTGTGCTCGCGGCCGTAGATGCCGACCAGCCGCTCATGGAACCAGGGCGGAATGACCGGGACCGTGCGGGTCGCCGTCAGATGCGAGGCCTTTTCGCGCGCCAGGCGCCGCAGCACGGCATTGGTGAGGCTGGCGAAGCGGCGGTTGCGCGGGTCGATCTGCGCCTGCTCGACCGCCAGATCGACGGCGGAATGGTCCGGCACGTCGAGATAGAGGATCTGCGCGGCGGCGACCGTCAGCACATGGTGCAGCGCGCGCGCTCCCTCCGGCAGCGGCGTGCCGACCAGCGTGTCCATGATGGCATCGATGCGCGGCAGGTGGCGCAGCGCCGTGTTGAGAATGGCGCGGACCAGCGCGCGGTCGGCATCGTTGAGTTGCCGGTAGGCCGGATTGCCGTTTTCGAAATCGAGCATGCCGTCGAGCGGCGTCCTGCGGTCCACCACGGCGGCAAGAATCTTGGCGGCAGCCTGGCGGGCGCGCAGGCCCGGCTTTTCCGGATAGCCCGCATCCGCCGCGGGCGCCTTCGGCCCGCGGCCGCCGGCATTGCGTTTCGGATGCGCTCTGTGTTTCGTTCTGTCGTCGTTCAAGACCAGGGACCTTTGGGTGGTTCGGAACCACCGCGTCCCCAGCCCGTCGTCGGAACGGAGCGCGATTTGCGGACGGGATTATCAGCCCGGACCGGCTCCGTCGAGCGCGCTTGCATGCCGCGAGCCATTTCCTCGAGCGCGGCGATGCGGTTTTCCGTGTTCGGGTGGGTGGAAAACAGGTTGTCCATGCGCTCGCCCGACAGCGGATTGATGATGAACATATGCGCCGTCGCCGGATTGCGCTCGGCGTCGTCGTTCGGCACGCGGCCCGCCGCAACGGCGATCTTGCCGAGCGCCGAGGAAAGCCACAGCGGGTTGCCGCAGATCTCCGCGCCGCGCTTGTCGGCGGAATATTCGCGCGTCCGGCTAATCGCCATCTGCACCAGCATGGCGGCGAAGGGGGCGACGATCATCGCGACCAGAATGCCGATGAAGCCGAGCGGATTGTTGTTCTCCCGGTGGCCGCTACCGCCGAAGAACATGGCGAAGTTGGCAAGCATGGAGATCGCGCCGGCAATCGTCGCCGTCAGCGTCATGGTCAGCGTGTCGCGGTTCTGGATATGGGCGAGCTCGTGCGCCATCACGCCTGCGACCTCCTCGTAGCTCAGCGCCTGGAGAAGGCCGGTCGAGGCGGCGACGGCGGCATTCTGCGGGTTGCGGCCGGTCGCAAAGGCGTTCGGCTGGTCGCTGTTGATGACGAAGACGCGCGGCATGGGCAGGCCGGCGCGTTTGGCGAGGTCGCGCACGATGCCGTAATATTCCGGCGCGGAACGCTCATCCACCTCCTTGGCCCCGTACATGGACAGAACCATGCGATCGGAATTCCAGTAGGAGAAAAAATTCATGGCGATCGCGACGAGAAGCGCGATCATCATGCCGCCCTTGCCGCCGATGAGCAGGCCGACGCCCATGAAAAGCGCCGTCATGAAGGCGAGAAGCATGGCTGTGCGGACGATGTTCATACGGTTACGGCTCCTGTTGGGTCTTTGGGACCGGTTGTTTTTCCCTGTTGTCAAGGGAGTGTTTCACGTGAATCAACGCTTTCCACAGCGCCGTCACGCTCCTATATGATGGTAAGCGAACAGGAATTCTTCAATATCCGGGAAGGATGCCGATTTTCATGCAGAACGACAACGACAATCATTCGGACGGCCGGAAAGTGCTTCCGCCTGCAGCCCAGCGCGCCCTCCACGAAGCCGAGGAACGGCGCAAGGCCGAGAAGCCGGCCGAGCCCAGCCCCGAGATCGGCGGCCGCGGCGGCGCCGACCCGGCCCGCTTCGGCGACTGGGAAATCAAGGGCCGGGCGATCGATTTCTGAGCGGCGGAATCCGGCTAACGGCCGCGACATGCCCGGTTTCCTCTCTTTCGTCATGGTCGGGCTTAACCCGACCATCCATGCCGCAAGTGCCGGTGGATCCTCGGGTCAAGCCCGAGGATGACGCAGGAGGGGAGGGAGGCGGCTTTCCGCAACCTACCGATCCCTAAAGAAAAACGGCGGCCAGTGGCCGCCGTTCGTTTTCCTCAGCCGGCGGCCTTGTTCTGCCGGTTGGCGATCAGGTCGTCCACGACGGCGGGCTCGGCGAGCGTCGAGGTGTCGCCGAGCGAGCCGAAATCGTCCTCGGCGATCTTGCGCAGGATGCGGCGCATGATTTTTCCCGAGCGGGTTTTCGGCAGGCCCGGGGCAAACTGGATCTTGTCGGGCGACGCGATCGGGCCGATCTCCTTGCGCACATGCTTGACGAGATCCTGGCGCAGCGCATCGTTGCCCTCTTCGCCGGCCATCAGCGAGACGTAGCAATAGATGCCCTGGCCCTTGAGGCTGTGCGGATAGCCGACGACGGCGGCTTCCGAGACCAGGTGGTGCGAGACGAGCGCCGATTCGATTTCGGCCGTGCCGAGGCGGTGGCCGGAAATGTTGAGCACGTCGTCGACGCGGCCGGTGATCCAGTAATAACCATCCTCGTCGCGCCGGCAGCCGTCGCCGGTGAAATATTTGCCCTTATAGGTCGAGAAATAGGTCTCGACGAAGCGCTTGTGATCGCCATAGACCGTGCGCATCTGCCCCGGCCAGCTATCGGCGATGCAGAGATTGCCGTCGGCGGTGCCTTCCAGCACCTTGCCCTCGTTGTCGACGAGCTCCGGCTTGATGCCGAAGAAGGGCCGCGTCGCGGAACCCGGCTTGAGGTCCGTCGCGCCGGGCAGCGGGGTGATCAGGATGCCGCCGGTCTCCGTCTGCCACCAGGTATCGACGATCGGCGAACGGCCTTCGCCGACGACATTATAATACCATTCCCAGGCTTCCGGGTTGATCGGCTCGCCGACCGAACCGAGCAGGCGCAGCGACGAGCGCGACGAGCGTTTCACATAGGCATCGCCGGCGCCCATCAGCGCGCGAATGGCGGTGGGGGCGGTGTAGAAGATGTTGACCTTGTGTTTGTCGACCACTTCCCAGAAACGGCCGGCATCCGGGAAATTCGGCACGCCTTCGAACATCAGCGTGGTCGCGCGGTTCGCGAGCGGCCCGTAGACGATATAGGAATGGCCCGTCACCCAGCCGACATCGGCCGTGCACCAGTAGATATCGCCGTCCTGGTAGTCGAAGACATATTTGTGCGTCATCGAGGCATAGACGAGGTAGCCGGCCGTGGTGTGCAGCACCCCCTTCGGCTTGCCGGTCGAGCCGGAGGTGTAAAGGATGAAGAGCGGATCTTCCGCCTTCATTTTGGTCGGCGGACAATCGCGCGGCACGGTCAGCACTTCCTGGTGGTGCCAGATGTCGCGGCCGGGGGCCCAGCCGGTCTTGCCGCCGGTGCGGCGCACGACCAGCACCTTGTTGACGATTACATGCTGCTTGGCGGCGATGTCGATCGCCGTGTCGGTGTTTTCCTTGAGCGGGATCGGCTTGCCGCCGCGCACGCCCTCGTCGCAGGTAATAACGAAGGTCGATTCGCAATCGACGATGCGGCCGGCCAGCGCATCCGGCGAGAAGCCGCCGAAGACGATCGAATGGATGGCGCCGATGCGCGCGCAGGCGAGCATCGCATAGGCCGCTTCCGGGATCATCGGCATGTAGATGGTGACGCGGTCGCCTTTCTTGACGCCGTGTTTCTTCATCACGTTCGCCATGCGGCAGACGTGCTCGTAGAGCTCGTTATAGGTGATCTTCTTGTCGATATAGGGATTGTCGCCTTCCCAGATGATGGCGACCTGGTCGCCATGCGTCTTGAGGTGGCGATCGATGCAATTGTAGGAGACGTTGGTAATGCCGTCCTCGAACCACTTGATCGGGACCTTGCCGTTGAACGACGTGTTCTTGACCTTGGTATAGGGCTTGAACCAGTCGATCCGCATGCCGTGCTTGTCCCAGAACCGCTCAGGGTTCTCGACGCTTTCACGATACCATTTCTGATAGGTGTCGGCGTCGATCAACGCACGGCTTTTTGCGGATTTCAGGACCGGATAGGTCTTTGCGGACATTCATGCCTCCCTTGACTGCGCATGCGCGGGAAGCCGCATTCTCCTTCGGCCCCGCACCTCCTGCGCCATACATATCAGGTCAAATCACCCTCGCAATTAGACAAAGGTCATTTGTCTCTTGAAGAATTGCATTTCTGCGACAGTGGCGTTATAGAGGGCCCAATTCCCGGAACATAGTGGTTAACTACCCCACGACCCCGCGACACCGGCGCGGACGGACAGAAGGACTATATGCATGTCTCAGCAGCTCCTCATGCCAAAGGCGACCGCGGTCTGGCTGGTCGACAACACGGCGCTGTCGTTCGACCAGATCGCCACATTCTGCAAATTGCACCCGCTTGAAGTGAAGGCGATCGCCGACGGCGAATCGGCCCAGGGCATCAAGGGTCTCGACCCGATCTCCACCGGCCAGCTTTCCCGCGAGGAAATCGCGCGTGCGGAAGCCAACCCCTATCACAAGCTGAAACTTTCCGATCCGAAGGTCCGCGTGCCGGAATCCAAGCGCAAGGGCCCGCGTTACACGCCGGTCTCCAAGCGCCAGGACCGGCCGAACGCCATTCTCTGGCTCGTGCGCAACCATCCGGAACTGAAGGATGCGCAGATCTCGCGTCTCGTCGGCACGACCAAGTCGACGATCGAGCAGATCCGCGAACGCACCCACTGGAACTCCGCCAACCTCGCGCCGATGGACCCGGTGACGCTCGGCCTTTGCTCGCAGATCGACCTCGACCTGGAAGTCGAGCGCGCCTCGAAGGGCCGTCCGCTGCCGACCGCCGCCGAACTCGGCGCGACGCTGGAAGCCGCCCGCGAAACGGAAAAGCTGCCCTACAGCACCGATGTGGAAGAGGAGAAGGAAATCGACGCCGATGCCGTCTTCGCCAAGCTCAAGTCGCTGAAGTCGGCAACGCCCGACGAGGACGAAGACGAGCGCTTCTAAGCGCCGATCCCTCGCAGATCATAAACCGGTCGCCCAAAGCGGCCGGTTTTTTTTGTTTTTGGACCTACCAACCCCACAACGTCATCCTCGGGCTCGACCCGAGGATCCACCGGCTTGCTCGACGTGTTGGATGGTCGGGTCAAGCCCGACCATGACGGAGGAGAGCTATGTGGGCGCCGGAATCCTCAGCCGAGCCGGCGCGTAGACAGCGCCTCGGCGATCTCGTCGAGAATGGCCGGATCGTCGATCGTCGCGGGCATCTTCCAGTCCTGCTTGTCGGCGATCTTCTGCATGGTGCCGCGCAGGATTTTTCCCGAGCGCGTCTTCGGCAGCCGTTTTACGCAGAGCGCCGTCTTGAAGGCGGCGACCGGGCCGATGCGTTCGCGCACCAGCGCCACCACCTCCTGCTCCACAAGCGATGATTCACGTGAAACACCGCTCTTCAAAACGAGGAAGCCTGCCGGCACCTGGCCCTTCACCGCATCCGCGACGCCGATCACCGCACATTCGGCGACGTCCGGATGGCTGGCACAGACCTCCTCCATCGCCCCCGTCGAAAGCCGGTGGCCGGCGACATTGATGATGTCGTCGGTGCGCGACATGATGAAGACGTAGCCGTCCTCGTCCACATAACCGGCATCGGCCGTCTTGTAGTAGCCGGGAAATTCCGAGAGGCAGGTGGTGCGGAACCGCTCGTCGGCGTTCCAGAAGGTCGGCAGGCAGCCCGGGGGCAGGGGGAGCTTGATGGCGATGTTGCCGAGCGTTCCGGGCGCCACCTCATGGCCGGCATCGTCCAGCACATGCAGCTCGTAACCCGGCATTGGCACGGTGGGCGAGCCGTGTTTCACGGGCAGCCGGTCGAGGCCGAGCGGGTTGCCGACGATCGCCCAGCCCGTCTCCGTCTGCCACCAGTGATCCACCACCGGCACGCCGAGCACGGCCTCCGCCCAGCGGATCGTCTCCGGATCGGCGCGCTCGCCCGCCAGGAACAGCGCCCGCAGGCTGGACAGGTCGTGCCGTTTCACCAGCAGCCCCTCCGGATCCTCCTTGCGGATCGCACGGAACGCCGTCGGCGCGGTGAAGAGCACGGAGACCTTGTACTCCTCCACCACCCGCCAGAAGGCCCCGGCATCCGGCGTGCCGACCGGCTTGCCCTCATACAGCACCGTCGTGCTGCCGTTCAAAAGCGGCGCATAGACGATATAGGAATGGCCGACGACCCAGCCGATATCGGAGGCCGCCCAATAGACCTCGCCAGGCTCCACGCCGTAGAGCGCCCGCATCGTCCAGGCGAGCGCCACCATATGCCCGCCATTGTCGCGGATGACGCCCTTCGGCTGGCCGGTCGTGCCGGAGGTGTAGAGGATATAGAGCGGGTCGGTCGCGGCGAGCGCCGCGCAGGGGACTTCACGCCTCGCAGCCCGTGCCGCCGCCAGCGCCGCGCCGAGATCGACGTCGCGCGCGCCGTCGAGATCCGCCGCCAGCTCCGGCCGTTGCAGCACGAGGCAATGATCCGGCTTGTGCCGCGCCAACTCCACCGCCGCGTCGAGCAGCGGCTTGTAGGCCACCACCCGGTTCGGTTCCACGCCGCAGCTTGCGGTAACCACGAGTTTCGCGGTGGAATCATCGATGCGCGCGGCCAGCTCGCTTGCAGCAAACCCGCCGAAGACCACCGAATGGATCGCCCCGACGCGCGCGCAGGCCAGCATGGCGAAAATCGCCTCCGGGATCATCGGCATATAGAGAATGACGCGATCGCCCTTCGCGACGCCATGATCGGCCAGCACTGCCGCCATGGCATTCACCTGGGCGAGCAGCTCGGCATAGCTGTAGCGCGCCGTGCGGCCCGTCACCGGACTATCGTAGATCAGCGCCGCCTGGTCGCCGCGTCCCGCGGCCACATGCCGGTCGACGCAATTGTGGCAGGTATTGCCCACCGCATCCGGAAACCAGCGCCCATAGACGCCCTGCGCGCCATTGAAAATTTCCACCGGCTCCGTGAACCAGTCGATCGCCCGCGCGGCTTCCGCCCAATGCGCCTTGTGGTCGTCCTTCCAGGCCCGATAGATCTCGGCATAGGTTCTTGGCATGACTTTCCTCCCGCCCGACCGCGAAACGGCCGGTTTCTCCTGAAGAGAGAATAGGGAAGGCGATCCGTTCCGCAAAGCCAGACGAAAGCCTCAGGCGGCGAGGCCGCGCTTTTGCGTTTCGTCAAACCCGAGCCGAAATCAGCGCGTACCAAAAATCGCCGAGCCGACGCGCACGCTCGTCGCGCCAAGGCCGATGGCGACGTCGTAGTCGCCCGACATGCCCATCGAGAGCTTTTCGAGACCGCAGCGTTCGGCAAGTTTCGCCAGCAGCGCAAAATGCGGCCCGGGATACGCGTCCGCCGGCGGAATGCACATCAGCCCCTCGATCGAAAGGCCGAGTTCGTTGCGGCAGAAGGCGACGAAAGCGACCGTATCGTCCGGCGCAATGCCTGCCTTCTGCGGCTCAAGGCCCGTATTGACCTGCACATAGAGCCGCAAGCTGCGTCCCTGCCGTGCCATCTCGGCGGCGATGGTGCGGGCGATCTTCTCGCGATCGACCGTCTCGATGACATCGAACAGCGCCACGGCCTCGGCCGTCTTGTTGGATTGCAGCGGGCCGATCAGGTGCAGCTCGATATCCGGCGTCTCGGCGCGAAGACCCGGCCACTTGCCCTCCGCCTCCTGCACCCGGTTCTCGCCGAAAACGCGCTGGCCGGCCCCAATGGCCGGACGGATGGCATCGGCATCGAAGGTCTTCGAGACCGCGACCAGCGTCACCGCCTGCGGTTCCCGGCCGGCTTCAGTCGCGGCCTTGCGCATCCGGTTGCGAACGTCTTCGAGACGGTCCTGCAGGTCCATGGTCATTCTCCCTTCGGCATCAGGCTCCGGACCTAGCCAAAATGGCGCCGCTTGCCAAGCCGCGGGCGATGCGACAGAGCCCGGCGGAGCCCACAAAACTTGACGCTTCGGCGGTTTCATGATGAAGGTCTCGCCACTATATTCGCATGGGCGAAGCGCCCTCCAAGACTCCCAAAAGACTTCCGGAACATCAAAGACATGGCCACCGAACGTTACAATCCGCGCGATGCCGAGCCCCGCTGGCAGGCAAAATGGAACGAAGAAAACGTCTTTCTGACCAGGAACGACGATCCGCGCGAAAAGTACTACGTGCTTGAGATGTTCCCCTATCCGTCGGGCCGCATCCATATGGGCCATGTGCGCAACTACGCCATGGGCGACGTGGTTGCCCGCTACAAGCGTGCGCGCGGCTTCAACGTGCTGCACCCGATGGGCTGGGACGCTTTCGGCATGCCCGCCGAAAACGCCGCCATGCAGAACAAGGTCCACCCCAAGGGCTGGACCTATGAAAACATCGCGACGATGCGCGGGCAGCTGAAATCCATGGGCCTGTCGCTCGACTGGTCGCGTGAATTCGCCACCTGCGATGTCGAATATTACCAGCGCCAGCAGCACCTCTTCCTGGACTTCCTGGAAAAGGGCCTGGTCTACCGCAAGCAATCCAAGGTCAACTGGGACCCGGTCGACCACACGGTTCTCGCCAACGAGCAGGTGATCGACGGCCGCGGCTGGCGGTCCGGCGCGCTGGTCGAACAGCGCGAACTGACGCAATGGTTCTTCCGCATCACGGATTTCAGCCAGGACCTGCTCGATTCGCTGGACACGCTCGACCAGTGGCCGGAAAAGGTCCGGCTGATGCAGAAGAACTGGATCGGCCGCTCCGAAGGCATGCTGATCCGCTGGGAGATCGCCGAAAACGCGGGTCTCACGGGCGAAAAGGATGTGACCGTCTACACGACGCGTCCCGACACGCTGTTCGGCGCCTCGTTCCTGGCGATCTCCGCCGACCATCCGCTGGCCAAGGACGCCGCCGCGCAGAATCCCGAGATCATGGCCTTCTGCGAAGAGTGCCGCCGCGCCGGCACCTCGCTGGCCGCGCTCGAAACCGCCGAGAAGAAGGGCATGGACACGGGCATCCGCGTTCGCCATCCCTTTGATGCGAATTGGGAATTGCCGGTCTATGTCGCGAATTTCGTGCTGATGGATTACGGCACGGGCGCCATCTTCGGCTGCCCCTCCGGCGACCAGCGCGACCTCGACTTCGCCCATAAATACGACCTGCCCGTCGTGCCCGTCGTCATGCCCAAGGATGCCGACGCCGCGACCTTCGCGATCGGCGACGAGGCCTATGTCGGCGACGGCGTGATGATCAATTCCCGTTTCCTCGATGGTCTCAGCACCGAAGACGCCTTCGAGACCGTGGCGACCCGCCTGTCGGCTGCCACCCTCGGCAATGCACCGCAGGGCGAGCTCAAGGTGAACTTCCGCCTGCGCGACTGGGGCATTTCGCGCCAGCGCTACTGGGGCTGCCCGATCCCGGTCATCCATTGCGACGATTGCGGCGTGGTTCCCGTGCCGAAGGCCGACCTGCCGGTCAAGCTGCCGGACGACGTCACCTTCGACAAGCCCGGTAACCCCCTCGACCGGCACCCGACCTGGCGCCATGTCGCCTGCCCGCATTGCGGCAAGGACGCGCGGCGCGAGACGGACACGATGGACACCTTCGTCGATTCGTCCTGGTATTTCGCCCGCTTCACCGCGCCCTGGGAAGACAACCCGACCGATCCCGCCGCCGCCAATGCCTGGCTGCCGGTCGATCAATATATCGGCGGCATCGAGCACGCGATCCTGCACCTGCTCTATTCGCGCTTCTTCACCCGCGCCATGCAGGTCTCGGGCCATCTCGACGTTAAGGAGCCCTTCAAGGGCCTCTTCACCCAGGGCATGGTCGTGCACGAGACCTATAGCCGCGGCGAGGGCGCCAGGCGCGAATGGGTGACGCCCGCCGAAATCCGCATCGAGGAACTGGACGGCAAGCGCCGCGCCCTGCACCTTGAATCCGGCGAAGAAATCGCCATCGGCTCGATCGAGAAGATGTCGAAGTCGAAGAAGAACGTCGTCGACCCTGACGATATCATCGCCTCCTACGGCGCCGATACCGCCCGCTTCTTCGTGCTCTCCGATTCTCCGCCGGACCGTGACGTCATCTGGTCGGAAGCCGGCGTCGAAGGCGCGCATCGTTTCGTCCAGCGCGTCTGGCGCCTGGTGTCCGAGGCTGCTCTGTCCCTGAAAACCGCCGAAAGCCGTCCGGGCGAGGAGGGCGACGCGCTCGCCGTCTCGCAGATCGCGCACAAGACGCTGAAGGCCGTGCAGGCCGATTACGACAAGCTCGCCTTCAACAAGGCCGTCGCGCGGATCTACGAATTCGTCAACGCGCTTGCCGCGCCGCTGGCCACCGCCGCCGCCGGCAAGGCCTCACCCGAGCTCGCGTCCGCGCTGTGCGAGGCCGTCGGCATCCTGATCCGCATCGTCGCCCCCATGACCCCGCATCTGGCGGAAGAGTGCTGGCGCGAGATCGGCGGCGCAGGCCTCGTCGCCACATCCGGCTGGCCGGCCTACCAGGACAGCCTGGTCGCCGACAACGAGGTCACGCTGCCGGTGCAGATCAACGGCAAG
Organism: Shinella sp.; assembly: GCF_035998705.1. GTDB lineage: Bacteria > Pseudomonadota > Alphaproteobacteria > Rhizobiales > Rhizobiaceae > Shinella. Next base: position 84,256 of record NZ_DASYHH010000005.1, on the reverse strand, counting down.
AAGCGTGCGGATTTGACAATCGCCCGCGATGCGGACCAGAGTGCGGTCGAAGCGGCCGTGCTGGCGCTCGAAGCCGTCCAGGCCGCGCTCGCCGGCCAACGCCCCAAGAAGATCATCGTCGTACCGCAGAGGATCGTGAATGTTGTTGTCTGACGGAACCGGCCTCTCGCGGTTTGCCAAGGCGCTCGCCGGCCTCGCCATCATCGGCACGCTCGCAGGCTGCCAGGTGCGCCCGCTCTATTCCACGGGAAGCGGCACGGAAGGCAAACTCGCCTCCGTGTCCATTTCGGAAGCGAATGACCGCGTCGAACAGCGGGTTCGCAACGACCTGATCTTCCTCTTCGCCGGGGGTGCCGGCGAACCGCAGAACGCGATCTACCACCTGGAAATGAACGTCACCGTTCGCAATATCGGCGTTCTCATCGACGTTGCCGACGATATTCCGCGCGCCGGCCGCATCGTCGTCGCGGCGGACTATAACCTCGTGAAGACCGACTCCGGCGAAACGCTGGCTTCCGGCAAACGTTCGTCCGTCGCACTGGTCGATTTTCCCGTGCAGGAATTCGCAAAACTGCGCGCCGTTCGGAATGCGGAAAACCGCGCCGCACGCGAGCTGGCAGAGCTGATCCGCGCAGACGTCGCCGCCGCTCTCGGCCGTCGCTGAGCCGGCTATGGCAGAGGTCAAGTCGCACGAATTCGACGGCTTCCTGAAGCGGAAGCCGCTGCCCGTGCGGCTCTTCCTCATCTATGGGCCGGACCGCGGCCTGGTTTCCGAGCGCGCCGCCGCACTCGCCGCCAACAGCGGTGTCGACCTTGCGGATGCCTTCTCCGTCGTGAAACTCGATGCCGGCGAAGTCGGCAACCAGCCGGGTCGGCTGATCGACGAAATGAACGCCATCGGCTTGTTCGGTGGCGATCGCCTTGTCTGGATCCGCAATGCCGGCAGCGAAAAAGGCCTTGCCGACGCGCTCGACATCCTCGCGGGCATGCCCGCCGGCCCGTCCACGCTGATCATAGAAGCGGGCGACCTGAAGAAGGGCGCTGCCCTCCGCAAGGCGGCGGAAACGAGCACACAAGCCGCCGCCATCGCCTGTTATGCCGACGACGGCCGCGCCCTGCAGACGCTCATAGACCAGGAACTTTCCGCCGAAGGCCTTCGTATTTCCCCGGCCGCCCGCGAACGCCTGGTGGAAACGATCGGCGGCGACCGGCTCGCCTCCCGCAACGAAGTCCGCAAGCTCGCCCTCTATTGCCGCGGCAAGGAACTGATCGAGGAACAGGATGTCGAGGACATTGTCGGCGATGCCAGCGCGATTTCGACGGACGACGCCATAGACGCGATCCTCAAGGGCGACCGCGACGGCTTCATGCACGCGATCCAGAAGATCGTCTCCTCCAAGACGCCGATCTTCCTCGTCCTGCAGGGCTGCCTCCGGCAATTCCAGCTTCTGGAGCTGATGCGCGCCGAAATGGATGAAAAACGCGCGCCCGCGGCGCAGGCCATGGCGACGCTCGGCCGCCATCTTCACTTTCGCCGCAAGCCGATCATCGAAAATGCCCTGAAAACCTGGGCTGGTCCCGCCATCCGCCGTGAAACCCAGCGCCTGCAAGCCGCCATCCTGCAAAGCCGGCAGCGCCCGGCGCTGGAAGACACGATCGCCATGCAGACCATGCTGGCAACCGTGCTTCAATCTGCCCGGCGCTGAATCCGGCTAAGGACTTTTAGCGGCGTTCGAGAAGCCGGCAGATCTCTTCCAGCTGCTCTAGCGTCTTGTAGGCGATCCGCAGATGGCCGCCGCTGCCCTTGTGGTTCACGGAGACATCGAGACCAAGGACGTCGGAAAGCGTGCGTTCCAACGCCAGCGTATCGGCATCCTTCTCGTCCTTGCGCGGCGTCTGGCCGTGGTTCGGATCGGTCTGCGCCTTGATGTCGTTCTGGGCAAGCCGCTCCGCATCGCGCACCGACATGCCCTTTGCGACGACCGCCTTGGCTAACGCAATCGGATCCGACGTCGGGATAAGCGCGCGCGCATGACCGGCGGAAAGCGTACCGGAGGCAAGCATTTCACGCACCGGCTCCGGCAGCTTCAGCAGGCGAAGGCTGTTTGCCACGTGGCTCCGGCTCTTGCCGATGATCTCGCCGAGATCGTTCTGCGTGTAACCATGGTCCGCGATCAAGAGCTCGTAGCCCATCGCCTCTTCCAGCGGGTTGAGGTCGGACCGCTGGACGTTTTCCACGATGGCAATTTCCAGCGCCGTACGATCGTCCACGTCACGAATGATGACCGGGATTTCGATCAGGCCGGCGAGCTGCGCCGCTCGCCAGCGCCGTTCGCCGGCGATGATCTCGAAGCGATTGTCGGCAGTGGTGCGCACGACGACCGGCTGCACGATGCCGTGTTGCCGAATGGACGACGCCAGGTCCTGCAACTCCGACTCGTCGAAATAACGCCGCGGGTTGCGCGGGTTGCGGCCGACGAATTCGATCGGCACGTCCCGGTCCGGATTGAGCGCCGGGCGCGCGCCGACATCGGCGGCCGGAAGCTGGTCCATTTCACCGATCAGGGCTGCAAGGCCACGGCCAAGACGCCGCTTGGAGTTGTCATCGTTCATCGGTTCTACTCACAGATACTGAATTCAGGCCGCTTTACGCTGCCTTTCACGCTGGATCACCTCGGAAGCAAGCTGAAGATAGGCCTGGCTTCCGGCGCATTTGAGGTCATAGAGGATCGCCGGCTTGCCGTAGGACGGCGCCTCGGAGACCCGCACATTCCGCGGAATGAGTGTGTGATAGACTTTTTCGCCGAGATGCGTGCGCACGTCGTTGACGACCTGCTGCGCAAGATTGTTGCGCGAATCGAACATGGTGAGCACGATGCCCTGGATATCCAGGCGCGGATTGATCGTGCGGCGGACCTGATCCACCGTTTCCAGCAACTGGCTGAGACCCTCCAGCGCAAAAAATTCGCATTGTAACGGCACCAGAACGGAATGCGCGGCAGCGAGCGCATTCATCGTCAGAAGATTGAAGGACGGCGGGCAATCGACCAGCACGTAAGAGTAAGTCAGCGCCTCATCGGAGGCAAGCGCCCGTTTCAGCCGGAAAACACGGTCGTTCTGCTGCGCGATTTCCATTTCGACACCGAGCAGATCCATCGTCGACGGAATGATCGACAGGTTGGGCACGGCCGTTGGCAATACGGTCTCGGCGACGCCATGGCTGCCGATCAGCAAATCATACGACGAAAATTCACGGTTCCGACGATCGATGCCGAGGCCGGTGCTTGCATTGCCCTGCGGGTCCAGGTCGACGATCAGGACACGCTCACCGATCGCGGCCAGCGCCGTTGCCAGATTGATCGCCGTGGTCGTCTTTCCGACCCCGCCTTTCTGGTTTGCGATGGTAATGATTCGGTTCTTTTCGCCTGCCATGGACATCCACCGATCACGGTTTTTTTTGCGAGAGTTTCGACAGTTCGAGCACGACGGAGTCCGGCTCGACAATGCTGGCATGTTTTACCAGATCGAATCTCCACCGACCAAGCGCTTTATCGATCTCCCGCTGGTAATCCCGGCCTTTGTGAAGAAAAAGCCGCAAATCGGTATTCCGCTGCGCCCAGGGTAGTCCAAACTCCAACAGCAAGTCGAGATCGGCCAGTGCGCGCGCCGAAATCGCGTCACAATGGGCAATCGCCACCGGCGCATCCTCGATTCGAATCGCGTGTACGGATGCCCGAGCGCCGGTTTCGAGAATAGCGGTTCGCAGAAAAGCAGCTTTCTTGTTGTTGCTCTCGACAAGATGGACCCAACCGCCTCCAATGCCGGCCAGCAGAATGCCGCTCACGATCCCGGGGAAACCCCCTCCGCTACCGAGGTCCACCCAAGTTCGAGGGCCCGGGTAAAGCGAATAGATCTGCATACTATCGACAATATGGCGGCTCCACACTTCCGAGAGCGTGGAGGGAGCAACCAGGTTGATGGCCTTCGCCCATTTTTGGAAAAGCACAACAAAGGCGTTCAGCCTGTCCACAGTTTCACGTGAAACATTCAGGCCATTCAGTTCGGAAGGAAGGCGGCTCATGCGTGCGCGGTCCGATCCGCCGGCGCCGGCAGGCGTTTGAGATAGGCAAGAAGCAGTGTCAATGCAGCGGGCGTCATACCGTCAACGCGGGCCGCCTGTGCGAGATTAGAAGGCCTCGCTGCCGCGAGCTTCTGCCGCAATTCGATGGACAAACCCGGCAAGGCGCCAAAATCGAAATCATCCGGAATACGCCGTTCTTCCTCACGACGCGCCTCCACAATGTCTTTCTCTTGGCGGTTCATGTAAACCGAATAAGCCGCCTCGATCTCCACGGCGTCACTAACGCGCGGCGCAACATGCTGGAGCTCCGGCCACACTGCCGCGAGCCGCGCATAGTCGATGTCAGGATGGGCGAGCAAGTCGTAAGCACTGCGCCGCACGCCGTCCTGGTTGATCTTCAAGCCGCGACCGGCGGCTTCATTCGGGGAAAGCGTCAATGCGTGAAGCTGCTTCCGCGCCAGTCTCATAGCGTCCGACCAATCGCCAAAACGCCGCTCGCGCTCCGGCCCAACGAGGCCCAAAGCCAGTCCAAGCGGCGTCAACCGGACATCCGCATTGTCAGCGCGTAGGGAAAGGCGATATTCGGCCCGGGAGGTAAACATGCGGTAGGGCTCGGTCACACCACGCGAGGTGAGGTCATCGAGCATGACACCGATATAGCTTTCCGTTCGGCTGAAGACGTGTCCGTCCTTGTTCGCGGCACGGCGGGCAGCGTTCAACCCTGCCACAAGCCCTTGCGCCGCCGCTTCTTCATACCCGGTCGTGCCGTTGATCTGACCCGCCAGGAAGAGACCCGGTTGTCGCTTCACCTCGAGAGTGGCCGACAGCTCGCGCGGGTCCACATGGTCATATTCGATGGCATAACCCGGTTGAAGGATCGTCACTCGCTCCAAGCCCGGGATCGTGCGTATGAACGCATCCTGTACATCGGCCGGGAGGGATGTCGAAATACCATTCGGATAGACCGTGTGGTCGTCCAACCCCTCAGGCTCCAGAAAAATCTGATGACCGTCGCGTTCACCGAATTTGACGATCTTGTCTTCTATCGACGGGCAGTAGCGGGGGCCGACACCCTCGATTTGGCCGGAATACATCGCGGACTTGCCGATGTTTTCTTCGATGATGCGATGAGTATCGGGCGTCGTCCGTGTCACACCGCATTCGATCTGCGGCGTCGTAATGTGATCGGTCATGAAGGAGAACGGCACCGGTTCTTCATCCGCCGCTTGGCGCCCGACGGCGGCCCAGTCAATCGTACGCCCGTCAAGCCGTGCTGGCGTACCGGTTTTGAGGCGCCCCAGTCTTAGTCCAAGACGTTCGAATGTTGCTGATAGACCCAGCGAAGGTTCCTCTCCGACGCGTCCCGCCGGAATCTTTTCGTTGCCGATATGAATAAGGCCACGCAGAAAGGTGCCGGTGGTGATGACGACGGCGCCGCAACGCAGACGGCGGCCATCCTTCATGACAATCGCCGTAATCGTTTCATCTTTGACGTCAAGATCAAAAGCATCGCCTTCGATCACGTCCAGATTGGGTATCGCCCCGATTTCGGCCTGCATGCCCTTCCGGTAGAGTTTACGGTCGGCCTGGGTTCGGGGCCCACGGACGGCAGGGCCTTTCCGCCGATTCAGCAAACGAAACTGGATGCCGGACCGATCTGCCACGCGGCCCATCAAGCCATCGAGAGCATCGACTTCGCGAACAAGATGACCTTTTCCGAGGCCGCCGATCGCTGGGTTGCAGGACATGACGCCGATCGTCGCGGCTTTATGTGTCACCAGAGCGGTGCGGGCACCGGCCCGGGCAGAAGCTGCGGCCGCTTCGACGCCCGCGTGACCACCACCAATCACCACAACATCATAATTCATTGTCGTCATGTTGAACCCACCTGTTTCACGTGAAACGTACAAAGCGACTCGTCTGCGTTGTGCTGTTTCACGTGAATCATTTGCCTATGCAAAATTCCGAAAAGATGACGTCGAGCAGATTTTCGACATCGACGCGTCCTGTTACCCGGCCGAGGGCCTGTCCTGCCAACCGGAGATATTCTGCCTGGATATCCAAGCCCGGCCCCGGGACGCTCAAGGCAAGTTGTATGTGTTCCCGTGCTGCCGCAAGATTCAGCGCATGTCGCTGCCGTGTGGGAAGCGCCAGGGCATTGCCGGTGTCGAGATCCGGAAGATGCCGACCGAGGCGATGAAGGAGTTCCGGTATGCCTTCCCCCGTTCGCACCGATATTATAACATCCGCTTCGGGCTTTGGCCAAGATGCATCTCTTGAATCGGCCTTCGTCCGGACTCGGACGACGGGACCAACATAATCTTCGATGAAGGCGTTCCAGTCCGGATTGTCGTCTGGGGACAAAAGAAGAAGCAGATGCGCTTGCGCCATCGAGAGTTGGGTCCGGCGAATGCCTTCCCGTTCGACGATGTCGTCGGTTTCTCGCAAGCCGGCGGTATCGTATAGGCGCACGGCGAAACCTGCGAGATCGAGATCCACATGCAGGACGTCGCGCGTGGTGCCGGGGACGTCCGTGACAATGGCGACGTCGCGTTTTGCCAGATAGTTCAGGAGGCTTGATTTTCCCGCGTTCGGCGGGCCCACAATGACCACTTTCAGACCGTCCCGGACGATTTCTCCGGCGCGGGCTTCGGCGAGATGGTTAAGGATCTCTTGATCGAGCTTCCGCATATCGTGCCAAATCCGGCTTGCGACGGAACCCGGAACATCGTCTTCGTCGGCAAAATCCAATTCGGCTTCAATCATGGCACGGGCATGGGTTAAACGTTTCGCCCACGAATCATAAAGCCTCGAAAGCCCACCCGAGGCCTGTTCGGCGGCCAGACGGCGTTGCATCTCGGTTTCGGCGGAAATCAGATCGGCGAGGCCCTCCACCTCGACCAGATCCATGCGGCCGTTCAGAAAAGCGCGGCGTGAAAACTCGCCAGCGTCCGCGGCGCGCAGACCTTCCATACCGTCCAAAGTCGCCAGGACCGCCTTTACCGTGGCTCGGCCGCCGTGGATTTGAAGTTCGGCGCAGTCCTCTCCCGTGAAGGAATTGGGCCCTGGGAAGAACAGCACAATCCCTTCATCGAGTTTCTCACCATTGCGGTTCCGAATCGTTTGTAGCGACGCACGTCTTTGCTGCGGTAAATGTCCGCAGAGGGATTGAAGTGCCTGCGCGCTGGCCGGACCACTAAGACGGATCACGGCGACACCTGAGGGCAAACCGCCGCTGGACAGCGCAAAGATCGTATCGGCGGTGCTCATCTGTCCAATATTCCGGCTACGAATCGATTATTCCGTTTCGGAAAAGAATCGATTCTCTGTCGTGAAACGAAAATGGTCCCATCTTGCGACGGGACCATTCGCATAAGCCAAAGCGCAACCCGACTATGTGTTCATCGAGTCGAAGAAATCGCCGTTGCTCTTGGTCTGCTTCAACTTGTCGATCAGGAACTCGATCGCATCCGTCGTCCCCATCGGGGCGAGGATACGGCGAAGAACAAAAATCTTCTGGAGATCCTGGCGCGGCACCAGCAGGTCTTCCTTGCGGGTGCCGGACTTGAGGATGTCCATGGCCGGGAAGATACGCTTGTCGGCGACCTTGCGGTCGAGCACGATTTCCGAGTTGCCGGTGCCCTTGAACTCTTCGAAAATGACTTCGTCCATGCGGCTGCCGGTATCGATCAGGGCCGTCGCGATGATCGTCAGCGAGCCGCCTTCCTCGATGTTGCGCGCGGCGCCGAAGAAGCGCTTCGGGCGCTGCAGGGCGTTGGCGTCGACACCGCCGGTCAGGACCTTGCCGGACGACGGCACCACCGTATTGTAGGCGCGGCCGAGGCGGGTGATCGAATCGAGCAGGATGACGACGTCACGACCGTGTTCGACAAGGCGCTTCGCCTTCTCGATCACCATTTCGGCGACCTGGACGTGGCGCGTCGCCGGCTCGTCGAAGGTCGACGAGACGACCTCGCCCTTTACCGAGCGTTGCATGTCCGTCACTTCTTCCGGGCGCTCGTCGATGAGCAGCACGATGAGATAACATTCCGGATGGTTTGCCGTAATCGAATGGGCGATGTTCTGCAGGAGAACCGTCTTACCCGTGCGCGGCGGCGCGACGATCAGCCCGCGCTGGCCCTTGCCGAGCGGCGCCACCAGATCGATGACGCGCGGCGAAAGGTCCTTCGAGGTCGGAATCTCGAGTTCCATCTTGAAGCGCTCGTTCGGGTAGAGCGGCGTCAGGTTGTCGAAATGGACCTTGTGGCGGATCTTTTCCGGATCATCGAAATTGATCGTATTGACCTTGAGCAGGGCAAAATACCGTTCGCCTTCCTTGGGGCCACGGATCGGACCTTCGACCGTATCGCCGGTCTTCAGCGAGAAACGACGGATCTGGGAGGGTGAAATGTAGATATCGTCCGGACCCGGCAGGTAGTTCGCATTGGCCGAGCGCAGGAAGCCGAAACCGTCCTGCAGCACTTCCACGACACCCTCGCCGATGATTTCGACGTCCTGCTCGGCCAGCATCTTCAGGATGGCGAACATCAGCTCCTGCTTGCGCATCGTGCTGGCGTTTTCGACCTCGAGCGATTCGGCAAAGGCAAGGATGTCGGTCGGAGTCTTGTTCTTGAGGTCTTGTAGCTTCATTTCGGCCATGAATGGTCCATGCTGCGGTCATCGGGATGGGAAAAGGCGTGCGGGTCAAGGACGAACTGCGCGGGGTCCGGTGCAGTCCATTGAACGAAGTCACATGCCACGAGAGATGAGATGCGCGGAAAATAGCTGTTCCGGTCGATGCTCGCAAGGGGGCTTGGGAATTTCGTCCGTTTTGTTGCCCGAGGCCTGGGATATGGCCTCAGAACGGTTTGACGACGACGAGCACGACGATGAGGATCATCAGAAGCGCCGGCGCCTCGTTCCAGAACCGCCACTGCCGCCCGGTTTTGGTGTTGCGGTCCTCGGCGAAGGCCTTAACGGCGCGGCCGTAATATTGATGCACGCCGGTCAGCAGCACGACGAAGGCGAGTTTCGCATGCAGCCAGCCGCCCTGGAAACCATAGACCGACCAGGCGAGGTAGAGGCCGAGCAGCCAGGCAAGGCCCATCGCCGGCTGCATGATGACGCGGTAGAGCCGCCGTTCCATCACCTTGAAGGTTTCCGACTGGGCGGAACCGACCGGCGCATCCGTGTGGTAGACGAAAAGCCGCGGCAGGTAGAGCAGGCCCGACATCCAGGAGATGACGGCGATGATGTGCAGCGCCTTGATCCACAGGTAGAGATCGTCCGGCGGATAGAGGATCAGAACCGCAGCCAGCAGGGCGAAGAGCGTGAGCGCAACGGCCGCGCGCAGCCGCGCCCGGCGCCCCGCATTCTCGCCCGTCTGCCTCTCGCTCACCGGGCTTCTCCACGCACGCGCGCCACGAGGCGGGCAACGTTTACGGGGTCGGCCTGCGGCGTGATGCCATGGCCGAGATTGAAGATCAGCGGGCCGTTGCCGAGGGCTTGCAGGATGGCGTCGATGCCGTCGTCCAGCGCCGCACCGCCGGCGACGACCCGCATCGGATCGAGATTGCCCTGGACGGGGCCGTCCTTCTGGAGTTCAGCGGCAACGGAGAGCGGCACCGACCAGTCGAGGCCGATGGCATCGGCCCCGGTCTGCTGCCGATAGGATTTCAGGAACAGGCCGGCACCCTTGGCGAAGGCGATGAACCTGGCCTGCGGTCGGCGGGTTTTGACCGACTGGATGATCCGCTGCACCGGGCGCACGGCAAAATCGGCGAACTCCCGCTCGCCGAGAACGCCGGCCCAGGAATCGAAAATCTGCACGGCATCGGCGCCGGCATCGATCTGCGCCACCAGGTAATCGGCCGAGAGCTCGGCGAGCACGTCGAGCAGGTGTGCGAAGGCACGCGGCTCGCGATAGGCAAAAAGCCGCGCCGGCGCCTGATCCGGCGTGCCGTGACCGGCGATCATGTAGGTCGCGACGGTCCAGGGCGCCCCGCAGAAGCCGAGCAGCGCCGTTTCCTCGGGGAGGCTCCGGCGGATGCGAGAGACCGCTTCCATGACCGGCTCGAGGTGTTTTGCCACCTCGTCGCCCTTCAGGGCAAAAATACCGTCCACGTCGATCGGATCGAGCCTTGGGCCATGGCCCTCCTCAAAGCGCACATTGCGCTTCAGCGCATCGGGAATGACGAGAATATCGGAAAACAGGATCGCCGCATCGAAGCCGTAACGGCGGATCGGTTGCAGCGTCACTTCCGTTGCCAGTTCCGGCGAATAACACAGATCGAGGAAACTCCCCGCCTTCGCACGCACGTCCCGGTATTCGGGCAGGTGGCGTCCGGCCTGGCGCATCAGCCAGAGGGGAGGGGGAGAGACCGTCTTGCCATTCAGCACATCGACGATCTTCCGGGTTTTCACTGGCACCGCAGGGTTCTCCCAATAAAGAAATAATCTCTTTTAAGAAGGTTTCTATTTCTTAGAGTCGGTGACTATCAAGGATTAAATCCTCTCCACAGAAAGCGGGCCTCAACGCACAGGCGCTGAAAAAGATCGCACGCGCATGATCTCTTTGAGCGCAAAACAGGGAAAACCGGATTCCATCCATTGAATCAAAACGATCGGGCACCGCTGGAAAAAAGCCTGGCTGTGGATGAGTTGTGGAGAAGCGCGACACTTTGCCCGTCGGTGAGTCTTATCCACATGGCCGCCGGATCCCTCTCCCGCTTTGCGCCATTTGTGGATAAATCGGCACTTGTCCTCTTGCCTCCGGACCCCTCCCGTTCTTAGCTCGTGGCTGTCCCGGTTCATCAACAGGGGGCGGAGGATATTGTGGAAAGCACCAAAAACTACTTCCATCTCCACCTGATTTCGGACTCGACGGGCGAGACTCTCATAGCCGCAGGCCGGGCGGCGGCGGCGCAGTTCCAGTCCTCGCAGGCGCTCGAACATGTCTATCCGCTGATCCGCAACCGCAAGCAGCTGATGCCGGTGCTCGATGCCATCGACGGCGCGCCGGGCATCGTGCTCTACACGATCGTCGACCGGGACCTGTCGCAGATCATCGACCAGCGCTGCCGGGAGATGGGCGTGCCCTGTGTCTCCGTGCTCGAACCGGTGATCGATCTGTTCCAGTCCTATCTCGGCGCGCCGTCGCGCCGCCGGGTGGGCGCGCAGCATGTGATGGACGCGGACTATTTCGCGCGCATCGATGCGCTGAATTTCACGATGGACCATGATGACGGGCAATTGCCGGCGGATCTCGACGAGGCGGATGTCATTCTTGTCGGCATCAGCCGCACGTCGAAAACGCCGACGAGCATCTATCTCGCCAACCGCGGCATCAAGACGGCCAATGTGCCGATCGTGCTGGGCGTGCCGCTGCCGGAGCGCTTGTCGAGCGCGACGAAGCCTCTCATCGTCGGCCTGATCGCCACGACGGACCGGATCTCCCAGGTGCGGCAGAACCGGGTGCTCGGCCAGGCGCAGGGGTTTCGCGGTGACGATTATATCGACCGGGCGCAGATTTCCGAGGAGCTGAAATTTGCCCGCGCGCTCTGCGCCCGCCACAACTGGCCGATCATCGATGTCACGCGCCGCTCGATCGAGGAAACCGCAGCGGCCATCGTTGCTCTTCGCCCCAAGCTCCGTTAACGCGGGGGCGCATAATGGAGACCGTTCGATGACGCCGCTGATCCTCGCCTCGCAAAGTCCCTTCCGGCGCATGCTGATGGAGAATGCCGGACTGGCTTTTGAAACGCGCGCTGCCGAGATCGACGAACGTGCGGTGGAAGCGGCGCTGGCGGATCGCAATCCCACGCCGCCGCACGTGGCCGAGGCGCTGGCGATCGAAAAGGCGCGCGATGTCGCGTTGCGTTCTCCGGGCGCCCTCGTCATCGGGTCGGACCAGACGCTTTCGCTCGACGGCCGGGTGTTTCACAAGCCGGCCGACATGGCCGAGGCGAAGTCGCATCTGACGGCGATGTCCGGACGCACCCATGCGCTGAACTGCGGCATTGCGCTGGTGCGGGACGGTCAAACGCTCTGGAGCCACGTTTCCATCGCGCATCTTACGATGCGACCGCTGTCCGCCTCCTTCATCGATCGCCACCTTGCACGGGTGGGTGAGCGGGTGCTGGCGAGCGTTGGCGCCTATCAGCTCGAAGGGGAGGGCGTGCAGCTTTTCGAGCGGATCGACGGCGATTATTTCACCATTCTCGGCCTGCCGCTGCTTCCGTTGCTGGCTAAACTTCGCGAACTCGGTGCCATCGATGTATGATTCACGTGAAACATTCACCCGCAACGCCTTCGTCACCGGCTATCCGGTCAAACATTCCCGCTCGCCGATGATCCACGGCTACTGGCTGGAAACGCTGGGTTTGGCGGGCTCATATACACGGCAGGAAGTAGCACCGGAGAATTTTGCCGGCTTCCTTTCCTCGTTGAAAAGCGGTGAATCCGGCTTCATCGGAGGCAATGTCACCATCCCGCACAAGGAGTTGGCATTTCGCCTGGCCGACAAGCCGGATGCGCTGAGCGAAGAACTCGGCGCTTCGAACACGCTCTGGCTGGAGGAGGGCGCGCTTCACGCCACCAACACGGACGGCTTTGGTTTCCTCGCCAATCTCGATGCGACGGCGCCAGGTTGGGACAGGGCGGAGCGGGCCGTCATTCTCGGGGCGGGCGGTGCCAGCCGGGCGATTGTCCAGGCAGTGCGCGATCGGGGCGTGGGCGAAATCCATGTGGTGAACCGCACCGTCGAGCGGGCGCAGGAACTCGCCGACCGTTTTGGCGCGAAGGTGCATGCCCATGCCATGGGCGCCTTGCACGAGGTTTCGAAGGATGCGGGGCTCTTCGTCAACACCACCTCGCTTGGTATGGATGGAGAGGCGGCGCCGGATTTCGATTTCTCGCCGCTTGCGGGCGGGGCGGTGGTCACCGACATCGTCTATGTGCCCCTGATCACGCCGATCCTTCGCCAGGCGCAGCAGCAGGGTTTTGCCACGGTGGATGGCCTTGGGATGCTGTTGCACCAGGCGGCGCCCGGCTTTGAAAAATGGTTCGGCACGCGGCCGGTCGTCGATGCGGCCTTGCGGCAGCTGATCCTGGAGGACATGGAGAAGCATCGATGATCGTGCTCGGCCTTACCGGATCGATCGGAACGGGCAAGTCGACGACCGCGGCGATGTTCCGCGATCTCGGCGTGCCGGTGCACGATGCGGATGCGACGGTGCATGATCTCTATCGCAACGAGGCCGTGGCCCCCGTCGCCGCGCATTTTCCGCAAGCGCTCAAAGACGGGGTCATCGACCGCAAGGCACTCTCGGCCGTGCTGGCGCAATCGCCGGAACGGTTCCGCGAGCTGGAGGCGATCATCCATCCGCTGGTGCGGGCGCGGGAAACGGCCTTTCTCGATGCCGAGCGGCAGAAGGGTTCGGCGCTCGTCCTGCTCGATATTCCGCTGCTCTACGAGACGGGCGGCGAGGCGCGGGTCGACAAGGTCGTCGTCGTGACCTGTGATCCTGAGACCCAGCGCCGGCGCGTGCTTGCCCGCCCCGGCATGACGGAGGAAAAATTCGCGCTCATCCTGTCGCGGCAGATGCCGGATGCGGAAAAACGACGCCGCGCCGATTTCCTCATCCATACCGACGGGGGGCTTGAAGCGGCGCGCAAACAGGTGGAAGAAACAGTCGATACTTTGAAGGGACGACGGGACTGATGCGCGAGATCATCTTCGATACGGAAACGACCGGCCTCGACAGCAAGCTCGACCGCGTCATCGAAATCGGCGGCGTGGAGCTGGAAAACCATTTCCCGACCGGAAGGACCCTGCACCTCTACATCAATCCCGGCGACCGCAAGGTCCATCCCGATGCGCTGGCGGTGCACGGCATCACGGACGAATCCCTGAAGGACAAACCGCCTTTCGCCGCGGTGGCCGAGCAGATCCTGGAGTTCTTCGGCGAGGCCCGTTGGGTGGCGCACAATGCCAACTTCGACATGGGCTTCATGAATGCCGAGTTCGACCGGCTCGGCCTGCCGCCGATCCTGCAGGAACGGGTGACGGATACGCTGGCGCTGGCGCGCCGCAAACATCCGATGGGCCCGAATTCGCTCGATGCGCTCTGCCGGCGCTACGGCATCGACAATTCGCACCGCACGCGGCACGGCGCGCTGCTCGACTCGGAACTGCTGGCCGAAGTCTATATCGAAATGATCGGCGGCCGGCAGGCGGCCCTCGGCCTCGGTTCGGCGGAAAGCGGCCGCAAGACGCTGATCGAGGCGGAAGACGAGGTCGTCCAGCCGCTCGGGGTCCGGCCGAAGCCGCTGGCGCCGCGACTGACCGAGGAAGAGCGTGCCGCCCATGCGGCCATGGTCGCCACGATGCGCGACAAGGCGATCTGGGCGAAATACGAAGCCTGAGGCCAAGCGAATCAGAAGAATCCCGGCAAAGAAAAGCCCCCGGCTACTGGGTAGCCGGGGGCTTTTCCTTGAAGTCGATGGGCCTTAGTTGGCCTGGACCTTCGCCTTGACCTGTTCTTCGGCCATGCGCTGGGTGAACATCTGCGCAAAATCGATCGGGTCGATCATCAGCGGCGGGAAGCCGCCGTTGCGGGTGGCGTCGGAAATGATCTGGCGGGCGAAGGGGAAGAGCAGGCGCGGGCACTCGATGAAGAGCACCGGCAGCATGTGTTCCTGCGGGAAACCGGTAACGCGGAAGACGCCGCCATAGGCGAGCTCGGCGTTGAACAGCATCTTGTCGCCGTCCTTGGCCTCTGCATTCAGCGAGAGGATGACGTCGAAATCCGTTTCCGACATCGGGTTGGCATTGACGTTGACGCTGATATTGATCGCCGGGGCCTTGTCACGGGCCTGGAGCGACCGCGGTGCACCGGGGTTTTCGAATGAGAAGTCCTTCACATACTGCGCCAGGATGTTGAGCGAGGGGCTCGCGGCGTTGTTCTCGGTTGCTGCGTCGGTCATGGAAAGATCCTCGGGGACTCTGGAAAGTCAGGCCATCTAGCATTTCGGCCCCGGCCTTACAACCCTCGGCCCGCCGCCTGGAACCCTTGGCGCCTCAGGGCCGGTCGTCGCGCTGGAAGTCGGTTTCGTCGAGATCGATCGTGCGCTGCGGGCCGGTTTTCGGCCGGTTGCCTTGCCCGTTATCTGGTCGCGCGCCGCCGATATCGACCACAACGACGTTGCGCATCAGCCGGTTCCAGAGAAAGGTGCGCACCGGCGGCAGGAACAGCGCGAGACCGACGATATCGGTGAGGAAGCCGGGGATCAAAAGCAGGATGCCGGCAACGACGATCATCGCCCCGTCGAGCAGCTCCTTGCCGGGCGCGCGGCCGGTCTGTGCCGATTGCCGCAGCCGGGACAGCACGCCGAAACCCTGGATGCGCATCAGCACGATGCCGACGACGGCCGACAGCACGACCAGCGACAGGGTCGAAAAAAGCCCGATCCGCCGCCCGACCAGAATGAAACAGGCGATCTCCGCCAGCGGCAGCAGAAGAATGAAGAAAGGAATAAGAAGTCTCAGCATGCCTCGTAATCTCGCACAGATTCGCGCGTGCCGATACTGGCGGCACGGTTTCGGCCGCTTTCACGTCATCGCCATTTGAATGATCGGTCTTTGCGGACTATATGGGGAAGGAACAAGAAAAACCAAAACAGCTGCGGATCGATAATGGGCTCATTCGACTTTGTAACGATTTTCTTCCTGGTGGCTGCGGTTGTCATCTTCCTGCAGCTGCGCAGCGTGCTCGGCCGGCGTACCGGCAGCGAGCGCCCGCCGTTCGATCCGTACTCCAAGCGCGAGACCGCCAGCGAGGCTGATCAGGCCGATCGCGGCAAGGTGGTCACGCTGCCGCGGCGCGATGGCACGGACGAAGAGGAAAATCCCTACGCCTCCGTCGATGGCTTCGCCGCCCCCGGCACGCCGCTCAATGAGCAGCTGCGCTCGGTGGTCAAGGTCGATCCTTCCTTCGTCCCGAAGGAATTCGTCAACGGCGCCCGCATGGCCTACGAGATGATCGTCGTCGCCTTTGCCGACGGCGACCGCAAAGCGCTGAAGAACCTCCTGTCGCGCGAAGTCTACGAAGGTTTCGACGCCGCTATCTCTGAACGCGAGAGCAAGGGCGAGGTCGTGCGCTCCAGCTTCGTCGGCATCGAGAAGGCGGATATCGTCAGCGCCGAGGTCAAGGACAGCGAAGTCAACGTGACGCTGCGCATCATCAGCCAGTTGATTTCTGCCACCTATGACAAATCGGGCGCGCTGGTCGATGGCGATGCGGAGACGGTGGCCGAGGTCAACGATCTGTGGACCTTCGCCCGCGACATCCGCTCGCGCGACCCGAACTGGAAGCTGATCGCCACAGAATCGGAAGGCTGAGCGGGGCCAAGCCATGGAATATCGTCTGGTTCCGGCCCGGTTTTCGGCGCTTCCCGGCTGGGACGAGGACGATCCGACGCCGCTGATGGCGGCGATGGACCGCTGTCGCGACCACATCCGCACCGTAAAACCGTACAAGACAGGCTCGCTCGGCATCACCGCCGGCGAGCTTTTGGCGTTGCTGGATGCGGCGGCAGACGAAAAACCGGAAGGCCCGGCGGCGGTCCGCGCTTTCTTCGAAGCCCATTGCGTGCCGTTCCTGATCGAGAAGGCGGATGGCTCCCCCGGTTTCGTCACCGCCTTCTACGAGCCGGAAGTGGCGGTGCGCGCCGCGCCGGATGTGGAATATCGCTATCCCTTCTATGCCCGGCCGGACGACCTGGTCGATATCGACGACGCCAATCGCCCGGCCGGTTTTGCGCCGGGTTTTGCATTTGGGCTGCAAAAGGCCGGTGAGATCGTCGAACATCCGGATCGCGGCGAGATCGAGCGCGGCTATCTTGCCGGCCGCGGCCTGGAAATCGCCTATGCCCGCTCGAAGGTGGATGTGTTCTTCGCCCATGTGCAGGGCGCAGCAAGGCTCGTCTATCCGGACGGAGCGGTGAAGCGCATCACCTATGCCGGCAAATCCGGCCATCCCTTCTCGCCGATCGGCAAGCTCCTGATCGATCGCGGCGAGATCGACGCGGCCACCATCTCCATGGCCTCGATCCGCGATTGGCTGGCGCGGCATGAGGATCAGGTGGACGAGGTCCTCTGGCACAACCGCTCCTTCATCTTCTTCAGGCAGGCCACGGTGGACGATCTGTCGCTCGGGCCGATCGCCGCCGCCAAGGTGCCACTCGTTGCCGGCCGGTCGCTTGCCGTCGACCGGCTGATCCATACCTTCGGCCTGCCCTTCTTCCTGTCGAGCGACAGCCTTACCCATATGGATGGCGGCAAACCCTTCCGGCGGCTGATGCTGGCGCTGGATACCGGCACCGCGATCGTCGGCCCGGCGCGGGGCGATATCTTTACCGGTTCGGGTGATGCGGCGGGGGCGCTGGCGGGGCATGTCCGCAATGCCGCGACCTTCCACATCCTCATCCCCAGGGCGGCGGCGGAGAGATACCTCCATGCCGAAGGATAAGGCGCTCTCCAGCGAAGACCGCATCCTCTGGGGCAAGGTGGCGCGCAGCACGCGGGCAATGCCGGGCAAGCTCGACGCCTTGACGGAGTTCGAGGCGGTCTTCGCGCAAAAGCCCGAGGCGCAGAAGCCGCCCGAGCCGGAACCGCAGAAGAAGGCCGGCAAGGCGGCCGACGGCATCGCGCTCACCCCTTCCCGCGACAGGGACACCCGGCACCATCCGCTGGAGCGCCCGGTCAAGCGCAAGATCGCCAAGGGGCGCCTGGCGCTCGAAGCGCGCATCGATCTGCACGGCATGTTCCAGAGCGAGGCGCACGGTTTCCTGCTCGGCTTTCTCATCAAGGCGCATGAGCGGGGCCTGCGCCATGTGCTGGTCATCACCGGCAAGGGCACCTCGCTCGGCAGCGACGGCGCCTTGAAGCGGGCGGTGCCGCTGTGGTTTTCGCTGCCGGAGTTCCGCCCGCTGATCTCCTCCTACGAGCCGGCGGCGCGCAACCATGGCGGCGACGGGGCGCTCTACGTGCGGCTTGCCCGCCATCCGGGAGAGAAGCGATGACGACGCCCTTCGGCAAGGCCGTGCGGCACCTGCGCGACCGCAAGGGCGTCTCGCAGAAGGAGATGGCGGCGGCGCTCAGCGTCAGCCCGGCCTATCTGTCGGCGCTGGAGCACGGCAGGCGCGGAACGCCGAGCTTCGATTTCCTCCAGCGCGTCGCCGGTTATTTCAACGTGATCTGGGACGAGGCGGAAGAACTTTTCCGCATTGCCCAGATTTCCGACCCCCGCGTCGTGGTCGATACGGCCGGCCTGCCGCCGGAATATACGGCCTTTGCCAACCGGCTATCGGCCGAAATCGGCAACCTGCCGCCCGAGACGGTGCGCCGGCTTGCCGGCATTCTCGAAAAAGCATGCAATTCCCGGGCAAAACCCCGTTGATCCCCTGAATTCTGCCGTGTTTACCCCCTCTCTGATTTGGAACTTCAGGGCAAAATCCCTATATTCACAAGACCCGGAAAGCCGTGATTCGCCGCGCTTCCCGTCTTCCGCGACAACCTGGAAAGACTTCTGAATGACTGACACACCCGAGACCGAAAATGGCCCGGCCGAGTATGGCGCAGATTCGATCAAGGTCCTGAAGGGGCTCGATGCGGTGCGCAAGCGCCCGGGCATGTATATCGGTGATACCGATGACGGTTCGGGTCTGCATCACATGGTCTACGAAGTCGTTGACAACGCGATCGACGAGGCGCTGGCCGGCCATGCGGACATCGTGACCGTCACGCTGAATGCGGACGGTTCCGTGACGGTGACCGACAACGGCCGCGGCATCCCGACCGACATCCACAAGGAAGAAGGCGTTTCGGCGGCCGAGGTCATCATGACCCAGCTTCATGCCGGCGGTAAGTTCGACCAGAATTCCTACAAGGTTTCGGGCGGCCTGCATGGTGTGGGCGTTTCCGTGGTGAATGCGCTTTCGGTCATGCTGAAGCTGAAGATCCGCCGCGCGGGAAAAATCCACGAGATGAGCTTCACCCATGGCGTGGCCGACGGTCCGCTGGTGGTGACCGGTGATTGCGGCGACGAGACCGGCACGGAAGTGACCTTCCTGCCCTCGTCGGACACCTTCACCAACATCGAATTCATCTATTCGACGCTGGAACACCGCCTGCGCGAACTCGCCTTCCTGAATTCCGGCGTGCGCATCCTGCTCACCGATCGCCGCCACTCGGATATCAAGCAGGACGAGCTGATGTACGAGGGCGGCCTCGAAGCCTTCGTGCACTATCTCGACCGCGCCAAGAAGTCGCTGGTCTCCAAGCCCATCGCCATCCGCGGCGAAAAGGACGGCATCACCGTCGAAGTGGCCATGTGGTGGAACGACAGCTACCACGAGAACGTGCTCTGCTTCACCAACAACATCCCGCAGCGCGACGGCGGCACGCATATGGCGGGCTTCCGCGGCGCGCTGACCCGCCAGGTCGTCTCCTATGCCGATACGTCGGGCATCATGAAGCGCGAAAAGGTGACGTTGCAGGGCGAGGATTGCCGCGAAGGCCTGACGGCGGTGCTGTCGGTCAAGGTTCCGGATCCGAAATTCTCCTCGCAGACCAAGGATAAGCTGGTCTCGTCCGAGGTTCGCCCGGTCGTCGAAAACCTCGTCAACGAGGCGCTCTCCACCTGGTTCGAGGAACATCCGTCGGACGCGAAGATCCTCGTCGGCAAGGTGGTCGAAGCCGCCGCCGCCCGCGAAGCGGCGCGCAAGGCCCGCGAACTGACGCGGCGCAAGGGCGCGCTCGACATCTCGTCGCTGCCCGGCAAGCTCGCCGACTGCTCCGAGCGTGATCCTGCCAAGTCGGAAGTCTTCCTCGTCGAGGGTGATTCGGCGGGCGGTTCGGCCAAGCAGGGCCGGTCGCGCGAAAACCAGGCCATTCTTCCGCTGCGCGGAAAAATCCTGAACGTCGAGCGTGCGCGCTTCGACAAGATGCTGTCCAGCCAGGAAATCGGCACGCTGATCACCGCGCTCGGCACGTCGATCGGCAAGGACGAATTCAACGCCGACAAGCTGCGCTACCACAAGATCATCATCATGACGGACGCCGACGTCGACGGCGCCCATATCCGCACCCTGCTGCTCACCTTCTTCTTCCGGCAGATGCCGGAGCTGATCGAGCGCGGCCATCTCTACATCGCCCAGCCGCCGCTCTATAAGGTGGCGCGCGGCAAATCGAGCCAGTACCTGAAGGACGAGAAGGCGCTGGAAGAGTACCTGATCAATGCCGGTCTCGACGATGCGACGCTGGAGCTCGGCTCCGGCGAAGTGCGCGCCGGCCAGGATATCCGCGAGCTGATCCAGGACGCGCTGCGCCTGCGCACGCTGATCGACGGCCTGCATTCGCGCTACAGCCGTTCGATCGTCGAACAGGCGGCGATTACCGGTGCCTTGAACCTCGAACTCAGCCACGACCGCGACGCCTATGCCGCCAAGGCTGAGGAGGTGGCCCGCCGGCTTGACCTCATCGCCGAGGAAACCGAACGCGGCTGGACCGGCTCGGTCGCGACGGACGGTGGCCTGCGCTTCGAGCGAATGGTGCGCGGCGTCAAGGAATTCGCCCATATCGACATGGCGCTGATCGGTTCGGCCGATGCCCGCCACATCGACCAGCTCTCGGCGCGGTTCCTCGAAACCTACACGGTGCAGCCGGTGCTGCGCCGCAAGGATGGCCAGGTCGAGATCACCGGTCCGCGCGCCCTGCTTGACGCCGTCTTCGCCGCCGGCCGCAAGGGCCTGTCGATGCAGCGCTACAAGGGTCTCGGCGAGATGAATGCCGAGCAGCTCTGGGAAACGACGCTCGACCCGAACGTCCGCTCGCTGTTGCAGGTCAAGGTGCCGGATGCGACGGATGCCGACGGCCTCTTCGCCCGCCTGATGGGCGATGAGGTGGAGCCGCGCCGCGACTTCATCCAGGAAAACGCCCTTAGCGTCGCCAACCTCGACATCTAACAGAAAGAGCCGCCGAAAGGCGGCTCTTTCATTTCGCGATCAGGCGTTGAAGCGACCTTCGGAAATGAACTCTTCGACCGGCTTGCGCCCGCTCGGCACCTCGCGCTTCATCAGGTCTTCCGGCAGCGTCTCCTTGGGCGCAATCTTGCCGATGGCGACCGCCGCCTCTACGCGAAAACTGTCCGGAACCCCCAGAACGTCCATGGCCTTCGCGCGGTCGATGCCGCCCATGCCATGGGCATGGTAGCCGGCATGGATCGCCTGGAGGGCGAGATAGGCCCAGGCAGCACCGGTGTCGAAGGCGTGGGTATAGGCCGGCCGCATCTCGCCGTCGGCATTCTTGCGGTGGGTCTGGGAGATGATCACGGCGAGCACGGCGGCCTTGTCCGCCCAGCGGCGGTTGCCCTCGTCGAGCGTCTGGAAGATCGTCTCGAAGGCCTCGTTGCCGCGATGGCCGTAGACGAAGCGCCAGGGCTGGCCGTTGGCGGCAGACGGCGCCCAGCGCGCCGCTTCGAACAGCGACAGCAGCGTCTCCTGCGGCATGGCCTCGCCGGTGAAGGCGCGCGGCGACCAGCGGTCGAGGAAAATGGGGTCGATGGCGTGATCTGCGGTGCGGCCGGTCTTTTCAGTCATTGTTATCCTCGAATGTCGGGTTTTTCCGGGGGAACTCTAGAGTTTGTCAGGGAAAAGTGGAGACCGGTTTTCCCGAAAAGACAAACGAAAACAAAAGAATCTAGAATATGCCTGGTTCGTTCTGAACCAGGCATATTCTAGACCCGGCGCCCGCCCGCGCGAAGCGGTAAAATCAACTCTCTGTCGCATTGTCGAACGGGGGGCGGAGGCAATATAACGCTTGGCGAACACGTCAGAACGGCATCGCGAAATGGGAGATATCCGATGAGCTTCAAAGACCCGAGCCTGCTTCGCCAGGCAGCCCTGGTGGGCACCCGCTGGATCGAAGCGGATTCGAGCGGCATAGCGGTGAAGAACCCCGCGACCGGCGAACTCGTCGGCTACGTGCCGAAACTGGGCGCGAAGGAGACGAAGGAAGCGATCGACGCCGCTGCCGCCGCCCAGAAGGGCTGGGCCGCCCGCACCGCCAAGGAACGTTCGGCCGTGCTGCGCAAGTGGTTCGACCTGATGATCGAGAACAAGGACGATCTCGGCTGCATCCTGACGATGGAACAGGGCAAGCCGCTGGCGGAAGCCACCGGCGAAATCGTCTATGGCGCGAGCTTCGTCGAGTGGTTCGCCGAAGAGGCGCGCCGCGTCTATGGCGATATCATCCCCGGCCACCAGAAGGATAAGCGCCTCTTGGTGATGAAGCAGCCGATCGGCGTCGTCGCGGCGATCACGCCGTGGAACTTCCCGAATGCCATGATCACCCGCAAGGCAGGCCCGGCCTTCGCCGCCGGCTGCGCCATGGTGCTGAAGCCTGCCTCGCAGACGCCGTTCTCCGCCATCGCCATCGCCATCCTCGCCGAGCGCGCCGGCCTGCCCGCCGGCCTGTTCAGCGTCATCACGGGTTCGGCCCGCGAGATCGGCGCGGAGATGACCGCCAACCCGGTCGTGCGCAAGCTCACCTTCACCGGCTCGACGGGAATCGGCGCCGAGCTCTACAAGCAGTGCGCCCCGACCATCAAGAAGCTCGGCCTCGAACTTGGCGGCAATGCGCCCTTCATCGTCTTCGACGATGCGGATCTCGATGCGGCCGTCGAAGGCGCGCTGATCGCCAAGTTCCGCAACAACGGCCAGACCTGCGTCTGCGCCAACCGCATCTATGTGCAGGATGCGGTCTATGACGCCTTCTCCGAAAAGCTCGCCAACGCTGTCGGCAAGCTGAAGACCGGCAACGGTTTTGACGAAGGCGTGGTGCTCGGCCCGCTGATCGACCAGTCGGCGCTGGAAAAGGTCGAGGAACATGTTTCGGATGCGCTGAAGAAGGGCGGCCGGGTCGTGCAGGGCGGCAAGCGCCATGCGCTCGGCGGCACCTTCTACGAGGCGACCGTCATCGCCGACGTGACGACCGACATGGCCGTCGCCCGCGAAGAGACTTTTGGGCCGGTCGCGCCGCTCTTCCGCTTCAAGGACGAGGACGACGTCATCGCCCAGGCGAACGGCACGGAATTCGGCCTCGCCTCCTATTTCTACGCCAAGGAGCTGTCGCGCGTCTTCCGCGTCGCCGAGGCGCTGGAATATGGCATGGTCGGCGTCAATACCGGCCTGATCTCCACGGCGGAAGCCCCCTTCGGCGGCGTCAAGCTGTCCGGTCTCGGCCGCGAAGGCTCGAAATACGGCATCGAGGAGTTCATGGAAGTCAAATATGTCTGCCTCGGCGGCATCGCCTGAGCAGCATCCTGTATGAAAACCCGGCCGGCGCCATGCCGGCCGGTTGCCGTTTTGAGAGGGAAAGATCGTGGCAGCACCCAGAAACGCCTTCAAGGCAGCCCTTCGCGAGGGCCGGTTCCAGCTCGGCCTGTGGGTGGCGCTCGGCAGCGCCTATGCCGCGGAAATCCTCTCGGGCAGCGGGTATGACTGGCTGCTGATCGACGGCGAACATGGCCCGAACGACATGCCGCTGATCAGCGCGCAGATCGGCGCGCTGCGTCATTCGCCGAGCCACGCCATGGTGCGTCCGCCGATGGGCGAGGCCTGGCTGTTGAAGCAGCTGCTCGATCAGGGTGCGCAGACCTTCCTCATTCCGATGGTCGAATCGGCGGCCGAGGCGGAGGCGCTGGTGCGCGCCGTGCGTTATCCGCCCCATGGCATTCGCGGTGTCGGCGCAGGTCTCGGCCGGGCCAGCGATTTCAACCGTGTGCCGGATTATCTTGCGACCGCCAATGAAGAAATCTGCCTGATTGTGCAGATCGAAAGCCGGGCCGGCCTCGCCGCGATCGACGAGATCGCCGCGGTGGAGGGCGTCGACGGCCTGTTCATCGGCCCGTCGGACCTCGCCGCCGACATGGGCCTGCTCGGCGAGCCCGGCGCGCCGGAGGTGCTGGCGGCGATCACCGATGCCTTTCAGCGCATCAGGGCGGCGGGCAAGGCGCGCGGCATCATGACCGTGTCGCTGCCGCAGGCCGAAATCTACCGCGATCTCGGCGCGGACTTCATGGCGATCGGCACCGACGTCACCTGCCTCGTGTCGGCGGCCGACAGCCTGCGCCGCCGCTTCCTCGGCGAGGAGAAGACGGGCGAACGCGGGGGCTACTGAGCCGCCGCGATGGCCGTGAGCCTCGGCATGGGCACATCCGGCGTCCAGGCCTTGAAGTCGACGATGCGGCGAACGAGCTTTTCCGCATGGTGGTTGGCGATCTCGCGCATGCGGTGCTCCAGAAACGGATTGTCGAAACGCTCCAGCGTCGCCGCCACATAGTCTTCCGCCTGTCTGCCCAGCCCCTTGGCGGCGAAACCGGGAATCACCTCATCCTGATAGATCGTCAGAAGCCGCTCGCGAATGCCGGCATCGTTGAGGATCGCTTTCACCGTCTCGTCCGCCGGGCGGTTCTCCTTCATCCAGATATCCGCCAGCACGGTGTGGCCGAGATTGAGGACGTGCAGCTTGAGCTTTTCGTAGGGCGTCAGGTCGTCGACGACGAGAATGTTCGCATGCCTGCATGGCACGGTCAGGCCTGGCTGGTTTTCGATCGCCCACAGCGCATAGGGTTCCGCAATCGCGCCGGCCGGCTCGATGGGCTCAGAAACGATGCGGTCGACCAGCGTATTCGCCCAGGTCACCTTTTCGGATAGCCAGGCCGAAAATGCGGAATCCGGGTAACGATCGGCTTGCAGCCCGAGCACGAGCCGCTTCAGCACCTCGCCGTTTCGCGAGATGAGTTCGCAGGGAAGCATGGTCAGCGGCCGCCCGCCCGCCTGAAAGCGGGCATGCAGCAGCGCCAGCAATTTCCCCGGAAAGGAGGCCGGCACCGTGCCGGCGAGATCGGCCGACCCGATCCTGTAGCCGGTATCGCCGGTATTGGAGAGCACGACCTCTGCTTCATCGCAGAAGACGCGGATGACCTCGTCCCAGTCGCTCGCCGCCGAAAGCGTGCGGGCGACGCTGGTGACGCGCTGTTCGCGGTCGATCTCCCGGCCGTCCCTGCGCCCGCGCACGATGACCGGAAAGCCGCCCGGTGCGGCAAGGGCGGCAAGCCGGCCGGCGCGCTCCGGCGAACCCGTCGTCTGGACGACCGTGATGCGGCCGAGCGCCTCGCCGCGCTCAAGCGCTTCGCCGACGAAGAGATCCGCATGGGCCTGCAAAAAGCGGCTGGTTCCGAATTGCAGGATGGGTGTGCGCATGGCGGTCTCGTCAGTTGATGGATTGCAGCAGGGTTTCGCGCGCCGATTTCAGATGGCGCCGGCAGGCATCCTCGATCTGCACCGAATCACGGGAGCGAAGTGCAGCGATATAGACGAGGTGTTCTTCCAGCGCCCGCGCATTGCGCTGGCGCGCATTCGTCTTGTTCCACTGGTAGTGATAGTGGAAGACGATGGCGATGACGTCGTAGAAATCGACGATGAAACGGTTTTTCGAGGCCCGGTGCACCAGCAAGTGGAAGCGCTCGTCGAGCTCGGAAAAATCCGGATAACGATTTTCGATATCGCCCAGAATGGCATGATGCACCGCCTCGATCGCATCGAGTTCCAGCCAGGCGGGGTGCTCCGCCGGCAGGCGCGCGAAGGCGGCGGCCGAGCGCAGCTCGAACATTTCGCGCACCTCCGTCAGTTCCAGCGCGAATTCGCGGGTGAAACCCTTCAGCACCCAATGGCTGTTCGGTCGTTTCTCGATGAGGCCGAAGCGGCTGAAACGGATGAGGAATTCGCGCACGCTGGTCGTGCCGATGCCGATCTCGCGCGCCAGTTCCAGTTCGTTGATCTGCATGCCCGGCTCGGCGCCGCCGGCGAGAATCCGGCGCATGAAGCTGCGCTCGATGATTTCTGAGAGCGAATCCGTTTCCTCGGTCGGAAAATAATCGGAGGCGAGCGGTTTGCGCAGCACGATCTTGCGGCGCTTTTCCCAGGTCAGCAGCCCGACATCTTCAAGCCGGGTCAGGATCGCGCGCACGGTGGTGCGGCTGACGCCGAGTGCGGCACCAAGCTCCGGCTCCGAGGGCAGGCTTGCCGATTGATCGAGCAGTTTTACGCAGCGATTGAAGGCGTCCTTGAAGACATTGTTCTGTTTGGCCATGGGTGCTGCCGGTTCCTGGGATGTCGCGTCCCTTAATGGCTGAGCGGGCAAATGACCAGACGGTTGGCCGCATCGCGTCCGCCCGTCCGCATCCTCCCGTTTCCTCCTTCCAGCATATTACCCATTGACGACGATCTGTCTATTGCCGATAAAAGACAAAGCCGGCGGGAGGACGCCGGCCGGGAGGATGCATGAAGACGCGGACGATCGGCAGGACAGGCCTGGCCGTGACCGAATATGGTTTCGGCACCGCAGCGCTTGGCGGGCTCTACCGGGCCTGCCCGCGTGATGCGGCGATGGCGACGCTCGATGCCGCCTGGCAGGAGGGCGTGCGCTATTTCGATACCGCGCCCTGGTACGGTTTCGGCCTGGCGGAGCGCCGCACCGGCGATTTCCTGCGCGACAAGCCGAAGGGCGGCTACGTGCTCTCCAGCAAGGTCGGCCGTATCATGGTTCCCGTCGCCGACGACAAGGTGCCGGCCTACGGCTATGTCGACCCGCTGCCCTTCGATGTTCGCTACGATTACAGCTATGACGGTATCATGCGCTCCGTCGAACTCAGCCATGCGCGGCTCGGGCTGAACCGCATCGACATGCTCTATGTGCACGATATCGGCGTCTATACGCACGGTGCCGAGCGCAACGCCTTTCACCTGCGCCAGCTTCTCGATACCGGCTTGAAGGCTTTGGAGGAGCTGAAGTCCTCCGGCGCCATCCAGGCCTTCGGGCTTGGCGTCAACGAGGTGCCGGTCTGCCTGGATGTGCTGCGCCACGCCGATCTCGACTGCATCCTGCTCGCCGGACGTTACACGCTGCTCGACCGTTCCGCGGCGGCCGACCTTCTGCCGCTCTGCGAAGCGAAGGGCATCTCGCTGGTGGTGGGCGGCGTGTTCAATTCCGGCATCCTGGCGACGGGGCCGGTGGACGGTGCGCATTTCGACTATATGCCGGCAACGCCGGAAGTCGCGGGCAAGGTCCGTGCGATGATGGAGATCGCACGGGAAAACCACGTTCCGCTCGCCGCACCGGCGCTGAAATTTCCGCTGGAGCATCCGGCGGTCGCCTGCGTGCTTCTCGGCACGGCGAAGCCGGAGAGCCTTCACCGCAATATGGCGCTCGCGCGCATGACGTTTTCGAAAGACATTTACCCGGCTTTCGAGCCGCATACACTCGTCGCGCCGGACCTGGGAGAAAACGCCGTCCGGCAATGATTTCGATCTGGGAGGATCGGCAGAACCATGTTGAAGGGCATTCATCCGCTGCTCGGGCCGGACCTGCTGCACGCGATCAGGACCATGGGCCATGGCGACGACATCGTCATTGCCGACGCGAACTTTCCGTCGAGTTTTCTCGGCCCGAACGTGATTCGGGCGGACGGCGTCGATGCGGTGTCGATCACCGAGGCCATTCTTGCCCACATGCCGCTCGATACTTTCGTGCCCGAGGCCGCATGGCGCATGGAGGTCGTCGGCGATCCGGCGGCGGTGCCGGATGTCTGCGTGACCTTCCAGGACCTCGTGCATCGGCTGGCCGGCGATTTTACGGTGCATGCGGTGGAACGTTTCGCCTTCTACGAGATGGCGAAAAAGGCCGCCTATATTGTCGCCACGACGGAATTCCGGCTTTATGGCAATATCATTCTGAAGAAGGGTGTCGTGCACCCGCATGAGGTCTTCCGGGTCTGAGAGGCTCGGCGGCCACCGTTTGGGAGGACGGGTGGCATGGACTGGAACGCTTGGAATACCAGCTTTTCCGTTGAAAATTGCCCGCTTGCCAGGCGGGATAAGTGGGTGTAGCTTGCCCGTATAAATGTTTTTTATCGATAAAAGATCGAGTTGTTCGCTTCCTGCGACGCGATCCCAAAAGCAACAGGAAGCACTAGAGAGGAGAAACCGATGAGCATTGTAAGATCGCTTCTGTCTCGCCGCGCCTTTACGGCGCTGGCGGGTGCCGCAGTCCTCGCCACCATGGCCCCTGCGGCGTCCTTCGCGCAGGACGTCACCATCCCGATCATCGTCAAGGACACCACGTCCTTCTACTGGCAGATCGTGCTTGCAGGTGCACGCGCCGCCGGCAAGGATCTCGGCGTCAACGTGCCGGAACTCGGTGCGCAGTCGGAATCCGACATCAACGGCCAGATCAGCATCCTGGAAAATGCCGTCGCCGGCGGTCCTGCCGCCGTCGTCATCTCGCCGACGGAATTCAAGGCACTCGGCAAGCCGGTCGACGAAGCGGCGAAGTCCGTGCCGATCATCGGCATCGATTCCGGCGCGGATTCCAAGGCCTTCACCTCGTTCCTGACCACGGACAACGTACAGGGCGGCCGCATCGCCGCCGATGGCCTCGCCGCGGCGGTCAAGGCCGCGACCGGCAAGGAAGAGGGCGAGATCGCCATCATCACCAGCCTGCCGGGCGTCGGCTCGCTCGACCAGCGCCGCGAAGGCTTCCTGGATCAGATCAAGACCAAGTATCCGGGCCTCAGCGTCGTTGCCGACAAATATGCGGACGGCCAGGCGACCACCGGCCTCAACATGATGACCGACCTCATCACTGCCAACCCCAACCTCGTCGGCGTCTTCGCCTCCAACCTCATCATGGCGCAGGGCGTGGGCCAGGCGATCGCGGAAAACAAGCTCGGCGACAAGATCAAGGTCATCGGCTTCGACAGCGACGAAAAGACGGTCGGCTTCCTCAAGGAAGGCGTGCTCGCCGGCCTCGTCGTGCAGGATCCGTACCGCATGGGCTATGACGGCGTGAAGACGGCGCTCGCCGTCTCCAAGGGCGAGAAGGTGGAAACCTTCGTCGATACCGGCGCCAACCTGGTGACCAAGGAAAACATGGCCGATCCGAAGATCGACGCCCTGCTGAACCCGAAGATCTGATCGGGTTCACGCAGCGCGTTTGACGATCTCCCGCCCGGGCCGCATGATCCGGGCGGGACGCTTTCCACGCAGTCGGGAGGAGACAGCGATGAGCAGCCTTGAAGAGCTCAGCCATCGGCACGAAGACGAGGCGAAACTCGCCGAATCCGAAACGGTGCCGCGCGGCGCGCCGATCCTTGAACTGCGCGGGCTTCAAAAGAAATACGGCCTCGTCGAAGCGCTGAAGCCGGCGACGGTGACGTTCCTGGCGGGCGAAATCCACGCCATCGTCGGCGAAAACGGCGCCGGCAAGTCGACGCTGATCAAACTGCTGACCGGGGTTATCCGGCGCACGGCCGGCGAGGTTTTCTGGTGCGGCAAGCCGGTGCAGCTCGCAACGCCCACCGAAGCCATCAAGCGCGGCATCAATGCCGTGCACCAGGAGGTCTTGCTTTGCGCGCATCTCTCCGTCGCCGCCAACATGTTCCTCGGCGACGAGATGGATCGTTACGGCCTGATGCGAAAGGGCGCCATGGAGCGCGCGGCCCAGGCCGTGCTCGACGATCTCGGTTTCCTGCTGCCGGCGGGCGCCCTGCTCGGCAGCCTCACCATCGGCCAGCAGCAGCTCGTCGCCACCGCCAAGGCCGCCATGCGCGGCATCCGCTTCCTCATCTTCGACGAGCCGACCGCCTACCTGACGCGCCAGGAATCCGCCCAGCTTTTCCGGCTCATTCGCCGGCTACGCGATCAGGGCGTGACGATCGTCTATATCAGCCACCGCATGGAGGAAGTTTTCGAACTCGCCGACCGTGTCTCGGTCCTGCGCGACGGCACCCATGTCGGCACGCGCCTCATCAGCGAGACCAATGACAACGAACTGATCGCGCTGATGATCAACCGCACGATCGAGCAGATCTACCACAAGGAGAAGGTGCCGATCGGCAAGACCATCGTCGAGACGAAGGGGCTTTCGGGACCCGGCTTCGAGGATGTGTCGCTGACGGTGCGTTCGGGTGAAATCGTCGGTCTCTATGGTTTGATCGGTGCCGGCCGCAGCGAATTCGCGCTCGGTCTCTATGGTCGCCAGCCGCTTTCGGCCGGCGAAGTTTTCTGGGACGGCAAGAAAGTCGGTATCCGCAACGAACGCGATGCGATGGAGCTCGGCATCGCGCTGGCGCCGGAAAGCCGGCGCGACCAGGGCCTCTGCCTCAACCTGCCGATCGGCCTCAACATCAACCTGCCGATCTTCAAGCGGTTGAGCTCGGGGCTCGTGATCCGCAAGGGCGATGAGGCGGCGAATGCCGACCAGCAGATCCGCAACCTCAGCATCAAGACGCCGTCGCGCCGCGTGCTCGCCTCCGCCATGTCCGGCGGCAACCAGCAGAAAATCGTCATCGGCAAGTGGCTGAGCCATGGCGCCCGGCTGTTCATCTTCGACGAGCCGACGGTCGGCGTCGATGTCGGCACAAAGGCGGAAATCTACCGCCTGTTCGGCGAACTCCTGAAAAAGGGCGCTGGCATCATCCTCATCTCGTCCTACCTGCCGGAAGTCTACGAACTGTCCGACCGGCTGCACGTCTTCCGCGGCGGCCGGCTCGTCGCCAGCCACGACCACCGGGCGGCCTCGCACGAGGACGTCCTGACCCAGGCCATCGGCATCTGATCGCCGCGCGATAAAGGAGAAGAAACATGAGCGTGGAGACGACGACGGAAAGTGCACCGGCACCGAAGAAGGGCACGAACATCCTGCTCGGCCTGACGCTGCTCGGCCTGCTTCTTTTCCTCTGGCTGCTGCTCGGCCTGTCGACCAATGCCTTCTGGTCGCCGAACAATATCAGCAACCTGCTGCGCCAGGGCGCCATGACGGCGATCCTCGCGGTCGGCCAGACCTTCGTGATCATCACCGCCGGCATCGACCTCTCGGTCGGCGCCATCGTCGGCTTCACCAGCGTCATCGTCGCCTGGCTGCTCCAGGCGGGCGTGCCGCTCTGGGCGGCGATCATCCTGACGTTGCTGATGGGCGTGGCGATCGGCGCCTTCCATGGTTTCGGCATCGTGCGCATGGGCCTGCCGCCCTTCATCATCACGCTCGCCACGCTCACCTCGCTGCGCGGCATCGGCCTGCTCATCACCAATGGCTCGACGATCTCGATCAACCACGAGGGCTTCACCAACTTCTCGCGCACCGATTTCCTCGGCGTGCCGAGCCTGTTCTGGATGGTCATCCTGGTGGCGATCCCGGCTTTCGTCTTCCTGCACCTTTCCCGTTGGGGGCGCTATCTCTTCGCGGTCGGCTCGAATGCCGAGGCGGCGCGGCTTTCCGGCGTCAATGTCAACCGCACGATCTATCTCGCCTATATCCTGTCGGCCACCTGCGCCGCCTTCGTCGGCCTGCTGCTCGCCTCGCGCATCGGCATCGGCAACGCCACGCAGGCGGAAGGCTGGGAATTGCAGGCGATCGCCTCCTCGGTCATCGGCGGTACCAGCCTGTTCGGCGCGGTCGGCTCCGTGCACGGGCCGCTGCTCGGCGCCTTCATCCTGGCGACCATCAACAACGGCGCCAACCTCCTGAACGTCAACTCGTTCTGGCAGCGCATCATCACCGGCCTGCTGATCATCGTCATCGTCTATTTCGACCAGCTGCGCCGCCGCGGAAGCCGTTGAGATGAAAACCATCGTTTGCGTCGAACCCGGCCGACTGGAGGTGGTCGAGCGTCAGAATCCGGCTACCCTTCCGGAAGGCTGGGTGCGCCTCGCCGTCAGCCATGTCGGCATCTGCGGCACCGACTACCATATTTTCGAGGGCAAACATCCGTTCCTCGAATACCCGCGGGTGATGGGCCACGAAGTTTCCGCCACCGTCCTGGATTCCGGCACGAGCGCGTTCCCCGTTGGCGCCCCCGTCGTCGTCAACCCCTACCTCTCGTGTGGCACCTGTGTCGCCTGCCGGCAGGGCAAGCCGAACTGCTGCGTGGCGATCCGCGTGCTCGGCGTGCACATGGATGGTGCCTTCTGCGAGGAAATCGTGCTGCCGGCGGGCAATCTTTATCCGGCTGACGGTCTTTCGCTGGAAGCGGCCGCGACCGTGGAATTCCTGGCGATCGGTGCTCACGCGGTCCGCCGTTCGCAGGCGGCTGCCGGGTCTCGCGCGCTGGTCATCGGCGCCGGGCCGATCGGGCTCGGCGCCGCGCTCTTCTCGCGTATCGCCGGCCATGCGGTGACGCTGATGGACACATCCCCCGAACGCCTCGCCATGGCGGCGGAGCGGTTCGGTTTTGCCGGCGGCATTCTTGCAGGAGACACCGCCCCCGAGGCGGTATCCGCCGCAACCGGCGGCGATGGTTTCGATGTGGTCTTCGACGCGACGGGTTATGCAAAATCGATCGAGGCAGCCTTTGCCCATGTCGCCCATGGCGGGGCGCTGGTGCTGGTCAGCGTGGTCAAGGACGAGATCCGCTTTTCCGATCCGGAATTCCACAAGCGGGAGATGACGCTGGTCGGCAGCCGCAATGCCACGCGGGCCGATTTCGAGCATGTGATGGCGAATATCCGTGCCGGCCAGGTGCCGGTCGAGGCGCTCGTCACGCACCGCACCACGCTCGACCGCGTCCCCGTGGACCTCGCCCGCTGGGCGACGGAAAAAGCGGGCCTTATCAAGGCGATCGTGCGCATCGCATCGGACTGAACGGCCGTTCATGTCCGCGAAAGGTCTGCGGCCTACCATGCCCTCGGACCGGTCGGTTCCGGTCTGTTGCTCCGCAGCGAAAACGTGTTAGTCTTTCGCACCTGCGGAAACCGGGATGATCCGGACGAGGCGGCCATTCCGGCCTGCACTGTCCAAGACGGGGTGTCGCGTTCAATGTATTATCAGCTTTACGAAATGAACCATGCGATGATGGCGCCCTGGCGCGCGGTCGCGGACCAGATGCGGATGGCCTATCGCAACCCGCTCAATCCCATCTCGCACACCTATTTCGGCCGCACCATGGCCGCGGGCTTCGAGGTCCTCGAACGCTCGACCCGGCGCTACGGCAAGCCCGAATTCGACCTCCCCACCACGCTCATCGACGGCAAGAGCATTTCCGTGCATGAGAAGGTCGTCTGGAAGCAGCCCTTCTGCAATCTCGTGCATTTCGAGCGCTGTCTGCCGGCCGGCCACCGCCGCGATCCGAAAGTGCTGATCGTCGCGCCGATGTCCGGCCATTATGCCACGCTCCTGCGCGGCACCGTCGAAGCGCTGCTGCCGCATGCGGAAGTGCACATCACCGATTGGATCGACGCGCGCATGGTGCCGCTCTCCGACGGCACCTTCGATCTCGACGATTATATCGACTATATTATCCAGATGCTGCATGCGCTGGGGCCCGATACCCATGTCATCGCCGTCTGCCAGCCGGCCGTGCCGGTGCTGGCCGCCGTCGCCGTCATGGAAGCCGACGACGATCCGCTGTCGCCCTCGACCATGACGCTGATGGGCGGGCCGATCGACACGCGCATCAACCCGACCGCCGTCAACAAGCTGGCGGAAGAAAAGCCGATCGACTGGTTCCGCGACAATGTCATCATGCCGGTGCCGTGGCCGCAGCCGGGCTTCATGCGCATGGTCTATCCGGGCTTCCTGCAATTGTCCGGCTTCATGTCGATGAACCTCGACCGCCACGTCGTCGCCCACAAGGAGTTCTTCGCCCATCTCGTGAAGAACGACGGCGACGCGGCGGAAAAGCACCGCGATTTCTACGACGAATATCTGGCGGTCATGGACCTGACGGCGGAATTCTACCTCCAGACAGTCGAAACGGTGTTCATGAAGCATTCTCTGCCGAAGGGCGAGATGATGCACCGCACGCGGCCCGTCGACACGACGGCGATCCGCAAGGTGGCGCTGCTGACCGTCGAAGGCGAGAACGACGACATTTCCGGCGTCGGCCAGACCCAGGCGGCGCAGACCATCTGCACCAACATTCCCGACGACATGCGCATGCACTACATGCAGCCGGATGTCGGCCATTACGGCGTCTTCAACGGCTCGCGTTTCCGCAAGGAGATCGCGCCGCGCATCCTGTCCTTCATCGCCGAGCATGCGCGCAGCGAGAAGGCAAAACCGGTGCCGCGCGTCATCAAGGGTGGGAAATCGGGCGCTGCCGCCTGATTTTCTGGGCCGCTTTCAGGCACTTGCCCGAATTTAGCGGGCATTGTCTTGAACGCGATCCGCGCTCTGCCCACATCGGAATCATCGGAAACCAGGGTGGTTTCCGCCGATCGTGAGGAAGATTGCACATGAACCAGTCAGCGCTTATCCGTCCGGACTGGACGCCTGCGACCATCGCCCTGATGGTGCTCGGCTTCGTGGTGTTCTGGCCCCTCGGCCTAGCCATGCTTGCCTACATCATCTTCGGCGATCGCCTGAAATCCTTCAAGAAAGACGCCAACGACACCGTTGACGGCGTGTTCGCCTCCTGCCGCAGCAAATGGGGCGGCCGCCGCGGCGGCTCGACCTTCCGCAGCGCCACCGGCAATGTCGCCTTCGACGACTGGCGCGATGCCGAACTCGCCCGCCTCGACGAGGAGCGCCGCAAGCTCAACGAGATGCGCGAAGAGTTCGATTCCTATGTCCGCGAGCTTCGCCGCGCCAAGGACCAGGAGGAGTTCGACCGCTTCATGCGCGAACGCCGCGCCTCCGGCCACGGCGACGTCCCGGGCTTCCCGGCGACGTGAAGCCGGCCTCCGGCTTCTTCGTGACGACCGACCGGCGCCTCGTGCGCCGGTTTTTCGTTAAGGCGTTTCAGTCGGGGCCGAATCGGCTATGAAAGGTGCCATGTTTTCCTCGCTTCGCAAGCCCCGCAAGGCCCTGAAGACGCCGCCTCCGCCGGAGATGCGTGAACTCGACGTCAATGGCCGGCGCCTGCCGCTGACCATCCGGCGCGACCTGCGCGCGACCCGGCTGACGCTGCGCATAGAGCCCGGCGGCCGGGCGCTGCGGATGACGGTGCCGAACGGCGTGCCGGAGCGCGATATCCGCGATTTCCTCGATCGTCATCAGGGCTGGCTGATGACGAAGCTCGCCAAGTTCCGCACGACCAACGAGCTGGCCGACGGCGGTTATGTCATGATCCGCGGCGTCTCCCACCGCATTGAGGCGACGGGCCGGCTGCGCGGCCTGACGGAAGCCCTTATCATCGATGACGAGGCCTTGCTGCGCGTCGGCGGCATGGAAGAAAGCATCCCGCGCCGCATCAGCGATTTTCTGAAGAA
The DNA here is from genome assembly GCF_035998705.1 of Shinella sp. Taxonomy (GTDB): domain Bacteria; phylum Pseudomonadota; class Alphaproteobacteria; order Rhizobiales; family Rhizobiaceae; genus Shinella. The sequence goes on along the minus strand of NZ_DASYHH010000005.1, from coordinate 48,849 downwards.
GGAAGCGCGGCTGGAACTCGACCGGCTCGTCGCCGTTCACGCCGGCCGCGTCGGCAAGCGGGTCAAGTCGCTGACGCTGCGCGACACCCGCAGCCGCTGGGGCTCCTGCTCGGCGGATGGCGCGCTCAGTTTTTCCTGGCGCATCGCCATGGCGCCGCCGCATGTGATCGATTATCTCGCCGCCCACGAGGTGGCGCATCTGCGCGAGATGAACCACAGCCCCGCCTTCTGGACGCTCTGCGAACAGCTCTGCCCGGCGATGGAAGACGCCAAGCGCTGGCTGAAGCGCAATGGCAGCCTGCTGCATGCGGTCGACTTCGGTTGACGCAATTCAGAAGTCAGCGGCGATCGGCGATCGCGTCGCGGATTTTCCGGTCCGTATTGTACTGCCCGAGCGCATAGACGGCCCAGATGGCGGCCGGCAGCCAGCCGATCAGCGTGATCTGCAAGATGAGGCAGATAATGCCCGCGATCGGCCGTCCGATGGTGAAAAATGCGAGGAAGGGCAGAAGGATGGCGATGATGAGCCGCATGGAGGTCTCCGGTCGATGTCTTTTATGAATATGGGACCATCCGCCGCCCATGCAAGGGTGCCGGTTCGGTTGCCGGTTTCGGGCGATCCACCGCCGTCTTTCGGCTCGACTCTTCGGGAAAATCGTGCGACTTCCCTCCCCATGAAACGCGACATTAAAATCTGCGGGCTGAAGACCGAGGAGGCCGTCGACAAGGCGGTTTCGCTTGGCGCCACGCATATCGGCTTCATCTTCTTTCCCAAGAGCCCGCGCAACATCGAGCCGTCCGATGCCGGGCGCCTGGCAGACCGCGTGCGTGGCCGCGTGAAAATCGTCGCCGTCACGGTGAATGCCGACAATGATACGCTCGACGAGATCGTCGACCAGCTTTCGCCGGACATTCTCCAGCTGCACGGCAGCGAAACCCCGGAGCGCGTGCTGAACGTCAAGGCGGTCTATGGCCTGCCGGTCATGAAGGCCCTGTCGGTGCGCGATGCGGACGATCTGAAGAAGGTCGAGCCCTATATCGGCATTGCCGACCGCTTCCTGTTCGATGCGAAGCCCCCCGCGGGCTCGGAGCTTCCGGGCGGCAATGGCGTCTCCTTCGACTGGACGCTGATGCATTTGCTTGACGGAAGCGTCGATTACATGCTTTCCGGTGGGCTGAACAAGGATAACCTCGCCGAGGCCATCCAACTGACCGGCGCGCCGGGCATCGACACCAGTTCCGGCGTCGAGAGCGCACCGGGTGTCAAGGATCTCGGCCTGATCGAAGCGTTTTTTGAAGCGGCACGAAAAGCGGAGCGCGAGACCGCCGTCGCAGGGAGAGGCAAGTGAACCAGTCACCCAACCTGAATTCGTACCGCGAGGGTCCGGACGAGGACGGCCGTTTCGGCATTTTCGGCGGTCGTTTCGTTGCCGAAACCCTGATGCCGCTGATCCTCGAGCTTCAGGAAGAATGGGACAAGGCGAAGACCGACCCCGCCTTCCAGGCGGAACTGAAGGACCTCGGCGCCCATTATATCGGCCGCCCCAGCCCGCTCTATTTCGCCGAACGCCTGACGCAGCATCTCGGCGGCGCCAAAATCTATTTCAAGCGCGAAGAGCTGAACCACACCGGTTCGCACAAGATCAACAATTGCATCGGCCAGATCCTGCTCGCCAAGCGCATGGGCAAGACGCGCATCATCGCGGAAACCGGTGCCGGCCAGCACGGCGTGGCGTCTGCCACCGTCGCCGCGCGCTTCGGCTTCCCCTGCGTCGTCTATATGGGCGCGACGGATGTCGAGCGTCAGGCGCCGAACGTCTTCCGCATGAAGCTGCTCGGTGCGGAGGTTCGCCCCGTTACCGCCGGCAGCGGCACGCTGAAGGACGCCATGAACGAGGCGTTGCGTGACTGGGTCACCAATGTCGAGGACACCTATTACCTGATCGGCACCGCCGCCGGCCCGCATCCCTATCCCGAGATGGTGCGCGATTTCCAGGCGGTGATCGGCACGGAAGCCCGCGAACAGCTTCTCGAAGCCGAAGGCCGCCTGCCGGATATGGTCATCGCGGCCGTCGGCGGCGGCTCCAACGCCATCGGCATCTTCCATCCCTTCCTCGACGACAAGAGCGTCCAGATCGTCGGCGTCGAAGCCGGCGGCAAGGGCCTTGACGGTGACCTGCACTGTGCCTCGCTCACCGCCGGTTCGCCGGGCGTGCTGCATGGCAACCGCACCTACCTGCTTCAGGATACCGACGGCCAGATCAAGGAAGGTCATTCGATCTCCGCCGGCCTCGACTATCCGGGCATCGGCCCCGAACATGCCTGGCTGCACGAGATCGGCCGCGCCGAATATGTGCCGATCATGGACGACGAGGCGCTGGAAGCCTTCCAGCTATTGACCAGGCTCGAAGGCATCATTCCCGCACTGGAGCCGAGCCACGCGATTGCCGAAGTCATCAAGCGCGCCCCGAAAATGGGCAAGGACCAGATCATCCTGATGAACCTCTCCGGCCGCGGCGACAAGGATATCTTCACCGTCGGCAAGATCCTCGGCATGGAGCTGTAAGATGACCGCACGCATGGACAAACGTTTTGCGGATCTCGCGGCCGTCGGCCGCCCGGCCCTCGTCACCTATTTCATGGGTGGCGATCCGGACTATGCGAGTTCGCTGGAGATCATGAAGGCGCTGCCGAAGGCAGGCTCCGACGTCATCGAGCTCGGCATGGCCTTTTCCGACCCGATGGCCGATGGTCCCGCCATCCAGCTCGCCGGCCAGCGCGCGCTGAAGGCCGGCCAGACGCTTGCCAAGACCCTTCAAATGGCCCGCGACTTCCGCAAGTCGGACGATGCGACGCCGATCGTGCTGATGGGCTATTACAACCCGATCTATATCTACGGCGTCGAGCGTTTCCTCGACGAGGCGCTGGACGCCGGCATCGACGGCCTCATTGTGGTCGACCTGCCGCCGGAAATGGACGACGAGCTGTGCATTCCGGCCGTCGCCAAGGGCATCAACTTCATCCGTCTCGCAACGCCGACGACGGACGAAAAGCGCCTGCCGACCGTGCTGAAAAACACCTCCGGCTTCGTCTATTACGTCTCGATGAACGGCATCACCGGGTCGGCCCTGCCGGATCCGTCGCTGATCGGCGGTGCCGTCGGCCGCATCAAGGCGCATACGGCGCTGCCGGTCTGCGTCGGCTTCGGCGTGAAGACGGCGGAGCATGCGCGCGCCATCGGCGCTGCCGCGGATGGCGTCGTCGTCGGCACGGCCATCGTCAACCAGATCGCCTCCAGCCTCACCGCGGACGGCAAGGCCAGTGCCGCCACCGTTGCCGGTGTCGAGACGCTGGTGATGAGTCTTGCTTCCGGCGTGCGTGGTGCGCGCCTTGCGGCGGCGGAATAAAGTTCCCACATGGGAGCCACCATTATAACGGGAGTCTAGACCGTGAACTGGATCACGAACTACGTTCGGCCGAAGATCAACTCGATGCTTGGCCGCCCCAACCGCGATGTTCCGGAAAATCTCTGGATCAAGTGCCCGGAAACCGGCGAAATGGTGTTTCATCGCGATCTCGAGGAAAACAAGTGGGTCATCCCGGCTTCGGGCTACCACATGAAGATGCCGGCGAAGGCGCGCCTGAAGGATCTTTTCGATGACGGCGTCTACGAATCCCTGCAGCAGCCGAAAGTGGCGCAGGACCCGCTGAAATTCCGTGATTCGAAGAAATACACGGATCGCCTGCGCGACAGCCGCACCAAGACCGACCTCGAGGATACGATTCTTGCCGGCGTCGGAAAGATGCGCGGCGTCAAGATCGTCGCCGTCGTGCACGAATTCGCCTTCATGGGCGGCTCGCTCGGCATCGCCGCCGGCGAGGCGATCATCAAGGCTTTCGAGCGTGCGATCGCCGAAAAGTGCCCGCTCGTGATGTTCCCCGCCTCCGGCGGCGCGCGCATGCAGGAGGGCATTCTCTCGCTGATGCAGCTGCCGCGCACCACGGTCGCCGTGGAAATGCTCAAGGAAGCCGGCCTGCCCTATATCGTCGTGCTCACCAACCCGACCACCGGCGGTGTCACGGCCTCCTATGCCATGCTGGGCGATATCCACCTTGCTGAGCCGGGTGCCGAAATCTGCTTTGCCGGCAAACGCGTCATCGAGCAGACGATCCGCGAAAAGCTGCCGGAGGGCTTCCAGACGTCGGAATACCTGCTGGAACACGGCATGGTCGACCTCGTCGTCAAGCGCCACGACATTCCCGACACGCTGGCCCGCCTTCTGAAGATCCTGATGAAGAAGCCCGCAACGGTGTCCTCGCCCGTCGTCGCGAACGGCGTCGTCGCCATCGCGGCGCAGTAAAAGCCGCACCGCGCGAGGGTAGCATGTCGATGGTCACGGTCAGCGAAGCGGCAGCGGAGATCGAAAAACTTCTCGGTCTCCATCCCAAGGGGTTCGATCTTTCGCTGGACCGGATCACGCGGCTCTTGTCCGCGCTCGGCGATCCGCATCTGAAACTGCCGCCGGTCATCCATGTGGCCGGCACCAACGGCAAGGGCTCCGTCACCGCCTTCTGCCGCTCGATCCTGGAGGCGCAGGGCCTCAGCGTCCACGTCCACACCTCTCCGCATCTCGTCAACTGGCATGAACGCTATCGTCTGGGCGTTAAGGGCGGCCGCGGCCAGCTGGTGGAAGACGCCGTGCTGGCCGATGCCGTGCGCCGCGTGGCGGAGGCGAATGGCGGGCAGAAGATCACCGTCTTCGAAATCCTGACGGCCGTCACCTTCGTGCTGTTTTCCGAGCACCCGGCGGATGTGGCGATCATCGAGGTCGGTCTCGGCGGTCGTTTCGACGCGACCAATGTCATGCCGCGCCCCGCCGTTTGCGTCATCATGCCGATCTCGCTCGATCACCAGGCCTATCTCGGCGACCGCGTCGAACTGATCGCCGCGGAAAAAGCCGGCATCATGAAGCGCGGCGTGCCCGTCGTCATCGGCTACCAGTCGGAAGAGGCCGCCCGCGACGTGTTGATCGAGACGGCCGAGCGCCTCGGCTGCCCGCACGCCGTCTACGGCCAGGATTTCATGGCGCATGAGGAATATGGCCGCCTCGTCTACCAGGACGAGTTCGGCCTTGCCGACCTGCCGCTGCCGCGCCTGCCGGGCCGCCACCAATATGGCAATGCCGCCGCCGCGATCCGCGCCGTCAAGGCCGCCGGCTTCACCGTTTCCGACCACGCGCTGGAACTCGGCCTTGCCCGCGTCGAATGGCCGGGCCGCCTGCAACGCGTGACGGACGGCGCGCTCCTGCGGCTGGCACCGCGCGGCAGCGAGATCTGGGTCGATGGCGGGCACAATCCCGGCGCCGGCCAGGTCATCGCCGAGACGATGGCGAATTTCGAGGAGCGCGATCCCCGCCCGCTCTTCCTTGTCACCGGCATGATCAACACGAAGGATCCGGTCGGCTATTTCGAGCCGTTCCGCGGCCTTGCCGAGCGGGTCTTCACCGTGCCGATCCGCGGCTCGGATGCCGGCCTCGACCCGGTGTCGCTGGCCGATGACGCGGCCCGCGCCGGCCTGGAAGTCGAGCCGCTCTCGACGGTCGCCGAGGCGCTTGCCGAAATCGGCCGCATCACCGAGGAAGACCAGGTGCCGCCGCGCATCCTGATCGGCGGCTCGCTCTATCTTGTCGGCGATGTGCTCGCCGACAACGGCACGCCCCCCACCTGAAACGGAAAACGACCTGAAACGAAAAAGCCCGGCGCGAGGCCGGGCTTGAAGGGTAATCCGTCGCGGCCGATCAGGCGGCGCTGGAAATCCAGGAGGAAAGCGCCGTCTTGGGGGCGGCACCGACCTTGATGTCGGCCACTTCGCCGCCCTTGAACATGGCGAGCGTCGGGATGGAGCGCACGCCGAACTGGGCGGCCAGTTCCGGGTTCTCGTCGATGTTGAGCTTGGCGACCTTGACCTTGCCGGCGAGTTCGGTGGCGATTTCTTCGAGCGCAGGCGCAATCATCTTGCACGGACCGCACCATTCAGCCCAGAAATCGACGACGACCGGCTCTGCGGAATTCAGAACTTCGGCCTGGAAATTGGACTGGTCGACTTTAACGGTAGCCATGAGGCTCTCCTTGAACGGTGATTGTTGTACAAGATGTGATGCCGCCGGCCTCCCGTTTCAAGGGCCGGCATCGCCCTTCGGGGCAATGGATCGTCGCGTCCGGTATCTCACTTTGAGCGCAGTTCGGCAAGGCTCGCGTCCATCAGGCCGGCATCCAGCCAATAGGTTTTCGCCGCTTCCGTATAGATCAGGCCGCAGCGGATCTCGCGCCCCGGATAGAGCGGGCCGAGGATCGCGCGGTAGATCGCGAGCTGCGCCCGGTGCTCGAACGGAATGTCCTGAAGCGAGCCCGGCGGCACGCGGTTCGTCTTGAAATCGACGATCTCGACCGCCGTTTCGGTGACCGCCATGCGGTCGATCCGCCCGGACACGGCAAAGTCCCGGCTGCCCAGCGTCAGCGTGCCCATGATCGACACTTCCGCCCGCGCCGCCGGGGAAAAGATCGTGGCAAGGCTCTCGTCGTCGATCACCGCCAGCGCGGCATCGACGAGGGCATTGCGCGCACTCTCCGGCCAGTTGGCGGCAGCACGCTCAAGATAGCGCCGAGCCGCAGCCTTCCGGTCCGCAGGCTCGAAGGCGGGCAGGACCTGCAGGAACCGGTGCAGGATGCGCCCGCGCTCCAGCGCGAGGCCGGCACCCGGAGCGCCGCCCTTCCGGCCGAACAGCGCCGAGGGAACCAGAAGGTCCGCCGCATCCGTCTCGATCACCGCCGCCGCACCCGAGGGGCTCAGCGGCCGCGGCAGCGATTTCTGCGGCGGCAGAGGCTTTCCGAGCGCTTCCGGCAAGGCCGCCTTCGCCTTCTCCTCGACGCCTGCCGTCGCGACCTCGCCGACCGCTGCCGCACCCGCCTCGCGCCAGGCAAACCCCTGCCAGCTTTCGCCTGCCGTCGAAAAAGTCGTTTCCACGCAGCGATCGCCATCGGCGGACAACGCGCCGGCGATCATCTGGTGCCAGGTGTCCTTGTTCTCCTGCCGGCCGCGATAGCCGCAGACCACCAGCCGGTCGGCGGCCCGCGTCATCGCGACGTAGAGCAGGCGGCGATATTCTTCCTCGGCACCCGCCTTGATGCGGTCGGCATCGGTTTTCGTCAGCTCATTGCCGAAATCCGTCAGCGGCAGCCAGATCGGCAGGCCGGCGGCACGGTGCTCCGCGGCGAGGAACCGCAGCTTCGGCATATGGTTGGCATTGAAGGGTTTCGAGCCGCCATCGACGAGAAAGACCACCGGCGCCTCCAGGCCCTTGGCGGCATGCACGGTCATGATGCGGATTTCGCCGCGTGCCTTGTCCTGCTCGCGCTTCACCGTTGGCGCTTCCAGTTCCAGCGTCGAGACGAAGGCCTGGAGGCCGGGCAGGCCGTTTTCCTCCTGCTCCAGTGCGAAGGTCAGGAATTCGTCGATGATTTCGCCGGCTTCCGCGCCGAGCCGCGCGAGAAACGCCCGTCGTCCGCCGCCGGCACCGAGAATGCGGGCATAGAAATCGTGCACCGCCTGGCTGCGCGCATCGCGAAGCACGCCGTCGAGCCGCCGGACGATACGACCGAGGGTCTCGTCCGCCTCCGCCGCCTCGCTGAGCCGCGCCCAGAGGGTCTGTTTCTCGCCGCGGCGTGCGGCCAGCGCAAACAGCGCCTCCTCGCCAAGGCCGAACAGCGGGCTTTTCAAAAGGGCCGCCAGCGAAAGATCGTCCTCCGGCAGCACGGCGAAGCGGCCAAGCGCCATCAGGTCCTGCACGGCGATATGTTTCGTCAGCACCAGCCGGTCCGCGCCGGCCACGGGCAGGCCGTGCCGCTGTTTCAGCGTGCGGGTCAGCGCGTTGACGAAGGCGTCGCGCTTGCGCACCAGAACGATGACGTCACCGGCCGCCATCGGCCGCGCCTTGCCCTTCTCCGTCACCGTCTCGCGGCCGATCCAGGATGCCAGCGTATCGGCAATGCGCCGTGCCAGCACATTGATCGGCGCTTCCTCGGCCACAGCGTCGAAGGGCGCGGTCCAGTCCTCCTCGTCAAGGCCCGGCGGCGCGGCGATCACCTCCCAGATATCCACCGCACCGGGCTCCCGCCCGCGGTTGGAGGCGTGCACGATGTCGCTGCCGTCCGGCGTCAGACCGCGCGCATTGGCGGGGTCGAGGAAGACCCGGTCGACCGCCGACAGCACGTCGCGCGTCGAGCGGAAGGACAGCAGCAGTCGGATCGGGCTGAAGGCCGTGTCGGCGGCCACCGTCCGCCGCGAAACTTCGCGGCCCTCTTCGGCGAAGCGTTCCGGGCGCGCGCCCTGGAAGGAATAGATCGACTGTTTTTCATCGCCCACGGCGAAGATCGTGCGCCGGGTCCCACGCGCTGTTTCGCCGGCAAAGAACTCGTCCGTCAGCGCCTTGACGATCTGCCATTGCCGCGGGCTCGTGTCCTGCGCCTCGTCGACGAGGATATGATCGATGCCCTGATCGAGCTTGTAATGCACCCAGGCGCTCACCTTGTCGCGCGTGAGAAGTGTGGCCGTGCGGTCGATCAGGTCGTCGAAGTCCAGCAGGCTGCGCGCCCGCTTCAGGTCCTCGTAGTCGCCGATCAACCGTTCGGCGATGGTGAGCGCCGCAAGCGTCGCCTCGTACATGCGGAACCGCCTGAGCCGGTCGTCGCAGGCGATTACATGGGCCTGTGCGGCCAGAAGCGCCTCTTCGAGATGGGGCGCGCTTTCGCGAACCTTTTTCGAGAAGAAAGAGCGCTCCAGACTGCGCGGCGAGCCCGTCGTCGTGAAGAAAAGATCATAAAGTGCGGCCCGCCGCGCCTCCGCATCGCTGATTCGCGCCACCCCGCGCAAGCTGGCTGCCGAGGTCTTCACCGTCTCGCTGCCAAGACTTTCCGCTGCGGCGAGGTAGCTGTCGAGCACCGCGCCCTGCAAACCATCGAGCGGCCAGAAGGCGGCGAGAACGTCCTCTGCCGTCTCGTGCGGCGCGATCCCGATCTCCCGACGCAGCACCGCCTCCACGCCGTCTGCCCGTGCCGCCATGTCGAGAAATATGCGGATCGGCCCGCGGCTCGCCACGATATCGGAAATCAGCCGTTCGAGACCGGTATCGTCGGCGATGTCGAGCACGGTGGCGAAGGCGCCGGCAAGCGCCCGGTCGTCCTCGCTGGTCGTCGCCGTCAGCAGCGTGCGGCGCGCATCGGCGAGCAGCACGGCCGCCGCCCGGTCGTCGAGCACGGAAAAGTGGCCGGCGACATTGGCCTCCAGCGGAAACTGGTGCAGCAGCGCCTCGCAGAAGGCGTGGATCGTCTGGATCTTCAGGCCGCCCGGCGTTTCAAGCGCCCGCGCGAAGAGGCGCCGCGCTTCCGCGAGCTTGAAGAGATCGGGCCGCTCGCCCTCGATGGTGGCGACGCGGTCGGACAGCTCTGCGTCGGAGAGTGTCGCCCAATCGGCGAGCCGCTCGAAGACGCGGTTCGACATTTCCGAGGCCGCCGCCTTGGTATAAGTGAGGCAGAGGATGGCGGAGGGCCGGCAGCCGGCCAGCAGCAGCCGGATGACGCGTTGTGTCAGCACATGCGTCTTGCCCGAGCCGGCATTGGCCGACACCCAGGCCGAACGGCCGGGATCGGACGCCGTCGCCTGCTTCTGCGATGTCCAGCTCAGCCAGGCCGCGGGATCGGCGGAGGCGGGGCGATCTTCCTCAAGCATCGTCGCCCTCCTCTCCGTTTTCGGCCGACGACCATTCGGCGACGCGCGCCAGATGGTCGTACTCCCCGCCATAATCGCGTTCCTGCTCGGGAATGAGCCGGGAGGCGAAGCCGTAACGCCCTTCGATCAGCCCGGTCAGCAGCTTCTCCAGCTCCTTGAGCGAGTCTTCCGCCAGGTCGGAAGCCGATTTCGGCGTCGCATTGGCGGATTTGGCGTGTTCATTGTTGACCTGCTCGGCCTTGAAGCGTTCGCCGGGTTTGAGGCGCACATAGAGAAGGTTCGCCGGCTCACGTAAACCCGGCCCGCGGAATGCACCCCGCCGGATCGCCGCCGCTTCCAGCGCAAGCTGCGGATCGAGCAGCGCACGGGCGACTTTTTGCGAGGGCATGCTGCCCGTCTTGTAATCCAGGATATCGGCTCTGCCGTCCGGCAGGATGTCGATCCGGTCGGCGACACCCGTGAGCCGGATGCCGGCCACCGAAAGGTCGAGCGAGGCCGGAACCTCCGTCAGGCTTTCGCGCACGTCGCCGGCCCGTTCGAGGTGCCATTTGACGAAGGCGCGGGCGACGGCGGCAAAACGCGGGCGCCAGACGGCGTCGATATGCGGCGGCAGGGCGACGATGTCGAATTCCTCGTTCAGGATGCGGGTGACGAGGGAGAGCGGTTCGCCGGTCTTTTCCTCGCGCACGAAGCGGTCGACGATGCGGTGGTAGAGCGAGCCGCGCTCGGCCGGCCCCGGATCGAGATTGAAGGGCGCGATCGGATCGAGGCGCAGGATATGCCTTGCATAGATCGCGTAGGGATCGCGCCGCAGGCGGCCGATCTGGCTGAAGGAATATTTGCGCGGCTGAAGCTCGGCCGGCGGGCGCGGCGCCGGGCGGGCGGCCGTCGGCACGGAGGGGCTCTTGTCGATGGCATTCGCCCAGTCGATGAAGTCCTTGCCGCGCCTGCGCAGGTCGGCCGCGAGCCCCGGCCCGCCGACGGCGATGAGCCGTTGCAGCCAGCGCGAGGCGACGGTTGGCGCGGTACCGTTGCGCAGTGCCCGCGTCAGCACGAGTGTTGGCGCGGCGGCGGCCATTTGCAGGTCGTGGCCAAGCTGGCCGATGCGCCGCTCGGGCGGCTCCAGGCCGATTTCCACCTTCATGATGCGCGAGAGGAAGGCGTCGTTCGTCGCCTGTCCCGGCCAGGTGCCCTCGTTCAGCCCGCCGATCACCACCGTATCGACGCTCTGGAGGCGCGATTCGAGCGCGCCGAAAATGAAGACGCGCGGATGGCGCATGGAGCGCGGCTTGACGCTTTCGCTCGCCGCCAGCGCCTCGATGATATCGCACCATTGCGGCCCGTCGGCCTCGACCTGCCCATCCGTCTCGATGACGCTCTTGAGCAGGTTGGCGAGGCTGTCGCCCGCTTCGCCGGACCACAGCGCCGCAAGGTCGCCGCGCTCGTCCACCGCCACCGCCTCCAGCGCGCGGCCGGTTCGCTCCGACCAGTCGGACAGCGCCAGCCTGGAGGAAAGGCGCCGCCCCGTGCGGCTTTCGTGAAAGAGTACGCCGGCCAGCGGCTCGACGGCGGCGGCGACGCGCTGTGCGAGATCGCGGGCAAGCGGGATCGCATGCTCCGGCAGGGCGGCGCGCCAGACGGGCGGATGACGGTCCGTCGCCTGACGCTCCAGCGCGACATCAAGCAAAGGTTCTAGCGTCGAAATATCGATTTCGGCCGTGCCGCCGCGCAATGCCGTCAGCTCCAGCGCCGTCACGGCATCGCGCAGATCCGTGGCGGAGAGGCCAAAGCGGGCGAGGGGATGTTTGAGCAGGGCGACGAGCGGCACCGGATCGCCGGGCCGCAGCGCTGCCTCGACGAGCAGCCGCAGAAGCGTGCCCTGCGGCGTGGAGAGCAGCGGCGTGCCGGCCGAATCGTCCGCCTCGATGCCGAAGCGGGCAAGCTCCGCCGCCACGCGCCGTCCAAGCTTGCGATCCGGCGTGATCAGCGCCGCCTGCGCGTCTTCGCCGTCCTCCAATGCGAGGCGCAGCGCGATGGCGATGGCGAGCGCTTCCTCCCGTTCATTGGCCGCTTCGACGAGCGAAACGTCGCGAAACGCCTCCGCCATACGGCCGGCGTCGATCGTGCCGCGGATGTCGCCCCAGCTTGATGTCGCCTGCGTCGGCAGGAAGGCGCTGGAGAGGATTTGCGTCCGGTATTCGAGGGCAGCAGGCGGGATTCCGAGCGGCTCGACATCGTTGCGGGTGCAGCCCATGCGGGCGAGCAGGCGGTGGAGGCCGTATTGCGGATGGCTGCGGGCGGCCGCGTCGGGTTTTTGTGCGCCCGCGCTGCCTGGCTGATGGCCGACGAGCAGCCATTCCGTATCGGACATGAAACGATCGAGCCCCGGCAGGATGACGACGCCGTTCGGCAGGTTTGCCACCGCGGCGATCAGCCCGGCCGTCGCGGGAATGGAGCCCGTCGAGCCGGCGATGATGACGGGGCCGGCGGGTGGCATGGTGCGATAGCGCTCGGTCTCGGCATGCAGCGTCGCATTGCGCCGCAGCGAGGGCGAGGAGCGGTTGAGTTCGGTCAGCCGTGCCGGCCAGTATTCGCTGGCGATCTTCAGGAATTCGGCGGTGAGCTGCCACCACAGCGCATGGTTGGAGACGTCGAGAGTGTCGAGCGCCGACCAGTCGAGCTCTTCCGTTTCCATCGCGTCGATGATCTCGGCAAGGTTGCGGGCGAGCCAGACGGCATCAGCCGGGCTTGCGGGCGCCACCAACGGGCTTTCGGCATGCACGGAGGTGACGGCGGCGGGCAGGCGGTTGCGCCAGGCGAGCACGAGGCGGGCGAGTTCGATAAGGCGCGTCGGGCCGGAAAGCGGCTCGGCCATGTCGAGCAGCGCCGGCGCCACCTCATCGAAGAAGCCGCTGTCGTCATCGGTCTCGCCGAGCGCGCGGATGACTGGCAGGATGGCCGATCGGCCGCCGAGCAGGTCGACGAATTCCGAGCGCAGCACGCGGGCGGAACGGCGCGTCGGCACGTAGACCGTGACATCGGCCAGCGCCAGCGGATCGGCCGGATCATAGGTGAAGCCGGGCACCAGCCGGCCGTCGAGGAGGGCTGCTGCCACCGTTTTCAGGAAGGGCAGGCTCGCCGGGATGGAATAGACGCGGCCGCCCCGGGGGGGTGTCATGCCGACGCCTCGCGGTGGGCGCCGATCACGGCCTCCGCCTGGCCGATCGCCTCCGGCGTACCCACGGTGATCCAGTGGCCTTCGAGCACGATGCCGTAGAGGCGCCCCTTTTCGATCGCGCGGTCGAAATAGATGTTGAGGTTGAAGGCGTCGTCGGGCGCATCGTCGAGCAGCGCCGGCATCATGGCGATGGCGCCGGCATAGACGAACGGCGTGCCGTCGCCCACCTTGTAACGCGCCAGCCGCCCCGCCGCGTCCATGGAAAAATCCTTCTTGCCGTTGTGGCCGGTCGTGTCCTCCAGCTTCACGCAGAGCATCAGCATGTCCATGCGCTCCGGGTCGAACGCCTCCACCAGCCGGTCGAGATTGCTCGGCCTGCCGGGCGTCTCGCCGATCCAGAACAGGTCGGCATTCATCACGAGCACGGGGCCGCGACCGAGCAGTTTCAGGCCCTTGGCAAGGCCGCCGCCGGAATTCATCAGCCGGTCCGTCTCGTCGGAGAGGATGATCTCGGGCTCCTTGCGGGTCGCGAGATGGGCGATCATCTGGTCGGCAAAGTGGTGCACGTTGACGACGGCGCGTTTGACGCCGGCCTGCGCCAGCGCGTCGAGCCCGTAGTCGATCATCGGCTTTCCGGCGATCGGCACCAGCGGCTTCGGCATCGTGTCGGTGATGGGGCGCAGGCGCGTTCCGAGGCCGGCGGCCAGCACCATGGCGTCTTCGATCTTCATCTCAATCCCGCGCTTATGATTCGGTCGCGAGGATTCCAGCCTTTCTGCACCAGTCGCGCAAGGGGGCGAGATCGCGATGGCTGAGCGCGCGCTCCAGATTGCGGAAGGTTCGCGGCATGTGGCGCATATAGGAGGGCTTGCCGTCGCGCTGCATGAGGCGCACCCAGAGGCCGACGAGCTTGCAATTGCGCTGCGCCGCCATGACATGCCAGTCGCGCAGGAACCGTTCGCGGTCGAAGCCGGCGTCCTTCCCGCGCAGTGTCAGATAGTGGTGGAGCACGTCGTCGGCCACGCCCTCCGGCATGTCGACGCGGGCATCCTGCACCAGCGAGGCGACGTCATAGGCCGAGGGGCCGATCATCGCATCCTGGAAGTCGATGATGCCGACCCGGTCGGTGCCGGCCGCCTCCGGCCGCCAGATGATGTTCGGCGAATGGAAGTCGCGCAGCAGCAGATTGTGCTCCGCGGCGGAAAGGCTTTCGATCAGGGCATCCCAGATCGCGATATAATCGCGGCGTTCGTCGTCGCTCGCCGGCGTGCCGCGTTTCCAGGGCAGATACCAGTCGGTGAGCAGGCTCACCTCGATCTGCATGGCATCACGGTCGAAATCCGGCACCGTATGAACGATTCCATCCGCCACCGGAAGGTCGCGATCGAAGGCCTGTCCATGCATATGCGCCAGGCAGGCGGCACTTTCGCGATAGCGTTCCGCAATGGGCACGCCGTCCTCATCGAGCACGCCGGCGCTGCCGAGGTCCTCGATCAGCAGGATGCCTTGCTCGATATCCATTTCGTAGATGGCCGGCGCGCGAAGACCTTTTTCGACGAGGGAACGCGCAATCGCGATGAAGGGCCGCACGTCTTCGGCGATATGGGCGATCTGCTGGTAATATTTGCCGTGGGCGAGGATCGGGCCGGGCGTGTGCCGCGGCGAATCCATCAGCACGAGACGCTTGTCGCCGGTATGGATGTGCTCATAGGCGCGAACGGAGGCGTCGCCGGTCAGGTGGCGCCGGGTCGCATTTGGGTAGCCGGCTTCGTCGAGGAAGCTGCGGATTGCGAGCGAGCGCTGAATCCGGGCAAGGACCGGTGCAGGACCGTCGATCTCCACCCGCCGGCCGTCGCCTTCGTGCAGGAAGTGCAGCGTGATGCCCTCCGCCGGCAGCGCGCCAAAACCTTTTTCCGGCCATTCCACCAGGCAGATGCCGTCGGAGAGCGCTTCGTCGAAGCCGAGTTCGTCGATCTCGGCGGCATCCGCGATGCGGTAGAGGTCGAAATGCGCGACGGGAACGCGCAGGTCGTAGATCTGGACCAGCGTGAAGGTTGGGCTCGGCACCTCCAGCATCGCGTCGTCTGCGATGGCGCGGATGATCGCGCGGGCAAGCGTCGATTTGCCGGCACCGAGATCGCCGTTGAGCGCCACATAGTCGCCGCGCCTCAGCGCCAGGGCAAGGTCCTCGCCGAAGCGGATGGTGGCGGCTTCGTCGGCGAGAAAAAGGTCGAGCGCCATGGACCTATTCCGCGGCGGCGAACGACGTCATCGTCGCGGAAGGCAGGCGGCAGGTGACGACCGTGCCGCGGCCCTCGTGGCTGTCGATCGTGACGCTGCCATGATGCAGGCTGACGAAGCTTTCGACGATGGAAAGGCCGAGACCGGCACCGCCGTGGCGGCCGTGGCTTTCGAAGCGGTTGAACACGGTCTTCAGCACGTCCTGCGGAATGCCCGGTCCGCGATCGGAGACGGTGAAGAGGAGGTCGTTGCCGTCGCGCCAGCATTTCAACCCGATGGCGCTGCCGGCAGGCGCGAAATTCGCGGCATTGCTGAGCAGCTTGATGAGGATCTGCTTCAGCCGCTGCTGGTCGGCGACGATCGTACCGAGATTGTCCGGCGCGATGATTTCCAGCGTCACCTGCGCCTCGTGCAGGCGGTCGGCGAACTGCATCGACACGTCGTCGAGCAGGTCCGTCAGGTTGATCTCGCTATAGTCGAGCTCCATGATGCCGGCATCGACGGTGGCGAGGTCGAGAATGTCGTTGACGATGGTGAGCAGCACCGCCGAGGATGTGGCGATGTGATCGACATATTCGGACTGCCGGTCGCTGAGTTCGCCCATGCTCGGCGTCTTCAGCAGGTCGGCGAAGCCGATGATGTTGGTGAGCGGCGAGCGCAGCTCGTAGGAGACGTGCTGGACGAAATCGTTCTTCAGCGCGTCGGCCTTGCGCAGTGCATCGTTCTTTTCCGTGAGCGCCCGGCTGACGCGCACGCTGTCGGTGATGTTGACGAAGGTCAGCATCGTCTGGGCGTTGGAGAGCGGGATCACCGCGAAGTCGAGCACCAGCCCGGTGCGCAGCTCCAAGACACCCTGGCAGGACGGCCGCTCGTCGTCGAAGCTGGTGATGATATGCGCAAAGCGCTTCCAGCCGTCCGGCCTGTCGTAGGAGGGCGCGCAGGCCTGCTCGATGGCGCGGATATGCGTCCCGGATTTCGCTTCCGCCTCGCTGATGCCCCAGAGCGCCCGGAAGGCGGGGTTGGAGAGACGGATGCGGCCGTCGGGGCTGAATACGGCGACGCCCTCGGCAAGGTGGTCGATCGTCTCGTCCTGCACCTGCACCAGCGTGTTGTAGCGGGTTTCGAGATCGACCTTTTCCGTCAGGTTCTCGAAGACCCAGGTGGCGCCGCCCTGCGGGCGGGCCGTGGCGAAGACGCGCAGCGTCTGGCCGTTCGGCAGGTGCCAGAGGTCGGTCTGGGTGTCGATGGCGCGGTAGACGGCGAGCGCCGCGTCCTTCCATTGTTTCCAGTTCAGCTGTTCCGGCAGTTTGCCGGCGGCGCGCAGGCGGTCGAGCAACTCGCCATTGCCGGGCTTGCGTTCCAGGAAGGCCGTCTCGATGTCCCACATGCGCTGGAAGGCCTGGTTGTAGAATTGCAGGCGCTGTTCGCCGTCGAAGATGGCGACGGGGGTGGCGAGATGGTCGAGCGTCTCGGCATGGCTCTTCAGCGTGCGGACAAGCTCTTCGCGTACGGCCTCGACGTCCGAGACATTGATCGCGATGCCGGCAGAGCCGCTGGCGCTGCGCGCATCGACGACGTCGAAGAAGCTGCGGTTGCCGCTGACGACGGTCGAGACCTTGTCGTGGAAGGGCGTATCGTAGGTGCTCGACGCACGGATCTTTTCGCGCGCGATGGTCGGCAGCAGTTCGCGTCCTTCGCGCACGGCACTCGCCGCATCCTTCGCCTCGACGGCCTCGGCATAGGCCTCGTTCACCCAGGCGAGCGACCCGTCGGCGGCGCGCTGCCAGACGGGGAGATCGATCTGGTCGAGCAGGCCCTGCAGCGTGGTCAGCGCCTGCACCAGCCGGTCGCGCTCGAGCTTCAGCTCGGCCGCTTCGGCGCGCAGGTTGTTGAGGGCGACGAAGCGCACGAAGGCCTGTCCGCCGGACACGCGGCCCTGCGCCTCGATGACCTCCTCGCGGCTGGTCTCGATGATGAGGTCGAAACTCTGCGCCTGCGAACGCAGCCGCTCGACGGCGCGCTCGATCTCGACGGCGGAACCGGATTTCAACCAGCGGCCGAAGGCGAGGAAGTCGCGGTCGGCCTGCGGGGCGCCGGTTTCGGCCGGCAGCTGGCCGAGGAATTCCGGCTTGTCGGAAAGGCCGTCCCACACGACGATGCGGCGGTTCTTGTCGCCGATCAGCGCCTGGAGGCGCGAAACGTTGTGGCGCGAATCGGCAAGATGCACCTTCAGCTCGCGGTTTTCCGCTTCCATGCGGCCGCGCTGGCGGATCATCCAGATGGCGGAGACCATCGCCGCCGACATCACGCCGAGCAGCATGGAAACGGTGACGATTTCCGTCGTGGCGAGATAGGGGCCGGCGGCATGCGCCGGGCCGGCAAGCGCGCTCAGCGCCGAGCCGGCAGCCAGCACGCCTGCGAGGCGGCGCGCGCCGCGGGCCGTTAACCATGTTTCGATTTTGTTCGTTCCGGCAGGCGCGAAGGAATGCGCCATGCCCCGTTCCGGTACGGCAAAAGCCTGCCCGGAACGGCCTCGTTTCATTTCCGACATCATCCCCGGTATGTCTCCGTCCGTTTGCCGCCTGATCGACAAGACATCCCATCCGGCGCGTAAGGTCCGCATCTTCACGCCGAATCAATTGCTTAAGGATACTTGTTTCCCGAATCGTCGGGAAGGGACGCGCCCAAAAAAGAGGCGGCGCGCCTTGTCAAGCGCGCCGCCTCTAGATGTTGTGGATAATCCGGGTAAGGATCAGTACCTGTAGTGCTCAGCCTTGAACGGACCCGTCGTCGTCACGCCGATATAGCCGGCCTGCTCATCGGAGAGCTCGGTAAGCTTGGCGCCGAGCTTGGCGAGGTGAAGGCGCGCGACCTTCTCGTCGAGCTGCTTCGGCAGCACGTAGACTTCGTTCTGGTAGGCGTCGCCCTTGGTGAAGAGTTCGATCTGGGCGAGCACCTGGTTCGAGAACGAGGCGGACATCACGAAGGACGGGTGGCCGGTGGCGTTGCCGAGGTTGAGCAGGCGGCCTTCCGACAGCAGGATCATGCGGTTGCCCTTCGGGAACTCGATCATGTCGACCTGCGGCTTGATGTTCGTCCACTTGAAATTGCGCAGCGACGCGACCTGGATCTCGTTGTCGAAGTGGCCGATATTGCCGACGATCGCCATGTCCTTCATCTCGCGCATATGCTCGACGCGGATGACGTCCTTGTTGCCGGTGGTCGTGATGAAGATATCGGCCGAGGACACGACATCTTCGAGCTGCACGACTTCAAAACCGTCCATGGCGGCCTGCAGCGCGCAGATCGGGTCGATTTCCGTGACCTTGACGCGGGCGCCGGCGCCCTTGAGCGATGCGGCGGAACCCTTGCCGACGTCGCCATAGCCGCAGACGACGGCGACCTTGCCGGCCATCATCACGTCGGTGCCGCGGCGGATGCCGTCGACAAGCGATTCCTTGCAGCCGTACTTGTTGTCGAATTTCGACTTGGTGACCGAGTCGTTGACGTTGATCGCCGGGAAGGGCAGCAGGCCCTTCTGCTGGAGCTGGTAGAGACGGTTGACGCCGGTCGTGGTCTCTTCCGTGACGCCCTGGATGGCATCGCGCTGCCTGGTGAACCAGCCGGGCGTTGCAGCAAGGCGCTTCTTGATCTGTGCGAAGAGGATTTCCTCTTCTTCCGAGCCCGGATTGACCAGGATGTTCTCCCCGGCTTCCGCACGGGCGCCGAGCAGGATGTACATGGTGGCGTCGCCGCCGTCGTCCAGGATCATGTTGGTGAGGCCGCCGTCGGCCCACTGGAAGATCTTGTCGGTGTATTCCCAGTATTCGGTGAGGGTTTCACCCTTCACGGCATAGACCGGGATGCCGGCAGCGGCGATCGCGGCGGCGGCATGGTCCTGCGTGGAGAAGATGTTGCACGAGGCCCAGCGCACGTCGGCGCCGAGTTCGACCAGCGTCTCGATGAGAACGGCGGTCTGGATGGTCATGTGCAGCGAGCCGGTGATGCGCGCGCCCTTGAGCGGCTTGGCCGTGCCGAACTCTTCGCGGCAGGCCATCAGGCCCGGCATTTCGGTCTCGGCGATCTGAATTTCCTTGCGGCCGAAATCGGCAAGCGCGATGTCGGCGACGTGATAGTCCTGCGTGGTGGTCATGGAGGTCTCCAGCCTTCTGAGCAATTCCAGCAAAAGTGTGAGCGGTTTTGCGTTCGGAATTGCGAAATAAGAAAAGGTTCTTTGCGCGATGGCGCTTCCTATCAGGAAACGCCGGCTGGAGCAACCTGATATAAAGAAGTCTTTATATCCTTATATTGACGTAAGAGCTACATCTCTTCGCCGAATCGGTCGGCGATCAGCGCATCGAGCGCATCGAGCACCTCCTGCGCCTGAGCACCCGTCGCCGTCACCTGCACGCAGCAGCCGGGGCTGGCGGCGAGCATCATCAGGCCCATGATCGAGGTGCCGCCGACGGTCATGCCATCCTTGGAGACCGTCACCTCCGCGTCGAAGCCGTCGACCGTCTGGACGAATTTTGCCGAGGCGCGGGCGTGCAGGCCGCGCTTGTTGATGATGAGAAGCTCTTTCGAGACGGTCATGGACGGCGGGAAACCTTATTTGCCGCTCAGCACGCGGCTGGCAACGTTGATATATTTGCGGCCGGCCTCCGACGCGTCGATCAGCGCCTTTTCCATGTTGTTCTCGCCGCGGATGCCGGCAAGCTTGATCAGCATGGGCAGGTTGACGCCGGCGATCACCTCGATGCCCTCGCCGGTCATCACGGAGATCGCAAGGTTCGAGGGCGTGCCGCCGAACATGTCGGTGAGGATGATGACGCCATGGCCCTGGTCGGCCGTCATGACCGCTTCCAGGATGTCCTGGCGGCGCTGATCCATGTCGTCCTCGGGACCGATACAGACGGTCTCGATCGCCTTCTGCGGACCAACGACATGTTCAAGGGCGTGCCGGAATTCCTCCGCCAGCTTGCCATGGGTGACAAGCACCAGTCCGATCATCAGCAGTCGCTCCAGTTTCCCAACTCAAACGGACGGCGAATACCGCAATGCAACAATTCCGTCCACCGTTGGGGTGGCCATCATGTCAATGAAAAGGCCAAGTGCAAGCCCAAAATGCCCGATTTCGGTTTTTGACGGGGCTTTTGCGGTCAACTTTTGAGGATTTCCGGATGCAGTGCGGCCAATGTCGAGAAGGCCGTGCAACCGGGAAAGAGCGGCAGCCGCGTTACAGGCAGAAAGACGGACGCCACGAGCTCGACGGTTTCCCCCTCCGGCGGCAGACGCTCGCCGAATGGCGGCGCCAGCGGGCGGATCGCCCGGGAAAGCACGGCCGCCTCGATCGTCGCGACGTTGACGATGCCGGCGCCCCGCACTTCCGCAAGCCCGGCAATGCTGGCCGGCGCCCGGGCGACGATACGCCCGCCCGCCTGGTGGATCAAGACCTGGTCGTCGCTGACGAGCGCTGCGAAGAGGCCGCGGCCGCGCGCCTCTTCGATGCAGTGCAGCGCGACGGCGCTTTTGCCGGCCCCGGAGGGCCCGAGAAAGAGAAGTCCCGTCGTGCCGATGACGATTGCCGTCGCGTGCACGTTGGGGGGCGGCGTCATTTCTGGTTGCCGGTCGGCAGCGACAGCGTGAAGCGCGCACCATTGATGGTGCCGGTCGCCTTGTCGAGGATGTTTTCCGCCTTCAGCGTTCCGCCATGCGCTTCGGCGATCTGCCGCGAGATGGACAGGCCGAGGCCGGAATTCTGGCCGAAACCTTCGCTGGCCGGGCGGTCGGTGTAGAAGCGCTCGAAGATGCGGTCGATGTCTTCCGCCTGGATGCCGGGGCCGTTGTCCTCGACCTGGATGAGGCAGCGGTCACCCCGGCCGCGCGACAGGCGCACGACGATGCGCCCGCCCGGCTCCGGCACGAAGGAGCGCGCGTTCTCGATGAGGTTGGTGACGATCTGGCCGATGCGCAGCTCGTAGCCGCTGACATTGAACTTCGACTTCGGATTGTCCTTGCGGTCGACGACGAAATCGAGCGTGACCGGCTTCTTGCGCGTGTAGATCTGGCGGGAAATATCGATGAGGTCGCCGAGCAGCTTTTCGAGGTCGACGGTGCGCGCATCGCTGCGGGCAAGCTCCGCATCGAGCCGCGAGGCATCGGAAATGTCGCTGATCAGCCGGTCGAGGCGGCGCACGTCATGCTGGATGATGTCGAGCAGGCGCTTCTTGGACTCCTCCGTGCGGGCGAGCGGCAGGGTTTCCACGGCGCTGCGCAGCGAGGTGAGGGGGTTCTTCAGCTCGTGGCTGACATCCGCGGCAAAACTCTCGATCGCGTCGATGCGGTCGTAGAGCGCCGTCGTCATCTGGCGAAGCGCGATGGAAAGGTTGCCGATCTCGTCCTGGCGCACGGAGAAATCCGGGATTTCCTCGCGCTCCTTGGCGCCGCGCCGCACGCGGATCGCCGCTGCCGCAAGCCGGCGCAGCGGATTGGCGATGGTGCTGGACAGAAGCAGCGACAGCGCGATGTTGACGAGGCCGGCGACGCCCGCGACGCGCATGATGGCGAGGCGCTCGGCATGCACGATCTTGTCGATATCGCCCGCCTGCGTCGACAGCAGCAGCACGCCGAGCACCGCGCGGAAACGCTGAACGGGAACGGCGACCGAGACGATCAGCTCGCCCTTGTCGTTGACGCGCACGACGGCGCCGCGCACGCCCGTCAGTGCGTTCATCACTTCCGGATAGATCGAGCCGTCGCCGCCGGGCGCTTCCTTGTATTGCGGCAGGTTGCTCGGCTGGAGGATGCGGTTGAACCAGACGTTCATGCGCTCGATCAGGCTGGTGCTCTCCGGTTCGACCGGCGGCAGGTCGAAGCGCAGCACCTGGCCCTGCGTATAGAGATGGCGCGAATCGAGCAGCAGATTGGCGTCGGTATCGTAGATGCGGGCGCGGGTGCGCGTCGGCGAGATCAGCCGTCTGAGAACGGGTGCCACGCGCTCCGGATTGATCGGGAATTCCAGGTCCTCGTCATTCGGCAGCGGCGTGATGCTCTGGCCGGCCTGCAGTTCCAGCAGTTTTTCCGGGTCGATGGTGATCGAATTGGTGTCGACCGAGGCGGAGGCGGAGATGGCGCCAGCAATGATCTCGCCCTGGGTCAGCAGGCTTTCGACGCGCGCGTCGATCAGCCCCTCGCGAAACTGGTTGAGATAGAGGATGCCGGCGACCAGCACGACGAGCGCGACGAGGTTGAAGAACAGGATGCGGCGCGTGAGACTGGAAAAGACCGCATTGCCGAAGATCCGGCGCGCCAGCGTGAAGGGATGCGTCCAGCGGCGACGCAGCGAGCGCGGCGCGGGCCGGCCCTCGACGTCTTCCCCATCCCTTTCCGGCCCATCCTTTTCCGACATCGTCTGCAACAAGCGGGTCTACCTTCCATGCGCACGGCACGAGGCCGCCGACCGCGGCATGCCATCGCTGCCGCGGTTCATGCAAGCGAAATCGCGCCTCAGGCGGTCTCGCGAAAACGGTAGCCGACGCCGTAGAGCGTTTCGATCATGTCGAAGTCGGTATCGACCATCTTGAACTTCTTGCGCAGCCGCTTGATGTGGCTGTCGATGGTGCGGTCGTCGACATAAACCTGTTCGTCATAGGCCGCATCCATCAGCGAATCGCGGCTCTTCACGACGCCCGGGCGCTGGGCCAGCGAATGCAGGATAAGGAATTCGGTGACGGTCAGCGTGACCGGCTCGCCCTTCCAGGTGCAGGTGTGGCGCTCCTGGTCCATGACGAGCTGGCCGCGTTCCAGCGAGCGGGCCGCGATTTCGCCGGCCTTGGCCGCATTGCCGGTGCCACCGGAAGCGGCAGCCGCCTCGCGGCTGGAGGCCCGGCGCAGGATCGCCTTGACGCGCTCGACGAGCAGGCGCTGCGAGAAGGGCTTGGTGATGAAGTCGTCGGCGCCCATCTTCAGGCCGAACAGTTCGTCGATCTCCTCGTCCTTCGAGGTGAGGAAGATCACCGGGATGTCCGACTTCTGGCGCAGCCGCCGCAACAGCTCCATGCCGTCCATGCGCGGCATCTTGATGTCGAAGATGGCAAGATGCGGCGGGCGGGCGAGAAGCCCGTCGAGCGCCGAGGCGCCGTCCGTATAGGTCTCGACCTTGTAGCCCTCTGCCTCCAGAGCGATCGACACGGATGTCAGAATATTCCGGTCGTCGTCAACGAGTGCGATCGTCTGCATCCTGTTAGTCTCCATATTCATGGGCGTCTTTCCCGACCTCGGATCGTCTTCCTGTCCTGGATGTGATGCGCCTCCTTGGGGATAAAGGTGGAACAAATTGTGGCAAAGATAAAGGGAGACGTTTCGGGCGCACTGCGCGAGTCATTTTTAAATCGATTATTCAAACGATTAAAAAAGTAAGACAAATATTTAAATCGATTAAATAATTGATATCATTGCAAAAATTCTACTTTCCTCTTGTCTTTGTGACAGTCCCGGATTAGCTTCCCGGAAAATCCACACCAGTCTTGTCGCCTTGGAGGAAAACTGGACCATGCAGGAACTTGGCGTTCGCAACCCCGCTCAGGGGCTCACCGCGATGGGTATCCACACCAACGGCACGGTCCGGTACAACTTTGCAGCAGAGGCTCTTTACGAAGAGGCGCTCGGCCGCGGCGAAGCTGTCAAGACCGCGCATGGGGCGCTGCGTGCGCTCACCGGCCAGCACACCGGCCGCTCGCCGAAGGACAAGTTCGTCGTGCGCGACGAAAACACCGAAGGCGCCATCTGGTGGGACAACAACAAGGCCGTGTCGCGCGCGCATTTCGACGCGCTGCATGCCGACATGCTGGCGCACGCCGCCGACCGTGACCTCTTCGTGCAGGATCTGATCGGCGGCGCCGACACAGCCTATGCGCTGCCGACCCGCGTCGTCACGGAACTCGCCTGGCATTCGCTGTTCATCCGCAACCTGCTCATCCGCCCGGACGAGTCCGATCTTGCGGGTTTCGCGCCAAAACTCACCATCATCGACCTGCCGACCTTCAAGGCCGATCCGGAGCGCCATGGTGCGCGCACCGAAACCATGATCGCCTGCGACCTGACGCGCGGCATCGTGCTGATCGCCGGCACCTTCTATGCCGGCGAGATGAAGAAGTCGGTCTTCACCGTTCTGAACTGGCTGCTGCCGTCGGAAAAGGTCATGCCGATGCACTGCTCGGCCAATGTCGGCCCGGATGGCGACGCCGCCGTGTTCTTCGGCCTGTCCGGCACCGGCAAGACGACGCTGTCGGCAGACCCGAGCCGTACGCTGGTCGGCGACGACGAACATGGCTGGGGCGAAAACGGCATCTTCAACTTCGAAGGCGGCTGCTACGCCAAGGCGATCCGCCTTTCGGCCGAAGCCGAGCCGGAAATCTATGCGACGACGCAGCGTTTCGGCTCCGTTCTGGAAAACGTCGTGCTCGACGCGAACGGCGTTCCGGACTTCAACGACGGTTCGCTGACGGAAAACACCCGCTGCGCCTATCCGCTGGATTTCATCCCGAATGCCAGCGACACCGGCCGCGCGCCGCATCCGAAGACCATCATCATGCTGACGGCCGATGCCTTCGGCGTGATGCCGCCGATCGCGAAGCTCACGCCCGACCAGGCCATGTACCACTTCCTCTCCGGCTACACCGCCAAGGTCGCCGGCACGGAGCGTGGCGTGACCGAGCCGGAAGCCACCTTCTCGACCTGCTTCGGCGCCCCCTTCATGCCGCGCCACCCGACGGTTTACGGCAACCTGCTGAAGGAACTGATCGCCGAACACGGCGTCGATTGCTGGCTGGTCAACACCGGCTGGACCGGCGGCGCCTATGGCGAAGGCCGCCGCATGCCGATCAAGGCGACCCGCACGCTGCTGGCAAGCGCTCTCGACGGCTCGCTGAAGGACGCGCTGTTCCGCCGCGACGACAATTTCGGCTTCCAGGTGCCCGTCTCGGTGCCGGGCGTGGACACGAAGATCCTCGACCCGCGCTCGACCTGGGCAAACGGTGCCGCCTACGACAAGCAGGCCCAGAAACTCGTCGACATGTTCATCGCGAACTTCGAAAAGTTCGAAAACCATGTGGACGGCGGCGTGCGCGATGCCGCACCCGGCCTGAAGATCGCCGCGGAATAAGCTTTTCTCCGATGATTCACGTGAAACCCGGTCCTCGCGGCCGGGTTTTTCGTTGCCTGCGCCGGCTTCCCGTTTCCGCGATCGCCTATCCTTTTGTTTCTGCGCAATTCCGCACGCAAAACCGCGATGCACTTTTGCTGGAATTGCTCTAAAACGGCGTGGAAAGGAACATCCATGGCCAGCGACCCCCTCTATATCAAAAGCTCCATCACGATTGCCGGTTGGGAGCTGACCGAACAGTTCGTGCTGGCCGGCGGTCCGGGCGGCCAGAACGTCAACAAGGTCTCGACGGCGGTGCAGCTGTTCTTCGACCTGCGCAACTCGCCGTCGCTGGACGATCGAGTGAAGGCGAATGCCGAAAAGCTCGCCGGCCGCCGGCTTTCCAAGGAGGGCGTGCTGCTGATCGAGGCGAACCGCTTTCGCAGCCAGGAGCGCAATCGCGAGGATGCGCGCGAGCGGCTGAAGGAACTGATCGTGAAAGCCGCCGAACCGCCGCCGCCGGTGCGCAGGAAGACCAGGCCGACGAAGGGTTCGGTGGAACGCCGGCTCAAGGAAAAATCCGGCCGTTCCGACGTAAAACGCAATCGAGCGAAGCCCGGCGGCGAATGATTGCCGCAACTTGGCCGTTTATGAATGAGAGTGAAACGAACCCTTTCCTTCGCGGAAAGGCTCTGCTTTAGTTCAAAAAAACAGACCAAAAAAATCGGGAGGTAGTCATGGGTCTCTTCAGCTTTATCAAGAACGCCGGCAAGAAGCTCGGCATCGGCGACGACGAAGCGCCGGAAGCAAGTGCGGTCAAGAAGGAGCTCGATTCCTTCGATCTCGGCACGCAGAAGGTCGAAGTCTCCGTCGAGGGCGACAAATGTGTGCTGAAGGGCGTGGTCGCCGACCAGACGGCCTTCGAAAAGGCGGTCATCGCCGTCGGCAACACGCTGGGTATTTCCAAGGTCGAAGCCGCCGATCTCAAGGTCGTGCCGGCCGATTCCGGCCTGAAGCTCGAAAAAATCGATCTGGCGGAACTGCTGAAGGTCTCCGCGCCCGCCAATGACCCGACCCTGCACACGGTCAAGAAGGGCGACAACCTCTGGAAGATCGCCGAGGCCTATTACGGCAAGGGCAAGGGCGCCAAGCACACCCTGATCTTCGACGCCAACCGCCCCATGCTCTCCCACCCGGACAAGATCTATCCCGGCCAGGTGCTGCGCATTCCGGACCTGGCGGAAGCGTGAGCCTTCTCGCCGCGGGGCTGCACTATTTCCCCGACCATTTTGATCGCCCGGCGCAGGAGGCCCTTGTCGCGGCCATAAGAGAGGTCGTGGCCGAGGCGCCGCTTTTCGTGCCGCGCATGCCGAAAACCGGCAAGCCGATGTCGGTGCGCATGACCAATTGCGGGCCGCTCGGCTGGGTGACCGACAAGGACAACGGCTACCGCTACCAGCCGACCCATCCCGAGACCGGCCGCCCCTGGCCCGCCATTCCCGATGCGCTCCTCGCCTTGTGGGACGCGGTTTCCGGCTTCGAAAAACCGCCGGAAGCCTGCCTCGTCAACTTCTACGATCCCGATGCCAAGATGGGGCTGCACCAGGACCGCGACGAAAGCGAGTTCGGCGCGCCCGTCGTGTCCGTCTCGCTGGGGGATCAGTGCCTGTTTCGCGTCGGCGGCGTTTCACGCAGCGATCCGACCCGTTCCTTCCGGCTATCGAGCGGCGACGTCTTTGTGTTCGGCGGCGAGAACCGGCTGATTTTCCACGGGGTGGATCGCATCTATCCGGGCACGTCGACGCTGTTGAAGAGCGCCGGGCGCATCAACCTGACGCTTCGCCGCGTCAATCCGTAACCTTGGCCGTAAGCCGGCTTACAATTTGCGCAAAGCCACCGTTTCGATCAGGTGGTTCTCGCCCTTCTGCAGGATCAGGTCGGCGCGCGGGCGCGTCGGCAGGATGTTCTGGTGCAGGTTCTTCAGGTTGATATTGTGCCAGAGGCCTTCCGCGATCGCCAGCGCGGCCGTCTCGCTGATCGTCGCGTAGCGATGGAAGTAGGAATCCGGATTCTTGAAGGCCGTGTCGCGCAGCCGCATGAAACGGTCCACGTACCAGGTGTGAATCAGGCTCTCTTCCGCGTCGATATAGATCGAGAAATCGAAGAAGTCGGAGACCATCGGCACGATCTTGCCGTCGGCCGGCAGGTTGCGCGACTGGAGGACGTTGATGCCCTCGAAGATCAGGATATCCGGCCGGTCGATGGTGCGGAAGGCATTGGGCAGCACGTCGTAGGTCAGGTGCGAATAGGTCGGCGCCTTGACGTTCGGCTTGCCGGCCTTGATCGCCGAGAGGAAGCGCAGCAGCGCGCCGATGTCGTAGCTCTCCGGGAAACCCTTGCGGTCCATCATGTCTTCGCGCTGGAGCACGGCGTTCGGATAGAGGAAACCGTCGGTCGTCACGAGATCGACCTTCGGGCTCGACGGCCAGCGGGCGAGCAGCTCCGCCAAGATACGCGCCGTGGTCGATTTGCCGACGGCGACCGAGCCCGCAATGCCGATAACATAGGGCGTCTTCGCCTCGTCGGAGAGGCTGAGGAAGCGCTTGCGCTGCTCGAACAGCATCTGCGAGGATTCGACATGGGCCGAGAGCAGGCGCGACAGCGAAAGATAGATGCGCCGCACCTCGTCGAGGTCGATCGGGTCGTTCAGCGAACGCAGCCGCTGCACCTCGTCGCCCGTGAGCGTCAAAGGCGTGTCGGCCCGGAAATGCGCCCATTCGTCTGCCGAGAAGAAGCGGTAGGGAGAATAGTCGCGGTTGCCGAAATCGTCCGGAATATCCGCCTGGTCCTTGTCGCGCGCTGCCTGGATCATCAACTTTTCCGGCTGGCCTTCTCCACTAGGCCGGACTGGCTTGTACGCCGTTCCAGCTCCCCCATGACATCTTGTAACGGGACGCCGCCGATTTTCAATACGACCATCAGATGATAGAGCAAATCGGCCGTTTCGCTCGTCAAAGCGGCCTTTTCGCCCTCGATTGCCGCGATAACGGTCTCGACGGCCTCTTCACCGAGCTTTTTTGCCGCTTTTGCCTGTCCGGCCGCAACGAGCTTTGCCGTCCAGGAAGCGCTCGGATCGGCCTGCGAGCGGGCGTCGACGATGCGCTCCAGATCGGCAAGGGAAAAATCGGTCATCGCTCTCTCCTCAGTCGAGCCGCATGGCGATGCCATGCTCCGCCATGTAGCGCTTGGCTTCGCCGACGGTATAGGTGCCGAAGTGGAAGATGGAGGCGGCGAGCACCGCCGTCGCATGGCCGTCGCGCACGCCCTCGACGAGATGGTCGAGATTGCCGACACCGCCGGACGCGATGACCGGCACCGAAACCCGGTCGGCGATGGTGCGGGTCAGCGCGATGTCGTAGCCGCCCTTCTGGCCGTCGCGGTCCATCGAGGTCAGCAACAATTCGCCGGCGCCGCGCTCCACCATCTTTTCAGCGAAGGCGACGGCATCGATGCCGGTCGGCTTGCGACCGCCATGGGTGAAGATTTCCCAGCGGTCCTCTTCGCCCTCGGCCGAAACCTTCTTCGAATCGATCGACACGACGATGCACTGGTTGCCGAACTTGTCGGCGGCTTCCGCGACGAAATCCGGATTGGCGACGGCGGCCGAATTGATCGAGACCTTGTCGGCGCCTGCCAGCAGCAGCTTGCGGATATCCGCGACCGCCCGCACGCCGCCACCGACGGTGAGCGGCATGAAGCAATGTTCCGCCGTGCGCGCCACGACGTCGAAGATCGTGTCGCGGTTGTCGGCGGAGGCGGTGATGTCGAGGAAGCAGAGCTCGTCGGCACCGGCCGCATCATAGGCCTTGGCCGATTCGACGGGATCGCCGGCATCGACCAGGTTGACGAAGCTGACGCCCTTGACGACGCGGCCGTCCTTGACGTCGAGGCAGGGGATGACGCGGGCTTTGAGGGTCATGCGGCACCTCCCCGGATCACGGCAAGCGCTTCGGCCGGGTCGATCCGGCCGTCATAGAGCGCCCGGCCGGAAATCGCGCCTTCGAGCTTGCGGGCATCCGGCGCGACAAGGCGGCGGATGTCGTCCATCGAGGCAAGGCCGCCGGAGGCGATGACGGGAATGGAAACGGCGTCGGCGAGTTCCAGCGTGGACGCCCAGTTGATGCCGGCGAGAATGCCGTCGCGGTCGATATCCGTGTAGATGATCGCCGCGACGCCGGCGCCTTCGAATTTCCGCGCGAGCTCGATCACGCCGAGTTCGGAGGCTTCCGCCCAGCCCTCGACGGCAACCTTGCCGCCCTTCGCATCGATGCCGACGGCGACTTTTCCGGGAAACTGCTTGCAGGCCTCGATGACGAGCGCCGGATCGCGCACGGCAACGGTGCCGAGGATGACGCGGGAAAGGCCGCGCGCCAGCCAGCTCTCGATATGATCGAGCGTGCGGATGCCGCCGCCGAGCTGCACCGGGTTCTTCGTCGCCTTGAGGATCGCATCGACGGCGGCGCCGTTCACGCTCTCGCCGGCGAAGGCGCCGTTGAGATCGACGACGTGCAGCCATTCGAAACCCTGGTCTTCGAAGGCTTTCGCCTGGGCGGCCGGGTCGGGATTGTAGACGGTGGCCTGGTCCATGTCGCCGAGCTTGAGGCGCACGCACTGGCCGTCTTTCAGGTCGATGGCGGGAAAGAGGATCATGTTACGGCTTCCAGCGCAGGAAATTGGTGATGAGGGCGAGGCCGAGCGTCTGGCTCTTTTCCGGATGGAACTGCGCGCCGGCCTTGTTGCCGTTGGCGACGAAGGCGGTCATCGGGCCGCCGTAATCGACGGTGGCGACCACGTCGTCCGGATTTTCCGCGGCGAGATGATAGGAATGCACGAAATAGGCGTGCAGCGTTTCCGGTATGCCGTCGAACAACGGGTGCGCGCGCTTGCGGTCGAGCGTGTTCCAGCCGATCTGCGGGATTTTCAGGGCCGCATCGTCCGGCGTCATCAGCACGACGTCGCCCTTGATCCAGCCGAGGCCCTCGGTCGTGGTCTTTTCGAGGCCGCGCGAGGACATCAGCTGCATGCCGACGCACACGCCGAGGAACGGACGGGCCTTCGCCTCGACCGTCTCGCGCAGCGCCTCCACCATGCCGGGCACGGCATCGAGGCCGCGGCGGCAATCGGCATAGGCGCCCACGCCGGGCAGCACGATGCGGTCGGCGCCGGCGACGCGCTCCGCCTTGTCCGTCAGGTCGATCTCGGCATCGATACCGGCCTCGCGGGCCGCGCGTTCGAAAGCCTTGGTGGCCGAGCGCAGATTGCCCGATCCGTAGTCGATGATTGCAACGCGCATGTCAGCGTCCTTCCCCGAAACCGGTGAGGCCGAGCATGGGAGCGTGCCGGCGCGTCGAGGTTTCCGATGCCGGCAGCACGGTCCGGGCGCTTTCGCGCGCCGGGGCGTCGCCGGTCTGGTTATCCATGTAGTAAATCTCTTCCGCCATCGCGAGGTCGTCGGCGGCAATCACCCTGTCGAGCGTCCAGCCCTTCCGCTCCAGGCCGGCCACGATCATGGAGGGGCCTTCGAGCGCGACGAGAACGCCGGTGGCAAGCGAAATGCCGAGACCGGCAAAGCCGAGGTGCGGATGTTCCATGACCGCCGAGCCGAGCGACTGTGCGGCAAAGGCGAGGGCCGCCGCCAGCCAGGCGCGCTGCCAGAGCAGCCAGAACACCGGCAGCAGCAAGGCGAGCCAGGAAAATCGGTCGCGCAGGAAACGGGCTTTTTCGTCGCCTGCCTTGGCGCCCGGCGGTATCAGAACGAGGAACGCGGCCATCGACGGCCTCCAGCTATGCCTCTGGATCAGGCCAGCGAACCCTTCGTCGAGGGAACGCGGCCCGCCTGGCGGGGATCGATCTCGGTCGCGGTGCGCAGCACGCGCGCGACGGCTTTGAAGCACGTCTCCGAGATATGATGGTTGTTGGCGCCGTAGATGTTCTGGATATGCAGCGTGATGCCGGCATGCTGGGCGAGCGCGTTGAAGAATTCGCGCACCAGCTCGGTGTCGAAGGTGCCGATCTTCGGGGCGGAGAAATTGACGTTCCAGACGAGGAAGGGGCGGCCGGAGACATCCACCGCGGCCCGCGTCATCGTCTCATCCATGGCGAGATCCAGCGAGGCATATCGGGTGATGCCGCGACGGTCGCCGAGTGCTTTCGCGATCGCCTGGCCGATGGCGATGCCGGTGTCTTCCACCGTGTGGTGATCGTCGACATGCAGGTCGCCCTCGGTCTTGATCTCCATGTCGATCAGCGAATGGCGCGAGAGCTGGTCCAGCATATGATCGAAGAAGCCGACGCCGGTCGAAATGGTCGATGCGCCGGTGCCGTCGATATTGACGGCGACCGATACGGAGGTCTCGTTCGTCTTGCGCGAAACGCTGGCGGTGCGGCTCATTGCAGTCTCCGGTAATTTTACCGCCGCTCCTTAACAGGGCTCTTCACAAAACGCCAGTCTGCTGAGGTTTTCAGAAGGCAGACCAGAACCGCGCTGCCGGTCGCCCGGCAGGCGATAGAGGCCCCGAAAGAACGAAGCCGGCTTTCGCCGGCACCATTCATTTCTTTTTTGTCGCGCTTTCGCTGTTCTTGACCTGCGAACCCAGCGTCGGCGCGGCCTTTGGGGCGGCCTTGTCCTTCTTGGGTTTTCGGGTTTCCTTGTTGCTGCGGACCTGACCCTTTGCCATTGCCGTTCATCCTCCAGTTGATGGGAGCCCATAACCTGCTCATCGCGTGGAGAAAGCAAGGGCTTTTTTCGAACCTGGCGCCCATACGCCCTGCCGTTTGCAATTGCGCAAACGCCGCTTACATAGAGGACAACGAGGCCGCCTCGCTGGCGGCGCCACGCCCGGGATGCCGGGCCTTCTGAGGTCCATCCAAAGGTCTATCGATGAGTGAACACAATCCTTACGCTTCCATGCACGCCACGACGATCATCACCGTCCGCAAGGACTGCAAGGTGGTCATGGCGGGCGACGGCCAGGTGAGCCTTGGCCAGACGGTGATGAAGGGCAATGCGCGCAAGGTCCGCAGGCTCGGCGAGGGCGATGTGATCGCCGGATTTGCCGGCGCCACCGCTGACGCCTTCACGCTGCTCGAACGGCTCGAATCCAAGCTCGAACAGTACCCCGACCAGCTGATGCGCGCTGCCGTCGAGCTTGCCAAGGACTGGCGGACCGACCGCTACCTGCGCCGGCTGGAAGCCATGATGCTGGTTGCCGACAAGTCCGTCACGCTGGCGCTGACCGGCAACGGCGACGTGCTGGAGCCCGAGCACGGCACCATGGCGATCGGCTCCGGCGGCAACTATGCCTATGCCGCCGCCCGCGCGCTGATGGACACGGACAGGTCGGCCGAAGACATTGCGCGCCGCGCCATGCAGATTGCCGGCGACATCTGCGTCTATACCAACCACAATGTCGTGGTGGAGACGCTGGATGCCGCTTGATCCCGCCCGGATCGGCTTTTCTCCCGTGGGAGAGAAGCATTACCCGCTGCTTCTCGCGTGGCTGAATGAGCCGCATGTGCGGGAATGGTGGGGCGATCCCGACGAGGAAATCGGCTTCATCCGCGAGATGGTGGAGGGCAGGGACACGACGCGTCCCTTCCTCATCACGCTCGACGGGGAGCCGGTCGGCTATATTCAAGTCTGGTTTCTCGGCCACCACCAGAACGAGGAATGGACGAAGGACAATCCCTGGCTCCTGGAGCTCGCGCCCGAGGCTGTCGGCGTCGATCTTTCGATCGGCGATGCGGACAAGCTCTCGCAGGGCATCGGCTCCGCGGCGCTCACCGCCTTCGTCGCCTATCTGCGTGGGCTCGGCCACGAGACCATCATCATCGACCCCGATCCCGCCAATGCGCGCGCGGTTCGTGCCTATGCCAAGGCCGGTTTCCGGCCGGTTCCGCAACTGGAAGGCCGCACCGGCGCCGAGGCGCTGATCATGCAATTCGACCCGAAAGCGAACGAGATATCATGACCAACTTTTCCCCCCGCGAGATCGTCTCCGAACTCGACCGCTACATCATCGGCCAGCACGACGCCAAGCGCGCCGTGGCCATCGCGCTCCGCAACCGCTGGCGTCGCCACCAGCTGGAGCCGGACCTGCGCGACGAGGTGATGCCGAAGAACATCCTGATGATCGGCCCGACCGGCGTCGGCAAGACCGAGATTTCGAGGCGCCTGGCGAAGCTTGCCGGCGCGCCCTTCGTCAAGGTCGAGGCCACCAAATTCACCGAGGTCGGCTATGTCGGCCGCGATGTCGAGCAGATCGTGCGCGACCTCGTCGAGGTCGGCATCGGCCTGGTGCGCGAGAAGAAGCGCGCCGAGGTGACGGCAAAAGCCCATATGAATGCCGAGGAACGGGTGCTCGATGCCCTCGTCGGCGCCACCGCCTCGCCGGCGACGCGCGACAGTTTCCGCAAGAAGCTGCGCAACAACGAGCTGGATGACAAGGAAATCGAGGTCGACGTCGCGGATAGCGCGGGCGGCATGCCCGGCGGTTTCGAGATCCCCGGCATGCCGGGCGCCAATATCGGCGTCTTGAACCTGTCCGAAATGTTCGGCAAGGCGATGGGCGGCCGCACCAAGAAGGTCAAGACGACGGTCAAGGATAGCTACAAGATCCTGGTCGACGACGAATCCGACAAGCTGCTCGACAACGAGCAGATCCAGCGCGAGGCGGTGCACTCGGCCGAAAACGACGGCATCGTCTTCATCGACGAGATCGACAAGATCGCCGCGCGTGACGGCGGCATGGGCGCCGGTGTGTCCCGCGAAGGCGTGCAGCGCGACCTGCTGCCGCTCGTCGAAGGCACGACGGTTGCGACGAAGTACGGGCCGGTGAAGACGGACCATATCCTCTTCATCGCGTCGGGCGCCTTCCATGTCTCGAAGCCCTCGGACCTGCTGCCGGAACTGCAGGGCCGCCTGCCGATCCGCGTCGAGCTCAAGGCGCTGACGAAGGAGGACTTCCGCCGTATCCTGACGGAGACGGAGGCAAGCCTCATCCGCCAGTACAAGGCGCTGATGGAGACGGAAGGCGTCACGCTGGATTTCACCGAGGACGCGCTCGATGCGCTGGCCGACGTCGCCGTGCAGCTCAATTCCAGCGTCGAGAATATCGGCGCGCGGCGTCTCCAGACGGTGATGGAGCGGGTGCTCGACGAGATCTCCTTCGAGGCGCCGGACAAGCCGGGCAACAACCTCGTCATCGACGCGGACTATGTGCGCAAACATGTCGGTGCGCTGGCGGCCAATACGGACCTCTCGCGCTACATTCTGTGACGTTTCGGCACCGGTGGCGGCAGATGCCGCCACCGGTGCCGGAGTTTTGACGGGAAGGGGCCTCGACAGCAACGATGCCGCGGCCTAGGTCAATGCCACGCCTTGGCATCATTCCGACATCATTGCGTTGCATCGGTCTCGCGCCATTCGCCGATATGTGATCAGACGGGAACCGGAACCGTGCGACAGCTCATCCCTGTGCTTGCCCTAGCAGCCGCTCTTTTTGTCCAGAGCCAGACCGTGGCGCTGGCGATCGACGTGGTGCCGGCCGGCAACCGCAATGCCGAGCAGCCGAACATCCCGGGCGCCTCCGTGCGCCGCACCAAGGCGGGAAAGACCTCCTTCGACGCGAAATACGAGAAGGTGCGCGATCTTCTTGCCAATGACGGGGAGCTGACCGGCAAGATCAGGTCGGTGGCCGGCAAATACGGCATCGATCCCATCCACATGGTCGGCGCCATCGTCGGCGAGCACACCTACAATGTCGACGCCTATGACCGGCTGCAGAGCTATTATGTGAAGGCGGCGTCCTATACCGGCTCTTTCCGCTTCGCCTATGACGGCGAATCCGTCGCGGACTTTGTCGATCGGCCCGAATTCTCGAAATGCGCCGATAAAAAAGGCTCCTATTCGCTCTGGACCTGCCGCGAAACGGTGTGGAACCGGAGCTTCAAGGGCCGCACGGTCGGCGGCACGTCCTTCCCGAACAACCGCTTCAGCGCGGTGTTCTTCCAGCCCTTCTATGCCGGCCAGACCTTTGGCCTCGGCCAGATCAACCCACTGACGGCGCTGACGCTGACCGACGACGTCGCGCGCATTTCCGGCTACGAGCGGCTCGACGAGGCGGATGCGGCTGGCGTCTACAAGGCGATCATGGATCCGGATATCTCGCTTGCCTATATGGCGGCCTCGATCCGCCGCTCGATCGATGCGTATAAAAAGATCGCCGGCGTCGACATTTCGAAGAACCCCGGCCTGACGGCGACGCTCTACAATATCGGCAACCCCGATGCCCGCGCCGCCACCTTCGCCGCCCGCCGCGCGAGCGGTGAGGCGACCTGGCCGGAAGAGAACTATTACGGCTGGCTGATCAACGACAAACTGGCGGAGCTGCGCTCGCTGCTCTAACTTTCGCCTACCTGTCGGCCCAGTCTGTGCACGAGCCGAGCCCAAGGAGGCAGATCATGGACATGCGTCCCGAGCCGTTCGAACCGCCGGCGCCCATTCCGCGCACGGTGCCGCCGTCGAAGCTCGAGATCATACGCACCGTGTTCCGCAATCCGCTGGAACTCTGGGGCGAGCCCTCCTATACGCTGCCCTGGATCATGACGAGTTTCTTCGGCGAGAAGACGCTGATCGTCAACGATCCCGGCCTCATCAAATACCTGCTCGTCGACAATGCCCAGAACTACAAGATGGCCGTGGTGCGCCAGCTCGTGCTGCGCCCGATCCTGCGCGACGGCCTGCTGACCGCCGAGGGTGCCGTGTGGCGTCGTTCGCGCAAGGCGGTCGCGCCGATCTTCACGCCGCGTCACGCCAAGGGTTTTGCCAGCCAGATGCTGGCGCAGTCGGAGAAATATGCCGAAAACTACGAGGGCGCGGACGGCACGGTCTTCGATATCGGCAACGACATGACGGAGCTGGCCTTCGCCATCCTCTCCGAAACGCTGTTTTCCGGCGAGATCGTCACCTCCTCCAACAATTTCGCCGACGACGTGGACGATCTCTTGCACTCCATGGGCCGCGTCGATCCGATGGACCTCTTGCGCGCCCCCGCCTGGGTGCCGCGGATCACGCGGATCGGCGGCGCGAAGGTGCTCGGCAAATTCCGCCGCATCGTGCGCGATACGATGGAGGTGCGGCAGAAGCGCATGGAAAGCGATGCGGACAGGGCGCCGAACGATTTCCTTACGCTGCTCTTGCGTGCGGCGGGGCCGGATGGGCTCGGCATGGAGGAGATCGAGGACAATATCCTCACCTTCATCGGCGCCGGCCATGAGACGACGGCGCGCGCACTTGCCTGGACGCTCTATTGCGTGTCCAACAGCCCGCATGTGCGTGACGCCATGGAAGCGGAGATCGACCAGGTAATAGCGACGGGCGCTGATCCGGTGGAATGGCTGGAGCTGATGCCCTGGACGCGCGCCGCCTTCGAGGAGGCGATGCGGCTCTATCCGCCGGCCCCCTCGATCAACCGCGAGGCGATTTCCGACGACGTCTGGACGAGCCCGAAGGGCGAGCGGGTCGAGATCCCCAAGGATGTCACCATCCTCGTCATGCCCTGGACGCTGCATCGCCATTCGCTGCTCTGGCAGAAGCCGCGCGCCTTCATGCCGGAACGCTTCCTGCCGGAGAACCGCGACAGCATCCACCGTTTTCAGTACCTGCCCTTCGGCGCCGGCCCGCGCATCTGCATCGGCGCCACCTTCGCCATGCAGGAGGCGATCATCGCGCTCGGCGTGCTGATGCACCGCTTCCGCTTCGACATGACGGAGGACACGAAGCCCTGGCCGGTGCAGCGCCTGACGACGCAGCCTTCTAACGGACTGGCGTTGCGGGTGACGGCTCGTCGGCCCGCTTCTTCCCCTTCTTGATCGTCTTGATCGAGGCGCAGGTCGCCTCCGGGTTCTTGCAGGGCTGGTAGACGACGATCTCGCTGCCGCTGCCGTCGTCCCAGACGGCCTGCACGGCGATCGTCTGCGCCTCGCCGGGCTTCAGGCCGAGATAGAGCCAGTTCTGGCTGTCGTCCGACGGCAGGTTGAAAGGCAGTTCCGGATCGCATTTGGCGAGCGGAAAGCGCTGGTCGAGCGTCTCGGAATTGATCGAATAGCGGATTTCCGACAGCCGGCAATGCATGGTCTGCAAGGCGGTGAAATAGATCAGCTGCTGGTCGGCGAAGTTGCGGAACTGCACCCAGCCCGTCTGCTTGTTGGCATCCAGCATCGCCTTGTAGATCGAAACGGCCGGGATCTGCGCCTCGTATTGCTCTTCGTCCTCTTCCTGGGCCAGCGCCGGCAGGCCGCCGGCAAGAAGGGCCGCACCGAGAAGAAGTGCGACGGCAAGCGGCTTTCGGGTGGAGAAATCGATCACTGGCAAGCTCCCCGTTCTTTCACCGCATGTCGCCGGTGGAATGGTGGCAATTGGTTCGGACATGCAATAACACCATTCCAGGCCGCTTTGAAAAGGCCCGGCTTTGAAAAGGCTCGTCAGGAAGTCCGGAAGAATTCTCGTGGCAGACCAGTTGTTACTCGGCATCGATACCGGCGGCACCTATACCGATGCCGTGCTCTACAGCGAAACAAGGGGCGTCATCGCCCGCGCCAAGGCGCTCACCACGCGTCACGATCTGTCGGTCGGCATTTCCGGCGCGGTGGAGGCGGTGCTGGCCGAGGCGAAGGCCCCGGTTTCCGCCATCGGCCTCGTGTCGCTGTCCACGACGCTCGCCACCAATGCGCTGGTCGAAGGCCAGGGCGGCCGCGCTGGCCTGGTGATGATCGGCTTCGGCCCGGAAGACCTGAAGCGCGACGGGCTTGCCGATGCGCTCGGCAACGATCCGGTGCTGTTTCTGCCCGGCGGCCACAATGTGCACGGCAACGAGACGCCGCTCGACATGACGGCGCTGGACGACGCGTTGCCGGTCCTGTCGCAGAATGTCTCCTCCTTCGCCGTCGCCGGCTATTTCGCCGTGCGCAACCCGGCGCATGAAGTGCGGGTGCGCGACCGCATCCGCACCGTGTCGCACCTGCCCGTCACCTGCAGCCACGAACTCTCCTCCAAGCTCGGCGGCCCGCGCCGTGCGCTGACGACCCTGCTCAATGCCCGCCTCGTCTCGATGATCGACCGGCTGATCGGCGCTTGCGAGGATTATCTGGAACGCCGCGGCATCCATGTGCCGATGATGGTGGTGCGCGGTGACGGCGCGCTGATCTCGGCGGCCGAGGCGCGGCTGCGCCCGATCGAGACGATCCTCTCCGGTCCGGCGGCAAGCCTGGTCGGTGCGCGGCACCTGACGGGGCTGGACGATGCCGTCGTCTCGGATATCGGCGGCACGACGACGGATGTGGCGGTGCTCGACAAGGGGCGGCCGAAGCTCGATGCGGAGGGCGCCGTCGTCGGCGGCTATCGCACCATGGTCGAGGCGGTCGCCATGCGGACCTTCGGGCTCGGCGGCGATTCGGAGGTGCGCATCAATGATCGCGGCCTGAAGGCGAAGATCGATCTCGGCCCGCGCCGCTTCCTGCCCTTGAGCCTCGCCTCCGCACTGCATCCCGACGCGATCATTCCCGTGCTGGAGCGTCAGCTGCGGACGCCGCATATGGGCCGCCATGACGGGCGTTTTGCCGTGCGCACCGGCGTGCCGGAGCGGCTGGCGAGCGGCCTCCAGCCGCAGGAACAGGCGCTTTACGAAAAGATCGGTGCGGTGCCGCTGCCGCTCGACGGTCTGCTCGTCACCACGCTGCAAAAGGCGACGCTCGACCGGCTGGTCGCGCGCGGCCTCGTGCATCTCTGCGGCATCACGCCGTCCGATGCCATGCATGTGCTCGGCGGCCAGGGCCAATGGGACGCGGTGGCCGCCCGCCTCGGCCTGGAGCTTGCCGCGCGCACCAAGGACGGCACCGGCCGGCCGATCGCCGAAAGCCCGGAAGTGCTGGCGCGCCTGCTGGTCGACCGGCTCACCCGCCAGTCGGCGGATGTCATTCTCTCCGCCTGCCTTGCCGATGACGGGGCGGCGATCGATCCGGCCAATTCCATCTCGATCGATCGTGCGCTGCATCGTGCTCCGGGCATCGTGAAATTCCGCATCGCGCTCGACCGGCCGCTGGTCGGCCTCGGCGCTTCCGCGCCGGTCTATTATCCCGATATTGCCGAGATGCTCGGCGCGCAGTCCTCCATTCCGGCCGATGCCGGCGTGGCGAATGCCGTGGGCGCCGTCGTTGGCCAGGTGCGCACCGTCGTCACGGTCTTCGTGACCATGCCGGACGAGGGCATTTTCATCGTCAATGGTGCGGGCGAGAGCGTGCGCCTCATCGACGAGGCCGCCGCCTTTTCGCTTGCCAAGGAACGGGCGATGACGGCGGCGCTGCATGCCGCCCGGGCCAACGGCGCGGACGAGCCGGTGGTGACGCTCGGCGAGGAGATCGACGCGCCCGAGGTCGAGGGCAGCCGCAAGCTCGTCGAGGCGCGTTTTACCGCCACGGCAAGCGGCCGGCCGCGTATCGCCGAAGAGGCGTGAAACGGCCTAAATGTATGATTTTATCCGTTCGGGAATAAATTCTTTATGTCATTGCCGAATTGACTATGAATGAAAGCTCCGGAAAGTGGCAGCATTCGGGATACTCCCCCATCGTCCCGTCATTCGGAGCCTTTTCAGATGACTTATACCGACAAAGCCGGTCTTTCGATCGACAGCGCCCTTCACGACTTCATCGTCACGGAGGCCCTTCCCGGCACGGGCGTGGACGCAGAACGCTTCTTTGCCGACTTCTCCGCGATCGTGCATGACCTTGCGCCGGAAAACCGCGCGCTGCTCGCCAAACGCGACGCGCTTCAGGAGAAGATCGACGCCTGGTATCGCGAAAACGGCGCGCCGTCGGACATGGCGGTCTATGAAGCGTTCCTGCGTGAGATCGGCTACCTTCTGCCGGAGGGCGGCGAATTCCAGGTGACGACGGAAAACGTCGATCCGGAAATCGCCAGTCTCGCAGGCCCGCAGCTCGTCGTGCCCGTCATGAATGCGCGCTATGCGCTGAACGCCGCCAATGCGCGCTGGGGTTCGCTCTATGACGCGCTCTACGGCACGGACGTGATCCCCGAAACGGACGGCGCGGAAAAGGGCAAAGGCTACAATCCGAAGCGCGGCGAAAAAGTCATCGCCTGGGCCAAGGCTTTTCTCGACGAGGCCGCACCGCTCGCCGACGCCCGCTGGGCCGATATTACCGGCATCGAGGCCGGCGCGGAACTGCATCTCACGGCTGGCGACCGTGCCGTCTCGCTGAAGCGGCCGGAACAATATGCCGGCCATGCGGAGCACGAGGACTGGCGCCATGTGCTTCTCAAGAACAATGGTCTCGGCATCGAGATCCTCGTCAACCGCGGCTGGGAGATCGGCAAGACCGATCCGGCCGGCATTGCCGGCGTCAACATCGAGGCCGCGCTGACGACGATCATGGACTGCGAGGATTCGGTCGCCGCCGTCGATGCCGAGGACAAGGTCCTCGTCTATCGCAACTGGCTCGGCCTGATGAAGGGCGACCTGACGGAAAACGTCCGGAAGGGCGACAAGACGATCGAGCGCAAGCTCTACGACGATTTCACCTATACCGCGCCGGACGGCTCGCCCTTCGAGGTAAAATGCCGCTCGCTGATGCTGGTGCGCAATGTCGGCCACCTGATGACCAATCCGGCGATCCGCGACCGCGACGGCAACGAGGTGCCGGAAGGCATCATGGACGCGATGGTGACGGCGCTGATCGCGCTGCACGACATCGGCCCGAACGGCCGCCGCAAGAATTCGCGCGAGGGCTCGATGTATGTCGTCAAGCCGAAGATGCACGGGCCGGAAGAGGTCGCCTTCGCGTCAAAACTGTTCGGCCGCGTCGAGGCCGCCGTCGGCATGGCGCCGAACACCATGAAGATGGGCATCATGGACGAGGAGCGCCGCACGACGATCAACCTCAAGGAGGCGATCCGCGCTGCCAAGGAGCGTGTGGTTTTCATCAATACCGGCTTCCTCGACCGCACCGGCGACGAGATCCACACCTCGATGGAAGCGGGTCCGATGATCCGCAAGGGCGACATGAAGCAGGCCGCCTGGATCGGTGCCTATGAGAACTGGAACGTCGATATCGGGCTCGAATGCGGCCTGTCCGGCCATGCGCAGATCGGCAAGGGCATGTGGGCCATGCCGGACCTGATGGCCGCCATGCTGGAACAGAAGATCGCGCATCCGAAGGCCGGCGCCAACACCGCCTGGGTGCCGTCGCCGACGGCGGCGACGCTGCATGCCACGCATTATCACAAGGTCAATGTCGCCGAGGTGCAGGCCATGTTGCGGTCGCGCCCGCGGGCAAAACTCGCCGATATCCTGTCGGTGCCGGTCGCCGTGCGGCCGAACTGGACGCCGGAGGAAATCCAGCGCGAGCTCGACAACAATGCGCAGGGCATCCTCGGTTACGTCGTGCGCTGGGTCGACCAGGGCGTCGGCTGCTCCAAGGTGCCTGATATCAACGATGTCGGCCTGATGGAGGACCGCGCGACGCTGCGCATCTCCGCCCAGCACATGGCGAACTGGCTGCACCACGGCGTGGTGACGCAAGCCCAGATCGTCGAGACCATGCAGCGCATGGCCGCGGTCGTCGACGGGCAGAATGCAGGCGACCCGCTGTACCAGCCGATGGCCGGCAATTTCGACGGCTCGATCGCCTTCCAGGCCGCCCTGGAACTCGTGCTCAAGGGCCGCGAGCAGCCGAACGGCTATACCGAGCCGGTCCTGCACCGCCGCCGCCTCGAACTCAAGGCTGCAAACGCCTGATAAAATGGATGTGACAAAAAAAGAAGCCGCCGGATCGCTCCGGCGGCTTCTTCCTTAAGCGGATTTTTTCCGCTTACTGCTGGACGACGACGCGGGCACCCTGGCCGGGACGCACGCGCTTGTAGAGGTCGATGATGTCCTGGTTCATCAGGCGAATGCAGCCGGACGAAGCGGCCGTGCCGATGGACGCCCATTCCGGCGTGCCGTGCAGGCGGAACAGCGTGTCCTGGCCCTTCGCGTTGAAGAGATAGAGTGCGCGCGCGCCGAGCGGGTTCTTCAGACCCGGTCCCATGCCGTCCTTGACGTAGCGTGCGACGTCCGGGCGACGGTCGGCCATTTCCTGCGGCGGATGCCAGGTCGGCCATTCCTGCTTCCAGGCGATGTAGGCCTCGCCCTGCCAGGCAAAGCCCGACTTGCCGACGCCGATGCCGTATCGCACGGCCTTGCCGCCGGGCAGCACGTAATACAGGAAGCGGTTCGGCGTGTTGACGATGATCGTGCCGGGCTTTTCCTTCGTCGCGTAATCGACGATCTGCCGGTGGAACTTGGTATTGACGCGCGCGATCGGAATCGCCGGCAGAGCATAGCCGTTGTCCTCAACAGGGCCATAATCCGCGGTAAAGATAGCATTGGTTGCCACCTTTTCGCCCGGAAGGGACGTGGAGGAGGAAGAGCACCCGGCGAGCGTGACGGCTGCTGCGAGGCCGCACAGAAGGAGGACATTGCGGAAGCGCATGTGATTCTCTTGAATAGGGATTAAGAAGTTCCGAGGCGCGGAGCTTTTATCAACTATGGTTTATTTTCGATTAAACCTGTCAATGCAAGTCTGCACGCTTCGGTGCGGGCTCCAGCCAAGGCAAAAAGACGGGTGATTGTTTTTTTGCAACAATAATGCCCGTCTATCGGCCGCTTTCGCCACATCCGTGCCATGCCAAGCATGCCCGCGCGGTCCGTTCAATGGTCTTCTCGCCCGCTGGCCCGAAGCCGCACAGGAACCGCCGGGCGCAGTTAACGAAGTCTTCCCGGGACGGTGAATCGGGAAGCCGACTTAACTTTTTCTCCGGCCGCAGAACCCGTCGGCCCCATTTCGCGATAAAATGCGATTCGCCGAGGTTGAACTCCCATGACGATCGTCTCCATTCACAATGACAATCCGCTGCTCGACGGCCGCCAGTCCGACCGCGCCATGATGGTGCGCCGCGGCGTGCAGCGCATGCTGACGGAGATGCGCCACGCGGTGCTGCCCGAGCTGACGCTTGCCAGCGGCCGGCGCGCCGATCTCATCAGCCTGTCCGACAAAGGCGAGATCTGGATCGTCGAGATCAAGACGTCGATCGAGGATTTCAAGGTGGACCGCAAATGGCCGGATTACCGGCGCCATTGCGACCGGCTGTTCTTCGCCACCCACAAGGAGGTGCCGCTCGACATCTTCCCGGAGGATTGCGGCCTGATCCTGTCGGACGGCTACGGCGCGCATATGCTGCGCGAGGCGCCGGAACACCGCCTGCCGCCGCCGACGCGAAAGTCCGTGACCTTCGCCTTCGCCCGCGTCGCCGCCGGCCGCCTGCTGCTGGCGGAATTTTCCATGGATGCCCGGCGCGACGGGCCGGACATGTCCGCCATCGTCTCGGGACGGCGCGACGAACCCGCTTGAGGGGTTACTTCGGCGCGCGCTTTGCGAGGATGCGCTGGAGGGTACGGCGGTGCATGTTGAGGCGGCGCGCCGTCTCCGAAACGTTGCGGTCGCACATTTCATAGACGCGCTGGATATGCTCCCAGCGCACGCGATCCGCCGACATCGGGTTTTCCGGCAGTTCCACCCGCTCGCCGGGGCGCTGCGTCAGCGCGGCGAAGATGTCGTCCGCATCGGCCGGCTTGGCGAGATAGTCGACCGCGCCGAGCTTCACCGCGTTCACGGCGGTGGCGATATTGCCGTAGCCGGTCAGCATGATGATGCGCGTGTCGTCGCGGCGCTGGCGGATGGCGGCGATC
The DNA here is from genome assembly GCF_035998705.1 of Shinella sp. GTDB lineage: Bacteria > Pseudomonadota > Alphaproteobacteria > Rhizobiales > Rhizobiaceae > Shinella. The sequence continues at coordinate 4,645 of NZ_DASYHH010000005.1, read as the reverse complement.
ACGTCGAGGCCGCTGCCGTCACCGAGCCTCAGATCGACGACCGCATATTTCGGCGGGTTCGTCTTGGCCTTGGCGATACCTTCAGCCACCGATTCGGCGGTGTCGACGGTGAAGCCGCGCGCCTCCAAGGCGCGCGCGAGCCGACGCAGGAACGGGCCGTCGTCATCGACGACGAGAAGCGAAGGGTCCGGCCCGATATCGTCGGTTGCCGTGATGGGTGTATCGCTGTTTTCTGCCATTTTTCGTCTTCCGAGGCCGATTTTCGTCCATTCTTGATCAGGATCAGCTTATCGCCCGTAAGATGGGGCGGGTAAAGTCATTTTGCACCCTTGGCCTCCATGCGCGCCCGCGGCCAATCGACCGATACCCGCGCCCCCGGCCGGTCGCCGGTGCGGTTGCCGAAGGTCAATTTGGCGCCGGAACGTTCGAGCAGCGTCTTGGCGATGAACAGGCCGAGGCCCAGCCCGCCCGCCCGCTCGTCGCGCTGGCGCTTGGTGACATAGGGGTCGCCGATGCGCTGGAGAATATCCGCCGCATAACCGTCGCCGTCGTCCTCGATGACAATAGTCACCCGCTCCGCCGTATGGCTGACGGTGACGGTCACCTCCTCGCGCGCATGGTCGACAGCGTTTTCGAGAAGGTTGCCGAGGCCGTAAAGGATACCGGGGTTGCGGTTGCCGACCGGCTCGCTCGCCCGCTCGCCGTTTTCCACCAGGTTGAGCCGGATGCCGAACTCGCGATGCGGCGCCAGCACCTCTTCCAGAAGCGAGGAGAGCGGCAGCACCCGCATATGTGCCTCGTCCTCGGCCGAGAGCGTGGTGAGCCGGCGGAGAATGTCGCGGCAGCGCTCGCTCTGGCTGCGCAGCAGCTGCACGTCCTCGCGAAACCGGTCGTCCGTGCCGAGCTCGCGCTCCATCTCGCGTGCCACGACGCTGATCGTGGCGAGCGGCGTGCCCAGTTCATGCGCCGCCGCCGCCGCCAGACCATCGAGCTGCGAGAGGTGTTTTTCGCGCTGGAGAATGAGCTCGGTCGCCGCCAGCGCATCGGAAAGCTCCGCCGCCTCGCGCGACACACGATAGGAATAGAAGGCGGCGAAGGCGGTGGTCGAGACGATGGCGAACCACAGGCCGGCCGTCAGGATCGGTGGAACGACCAGCACCGTGCCCGGAAACCACGGCAGCGGAAAGGGCGTAAAGGCCATCGCCGTGATGCCGAACACCGAGAGCAGGCCGAGCGGCAGGCTGAAACGGATCGGCTGGAGCGAGGACGAGATGATGACGGGCACGCAGACGAGCGGCGCAAAGGGATTGGCAAGCCCGCCGGTGATGAAGAGCAGCGCGGTCAGCTGGCAGAGGTCGAAGGCGAGCAGCAGGAAGGCGGAAAGCGGCGTCAGCCGGTGCGCCGGCGGAAAGCGCACCGCCAGGAAGAAGTTCACCGCCGCCAGAAGCGCGATCAGCACGGAAGCCGGCAGCAGCGGCAGCGGAAACTCCAGCCACAGGCCGACGACGATGACCGTGATCGACTGCCCGGCCACAGCCAGCCAGCGCAGCCGGATGATCGTCTCGAGGCGCAGGCGCCGGCCGGAGCCCTCGAAGTCGATATCCTGATAGAATGCCATCCCGCCGTCCTTTCCGCTCTCTTCCTGGAGCATGTCCGGTGAATTCCGGTTCACCGGACATGCTCCAGGTTTTGTTCTGCCGCATTATCCGACGCCGAAGCGATGCCGCTTCGGCTGGAAATGCTCTATCACGTGCCGCGCGGCTTGACGCGCGTCGTCGGCATGGCCTCGGCCGGGTCCTCCGGCCAGGGATGCCTGGGGTAACGCCCGCGCATGTCCGCGCGCACGTCGCGCCAGGAGCCCATCCAGAAACCGGGAAGGTCGCGCGTCGTCTGGATCAGCCGGTGCGCCGGCGATTGCAGTTCGAGAAGCAGCGGCAGCCGCCCGCCCGCGACGGAAGGATGCTGCTTCAGCCCGAACAGTTCCTGCACGCGGATCGCGAGCACCGGCTCCTCGCCATCATAGCGGATCGGGTGGCGCTGACCGGTCGGCGCCTCGAAATGGGTGGGCGCCAGCCGCGCGAGATCGCGCTGCACTTCATAGGGCACCAGCGCCATCAGTCCCTCCTGGAGCCGCGCCGATGAAATGTCGTCGATGCCGCGCGCCGTTTCCTGGAACGGCACGAACCAGGTTTCGAGCGCGGCGAGTAGCGCGTCGTCGCTGGTATCCGGCCAGGGGTCGCCGATCGAGCGATGCAGAAAGCCGATCCGGTCGCGCAACTGCGCCGCCTCGCGGGAAAACGGCAGGACCTGAAGGCCGAGCTGGCGAACACCGTCGGCGAGCGCCAGCGCCGCCTTCGGCCCGCTCGGCCGGGGAAGCGGCGCCTCTTCGAGAATCATCGCGCCGAGGCGAACGACTCTTCGCGCCCGCACCTGCCGGCTGGCGCGATCGAAGACGCACTGGTCCTCGCGCACGATCTTCTCCGCAAGCCCGGCTTCCACCTCGGCGCGGTCGATTTCCGCCGCGGCAAGAATGCGCTGGCGCCCGGCCTGGCCGGTGAGATCGGCCACGACGATCATCTGCGCGCCGGCAAGCCGTTCGGTCTCCGGCAATTCCGCGCCGCGCCCGTTCGCCATGACGAACCGCCCCCGGCCGCCCCGTTGCAGGGCGACCCGGTCCGGAAAGGCATGCAGCAGCAGTGCGCCCGGCATGCTCGCCGCACTCCCCGCGACCTTGCCGAAACCATCCGCCATGCGGCTCGCCAGCCGCCTCGCCGCCTCCGCCCGTTCGCCCCGCTCGTTGGAAAAACGCCGCAAGCGCTCCTCGATGTCGATGGCCGGACCGCCAAGCCCCTGTTCGGTGAGCAGCACGGCAAGCCGCGCGGCCGCGGCCTGTTCGCCATCCTCAGCCGCATGCAGGATCATCGCGGCCAGCCGCGGCGGCAGCGCCAGCTCGCGGATGCGTTTGCCGGCCGGCGTCAGCGCGCCGGCCGCGTCGAGCGCGCCGAGCAGGCGCAGCAGGTTGCGCGCCTCTTCCACCGCCGCCGCCGGGGGCTGGTCGACGAGGCGGAGGGCGGCGGGATCGCTCACCCCCCAATGGGCGAGATCGAGCATGAAGCCGGAAAGGTCGCTCGACAGGATCTGCGGCGGCGTAAAGGCCGGCAGCGCCGCTGTCTGCCCGGCATGCCACAGCCGGATCGCGATGCCCGGTTCCGTTCGCCCGGCGCGCCCGGCGCGCTGGTCGGCGGAGGCGCGCGACACGCGCACCGTATCGAGCCGCGTGATGCCGGTCGCCGCCTCGAACACCGGCAGGCGCTGCAGGCCGCTGTCGATGACGATGCGCACGCCGTCGATGGTGATCGAGGTTTCGGCAATCGACGTTGCCAGCACGATCTTTCGCATGCCGGCAGACGTGGGCTGGATCGCGGCGTCCTGTTCCTTCTGGCTCAGATTGCCGAAGAGCGGCACCACCACCGTCTCCGCCCCGAACCGGCCTTCGAGCCGCTCCGCCGTGCGGGTGATCTCGGCCTGCCCCGGCAGGAAGGCGAGGATCGACCCGCTCTCCTGGCGATGCGCCTCTATAATGGCGCGCGCCATGCTATCCTCTATGCGCTCGCCGGCCGGCCGGTCCTGGTAGCGCACGTCCACCGAAAACGCGCGCCCCTCGCTGACGATCGCCGGCGGATGGTCGAGCAGCGCCGACACGCGCTCAACATCCAGCGTCGCCGACATGACGAGGATGCGCAGGTCCTCGCGCAGCGCCGCCTGCACGTCGAGCGCCAGCGCCAGACCGAAATCCGCATCGAGCGAGCGCTCGTGGAATTCGTCGAAAAGCACGGCGGCGATACCGGGCAATTCCGGATCATCGAGGATCATGCGGGCGAAAACGCCTTCGGTCACCACCTCTATACGGGTCTTCGCGGAAACGCGGTTGTCGAGCCGCATGCGATAACCGACGGTATCGCCGACCCGCTCGCCGAGAAGGGCGGCCATGCGGCCCGCCGCCGCGCGCGCCGCCAGCCGGCGCGGTTCGAGCAGGATGATCCGCCCGTCGTCCCGCCAGGCCTCGCCAAGAAGGAAGAGCGGCACCAGCGTCGTCTTGCCGGCGCCGGGCGGCGCGGAGAGCACCGCGCGTGTCCCCGCGGCAAGGGCTGCGCCGAGCGTTGGCAGCGCCTCGGTGACCGGGAGGTGCGGCAGCGTATCGATGACCGACGCCATTCCTAGAGAACCCCTTCGTCGAAAATGGCATCTATATAGAGGGCGGACATGCGTCTCTCCGGTCTCGTTTCCCCGCCTGAATAGCCCGCCGGCGGTGCCGAGAGAAGAGGTGCATAAAGCCCGCGCGAGGAGCCGGAACGTCCGTCATGGTTTTGTCATGCCATTTTGACCATCTGGACAAGATTTTACCGGTGTTTCGGTGCCGCCAAGACCGTGGAGACGTTAACCAAGCAAGAATTCCCTATCTTTTCAACGCCTTATCACTTTTTTGATTTTTCTTGTTCTGTGGTGTTGACGTGTTCATGTGGGTGGGCTTATAACCCGCTCATCGAACGAGAGCGGCGGCGCTTCTGGCGGCCGACGAACTCGCTCTAGGGTTTCCTGACGGAGCTGGTGAGAATTGAGCCTGATTTGGTTCGGGTGGTTTTCG
>NZ_DASYHH010000035.1:0-57800 GCF_035998705.1 Shinella sp. | reverse complement strand
TCGGACTCGTGTGGTCACTCCGCGATGCGCGGGCCCCTCCTGTGGACACCGTGCAAGCTCAGCAAACATGGAGGCATGCTGCATGACTATCGCTACTGTAACGAGACAATCAGGACAGTTCTGAGGATACATTCTAACCGCTCGTCCTTGAGGCCTGCCTGCCGCCATGGCACCCTCGGACAGACTGAGCAGACTTTTCCTCTCCGTATGGCACCCACCAACCCGCGAGCGGGCTCGACGCTGCTCGCGGGTTCGGTTTCAGCCGGCGACTATCGCCAATCGGGATCATCGGCGATGCCGACCTCGCGAAGACGCCGCTCATCGTCGTAGCCGATGACCTCGTAGTCGTCCGATTTCCAGGTGTAGTCGCCGCGCCAGATGTCTTCGATCTGCGCCCAGGAGCCATCGGGCCATATGGCAAAATCCTTCGGGTTCAGCTGGCGTCTTTCTTCGATGCGTGTGGTCATAACCGCTCCTTGTTTCTTGGAGAGAAAGCCTCGCCTTTCGGCGAGGCAGTTCCGGTGTCAGGCGTCGCGCTTCGGGCGGTTCCAGACCAGGTCGTAGTCGCCGTCGGCCTGGCTCGGCCACAAGGCAGCATTGATCGGGAAGGCGAAGCTCGGGTCGTCGAGCTTGACCGAGATGTAGGGTTCGCCGTCGGTGGAGGTAGCGTTCCAGCCTGCGCCGACCTCGGCCATGCCCGCCATCACGCGGAAGTCGGGAGCGTCGCGGGAGGTGCGCTGGATCGGGACCAGGCGGGCTTTCATCTGGACGGTGAGCGTGCGGACCTGACCGGTGATGGTATTGCCGTTGGTGGAGAAGTTGCCGATGATAGCCATTTTCGAGATCCTTTCGGGTTGCTCGGGTCGCGTCCATCGCGACCTCGATGGCTGTCGAAAGGATCGGGGACGATCGGACCGCACCCCTTGGGCCGGAACGCAGTGGAGGGCGGCCGGAGGCGGCTTTCTTGTTTCGCGAGGAATGGCGGCGCAGCCGACAGGGGAAGAAAGTCGGGGGAGGCCGTTGCGGGAAGACGATCGAGGCGCAGCCGGTCTCCGATCAGACATGCCACATCGAGGACGTGGTGGCCGCGCCAGGGTTGACCAAACCGGAAGGGTCTCGGAAATGGCGGGCCGTCATCGTCAGCACCACTTCGCTGCCGACGACAACCTCGTCGGCTCCAATGGGCTGCAGCTATGGGTTCGGTGTGCCCGCCGCAGACGATTGAGCCCACTGCCTCCGATATCGCTCCCTCCGCGTTGCCTGCCGGAGGGTTTTCCTCGAATGCCGGTAGGACGACGACGCCCTCGACGGCACGGAATCCTCCTCTTCCGCAGGCATAGGGGCACCGCTTCCATGCACTCCGCGCATCTAATGCCATGGCAGCGCCCTGCCGCCGGGTTCACCTGGGCTGGAGCCGTCGAACAGATGACTGATGCCCAGCCCGCCTGCCAAGGCGGGGCGCTCCCGGTCTTCCGGGTGCCCCGCCATCCACCATGAGCAAGCGCGATCATTCGCACCCATCTGGAGAAGACAGCGCAGCCGGGGCAACACTAGGGGCGGCGAAGCGCCGACCCGGACAAGTCGATCGTCACCGGCATCGGCGGAGACGGCCGAAGGCTGGCTGCGTGCCGGAGGCATAGAGCGCGGTCGCCGCAGGCGATGGCCAGAACCAAGATGCGGCGAGAGCCTGCCGGTCCCGACGATCCGCGTGGCTCCGTGGATCGACCTACGGCGCGACCTTTGCCTTCGCGCCGCACAGGATGAGCTGCCTGATGTGCGCGCGGACCTCGCGTTCCGTTCCGTAAAATCGATCCTGCCCTTCGGGATAGGCGATCATCCAGGGTTCATCGGCTCCCATCATGGTCGCCTCGAAGAGGTCGCCATTGCCCGCGGTGACGGAAATAGCGCGGATCGGCGATGCCGAAGATTGATCCCGCACCAGTGAAAATGACACCAACCAGCCCGGGCCATGGGAATTTCGCAGCGCCTGCATGACGCCTGTGGTTCGCGCATTCATCCAGTCATCGCGCAGACTGGCTTTCCAGTACCGCCCATGCTCGATGGCATAGGCTCTGATGGCATTGTGCTCGGCTCGGGTGAGCGGACGCAGCTTAGTCATGGGCTTTCCTTTCAGAGGGAGGGACGAAATGGGTGGGTCCGGAGCGGCCGGGCGTCGATCGCGCCGCAGAGCCGCGAAGCGGGCAAGGCGGGATCTGAAGAGATGAAGAGCATCGGAGAAATGAGCATCGCGACGGCCGCTGGCCGGCATTTCGGGAATTCTCGACGCGCCGGCGCGGGAAGCAGGGCAGCCGCAGGAGCCTCAGCGTAGCGCCTCGAAGAGGAGGCGGGATCGACTGCCCCCCGCGGCGGCGCTCCGTGCTCTGTTGAGGACGGCTCCCTACCGCAAGCACCGGCTGATGCCGGAGACGTTGGAATTTCATGGCAGGATTTCGATATTCTGGCACTTTCATGAAAGTCGCAGTCATCGCCAGTGGCTAAGAATTCGACTGCTCCCGGTTCGTTGCAAGGCCGGGAGTGGTCAGAGAGTGGGGTCGTCGCGTCTGGGGGCGTACCAGGAGCGGCGGCCCCGATCTTCCGGGGGCCGTCAGACACCGCACATGCCCTCGCACTCGTTCGGCCAGAGGTCGAGCTGACCGCGATCAGAGGCCGTCGATAGATCGGCCTCGTCCAGCGGCACGCACGAACGATGCAAAAAGACCTCGCCGCGGATACCGCTCATGCCATTGCGTAGCGCCTGGTCGACCTCGATGGCGTCGGCCCATGCCGCGAGATCGTGGTCACGCATGAAGCGCCAGCGTGCATTGTCGTGAAACGGGCAACCCACGCAAGCGCTCTTTGGCGGATCGGGATAGCCGTGGCGGCGCAGCCAGCAGAGGCACTCGTACCGGCTCATGCGCTTTTCGATCAGCGGAAAGCGCTTGACCTGCCAGGGCTCGAAGCTGGGCTTCGCCCGCACGATCTCGTCGCAGCTGATGCCGATCCATTGCTCCACGACAGCATGATCGGGCGAGCGCTTGCGGGTGAGGCCGGCGAGTGCCCGGACCTTTCTCCGGATCGGGACTATTTTATAGTCCGTCGTGCATTGCCTGCGGATCATGCCGATCGACACGGTCTCGCGGGCTGTCGCGCGCGTGCCGATTTCGATCAGCTCGCCGTCATGGTCTTCGTCGTAGACGGGGACGACCACACCAGCGGGCGTGACCGTCTTGGCGAAGGCCGGGATGGACGCCCAGCGTTTGCCGTCGCCGGCGCCGATCAAGTCGTCACGAATGTTCCCGGCGGACACAATATGAACCGGGAACGGCAGCACATTGCCCGACATCAGCCATTCGAGATGGTCATAAACAGCCTGCGGCTCCCAGCCCGTGTCCGCGAAGATGGCACAATCAGGCATCGGGCCGATCTCGCCGTGAGCGGCCATCAACGCCAGCGTCGTGGATTGCACGCCCGCACCGAGGCTGAGCGCGCGAAGGCGAATGGCGGAAGATCCTTCCTCCGCCGGATTGAGACCAAGCGGAGAGAAGAGCATCAATGTCCCTCCACGAATTCACGGTCCAGCCAGCGGCGAAGATCGCGACGCATGATACCGATGGGACCATTGACCTCGGTGATCCGCGCGTCGCCGACGATATGACCGCGTTCGCGGAACAGGTCGACGAGGTGGCGCATGACATCGAGATAGAGATGGCCACCGACGAGGGCGACATCCGAGAAGGGAACGCGTCCATAGCCCGTCAGCGTCGCGATGTGCATTCCGGGATGCTCGCCTGAGGCCATGCCGCGGCGCCTGGTCTTCTGCTTCGGCCATCTCGTTCCGAGATCGCCAGCCTTCATCTCGGCCGCGATCGCCGGCGTCATGCGCGCGTCATACATTTCGATCGGCGTGGCTGCGGCCCGGAACCCCAGGCGGGCGGAGAGGAAGGCGACCTTCGCCTTCTCTCCACGCGGGTCGACCGATCGCAGGGTCTGCCACAGGGGGCCGTCATAGCGTTCGATGGCCGGCATGTAGGCCGGGCCGTCGCGCTTCGTTGCCGAGCAGGCAAGGATCAGGAGACGGTTTGCGGGATGAGGAGCCATCATGCTGCCCTACCAATGAAAAGCGTTTCAACATCTTCCTTTGCCGGACGGCTTTTATGTCCGAGGATGTTGGAAGGCAGGAGACTGGGTATGGCTATCATGCTGGCCGCCCTTGATGGCTCGGGAGGCAGATCCGCCCGGTCTCCACACCTGACCCGACCGCTGATTAGGCTCTGCGATTGATCGCTGTGTAGGGCGAGGACGGCGTGGGAAGGTTGCCAATTTAAGGAGGACCCTTCAGGGAGGAAGCCATGCACTTCTACGTTGGCGTCGATGCCGCCAAGGACATTCATTGGGCCTGCGTGATCGGCGCGGACGCAAGGCCTGTCTTCAGCCATGCCGTCAGGAACGATCCGGAAGGAATCGCGGCGCTGATCGGCGAACTGTCCGTGCTGAACGCCGAAAGTATAACCGTCGCCCTCGACCTGCTGGGCGGCTGTGCCACGCTGTTGTGCGCGATGCTGGCCGAAGCTGGCATGCGGATCGTTCATACACCTGGCCTGGCGGTCAACCGCGCGCGGCAGGGTATGCGCGGCGGAGAGAACAAGTCCGATCCTCGCGATGCGGCAACCATCGCCGATCTCGCGCGAACCCGCACCGACCTGCGGCCGGTCGAGATCGAGACCGAGATCGATGTCGACATTCGCTTGCTCGTCGGTCGGCGCCGCGAAGTCGTTGTCGATCAAACCCGACGCCTTGCGCGCCTGCGTGATCTTCTCTCCTCGCTCTTTCCCGCGCTGGAAAGGCGCATCGACGTGAAGACAAAGGCCGGCCTCGTCTTCCTGAGCCTTTTCGCCGCTCCGCACGAGCTGCGCGGCGCCAGGCCGCATCATCTCGTCCGCGCGCTGACGAAGGTCTATCCCCGCATGCGGGATGCCCAGTCCATGGCTCAGGACGCCATTGCTCTGGCCAAAGCTCAAACCATCAACGTGCCAGGCGCGCAAACCCGGGCCAAGCTGGTCCAGGACCTTGCCGGCGAGGCGCTGGCAGCCCGCGCCCAGCGCGACCGTATCGACGGCGATCTCCAAGCGCTTCTTGAAAGCCACCCTGACGCGGCCCTCATCCTTAGCCTGCCAGGGATGGGGGCCGTGCTCACGGCAGACTTCATCGCCTGCGTCGGTTCCACCCGCCGCTTCCGTTCGGCCGATGCGCTTGCAGCCGCAGCCGGCCTCACTCCGGTCCTGCGCCAGTCCGGAAAATCCAGAACCGTCCGACGATCCACAGGCGGCAACAAGACCCTCAAGCGTGTCTTCTTCCAATCCGCCTTCAACGCTCTCGCAGACCCGGAAAGCCGAGCCTTCTACGATCGGAAACGTGCCGAGGGAAAGCGTCACAATCAAGCCGTCATCGCCCTCGCACGCCGTCGCGTAAACGTCGTATGGGCAATCCTCCAGACCAGAATGCCATTCAGCCAAAACTTCAAAAATGCAGCTTGACGAAACCATTAGGCTGCCTCCCGCTCTTCAGCCGTGGCCGGCTGCAGTCCGTGAAGATAGGCGACGGCGCGCTGCGCGTGCGCGGCGGCGGCGAAGATCGCCCGCTTGTCGTCGCACAGCACCTGCAACCACGACTGAAGGTATGAAGCATGATCCGAGCGCGGCTCCAGCTCCGGCGCGATGCCGAGATCGGCGCAGAGGAAGCAACTGCCGAGTTCGGCGATCAGTTCTTCGCGGGCGCGCTCGCTGCGATCCTTGCTGTAGCGGCTGAGATCGCGGCCGACGCGATGCGCTGGCGCCGTCCAGTGCGTGGCCTCATGGCTGAGCGTTGCCACGTAGGAGGCCGCGTCCCTGAAGCTCTCGACGAATGGCATCTGTATGTGGTCGGTCGCAGGGCTGAAGAACGCCCGGTCGCCACCATGGCGTATATGCGCGCCGGTGTTCCGGAAGAAGCGATCGGCATGCTCGATCCGCTCGACGGGATCAGTAACAGGCGCTGCGGATTGATAGTAGCGGTCCGGCAGCCCGTCGATCTGCGCAACGTTGAAGACGGTATAAGCCTTCAGGAAGGGGATCTCGCGCTCGATCTCTCCGCCATGTCCGTCGGACTCGGACTTGTTGAAGCGGCTGGCGAAGACCACGGTCGCGCCGGACTCGCCCTTACGCACGGCTGCGCCAAGCTCCAACGCCTGCTTGAACGTCATCCACATCGGCGAGGAGAACCCGCGCGCAATGGTCTCCGACCACAGGAGAAGGACGTTCATCCCGCTATAGGGAAGGCCGTTGTGCCGCAAAGGTCGGGTGATCCGGCCTTCCATGTTGGACGCGCGCCACGGCTGGACCCATGGGCGGACACCGTTCGAGAGGTCCTCGACGATCCTGTCGGTGATGCGCGTGTAGATGTCCACGCGTTGCGCTTCGGTCTTTTTCCTCATTTTCCTTACCTCCGTTCCAGAGGTCGCGCCTATCGCGACCCCGTCACGGCGGTCCGGAAGCCGGAACCATAGGGGGACGGTGCACGCGAAGCGCCGGAACGAAGTGGAGGAGGGCGAAGCCCTTGCGCTGAATCCCGGTTCCGGCAGGACCGAAGCCGGACGGGTCGCGACGGCGAGCGCTCCGCGCTTTGGCCGCGACATAGAAATGCCCACCAACGAGGTGGGCATCCAAGCCGCTCACTCGGCGGGATTTATGCGGGTAGGTCCGCCTCCAGATCTTTCTCGATCCGGCGCGTTCGTCCCATCCAAGGCTCCGGGCGAATGGCCTTCACCCAGTCCGCAAACGACGGGATGAGGCCGAGATCCTCGACGACATGCTGCTCGCCAACCCATCGGGTCGGAATGATCCGGCCAGTCGAGAGCCTGATCGTTGGGCCGAAGATCGTCTCAGCCATGAATATGCCTTCTGCGTGGTGCCGCAGCGCACGGTGACGAAAATCGGCGGTGATCTCCTTACTGGCATCGAACCAGGAGTGGATCGGCATGTAGTCGTCAACTACACCGCCCCATTTCTTCACAGAGGAGAGGGAATGGTGATATGGATGCGCCATTGCCATACTCCTTAAAACTCATGAGAAGACTGTGCGCTCTCGATAAAGCGCTCGTTAAGATCAAGCAAAATGGTTCGCTTCGCGACATCGAACACGAACTCCCCGTAAGCACCTTCCCCGTCCTGCCACCCGCCGTGACTCTCGCCGAGGAGATCATAGATCATCGTTTCGATCGCGCTTTCCAAGGACTCGCTGGACTTCCTGCAGTTGGCATCGACGAGCACGACCGTTGCATCAGGCAGCTCAACTGGCTCGTCAGCTATTCTCCCCTCCATCTCCGTGATCTGGCCACTGTCCCCATATCCGTCAAATGTCACGACGACATGGGTCAGCCCCTGTTCCAACAGAGCTGCGAAAACGGCACTCTTGTTTCGAGAATGAATGTCTTCACCGTTCATTTGAGATTCCTTTTCTCCTCGGAAGCCGCGTCCATCGCGACCCCGTCACGGCGGTCCGCAAGCCGGAACCATAGGGGGAAGGCGCACGCGAAGCGCCGGAACGAAGTGGAGGAGGGCAAGGGCCTTGCGCTGAATCCCGGTTCCGGCAGGACCAAAGCCGGACGGGTCGCCTGGCACTCGCCTTTCTACCTTTTCCTTTCATGTCCTGATCTGGCGCCGGAACGACGAAGCTGCTATATATCTGACCATCTGACTAGGTGAAGCGAATGGGCAAGCAGACACAGCTTTCTGGAACGAACCGGCCGGTGAACCCGACAGTGAGCGGGCGGTGGAAACTTGAGGACGCGAAAGCACGCTTCAGCGAGGTCGTCCGGCATGCTCGTGAGGACGGTCCGCAACGCATAACCGTTCGGGGACATGACGCTGTCGTCATCATGAGCGTCGAGGAGTTCGAGCGCCTGTCACCTGCTGCGCCTCGTGTACCGTTCGTCAACTTCATGGAGGCATTGCATCTCGGCGGACTGGATCTCGACCGCGAAGCCGACCACGGTCGGGATGTCGAGCTGTGAGAGGCTGGCTACTCGATACCAATGTGGTGGCCGCGCTGATCAACCCGCAGGGCGCTCCCTCGGTCAAAGCATGGGCAGCAAGCCAGGACGAGGAGACGTTCCATCTCAGCATCCTGACACTCGCCGAATACGACAAGGGCATATGTAACCTGCCGAACGACCATCCCGATCGCTCGCGCTATATCGCATCGAGGGATGCTCTCGCGGATCGGTTTGGCGATCGCGTGCTTTCCCTGCGCGACGAGGCCGTGCGGCTCTGGGGACGCATATCGGGAGAGGTCAAGAAAGCCACCGGGCATCCGCCGCCCGTGATCGATACGCTCTTGGCGGCGACCGCAATCGAGACTGACCTTTATCTCGTCACGCGGAATGTGAAGGACACCCGCCATTCAGGCGCGGTCGTCTTCGATCCATGGGCCGACGATCCGGCGGAGTTTCCGCTGAGTCAAAAGTCCAGAAAACCACGATAGCGAGAAACCGCTGACCGGGGTTTTCGACCGACTATTGCGGTACATCCAAGCCTCGGCGACCAACTCTGCGGCGGTCAATGGGTGCATGAAGGAAAAAGGCGGGGCCGAAGCCCCGCCTGATCGCTCAACCCAGCGCGTCCATCTGCGCTTCGGCCGCCTTGCGGTCGAGCGTCTGGCCGGGATTGTCGACCGGACGATCGAACGGCTTCCAGCTTTCCCCGACGGCGTATTCGTAGGCTGCAACCGCACCTTCGGCGGCCATGCGGAGCGAGAATGCCTGGACACCCATGTCGGCGGCGAATTCCCGCTTGCGCTGGGCGGAACTGTCGTAACCGACAATGCCGTCCCGGTCGTCGTCGCGGGCGTCGCTGGCGGCCTTGGCCGTAGCGTCGCGGGCTTCCGTCACGGCGCGCGAGTAGAACTGGCCGGCGCCATGGGCGGATCCGACGTAGGCTCCGACGATGCGCTGCAGGTGGATCTGCATCGCGCGCTCTCCGAGGCCTTCGGACAGAGCGTCGACGGTTTCGAGGATGAGACGCTCGTGCGTGTCGCGCACGCCGTCGCCGTCGACGACGGCCGTCCCGAAGCTTTCGGCGATCCGCATCGCCTGGGCGGCATCAGGGCAGGTCAGCCGGACCATTTCGAGGGTTGCACCCTTGCGGAGCTGGACGACGCGGGCGGACGGGCGGGAGGTTGCTGACTTGGCCATTTTCGATTTCCTTCTGGTTTTCTCCGAAGGCTTGCGCCGGCCCCTTGCCGGAGCGCCCTTCGGTGCGGTCGAGAAAAGCCGGTGGTCAGACGGTCGCTTTCACAGGTCCGGGGCGCCTGAGCGAGAAAGGCGGGCTTGCGGTCAAGCGGGGGCACAGCCCCTGCGCGGGACGCGGGCTCGCCTTGCGAAGGGAGGGTGAACCGGCCGCAACGCGGCGCGCAGCGGCCTTGAAACGACCGGCCGCCGGATTACGACCGTGCAGAACCGAAGGGTGCTCCGGCAAGGGGTTGGCTCATCGCCCGAACCGAAAGGAAATCGATGGTCGCGAACGTCCTCACCCTGACGCCTCCCGCGCCGATCAGCGACTCATGGTCTAACCCGGTCCGGCCGAACCAGATGCCGCTGGCGATCAGTCCTGATCGCAATGCGAGGGGCAGACGTCCTGTCGACTAGCATTGGCGGCGCGTGGCCACGCTCGACTGCCTCGTCCTGAGAGTCCCCGACAAGGCCGAAGGTATCCTGAAGGTGCGCTTGCAGCATCCCGACCGATCGCACCGGCCTTCGCCAGGACCATCATGGCGCGGGGCACTCAGGTCCTGAGTTCCTACTCCGAGATGCCCATGGCTGCGCGGGCTCCTGCAGCAGCGCGACGAGTTCCTCGAACAGCTCGGCCTTGTGATAGGCCATTTCGCTGAACACCTCGGGAGCGTCGCCCGCCGGCCCGGAATAGGCAGCATCTGCGCGTTCCCATGCCTTGATGACGTAGGTTTCGCCGGCATTGTCGGAATCGGGAAGCGCGCCGGTCCAGTCCTCGTCGGCGATGGCCAGACGGCAGGCGTCCTCTACGGTGTCCGCAGAGTGCGTCCCCTGGCGATAGTTCGGCCCGCGGTACATCGTTTCTATCGTACAGGTCTTCATGGTCTCCTCCGTGGAAACTCGCAATGATGATGGGGATGGACGCCGGCACTGGGGGCGGCGCTATAAGTCGAGGATGAACTGCCCGCCCTTCGGCGGCGCTGGAGCGCCAACCGGACCAGGACATTTGCGAAGAACACCGGCGGCGAGTGCGGCATGCTCACGATCGATATGCAGCTCGGTGGCGCGATGCCCGGACGGCCGGAGGCACCATCTCCCGACGCCCACCCTGCAGGTAGGGCAGGGGACGCGGGTGACGGGATGGTCCGGCCAGGTTTCGCCGCAGCGGTCGCAGGAGAAGATCATGACGGTCTCCGCCCGGCAGGTCGCTCGCGCAGAGCCTCGATTGCCCGGTCCTGCCGGGCGAGCTTGCGCGATAGCGCATCGATCTCCTGCTGCCGCTCGGCCGTGATCGCGGTGAGGTTGGCGCGATAGCGGGCAAGGAAGGCGCCCGCCTCCAGCGGCTGGCCTCGCCGATAGGAGCGCCGGCGCGGATGCAGGTGCGGAATGACCGCTGTCATCCTGCGAATAATCTGCCGGTCGATCAGGTCGAGCTGGTGCTGGGTCTGCCGGCGTGCCTCTTCCATGCGGGACAGCAGCGAGCGGCAATCGGAAAGCGAGTTCATGACGCTTTCCTCCGCTCCCATCCGACGAAGGACGACGGGCCATTATCGGTGGCATGACACCCTTCATCGATAACGAAGCCGAAGGGCCCGCGTCCTTGGTATTCTGCCTTCGGCGCCAGAAACCGCCGCTCCACGACATTGGCGCCACGTCGACCGCCGAGGACGGCGACCACTTCGATCATGCCCGGATGATGGCCGGAGGTGATCGCCGACGCGACGATCCAGTCGCCGGCATGACGGCGCTCGAAGGCGTGGCGGTCCTTGCCGCTCGATTCTCCCGGCTGAAGCGGACGTCCGAAGATCGCCTCCCATTCGTCCGGCCATTTGTCCTTGATCATGCGCTCCGCGAGCTTGCGCTCGTAGGTGGTGAACAGGTCGGGGAAGTTGAAGGTGACAATCGCCCAGGCTTCATCCTCTTCGTACCAGCCCGAACTGATCCGAAGGGACCGGACGATCCGCTTGTTTCGCTCGGCGGAGAGGCGAAAGCCGCCATGGCCGGCGGTCATGTGGGCGACAATGCCCTCGGCATAGATCGTTGCAAGCTGGGATGGCCCCCATGGCGTGCTGCAGACCATCCGGGTCTGGAGACGCTGAAGTCTCGACAGTTCGCGCTGGTGCTGCACGGTTTCAAAAACACGCGACCGGAAAGCGACCTCATCGGCAAGTTCGCCATCATGTCCATAGAAGTGCTCGCGCCGCAACGTCGACAGCGGCTGCGCCAGGCGCCAAGCGCTGGCGAGGAAACCGCCACCGGCGGCGCGTGGCAGCATAGCGAGCAAGAGATCGCCCAACCGGGCGACCGGAAAGCCTTCGCTGCTGGAGCCGAACTCGACCCGTGTATCCTCAAGGGTCGAGGTAGCATCGTCGGGAAGATCGGACGCGTTCATGCTGCTGTTCTCCCCTCTACATGGTCGGCCGCCAGCTCGTCGGCGGTGACTTCGACCGTGAAGGCATCGGAAAACGCAGTGTTGTCAGCGAGCCAGGAGCAGGCAGCAGCCCGGTCATCGGCGAGATGAAGGATCAGTGCGGCGGGATCGTTCCGCTCGAAGATCCGCACCGATCCGATCTTCGGGCGCGAGGCAATTCGGAAACGATAGGCAAGGCCGGTGGAAAACGTACGAAGGTCGTTTTCGCAACGGAGCATAAAGAACGGCGCAGCGCCGGGGCAGTCCTGGCCCGTCTCGCCGAACTTGCGAACGAGAAGGCCGGCGCCGTTGTTGCGCTTCCAGTGATAGAGCGTCGCCACATGGTGTTCCGGGGGACGGGGGTTTCCATCGGACCATTCGACGACGGAACCGATGGGCGCGAGCGGGATGATCAGGTCCGCATTCATAGCGTTCTCCTGCAGGATCGTGGTTGCCGGACACACCTCCGCCACCGGTGATGCCGGCAGCGAAGGTGTCGAGCGGGAAAGGGAAGCGCGGCGGCCTATTCGGCGGCGATCGAGTAGGCGGTTTCTTCCTCGATGACGGTCTCCTCCGCCGGGGTGTCACCATCCGCATGGGCAGCGCCGGCATCGATCACCGCGGGGGCGGCTTCAGCGGTGGAATCGCCGTCTCCGTCGCCCTCGGATTCGTCCTCATCTCGGGACTCGCCTTCACCCATGGCTAGATCGCGAGCCTTGAGGAGGTAGGAAAGCTCGCCCAGTTCCGGTGCAAAGCGGGCTGCAGGATGGACGAACACCCCCTCCTTGTAATGCTCGACAAGCGCGGTGCGCGTTTCGCGGACACGCTTGCCCGGAAGGATCGACACTGCGGCGCAGGATGATTCCAACGCCGGGCGCGACAAGCATTCCACGAACGCTTCCGTCGCCATGTTCGCGATGAAACTGTCAGCACCGATGGCATCGCCGGCGATGCGCGCGACGACACCGCTACTGGTGTGGCCCCTACGGCAAGACAGGGTGTCGATCAGCGCGGAACGGGCGGCGACGCGCAGGGTGTCCACGTCGAAGTCGAGCTTGCCGTTTTCATCGAGCAGCATCGCGGCATGCCGGTTGAAGCGGCTCGTCCCGATAAGACCGTCGGAGGAAGGCGACTGGACGTTCACATTGGCGCCGGCGAAGGCGAGAATGAGCAGCGCCATCAGCGTGTCGTCCTCGATCGGAGCACGGCCGAGCGCCTCGCGGAGCGCATCTGTGCGGAAATCGCCGATGATCTTGTACCCATCCTGCGTCACGTCGGGGCGCGGTTTGGTAACAATCACCTCGTCGGCGCCTGAGACCGCGCCGGAGCCGTCTTTGCCGGCCTTGGCTTTCGCCTTCTTCTTCTCGTCGGGCATCCGGTAATGCACGGTCTGCACCTTGCCGGTGCGGTCGAGATACATGGCGGTATGGTCGGATTTCTGCGGCTTGGTGTAGACCTTCTCCGCCTTCTTCGGAAGTTCCGGCTCGCCGTAGCTGTTGACTTCTACAATCGCGCCCCGCTTCGGCAGATTGCTCGTCATCCATTCATGCTGGGCGCCAAGGTAGGCCTCGACATTGGTGGTGTAGCGGTTGTCTTCGTTGCCCGGCGCAAACAGGTCTTCGGCCCATTCGATGCCGTACGCCGCGGCGAGATCGTCACCGAAGCTGGCATCGCGCGCGAACATGCGCCGCTTGTTGAGCGCGCTGGCGATGTACGGCCAATGTGCCCTCTCGCCCTTTCTCGGCTTGTTGGCCTTCCAGACCTCGCCCTGCTCTTCGAGGCTCGCCGCCGCAATGAAACGCAGCTGCTGCTCGTTCGGCATATCGCCGAGCGTCATCTGTTCGAGCATCGCGGGCAGGACGTTGGCGAGCAGCCGCAGCTTGCGGACCTGGCGGACAGGCAATGCCAGCGCCATGGCGATCGCTTCCTCGCTCCAGCCTTCCGCGACCAGGCGCTCGATGCCACGCCACTGGTCGACCGCGTTCAGGTCTTCGCGTGCATAGTTCTCGACCATGCTGCTCATGGCGCCGTTGTCGTTGGCCGCTTCCTTGACCAGAACCTCGATTTCGGCAAGACCGGCGGCAATCGCCCCGTCCCTGCGGCGGTGGCCGTTTTCGATCATGAGACCGTTTCCACCGTCCGGCCCGGTAAATACGATCGGCGGCTGGATGATGCCGACCGCCTTGATGGTCGCGGTCATCAGAGCGTCGGCCTGGGGCGACGACTTGGTGCGGCGGGCCGTGTTCGGGTTGTCCAACAGATCGCGCGGATCGACCTTCATGATTTGCATGGGATGTTCCTTTCCGGGGGTACGGACGCGGCCCTCTTGCCGGTCCTTCTCGTGTCTTCTTTTTTCCGAAGACACCTCCCGGACCGCGGGGCGGCCGGACCGGTGCAACTGCGGCCGAGCGTCCCTGCAGCGATGGACAAGCGGGGCCGACGGCCCTGCGAAGGACGAGTTGCCGGGATGCGCAGGCGGCGGTTGAGCGAAGCGCCGCTGGGAGGACCGATCTGCGATCGGGTTTCCCTTTTCTGTCCCTTTCCTTTCTTCTGTCCTGCCCTGGCAGATCGCTTGTTCGCCGGGAAAGTCAGACGACCTGTCTTGACACGACCATGGTGGCGGAGCAGGGAGCACCTTGCGCGTCTTCAGCACCGGCGCCGCGCAGTTCGAAGCGGACGCTCAATAGGTTCTGGTTCTTTGACTAGTCATCTTGCGATCCCGCTATCAAGAGGGTTCGATGAAGAAGACAGCAGACATCAAGGCGCCGAACGCGATCGACATCGAGGTTGGCCGGCGCATACGCCAGCGCCGACAGATGCTTGGCTTTAGCCAGAGTATCCTTGCCGAGAATCTCGGCGTCACGTTCCAACAGGTGCAGAAATATGAAAAAGGCACAAATCGCGTTGGTTCGAGCCGACTTCAGAATATCGCGCGCTTCTTAACTTGTCCGGTCGCCTATTTCTTCGAGGGAACAGACCAGATCGCACGGGAGGATGGGAATGTTGAGGGGAGCAACGTGACCGATTTCGTGATGTCGAGCGAGGGGCTCCAGCTCAACCGCGCCTTCCTATCGATATCGAACGGAAAAGTCCGACGACGGTTCGTCGCCTTGGTCAAGACCCTCGCGAACGATCAGGACGCCGCAGACGCTAGCGACGCTCTCGATCCGTAATTGCCGTAGTGATCGATGACTGCGTAGGAGCCAACCTCTACCGACGCATTCGCGAAAAGCTGGACCGATAAGCGGCGATAGCTATCGGCAAAAAAAATGGGCCTGCGAAACCGCGGCCCATTGAAGTGTGAAGGTCAAAACCTCCAGAGGGGAACAGCTGACGCGGCGGCACTGGGAGGAGAAAGACCGCCATGTGCATCAACTGCAAGCATAATGCCCGTTTCTTGACCATCTGGAAAACATTTATTGTGCAACGCAGCTATGCGGCGGCTGCGTTGCTCCCGTCGTGATCGTCGCCGGCGCTATGCCGCCTGCGCGACCGGCTCGGCGGTGGCGCGGGCTTCGGCGGCCAATGCTTCCTCGACCTCCTCCAGTTCCCGGCGCTTTGCGGCAAGTTCGTCGGCGAAGGCGAAGGTGCCCGTTTCGTGCGCGCGATACGAGGCGAGCCGGCGGTTGGCGTCTTCCAAATGCTGGCGCTGGCGGTAACGCTCGCCCGCGAAATCGTCGAGCGCATGTTCGAGACGGGAGATTGCTCCGAGCGGCGTGACGGTGACCGGCAGATCGACCTCGTAGTCGGCGCCGGTGCGTTGCAGGACGGTGCGGTAGTGATACGCGTCCTTGCCGAAGCGCTCTCCCTCGTAGATGACGTCGAAGCCGCCGATCGACCCGAGCTGTGCGTCGCCCTCGTGCTGAAGCTGGACGAGCGTTAGGACCTCCTTCATCACCGCGCGCCCGGCGTCCTTGCGCTCAACGTGCCGCTCCCCGAGAACGGTCATCGTGAATGCCTCGCCTGATGTCGGCACCAACCGCGCGATGTCCTTGCCGATCTCGTCGATGCGGCGCGTAGCAATCTCGATATCGCGTTCGGCTTCCCGCAGCCGCCGGCGGACCGAGAACAGGTCGTCGTCATGGGCGGCGCGCAGGCGCTCGAGGCGGGCGATATCGGCCTCCAGACCGGCCTTTTTCATCAGCCGTTCGTCGCCTGACGCGATCGCCTTGGCCATCGCAAACTGGTTGGCGGCACCCTCACCGAGATCTTCCAGCCGGCGGATCGACGTATCGCCGGAGAGTGCGGCGGCGATAAACCGGGCCTTGCGCTCGTTGTTCTGCCACATGCTGGCGTCGAGACTGCCTTGCGTCGCATAGGCGAAGATGTCGACGATATCGTGCTGGTTGCCTTGGCGGACGATGCGGCCCTCGCGCTGCTCGATCTGCGACGGCAGCCACGGCACGTCGAGGTGATGAAGCGCCTTGAGCCTGAGCTGGGCGTTGACCCCGGTGCCCATCATCTCGGAGGAGCCGATCAGGAAGCGGACGCGCCCGGCACGGACGTCGCCGAACAGCCGTTGCTTCGCCTCGGACTTTTTATAGTCTTGTATATAGGCGATTTCGCTGGCGGGCACGCCGAGCCGGACCAGTTCGTCGCGAATCCAGCGGTAGGCCGAAAAGCCCCGCGTCTTTTCCACGTTGATCGTACCAAGGTCGGAAAAGACCATCTGCGCGGCGCCGGGCAGGTCGTAAGGCTTCCCATCAGGACGCAGGAAGACCTGATCCGCTGTTTCCTGCCAGATCCGGAAGGCATTCCTGACAAGCAGATTGAGCTTGTTGTCCGGCTCGTTGTCGTTGGCCGGCATGACGAGGCGCAGGTCGATCGCCGCATGGCGGCCATCGGTGATGACCGAGAGCAGGATATCGTCGCCCGGCTGCGCCGGTCCCTCGCGCATCTCGATCGCCTTGATGCGGCTGTCGAGGATCTGCTGGTACATCTTGAACGCCGCGGTGGGTGTCGCGGTGACGATCTGCCGTCCGCCGGTGGAAATGGCCGGAACACGGACATATTCCCGGAGATCGGCGGGCATCACGACGTCCGCAAAGGAGCGGAACATCGAGATCAGTTCCGGGACGTTGACGAAGCTGGCAAAGCGCGAGACCGGCTTGTATTTGCCCGAAGGCTGGATCTCCAATTCGGTGGTCGTCTCACCGAAGGTGCTCGCCCAGGCGTCGAACTCATGCAGGCCGCGTTCATGGAGAGCGTCGTAGCCGAGCAGGCGCTGGACGGAGAACATCTCGCCGAGCGTGTTGGTGATCGGCGTGCCGGAGGCGAGAACGAGCGCGCGGCCGGGGTTCTTCGTTTCGATATAGCGCGACTTTACGTAGAGATCCCAGGCGCGCTGCGAGCCGTTCGGGTCGATGCCCTTCAGCGTCGACATATTGGTTGCAAAGCTGAGCTTGCGGAATTCCTGCGCCTCGTCGACGACAATCTGGTCGACGCCGATTTCCGAGATGGTCAGCAGATCGTCCTTGCGGGTGGATAGCGCTGTCAGCCGCTCCTCCAGCCCTTCCTTCAATCTCTCTAGCCGCTTGCGCGACACGCGGTCGTCGGCCTCGACCCGGGTCAGCAGTTCCTCGTAGAGCTGCAACTCGTCCTGGATCATGCTCTGCTCGAAGGCGGAGGGGACGGCGATGAACCTGAAGGCGGAGTGGGTGATGATGATCGCGTCCCAGGTGGCCGTCGCCGCCCGGCTGAGGAAACGCGCGCGCTTGTCCTTGGTGAAGTTGCTCTCGTCGGCGACGAGAATGCGGGCGGATGGATAGAGCGCCAGGAATTCGCGCGCCGCCTGTGCGAGGCAATGGCCGGGTACGACCAGCATCGCCTTGGCGATCAGGCCGAGACGGCGCTGTTCCATGATGGCGGCCGCCATGGTCATCGTCTTGCCGGCGCCGACGGCATGGGCGAGATAGGTCGCGCCATCTGCAATGATCCGCCAGATGCCGCGCTTCTGGTGAGCATAGAGCGTGAACGCAGCGGAGGCGCCGGGCAGCTGGAGATGCGAGCCGTCGAACTTGCGCGGCGCAAGGTTGTTGAAGCGCTCGTTATAGACGCCGGCCAGTCGGTCGGTCCGCTCGGGGTCCGTCCAGACCCAGCGCTCGAATTCCGTCTTGATCTTCTGCAGCTTCTCGCGCGCGGCTTCGGTATCGACGACGTTCAGTACCCGCCGTTCGCCGCCGGCGTCCTTGAAGGTGTCGAAGATCTGCGGCACGCGGCTGTTGAGCGCATCGGCGAGCAGTTCGCCGGCGTGTCGGCGGCTGGTGCCCCATTCCGACGTGCCGGCGGCGCGATAGCCGAGCTGGCGCGCTTCGACGGTCCAGGAACCGAGTTCCGGCATATGGTGGATCTTGATCTCGACGTCCATCGTCTGCTTGACGAAGGCGACGACATCGGCGGCCGGGATCCATGGCGCGCCAAGACGCGCGGTAATATCCGAGGGACGCAGAGGCGAAGGCTGGACAGCCACCAGCGCGCGGACATTGCGCTCAAAGGTCGGATCGAGCGCCGCAGCGACTTCAGCGGCCGCAAGCTTGGTGCGGACCGGGCCGGAGAGATAGGCGTCAGCGGTCTGCCACGCGCCGTCCGCCGGGTTCTGGAACACGGTGTCACCGAGCTGGTCGACCACCTTGTCACGGTCGCAATGGAGTAGCTCGGCGATGTGGTCGAGGTCGACGCGGCCGCGCTCGTTGAGCACGACGGCAAGCGCGTCGCCGGCATTCGTCACCACCGGCGGGGCAGGGGGCGCGATCACCCGCTGCGAGAAGATCGGACCGGGTTTGGCCGTGTCGGTGTCGAGGTCGTAGTCCTCGATGGAGGCTACCAGCCAGCAGTCGGGATCGTCACGAAATGGCTGGAGGTTCGGCTGGCGATGCGTCTCGCGGGTCTCGCCGGAGTCCACATCCTCGGTAATGCTGACGGTCGTGTGGTTGATCGGCCCGAAATCCCTGACGAAGCTCGACCAGGCGATGCGCAGCCGCACCTGCAGGTCGCGCCACGGCCGGCCGGTCTCCTGCGCCTTCAGCACCTCGCGCACGGCGTCGCGGACAGCTATCAGCTTCTGTACGATACGGACGTGCTTTTCCGTCAGACCGTCACCGACACGGCCCTTCCTGACCTTAATCACGACGGGCTGGCCGTCGACGATCTGCATCAGGCCCTGCCTGTTGTCGACGAAGTAGCTGCCTTCGCGAACATTGGCATTGCCGGGCCGCAGGTCGACAATTTCCGTCAGCTCCTCCTCAAGATCGAGATCGATTTCGGTCGGCTCGCCGTCATAGATGTCTTCCGGCAGACGGCAGATGGCAGCGTCCAGCACCTCGGCGGGATCCTCGCCCGCCCGCGCCCGGCAGGTGTAGGTCTCGCCGAACGGACCGGAGGTCAGCGCATGGGTACCGAGAACCATGCCGGGATTGTCTGCGAACCAGCGATTGACGCGGATGGCGCCTTCGTCCTCCGTGGCGGGGCAGACTTCCTCGATATCGAGCCACGACGTATCGCCCTCCGGCTCGCCGGCTTTGCGCTTGCGGAAGAAGAGGATATCGACGACGGTGTCCGTGCCGGCGTCGCGGCGGAAGCTGCCTTCAGTCAGGCGGATAGCCGCGATCAGGTTGGCCGATTTGGCGATATGCACCCGCGCCGTGGCGTCCGCTTTGTCCATGGTACCGCTGCTCGTCACGAAAGCCGCCAGCCCACCGGGTTTCAAAAGGTCGATAGAGCGGGCGATGAAGTAGTCGTGCAGACGAAGCGCAAGCGGTCGATAATGATGGTCGGAGCGAACCGTCCTGTCGGAGAAGGGCGGATTGCCAATCGCGAGATCGTAGACGACGCCGAGATCGGTGCGGGCGAAGTCGCCGTTGACGATGCGCGCCTTCGGCTGCAGCAGCCGCACGATGCGGGCCGTGACCGGATCGAGTTCGATGCCCGTGACATGGCTGGTGGCGCGATAGGTCGGTGGCATCAGCGCGGGGAACAGCCCCGTGCCGATGCCCGGCTCCAGCACGCGGCCGCCGCGCCAGCCGAGACGCTGCAGCCCGGCCCACATCGCCCGCACGATGAATTCGGGTGTGAAATGCGCATATTGGGTGCAGCGGGCGAGCGAGGCATAGTCCGCCTCGTTGACGGCCGTCTCCAGAAGGCTGCCGAGATCGTCCCAACCCTCGCGGAACTCCACCTCGCCCGGACGGCGGAACATGCCGTTGGCAAGCTCCG
This sequence comes from Shinella sp., assembly GCF_035998705.1. Classification (GTDB taxonomy): domain Bacteria; phylum Pseudomonadota; class Alphaproteobacteria; order Rhizobiales; family Rhizobiaceae; genus Shinella. The sequence continues at coordinate 37,917 of NZ_DASYHH010000035.1, read as the reverse complement.
ACGCGCCGAAGCCGGTGAAGCGAATGAGTTTCTGCTGTTCCTCCCGTGTCGCCGGCCGGTCCTGTTTTTCAATTTCGCCGGCGATGAGGATGGCGCCGACGTTCGCCTTCGCCCGTTCCTTCCAGCCGGCGGCGAGACCGCGGCCCTCGTCGTCGAGGAAGAAATTGCTGCGCGCGCCCTGTTTGCGCGGTGCCGGCTTACGCGCCGCGGCGATCGGTAGAGCCGGGGCAGGGGCGGGCGGCGTCGGGTCCGGATCGTCGTCATTGGCGGCGAAGGGATCGTGGCCGCTGAACCCGGTCATGCCGAGGCCGAGGCCCAGGCCGGACGTCAGCGCGGTGTTGCCGAACATGTCGAGCGTGAAAGGATCGTTGCTCATCGAGATCTCCTTGTGAGCAGGCGTGCGCCATCGTCCGCGGGAAGGGGTTCCGGCAGGTGAGGGGCGCTTGTGATGGGACGAGGGGGGTGATGCGGTCGGAAGCGGAGCGATGTCCTTCCTTCTTCAGACCTTGTCTTGCACGATCCGGAGCCCGCATCGCGGGCAGCCGGTCAAGGGCCGCTTCAGCGGCAACGCCTGCCCTTGACGGGCCGGACGCGCATGCGGGAAAGGCGCTTCTCCTTTCCTTTTCTTCTCCTTTTTTCACCGGCCGGCGGTCAGGAGCTGGCAGGCGACGTCCGAGGAATGACTAGGGTGATGCCTGCTTCCGCCTGTGCTCCTCCAGAATCTTTTCCGAGGCGGCTTTCGCGCGTGCCCGTGATTGCGCGGCGCGTGCGGGCAGGTCGCGGGTCTTGACGTCCTTCAATTCCTCGACGTCTCTCATCACGGTTTCCCTGGCGATGTAGCTCCAGATGTTGGCGGCCAGTTTCGGGTTCTTGAGCGAGCGCCGGTAAACGGCCACAGCGACCTCCGTGGCATCGTCCATCTCGAAGCAGGTATCGAAATGTCGGGTATGGCCACCTTTCCGGGAAATGACCGTCGCGGCATAGTTGACACGTCCGGCGAAGTTGTCGGTGCGGTAAACGCTGGGCATGGATATGCTCCTCAGTGTGGGGGAAAATGGTCTGTCGGAGTGAATGGGCGAGGCTCACGCGTCGCGCTTCGCCGCGAGCCAGTCCTCGTAGCCGCGTCGAGTGTCGCCGTTCGCAACCTCGTACTGCCAGTCCTCGATGGGGAACTGGCGTTCCGGTTCCGATCCGTCCGGATCGAGGTTCGATAGAGCGTCCTCGGCGTCGGTGAACGTCATCATTTCCATGATGGCGACAGCTTGCATCCAGGCCTTGCGGCTTCGGGGATCCCGTTCCTCGTAGAATTTCCAGGTGTCGGGCACCTGGTAGCCTGTGCCGATCAGCTCGGCCAAGAGGTAGCGGGCAAGCGCGTTCGTTTCCTCGACGATCTGGCTATCGCTACGCCCCTGCAGGGCGGTTAGGATAGCCGCGAGAAGCTGATCGACACCCTCCTGCAGCTCGTCACCCTCGAAACCGGCAATGAAGCGCTCCGCGCGATCGAGCGCCTGAAGGAGGAGAGGCGAAGGCGATGCGATCCGCGGGCATCGGACCTCCTCCAGATCGACGACGGTGACGACACCGTCCGGCGCCTCGACATTGTAGACGTTGGCTGAACTGGCCGGGCGCCGAACGATCTCGTGCGCCTTGCACGCCGCGTCGATCGGCGATGCGGCGTCATCGATGTCGATGTCCCATGAAACACGGTAGGTCATTGGCGCTTCTCCCGATAATCCGCCAGCTTCCCCAAAACCTTGACCGCGGCCTCCTCGGTCGATCCTGGAAGCGCTGGGCCGCGGTCCGTCCAAGCCAGAACCTCGATGACCGCCGGCACGAAATCGTGGTCGAACGGCGTCGGCGGTCCGACCAGGCGCTCGCGCAAATGATTGTGGATCTTGAGTGCCAGACCCGCGACCTGGATGGCCCGCCGGCGCATTCCAAGCGGTCCCACCAATGCCCAGACTTCGACCATCTTATGCACGCTTTGCGAAATCGGCTCATCATTCATGAACCGATCGTTGAAGTCGAGCATGGCTTCCCAGCAGGCGAGCGTCGTCTCCAATCGCCGTTCATCCTTGTCGACTTCGACAGGAACAGGTGCGCCGAAGGACTCGACGAAGCGGCGAATCCTGGTCAGAGAATTGTGCCCGCGCGGGTCCAGGATGAAGTTCTCGCTCGGGAACTTGCCGTCCCGCTGCAGGTCGATGACGTCGCGCATCCGCTTGACGGCCGGTTCGGCGCCGGCAAGATCGGGAACGCCCGGCGATCGCCTGATACCCTCGGCCGGTCGCTGGATCTCGGTCTCGGCGCGCATCTCCTCGAAAAAGTCGTCGCTGTTCCTGCCGGCAATCTCATTCGCCGTCACCAGCATGATGTTCATGCCGAAACTGTCCGGGTTCTGCGAGGGATGCCGATACCACTCCAGCACCCTGATCTCTGCCAGGGCCGTGGAGCGTGCAACGATATCTTTCAGGATGAACTCCCAAGATGTTTCGCTCAGGTCGACCGCAACCGTTTTTCCCGGCTCGTCCTCTTCGCACCAGGATTTCCAGACCCGCGCGATGATCCGGTTGATCTCGCTATGCGCAACAGCGCGCGACATCATATAGGCATTGGTGAGTTCGTGTGCCGGGATGCGCAAGTGGCTCGCCACGCCGCGGTCGCTATAGAGCAGCAGACCGCTGTCGGTCTCGCCGGCGTCGAAGACATGCGAGAGCACGAGGCGTTCAAGCAGGGTCATGTCGTCGAGCGGGATCGCCGGCGTGATGACGACGGTCGTTTCAAGGTCATTCATGGGTTTCTCCTTCCGGAAATGGAAAACCCGGCGCTATTGCCGGGCTAGTCGATGGTTTCGAGATGCAGTTGGGACGCCTATTCGGCTTCACCTGCCGGTTATGTCGCGTTCACGCGGCGGCCACGTCCGGCAGGTAGCGCAGATGCACCGGGAGCTTGGCGGCGATCTCCTCGTCGGTCATGGCTTCGAGCAGTTTCGGGACGCTGCCCAGTTTGCCACCGAAGAAGTGAACAGTGCGCCGGCCGCGCGATGCATGAGGCCAGCGATAGTCGGCGTAGCCGCGATAGAGTTCCGCAGTGCTGCTCCAGATGTGCTCGAGACGTTCCTCCCGCGTCATCGCCTGCACCGGCCGGCTCTCGCGTTCGATGATGGCGAGACGCATCCGCTCGACGGAGACATCGTCGGAAAGATCGCAGTAGCCATGGAAGTAGCGGATGGCATCATCGATGCGCAGCGCGAAAAACACTGATGTCACCGATCCGGTGAGGAATTGCCAGAGCGCGAACATCGAGCCACGGATCCAGAGGGGCGGCTCCACAGCGAACATATAGTCGTGCTCGGCCTCGCCGATCTCGAACCATTCCCCGGCATAGAGCACTGTTGCGTCATCAGCGCGGCGGTGGACGCGCCCGGCATGGCGGTCGAACATGCGATACATCTGGCGGCGGTCAGCAATGCCCTGGAAAACCTTGCGGATTGCGGGTGCTGTGGTCATGTACGGCTCCTTCGGGGTTGTCGGACCGAAGCGCGGCGCAGCCTTCTCGACCTCGCCTTTTCCTTCAGTCCTCTGTTACCCCTTCTCGACCGCCGGCATCGCGATCGGCCGGGTCAAGGGCCGGCTCGCCGGGCAAAGCCTCCCCTTGACGCGGACGGCGCGCATGCGGCAAGCCTCCCCTTCTTCCTTTCAATCCTTTCTTCGCTGCTCTTTTCCTTGAGCACCTCGTTCCAGTCCTCGGCCAACGGCCGCAGCCGTTGCCACCTGCACCCAGACACCTCGGCGAGCGCCCGCAGGCGCTCCGAGAAGGTCTCACCTTGCGCGTTGGCATCCGTCGCCGCAACCAGAAGCGCACCCGGTCGTGTGGCAAGGTTGCGGAGAGCGGCGTCGGTTTGGGGCGACCAGCCACCACCCGTGCTGACATAGACCGTCCCGTCCCGGATGCCTTCGATCGCCGCAAGGCTCATTGCATCAATCGCGGCTTCGGCCACGCAGAGGCGCAACGCCGTTGGCGGGCCAAACCGGAAGAGCGTCTTCGTTCCGCCGCTGGAAAAACCTCGCCATTCAGGACCGCGCTCCTCCCATCCGCAAACGACACCTCGCCCATCGACGTGCGCCGCCCACATGCTCCCGCAGGGGCCCTCGCGAAGGAGATCCGCCGAGACCACGGCTGCAATGATATTGACGGGGAGATATCGTTGATCGGAGAGATAGCGCCAGGTGTACGAACCGGGCCATGGCCGCCGACGTGCCACCCATCGCTGCGGCACGGACACGTCCGGCAACCGAGGACGCAGACTCTCACGCCAGGTCGGCGCCTCCGACTGAAATCCGACCAGGGCGGCGGCCCGAGCATAGCCTTCGGCGAAGCCAACGCGATCCAGGCGTTCGATCAGGGAGAACACATCGCCCTTATCGTCGCTGAGTGGATCGAACCACCCTAGTCCGCCATGAGTGACGATGACGATCTCGCCGCCGCGGCGGAATTTGACCGCGCGGCGCGTACTCTCCCTGAGGTCGATGGCGAAGCCGGCGCTTTCGAGCACCGCACCACAGCTCACCTTTTCTTTGACTGCCTCGATTTCGGATTTTTTCATTCTTTCTCGGCCGCGCTAGCGGCCCCTCCTTTTTTCCTTCCGGCGAACCTCTCGCCACTCTCACCAAAGGCCGCGAAGAGAAGACCCCTGCAAGGGCGCGGCTGGCTACTGCCGAAACTTGCAGTCAAGCCAGCCGGCCGCGGCGGAGCCTCCCTTGCGGGGGGCAGCTCGCTCGCGGCAACCGAGACGGCAAGGCCGGCTCAATGAGCCGGCCAGAGGAAGAATTCATGGATGACGTCAAGATTGTCATCAGCGTCGATTTCGCCGGAGGGGACGACGCCGTATTCTCCGCCGATCTGTAAGACCGTGACCGGGTCCAAAAGGTCGCGAGAGCGCTGGAATGCGTGGTATTATGCGAGTGAAAGGTCGTGTAACATCGTTTTGGCTCGATCAGAGAGCGGGCCAATTCCCGCTTATGTGGACGGCCCCTACTTGCAAGAGCTTTTTTGCTGATTTGATCGGATCGCTTGCGTGCATATGTCCGGCCTATCGTTGCGCCCGCACATGGACGCTGGCCAAGATGGTTTCCGCGGCGCGAGTTCCAAACACGATGGCGACCTTAAGCGGCCAAGGGGAATTTCGGAGTGTCACGCGTCTCGGATCGATCGATCATACCATCTGCTCGTTCCTGCAAGTTCGCTTGGTCAGTATCCTGGCGGCGTCTCTTTCCGCTCGTTTGAGTAACCGACCGATCTCCTAGCTAGCGCTCATCGCTTCCTCCGAGACCTGTGCTCTATACGACTCACCGGTCACCATCATTTTCCAGGCGATCCGAGCTATTTTGTTGGCCAAGGCCACAGCAACAAGCTTTGGTGGTTTGCGCTTCAGCAATTCAGTCAGCCAGCGTGATGCATTGCTTCCTCGACCGATGCGTAATTGCTGAAGAACCGCGGTGGCGCCCTGAACTAAAGTGCTCCGCAAGATCTCGTCGCCGGCTCGGGTGATGATACCAAGCCTGACCCGGCCGCCTGTGGAATGATCTTTGGGCGTTAATCCCATCCAGGCTGCAAACTGTCGGCCGGATGCGAACTGCTGAGGTGCCGGCGCCTTCATTACCAGCAGGACTGCACCGATCGGTCCGACTCCGGGGATTTTGGCAAGACGGCAACTGGCCTCATTGCCCTTGTGCCAGGCTTTAAGCTTCGCCTCGATGTCTCTCTTTCGCTCATCCAAACCTGCGAATTCGTGAGCGAGGGATGCAAACAGATCTTTCGCCAACGCGGGTACAGTCTTATCCATCATGATGCGCTCGAGGAGGACGGGAACATGACTCACTCCCTTGGCGGCGGTTAACCCAAATTCTGCAGCGTAACCTCGGATGGTGTTCACCAGCTGTGTTTGGGCGACGACCAGTCGCTCGCGCATTCCGACAAGCATCAAAGCCGCCTGTTGCTCGGTGGTTTTCGCTGGAACGAAACGCATGGTGGGTCGGCTGACCGCCTCGCACAGCGCCTCCGCATCAGCAGCGTCATTCTTTCCGCGCTTGACGTAAGGCTTCACGAGCTGAGGAGCGATCAGTTTAACTTCATGGCCATAAGCGCTGAGCGACCGCGCCCAATGATGGGAAGCACCGCAGGCCTCAATGGCGATCACTGTCGGAGGACACCGCTCGAAGAAATCCAGCATTTCCCTGCGCCGCATCTTCTTACGCAGCACTGGCTGTTCAGCGAAATTTACCCCATGCAGTTGAAAGACATGCTTCGATGTATCCATGCCGATGCGAGCAATCTGATCCACTTTTGGCTCCATGTTTTAAGTTACGACACACTCTCTGGCATCTAGGATGCCGCCGAGGGCCGTCCACACCAACACGATGGCGCCTTGACGGATCGGGACGGGTCGCGATCACCGTGAAGGCCCCGATCGAAGGGACCCAAGCTTGCCAGCTGACCACGAAGCGGGTTCGGGTTGATCGCCTGAGACCCGAGCTTGGCTAGAACGTCATCCCAATAGAGCGGGATTGGTTCACCGAGTGGCAACGCTGGAGGCCATGCTGTTTACGACCATCATAACACCGCAAACCTGGATCGAGGAAACGTCGGCTGCGGCTGCAAGACCATCTTGAGTCGAGCGGAGTTCTGCTAGTCCACGGTGGGTCTTGGTGGATGAGTTAGATCACCTCACGCATCTTGGCGTTCTCGATCGCTTCCACAAGTGTCGATGCGCCTAATTTTGTCAAAGCGCTTGAAAAAAGAGAGGCGACCATCTCGACGGGCACGGCTTCGAGCACCGCTATGTCTCGGGAGCCTTTTCCTTCAGCTGCCCATCGAAGGCAGATTGCCTCGCAGACCGAAATCTTCATTTACCCACCATCGGCACGAAAACTAATCTGATAGACGGGCGTGCTCTGTCGGAATCAATCTGATATTTAACCGCCATTCGCTCCATCACGAATTCAGCACCTTGCTTGTCAATTGCCCTGTGCGCCAAATCGATCGCTTCGACACAATGGCAGCGCGTAGCTCTTGCCAATGACATCAAACGCGGTTTCGCTTGTCTGGGCGTAGTCTTTGATTGTTCATCGTGTTCCAGCGTTGGAATCGCGGGCGGCAAGCGCCTTCAACTCTGCAATCGTTCCCGCATCATCCCACTCCTTGGGACCGATCCAGCGCTTGAGCTCAACGCCGTCCGCACCGATGAGGATCGTCGTTGGCAGGCCTGTCACCATCAAACCTCGCATCCCGGCGCTGTCGGGATCGACGTAGATTCCGAGATTTCGTATGCCGATCTCCTCGTAGAACGGTCTTACGCGTTGCACTCCACCAAGGTCGATCGACAACGCCACCACTTCAAATCCATTCGTGCTGGCTGATGCCTGTAACCGATCGAGCGAGGGCATCTCTTTGCGACACGGCGTGCACCACGTCGCCCAGACGTTAAGGAGGATGGGCTTGCCCCCGAAATCGCCAAAGCCCCTCTCGCGGCCGGCTTGATCGGTGAATGTCAGCGAGACAGGCTCTGCGACCCCGTGGTCGACCATGCCGCTGCCAAGAGCCCACATCCCCCCGATAACGGTACCAGCTAGGAGGGCGACTGCCACGCCCCCAATTTTCATCGTGTATTTCACTATTCCGACATCTCTCGCCAAGCGGTCACATCACGCCGTACGCCCTCTACCAACTAGAGGGTCAAGACGAATCATTCTGTGCCCGTTGACCCTGAAGCCGCTTCAGCCTTTAGAAGACCAGCCAGATCGCAAGAAAGTGGAGCGTTTTGCATGGCATCGAAGACTTTGAGGATCGTGAGAAGGGTCACATGGGCGACGATCACGATCCTTGCTGTTGTGCTCGCCGTGCTGACCTGGACGCTGCAATCCGACAAGGACCGCCTCTCGCAGCAATCCTTCCCCCTGAACGGTCCATTCTCGATGGAAACCCATACGGGGGAAACGTTCAATTCGACGTCGTTGGCCGGAACGGCATACCTCGCGTTCTTCGGCTTTACGCACTGCCCCGATATTTGCCCTACGACCCTTTTCGAACTGACCGACATGATGAAGGAACTCGGGCCCGCGGCAGACAACCTCAAGGTGCTGCTGATTTCCGTCGATCCGAAGCGCGACAGTCAGGAACTGCTCTCTCAATACATGACGGCATTCGATCCGCGCTTTGTCGCCTTGCGCGGCACGCGCCAGCAGACCGACGACGTCGTCAAATCCTTTGCCGCCTTCGCAAAGAAAGTTCCCCTGGACGGCGGCCAGTACACGATGGAGCACACGGCTGGCGTCTACGTAATTGACGCGGATGGCCGCTTCGTCAGGTTGTTGCGGATGGAGGAACCTCGTGAAGAGCGGATGAGGCTCCTAAAGGATGTCACCTCGTAAAAGACTGCCTTTTTCGATATCCCGGCCTGCGCCAAAGAAGAGTGCTGCATTTCGCGGTCATGAGCGTTCTGGTAGCCGCATAGCGACTTGCCTACCGAGTCAGATAAGATTGATAAACACCACGAAAAGTGCCGCTATCATGAGGCCTGTCGCGCAGAGAGCGATGCGGACGCGTTTGATCAGATGAGGCGACGCGTGCCTCTTTCGATTGGTCCGCACCACGCTTCGGAAATGCGGATCCTGCCTATAGATCTTCTTCTTGCCGCCCACTTGATTTCTCCGACCGGCGCGAAGGATAGGTCTGGTAAAGCGCTATGAGAGGAGATTGACCGCCGCAAGTTAGCGGCGGTCCTGTGTGGTCTTCGGCACTACTTCTGCCGGATCAAGCGTGAAGAATTCGCAAGAATCCCGATGTCCGGTATCGACTGCATCGCGGCGGCGAAGATCGGCGGAATGACCCCGAACGCTGCAAGCGAAAGACCGACAAGATTGTAAAGCGCGGTAAAGGCGATGTTCATCCTGACCACCCCCATCGTGCGTCGCGCGATGCGGAAGGAGTCGGCGACGAGCGTCCAGTTCTCCCGCATGAGCACGATATGGGCCGCCTCCATCGCGACATCCGTTCCACCGCCCATGGCGATGCCCACATCGGCCTGCGCGAGCGCCGGCGCGTCGTTGACGCCATCCCCAACCATTACGACCCGATGGCCCTTCTCCTGCAGCTCCTTCACGACGCGGATTTTGTCCTCGGGGAGCAGGTTCGCCTGGAAACCGATCCCGAGCGGGCTCGCGATGGCAGCGGCCGTGCGCTCGTTGTCCCCTGTCAGAAGCTCGATCCGCGCAATACCAAGCTTGCGGATTTCCGTGATCGCATCGGAGACTTCCGGTCGCACCGTATCCATCGCCGCAAAGATTCCGGCCGGGCGGCCATCGACAGCCATGATCAGAAGTGTCTTCCCCTCATCTTCCAAGCGAGCGACATCATCAAAGCGCTCGTCCACATCCACCAGCCGCCGGTTCCCAATCTCAACAACCTGCCCATCGACGGTGGCGCGAATACCCTTGCCCGGAATTGCCTCGAAACGCTCTGGCTCACCACCCTTGACGCCTCGATCCTTAGCGTGATTGCGAACGGCCTCGGCCAGGGATGTTCGGAATGGCGCTCGGCGATGGCCGCAAGCTGCAGAAGTGCTTGCTCCGGCGTGCCATCCAGCGACACGACATCCGTCACACGTGGCTTTCCCGTCGTCAAAGTGCCCGTCTTGTCCATAAGGACGACATCCGCGACCTTGATGGCTTCGACATACTTGCCGCCCTTGATGAGCAGGCCACGCTTCGCTGCTGCGCCGATCGAGGCCATCATCGCGATAGGTGTGGCGAGTGCAAACGAGCAGGAGCACGCGACGACCAGGACGGCAACAACCGAGAGGACGTTCCCACTCAGCAGGTAGGTAAGAATCGCGATCGTCGCGACGACCGGCAGATAGTATCCACTGAACTTGTCGGCGACCCGCTGCACCTCGCCGCGGTTGGCTTCCGCCTCCTCGACGAGCTTGATCGTGCGACCGAAGGTCGTGTCACGACCGATCCGTTCGGCCTCGAGCTTGAGATGTCCCAGTTTGGCGAGCGTGGCCGCAAAAACCTTGTCTCCGGCTTCCGCTTCTACGGGCATGCTCTCGCCCGTGATGGCCGCCTGATCGAGGGTCGCCTGCCCTTCGATCACGATACCGTCGACAGGAACGCGCTCGCCCGGGCGCACGATAACCGTGTCGCCGACCGCAACCGCTTCGATCGTCACCTCGATCTCCTCTCCACCACGCAGCACGCGCGCCTTTTGCGGCGCGAGCGCGGTCAACCCCTTCAGAAGCTGCCGTGCCTTTTCGCTGGTGAAGCGCTCGGCGAACACACCAATGCGCATGAAGAAGACGACGATCGCCGCCGTCGCCCATTGGCCGGTGACCAGGGCCGCGACGGCACCTACGGACATAAGCGTGTGGCTCGTCACCTCCAGGCGAAGGGCCGAGCGACCAACATCGAGGAAGATCGGCGCACCAAACGCGAGGACCACCGCCGTCCCAAGCCAGAGAGGGACGCGATCCGTAACCACGTCGAACAGACCAAGGCCTTCCCCAATAACGACGAGAAACAGGATGACGCCGAACAGCACGCCAAGCAGCGTAAAGAGCTGCCGTTGCAGCAGATTGCCTTGAATCATATAGGCTGTATCGGCCGCCTGAGGCGCCGGGACGGTGAAGCCGACCTTTTCCACCGTCGCCTGTAATGCCTCGCGCGTCACGAGTTTCGGGTCATGGTCGATGACGGCCTTTTCAGCACTCAGGAGCACCTCGACATTTACGACGCCGGGGAGCTTCTTCAGGGCCCGCTGGACTTTCTTGGCACAGGCGGCGCAATCCATGCCGCCAATGGGAAGCTCAAGCGTGATCATCGCGGAACGTCATACCCTGCGTCCTCGACAGCTTCGACGATCGCATCCTGCGACGTAAGGGCAGCATCAAAGCTGATTATCGCGTTGTTATCGGAAAGGGAGACCTTGACCTCCTCGATGCCCGGCAGGGCATGAACCGCCTTCTCGACTGTACTGATGCAATGGCCGCAATCCATGCCTTCGATCTTGAGATCGATGGTGGTGAGGGAAGAGGTCATATTCTGCTCCTTTGGAAAATACGCTCGAAGTGCACCGATGGAATGTGCGCTCTGTAGTCGCTACAGGGTCAAGAGCCGTCTTTCAGCTTTCGATCGTTGGGCGGTAAAGTGAAATTGACTGGCGCGCCGGGACGATTGCCCCTATCTAAAGACTGTAGTCAGTACAGGGATGAAGCTATGGCAAACCGCCCGCTGACCATCGGGGCGCTGGCGCAAATGACCGGCACGAAGGTCGAAACTATACGGTTCTACGAGAAAAGCGGCCTTCTACCCGCACCAGCGCGTACGGGCGGCAATTACCGGTCCTACGAGCGCTCGCACCTCAATCGCCTAAGCTTCGTCCGGCGTGCACGCGATCTCGGCTTCTCGCTCGATCAGATTCGAACACTGCTCGATCTTTCAGACGACAAGAGCCGGCCGTGCGGAGCGGTCGATGCGATCGCCAAGGAACATCTGCTGGAGGTCGAGCGGAAGATCGCCGATCTGAACGCATTGCGGAGCGAGCTCGATCGGATGCTGTCTCAATGCTCGAGCGGCACGGTGGGCGACTGCCGCATCATCGAATCATTGTCCCCATCCCACGAGAACATGACATGACGCTTTCAAAGCGGAAGCGCGGTGACGCCGTCGCCATCATTTCGAACAACAAGAGTTGAGTTTGCGATCATCCTCGCCCGGGCTAGGCTTGGATGGAGGTGAAACATGGCCAAGGCGATCAGGTCGTCCGCTCTCTTTCTTGGTCTTGCACTGCTCGGCATTCTGGGTGTCAAGCTGGCAATGCTCTTCGTTTGCTGGGCGACTGCTCACACGACTCTCGAAGGCCTGTTCGGCGTTGTTGCGCCTCTCGTCATCGGTCCTCTCATCGGAGCCGAAGGCTTCTTCTGGTTCCGAATACTCCATGGCGATTGAACTCTTATAACAGACTTTGGAAAAACGACATGTTGACGATTGGTGATCTTTCGAAGACCTCCGGCGTGAAAATCCCGACAATCCGCTACTATGAGCAAATGGGTCTTCTTCCCCACGCGGAGCGCTCCGAAGGCAATCAGCGCCGCTATACCAAGGAGGAGATGGATCGCCTGACCTTCATAAAGCACTCCCGTGATCTGGGCCTTTCGATAGATGCCATACGATCCCTTATCGAACTCAGCCATCACCCTGACAAACCCTGCGCGGATGCCGACCGAATTGCCCTTGAGCAACTTGCCTCCGTTCGCGACAAGATCGCCAAGCTCCGGAAGCTTGAAATCGAACTAGAGCGCATAACCTCTCACCAGCACAACAATCATGTGCGGGATTGTTATGTGATCCGGGCGCTCGCTTCACACGACCTATGCTGCTCGGATCACGATTGATCCGCGTCATCAGGGGCAGACCAGCAGACGACAGAAAGCCGCAGGCGTCCGGGGTCGATTGACCCTAAAGCTGCTAGAGGGTGTAGAGCGGGGTCGCGGGCCAAGGTCCGGATCGCGCTCCTTACTCAGAGGCTGACATGAAACGTCTTTTCACCCCTGTTCTTATGTTCACGCTTTCCCTCGCAGCAGGGCCCGCCGCATTTGCGCATGATTATAGCGCTGGTGATCTGCAGATCGATCATCCCTGGTCGCGTGCAACGCCGATGGTCGCTCCCGTTGCCGGCGGCTATCTGAAGATCACGAATACCGGCGCCGAATCTGACACATTCCTTGGCGGCAGCTCTCCGATCGCAACGGCGGTTGAAGTGCACGAGTCGACTCTTCAAGATGGCGTCGCCCGCATGCGACTACTGACCGCAGGGGTGACGATCAAACCGGGTGAAACGGTCGAGCTTGCGCCAGGCGCTACCCACCTCATGTTCATCAAGCCCACGAAGGTTTTCAAGGAAGGCGAAAAGGTCGAGGCGACACTCCGTTTCGAAAAGGCCGGCGAGATCAAGGTTGAATTCGCGGTTCAGGGCATGGGCGCGAAACAGCCGGCTGAAAACGAAGACCATCAGGGCCATGGCGCAACCCCATGACGTCGATTTACAGCCGACGTGCGCTCTTCGGATCCGCAATCGCCGCCCTGTTGGTTGGCGGCCTCGTCTCCGGAGCTCTGGTTCTTGCGAATATGGCCGAAACCGAGCCCACCGGCGGGATCGGCGGCCCGTTTGAACTGACGTCCCATCGCGGCGAGGCCGTGTCGGATAGAAGCCTACGCGGCAGGCCCTACCTCGCATTCTTCGGCTTTACGCACTGCCCGGACATCTGCCCGACCACGCTGTTCGAACTGACGGATCTCATGAAGGAACTCGGTCCGCAGGCCGATGCGTTCAACGCGCTTCTCATATCCGTCGATCCGGAACGTGACACGCAGAACCTGCTTTCGCTGTACATGGAAGCATTCGATCCGAGGATCATCGCGGTGCGCGGCACGCGGAAGCAAACGGATCAGGCGCTGTCAGCGTTCCGGGCAACAGCCAAAAGGGTCGATACCGAGGGCGGCAGCTATACAATGGACCACACAGCGGGCATCTTTCTCATGGATGCGGATGGTCGGTTCCAAGGTATGCTGGACATGCACGAGCCGCGAGAAACCCGTCTGAAGAAACTGCGCAATCTCGCGGAAGTGGGCGGGGCGTGACCTTCAAACTTTCTCGGCCAAGGCAGTTGCTCACCCTATCGACCTCCAAGCATTGGTGAGGGACATCGAACCTACCACCAGCCGTGAAGCGCCCTACAGGCGGACAAGCCGCGATTTCTTGCAAGAGCGCTGTCAACTCGTCTTGTCGACTTCGCCTTTCACCAGATCGATCAAGCCCTGCGGGCTGAAATTGACCAGCAGCTTGCCGTTGACGAAGAACGTAGGCGTCTGCTCGACATTGTTCGCCTTGACGTCCGCTAGATCGGTCTGAAGCACCTGATCAACTTCCGGCTTCACGCTGTCGAGACGGGCGCCCATGAGTTCCAGACCCGCCTCACCGGCAATGTTCCAGGCCCGCTTCATGTCAGGCTCCCCGTGAGTAGCCCACTCGGGCTGCTTGTCCACAAGCGCCGCAAGGACCGGCTCGAACTTGTCCTGTTTGCGTGCCGCCTCGAGGATGCGCACGGCTTCGTCGGAGCCCTTGTGGAATGTGGTATAGCGGATCACCACACGCACATCATCCGGATAGGTCGCCAGGATATTCTTCACAAGCGGAAAGAAGGCGCGGCAGGCCTCGCATGAGGGGTCGAAGAACTCCACGATCGTGACGGGTGCGTCTTCCTTACCCAGAATCGGCGAATGCGCGCGCACGAGCGTATCCGCCGACGCTGTGACAGAAGCCGCATGTTCTTTCTGCTGCGCAGTGTAGTAGTAGGCACCTCCTCCAAAAACAGCGAGCGCGGCAAGCGCGGTGAGAGTGATGACGAGCGCTCGGTTCATCGGGCATGCTCCCTTCGGTCGATGAGGAGGAGGAATGAAATCGCGGCGAATGCCAGAAGTGACAGCACCGGCAGCGGGATCACCTCGAAAATGGTCATCTTCGCATCAGTACAGGAAGGCCCCTTCCCACAAGGAACGACTGCCTCCGGAATGAAGCCGTAATATAGCAGGACGTGGTATGTCGCGATCAACAGACCTGCTCCACTCAGCGGCAACGCATAGCGCCATACGCCACGGTCCATGCGAAAGGCGGAAACCGCCAGGACTAGCGCCAGCGGAAACATGAACGCGCGCTGATACCAACATAAGATGCACGGCGTCTGGCCCATGACTTCGCCGATGAAGAGAGCCCCGAGCGAAGCGATAAGCGCAACCATCCATGCGAGGAACAGCGTCAGCCACCCATCGTCTTCCGATCTCTTGTCCCGAACGCTCATGCAATGTCCGATATCGCCTTGATTCCCGAATTATGGACCCTCAAGCAGCTAGAGGGTCAAGCAGCGTGACTCCGATCAGAGCGCGCCACTCTCGTCATACAGCAGGGACTGTGGGCAAAATTGTCGTGGGATCGGATCTGCGAAAGCGAACTTCAATGCCACGAACGCTCCATCGTTGGATGAAGCGCCGCGCCCCCTGCCGTAGGCACATCACGGTCAGGATAGGTCAAGCGCGGCCGGGCGGCCCCGCCTTGTCGAGGAAAGCCTTGAAGACGGCAAGCGTCTCGTCGCTGACATGGTGCTCGATGCCTTCGGCGTCGATGCGCGCGGCCTCTTCTCCGACCCCGACGGCGCGCAGGAACCCTTCGACGATCCGATGTCGCTCTCGGCTCCTGGCCGCCAGTGCCTTGCCGGCTTCGGTCAGGAAGATGCCGCGATAGCGCTTCTGCTGAATGAAGCCGTCGCTGGCGAGACGCTTGAGCATCTTTGCGACGGTCGGCTGCGCAACGCCCAGCCTCTGTACGATATCGACCTGCCGCGCCTCTCCGCCATGGAGGATGAGGTCATCGATCAGTTCGACATAATCCTCGATGAGTTCGTTGCGCCGGTTGGAGCGCGTCTGGCGGAAGCTTTCGACATGGGTATCGGCGTCAACGAGCGAGTGTTTGTTTGCCGATTTGCTGCGACTTGCTGTCATCATGCCTTTCCCGAGATTTTATCCAGTTTATTGCGAATTCATAGCCTGCGCTATGATTTTTCCGCGATCGTCATCTTTTCCGGAGGCGACCGAAGCATCAGCAGTTCCGAACATAGCTATTGCTATAACTAAGAGCATGTGCTGTTATTGCTATTAAGAACCATTATCAAAAGGACGGGACAATGCGAAACTGGCTGCCATTCGACCTCGGACGCCGAAAGCTGCTCGGTGCGGGCCTGGCGGCGGCCGGCGGCGCAGCCCTCGCCGCCCGTTCAGCGCTGAGCCAGGATGCCGCCGCCCAGCATCAGGGCCACCAGATCTCCGCGGCGTCTGACGGCAAAGCCGGCACAAGGGATGCCGCGCCGCCGCATATGCAGGCACATGGAGCGATGATCACCGTCGGCGACGTCGATAACGAGCGCAACGGCTTCGATCCGACGTCGATGCTGACCGACTGGGATCTCGGGAGCGTCTCCACCCTCCCCGACGGCCGTCGGCTGCGTACGTTCGAAGTCGAGGTCGAGGACAAGGAGATCGAGATCGCGCCCGGCGTCATGTTCCCCGCCTGGACCTTCAACGGTCGCGTGCCCGGGCCGTCGCTCCGCGCGATGGAAGGGGAGCGGCTGCGCATCATTCTGCGCAATTACGGTTCTCATCCGCACTCCATGCATTTTCACGGCATTCATGCCGCGCGCATGGACGGGATTCCTGGCGCGGGCGTCATCAACCCAGGCGAGGAGTTCGTCTACGAGTTCGACGCCCGCCCCTTCGGCTGTCACCTCTACCACTGCCATGCCCTGCCGCTCGCGCGGCATATCCACAAGGGCATGTACGGTCTCTTCGTCATCGATCCCGATCCGGAACTTCGACCAGAATTCCGCGAGGTGGCGCTCAGCCGGCTGCACGGCTCGCCCGAGAATGCGAGATGGCAGGAACTCGCCATGGTGATGAATGCCTTCGACACCAATTTCGACGGCGAGAACGAGTTCTATGCCTGCAACACCATCGCTCACTGCTACGCCAAGAAACCGATCCGCATCGAGAAGAGCCGTCCGGTGCGCATCTACCTCGCGAACCTCACCGAGTTCGATCCAATCAACTCCTTCCACATCCACGGCAACTTCTTCGACTATTTCGACCAAGGGACCACCCTGACGCCGACTCTGAAGACCGTCGACCTCATCATGCAGTGCCAGGCGCAGCGCGGCATTCTGGAGTTCACCTTCGGCGAACATGCGGACCATGAACCGGGCCTCTACATGTTCCACGCGCACCAGTCGGAGTTCACGGAGCTCGGCTGGATGGGAATGTTCGAAGTCGTGGAGGAAGTGGCATGACCGACGAAACCGCTTCGAGCCAGGCCGCATCACCTAGCCGGCGCGCCGCTCTCCTCTGGACCGTCATCCCTTTCCTGGTTTTGGCGGCGGCCATTGCCTGGCTCTTCGGTACCAATCCGCTCCGAAGCTTCGAAAACGGCGCGCCGCCCGTCGAGAACCTCACCTATGAGCGCACAACGCTCGACGGCGGCGGGGTACGGCTTCTTGTACGCGCCGGCGGCTCGGAGCCGCTGAAGATCGCACAGGTCCAGGTCGATGCCGCCTATTGGCAATTCACGCTCGACCCGCCCGGCCCGCTTCCCCGCGGGCAGTCGGCCTGGATTTCCATTCCCTTCCCCTGGGTTCTCGGCGAGGCGCACCGTGTCACCGTCGTCACCAGCACCGGCGCAACGTTCGAGCACGAGATCCCGGTCGCGGTTCCCACGCCGGAGGTGACCTCGAACGGTCTCCGGTCGCAAGCCATCCTCGGCGCCTTCGTCGGCATTCTGCCCGTCGCCATCGGCCTGATGTTCTATCCGGCGCTACGCGGCGCGGGACTGAGCGCCATGCGGTTCCTGCTCGCGGTGACAGTCGGCCTCCTCGCGTTCCTCTTAGTGGACGCCGTAGCGGAGGCCTTCGAGCTTGCCGGCGCATCCGCACCCGTCTTCCAGGGTGGCGCAATGGTGGTCTTTGCCGCCGCCGCGTCCTTCCTGTTACTAATGGCCGTCTCGCGGCGGGGCGGACGGCCGAGCGGCGTGGCGCTCGCCACCTACATCGCAATCGGCATAGGCCTGCACAACATGGGCGAGGGCCTTGCCATCGGAGGCGCCTTCGCGGCCGGCTCCGCAGGCCTCGGCACCTTCCTCGTCATGGGCTTCACGCTGCACAACATCACCGAAGGCATAGGCATCGCCGCACCGCTCCTCAAGATCAGACCCACCTTCCGCCAGTTCGTACTGTTGACGCTGATCGCCGGCGGCCCGGCCGTGCTCGGCATGTGGATCGGCAGCCTCGCCTACGCCCCCCATTGGTCGGCACTTGCGCTCGCGATCGGTGCCGGCGCCATTCTCCAGGTCATCATCGAGGTGACGCTGTTCATGCTCCGCAACGACGAGGACCGTACGGACATCCTGTTCTCGAAGGAGGTCCTGGGCGGCTTCGCCCTCGGCATCGCACTCATGTACGTGACCGCGATGCTGGTGAAGATCTGATTGGTCTATGCGCTCGCAGTGAGGAACAGGTCCCGGCGCGCTTTCTCGGCAACACTATCTGGC
This sequence comes from Shinella sp., assembly GCF_035998705.1. GTDB lineage: Bacteria > Pseudomonadota > Alphaproteobacteria > Rhizobiales > Rhizobiaceae > Shinella. Next base: position 19,719 of record NZ_DASYHH010000035.1, on the reverse strand, counting down.
CGATAAACGCCCGGTGCAACGCTGGCTGTAGGCGCGGCGCAATCACGAATGTGACGCCGTGCCCACAATTGCAATATCCTATCCAGGGGGATAGGTTATGCATATGAGCGAGCACAGGCACAAGACCCATCCCGAGATCGTCAAGCGGCTGAAGCGGGCCGAGGGACATCTGAAGAGCATCATCGCGATGATCGAGGACGGGCGCCCCTGCCTCGATCTCGCACAACAGCTTCATGCCGTCGAAAAGGCGGTCACCAATGCCAAGCGCGCGCTGATCCAGGACCATCTCGACCATTGCCTCGAGGATGTGGTCGGCCCCCTGCCCGCCGACCAGCGAAGCGCCATGGCCGAGTTCAAGGCGATCACCAAATATCTCTGACCGATCGGAAACAGCATGCTCGGCGTCCTCCAGAACCGAACCTATCGCCACCTCTTTCTGGCGCAGGTCGTCGCGCTGGTCGGGACAGGTCTGGCGACGGTCGCCCTCGGCCTGCTCGCCTACGAGATCGCCGGACCTGACGCCGGCGCGGTGCTGGGTACGGCACTCGCCATCAAGATGATCGCCTATGTCGGCATCGCACCGATCGCGGGCGCCTTCGCGGAAGTGCTTCCACGGCGGCCGCTGCTGGTCGCACTCGACCTCGTACGCGCCGCCGTCGCCCTCTGCCTGCCCTTCGTCACCGAGGTCTGGCAGGTCTACGTCCTGATCTTCGTCCTGCAATCGGCCTCGGCCGCCTTCACCCCGGCCTTCCAGGCGACGATCCCCGAGGTGCTGCCGGACGAAAAGGACTATACGCGAGCGCTATCGCTCTCCCGGCTCGCCTATGACCTCGAAAGCCTCATCAGCCCCGCCTTGGCTGCAGCGCTCCTGACGATCATCTCTTTCCATTCGCTGTTCGGCGGCACGGTCATCGGCTTTCTCGTATCCTCGGCGCTCGTCGTCTCCGTCGTGCTTCCCGCGCCTTCGAAGACCGAGCGTCGCAGTGTCTACGAACGGACCACGCGGGGCCTTCGTCTCTATCTGGCAACGCCGCGGCTGCGCGGCCTTCTCGCGATTTGCCTTTCGGTCTCGGCCGCCGGCTCGATGGTGATCGTCAACACGGTCGTGATCGTGCAGTCCACCTTCGGCCTGACCCAGGAAAGCACGGCCCTTGCGCTCGCCGCGTTCGGCGGCGGCTCGATGCTGGCGGCGCTCTTCCTTCCAAAACTCCTCGACACTATTCCCGACCGCCCGGTCATGCTGGCTGGAGCGGCGGTCCTGATTGCCGGGCTTCTGGCAGCCTCGGCCGTCGACGGCATCCGCACGCTCTTGCCGCTCTGGTGTCTCCTCGGCATCGGCTATTCGATCGCCCAGACGCCCTCCGGCCGGCTGTTGCGGCGATCCGCGCATGCGGAAGACCGACCGGCCCTGTTTGCGGCGCATTTCGCGCTCTCCCACGCCGCCTGGCTCGTCACCTATCCGCTCGCCGGTTGGCTCGGCGCAACGATCGGCCTGTCCGCAGCCGCCCTTTGCCTCGCGCTCCTCGCGACGTCCGGCTTCGCCGTCGCGATGGCGCTGTGGCCAGCGAACGACAACGTGGAGATCGAGCACGACCACGACGACCTGCCTGTCGATCACCCGCACCTCGCCGAAGGAGTGCGGCGCGGCGGGCATAGCCATGCCCATGCCGTTGTCATTGATCGGCTGCATCCCGAGTGGCCCTCAAGGCCGTAAGCTGTCGAACCGGTGGCTCCGGCCGCCTCGCTTTCATGATGATTGGCTCGTTGCAGTGTCTCTGTGGAAAGAAGCAACAACGATCATGAGGCCCGCACCAGCCACGATGGCCACATCGGCAAGGTTGAACGATGGCCAATGCCACTGTCCCGCATAGAAATCCAGATAGTCGGTGACCTGGCCGTCGGCATACCGGTCGACGAGATTGCCCATCGCTCCTCCCGCGACCATGCACAGTGCCAGCCGCTCAACCATCCGGCGCGAAAGAGCGGCCCACGACAGGAGCCCGGCAACGATGCATGCTTTCAGAACGGCAAAAAGCTGTGGCGCCGCCGATATCCATTCGGCGAACATTCCGAAGCTGACGCCGGGATTGTAGACGAGCACGAGATTGAAGAACGGTGTGACGGGAATGATCCGCGGCGGGTTCATCACCGCCGTGACCATGAAGTGCTTGAGAGCGATGTCCACGAGGAAGATTGCGGCGCCGAACGCAAACAAGGCGGCGAGCTCGCCTTTTCTTTCAACTACCAACCGCATGATCTACGTGCGTACGACAATGCGTGCCTTGGAAGGCACGCGGGTGTAGAGGTCGATGACATCCTGATTGACCAACCGCACGCAGCCGGAGGACACGGATTTTCCGATAGAGTTCCACTCACGTGTTCCGTGCAGACGGTAAAGCGTGTCCTCGCCATTCTGGAAGATGTAGAGCGCGCGGGCGCCGAGCGCATTGTCCGGCCCTGGCTCCTGTCCACCGTTCTCGACAGAGAATTTCGCAAGCTCGGGTTGGCGCGCGATCATTTCCGCCGGCGGCTTCCAGCGCGGCCACTTCTGGCGCCACTGGATAACCCCCTCGCCTTCCCAGGCAAATCCCGCGCGGCCAAGCCCAACCCCGTAGCGCATCGCGGTGCCGCCGGGCTCCGCGACATAGAGAAACTTCGAACCGGTATCGACCACCACAGTGCCGGCTGGCTCGCCCGTCGTATTGAAAACACGCTGGCGGTAGAATTTTGGATCAATTTGCCGGAAGGGAACGGCCGGCAGCTGATGACCGCCATCCTCCATCGCGGCATAGCGAGCGGCCAGTTCCTCCTCGCTCGGCACGCCCATCGGACGTCGTGCTACGCTGGGCACGGCGGAGGGGGATGTCGTGGAACAGGCCGCCAGCGCCATGGAAAGCGTCCCGAGAAGAAATCCGCGGCGCGCGACGGTGTTGGTGTCTTCAAGCATGTTGGTCCCTTTTCTCGACGCCGACTATTTACCGGTTTCAGCAGCAGCTGCCGACGGTGTCGACGTCTTCATTTCGCTGCGAATGTGAAAAGCGCTGTAGGCAATGACAGAGACTACGAAGCCCAGCAGAACAAAAAGCATGACGCGGTTCTTCCGCCGGATCATGCGCGCACGCTGTCGAACGTCACTTGGATCAGTCATCCGACGCCCCGCTGACAGCAGACGTGCCCGAATAGGGATCGGCAAGCGCAGCCTCCGGCCGACTGACCGGATATTTTATGATCGAGATATCCTCCGCCAGCTTCGAGGCCCCCTGTTTCTTCAAAAGAGCCCGGAAGCTTGGATGCATTCCGCCGTCCACATAAGCGAGCGCCGCGGCCGACTTTTCGGCGGCAAGCGCCGCGTCCACCTTGCCACGCTCCGTCGCCACCATTGACAGGAGGTCGGCCGAAGCCCCGCTGGACGATACCGGACAGGCGGCGAGCGGATTGCGCGGATCGCCCCCCTCGAACTCCCTGTTGAACACATAGCGCCGTTCGCAGGCCGCGACCTTCGGCTGGCGCTTCGAAAAAGCGAATTGGTCGTAGCCCTCCTTGAGGGTGAGCCAGAACGGCATGTTCGAATCCCCTCGATGCTTGGCGAGGTTCTCCGCGGTCATGCGAAACGGATAGGCTTGGACCTGAAAGCTGTCCTGACCGCTTTGCAGCGCCTTCTGAGCGATGGCATAGATCTCACCGACGCCCTGATCGGTCATGGCGTAGCAACCCGACGACGAGCAGGCGCCATGGACCATCAGCGCCTCACCGGTGTAGCCGAGCGCAGCTTCAAGACGGTTGGGATAACCGAGATTGAACGAGACATAGTACTGCGACTGCGGATTCAGCATCCCGGCCGAGACATGATAGAAGCCTTCCGGCGCCTGGCGATCGCCTTCTTTCGTCTTGGGGCCGAGTTTGCCGGACCAGCGGCACATCGGATAGGTCTTGAAGAGCTTGTAACGGCCTGATGCATCCGCCTTCCACACCTCCAGCTCACTCTCCTGCTTGAATATCCGCACAAGGACAGGATCTTCAGGCCGCATACCCTTCTTCGCCATCGCGGCCACGACGGCGGCGGAAAGCTTCGGCGGCTCGCTGGAGAGTTCGGCGAGCTCCATGGCAACGCATCCCGATAGCATGATCGCGATGAGAGAGACGGCGAGGAATTTTGGCAGCAGAGAATGGAGCGACCGCATGAGATGCCGGGACACGAGAATAATCAGAACAAGGGAACGGGATTGCACGAAAGAAACGATAGAGTTGCGCTATTCCCCGCCCTCGGCACCATGCTCGTGTCCGTCATCCGATCCCTCAGGCATCGCAACATCGGGCACGAGCTTCTCTATCCGCGCGGCCGCCTTGAGGTCAGCGACGATCTTGCTCACCGCCTGGGCTTCCATGCCACGGCGCAACTCCGTCGACACAACCTCGAATGCCGGTGGTTCACGCTTGCGCCGCTCTTCAAGTTTTACGACATGAAAGCCGAAGGGCGTCTCCACGGGCTTTGCGGCAATCTCACCGGTCTTCATCGTTACGATCGCCTCTCCCAGCTCCGGCGGGAGTTGTTCCATTGTCAGAAAGCCAAGATCACCGCCGCTCTTCTTCGACGTCTCATCCAGCGAAACGCTCCCGGCCACCTCTTCAAAGGACTTGCCCGCGGCTATATCCCTCATCGCCGCCTCAGCGCCAGCCCTGTCCTTCAGCAGGATGTGCCGGACGCGAACCTCTTCGACCGACGGCATGGCGGCGACCCGTTCGTTATAGACCTTGCGCAGTGCGTCCTCGGTTACAGCGGCGGCGGCAGCCTTGGCGAGATAGGCCTGCCGAAGCGCCTGTTGCCTCAGGAACACCATCTGCCGCTTGAACGTCTCGTCGTTCTCCAGCCCGTCCTTGATCGCGGCGTCAGAGACCACCTTGAGGTCGATCAGCGCATCGACGACCGCGGACTTGCGTGCCTCGGGTGTTGCCTTGGGATTAGGATCGCCGAGGAACGAGGTTGCGAACGATACGTCGGATTCCAGAATCTCGGAATCTCCGACGCGAGCTGCTACCTGATCCGCCCGTTCCTCGGCGAAGGCTGGAACAGCGACCAGAAAGAGCGCGGAAAGAAAGACGTTCCTGATTTTCAGCAGCATCACTTCTTTGCTCCCGCGACAATCGGTTCGATGACGGCGCGCAATTGCTCGATCGGCATTACGCCGGTGTATTTTTCGCCGTTGATAAAGAAGGTCGGCGTCGAATCGACGCCAAGTTCCTGACCTCTGGCCGCGACCGCATTGACTTTGTCGAGCAGCGCCTGGTCGCTAAGGCAAGCCTCAAGATCGGCCTCCTTGAGACCGGTCATCGACAGGACCGAGAGGAACCCTTCCTTGCCGTCCTGAGCACGCGCCCAGCGCGGCTGGTTACGGAAGAGGAGGTCGACCGTCGGATACCATCTGTCGTCACCCGTGCAGCGGGCGAGCATGAAGGCGGCGGTCGCGCGCGGATCAAACGGGAACTCGCGGAGAATGAAGCGGACCTTACCCGTATCGATGAACTCTGCCTTGAAGGCTGGCCAGATATTCAAGTGAAAGTTGGCGCAATGCCCGCATGTCATCGACGCATATTCGATAACGGTAACCGGTGCGTCGTCGCGCCCCAGAATCCGCTCGGGCAACGGCCCCGGCTGCAAGAGGTCCGTCGCCGAGCCTGTGGCGGCCGTCTGCGCAACAACGCGGTTTGCGGCCAGCAAGGTGAAAGCTGCCGCGGTCGATCCCAGAAATTGTCGCCTGAACATCTCGTCTCCAAATCAAAGGAGCCGGATCATAAAACCTCTAGGTACTTGAGGTGCAAGAGGCGTAAACGCGCGCCACGATTTTTACGACGGATTCAAACGAAGGGTCGGATTCAAGCCCGCCGGGGCCTATGCCGATCCATCAGTATGCCAGAATTGACGTCGTCAGCATCACGTTTGCCAGACCCGCGTGATCAAGTGCGCCAACGCGATCACGAACGCCGCGATGCTGGGGAGCGCAGTCAGGGCCATTCCAAACGCACGGCCACCGGCCCCTTTTGAGTACCCGACTAAGAAGCAAACGCGGCCGACACCGAACAGGACCACAGAAGCCGCGATAAACGGCATCATCGCCGCGCCTTCCAGCATCACGAGCGCGGATAACGTCACGGACGCGATGACGAATTGTTCGAGCGTGTTCTGAAGAAAAGCGGCTGCAACGGCAATTCTAGAGCTCGGGCGAGAGTACGCCGATCCGCCGATATCTTCCGCAGAATGACGTCGGCCTCGTGCCACCATGGCGACGCCTATGATGACCCAAACGACGAGAAGCAAGTTCGCGGCGGCTATGAAGAATAGCCGCGATTCCAGATTTTCGTCGGGGAAAACCTTGGCGCCGCGTAGAAGGTATTGCGTGCCACCGAGGGCCAGCATGCACACCATGGCAGCCGCACCGCTTCTCAAGAGGATTTTGCGCTGCTCTTTCCGAAGTTCAGCTTTGGACGCCGGGACGATTACCATATCAACACTCCGCACCGTATGAGCCTGAACGTAAAGCTCTTACTGTCAGGACCGCTCGATCGCGGGTGCCAGAGCTTTAAGTTCCGCTCGGCATGGTTTGGATGACCAGCAATTCGGCGGCTGCTGCGATTGTCGCCGTGCTCGTGTCGCAGTTTGGTCGAGACGAAAAAAGCTCTGCAGACGAAACCTCCTCGACCCCGAACTTCAGTGAACGGAACCGACCAGCGGAGCGTCGCCGTCTCGAATGGACACCCAGCGCCCCGTATGGTCGACCGCCTGTCGCTTCAGGTAAGTGTAGCCAGTTTCGTCCCAGTTCAAGACGGCATCTGTCAGATTATCAAGAATGACGTCTCCGATGTCGGTTCTCACCGTCAGAACGGCGTGCCCCTCACCGTTCGGTCGACGCAATACCGTAATGAGCACCGTTGACGACGGGATACCATCCTCGATCAAAACACGACGTTTTGCGAGCACATAGTCCTCGCAATCGCCTCCATCGACTGGATAGGTCCAGTATTCTTCCACTCCGTATAGATCAAAATCACTTATGGGCTTGATTGCCTTGTTCACTGAAACATTCAATTGTTGCAACTGCGCAAGGAACTCGCTCGACATTGGCAATGGCGCCGTTTTCCTGGAACGTAACGTGCATTCTGACGCGTTTCGCTTGCAGAACTCAAAATGACCGATTGGTTGAGACGTGAAATTTCCCGTGACCATCGCGGACGGATGAGCCCATGCGCCGTTGCCGACAAAAGACCAGAGAGCCGATAGGCTCGCACCTGCGATCAACCGTCCGAAATTCATCACCACTCCGATTCATTCCTGATCAACGTGTCCAGATTATTAATGATTCCCGTCTCGCGCGTCCATGCGCCTGACACTCGGAGAGCCGAAGACACCGCTCAAAGTGGTTCGAGCGTTCCAAACCATGCAACCAGCGCAACGGCCAATAGCCCAAGCGCGATCTCGAGTCTGGTTGCTCTCGCGAGCGCCGACAATGCGTCGGGCCTGTCCCGAAGACGCGGCACCAGGAAGTAACGATTGCACACCGCAAGTCCGACCATGGCCATTGTCACGAACACCTTCAAAGCCCAAAGCAGCTGATAGCGAATGCTCCAGTCAAGCGGTATTCCTTCGAAGATCCAAAGAGTAGCAATCAACCCGGTCACGAGCAGAAGCGAAACCCAAAAATGGCCCTCGCCTGAATAACGGATAAGAATCATCTTCGCGTCAAGCTTTTCCACGTCCGGCAGAAGCCGCAAGACATACGGCAGCGCACCCAACCAAGCTCCCGCAGCGATCTGGTGAAGCACGTCATTCGCCTGCCGCACATACCCGAATACGCCTTCGGATGCTGCGGCATGTCCGGTCATCGATTGGGCAATGAACACGATCACTATCGACAGCACGGTGGCCCTTGTCCATTGCATGACAAATGCAAACGCAGCCACCGTGATCGCCGCCGCCTGGAGAGCCCACGACCTTCCGGGCGTGGTGAAAACTATGACATCCCGAAGAAGGCCCGGTTCAAAAATATCGCCCCACCCGTCAGAAACCCGGGCCGCCTGTGCCGGCAGGAGAATAATGACCGCGACAACCAAGCACAGAATCATCCAGCCCTCGAAACGCATCCTCTCTGCATGAGGCTGGAGGCGCCAGCGAAACAATGACGCCCCCCAGATCATAAGGGCTGCTCCGAATATTGCGCCCCGGCACAGGATGAGGACAATTACCGGGTCCGCCATTCACGGCACCTCATTTGACGAGAAAGCTGAAATTGCCGTTTATCTTATGACCATCCTTGGAAAGAGCATCCCATTTGACATCATACCTGCCTGAAGGCAGCGGCTCCGGAAGGGGCGCAAGAAGCGTATGACCATCCTGCGAATTGATAGGCTTGCCCACTCGCACCGCCGCACCATCAGGCCCGATGAGTTCGATATTGCTGAAGCGCAGGTTGACGGTTTCGGAGAACGTGAGCTCAAGTGACCTTGGTGCTTCCACGGTTGTATCGGCACTTGGCGACGAATTCTTGAGCACGGAGTGCGCCGTTGCCGGGGCGGCTGTCAGAACTGTCATTGCAAACGACGTTAAGAATAAAGCTTTGAATTTGTTCATGTCGCTGCACGGTCCTGAATATCGGGTCGCCGTCATCAACGATGACAGCGGGTTGATAGGATGATTGGGGCGGCGGAGCGCCACGCCGCACGGCTACACGCTCTTCTCGCCTCAATCCGCGATGATTGCCTATCCTGCGCACAAAGTCGCCGAGCCGGACGACGTGTACCGTTGCGCACAGATGCATAACGGTCATGGCATGACAAGAAGCCGGCTCGTGTGTGGCGTTGCTTCAAGAACTCACGTCGTCGGCACCTGCGCCAGCAGTTCCTCGAACACCTTCTTTGCCTTGCCTATATGTTTCACCGTCCTGGCCTGTTCCAGGTTGACCGGCTGCCCCACCGCGATGAGCGCCACCATCCCCATTCCATAGTGCGGAAGGCATTTTACACCATAGATGCCTTCCTGCTCGACGGTTACCGTGATCTGCTCGTTGATTTTGCCTTTGAACGCGTTCGCTCCATCCGGGATCAATCCCTTGATGGTCTCGGCATTGTGGCCCTTGTCGACGGGCACAAAGGTCACTGTATCGCCAGGCGCGGCCAAAATGAAATCGGGCTCGAAGACCATCGCGCCCTTCTTGCCTTTGTTGAGCATCATCACCTGATGGTCTTTCGTTGCCGCTCTGACAGGCAGCGCCGTCAACGCTATGGTGCCAATCGCTGCACCCAGCAATACGTCTCGTCGTTTAAGCATGTGGTTTCTCCTTCACAATCTTGCACGATTGCAGGATATCGCCTGCCTGTTCGGAACACTTTGGTCAATCGTAACCGGCAAAGCGAGATGTCGCGCGGCGAACTGCCGCTCCCCAGCCGCCCATCATCGCCTCCATCGCCGGCGGTGTTCAATCCGCGGTTGGACCGTCTGTGAACGATCGACCTAAGTGCCCGACTATCTGGCTGAGAAACGCGCGCGCGCGCGGGTTTCGCGGCGACTTGAAAAACTCCGCCGGCCGGTTTTCTTCGATCACTTTTCCGCCATCCATGAAAACGATGCGGTCGGCAACCGCCTGCGCAAAACCCATCTCATGCGTGACGCACAGCATGGTCATACCGTCGTTGGCGAGTTCGATCATTGTGTCGAGCACCTCCTTGATCATCTCCGGGTCCAGCGCCGATGTCGGTTCGTCGAACAGCATAATGCGAGGTTTCATGCACAGCGCCCGCGCGATCGCCACACGCTGCTGCTGACCGCCCGAGAGCTGCCCGGGATACTTATCGGCCTGCTCCGGAATGCGGACCTTTCGGAGGAACTCCATCGCAATCTCCTGCGCGTGTTGGCGCGGCATTTTGCGAACCCAGATTGGCGCGAGGGTGCAGTTTTCCAGTATGGTCAAGTGCGGGAAGAGATTGAAGTGCTGAAAAACCATTCCAACTTCCGATCGGACTTTCTCGATCCCCTTCAGGTCACCGGTCAATTCGATCCCGTCAACGATGATCCTGCCGCGCTGATGCTCCTCGAGCCGATTGATCGTGCGGATCAGCGTCGACTTGCCAGAGCCGGAGGGTCCACAGATAACAATCTTCTCGCCTTGCGCGACAGAGAGGTTGACGCTCTTCAAGACCTCGAAATCGCCATAGGACTTCCCAAGATTCTCGATACTTATCGCGAGTGTTGCAATGGGAGTGGCAGCCATCAAAGCATCTCCTTACCGCGGCGTTCCAGGAAGTCGGCAAAACGAGCAAAGGAAAAGGCGAGAATGAAGTAGATCAGACCGATGAACAGGAAGGTCTCTGTCGATGGTGCTGGCCAGTCCGGATCGGACAGTGCCGCCTTGCCGGAACTGATGAGATCGAAGAGGCCCACCACCAGAACCAGGCTGGTGTTCTTCACCATCACGATGATGGTGTTGGTCAGCGCCGGGATGACGATGCGGATCGCCTGCGGCAAGATGATCAGTCGCTGGGTGTTCCAATATCCGAGGCCCAGCGCTCCTGCCGCTTCCGCCTGGCCCGCAGAGATCGACTGGAGCCCACCCCGTATCACCTCCGCGAGGTAAGCCGCCGCAAAAACCGTGAGCGCAAGAAGCGCACGGACGAATTTGTCCGGGAGGAGCCAATCCGGAAGAAAGAGCGGCAGCAGGATCGAGGCGACGAAAAGAAGGCTCAGAAGCGGAAGACCGCGGATCGTCTCGATGACCAGGATACTCAATGTTCGCACAACAGGCATATGCGACCTGCGGCCGAGAGCCAGAAGCACTGCCGCCGGAAATCCGAGGCCGATGGCGAAGACGGTGAGGATAAGCGTCACCGGCAGGCCGCCCCAGGCGCTTGTGGGCACGTAGGGCAGACCGAAACCGCCGCTCATGAGCCACAGCACGACGATCATCATGCCCGGCCAGGCCAGGGCGAGCCAAGGCCGCCATGACGACGGCCTTGCGGAAACCACCAGTGTCGCGAGGATTAATCCGCACACCAGTGCGGCGCGCCACCGTTCCGAGGGCGGATAGATGCCGAAGAGGATCTGCCCATACTTGGCGAGGAGAAAACTCCAGCAGGCGCCTGTCGCCGCCTGGCAGGTCTGGGGCTCGGCGGGAAGCACGGCTGCTTCGAAGATCGCCCAATCCGCAAGCGGCCACCCGATACGGACCAAAAGCGCGACCAGCGCTATCGTCAAGACAGCATTGAGCGGCGTGCCGAAAAACGGCGCCAACCGTCTCGTGAGAGGGCGACTGGTAAGCGCCGGTACGTTGTAGGCGATTTCGACCATTTTCAACGCTCCACGATGGCGATGCGCCGGTTGTACGCGTTGAGCAGCGCGGACAGGGCGAGGTTGACGAGGAGAAAGACGCCGAGGATCATCGCGACGCCTTCGATCGCGTGGCTGGTCTTGTTGATCATAGTGCTCATGACCGTCATGAAATCCTGGTAGCCGACCACGATCGCGAGGGTCGAATTCTTGATGACGTTGATGTACTGGCTATTCATCGGAGGGACGATGCTGCGCAGGGCAAGCGGCAAGACGACCAGCCGGTAGGTCTGCGCCCGAGTTAAACCCAACGCAGTGGCGGCTTCCCACTGTCCCCTGCGTACCGCGACGATCCCCCCGCGAACGATTTCCCCGACGAAACCCGCGGTATAGAATGTAAGGCCGATCAGGATGGAGGTCAGTTCGGGCGTCAGCGACCAGCCGCCGACAAAGTTTGCACGGCGGAATTCGGGCAACTCGATCGATAACGCATTGCGATAGAGCATGAGAAGCAGGGCCACGCCCGATGCCACGGCAATCCATGCCCATAAGACATAAGGCGGGCGCCGGCCCGTACGAGACTGCCGCCTGTGGGCGGCGCGGGATGCCGTGAACACGCCCAGGAGGCCGGCGCCAACGAATGCCAGCGGCATTACCCCCGATGCCGACCAGTGAAGCGCCGGCATGGAAAGTCCCCGCACCGAAAGATGCGTGCCGGGGCCCAGCTTCCACGCTTGCGAAGCGAGAGGCAAAACCTCCCACCAAAGCGCGTAGGTGAAAATGAGTAGGACGACGAGCGGCGTGTTGCGGGCGATCTCAACCCAACCACGGCAAAGGCCGCTCATCAGGGGGTTGTTGCTCAGGCGCCCGATGCCGATGAAGAGGCCAATGACGCTGGCGATGACGATCACGAGGACTGAAATGAACAGGCTGTTGGCGAGGCCGACGACCGCCGCCCACCAGTTCGGATCGGAGGACGAATAGGGAAGGATCGTCTCCGCGATCTGAAAATTCGCCGGTTTCCAGAGAAAGCCAAAACCGACGGGTATGCCCCGAAGCTGAAGGTTTTGCGCCGTGGCGGAGACCAAGGCGATCCCGAAGGTCGCAACGCCAGCCAACAACATCAGCTGAACGGCAGCCGCACGAAAGCGGGCATCCTGCAGCATGATCTGAATCTCCTCTGCATGCATTGCCCGGCCGCTGCGACCGGGCAATGGTCCGGTTCGGTTACTTGAACGCAATCGGGAATAGGATGCCGCCATCGCGCGGGAGGGCGTTGAGACGGCGCTCGGCCTTGAGCGCGCTCTGTGCCCCAAGATTGCGGTCAAAGACTTCGCCGTAGTTTCCGACCTGCTTGATGACATTGTAGATCCAAGCGTCGTCCAAACCGAGCGGCTCGCCGATGCCGGGTTCGGCCCCCAGCGCCTTGCGCGTTTCTGCATCGCCGCTCGTCGTTTTGATTTCATCGACATTCTGCGAGGTGATGCCGCGATCTTCGGCCCAGACCATGGCGTTGAACGCATAGCGCACGATGTCCAACCAGCGGTCGTCACCACGGGGGATGGCTAGAGCGAGCGGCTCGGTGGTCGCGCCGCTATAGAAGATGGCATGCTCCTCCGGATTGCCAGCGACAGACGCACGCTGGCCGGCAATGGCGAAGCCGTCGCTCATATAGCCGTCGCAACGTCCGCCGAAATAGGCATCCCGCGCCAGGATGGTCGAATCGAAATAGACGCGTTGGACCTTGACGGCATTGTCCTGCTCGATCGTGTCGAGCGCGTTCTCGACCAGGCTGCCACCGCCCTGCAGGCAGATCGTCAACCCATCGAGGTCAGCCGCTTTCTGGACGTTCAACGCCTTGCTCAACATGATGGCGTCGCCGTCGACGAGGTTGATCGCCACGAAGCGGACCGCGGTGTCGCGTGTGTAGGTCCATGTCGTCGTCCGCGACAGGACATCGATCTCGCCCGTCTGAAGGGCAGGCAGGCGCTGGGCCGCGTTCAGTGGAACGAACCGTGCCTTTTTGCTGTCCGCGAACACCGCGGCGGCAACGGCTCGGCAACTGTCGACGTCGAAACCGGTCCACTCTCCCTTTTCGTCGGGGCGTGACAGGCCGGGCACCCCCTGGCTGGCGCCGCAGCTCACATATCCCCGTTCCCGGACCTTGTCGACGATGGATTGGGCGTGAACCGGCTCGCCGGAAAGTATAGCAGCAGCGATGGCGCTGGTCAGCAGAATTGCGTACTTCATCGTTCTCTTCCTCTTGTTGTGATTGTTCCCTCTTCATCAATCCAGTGCTCGTGCACCACATCCGCGACCAAGGCATTCAGGGCCGCCTCGATATCCGCCTGCAGGTCCTCGACCGGCTCTAGACCGACCGAGAAACGGACGATCCTGTTGCTGCCCGGAACAGGCAATGCCTGGTTCGCGGATACATCCAGTTGAGGCGTGACGATGCTTTGCGTGCTTCCCCAGCTTGCACCGATACGGAAGACCTTGAGCGAGTCCACGAAAGCGGAGACATTGGCTTGGAACGGTGGTGCCAGCCTCACCGAGAAAAGGCCGCTGGCACCCTGGAAATCACGCCGCCAGATCGAATGGCCCGGGTGGTTCGGCAGGGCAGGATGCAGCACATCGCCGATCTCTGAACGGCACTGGAGCCAGCGCGCGAGCGTCAAGGCGGATATCCCCTCCCGCTCCAACCGCAGCGGCATCGTCTGAAGCCCGCGCAGCGCGAGGCTGGCGTCATCGGCCGAGATGCCGAGACCCATGGTCCTGCCGGTGTCTTTCAGCCGCCGGTACAATCCTTCATCGCGTGTGACCAGGGCACCGAGCAGAAGATCCGCATGCCCACCCACATGTTTTGACAAGGCTTCCATGACAAGATCCGCACCGAGATCAAGCGGGTTGCAGTTTAGCGCAGACGCCCATGTGTTGTCGGCGAGCACGCAGGCTCCGGCCGCACGGGCGGCGCCTGCGATCGCCGGTATGTCCTGTATCTCGATAGTGTTGGAACCGGGCGATTCCACCACGATCACCCGCGTGCGCTCGTCGATCAGGCGAGCGACGCCTGCTCCGGCGGCTGGCTCGTAGAGAACCGTTTCGACACCGAACCGTGAAAGCGTGTCATGGCAGAAGCTGCGTGTCGAACCATATGCGGCGGATGTGACGAGAACGCGGTCGCCTGCTTTCAAAAGGGAGGTCAATGCGAGCGCGGTCGCCGATTGGCCCGACGGCAGGCAAAGGCAGTGGTCCGCGTCGTACAACTCGGCGAGCCGTGCCTCAAGCGTACGGGTCGTCGGCGTGCCGTACAGGCCATAGGTATAACCGTCATAGAACCGGTCGTAGCGGCGCTCGAACGCGTCGGAAGACGGAAAGACGATGGTGGAGGCACGCGTGACCGGCGCGGAAAGGCTCCTGAACCCTTCATCGCTTATCGGTCCGGCATGCAGCAGTTTGGTTTCTCGGTTCACGGCTAAACTCCCTGAACGAGATATAGCGTATCGCCACTATGTGCGATAATGTCTCAGCCATAGGCACTTTATGCGCGGATGTTATAATGCACCTGGGAGAACTCGAGGCCTTCGACGCGGTGATGCGTATGGGAAGCACATCGCGAGCCGCTGAGTTCCTGGGCATCAGCCAGCCGGCCGTCAGCCGGGCGGTTGCCCGCCTTGCCCGCTCGACGCGACTGACCCTATTCCGCCAGGTCGGCGGCAGGCTCGTACCAACGCCAGAGGCAATTGCCTTGCACGAGGAGGTCGAGCGGGCTTTCATCGGGATGGACCAGCTGCGCGCGCGTGCGGCGATGATCCGGGAGTTCGGCGCCAGCGGACTCCGCCTGGCATGTTACCCTGCGCTCGGGCTTTCGTTCGCGCCGAAGGCTATCCAACGCTATCGCAGCAGGGACCGAACCGGCCATGTCACACTTCTGATTGCCGGCTCGAATGCCGTGCGCGATATGGTCGCTTCCGGCCAGGCGGATGTCGGTCTTACCGCCGACGAAATCGACACGTCTCGCGTCTCCGTGCAACCCTTCATGTCCGCGCCGGCCGTTTGCGTCATGGCGGCCAGTCATCGGCTGGCAGGAAGGGAAAACGTAACGCCCGCGGACTTGGAGGGCGAACCGTTCATCGCGCTGTCTCCGGACGACACGGTGCGCAGACGGATTGAACGGACCCTTGAAGAGGCGCAACTGCAAACCCGCACTGTCGTCGAAACGCAATATTCCGAGGTCGTCTGCAATCTGGCCCTGGAGGGCGTCGGAATCGGCATCGCCAATGCAATGACCTACAAGGCCAGCCAGTTTGAGAGCCGTGGCCTTGTCGCTCGCCCCTTCATCCCTGCGATCCCGTTCCGCGCCCTCATCCTCACGAGCAAGGATCGACTTAAATCCACAAGGGCCGAGACGCTTATTGCCGCGCTGCACGACGCCCGCAACGACATCGGCATCAAGGTCGGCACTATCGAGACAGCGGTCAGTATGTAGAACCTTTGCCGAGTGCGACCCGCCGCAAAACGCCGAACGCGGGATGCCATCGTGATTGGCACCTGCCGATGTCATGACATCAAACGCGCGGGATCAAAATCACTTGCGATTTCAACGGGTCGTGCGCGAAGGCAGGAATTTCGCCTCCACGCTGCACACACCGGTAATCGCCTGTTAAGCATAATGCCGTGAGATAGGTCTTCGAAAATGCAGCGATCCGGGCATTACGCACATGCACCGCGCCCTCATGAAGTTGATCATTGTCTTCCTTATGTCGCTCGTCGTCGGAGCAAGCACCGCGGCGTCGGTGGCGGCGCGCAGCCACGCGCTGTCCGACCCGTTACAGAGCAGCGTGAGCCTTTTGGCGATAGACACTGATGATTCAGAGCTTGACCATCCGGCGAGCCTAGAGACCTGTCACGAAGCCTGCAGCTGGCTGGTCGCGTGGTTCTGGCCGGTGGCCGCACCGGTCCGCCGGATTCGCCCCAATCAAGCTTTCGACACGCAATCGTCAGTTCCAGCCCGGCTGATTCTGCCTCCCCCTCGCTCGGCTTGAACCAACCGGGGACGCACGCGTGCGCGATGCGGTCTCCGGTGACGCGACCGCGGCATACGCTCGGCCGCTCACCCACCATTCCCATTTCAAAGCCGATTGCAGACCGCCAAGCGACCCCTGCCCGTGCCAAGGAACACTTCCATGAGACGACTTTCAAACCACGATACCGAACAATCCCCAACAGCGGAGCGGCCGGCTTCCCCGGTTCTGGATCGACGGACCTTCGGCCTTGCCGCCGTCGCTCTCCTTGCCTCACCCGCGCTCGCCTTCGCGCAAGGCAGGAAACGCACGATCGACATCGATGAGAGATTTCTGCCGCAACTGGTGACATCTCCCTATCCGGAGACGGCCGGTACCATCATCGTCGTACCGAGGGATCGCTTTCTCTATCTCATCGAAGAAGGGGGCCTTGCCCGCCGCTATGGCGTAGGTGTCGGGCGCGCGGGCCTGGCGTTCTCCGGCACGGCGACTGTCGGCCGGAAGGCGAAATGGCCAAGCTGGCGCCCGACCGACAACATGATACGGCGTGATCCGAAGAAATATGCACGCTATGCCGACGGCGTTCCCGGCGGGCCGAAGAACCCGCTGGGCTCGAGGGCTCTCTATTTGTTTCGAGACGGCAGAGACACCCTCTATCGCATCCATGGCACGACCGAGCCCTGGACGATCGGCAAGGCGGTTTCGAATGGTTGCATACGGATGGTCAACGGTCACGTCGAAGACCTCTATGAGCGCGTCCCGGTAGGAACACGCGTCGTGGTGGTTTCGTGACGGCGCGGCAGGTGCTTGTCATCGGAGCCGGCCAGGCTGGCCTTGCCGCAGGGTACTACCTGCGCAGGGCCGGTCTGCCTTTCCTGATCGTCGACGCCCATCCGCGCGTCGGCGACAGCTGGCGCAGCCGCTACGCTTCGCTGACCCTGTTCACTCCACGCCAGTTCAGCGCCCTTCCAGGCCTGCCCCTTGCCGGCAACCGGGAGCAATATCCGAGCCGCGACGAGTTTGCTGTCTACCTGGAAGACTACGCCGCGCGTTTCAGCCTGCCGGTGCGATCGGGAACACGGGTCGCGCGCTTGTCGCGTGCGAACCGGGTCTTCCTCGCAGAAACGGACTCGGGCGAGAAAATCGAAGCGAGTGAAGTGATTGTCGCGACCGGGGGTTTTCAGAAACCGATAGTCCCGTCCATCTCTAGCGGCTTCGGATCTGAGGTGCTGCAGTTGACGCCGCAAACCTATCAGAACCCTGCGGGTGTGCCCGATGGACCGGTCCTCGTCGTTGGAGACGGCGCAAGCGGTCGTGACATCGCACTTGAATGCCGGACCCTGCAACCTGTGATGCTTTCCCACGGCAAGCCTCGAAAACTGTTCCCCGAAGGGCTGTTCGGGAAGTCGATCTGGTGGTGGCTCCGCTTGCTCGGCATTCTGAACGCCTCGCCGGAGTCATGGATCGGCCGCAAGGTGCGCGCTGCCGATGCCTTTCCCGACCGAGGGCAAGGCGACAAACACCTGGCGCAGGCAGGTGTTCGGCTTGTGCCACGCCTTGTCGCCGCCTCAGGCGAGACGGCCACGTTTTCCGACGGCAGCTCCGCCACCGTGCGAACGGTAATCTGGGCGACCGGCTATCGCGATGAGACGGGTTGGGTGGAGATTCCGTCGGCCGTAGGACCGGATCGTGCGTTCTCGCACACCAACGGCGTTTCCGCTGTGCCTGGGCTCTACTTCGTGGGCCGGCCGTGGCAACGAAACAGGGCATCCGCTCTCGTCATGGGTGCCGGGCCGGATGCCGAGCGCATCGTCGAGGAGATTGTCCGCCGGCAACACCGTCAAGGGGCCAAGCGATGACCACCAGGCATCAACGGCTTCTTAAATCTTTGTTGACCATAATCCTCGCCAGCAATCTGCGGCGAGACGTCTCTGCCGCCCCGTGAAGTATCTCGTTTGGATCGGAACTGCTGTGTCTGAGTATCCTGTGACTGCGTTTCTGGCGCGCCTGTTCCACGCTGCTGCCGACAAGGGAATCGAGACGATTGCGCGCTGGGTTGCGCAAGCCTCCACCATCACGGCCGCCGCCGCCTCTGTCGTCGCACTGACCGCTGCCACGGCTGCCGCGGAAGATCGATCGCTGAAACTGTTCTTCACCCACACCGGCGAGCGGGCGACGATCACCTTCAAGCGCGACGGCAGGTTCGACCCGAAGGGTCTCGCGCAGGTCAACCGCTTCCTGCGCGACTGGCGCCGGAACGAACCTGCTCGCATGGACCCTCGCCTGCTCGACCTCGTCTGGGAAGTCTATCAGCGCAGCGGCGCGAAGGATTACATCCACATCGTCTCCGCCTACCGCTCCCCCGCCACCAACAATATGCTGCGCGGTCGTTCGCGCAGTTCGGGCGTCGCCAAGAACAGCCAGCACACGCTCGGCAAGGCGATGGACTTCTTCATCCCTGGCGTGAAGCTGGCAAAGCTCAGGGCCACCGCCATGCAAATGCAGGTTGGCGGCGTCGGCTACTATCCGAAATCGGGCTCGCCCTTCGTGCATCTCGATGTCGGCAATGTGCGCGCCTGGCCACGGATGTCGCGTCAAGAGCTTGTGCGCATCTTCCCGAACGGCAAGACACTGCACGTTCCCGCCGATGGTCGCCCCCTGCCCGGCTACAACGTGGCCATGGCGGACTACAAGCGACGCGTCGGCTCGAAATCGATCATGGCCGCGAGCTCCGCCGGCGCTGCACTGTCCGAAGATGACACCTCGCCGAACAGTCTCGTGACCGCGTTGCTGCCGACACGCAAAAGCCGCGCGGAAAAGGCGCTCGAGATGCAGGCCGCGGGCGAAATGACCGTCGAACAACCGGCGTTCTTCGACCTGGCGACCATCAGCGCTCCGCTCCCCACGTTTCGAGCAGCTGAAATCGAACGCGTTGTGAGTGTAAACACCTCCGCTTTCATTCCCTCCTCAACGTTCAAGGCCATGGGAGGCCTCGGCATCACGGGGCGGGTATTGCGCCAGCCCGCTGTCGCCGAATCCGGCCTTCTTGACCTTCACCAGGCAAGCGCATGGACGGTTTCCGACAAGGCGATGCTCGATTGGGCGCTTGCACCGGCCGAGGCGCTTCAACGGCTGACGCTTCCGGCTAGCCTGCGGCGTGCCGTCGCAAGCGTCGACGATACGCGACGCGGTTCGCAAACAACACGGGCACTTGATGCGTCGAGCACCTTCAACCTAGACCGCTTCGGATCAGACGGCTGATTGAAGGGCACGATCACGCGTGCCGGGCGAGAAGCGCGCCCCGCGGGTCCACCTGGACCGTGACATGATCGATGCCGTGCCCTTCCTTGAGAAAGGACGCGACGACCGACGGCAGGGTCAATGGGT
>NZ_DASYHH010000032.1:0-29486 GCF_035998705.1 Shinella sp. | reverse complement strand
TCGCTTTCGCCCGCCTCATACGCGCAAACCTCATGCATCGCCGCCGAACAGACCGCCTGCTGAAGCCACCACCAGACCCGCCGCAAGACACCAGCCAGATGGTGCTCGAATGGGCCTGAATTTAAACCGGACACCTGTGGGTCAAGCCCGAGCATGACGGAGGAGAGGTTTGGCGCCTTTGGATCAATAAACTCAGCGCGTGGGGGACCAACGAATAAGGGCGGCCGTTCGGCCGACCTTTTTTGCTTGGAAGTTAAACTGGATCACGCATTGCCGCGGATCATGTCCGCCGCCTTCTCGCCGATCATGATCGTCGCCGCATTGGTGTTGGAGCCGACGAGGCTGGGCATGGTGGAGCTGTCGCAGATGCGGATGCCGTCGAGGCCGTGCACGCGCAGTTGCGGATCGACCACCGACAGGGCGTCGCGCCCCATCTTGCAGGTGCAGGTCGGGTGATAGGAGGTGCGGCCGAACTGGCGCGTATAGGCGATGTAATCCGCCTCCGTGCGCACGTTTCTGTCCGGGAAATGCAGGGTCTTGATGTATTTCTGCAAGGACTTCTGGGCGAAGATTTCCTGGCTGATTTTGACACCCTCGACCGAGATCCTCATGTCGTCCGGATCGCTCAAAAAGTTCGGGTCGATGACCGGCAGCGCGCGCGGATCGGCCGAGCGCAGCGTCACCGTGCCGCGGGATTTCGGCCGCAGCGTATAGGAATTGAGCGTGATGCCGGAAGAGCCCTTCGGCACGCCGGGAACGCCCGCTTCGGCACCGGCACCTGCGAGGAAATGGAATTGCAGGTCCGGCGTCGGGTTCGCCTTGTCGCCATACCAGAAGGCACCGCCCTCCACCACGTTGGAGGTGATGGGGCCGGAGTTGAACAGCGCATATTGAATGCCCGCCCAGATCGACCAGTGCAGCTTGTTGTATTTGTCCAGGCTGTCGTGGTTCTTCAGTTCCGCGACGATATCGACGCCGAAATGGTCCTGCAGGTTCTGGCCGACGCCGGACAGGTCCTGCACCACATCAATGCCATGGCTTCTCAGCGTATCGGCCGGGCCGACGCCCGACAGCATCATCAGCTTCGGCGTGCCGATGGCGCCGGAGGTGAGCAGCACTTCGCTGTCGGCCCGCGCCGTCCGCCGCTTGCCGGCGACCTCGAAATCGACGCCCACGGCGCGGCGGCCTTCGAAGACCACGCGCAGCACGAGCGCGCCGGTGACCACTGTCAGATTCTTGCGCTTCAGCGCCGGGCGCAGATAGCCGACGGCGGCCGAGCAGCGGCGGTTGTCGCGCGTCGTCGTCTGGTAGACGCCGGCGCCTTCCTGCACCGGGCCGTTGAAATCCGGATTGTAGGGAATGCCGGCTTCCTGGCAGCTCTGCACGAAGGCGCGTGTCATGCGCTGGGGTTCTGGAATGTTCGAGACACCGAGCGGGCCATCCGTGCCGTGCCAGGCGCCGGAGAGAATGGAATTACCCTCCGAGCGCAAAAAGTATTTCTGGATGTCCCTGAAGCCCCAGCCCTCGGCGCCCTCCTCCACCCAGCGGTCGTAATCGCCGGGCACGCCGCGGGTGAAAACCTCGGCATTGATGGAGGAGCCGCCGCCCAGCACCTTGGCCTGCGCGTAGAGGATCTCGCGGTTGTTGGCGTGTTTCTGCGGCGCGGTCTTCAGGCCCCAGGTCAGCGGCCCCGTCGTCATCTTGGCAAAGCCGACGGGCATGTGGATCAACGGATTGGTATCGCGCCCGCCCGCCTCGATGAGGCAGACGCGCGCGGACGGATTTTCGGACAGCCGCGCCGCCAGCACGCAACCCGACGTGCCGCCGCCGACGATCACATAGTCGTAGCCCTCTGCCATCATGCGATCCAATGCGTGCGCTTGCCGATCTCGATATGAACGGATTTCACCTGCGTGTACTCCTCCACCCCGTAGACGCCCGCCTCGCGGCCCCAGCCGGACTGCTTGAAGCCGCCGAGCGGCATTTCGGGACCGCCCGCCATGATCGTGTTGACCCAGAAGCGCCCGGCGCGAACCCGGCGGCTCACCGTCAGCGCCTTGTCGATATCCTTCGTCCAGACGCTCGCCGCAAGCCCATAGACCGTATCATTGGCAAGCTGGATGGCTTCTTCCACCGTGTCGAAGTGCATGGAGCAGAGAACCGGGCCGAAAATCTCGTCGCGGGCGATCGCCATGTCGCGGGACACGCCGGAAAACAGCGTCGGCGCGATATACTGGCCGCGGCCGAGATCGACCGGGCCGCCGCCGGCCAGCAGCGTCGCCCCCGCCGCCTTGCCCTTGGCGATATAATCGAGGATCGTGGCGTTCTGCGCTTCCGTGGTGATCGCGCCGACCTGTGTCGCCTCGTCCAGCGGATCGCCGACGCGGATCTTGGCCATCTTCTCCACCAGCAGCTTTTCGAACTCGGCGGCGACGGAGCGCTCGACGATCAGGCGGGACGAAGAGACGCAGCACTGCCCGGTGTTGAAGCTGATGCCGAAGGCGGCGCCGTCTGCGGCGTCCTCCAGGTTGGAATCGGCGAAGACGACGATCGGGTTCTTGCCGCCGAGTTCGAGGCCGAGCTTCTTGAAATTGCTGTCGGCGGCGGCGTGCACGCAGGACCGGCCGACCGCCGTGGAGCCGGTGAAGGACAGCATGTCGACGTCCGCGTGCTCCGACAAAGCTTGGCCGATGGTGCGGCCGGAGCCGGTGACGACATTGTAGACGCCGGCGGGCAGGCCAGCCTCGGCGAGCACTTCGGCGAGAAGCAGCGTCGTGGCAGCGGTGACCTCGGAGGGCTTCACGACCATGGTGCAGCCGGAGGCGAGGATGAAGGGCACGCGTTCGCAGAGAATGAGGAACGGGAAATTCCACGGCGTGATCAGGCCGACAACGCCGATCGGCTCGCGCAGCACCATGCCGAAGAGATCGTCGCCGAGCGAATTGAAGCTGTCGCCGTGCAGCAGGCGGGCGGCACCGGCGCCGACCTCGAAACAGGCGATGCAATGGTCGATCTCGCCGCGCGCCTGGGAGATCGGCTTGCCGTTTTCCAGCGCTTCCCAATAGGCGATCTCGTCGCGGCGGCGGCGCAGCCCTTCGGCGACGCGCAAGAGCACGCTGCCGCGCGCGGCGCCCGAAAGGCCGGACCAGCGGCGATCCTCGAAGGCGCGCCGCGCTGCGGCGACGGCGCCGTTGAGGTCGTCGACCGTGCAGCGCACCGTGCGGGTGACGGGCGTGCCGTGGCCGGGCGAGGCGCGCTCGAAGTGCTCCGCGCCGTCCTTCCAGTCACCATCGACGAAGAAGCCGAAGGTGCGCGCTGCGGTCGGGGGCGAAAGGAACGGGGTCTTCTGATCCATGGGATCCTCCACTTCGATTGTTTATGCCGCGATGGCGATTTGCGTCTTCAGGTCCTGCGGCCGGTCGGCCAGCGTCTCGAAAGCCTCCTGGATGCGCTCCAGCGGGTAGCTCGCCTTGGTGAAATTCCCGGTCCGGAAACGGCCATGCGACAGCAGCGTCAGCGCGTCGTGCATGTCCTCGCCCATGCCGGCGACGGAGCCCTTCAGGCTGCCCTCCTCCAGCACGGTCCGGAGGATTTCGACGGGCACGGTGTCGCCCGGCGGCGTGATGCCGAAGAAGGCGACATGGCCGCCGCGGCGCGCGAGGTCGAAGGCCTGCTCATAGAGCCGCTTGTTGCCGACGCTTTCGATCACCAGGTCCGCGCCGCGCCCGCCGGTCATTTCCAGCACGGTCTGTTTCAAAAAATTCGAATCGGACACCGCCGCATCCGCCCCTGCCTCGATCGCCATGCGGCAGCGCTCAGCCGAAAGGTCGGTGACGATGATCGGGGCCGCGCCGGTGAGGCGCATCATCTGGACATGCAGGTTGCCGATCGGCCCGGCGCCGAAGATGACGACGGACTGGCCGAAGGTGGCCTTCGCCTTGCGCGCCGCGCGAACGACGCAGGCGACGGGCTCGGTCAGCGCCAGCACCGCGTCGTCTATGTCGCCCGTCACTGGGATTGCGAGCCGCGCCGGCACCGCGACGAATTCGGCAAAGGCGCCGTCGCGGCCGATGCCGACCTGGGTGACCTCGGCGCAGTTCAGCACCTC
This sequence comes from Shinella sp., assembly GCF_035998705.1. Lineage (GTDB taxonomy): Bacteria > Pseudomonadota > Alphaproteobacteria > Rhizobiales > Rhizobiaceae > Shinella. Next base: position 25,378 of record NZ_DASYHH010000032.1, on the reverse strand, counting down.
GTTGCGCCGGCAGAAGAAGCAGGTGCCGCAGCCGATATTGATGTCGACCACCACCCGCGTGCCGACGTCGAGATGGCGCACATTGGCGCCGCGCTCGGCAATGGTGCCGCAGAATTCGTGGCCGGGGATGAGCGGCAGCTTGTCGGCGGCGTAGTGGCCGTTGAAGATATGGATATCCGTGCCGCAGATGCCGGTGCGTGTGACCCGCACCAGCACGTCCTCCGGGCCGATGGCCGGCACGGGGACGTCGCGCAGTTCGAAGCGTTTCGGGGCGGTGAGGACGGCGGCGCGCATCGTGCCCATCACTTCACCGTACGCAGCTTGGCGCGGTCGATGGTGAGCGCAATCGCGACGATCAGCACCACGCCGAACACCATCTGCTGGCGCGTCGCGTCGATCTCGAAATAGAGCATGGAGGCGCGGATGACGGCGACGATGAGCGTGCCGACGACCGTATTGACCACCCCGCCGACACCGCCCGTGAGCGGCGTGCCGCCGACGAGCACGGCAACGATGGCCGGCAGCAGGAAGCCGTTGGCGATCGTCGGCGCGCCGCCCGACAGTTTCACCGCGAAGAGCAGGCCGGCAATGGCGGCAAGCGCCCCGGAAATCGCAAAGGCAAGAATCTTGTAGCGCGCGACGTTGAGGCCGGAGGCTGCCGCCGCAAGCTCGCCGGCGCCGACCGCCTTCAGCGCCCGCCCGAGCGTCGTTCGCCGTTCGATGAACAGGCAGATGGCGACCAGCACCGCGGCGATCAGCAGTTCATGCGGCACGCCCCAGGTGCGGCCGATCATCCAGCCGAAGGTTTCGTTGCGCTGGACGGCATCCATGTTGAGCGCGCGCTGGCCGGAAAGCCATTGCGCAATCGAGAAGGCGACGCCGCCGATGGCGAGCGTGGAGATGAAGGAGGGCACGAAAAGCCGGGTCGTCACATAGCCCGACAGCATGCCGAGCAGAAAGCCGGCCGCCACGCAGAACACCGCCACCCACGCGCCCATCGAGGCGAGGTAGACGGAGGCGATGACCGTCACCATGTTGGCCATGGACTGGGCGGACAGGTCGATGCCGCCGATATAGATGGCGAAGGTCAGCCCGAGCGCCATGATGAACAGCGGCACGATATCGCCGGCAAGGCCGAGCAGGTTGGTCGGGCGCAGGAAGCCCGGATCGGTAAAGCCGACGATCGCGACGAGCACGACCAGCGTGATCCAGGGTAGGTGCGGTTTGAGGCGCTGAATATCCATTGGTCCCTCAGATCATGTAGTGCAGGAGGTCGTAGGGCGTGGGCTTGGCGCCCGGCTCGCAGGCGAACTGCTTCTGGATGCGACCGTCCTTGACGACGATGATGGTGTGCGACAGGCCGATCGCCTCTTCCAGCGTATCGGCCACCAGCACGATGCCGACGCCGGCCGCACTCATGGCGCGGATCATGTCGTAGACGTCTTCCTTGGCGCCGATGTCGAGGCCGCGCGTCGGGTGGTCGAGCAGCATGATATCCGAGCCGCCGGAGCGCCATTTCGCCAGCACCACCTTCTGCTGGTTGCCGCCGGAAAGGTTGCCGCAATCGGCGAGTTCGGAGTGCGCCTTGATCGAGAGTTTCCTGATCCAGTCGCGCGCCAGCGCCCGCTCTTCGGCCACGCGCAGCACGCCGCCGCGCGAATGGTTCTTCATCTGCGACAGCGTCATGTTCTCGTAGACATTCATGCCCGCGACGATGCCCTCGACCTTGCGCTCGCGCGGTACGTAGCCGACGCCATGCGCGACCGCGTGGCGGGGCGAATAGCCGGCCGCGTCCTCGCCCTTGATGCGAAGCCGCCCGGTCGTCGCCGACAGCATGCCGTAGATGGTGCGCAGGATCGCCTCGCGGCCGGACCCTTCCGTGCCGACCAGACACAGCACCTCGCCGGCATGCAGCTTCAGCGAAATGTCCTGGATGCGGCCGGGCAGACCGACGCGGTCCATCTCGACCAGCACCTTAGAGGCGTCATAGGGCGCCTGCAGGTGCTCGCGGTAATATTGCTTGTCGACGTTGCGGCCGACCATCTTGTGCTGGATCGCTTCCGCCGTAGCACCGCCGCGCGCCACCACGTCGACCACCGCGCCGTCCTTCATGACATAGATGCGGTCCGACAGGTCCATCACCTCGTCCATGCGGTGCGAGACGAAGATGAAGGAGGCGCGGGTGGTCAGTTCCCGCACCAGCTTGAACAGAAGCTGCACCTCGTCCTTGGAGAGAACCGAGGTCGGTTCGTCGAGCAGGATGACGAGGTCGCCCTTCACCCGCTCCTCCAGCGTCAGCACCTTGGCAAGCTCGACGAGCTGGCGCTGCGCGAAGGAGAGTTTCGACGTCACCATGCCGGGATCGATAGCGAGCTTCACCTTGGCGAGCTGGGTCTTCGCCGCCCGCGCCATCGCCTTCCAGTCCACCACGCCGAAGCGCACGAACTGCTGTTCGTAGCCGAGGAAGATGTTTTCCATGACGGTGAGGTTGGGGATGAGCGACTGTTCCTGGAACACCATCCCGATGCCCTTTTCCATCGCCTGGCGCGGATTGGCAAAGCGAACGGGCACGCCCTTGATGAGCACCTGACCGCCATCCGGCTGGTAGGCGCCGTAGATGACCTTCATCAGGGTGGATTTGCCGGCACCGTTCTCGCCGACCAGGCCGACGATCTCGCCACGCTCGACATGGAAGTCGATGGCCTTCAGGGCGTGGACGCCGGGGAATTTCTTGTCGACGGCTTTGAGCTGATACATGGCGCGCGCCTCACTTCACGAAGGAAACCATCTTACGGTCTGTCGACAGCACGACGGCAACGATGACGAGCAGGCCCAGCACCCCGTCCTGGACGAAATCCGGCAGGCCGATGACGACCATGCCATTGTCGATGACGCCGACGATGAGCACGCCGACCAGCGCATTCCACACGCCGCCGATGCCGCCCCACAGCGCCACGCCGCCGACGACGACGGAGGTGATGGAGACGAACATGAAGTTCGAGCCGGTGACGGATTCCGCCTGCCCGATGCGGGCGACGACGAGGATGGCGGCGATGGCATAGAACACGCCGGCCAGCGCAAAACCCGTGACGCGCACCCGAGTGACGTTGAGGCCGGAAGCATGCGCCAGGTCCTCGCCGCCGCCGACGGCGTAGAAATTGCGGCCGAGCGTCGTGTGGGTCTGGATGAACCAGGCGACGAAGAGGAAGAAGGCGGCGATATAGACCATCAGCGGGAAGCCGAGCCAGCGCACGGTGAGCAGGCCGCGGAAGGCCGCGTCGCTGACCTTCACGATGTCGCCGCCGGTGAGCAGGATGGCAGCCCCCGTGCCGACGAAGCCCATGGCAAGACTCGCCATGAAGGAGGGTATCCTGAGCTTGACATGCACCAGACCGTTGAGCAGCCCGATCGCGCCGCCGAGCACCAGCACCAGCGGGATGGCGATCCAGCCCATGCCGCCGAGCGACCCGCCGAGCTGGGCGAAGATGAAGGCGAAGGCGACCGCGGTCAGCGAGATCGTGCCTTCCATGGAAAGATCGATCGATCCCATGACGATGATGAAGGTGACGCCGACGGCGACCATCAGCGCGGGCGCCGAGGCGATCGCGATGCGCGCAAAATTCCTGAGCGAAAAGAAGGTCGGATTGAGCGCGGTGAAAAAGATCACGAGCGCCAGCAGCACCAAAAGCGGCGCCCACTTGATCAAGGTTTCGCGCGATAGGCGACGTGTCACGTCAGACACCCCTCTTCCCGATGAGATTAATTTGAGAGAAAGTGGCGGCAGCGCTCGGGCTGCCGCCGGGCCTGGTCAGGCCTTGTACTGGATCTGGCCGTTCGACGGCCCCCAGAAGTCCTTCCAGTCGTAGGCCGGAACGGAATCGAGATATTTCGCCTTGAATTCCGCCGCATCCTTGGCCGTGACGAGGATCGTCGGGCCGTAGAATTCGCGGTGTTCCTTCGGCTCTTCGGAGGGTTTGAAGGTGCCGATCGCGGCATGGTAGGCGAGCGCCGCGCTGATGCCGCCGCCCCAATGGGGATTGGTGAAGACGGTGGCGAGAAGCTGGCCGTCCATGACCATCTGCACGGCTTCCGGATTGCCGTCATAGGCGACGATCGGCATGTCCTCGATGCCTTCTGCACGCAGCGCCTCGATGACGCCATAGGCGATGTTGTCATTGGCGCAGTGCACGCCCTTGATCTTGTCGCCGTAGCGCGTGAGGAAGGAGGCCATCAGCGCCGCACCCTTCTGGGTGTCCCAGTCGGCCGGCTGCGCATCGAGAAGCTCGATCTTCGGGAAATCCTTCAGCGCATTCTTGAGGCCGTTGAGGCGCTCGACCGCCGGGTTGTTGGCCGCGATGCCGCCGAGATGCACGACGCCGCCCTCGCCGCCCATCGCCTCGAAGAGGATGCGGGCGGTCTGCTCGGCCGGCTGCTCGTCCGACCAGGTCATGTGCGAGACGTAGTTGTCGCCGAAATCCCAAGGATGCAGGTCGTCGGTCTTGTTCCAGATCGTCGAGATATAGGCGCCGGCCGCCTGCACGGCTTCCACGACGGGGCGTGCATTCGGGCTGTCATTGGCGTCGCAGGCGATGGCGCAATTGCCGTTGTTCTTGGCGAGGAACGCCTTGATGTCGGCGAGCGACTTTTCCGTCGAGCCCTCGTTGATGAGGCTCACCAGTGCGCTTTTCGGCTTGCCGAGCGATTCCACGAAGGCCTCGCCGCCGGCGATGACCGAGTTCCAGTAGGCCGACGCCCGGTCGCGGTAGCTCCAGGCGATCGCCGGGTCCGTCAGGGCGGCATGGGCTGCGCCGCGGCCGAGCAGGCCGGGTGCCGCAACAGTGCCGAGGCCGGCGGCGGTCGCCAGCAAGAAGTTGCGACGGCTGACCGTCTCCCGCTCGATGAAATCCTTGATAAAGGTCGACATAGGTTCCTCCCGATTCCCCAATTGAAACGCTTCGCGCGCCGCGGCCGGCTCGACGGACCCGAAGGGGGCTTCCGGCTTTCGCCCGAAGCGCCCCGGAGCGTCTCTCACGCCACTTAACGCACTAACTAGTTACTTCTTTAGTTTCCCCCAAGTCAAGTGGTTTTCAACAGCCGCGCGCCAGGCAATCGTCGCGACCCGCTTTGACGGACGGCGATTTGTACGTGTATGAGTTGCAGGCAAGACATCCCGACTGCGCAAAGGACAGGCCCCGAGCATGACGAGCGAACAGACAGAAAAACCGGTCCGCAAGCCGCGCATCCGGGACGCGGAAGCCACCAAGGCGCGCATTCTCGATGCGGCGAAAAAAGAGTTCGCAAAGAATGGCTTGGGTGGTGCGCGGGTGGACGACATCGCCGAAAAGGCGAAGGCCAACAAACGCATGATCTACCACTATTTCGAGAGCAAGGAGGGCCTGTTCCAGACCGTGCTGGAAGAGGTCTATCTCGACATCCGCAGCGCCGAGCAGAAGCTCCACCTCGAGGATCTCGACCCCAAGGCGGCGCTCGAAAAACTGGTGCGCTTCACCTGGGAATATTACCTGAAGAACCCGGAATTTCTGACGCTGGTCAACAGCGAGAACCTGCACCGCGGCAAGCACCTGAAAAAATCGGAGATCGTCAAGGCATCGAGCCGCAAGCTCGTCAGCATGGTCGATACGCTGCTGGAACGCGGCATCCGCGAGGGCGTTTTCCGCGAGGGCGTCGACCCCGTGCAGCTCAACATCACCATCGCCGCGGTCAACTACTACTACCTGACCAACCGCTTCACCGGCTCGATCATCTACGACCGCGACCTGATGGCGAAGGACGCGCTCGAAGGCCGCATCCACTTCAACATCGAAACGATCATGCGGCTGGTGTGTCGCTAGTTTTTTGAGGGGGCGGGCCGCCTCGGCCCGCCCCTCTCATCGGTGGCTCAGTCGGCGCTGCCCGACTGGCGGGCGAGTTCCGCAAGCTTGACCTGCACCAGCAGCGACAGCTCGTCATAGACGTTCCACTCGTCGACGATCTTGCCGTCCTTGTAGTGGAAATGCGTCATGCCCATCACCTGCAGGCGGGCGCCGGTCGGCTCGCCGAGCTCCTGCAAAATGCCGTAGCCGAGGTGGTGGCCTTCCATCAGCCAGCGCACCGCGACCTTGGTGCCGCCCTCCTCGCAGGGGTTGGAGCAGATGTGCTGCGCGTTAAACGCGGCATCCGGGATCGAGCCGATCAGGCCGAGATGCTGGTGTGTCACGGCGGCGATGCCGTAAAGCTCCTTCATCAGCGGCCCGTGATACTGGCAGGTCGGCGCATAGACATCCTTGATGCGGCCGAACATGCGCCCGTTGAACATGTCGTGCAGCCAGCGCAGCGTATGCGCCTCGAGATCGTTGTGCGCGATCGAGACGTCGGCTTCCGCTTCCGGCGGATATTGCCCGAGCAGCCGGCGGTTCTCGCCGATATCGAGCGACAGCAGCCCCTTGTCGAAGGAGGACTTTGCGAGCTTTTCGGCAAAGCCGTGCGGATCGAGCCCGAGCTGCTTGATGATCGCCATCGTATCGGCCACCACCCACTCGCGGTAGATCTTGTTGCGGTGGATCATGCAGTCGGCGATGGTGCGCGACACGAAGGTGCGCCCCGTCGGCTGGCCGTAATGGCCGAACTGCGTGTGCCGGCCGGAGCCGGTGACGAGATGCGAGGTGTAGAACCCCTCGACGTCATTGCCGCGCCACAGCACCTGGGTCGCCATGCCGCGCCGCTCCGGCAGCGAGACGAGCCGCTGGATCGTGTCGCGCACCACGTCCTCGCGATTGTAGATCGTGCCGAGCGTGCCGTAGAGCACGCAATTGTGCGTGTAGTGCGAATAGATCAGGCCGATGTCGCGCTCGTCCCAGATCCGGTGCGTACAGCGCACGATATAGTCGACGATATCGGTATAGATCTCGTCGAAACCCTCCAGCGACTGGCCGCGCGGGCGGCCGGCGGGCGCAAGCTCGGTATAGTCGCGGCGCTCGACCTGCAACACCTGTTCCACCGGTTCCTTGCGCTGGCTCTGCGCCACGGTTTTTGCGCCCTTGGCGTCGTCCTCGCTCATGACATGTCCTTCCATTCGATCCTGTCGGGGTTACGATAAAGTGTTCAGCCAGCGCCGCAGATGGTGCGCCATGGCCTCGGGGTTTTCCAGCGGTGCGAAATGTCCCGCATCCGCAATGAGATGAAGCTCTGCGCCCGCAATGCCGGCCGCAATCTCGTGCTGCGCCGCCAGCGGGCAGACCTGCTCCTCGGTGCCGGCCAGCACCAGCGTGGGCTGCGTGATGGCGGCCAGCCGCGGCCGGCTATCCGCGCGATGGATCGCCACCTCCGCCTGCTCCGCCAGCCGGTCCGGTCCGCAGTCGCGCGCCATCGCGACGATCGTCTCGCGCAGGCCGGCATTGTCGACATTGCCCGCCGCCACCAGCCGTGGCCAGACATCGAGGATGAAGCCATCCATGCCGTTTTCACGGGCATCCGCAACCGCCTTGCGCCGCAGCGCTGCATTCTCCGGCGGATCGGGCCGCGCCGTCGCGTCGATCAGGGCGAGCCCGCCGATGCGCTGCGGCTGTCGCGCCACCATTTCCAGCGCGCAGATGCCGCCGAGCGAAAAGCCGGCGAGGAGGAAAAACGGCGGCGCGGCGGCAAGGATCGCCTCGGCGAGATCCGGCATGGTTGTCGCCCCGCCCATGTCGCGGATCAGCACCGGATAGTCGCCGAGCCGCTCGATCAGCGGCGCGAACACCCTGGCATCGCAGGCCGTGCCCGGCAGCAGCAGGAGCGGTGGACGCGGGTCGTCGGTGGTCGGAACGGCAGTCATCGTCAGGGCATCCGAAGCATCGCCATCACCCTCCTTTCCCGCCCCGGATGGGTGCGAAACGAGTTTGTGACGGCCTGTTGGAAAAAAGACTGGCAGATTTTGAATACGTATGCAATAGGATTTGTGCTCGATCATTTCGAACGAACGGGACACAGTTTCCAGGCGGAACCGCAAGGGTTTCGCCGACGGGAAAGCCGTGCCCGCGCACCATCAGGCTCAGTGGAGAGACAGGCCATGACCAGCAAGGAGACGCCGATGAAGGGCGTGCAATACGTGAAGGCACCCGAACGCGACTCGATCGGCGACAACGCCTCGGTCGAAACGTTGGTGGCGCAGATCATCGCCGATGTGCGCGAGCGGGGTGACGCCGCCGTGCGCGACTATTCCGTGAAATTCGACAAGGCCGAGCTTGCCGCCTTCGAGGTGACGCCGGAGGAGCGCGAGGCCGCACTCGCGGAACTCGACCCGCAGACCCGCGCCGACACGGAATTCGCCATCGGCAATGTGCGCAAGTTCGCCGAGGCGCAACTCGCCACCATCCTGCCGCTGGAAATCGAGCTTCGGCCCGGCCTGCATCTCGGCCACCGCGTGATCCCCATCGAGCGCGTCGGCTGCTATGTGCCGGGCGGGCGCTATCCCCTGCTCTCCGCGCCGATCATGACCATCGTGCCGGCAAAGGTCGCCGGCTGCGACGAGGTGATCGCCTGCCTGCCGCCGAATGCCCACCGCGCCATGATCGCCGGCTGCCACCTGTCGGGCGCCGACCGCATCTTCCGCATCGGCGGCGCCCAGGCGATCGCCGCCATGGCCTATGGCACCGAGACGGTGCCCGCCGTGCACAAGATCGTCGGCCCCGGCAATGCCTTCGTCAACGAGGCCAAGCGCCAGGTCTTCGGCCCCGTCGGCATCGACCAGCTCGCCGGCCCCTCGGAAATCTTCATCGTCGCCGACCATACAGGCGATGCCGTGATGATCGCCACCGACCTGCTCGCCCAGGCCGAACACGACATACGCACCCGCGTCGGCCTCATCACCACCGATCGCGCGCTGGCCGAGGCGACGCTGAAGGAAGTCGAGCGCCAACTGTTGGATCTCTCCACCGCCCCCGTTGCCGGCCAGGCCTGGCGCGACTATGGCGAGATCGTCGTCTGCGACGACGAGGCCGCCATGATCGCCTATTCCGACCACATCGCCGCCGAACATCTGCAAGTCCACACGCTCGACCCGCAGGCGACGGCGAAGAAGCTGCGCAACTACGGTTCCCTCTTCATCGGCGAACTCGCCAGCGTCGTCTATTCCGACAAGTGCTGCGGCACCAACCACACGCTGCCGACCATGGGGGCCGGCCGATACACCGGCGGCCTCTGGGTCGGCGCCTACGTCAAGATCGCCACCCACCAATGGCTCGACGACCGCGGCGTCGCCGCCGTCGCCCCGCCCGCCGCAAGACAAAGCGCCAGCGAAAGCCTCGAAGGCCATCGTCGGGCAGCGCAGCTCAGGCTTGATCGGTTGCAGAAGGTTTCGGCTTAGTTTCTCAGGTAGACGCAAACCCCCTCATCCGGCCCTTCGGGCCACCTTCTCCCCGCGGGGGAGAAGGGAGGGAGGATGCGGCCTCTCGTTTCTTCCCCTTCTCCCCCACGGGGAGAAGGTGCCGGCAGGCGGATGAGGGGGCTTTCTCGACGGCCCAAGGTGCCTGAACATAGGCCCACAACGCCCCATCCCACCCTCCGTCATCCTCGGGCTCGACCCGAGGATCCACGCGGCCGCAAATAACCGTCAGGGCCGCGGCGGCTTCGATGCCGAAAAATCACTGGCCATCTCATAGGCATGGCCGATCTGGCAGAGGGTCGCCTCATCCGCCGCCTTGCCGACGAGCTGGAGGCCGAGGGGCAGGCCGTCGGCAAAGCCGCAGGGCACCGACAGCGCCGGGTGGCCGGTGACGTTGAAGGCGATGGTGCGCATCGGTGTCCATCGCGCCGCCTCGCCGGCGAAATCGGCAAAGGGGATGGCCGGCGTCAGCGTCGTCGCCGTCAGGATGGCATCGACGCGGGAGAAGACGGTGCGGTCGAGCCGGGCGCGCAGGCGTGCGGCGGCCTGGCGCGCGCGGGCGAGATCGTCCCGGCTCAGGCAGAGGCCGGAGGCGATGTTTTGAAAAACCTTGCGGCTGTAGCGCGCGCCGGAGGCGGCGAGTTGCCGGCGGTGGATCTCGAAGGCTTCGGCATGGATGATGACGGCGCCGACCGCCTCGAAATCCGCCGCATCGGGCAGCGTCACCTCTTCGATCCGCGCACCGAGCAGCGACAGCAGGGAGGCCGCCCCGTCGATAGCGTCGAGCAGCGCCGGCAGGGTTTCCGGATCGCCGGCAAACCAGTCGCGGGCGTAGCCGATCGTGAGGCCGGCGAGTGGCATGCCGAGGCGCGCGGTGGCGGATGCGTCGTCGGCGATGGCATCGAAGGTGATGGCCGCTTCCGCGACGGAGGCGCTGACGAGGCCGACGTGATCGAGGCTCGGCGACAGCGGAAAGGCGCCGCGGGTCGGGACGCGGCCATAGGTCGGCTTGAGGCCGACGGCGCCGCAATAGGCGGCGGGGCTGCGCACCGAGCCGCCGGTATCCGAGCCGATCGTGGTGCGCACCAGCCCGCCGGCGACCGCCGCGGCCGAGCCGGAGGACGAGCCGCCGGTGGCGCGGGTGATATCCCAGGGATTGGCGGCGGGCGGAAATGCGCGGTCGAAGACCGGGCCGACCATGGCGAATTCGTAGGTTTCGAGCTTGCCGAGCAGCACCGCCCCGGCGGTTCTTAGCCGGCGAACCACCTCGGCGTTGCCGGTCGGCACGCGTCCGGCATGCAGGTCCGAGCCATAGGTCGTCGGCATGTCCGCCGTGTCGAAGAGATCCTTGATCGCGACCGGTATGCCCTGCAACGGCCCGAGATCCTCGCCGCGGGAAAACACGGCGTCGGCCTCGGCGGCCGCGGCGAGCGCACTTTCGGCGGCGACGTGCAGGAAGGCATGATAGGCGCCGTCGCGTTCCGCGATGCGGGCGAGATGCGCCTCGGTCAGCGCCACGGAGGTCAGGCGTCCGTCGCGAAGCCGTGCGGCGGCCTCGGGAATGCTCAGGTCGGCGGCCGTCATCGCGGCGTTTCGTCCGCGGCGATGTCGCCCAGCCGCTGTGCCGCCTCGTGCAGATGCTGCGCGCCGGCCAGCACGAATTTTTCGCGCTCGGGGGCAATGGTGATGCCGCTGGCGCGGGCCTGTTTGCGGATTGTGGCCAGCGTCGGGCGCGTGGTTTCGGGTTGGGCCATGGTCTGCTCCGTCAGGTCCGGGCGGCCTCGAAGCGGGCCCATGCGGCTTCGAACTGTGCGAGATCGAAGCCCGGCTGTCGAGCGGGTTCGAGGATCAGCCGTTCGGTGGCCTGTAGCTTCTCGATCGAGGCGGCGAGTGCGGGGATGACCTCCGGCGGCACGACGACGGCGCCGTGGCGGTCGGCATGCACGAGATCGCCGGGATTGACGGTGAGGCCGAAGACGGTGACGGGCACGCCGATCGCCTCGACATGCACGAAGGCGTGGCTCGGGCCGAGCGAGCCGGCGAGCATGGGAAAGTCGTCCGGCACGTCGCCGAGGTCGCGCATCACGCCATTGGTCAGCACGCCGGAAAGGCCGAGGCCGCGATGCACCGTCGCGTTGATCTCGCCCCAGAAGGCGCCGACGCAATCGGGGAAATCCGTGTCCTCGATGACGACGAGCGAGGGCGCCGGGCCGCTCGCCATGTGGCGGTAATAGTCCATGCGGCGCGTGCGGATGGTGGCCGGGTCCTCGGTCGAGGGGGACGCGGCGGCGATCTTTGCCGTGCGGGCGTAGCCGACGATCGCCGGGGCCGAGGGCGCCGAGCTGATCAACGTGCCGCGGGTGAAGGCGTCGAAGCCGCGCTTGCCCTGGGCCACCTCGATCGCGTTGCAGACGGTGGGCGTGTCGACCGTGCGCAGCAGGGCGAGAAGTGCGTCGTCCAAGGGATATCCTCCGAAACGTGTTGCGGGAAGAGGCGGCACGTTTGCCGCCCCGTCGAGAAAGCCCCCTCATCCGCCTGCCGGCACCTTCTCCCCGTGGGGGAGAAGGGGAAAAAACGAGGCGTTGCGACTCTCCCCTTCTCCCCCACGGGGAGAAGGTGGCCCGAAGGGTCGGATGAGGGGGCGGGCGATGCGCGTGCCTTGGATCACCCGCGCCAGGTCAGCCCCGCCTTGTCCCCCGTCGAGACGACGCGGTAGAGGCTGGCTTCGCCGGTCATCGAGGGCACCAGGCTGTGCTTCAGGCCCGGCGGCACCGCGCAGGTGTCGCCCGGTGCCAGCACCGCCTCGCCGCCCTCCCAGCCGAGTTTCCAATGGCCGCGCATCACCATCAGCACCTCATGGCGCTCGTTGGTATAGGCGTCCTCCGGAATGGAGCCGCGGGTGAGCAGTTCGACGTCGAAGCCGGGCTTGTCGCGCAGCAGGGCGTTTTCGCCGATCACCCGCGCCGGCGCCTTCTGCGCCAGCGCCACCAGGTCCCAGTAGCGGGCGACATAATCGCGCACCACGTCCGTCACCGGCGTTTCCGGGAAGGCCTTCAGTTCCTCTTCGGTGAGGAGCGGCATGGGCCTGATGCCGTCGGGCAGCGCCTGGCCCTTCTTGCTGTCATAGAGCTTGCCGTTCTCGCCGAGCACCAGGCCGTGTTCGCGGGCGTCCTCGATGACCTGCGGCGCCCAGATGACGCCGCCGCCGGCATCGTCGCCGCCGAGGATCGCCATGATCATCCCGTAATCCGTGCCGATATTCTCGAAGCCGCGGAAGATGCCGGTCGGGATGTTGAAGATGTCGCCCTCTTCCAGCACCACTTCGCCGGCCGTGCCGTAGCGGCCCCAGAAGAAGCGCCACCGGCCCTTCAGCACGAAGAACACTTCCGCCGTGCGGTGCGAATGCAGCGAGTTGCGGCATTTCGGCGGCTGGCCGGCCGCACCGATGTTGAAGCCGGGCGTGTCCTTGATGTGGACATGCTGGTCCGGGCTTTCCGAGACGCCGCCGCCGATGATCGTAAAATTTTCCTTGCTGTTCGAGCCCGGCGTGTGGGCGTCGATGAAGGCGGTGCGGCAGGGCTTCAATTCGCCGTAGCGGACGATGCGTTTTTCCATTTCCGTCTGGGAGATCTGCATGTTTCAGCCTTTCATACGTATGCAAAATGGGTTGCGGACAAGGTTTGCCCGTCCCCCTGTCGGGGGGCGGCTGGCTAGCGTGTCTCGTCTGTCGGAGTCTTCTGCGCGGTCGAGCCGCGTTGCACGAGGGTGCCGTCGAGGATGACGCGGCGCGCGGCGCCCTCGCCTTCCTTGATGCTCTGCATCAGCGTCGCCACCGTCTCGGCGACCATGTCGTCGACATTCTGGCGGATGGTCGTCAGGTTATAAGCCGGCCAGCGTGCCGGCGGCACGTCGTCGAAGCCGACGACGGAGACGTCGGCGGGAATGGCGAGCCCGAGCTCGAAGCGCAGCACATCCATCACGGCGAAGGCCATGTGGTCGTTGCAGACGAAGACGGCGTCCGGCCGGTCGGGTCCGGCAAACATGCGCCGTGCCGCCGCCTGCGCCTCGTCATAGCGGAAATTGCCGACCCCGCGGGCAAAGAGCGTCAGCCCCGCCGCCTCCAGTCCCTCGCAAAAACCCTGCTCGCGGTCGCGCTGCGTCGAGGCACCCTCGAAGCCGGCGATGTAGCCGCAGCGGGTGTGGCCGAGCGAGACGAGCAGGTCGGCCAGCGCCCGGCCGCCGCCACGGTTGTCGGAAGTGACGGCCGACAGCCGCACATCGTCCTGCAGGCGGTTGAACAGCACGATCGGCACGCCGGAGGCATGGCAGCGCGCCGCAAGCTCGGAGGACATGTTGGCGGACGCCAGCACGATGCCGTCCACCTGGTAATCGAGGATCTCCTGGGTGATCTGGTCGACATTTTCCGACGCGATCGAGGAGATGAAGACCAGGACGTGGTAACCCTGGTCCTGAAGCGCCTTCGACAGGCGCTCCACCACTTCCGGGTAGAAGTAGTTTTCCAGATAGGCGACGACGAGGCCGATGATGCGGCTGCGGCCGGTGATCAGCGAGCGGGCGAGCACGTTCGGCCGGTAGCCGAGTTCTTCCGCCGCCGCCCGGATCTTCTCCGCCGTCTTCTTCGACACGGACGTTCCCGGCGTGAAATACCGCGAGACGGCCGACTGGCTCACACCCGCAAGCCGCGCAACATCGTTCGACGTGACCTTGTCGTTTGCCATCAGTCCGCTGTCCAACCCCCATCAACCATCAGCGCCGTTCCCGTCACCATCGCCGCGGCATCGCCGGCAAGATAGGTGACGGCGGCCATAATGTCTTCCACGCGACCGATGCGCCCGAGCTTGATTTTCTGCGTTATCCACTGCACCCGCTCGGGATTGGCGAAGGTCTGCTCGGTGAGCGGCGTGCGGATGAAGGTCGGGCAGATCGTGTTGACCCGGATGCCGTGCGGCCCCCATTCGATCGCCATGGACTTGGTGAAGCCCTCGACGGCGTGTTTGGTGGCGGCGTAGACCGCCCGGTCGATGCCGCCGACATGGGCCATCTGCGAGGAGACGTTGATCAGCGAGCCGGGCGCGCCGGCTTCAATCAGCCCCTTCGCCACCGCGCGGGTGAGAAAATAGGCGCCGCGCACGTTGAGATCGAAGACGGCGTCGAAATCCGCCGGGCTGGTCGCCACCGCCGGGCCGTGGCGGGCAATGCCCGCGCTGTTGACCAGCACATGGAACGGCCCGTGCGCGGCAATTGCCGCCTCGGTGGCCTCCACATCCACGACATCCAGCACCAGCGCTTCGGCCGAAAAGCCTTCCGCGCGGATCGCCTCCACCGCCTCGCCAAGCTTTTCCGCCGAGCGCGCCGACAGCACCACATGCGCGCCCGCCTCCGCCAGGGCCACCGCGCAGCCGAAGCCGATCCCGGAGGAAGCACCGGCCACCAGCGCGCGTCTGCCGTCGAGGCGGAAGGAGGGCGTGCGGGGGATCTCCATCAGGCGGCAGCCTCCCCGTAAGGAATGTTGCGCCCGCCATAACGGCGCACGCGCACATTGGCCTGTTCGGCATGGCCGACGAAACCCTCGAGCAGGCAAAGCCGCGAGCAATAGGCGCCGACTTCGGCGGCGGCCGCGTCGGTCGTCACGCGCTGGTAGGAATGGGTCTTCAGGAATTTGCCGACCCAGAGACCGCCGGTATAGCGCCCGGCCTTCCTGGTCGGCAGCGTGTGGTTGGTGCCGATCACCTTGTCGCCATTGGCGACATTGGTGCGGGGCCCGAGGAACAGCGCGCCGTAGGAATGCATGTTTTCCAGGAACCAGTCGTCGCGGTCGGTCATCACCTGCACATGTTCCGAGGCGATGTCGTTGGCGACCGCCAGCATCTCCTCATAGGTGTCGCAGACGATGACCTCGCCATAGTCGCGCCAGGAGGCGGTGGCGGTTTCCGTGGTCGGGATGATCGAAAGAATGCGGTCGATTTCCGCCAGCGTCTGCCGCGCCAGCTTGTCCGAATTGGTCAGCAGGACGGAGGGCGAATTGTAGCCATGTTCGGCCTGGCCGATCAGGTCGGTGGCGCACATTTCCGCGTCCACCGTCTCGTCGGCGATCACCATGGTCTCGGTGGGGCCGGCGAAGAGGTCGATGCCGACGCGGCCGTAAAGCTGGCGCTTGGCTTCGGCGACGAAGGCATTGCCGGGGCCGACCAGCATGTCGACCGGCTTGATCGTCTCGGTGCCGAGCGCCATGGCGCCGACGGCCTGCATGCCTCCGAGCACGTAGATCTCGTGCGCGCCAGCCTTGTGCATGGCGGCGACGATTGCCGGATGGGGCTCGCCCTTCTGCGGCGGGGCCGAGGCCACGATGCGCGGCACGCCGGCGACGGACGCCGTCAGCACCGACATGTGGGCCGAGGCCACCATCGGGAACTTGCCGCCCGGCACGTAGCAGCCGACCGACTGCACCGGAATGTTGCGGTGGCCGAGCACGACGCCGGGCATGGTCTCCACCTCGATATCGGTCATCGAGGCGCGCTGCGCCTCGGCGAAGCGGCGGATCTGCGTCTGGGCGAAGTCGATATCGGCCATGTCGCGCGCCGAGACCTTGGAGATGGCGGCCTCGATCTCGGAGGCGCTGAGCCGGAAGGATGGAGGCGAGAATTTGTCGAACTTCTCCGAAAGAGCGCGCACGGCCGCATCGCCCCGCGTCTCGATATCCTTCAGCGTCGCCTCGACCACGGCGCGGACCTTGGCGTCGTCCTCGGAGCGCTGCGCCTCGGGCTTGCCGCGTTTGAGATAGGTAACGGTCATGAAAGTCTTCCCTTAGTTGCTCTGGGGCCGCGCGATCCGCACACCGGTCTTGCTGTCGAACAGGTGACAGATCGCGGCGGGGATGGCGGCATGCAGCAGATCGCCGATGGCGGCGCGGTATTCCTTGCCGGACTTGATGGAGACGAGCTGGTCGCCGATGCGGAAGCTCGCCATGGTCGCCTCGCCGAGCAGTTCCATCGAATAGACGTCGGCGCCAAGCTCGCCGCCTTCGGAGACGAGCGTCGCATCCTCGGCGCGAAAGCCGAGCGTCACCGGACCCTTCACATTGGTCTGGAGGCCGCCGATGGTGATGCCGGGGCCACGAAACGTGCCGTTCTCGATATCGCCGGAAACAAGGTTCATGGCGGGCGAGCCGATGAAGGAGGCGACGAAGGTGTTGGCGGGGTTGTCGTAGATATCGGTCGGCGTGCCGACCTGCTGGACGAGGCCCTTGTTCATCACCACCACCCGGTCGGCGAGCGTCATCGCCTCGATCTGGTCATGGGTGACGTAGATGGTGGTGACCTTCAGCGTGTGCTGGAGGTTCTTGATCTGGGCGCGGGTGGAGACGCGCAGCTTCGCATCGAGGTTGGAGAGCGGCTCGTCCATCAGGAAGGCTGCCGGCTGGCGCACGATGGCGCGGCCGAGCGCCACGCGCTGGCGCTGGCCACCCGACAGGGCCGCCGGCCGGCGTTCCAGGAAGTCGACGAGCTCCACCATGCGCGCGGCCTGCATGACCTTCTCGTGATGCAGTTCCTTCGGCACCTTTCGCACACGCAGCGGAAAGCGGATGTTTTCGTAGACGGTCATGTTGGGATAGAGGCCGTAGCTCTGGAACACCATGGAGATGTCGCGGTCCTTCGGCTCCAGCTTGTTGACCATGCGGTCGCCGAGCCAGATCTCGCCCTCGCTGATGTCTTCGAGGCCGGCGATCATGCGCATGGTCGTCGTCTTGCCGCAGCCCGACGGGCCGAGCAGCACGAGGAATTCCTGGTCGCCGATATCGAGGTTGAAATTGTCGACGCCCACGAAATTGTGCCAACGCTTCGATACGTTCTTGAGGCGGATTTCGGCCATTTGCGATTATCCCTTCACGGCGCCGGCGGTGAGGCCGCTGACGATCTGACGTTGGAAGAACAGGACCAGCACGAAGAGCGGCGCGGTCGCGGAGACCACGGCGGCGACGGCGAACATGACGTTGCCCTCCTGCTGGATCGTGCCGAGGAAGCTCGCGATCTTCGGCACCATGGTCTGGTTGGGCTGGGAGAGCAGCATCGCGGTCACGGCGAAGTCGTTATAGGCGAGCAGGAACGAGAACAGGCCGGTGGTGATGACGCCCGGCCACATGACCGGAATGACCACCAGGCGGAAGGCCTGGAAACGCGAGCAGCCGTCGACCATCGCGCTCTCGTCGAGGTCTTTCGGGATCGACAGGAAGAACGAGTGCAGCATCCACAGCGTGAACGGCTGGTTGATGGCGACCAGCACGATGATGGCGGTCGGCATGTAGCCCCAGATGTTCATCTCGAAGAACGGCAGCAGGTAGCCCGAGACCAGCGTGATATGCGGCATGGCGCGAAACACCAGCGCCAGCATCAAAAGCCAGAACGTATAGCGGTAGCCGGAGCGCGCCAGCGCATAACCGCCGAGCGTGCCGAAGGTCAGCGACACGACGACCACCGAGACGGTGACGATCACCGTGTTGATCACCGAGGAGAAGAAATCGCGCAGCACCCAGGCGCCGTAATAGCCGTCGCCGGTGAAGGCGGAGCCGGTCTGGGCGATGGTGCGCGTGCCCTCGATGGCGAACCACCAGCTGTCGCGCGAGAAAAAGTCCTGCTCGACCTTGAACGATCCCCAGACCGTCCAGATGAAGGGGAAGGCCGCCATGAACACCCAGAGGAGCACGAAACCGGTGGAAAGCACTGCCAGCGGCAGGGGCAGTCTGCGTCTTGTCGCAATCATCGCGGCGCCCTCATCGACGGTTGAAGTCACGCCAGGTGCGCACCAGCACCGGCGAAAGAAGAATGATCACGCCGACGATGGTCAGCATCGACGTGGCCGCGGCCGAGCCGAAGAGCTGGTCGACCTGGCCGCGCAGGTCGTTGAAGATCGACCAGGACAGCGAGGTGGCGTTGGCCTCCGCGCTGAAGCCGACGATCGGTTCGAAGACGCGGAAATTGTCCATGAGCTGCACCAGCCCGACGAAGGTGGCGAGCGGCATGAGATGCGGGATCACCACAAAACGGATGCGCTCGAAGCGGTTGGCGCCGTCGATCATCGCGGATTCCAGCGTGTCATGCGGCACCGTCTGCAGGCCGGCATAGAAGACGACGAAGGAGAACGGCGCATTGTGCCAAATGCCGTAGACGAGCAGCGTGATCCAGGTCATCGCTGCTGAGGATTTCAGCGACAGCGTCGGATCGTTGAGCAGCGTTTGCAGCGTGGCCCCCAGTATGCCCTGCGAGGAGGCCATCCAGTAGACGATGAGCGCACCCACCAGCGGCGTGACGATCATCGGCAGGAGCGAGAAGAAGATCACCGGCCCCTTGTAGAAGGGCGGAATGGCATCGACGCCGAGCGCGATGCAGAAGCCGAGCAGCATGGCAAACGGCGTCACCACGAACGTATAGGTGAGCGTGAAGGCGAGTGCGCGGTAGAAGGGCAGGTTGTAGATGCGCGCGGCGGCATCCTTGAAGCCGGCATTGTCGGACAGGATCGCGCCGATTTCGGTCACGGCCAGGTGGTTGCGGTCGAGATAGGTGCCGAAGCCGTTGAAGCGGCCGAGGGGCTCCTCGTTGCGCAGTTTCTCGGTCGCCTCCGCGTCGACGCGCGTCTCTTTGGTGCAGCCGGCAAAGGGCGTGCAGGTCTCCACCTCGGTCACGACCCGCTCGTGCTGGACATACAGCGACTGCACCGCGACCGAGATGATCGGCAAGGCGATGAAGAGCAGCATCGCCACGAGCGACGGCATGATGAAGGCAAAAAAAGCCCTGTGCGGCATGCGCCTTCTCCTTGCTCAAAGTTCCGTGTTGCATGGGTCCCGCGGGGCGCGGGACGTGTTGGTGGCGGCAGCAGACACCCCCTCATCCGACCCTTCGGGCCACCTTCTCCCCGTGGGGGAGAAGGTGAAACGAGACGCCGGTGATCTTCCCCTTCTCCCCCACGGGGAGAAGGTGCCGGCAGGCGGATGAGGGGGTTGGCCCTCCGTCTCGAATGCTCACTTCAGAAAACCACCCTCGCGGGCGGCCGCACTATAGGAGGCCTCGACATCCTTCAGCGCCGCTTCGGCACTTTCGCGCCCCTGCATGAACTCCGCCAGTTCCGAGCCGAGCGCGGAATGCAGGAGGCCCATATAGGGCATCATCGGATAGGGTTTCGCGCCGCCGGTCGCGGTTTCCAGCACGCCGACCGCGACGGGGCCGGGCTTGTAGTCCTTGGTGAGCCACGTCGCGAGGTTCGGGTTCTTCTGCCCCACCTCCGGTCGGATGGCATAGACCATGGCGCGGAAGGAGGCTTCCGCATCCTCGTCGGAAATGTTCTTGGCAATCGAGAAACCGTCCCACCAGAGTGCGCCCGCCGGCGTCGAGCCGCCGCCGACCGTGGGGGCCGCCGCCAGCACCGTGTTGTCGGCGATCTCGGCCGGCGTCTTGGCCGGGTCGATCACGCCGCCGGCCAGCGATCCCCAGCCGTTGACGATCGCCGCCTTGCCGGCGACATAGACCTTGATGATCTCGTCGGCATTGTAGGTCATGTAATCGGGGTTCATATATTCGGTCATCGCCTTCATGGTGGCGAGCGTGGCGAGGCCCTTCTCGTTGTTGATGGCGGCTGCCGCCGAACCCGGCGCGAAAAGCTCGCCGCCATAGCCCAGATACATGTTGACGAATTCCGCCGCGAGGTCCCAGCCGGCCTTGTCGGAGGCGGCGAGCGGATAGTCCATCAGGCCCTTTTCCCTGATGACCTTGGCGGCCGCCAGCACGTCCTCATAGGATTTAGGCGGCTGGAGGCCGGCCTTTTCCAGAATGTCCTTGCGGAAGAACAGGTGCTGCGAATTGCCCATGAAGGCGATCGCCATCACCTTGCCGTCGAGCTTGATGAGCTGCGTCGGCTGAAGGTCCTGGCCATACTTCGCGACGAGATCGTCGAGCGGCCGCAGCAGCCCTTCGTTGAGGAGCGGCACGATCGAATTGTTGGCGATGACGGCGACGGTATATTCGGCCGGATTGATCTTCAGCGCCGGCACCTGGAGGTTCTTGTGCTCGGTCGTCTGGTTCATGCTGACCTTGACCGTCGCGGAGGCGCATGTTTCCGCCTCTGTACCGATGAGGCGCAGCGCCTCGAAATCGTTGGAGAGAATGCGCACGGAGCCCTTCTCGATGCCGCAGTCTGCCCTGGCGGGCTGAGCCGCCAACAGGCCTGCGACGAGGAGGACAGCGGTCGATGCGAAGCGTGTCGATTTTCTCATGTTCCCACTTTCTGTGTTGGCGGCGCGCCTCGCCTGGAGGCGGACGCCGCATTGCTCGCGCGCCTTTTTCCGGCGCTTCCTGTTTTCATGATAGGCAATTTGCATACGTATGCAAGCAATTTCGCAAGCGTATGCAAAATTCTTCGGCCGAGGCCCCGCGACTAGCGCAGGACCTGGATGAGCACGCCGAATTCGTTGAAGGTCGTCCACTCCTTGGTGACGCGGTTGCCCTCGATCAGCCAGTGCGTGATGCCCCAGATATTGACCTCGCGGCCCGTCGGCTCGCCGTAACGGCCGAGCCCGCGATGCGTGCCGGTCATCGACCAGCGGGTGGCGACGACGAAACCTTCCTGCGCATTGCCCATCCAGTAGAGGTCGTCGACCGAATAGAGCACGTCCGGGAACATCGCGAGCTGCGACAGCATGAAGGAGCGCAGCTGCCCCGTCCCGCGAAAAATGCGGCTGCCGGTCTGCTGCGAGACGATGCCCGGATGGTAGACCTGGTCGAGCGCGCCGAGATTGCGCCGGTTCCACATCGTGTGCAGGGCGGCGCGCACGAACTCTTCCGGATTGTCGCGGATCTCCGTCGGCACCGCCACCTTTTCCGGCTTGCCCTGCCCCACCGTGCGCTTCGGCTCGCCGCCGAGGAAATCGCGCGGCAGGCCGGCCGTCACGCCGGACGAGGCCGCGCGCCTGGCCGTCTCGACCACGTCGAAGCCGAGCTGCTTGACCACCTCCGCCGTGTCGTAGACGACGTGTTCGTAGAAGATCTCGTTGTCGCGGGCGACACAGTTCGCCATGCAGAGGAACTGCACGCGGCGCCCGGTCGGCGCGCCGTAGCGGCTGAAGCCGGTATTGGTGCCGATGATCTGCGAGCGGTGCGAGGTGTGAAAGCCGATCGCGTCGTCGCCGGCCCAGACCACGTCTTCCGCCACGATGCGGATATCGGGAAAGGCATTGTTCAGCGAGGTCGTGTCGGCGACGATCTTGTCGCGGCCGACCTGCAAAGCCAGGTCGTCCCACACCAGACAGTCATGGCTATAGGTGTCGTAGATATAGCCGATGTCCTTTTCTTCCCAGATCTGGTGCGTGATGCGGATGATATAGTCGATGATATTGACATATTGCGGTTCGAAGCCGGTGAGCCGCTGCTTGACCAGATGGTCCGGCGAACGCCCGATGAAGGCATCCGTGCCGCCGCGCCGGTAGGCGTCGAGCGAGATGGCATAATCGCGCGGCATATGCTCCGGCGACAGCGGCCGGAACCGCGACCGACCCTGCTTGGCCTCCGTCCGCCCCTTGGCGGCGGGCGCCTCCTCGTTGGCCGGGGCCTGCTTGCCGACGACCTTTCCCGACTGCTCGTTCATCATCTTCCCTCGTTTTGCATTCGTATGCATAAATAAACACGGGATGCGCGATCGGTCAATGGAGAATGACTGTTCGGTCACGAAGTTTCTGCTTCCACAGTCATCGGCAGGGCCCGGAAACCCGCCTTTCCAAGCCCAAAGATCCGGCCAGGACGCCATGCGAAACGGAAAAATCCAGCGAGAAGATTGACCGAACAGTCAAAATGCGCTGCCGGTTGTGGTGCTTCTGCTGGAGCCGATGGATGCCGGCCCGGTGCCGATGGCGATCTTCGACGACACCTGCGGCAACCTGATCCAGCTCGTCGAGATGACCGGCAGACAGGTTTCAGTCGTCTGCGGCCGCGTCATCGCCGGTCCCGAGCGGCATGTCGCTCGCCATCTCCTGGCGGCTGAGCAGGCCCGCATCCTCCAGCGCCTCGATATCCGGCAGGTCGCGCAGGGTCGTCAGCCCGAAGGCCGCCAGGAACTGGCGCGTCGTCACATAGGTGTAGGGCGCGCCGGGCGACGGGCTGCGCGGCCCGGACGCTATGAAACCCGCCCCGCGCAGGGCCGCGATCGTATCGCGCGACACGTCCTTGCCGAAGATCTTCGACAGGTCGCCGCGGGTGATCGGCTGGAAATAGCCGATCGCCATCAGCGCCATCGCCTCGAACTGCGACAGGCTCGCCATCATCGAGCGCGTCGGCGCGGCGGACGCCCGGATGGTCGCCGCATACCGCGTGCGCGTGCGGTGCTGCCAGCCGCCCGAAACGGCGACGATCTCATAGGGCCGGTCGCCGAGATCCTCCTTGAGATCGTCGATCAACAGGTCGATGCTGCAATTCCTGCCCACCACGCGCGCCAGCGCCTCGCGTCCGACCGGCTCCGCGGAGGCGAAGATCACCGCCTCGACGCGCAGCATCCATTCCCGCCAGCGCATCGGCGCCGGCAGGTCCTCCAGCTCCCGGTCCAGCAACCGTTCGCTCGCACCCACTTTTTCGCTGCGGGGTCTTCCAGCCATGGTTACAACCCGAAAATGCGGAACGACGCGCGCCCCGACAATTCGCGCACCGCGCCAAAACTTTCCAGCCGTTCGAACAGCCGGGTGCTCGCCCAGCGCGACAGGTTCATGCCCGGCGCCGAGGCCGCCACGGCATCCTCCTCCAGCAGCTTGCGGATGACCGCGCCGCCGCCCTTGGTGCGCACCTTCGGGGCGACGGCGACAAGCCGGTCGGCCCGCCGCGCGATCTCGTTTGCCGCGCGCAAGGCCCCGCCGGCCCCCTCCACCAGCGCCAGGCAGACGGCACGCGGGAAGGCGGGCTCGTCCGGCCGCACGCGCCCCCGGCCGCCGAGCACCCGGAACGCCGGTCCGTAGCGCTCGGCCATCAGCAGCGGCAGGGCGCGCGGCCATTTCAGCGTTTCGGCAATGACCGCATCGGCCAGCAGCCAGGCGAGCGGCTCGGCATCCGGCCGCATGGCATGCATCGCCGCGACGAGATCGGCGGCCGCAAACGGCGCCGGGCGCGACGACTGGAGCGCGGTGTCGACATGGTCGACTGTGGCGGCCAGCCGCTCGTCCCAGGCAAGGCCCAGAAGATCGGCGAGTTCGGCGATCGCCTTCGACGAAAACGCGGCCTTGCGGGAGGACATCCTCTTGAAGGCCAGGAACACCTTGCCCGCCGGCCCCGGATCGTCCCCCGCCGAGGTCAAGAGCACGGCGTCGCGCAGCCCCGCCTCCTCCTCGTTGCGCCCCACCAGCCGAACCGCCGCCGCAGCGCAGGCCAGCGCCTGGCGCGAGCGCCAGCAGCCAATCCAGGCCGGATCCGCCTTCACGAGGTCGTCCAGCGATTTCAGGGCGATGCCGGCCGCAAAGGCCGCATCGATCTCGCCCGGCTCGCGCCCGCGCGGCAAGGCCCAGGCGGGCAGCGGAGCGAGCGGCAGCAAGGTCGAAGCAGAGGTGGCAACGGGCGAATCCATGCAGGCGAGCTTACAGGCACCGTGCGAGCCACGCCACCCATTTCCCATAAAACCGCACAGTCCGTCACAAGGGCATAATGACGGATAAACTTGCCTTATCGCTCGCGATCGTCTCTATAGAGAGAATGCCCCGAATCATCGCGCAAGACACGGAAAATCTCGCTGCCGAAACGGCTGTCGGCGACGCTGTTTCGCCGCAGGCGCTCGTCGTCACCGAGCCCCCTGCCCTGCCCGCGCACCTGCGCGATCTCACCGATCGCGCCCGCTCCTATGTCGAGGCCGCCAGTTCCGCCAACACGCGCAAGGCCTATGCCTCGGACTGGAAGCATTTTTCCGCCTGGTGCCGGCGCCAGAATCTTGCCCCCCTGCCGCCGGATCCGGAAGTGGTCGGCCTCTATATCACCGCCTGCGCCTCCGGCACGGCGGAGCGCGGCATGAAGGCCAACACGGTTTCAACCATCGAGCGGCGGCTCTCCTCGCTCTCCTGGAACTATGCCCAGCGCGGCGGGGAAAAGCTCGACCGCAAGGACCGCGCCATCGCCACCGTGCTCGCCGGCATCCGCAACAAACATGCGGCCCCGCCCCGCCAGAAGGAAGCGATCCTGCCGGAAGACCTGATCGCCATGCTGGAAACGCTGGAGCGCGGCACGCTGCGTGGCATGCGCGACCGGGCCATGCTGCTCATCGGCTTTGCCGGCGGCCTGCGCCGCTCCGAGATCACCGGGCTGGACCTCGCGCGCGACCAGACGGAGGACGGCCGCGGCTGGATCGAGTTCTTCGACAAGGGCGTGCTGGTGACCTTGCGTGGGAAAACCGGCTGGCGCGAGGTGGAGATCGGCCGCGGTTCGGCCGATGCCACCTGCCCGATCGCGGCACTGGAAACCTGGATCCGCTTCGCCCGCATTGCCAAGGGCCCCCTCTTCCGCCGGGTGACCGGCAAGGGCAAGGATGTCGGCCCGGACCGCCTCAACGACCAGGAAATCGCCCGCCTCGTCAAGAAGACGGCCGTCGCCGCCGGCGTCGGCGGCGATCTCTCGGAAGCCGAACGCGCCCAGAAATTCGCCGGCCATTCGCTCCGCGCCGGCCTCGCCTCCTCCGCCGAGGTCGACGAGCGCCACGTCCAGAAACAGCTCGGCCACGCCTCCGCCGAAATGACCCGCCGCTACCAGCGCCGCCGCGACCGCTTTCGCATCAACCTCACCAAGGCCGCGGGGCTCTGAGCCTGAGGGGCAGTGGGGCAATTGTCTATGGAATGCAGGTATCTCCACATCACCTTCTCCCCCGGGGGGAGAAGGTGCCGGCAGGCGGATGAGGGGGAGGGCGCGGGCGCAAAAGATCGACATGATCCCTCTGCGCCACCCCCTCATCCCGGCGCAACAAGTTGCGCCTAACCCTTCGGGCCACCTTCTCCCC
>NZ_DASYHH010000028.1:0-32181 GCF_035998705.1 Shinella sp. | reverse complement strand
CGACTGTTCGGGTTCGATGGAACGACGGAGCTCTCCCTGGCTCTGCCACGGGCGTTCAAACCCAAGGGGGGTGCGGGCTCAACTCCGTCACCGCAAGCTCTAGCTAGGCCGCAAGCGGAGGACGTCAAGTTACAAGGGGGGTAGCAACCTTCCAGCCCGGCAGGCGGTTAGCGGAGGGCAGCCTTACGGGTCCATTCACCAGCAACCTGGCACGTCGCCACGTTGAACCGGTTCCACACATTGATCGCTGCGATCTCCACGAGGAGGGAGGCGAGCGTCTTCTCGTCGTAGTGACGGGGGACCAGATCACCGCCATCGACTCGATCGCTGACCCCACCCGCATCGCCGCCTTCGAGGTGGAGTATCTTTAGACCCCGATGCGCCCGATCGCGGGGATCTTGACCGCCGGCCGATAGAAATCCACGCCGGCGACGAGGCCCATGATGTGCAGTTCGAACCCGGAGCGCAGCCCGGCCGAAATGCCGACGAGGCCGTAGAGCGTGGCATGCACGTCCTTGCCGTCCGCATCGATGGCGAAGAGCTTGCCCTCCGGCAGGTAATCGCGCCCCACCGCATCCGGCGGCAGCACGACGCCGAGTTCCGGCACGTTGCGCAGCACATGGGCGACGAAGGTGTTGGAATTCGGCCCCGGCCAGATGCGGTAACCGCCGGGCTTGGAATAGGGATAGGCGGCAATCGCCTTTTCGATCTTCGGGATCAGCCGCGTTGCCTCGTCGCCGCTGACGCTGACGACCACGCGCGGCGTGTTGGAATACCAGAAGGCATCCGGCGCATAACCGTTCTTGCGCACCGGCGTGCCCCAGCCGACCTTGTCATAGCGGTTGTAGCTTTTCGCATTGGCTTCCTTGGTGACGATCCAGGCATGGCTCGCGACCGCCCCCTTCAGGCCGCCGGTCGCGGCCGAAAAGATGTGGATCGTCGCCCGCGGCGTGTCTTCGGCCTCGGGCAGGATGCCGGCGGATTTCCAGTTCGCCTCCCGCCAGGTCTGCGGCCGCTCCTTGATGTACCAGTAACCCGCCGAGGCCAGCGCCGGCATGAGATAGATCACGAGAAAGAGGACGAACACGTTCCTCAGGAATTTCATGCGAAGTCTCTCCGAACCGAGTGTCCACATCCATGGATTTCGGATAATACCGCATTCGAAACCGGAAATTTGAGGGCACGAATATGGCAAACCCCGTCCTTGTCGAAGTCACGCGCGGCGATCTCGTCGAAAGCCGCCATCGCGGCATGGTCGTGGCGGTCGATGGTGATGGCAAGGTGGTGTTTTCGCAAGGCGAAATCGACGCCGTCGTCTTCCCGCGCTCGGCCTGCAAGGCCATGCAGGGCCTGCCGCTCGTCGAAAGCGGTGCCGCGGATGCGCACGGCTTCGGCAACCGCGAACTGGCGCTCGCCTGTTCCTCGCACAATGGCGAGCCGGCCCATGCGCGCCTTGCCGCCACCATGCTCGCCGCCGCCGGCGTCGATGAGAGCGTGCTGGAATGCGGCGCCCACTGGTCCTTCGAGCAGCCCGTGCTGATCGGTCAGGCCCGCCAGCTCGACCACCCGACCGCCCTTCACAACAATTGCTCGGGCAAACATGCCGGCTTCATCTGCGCCGCCTGCCACACCGGCAAGGACCTCGAAGGCTATGTGCGCTACGAACATCCGGTCCAGGCCGAAATCCGCGGCATCATGGAAAACCTGACGGGATCGGCCCTTGCCACCGACAATTGCGGCACCGACGGCTGTTCGATCCCGACCTATGCCGTGCCGCTGAAAAACCTCGCCCACGGCTTCGCCAAAATGGCGACCGGCACGGGCCTTCCTCCCGAGCGCGCCAAAGCCTCGCGCCGGCTGATCGCCGCCTGCATGGCCGAACCCTTCTACGTCGCCGGCACGAAACGCGCCTGCACCCGCCTCATGGAAACCGCGCCCGGCCGCATCTTTGCGAAAACCGGCGCCGAAGGCGTCTTCTGCGCCGCCATTCCCGAAAAAGGCATCGCCATCGCGCTGAAATGCGAGGACGGCACCACCCGCGCCGCCGAAAGCATGGTCGCCGCCACGCTCGCCCGCTTCTTCACCGAAGAACCCGACCTCCACGCCGCCCTCATGGCCCAGGCCAACCGCTCCATGTCCAACTGGAACGGCATCCACGTCGGCGATGTTCGGGTGACGGACGCGTTCGCCGCCTGATCAGGCTTCGACGATCGCCACACCCGTCTCCCGGTAAGGCGCCAGCGCCTCCGGTGTGAGCCCGCCCGGCACGATGAGGCCGGTGGCGGCGGGGAGGGGCATGATCCTCCAGGGGGAGGCGCGGCCGAGTTTTTCCTGCGTCAGCAGGACCCACGTCGCGGCGGCGTTTTCGGCGATGGTGCGCTTGGTGGCGGCTTCCTCCATGTCGCCGGTGGTGAGGCCGTGGGTCGGGTGGGCGGCGGTGACGCCCATGAAATAGATCTCCGCCTTCAGGCCGCGGATCGCCTCGAGCGCCATGGCGCCCGTCGTCACCATCGAATGTTTGTAGAGCCTGCCGCCGATCAGCACGACGTCCGCGGTGGGGTGGCGTTCGAGTTCGCAGGCGATCGTCGGGCTGTGCGTCACGACAGTGAAGGCATGGTTGCGCGGCAAAGCGCGGGCGAGCGCCGCCGTCGTCGTGCCGCCGTCGAGGAAGATCACCTGTCCCGGCGCGACCATCGCCGCCGCGCGGGCACCGAGTGCGGCCTTTTCGTCCGTCGCGAGCGACTGGCGCGCGGCAAAATCCGGCAGCGGCGGGGAGAGCGGCAGCGCGCCGCCATGTACCCGCTTCAAGAGGCCCTCCGCCGCCATTTCCCTGAGATCCCGCCGGATCGTGTCCTCCGACAAATCCAGTTCCGCGGCGAGCGTCTTTGCGACGATCTCGCCGTCGCGGTTCAGCCGTTCGGCGATCAGGGCCTTTCGCTGGCTGGTCAGCATCTCTTGCGCTCCATCTTGACTTTGCATGAAATTACACGAATATTCTTGAATATCCAGAAAATTCTGGATACTTCGTGCAAAGAAAAGAGTAGGAGTAAACCATGCTGATCCTGATCGCCGGCCCCTATCGCTCGGGCACGGGAGACGACCCGCAAAAGATGGCGGAGAATTTGCAGCGGCTGGAGGCGCCGTCCTATGCGCTGTTCAAGGCCGGCCATGTGCCGATGATCGGCGAATGGGTGGCACTGCCCGTCTGGCATGCGGCGGGCGGCGAGACGATCGGCGATGCGCTGCACGAAGAAATCTTCTATCCCGTGGCGCACCGCCTGCTCGAGCTCTGCGAGGGCGTGTTGCGGCTGCCGGGCGCCTCCAAGGGCGCGGACAACGACGTGCGCATCGCCCGCGAGCGCGGCCTTCCGGTCTGGCACCGGCTGGAAGACGTGCCGGGCTGCGCGGCCGCATAAATTCTTCGGCCCCTTGTCGGGACGGGGTTGGGTGTTACGTCCTTGGGGCATGACGGGGTCGGCCCCGCATCACCAAGAACCAGGAGGATTTCCATGCGCATGATCTTCGTCAACCTGCCCGTCAAGGACCTGGCAGCCACCCGCCGTTTCTTCGGCGCGCTCGGCTTCGGCTTCAACGAGGCCTTCAGCGACGACACGGCCGCCTGCATGGTGGTGGACGCAAACATCTTCGTCATGCACCTGACGGAGGAAAAATTCGCCCATTTCGTCAAGGGCGCGGTCGGCGATCCGGAAAAGCAGACGCAGGTGCTGACCTGCCTTTCGGCCGCAAGCCGCCAGGAGGTCGACGACATCAAGGCCAAGGCGCTCGCCGCCGGCGGGCGCGAATGGCAGCCGAACATCGAATTCGGCCCCATGTACGGCTGCTCCTTCCAGGATATCAGCGGCAATGTCTGGGAGTTCATGTTCATGGACCAGACCGGCGGCCAGTCGATCGGCTGACGAGATCAGGCCGGGTATTGGCGGCTTTCCTCGACGGGTGCCTTCGGACGGAACAGTCCGAAGGGCAGGTCGCCGAGTTCGCGCGAATCCATCGTCTCGATATCGGGGTGGGAGAGCGGATCGCGCATCCAGACGGGCGTGTCCGCAGGGTCCGCCTCGGCTGTCAGCGCCGCGGCCACTCTGGAGAAAATCTTGAACATTGCCTTCTCCTTGCGGTTCGTTACCATTGTCGATGGCTGATAATCGCGCCGAAAGGCAGTTCGGGCAATCGAGTAGTTCACGACGAGGCTATAGAAAAACTATATGAACAACCTCAATCGCGTGCATCTGAACGGTCTTCGGGCGCTCGAAGCAGTGGGCCGGCTCGGCTCGCTGCAGGCGGCGGCCGACGAACTCGGCGTGACGGTCGGCGCCGTCAGCCAGCAGGTCATCAAGGCGGAGGAGCAGCTTGGCCGGGCGATCTTCGAGCGCACCGCGCGGGGCCTGCGCGAAACCGCCTTCGGTACGCCCTTCCTGGCGCGCCTCTCCACGGCCTTCCGCCAGCTCTCCGAGGCGGTGGCGACCACGCAGCGCCGCGACGATGCGATCCTGACGATTTCCGTGGCGCCGATCTTCGCCTCGCGCTGGCTCATCCACCGCATCGACCGCTTCGCTGCCGCCCATCCGGATATCAGCCTGCGCATCGAGGCGACGACGACGCTGGTCGACCTCGCGCGCTCGGATGTCGATCTCGCCATCCGCGTCGGTCCCGGCACCTGGCCGGATGTCAACGCCGAATTCCTGCTGCCGCAGGTGATGTTCCCGGTCTGCGCGCCGGCGCTGGCGGAGAGGATCAGGACGCCGGAAGACCTCTCGGCGCAGCCGGCCGTCGTCGATGGCAACGATGCCTTCACCTGGGCGCGCTGGCTGAAGGCGGCCGGCCTCGACGTGCCGGCGCCGAAGGCCCGCCATGTCTTTTCCGATGCCTCGCTCTGCCTCGATGCGGCGCTGGCCGGGCAGGGGGTGCTGCTCGCCTGGCCGGTGCTCGCCTCCTGGGCGCTGAAGGAGGGGCGGCTCGTGGCGCCGTTTCCCATCCGCGTCGAGACCGGCATGGGCTACTATTTCGTGACGGCCCCGGGTCTGCCGGAGCCGCGCAAGGTTTCGCTCTTCAAGCGCTGGCTGCGGGACGCCATCGCGGAAGACGGCGAGGACGGCTTTGCCGGCGCGCTTATTCCGGCTCGCCCTGCCGCGTCTCCATCATCGCCTTGAAGGCGGCGCGCGACTGGCACTGTTCGAGCCAGGCCTTGACGTTCGGCGCCGCGTCGAAAAGCGCCGTCTGGCTCATCGCGTAGCGAAACACCTCCGCCAGGTTGAGGTCGGCCACGGTAAAGCGGTCGCCGACGATATGGCCGGTGGCGGCCAGGTGCTGGTCGAGCCGCGCGAAACACTTTTTCAGCGCCTTGGTCGCGGCGCGGATCGTGAGCCGCCCCTGCTCGCTTTCGGCGGCCTGGGCGTCGCGCAGCATGATGATCTTCACCGCATGCGGCTCCACCTCCGTTGCCGCCCACATCGTCCATTGCAGCATCTCGGCCTCCTCCGTCACCGTCTGGCCGGAGAGCGGGCCGCCGTGCTTGCGGGCGAGGTAGAGGTTGATCGCCAGCGATTCCGTCATCACGAAGCCGCCGTCGTCGATGCAGGGGATGAGGCCGGTCGGGTTGACGGCCAGAAACTCCGGCGACTGGGTGTTGAGCGGCGCATCCGCCGCCTGCACGTCATCGAGGCGGTAGGCCTGCATGATCGGCACCGAAACGAAGGGCAGGCCGAGTTCGCCGGCCAGCCAATAGTTGCGCGACGCGCGGGAACGATAGACGCCGTAGATGGTGAGCATGGAATCCTCCTGATTGCGGCGGCACCTTAGGGGGCGTTCTTGCGGAACGGTAGAGCGCTTGCCTGATCGATCGATGAATTGTCGTGATGGCCGGGCAGGGGAGCCAGCTTTGTCGCATTGACGTTCTGCCGCCATCGCATTAAGGCCGATATGTCCGCGGTGTTGCGGAGGGGACGATCGATGACACGAGGCACGACAAGCTGGGTTGCCTGCCTGCGCATGCTTTGCGCAGTCGCCCTGCTGTTCGTCGGTTTCGCCCATCAGCCGGCCTCGGCCCTGGAGCCGACCGCGCTCGAACTCGTGCAATATACCCTGCCGGACGGCACCGTGCCGGACCTCTGCCTGAACGACAGCGTCGACGGCAAGACCCGGCATGCCGCGCCCGTCAAGTGCGAAGCGTGCCGCATCGGTGGTGCCATGCTGATGCCGCAGCCGGCCGATCTCGCCGGGGCCATGCTGGCCTTCCGCGTGGTTGCCGCCCTGCCGCTCGTCGAAGAGGCGCTGCATTCCAGACGCGACCGCCCCGGCGCCCCGCCGCGCGCACCGCCCTTCCTGTCCGCCTGATTTTCCGTGATCCGCGACGGCCTGCCGCCGCGCGCCCGAAATCCAGCCTGACAGGACCATTCCACATGTCCGTAATCTCCGATGCGCCGGCCGTTGCCGCCGCCGAACCCTCCGCGCTCGCGCAACGCCTCTACCGCGCCATCTGGCGCTGGCACTTCTTCGCCGGCCTGCTCGCCGTGCCCTTCATGATCAGCCTCGCCATCACCGGCGGGCTCTATCTCTTCAACGACGAGATCGACGCCAGCCTGTTCCGCTACCGCAACTATGTCACGGTCGGCACCGCGGAACTGCCACCCTCCGTCGTCGTCGAAAAGGCGCTTGCCGCGGTGCCGGGCGGCACGCTCGCCTCCTACCGCACGCCGGCCGGCACGGACCGTTCCGCCCGCGTGACGCTCGCCACCGATGCCGGAAAAATGCTCGTCTTCGTCGATCCCTATGACGGCGCCGTGCTCGATACGGTCCCGGCGAACCAGGAGTTCAACCAGGTCGTCGAGGACCTGCACAGCCTCGATTATTTCGGCACCTCCTGGGAGCGCCTCATCGAGGTCGTCGCCGGCTTCGCCATCGTGCTGGTGCTGACCGGCCTCTATCTGTGGTGGCCGCGCAATGCCACCGGCGGCGTCGTCAGCGTGCGCGGCACGCCGGCCCGGCGCGTCTTCTGGCGCGACGTGCATGCCGTCACCGGCGTTTTCGCGAGCGTCCTCATCCTGTTCATGGCGCTTTCCGGCCTGCTCTGGTCCGGCTTTTGGGGCGCCAAGGTCAATGCCACCCTCACGGCCAACGGCATGGGTTATCCGGCCGAGCTGTGGGATCGCGTGCCGCACTCCATGCTGATCACCACCGATGTGCTGCCGAAAGCCTCCTGGCTGATGGAGAACGCGCCGGTGCCGCAGTCGACCGTTCCGGCGGACGGCCAAAAGGCGCTGCCGCCGATCGGCCTCGACAATGCGGTGACGATTGCCAATGCCGCCGGCATGCTGCCCGGCTACGAACTGTCGGCGCCATCGAGCGAGACCGGCGTCTACACCGCTGCGATCTACCCGGCCGATCTCGACCACGAGCGCACCCTCCATATCGACCAATATTCCGGCGAGCGCCTCGTCGATACCGCCTTTGCCGACTATCCCGCGACGGGCAAGGTGATCGAGTGGAGCATCAACGTGCACAAGGGCCAGGAATGGGGGCTGTTCAACCAGCTCCTCATGCTCGCGACCTGTTTCATCGTCATCGCGATGAGCCTGTCCGCCGTGGTCATGTGGTGGAAGCGCCGGCCGAAGGGCCGCATCGGCGTGCCGCCGGCCCCGCGCGAAAGGCGCATCTATCTCGGCCTCTGGGCCATCGCCGCCGTCTTCGGCGTGCTCTTCCCGCTGACGGGCATCACCATCCTCGCCATGATCCTCCTCGACCAGTTCGTCATCCGCTTCGTGCCGCCGCTCCGGCGCATCTTCTCGTGATCAGAAAGGAACTTCCATGAAACGCATGCTCGCAACGGCTCTCGCGCTGGCGCTTTCGGCGTCTGCCGTCTTCGCCCACGAGTTCACCCTCGGCACTCTCGAAATCCACCATCCGGCCTCCAAGGCGACGCTGCCCGGCCAGCCTGTCGGCGGCGGGTTCCTCACCATCACCAACAAGGGCAGCGAGGCCGACCGCCTCGTCTCCGTCACCGCGCCGACGGTCTCCGACGACGTGCAGATCCACGAAATGGCGATCGAAAACGACATCATGAAGATGCGCCAGCTTCCTGACGGCATCGAAATCCCCGCCGGCGCCACCGTGGAGCTGAAATCCGGCGGCGAGCACCTCATGTTCATGAGCATCAAGCAGCCCTTCAAGGAAGGCGAAAGCTTCAAGGCGACGCTCACCTTCGAAAAAGCCGGCACGATCGACGTCGATTTCAAGATCGAAGCCGCCAAGCCCGGCTCCGCAAAAGGCGAGGGCGCATCGGGCAACCACGAAGGCCATGGCGGCTGATAACAGCGGATGAGGAGGCGGTACCTGGACAGCCCACCCCCTCATCCACCATGGCGCCTCTCCGTTCGGGCAGGAAGGAGAGACGCGTTTCGGGACGGGCTCAGCCCGTCCGGTTCCGTTCGATCGTGAGGTGCGCGTAGTCGGCACTCTCCGTCGCGAGGTCGCCGGTGGTGCGTTCGTTCCAGCGGTAGCCGGCGATGGCGCCGTCCGGGGTGTCCTCGAAGATATTGCCGGTGATCAGCGCCGAGCCTGCCTCCTCTACCACGGTGACGGCGCAGCCGACCGGGCTTTGGCGCACCAGGTTGCCGCTGACGACGAGGCCGCGCATGAAGGGGCCCCAGCCGAGCGCCAGGCCCCACTTCGGCGCGTTCTCGATCGTGTTGCCGGAGACGACCGTGTCGGCCTCCACCGCGATGCCGAAGCCGAAGCCGGCGCCGTCATGCACATAGGGGCCGTCGAGCTTGAGGTTGCGCACGACATTGCCGGTGACGGTGGCGAGCCTGCCGCCCTCGTTGAAATTGACGATGAGGATGCCGTTGGCGGCGCCGTCGATCAGGTTGCCGTTGACGATCGCGCCTTCGAAGCCGAATTCCGAGTAGATCGCCGTCTCGCCGCTGTCGAGGCAGGTATTGCCGGATATCTGCACGTTCGAGCCGGCATTCGAGCGGATGGCGGAGAAGGCCGAGCCGGAGACGTGGTTGTTCGTCACCATCACGTCGTCGGCGCGGAAGATATTGATGCCGTTGCCATATTCGCCGGTGCCGCCGCGCGTGGCGCCCATGCGGGCGATGCGGTTGCCGGAAACGATCGTGCCGTCGCGGCCCTTCTGCCAGCGGTGGATCAGGATGCCGCCATTGCCGCAGTCGAAGACATGGTTGCCGGTGACGGAGAGGTCGTGGCTCTCGACGGCATAGAGCGCGTAGTCCGCTGCGCCCGAAAGCCGGTTGCGCTCGATGCGCCCGCCGCAGCGTTGCAGGC
Organism: Shinella sp.; assembly: GCF_035998705.1. Taxonomy (GTDB): domain Bacteria; phylum Pseudomonadota; class Alphaproteobacteria; order Rhizobiales; family Rhizobiaceae; genus Shinella. Next base: position 22,884 of record NZ_DASYHH010000028.1, on the reverse strand, counting down.
TGACGGCGGTCTTCGACGAGCCCTGGATCTCGCAATTCTCGATCGTCACCTGGGCGACGTTGCTGAGGTGCACCAGGCCTTCGACCGTGTCGTCGAGCCAGCGGTTCGCACCGTCGATGACGAGATTGGCAAGCTCGACACGCGAAAGCCCGTCGGCGGCGAAGAGATGGCCGTCGCCGCCATAGAGGATGCGGGTGGCGCCCGCCACGCCGGTGATGCGTGTGTTGTCGGGCAGCGTGACGTTGGAGATCGTATAGTCGCCGGGCGGCAGGAAGACCGGCATGTTCTTTTCCGCCGCCTCCTTCAGCAGCTTGGCGAAGGCCTTGCTCTTGCGGTCGCCGGCACCCGGGCGGATGCCGTGCGCGGAGGCGTCGATGCTGCCGCGCAGGTCGACGTCGAGGATCGGCAGGCGCTGGCTCCCGGCCGCCGCCCCGGTGGCGAGGCCGGCGGCACCGAGGCCCGAAAGAAATAACCGTCTGGTAACCATGGCAGCTCCTTGAAGCCCAGGGAGCAGGAACCGTGCCAGGTGGTTTCGTGCCGAAACGGAACAATTGGGGTGATGCCCGCCCAAGTTGCCGAAAGATGCGAGGGAAAGCCCGCATTGGCAGCATTTCGCCGGTTTCCTTTAGGGTTGGATAACGACTCCGCATGTACCTTTGGGTGTTTCCGGGAAGAGGCGGCGGCCGGCAATGTCCTTCCTTGCGTGTGAAATTTGCAGGGGTTCATGTCGACGAAACTGTCCCACCTTGGCAACGATGACGTCGATGCGACGGCGCGCCTGATGTCCGCCAGCGAGCGCCTGATGAACGAGGCAGCGCGGCTCTTCCCGCTTGCGGCGGCGCAAAACGAGCGCACGATCTGGCTCGAGGCCATGATCGACGAGGTGCCGGACTATCTCTATTTCAAGGACAGGAATTCCCGCTTCGTCGTCGCCAACCGGGCGATCGTCAAGGACAATTTGCGCGAAGGGCTGGAAAGCCTCGAAGGCCTGTCCGACTTCGACATCCATCCGGAGCACGTCGCGCGCGGCTTCTTCGAGACCGAGCAGGAGATCCTCCGCTCCGGCCGCGCGATGCTCGACATGGAAGAGCTGATCCGCGATTCCAGCGGCAATCTCAAATGGCTGCTGACCTCCAAGCTGCCGGTGCGCAACGGATCGGGCGAGGTGATCGGCATCGTCGGCATCGCGCGCGACATCACCGATCGCAAGCGCTCAGAGAGCCTGCATGTCGGCCAGGCGCATCTCCTCAAGATGATCGCGCTCGGTGCGCCGCTGGTCGAGGTGTTTTCCTCGCTGATCCTGCTGATCGAGGCCCATGTCTCCGACGTCACCGGCTCGATCCTGATGCTGGCGCCCGATGGCAAGCATATCGTCCATGGGGCGGCGCCCAATCTCGACCCCGCCTATTGCCGGCTGATCGACGGCATCGAGATCGGCCCGGCTGTCGGCTCCTGCGGAACGGCCATGTGGCGCGGCGAGCCGGTCATCGTCAGCGATATTGCGGCGGATCCGCTCTGGGACGATTACCGGGCGTTCGTCACGCCCTATGGCTTTAAAGCCTGCTGGTCCTCGCCGATCAGTTCCTACCAGGGCAAGGTGCTCGGCTCCTTCGCGCTTTATTCCCGCACGGCAGGCGAGCCTTCCGCCGAATGCATGAAGCTCGTCGGCATGGCGACCCACATTGCCGGCATCGCCATCGAGCGCAAGGAGGCGGAAGACAGCATCCAGTTCATGGCGCATCACGATACGCTGACGGGCCTGCCGAACCGCAGCATGCTCGACGAGCGCGTGGCTTCCGCCATCGAGGCGGCGGATGAGCGCGGCGGCACCATGACGCTCGCTTTCCTCGACCTCGACAATTTCAAGCTGGTCAATGACAGCCTCGGCCACCATGCGGGCGACGCGCTCTTGAAGATCGTCGCCACCCGCATGCTCGCCTGCGTGCGCGCCAGCGACAGCATCGTGCGCCTCGGCGGCGACGAATTCGTCGTGCTGATCAACGGCGCGCCGCGCAAGGGCGAGACGGTGGACGATCGGCTGCGCGCCGTGCGCGAGGCGGTTGCCGAGCCGGTCGAAATCGAAGGCCGCTCCTTCCAGGTCACCTGCAGCATGGGCGTCGCCGCCTATCCGGAGCACGGCCGCAACGCCACCGAACTGCTCGCCCGCGCCGACGCGGCCATGTACCGCGCCAAGGAAATCGGCCGCGATGCCATGCAGGTCTTCACCGCCGAGCTCGCCAACCGGGCGCATGAGAAGCTGGAGCGCCAGGAGGAGCTGCGCCGCGCGCTTTCCCAGCAGGAGCTCTTCCTGCAATACCAGCCGCAGATGGATCTTTCGACCGGCCGCATCTTCGCCGTCGAGGCGCTGATCCGCTGGCGCCACCCGGAGCGTGGCCTCATCGGGCCTGGCGATTTCATTCCGCTGGCGGAAGAAACCGGCCTGATCGGCCCGATCGGCGACTGGACGCTGCGCGCCGCCTGCCGGCAGAACAAGGCCTGGCAGGTCTCCGGCCTGCCGCCCATCGTCGTCAGCGTCAATGTCTCGGCCCGCCAGTTCCAGGAGAAGGACTGGGTCGAGCGCGTCGCCGCGGCGCTGGAGGAAAGCGGGCTGGAGGCGCGCTACCTCGAACTGGAACTGACGGAAAGCCTGATCATGGAGGACGTGCAGCAGGCCGTCACCACCATGCTTCGGCTGGAACAGCTCGGCGTGACGCTGGCCATCGACGATTTCGGCACCGGCTATTCGAGCCTCGCCTCGCTGAAACGCTTCCCCGTAGGCCGCCTCAAGATCGACCGCTCCTTCGTGCAGGACCTGCCCGACGACGGCGACGACGCGGCGATCGCGCGCGCCGTCATCTCGCTTGCCCATTCGCTGCAACTGCGCGTCATCGCCGAAGGCGTGGAAACCCGCGAGCAGATGGAATTTTTGCGCGAGGCCGGTTGCGACGAGATCCAGGGCTATTATCTCAGCCGCCCCATCGACGCCCGCGCGCTCCAGGCTATCCTCTGCATCCCGAATCTCTGATATTCCCTGCCGCACGCGCTGCCGGGTCTTGACATTGTTATGTTGATATCAACAGTAAGAACCATGCTGGAAGATGTGCTGATTCCCTACGAGACGACACTTTTCGTGCGCGACAATTGCCTGTGCCTGCAGGCGCAGCGCGCCGCACGCGCCCTTGCTCGCCGTTTCGACGATGCGTTGCGCCCGCATGGCCTCACCAACGGCCAGTTCTCGCTGCTGATGGCGCTGAACCGCCCCGAGCCGCCGCCGATGGGGCCGGTCGCGTCACTGCTCGCCATGGATCGCACCACGCTCACCGCCGCCCTGAAGCCCCTCGAACGCCGCGGCCTTGTGAAGATCGAGGCCGACCCGCGCGACCGCCGCGGCCGCCTGTTGCGCCTGACGGTGGACGGCCGCCGCCTGCTGACGCAGGCCTTCCCCACCTGGCAGGAGACCCACGCCAAGGTCGACCAGCAGCTTTCCGCCGTCGACATGGCCGCGCTATGCGCCGGCATGCTGGCGCTCGCCTGAGCAGCCGTTCAAGCTGGGCCGTGCCGGTGGATCCTCGGGTCGAGCCCTAGGATGACGCTGGGGAAGAGAAGCCGCGGGACCAGTGACCGGCGCGGCATGCGGCGCAGGCGCTCTTGTAACCCGATCGCTTTTTCTTTCGTCATCCTCGGGCTCGACCCGAGGATCCACCGGCACGGCACGCCCGACCGGCATCACCTCACCCCCGCTGGCAGAGCGCGCGAAAGCCACTATCTTTCCCGTCATGAAGCCCGAGCAACTCCTCAAACCGGCGCCCGCCGGCCTCTATTGCCCCGCCGGCGATTTCTACATCGATCCCGTCCGCCCCGTGGCGAGGGCGCTCATCACCCATGGCCATTCCGACCATGCCCGCGCCGGCCATGGCGCGGTGCTGGCGACGCGCGAGACGCTCGACATCATGGAGATCCGCTACGGCGAGGATTTTTGCGGTACGTCGCAGGCGGCCGTCTTCGGGGAGCGCATCGATCTGAACGGCGTAACCGTCTCCTTCCACCCCGCCGGCCATGTGCTCGGCTCGGCGCAGATCGCGGTGGAAAAAGATGGCCTACGCATCGTCGCATCGGGTGACTACAAGCGCGGCGCCGACCCGACCTGCGCGGCCTACGAGCCGGTGCCCTGCGACGTCTTCATCACCGAGGCGACCTTCGGCCTGCCGGTCTTCCATCACCCGGAACCCAAGGCCGAGATGGGCAAGCTGCTGACCTCGCTCAAACAATTTCCCGAGCGCAGCCACCTCGTTGGCGCCTATTCGCTCGGCAAGTCGCAGCGCGTCATCCGGCTGCTGCGTGATTGTGGCTATGACGCGCCGATCTACATCCACGGCTCGCTGGCGCGGCTCTGCGACTATTATGTCGGCCGCGGCATCGATCTCGGCGACCTGCGACCGGCCACCACGGAAAAATCCAAGCCCGCCGACTATCGCGGCGCCGTCATCGTCGGCCCACCGTCCGCTTTCGAGGGCCGCTGGGCGCGCCGCTTCAGCGAGCCGCTGATCTCGTTCGCGTCCGGCTGGATGATGGTGCGCCAGCGCGCCAAACAGGGCGGCGTCGAACTGCCGCTCGTCATCTCCGACCATTGCGACTGGCCGGAACTCACCGAAACGATCCGCGAACTGGCGCCAAGCGAGGTCTGGGTGACCCACGGCCGCGAGGAGGCGCTGGTGCGCTGGTGCGAACTCGCCGGCGTGCCGGCGCGGCCGCTGCATCTGGTGGGTTATGAGGATGAGGGGGATTGATGCCTGAAGCCTTTTCCCTGTTGATCCGGAGGCAGCGAAGTGGATGCGGCTCACCCCCCTCTGCCCTGCCGGGCATCTCCCCCTCAAGGGGGGAGATCCGCCCGTGGTGCCGTCGCATTTCAATCTTCCGCGCTGCCCGGAGACCCTACGTGCCGATGGCGGGGAAGCGGGAGTTCTCCTCCTTCCGATCTCCCCCCTTGAGGGGGAGATGCCCGGCAGGGCAGAGGGGGGTGCTTCCTCCACGGTATAGCCCCGCGGAAGGCAGACACTATCCATGAGAGCCTTCGCCACCCTCCTCGACCGCCTCGTCCTGACACCCTCGCGCAACGGCAAGCTGAAACTGCTCGCCGACTATTTTCGCGACACGCCCGATCCCGACCGCGGCTACGGCCTGGCCGCCATCGCCGGCACGCTGGACCTGAAGAGCGTCAAACCGGCGCTGCTGCGCGAACTGGTGCTCGAACGCATGGACGAGGTGCTGTTCCGCTATTCCTACGACTATGTCGGCGATCTGGCGGAAACCATCGCGCTCGTCTGGGACCAGGAGCGCAAGGAGCGGGTGCCGGACGAGGCAGAGCCGCGGCTGAGCGCCGTCGTCACCCGCATGAACGCGCTCGGCCGCACCGAGGTGCGCGCCGCCGTGCGAGACATGCTCGACCGGCTCGATCCCTCCGCCCGCTTCGCCTTCCTCAAGCTTGCGACCGGCGGCCTGCGCATCGGCGTCTCGGCGCGGCTCGCCAAGCAGGCGCTCGCCGATTTCTCCGGCAAGGACATCACCGAGATCGAGACGCTGTGGCACGGCATCGCGCCGCCCTACGAGCCGCTCTTCGCCTGGCTGGAAGGCCGCGCCGAGCGCCCGGTGCTGGCCACACCGGCGATCTTCCACTCCGTCATGCTCGCCAATCCGGTGGGCGAGGGCGACCTCGACACGCTCGACCCCGCCGATTTCGCCGCCGAATGGAAATGGGACGGGATTCGCGTGCAGATGTCCTCCGCGGGCACGACGCGCCGCCTCTATTCCCGCTCCGGCGACGACATTTCCGCCGCCTTCCCGGACGTGCTGGACGCCATCAATTTCGAAGGCGTGGTCGATGGCGAGCTGCTCGTCGGCGGCACGGCGCGCATGAACAGCCCGACGCGCACCTTCTCCGATCTCCAGCAGCGCCTGAACCGCAAGACCGTCAACACCAGGATGCTGGACGACTTCCCCGCCTTCGTGCGCGCCTACGACGTGCTGTTCGACGGCGAGGCGGATGTGCGCCCGGAACCCTTCACCGCCCGTCGCGCCCGCCTCGGCCACCTCATCGAAAAGGCGCCGCACGACCGCTTCGACCTGTCGCCGCTGGTGCCCTTCGCCACCTGGGAGGAACTGGAAACCATCCGCCGCGAGCCGCCCGATCCGGTCATCGAAGGCGTGATGATCAAGCGGCTCGACAGCCCCTACCAGGCCGGCCGCATGAAGGGGCCGTGGTTCAAGTGGAAGCGCGACCCCTACAATGTCGACGCGGTGATGATGTATGCCCAGCGCGGCCACGGCAAACGTTCGAGCTACTATTCCGATTTCACCTTCGGTGTGTGGACCGCCGGCCCGGAGGGCGACATGCTGGTGCCCGTCGGAAAAGCCTATTTCGGCTTCACCGATGCCGAGCTCGAAGTGCTCGACCGCTTCGTGCGCAACAACACGACCGACCGTTTCGGCCCGGTGCGCGCCGTGCGTGCCGAACCCGCCTACGGCTTCGTGCTGGAAGTCGCCTTCGAGGGCATCAACCGCTCCACCCGCCACAAATCCGGCGTCGCCATGCGCTTCCCCCGCATCGCGCGCCTGCGCCAGGACAAGCTGCCCGCCGACGCCGACCGGCTGGAAACGCTGATGGCGATGGTGGAGGCGAAGGAGGGATGACTACCGGAAGCGGAACCAGGCGACCAGTTTCCACGCCGTCATCATCGCGGCGACGATCAGCACGGCGAGCGAGGCAAGGTTGGTCGTGAGCAGGATATCGCCGTAGCCGGCCACGGGGTCGTTACACTGGAAGCCGCCGAAGCCGAAGGCGCAATGTCGCTCGTATATCGTGGTGGAAACGGTAAGGACGACAGCCGAAATCGCCACTGTCGCGAGGCTTGCATAGGGAAATGGCCGGGCTCTCATCGATATCGACCATTCCGTATCCCACGCTCGTGGTCAAGGTGGCGAGGGCGATCACAACCCCAGCGCCGAAAGGTCCGGCCCGACCGGCACGATGCGGTTCGGGTTCAGTGACTTGATCGAATAATAGCCGTGTTTGATATGGTCTATGCTGACCGTCTCGCGCACGCCCGGCAGGTCGAGCACCCGCCTGGTATAGGCCGAGAGCGCCGGATAGTCGGCGAGGCGCTGGCGGTTGCACTTGAACAGGCCGTAATAGGCGGCGTCGAAGCGGATGAGGGTGACGAAGAGGCGGATGTCGGCTTCGGTGAAGGCCGTGCCCGTCAGGAACGGCCCGCCGGCGGCAAGCCGTGCCTCCAGCTCGTCGAGCATGGTGAAGACGCCGTGGAAGGCTTCCTCGTAGGCGACCTGCGTGGTGGCGAAGCCGGCGCGGTAGACGCCGTTGTTGAGCGCCGGATAGATGCGCTCGTTCAGTGCGTCGATTTCGCCGCGCAGGGCTTCCGGGTAGAGATCGACGCTCTCATCGGCCAGGGCACCAAACCCGCTGTTGAGCATGCGCACGATATCGGCCGACTCGTTGTTGACGATGGTCTTCTTCTCCTTGTCCCACAAAACGGGAACGGTCGCACGGCCGGTGAAGGTCGGCGCGGCGCGGGTATAAAGCTCGTGCATATAGGTCGCGCCGTTGAGGTCGTCGCGGTTGGAGCCCGGATAGTCGCCGAACTGCCAGCCCTGCTCGGAGAGCGCCGGCTCGACGACGGAGATGGAGATCACGTCGTCGAGCTTCTTCAGCTTGCGCGCGATCAGCGTGCGCGAGGCCCAGGGGCAGATATAGCCGACATAGAGATGGTAGCGCCCGCTTGCGGCCGCAAAGCCGCCTTCGCCCGTCGGCCCGGCGCTGCCGTCCGGCGTCACCCAGTTGCGAAAGCTCGAAACCTGCCGCACGAAACCGCCCTTGGCGTCCGTCGCCTGCACCGGCTGCCAGTCTTCCGTCCATTTGCCGTTGACGAGCATCGCGTCACCTCATTCGGTTCAAGTTGATCCGACCTATCGCCCGCGCACGAAAACGGCAATTCCGCCGCCGATTGACACAGCGTTCACAAACGCACGAAGTCAACCTGATCAATGCTTTAAGCGCGGCGGCGGAATCTCTTGTTTCAGGTAAGGAGTAAAGCCTGGAATGAATCGCCGGGTGGCGACAAGCCACAGTCGGCAAGAAAACAACGCGCGTAAGCCTGAGGTCAGCCGCAATTGCCACAATTGGGGCAGGGTTGTGGACCTAATTGGTATTTCGTTAGTTAGTGATTCAGCCTCTCGCTCCATTCTAGTTTGTCAGGGAAAAGTGGGAACCGGTTTTCCCGAAAAGACAAACGAAAACAAAGAAACTAGCGTATGTCCGGTCTGAACGAGACATACGCTAGGCTTCCGCAAAACGGATATCGACGCCCCCATGACCGACACCGCGCTTTCCCGCCGCCGCTTCCTGCAGTTCTCCGGCCTTGCCATGGCGACGGGTCTCGCCAGCTGCACGTCGTCCATGAATACGGACCGTTTCCGCGAGGAGACGCGGCCCTATTTCCGCAATCCCGCGCTGGAAGGCCGTCCGGAATATATCGACGGCAGGGGTCCCATCAGCATTTACGGCCAGACGCCGCCCTCGGGCCTGCTGCCCGAATCCTCCCGCTACGCCTCGATCTACGCTTCGGTTTCGGATGGCGGCTACCAGGTGCCGGCCGTGCCCTACCAGCAGATCGACCCGCGCTTCTACCGACAGGAGGTCGAGAGCCCGTTTGCCGAAAAGCCGGGCACGATCATCGTCGATACGGGCAACCGCTTCCTCTATCTCATCCAGTCGAACGGCAGCGCCATGCGCTACGGCGTCGGCATCGGCCGGCAGGGTTTTGCCTGGTCGGGCCGCGGCGTCATCCAGTGGAAGCAGGCCTGGCCGAAATGGACGCCGCCGGATGAGATGGTCGCGCGCCAGCCGGAACTGGTGAAATATTCCGGCGCCAACGGCGGCATGCCCGGCGGCCTCAACAACCCGCTCGGCGCGCGCGCGCTCTATATCTTCCAGAACGGGCAGGACACGCTCTACCGCCTGCACGGCTCGCCGGAATGGAAATCGATCGGCAAAGCCGTGTCATCGGGTTGCGTGCGCATGCTCAACCAGGATGTCATGGACCTCTACGACCGCGTGAAGGGCAAGGCGCCGATTCTGGTCATTTGACGCGTGGCCCCCCCCTCTGCCCTGCCGGGCATCTCCCCCTCAAGGGGGGAGATTGAATCGCGGCTACGTCCCGCCTATCGCTATCGTCGCACATGAAGAGATGTCCATGCTCCCAGCTGATCTCCCCCCTTGAGGGGGAGATGCCCGGCAGGGCAGAGGGGGGTATGCGGCTCTAGCTTGCCGCCGGCGAGATCAGGTGCGCGCCGTCGATCTGCGGCAAGTCTCCGCGGGAGACGGTCTTGCCGCCCTCCATGCGCACCTTGCCCTCAGCCACGAGCCGCAAGGCCAGCGGATAGCTGCGATGCTCGACCGTCAGCACGCGCGACGCCAGCGTATCGGACGTATCGCCCGGCAGCACCGGCACGGCGGCCTGCACCACCACGGGGCCCTCATCCATGCCCTCGGTCACGAAATGCACCGTGCAGCCGGCGATGCGCATGCCGGCGTCGATGGCGCGCTGGTGCGTGTGGAGGCCGGGGAAGAGCGGCAGCAGGGAGGGGTGGATGTTGAGGATTCTGCCTTCATAGCGGTTGATGAAGGTGCCCGACAGCAGGCGCATGTAGCCGGCGAGGCAGATGAGGTCGGGCGACAGCGCGTCGAGCGCCTCCAGGATGGCCGCCTCGTGGGCTTCCTTGCTGGCGAAATCCTTGCGCAGGAAGGCGCGGGCCGGGATGCCGAGCGCTTCGGCTTTCGCAAGCCCGCCGGCCTCCGCCTTGTCGGAAAAGACCGCGACGATCTCCGCCGGGAAATCCGGGCTTTCCGCGGCCTTCGCCAGTGCCAGCATGTTGGAGCCGCCGCCGGAGATGAAGGCGACGACGCGCTTGCGTGTCCGTCCGCTCATAGGGCGAGCGTGCCCTTGTAGATCGTGCCGGCGGCACCCTCTTCGCGGGCGACCATGCGGCCGAGGCGGAAGGCGGTCTCGCCTTCACGCGACAGCACGGCTGCAACCGCGTCGGCCTTCTCAGCCGGCACGACGGCGATCATGCCGACGCCGCAGTTGAAGGTGCGCAGCATTTCCTTCGCCTCCACGCCGCCGGTGCGGGCGAGCCAGGAGAACACGGCGGGCGCTTTGACGGCGTCGAGGTCGATTTCGGCGGCAAGATGCTTCGGCAGCACGCGCGGAATGTTTTCCGGAAAACCGCCGCCGGTAATATGCGCCAGCGCCTTGATCGAACCCGTCTCGCGGATCGCCTTGAGCAGCGGCTTCACGTAGATCTTCGTCGGCGCCAGCAGCGCCTCGCCGAGGCTCTTTGCGGCATCGAACGGTGCGGGCGCATCCCAGGCGAGGCCGGAGAGCGAGACGATCTTGCGCACCAGCGAATAGCCGTTGGAATGCACGCCGGAGGAGGCGAGGCCGAGGATGATATCGCCTTCCGCGATGTCGCCGGCCGGCAGCAGTTTTCCGCGCTCGGCGGCACCGACGGCGAAGCCCGCGAGGTCGTAGTCGCCGTGCGAATACATGCCGGGCATTTCGGCGGTCTCGCCGCCGATCAGCGCGCAGCCGGCCTGGCGGCAGCCTTCGGCAATGCCTTCGACGATGGCGGCACCCTGGTCGGGGTCTAGCTTGCCGGTGGCAAAGTAGTCGAGGAAGAAGAGCGGCTCGGCACCCTGCACCACGAGGTCGTTGACGCACATGGCGACGAGGTCGATGCCGACGGTGTCATGGCGATCGGCGTCGATGGCGATCTTCAGCTTGGTGCCGACGCCGTCGTTTGCGGCGACCAGCACCGGATCGGTGAAGCCGGCGGCCTTCAGGTCGAACAGACCGCCGAAGCCGCCGATCTCGCCATCCGCGCCCGGACGGCGCGTCGAACGCACGGCCGGCTTGATCTTTTCCACCATCAGGTTGCCCGCGTCGATGTCGACGCCCGCATCGCTGTAGGTCAGACCGTTCTTTTCCGACTGGCTCATCGTCTCGTCTCCGGCTTTTCGCTGTTCGCGCCCGATTGGCATGACGGGGCGGCAAGTGCAAGCGTAATGCCGGGAAAACCGGGATTTTTTCACCGATTTACCCGTGATGCCGGCGCATCCGCCCGCCGAGCCTTGACCTGTCTCCGCCATGCATCCTATCTCCTCTACACCGAAGGAATAAAGGGAATGAGCGTCATGGCAGCCCATATCAGCGGCGCGGGATTGAAGCGGCAGGTGGTCTTCTGGCTCATCGCGCTCGGCTTCTTCGTGCTCTTCCTCATGGTGTTCAGCGATATCCTGCTGCCCTTCATCGCCGGCATGGCGCTCGCCTATTTCCTCGATCCGGTGGCCGACCGGCTGGAGCGCTGGGGCCTCAGCCGCATGATGGCGACGGTGGTGATCCTCGTCGCCTTCGTCATCCTGCTGGCGCTGTCGCTGATGATCATCATTCCGCTGCTCGCGACCCAGGCCGCGGATTTCTTCGAGAAGCTGCCCGGCTACATCACCAGCCTGCAAGCCCAGATCGCCGGCTTCAACCCGGATCTGCTGCCCTCGTGGATCAGCAGCCAGATGGACACGATCAAGGCGAATTTCTCCGCCATCCTCGCGGAAGGCGCTGGCCTGCTCGGCACCGTCATGAAGCAGGTGTGGAATTCGGGCATGGCGCTCGTCAACATCGCCTCGCTCTTCGTCATCACGCCGGTCGTCGCCTTCTACCTGCTGCTCGACTGGGACCGCATGATCGCCAAGGTGGACAGCTGGGTGCCGCGCGACCATGTCGCCAACGTCCGCCAGCTCGCCTCGGAAATGGACGCTTCGGTCGCCGGCTTCGTGCGCGGGCAGGGCTCGATCTGCATCATCCTCGGCCTGTTCTACGGCATCGGGCTGTCCGTCGCGGGGCTCAATTTCGGCCTGCTGATCGGCCTCTTCGCCGGCATCATCAGCTTCATTCCCTATGTCGGCTCGCTGGTCGGCCTAACGCTCTCCATCGGCGTGGCACTCGTGCAGTTCTGGCCGGATTACTGGATGGTCATCCTCGTTGCCGGCATCTTCTTCATCGGCCAGTTCATCGAGGGCAATATCCTGCAGCCGAAACTCGTCGGCTCGCGCGTCGGGCTGCATCCCGTCTGGCTGATGTTCGCGCTGGTCGCCTTCGGCGCGATCTTCGGCTTCGTCGGCCTGATGATCGCGGTGCCGGCCGCCGCCGTCGTCGGCGTCCTTGCCCGCTTCGGCATCAGCCGGTACCTTGACAGCGATCTGTATTATGGCAGCAGCAAGCCTGTCCTGCTTGAAGAGAGCATGCCGGAAGATGACGCGCCTCCCTCCCGAAAGCGCGTCAGAACAAAGAGTTAGTACCCGAGTAACACCATGACATCGCGCAAGACCGCCGAACAGTTGCCGCTGGCCTTCCGGCACGACCCCGCGACGGGCCGCGACGACCTGCTGGTCGCCGAGCCCGTCAACGCCGCCGTGGCGATGATCGACGCCTGGCCGCAGTGGCCGGCACCCGTGGTCATCATCGCCGGGCCGGTCGGCTCGGGAAAATCGCACCTCGCCGCCATCTGGCGCGAGAAGGCCGGCGCCGTCACCGTCGAGGCGAAGGCCGGCACGGGCGCCGAGGCGGCGGCCGAGCATGGCGCCGTGCTCATCGAGGATGCCGACCGCGCCGGCTTCGACGAGCGCACGCTGTTCCACATCATCAACAATGTGCGCCAGCACGGCCACACGCTGCTCATCACCAGCCGGCTCTGGCCGATGTCCTGGCAAGTCGAGCTGCCGGACCTGCGCTCGCGCCTCAAGGCTGCGACGGTGGTGGAGATCGGCGAGCCGGATGACGAATTGCTGTCACAGGTCATCGTTAAGCTGTTCGCCGATCGTCAGCTCTTCGTCGACGAGAAACTGGTGGCCTATATCGTGGCGCGCATGGAGCGTTCGCTGGAGGCGGCACAGACGCTTGTGGAGCGCCTCGACCGCCTGGCGCTCGCCCGCGGCAGCCGCATCGCGCGCGCGCTGGCGCAGGAGGTTCTGGGCGAGATGGTGGGCGGGGAGGAAACTTCTTCCTAGTTTCTGGCCCGAGGATTGACTGTCACAGTTCTGTCGTCAAACTGCGCTAAGCGCTTCGCGTTAAAGTGAAAATTGTTCTTTCGTTCGAGGCGGCGCAGAACTTGCGGCCGATCTGACGGCAAAGGGGGCGGGACATTCCAATGGATACGGCAAACATGGACCTCTCCCAGGAAAAACCTGTCGAGCACGCGGCGCTGCCGGACGGCGCCACGGTCGATGTCTCCGCCCTGATGGCGAGCCCCGAGCGCTTCATCAACCGCGAATTCTCCTGGCTCCAGTTCAACCGCCGCGTTCTCGAGGAGACCCTGAACACCGCCCATCCGCTGCTCGAGCGCGTGCGCTTCCTGTCGATCTCGGCGGCGAACCTCGACGAATTCTTCATGGTGCGCGTCGCCGGCCTCGAAGGCCAGGTGCGCCAGGGTGTTGGCGTGCGCAGTCCCGATGGCAAGACCTCGGCCGAGCAGCTCGACGACATCCTGAAGGAGATCGACAATCTCCAGATGGAGCAGCAGGCCTCGCTTGCCGTGCTCCAGCAGTACCTCGCCAAGGAAGACATCCTCATCGTCCGCCCGACGGCGCTTTCCAGCGACGACAAGGTCTGGCTGCAGCAGGAATTCACCCAGTCGATCTTCCCGGTGCTGACGCCGCTGTCGATCGACCCGGCGCATCCGTTCCCCTTCATCCCGAACCTCGGCTTCTCGATCGGCCTCCAGCTCGACAGCACGACGGGCAAGGAGCCGATGACGGCGCTCTTGCGCCTGCCGGTGGCGCTCGACCGCTTCGTCCGCCTGCCGGATTCCAAGGGCGCGATCCGCTACATCACGCTGGAAGATGCCGTCGGCCTCTTCATCGGAAAGCTCTTCCCCGGTTACATCGTGCGCGGCTCGGGCACGTTCCGCATCATTCGAGACAGCGATATCGAAGTGGAGGAAGAGGCCGAAGACCTCGTGCGCTTCTTCGAGACCGCGCTGAAGCGCCGCCGCCGCGGCTCGGTGATCCGCATCGAGACCGATTCGGAAATGCCGGAATCGCTGCGCCGCTTCGTGGTCGGCGAACTCGGCGTGCCGGACAACCGCGTCGCCATCCTGCCGGGCCTGCTCGCCCTCAACACGCTGTCGGAAATCGCCAGGGCGCCGCGCGACGATCTGAGGTTCGAGCCCTATAATGCCCGATTTCCCGAACGCGTCCGAGAGCATGCCGGAGACTGTTTCGCCGCCATCCGCGAAAAGGACATGGTCGTCCACCACCCCTACGAAAGCTTCGACGTGGTGGTCCAGTTCCTTCTCCAGGCTGCGCGCGATCCTGACGTTCTGGCGATAAAGCAGACCCTTTACCGCACCTCGAACGACAGCCCGATCGTGCGCGCGCTGATCGACGCGGCCGAGGCCGGCAAGTCGGTGACAGCGCTGGTCGAACTGAAAGCCCGCTTCGACGAGGAGGCCAACATCCGCTGGGCGCGCGACCTGGAACGCGCCGGCGTGCAGGTCGTCTTCGGCTTCATCGAACTGAAGACCCACGCCAAGATGTCGATGGTGGTACGCCGCGAGGAGAGCAGGCTTCGCACCTATTGCCACCTCGGCACCGGCAACTACCACCCGATCACCGCGAAGATCTACACGGACCTGTCCTTCTTCACCTGCAACCCGACGATCGCCAGCGACATGGCGAACATCTTCAACTTCATCACCGGCTACGGCGAACCGGAAGCCGGCATGAAGCTCGCTTTCTCGCCCTATACGATGCGTCCGCGAATCATCCGCCACATCGAGGAAGAGATCGCGCACGCCCGGAACGGCGCGCCGGCGGCGATCTGGATGAAGATGAATTCGCTGGTCGATCCCGACATCATCGACGCGCTCTATCGCGCCAGCCAGGCCGGCGTGGAAGTCGATCTCGTGGTGCGCGGCATCTGCTGCCTGCGCCCCCAGGTCCCGGGCCTGTCCGACAATATCCACGTCAAATCCATCGTCGGCCGCTTCCTCGAACACTCCCGCATCTTCTGCTTCGGAAATGGCCACGGGCTTCCCTCCGATAAAGCGCTGGTCTATATAGGCTCCGCGGACATGATGCCGCGAAACCTGGACCGGCGGGTCGAGACACTTGTGCCTCTGATCAACCGGACGGTGCATGAGCAGGTTCTCTCGCAGATCATGTTGGGCAATCTTATCGATAACCAGCAGAGCTACGAGATTCTTCCGGACGGAACGTCCCGGCGCATGGAAGTGCAGCCCGGAGCCGAGCCGTTCAACGCTCAGCACTACTTCATGACCAATCCCAGCCTCTCCGGCCGGGGTGAAGCCCTGAAGTCCTCGGCACCGAAGGCGATCGCGGGCTGGCAAGGCCGCCGGAAGAAATAAAACGGATATGCATGGTCGAATCTGAAGCGCAGGGGCGGTTGCCTGGAATAGCCCCGGTGTCAGTCGTGGATATCGGTTCCAATTCGATTCGCCTCGTCATCTACGAGGGCATGAGCCGTTCGCCCGCCATGCTGTTCAACGAGAAGGTCATGTGCGGCCTCGGCAAGGGTCTTGCCAGGACCGGCCGCATGGACCAGGCGAGCGTCGAGCGGGCGCTTGCTGCCCTCCACCGTTTCAAGGCCCTGTCGAAACAGGCCCGCGCCTCCACCATGTTCGCGCTGGCGACGGCGGCCGCGCGCGAGGCGGAAAACGGCCCCGATTTCATCCACCAGGCGGAAATGATCCTCGGCCAGAAGGTCCGCGTTCTGACCGGCGAGGAGGAAGCCTTTTTCTCGGCGCTCGGCATCGTCAGCGGCTTCCATGATCCCGACGGCATCGTCGGCGATCTCGGTGGCGGCTCGCTGGAACTGGTCGACATCGTCGGCGGCACGATCGGCAAGGGCATCACGCTGCCGCTCGGCGGCATCCGCCTGTCGGAAGCCTCCGGCGGTTCGCCCGCCCAGGCCCGCATCGTCGCCCGCAAATACCTGCGCACCGCCAACCTCCTGAAGAACGGCACCGGCCGCGCCTTCTACGCCGTCGGCGGCACCTGGCGCTCCATCGGCGCCCTGCATATGGAAATGCAGAACTATCCGCTGCACATGATCCAGGGCTATGAGCTGGGTTTCACCGACGCGATGGATTTCCTCACCGACATCGTGACGGCGAAGGACCAGAAGGATCCGGCCTATGCCGCCATCTCCAAGGGCCGCCGCAACCTGCTGCCCTTCGGCGCCGTCGCCATGCAGGAAACGATCGCCATCATGAAGCCGTCGCGGATATTCTTCTCCGCCCAGGGCGTGCGCGAGGGCTATCTCTATTCGCTTCTGGCCGACCGGGAAAAGGCGCGCGACCCGCTCATCTCCGCGGCGAGCGAACTCGCCATCCTGCGCGCCCGCTCGCCCGAGCATGCCCGCGAGCTTGCCGAATGGACCGGCCGCATGATGCCGCTCTTCGGCATCACCGAGACCGAGGAAGAGCGCCGCTACCGCGAGGCCGCCTGCCTGCTCGCCGATATCAGCTGGCGTGCGCATCCCGATTACCGCGGCCTCCAGGCGCTGAACCTGATCGCCCACGGCACCTTCATCGGCATCACCCATCCCGGCCGCGCCTTTATCGCGCTCACCAATTACTACCGTTTCGAAGGCCTTAACGACGATGCGGTGAGCAGCTCGCTTGCCAGCATCGCGACCCCGCGCCTGCGGGAACTCGCAAAACTCGTCGGCGCCCTGCTGCGTGTCGTCTATCCGTTCTCGGCCTCCATGCCCGGCGTCGTGCCGCATCTCGCCTTCCGCAAATCGACGCTTCCGGACACCGATCTCGAACTGGCCGTGCCGCAGGACTATGCCGAGCTTGCCGGCGAACGCCTCGACGGCCGCCTCCAGCAGCTCGCCCGCCTGACCGGCAAAAAACTCGCCTTCCGGTTCCTGTGAGGTTGCGATGAGAACCGCATTCCTCCTCGCCGGCCTGCTGTTTGCCGGAAGTGCCGCCGCCCAGGACTGGCAGGCGGTGGAGCGCGTCGAGCCCTACACCGTGCAGGGATCGACCGGCCTTGAAATCTACCAGTCGATCGGCGCGCGGGGCCCGAAACTCGGCGTCGCCCGCGTCATCGCCCATACCGGCTTCAAGCTCACCTGGACGCGCAAATACGAGCGCCAGGGCGATGCCTGCGTCATCACCGTCAACAAGCCGAAGCTCGTCATCACCTACACGCTGCCCAAGCTGACATCGAAGCCCGCCGAGCCGCTGAAGAGCCGCTGGGACACCTTCATCACCGGCGTCACCGCGCATGAAAAGGTGCACGGCGATTTCATCAAGGAGATGGTCAAGCAGATCGAGGCGGCGAGCGTCGGCATGACGGTCGAAAACGACCCGAACTGCAAGAAGATCCGTCCCCAACTCCAGGCGAAGCTCGGCGAACTCTCGAACGCCCAGCGCGCCCGCAGCCGCGATTTCGACCAGGTCGAGCTCAACGACGGCGGCAATGTGCACCAGCTCATCCTGCAACTGGTCGATCCACGCTGATCGTTGCCGCTACGGGGATGTATTTCTCGCGCAATCTCAGGTAGTGTCTCCGTGCATTAGGGGAGATAGTTCGACATGGCAACTTTCAAGACGCAACCGATTGGCGGCGGCGGTGTGGACCTCTCGGCAATCGATATTGCCGCACTCGGCGACTATTCATTCTGGCGCGCCGACAGATCCTCCGTCCGGCTCTACAACGACGACGGCAACTATACGAGTTTCTCCGGCAGCGGCATTCGATACGAGGCGCCGGGCGGCGCCTTGCGGGACGTCACGGCGGGCACCGTCACGAAGATCGAGATCGCGATCAACGGCGTCAAGCTGCTTGCGGCGAGCGGGCTGAAACTCTCGGCCGAAAAGATCTTCGATCTCTATGTCGCCGGGGATTCGAAGGGCGCGCTCGCCTATTTCCTCGCCGGCAACGACAAGATTTCCGGCACGAAATATGCCGATGTCCTGATGGGCGGCAAGGGCAATGACGAACTGTCCGGCGGCGGCGGCAGGGACATTCTCAAGGGCGACGCCGGCAACGACAAACTCTACGGCGGGGCCGGCGGCGACCGGCTCACCGGCGGCAGCGGCGCGGATACGTTCATCTTCAAGTCGATCAAGGATTCAACGGTCGCGGCGAGCGGCCGCGACGCGATCCTCGATTTCAGCCGGTCGCAGAAGGACAAGATCGACCTCGCGGCCATCGACGCCAGCACGAAGGCCGGCGGGGACCAGGCCTTCAAGTTCATCGGCACGGAGGCCTTCCACAACAAGGCCGGCGAACTGCGCTACGAAAAGAAGGGCGGCGACACGCTCATCCACGGCGACGTGAACGGTGACGGCAAAGCCGATTTCTCGATCCTCGTCGACGCGAGCATCACGTTCAAGGCGAGCGACTTCATCCTCTGAATTACCGGACAGACAAAGGGGCGGCACGAGGCCGCCCCTCGGCTTTTTGAAAACCTAACCCCACCCCCGACGTCATCCTCGGCCTTGAGCCGAGGATCCACCGGCGCCCGGAGCATGAATGTCGGGTCAGGCCCGACCATGACGGAGGAGAGGTTTGTCGCCTATTCCAGCAGTCAGAGAGGGCGGCTCAGGCCGCCCCTTTTACGTTTGATCACTCGGCCTTCAGCAGGTCGCCCGCTTCGATCAGCACGAACTCGTTGTCATCGGCCTTGTCCAGCGCGCGGCCGGCGGAGAAGGGGAGGTTGTTGTCGTTGCCGACGATGATGTGGGTCTCGTCGACGCGGTCGACATTCTCGATCGTCACGAACGGCATGTCGTAAAAACCGTCGCCGCCGCCCTGACGCTTCCTGTTGTCCGGGTCGGCGATCTCCAGGAGATCGATGTAGCCGATCTTGCGCACGGCCTTGCCGACATTCTCGTCGGTCATGGCGATCTTGTAGATACGCTTGACCTTGGAAGCGACGGCGAAGCAGTCCGGCTTCGGGTCCTTGGGGTCGGCGCAGGCCTTGTCCGCGGTGCCGACGCCATTGTCGCGCTCGATCACCAGCGCGGTCGTGCCGTCCAGCATGTTGAAGTCGCCGATCGCCTCGCCGCCTTCGGCCAGCGGATAGAGCCAGCTGCGGCCGGTCCAGGCCTTGGAGGCGACGTCGAGCTCGATGATGCGCAGCGCCGGGCGGCCATCCGCCTGCTCGACGGATTCACTGTCCACCCAGAGCGGGCCTTCCAGCAGGCCGTAGAGCTTCGAGCCGTCCTTCGAGAGCGCGAGGCCCTCATAACCGCCGGACCGCTTGACGTTGAAGGCCGGCATCTTCTTCGAGGGATCGGCCTGGACGGCGAGCGTCGGGTTGTCCGGCGAGGTCACGGGCTTGCCGTCGACTTCCGTCGCGATGACGTCCGTCAGCTTGCCGTCGAGATCGAATTTCAGGATATAGGGGCCGAATTCCTCGCCGATCCAGAAGCCGTCGGCAACCGGCTGGATGGATTCGACGTCGAAGTCACCGCCGGTGAGGTAGCGGGTGGCAGCGCCTTCCATCACGATCGGGAAGGGCGCCTTCTTGTCCGGGTCGGAGAGGAACACGGTCTTGACCGGCTCCAGCGTGCCCTTGTCCCAGTCGAAACGCACATTGTGGATCATCAGCATGGCGTCGGTCGAGTTCAGCTTGTTGCCGAAGCCGTTGTCGGAGAGCGACCAGAATGTGCCGTCCTCCATCGACTTGATGCCCGAAAAGCCCTGCATCGGCTGGCCGTCGAAGGGCAGCGCAAGGCCGGTCTCGCGCACGCCGTCCTTGCCCATCACGGTGCCGAGCGCCTCGACGCGCTTGCGGTCGGCGGTGGAGAACTTGCCGGAGGTCTTGAGGTAATCGGCAGCGTCCGCCGGGGCGGCGATGATCGTGTTGGCCGGAAGGATCGCATGCGCCTTCAGCGTCGCCGGAAATTCCGTCTCCTGCGCCATCGCGCCGGTCGTCATCAGCAGCGCGAGCGCTGCGGTGGTGAAAAGGTGTCTGGTCATGATCGGTCCCTCAATTGGCAAAACGATGCCAGTTGATAGGCGGCGGAGATGACGGTCGCTTGACAGTTGCTTGTCGCTTTCGTGACGCTCCGGCTCAGGCGGCCGAAAGGACGGCAAAGCGGCCGGGCGTCATGCCGAGCGCCTTCTTGAAGTGGCGGTTGAGATGCGCCTGGTCGGCAAAGCCGCTGGCAAAGGCCGCCTCCGCAATGCTTTCGCCGGCGGAAATCAGCCCTTTCGCCCGCTCCAGCCGGCGCATGACGAGATAGCGGTGCGGGCTGGTGCCGAGCAGCTGGCGGAACTGTCGCGCCAGCGCAAAACGATCGAGGCCCGTGACCGCTTCGAGGTCGCCCGCACTTACCTGTCGGCAGAGGTTTTCGCGCAGGAAATCGCAGGCGCGCAGCACTTCCGGCCGCGCCAGCCGTCCCGCCCGGGCCTGCGGCGCGCCGGCATGGTCGAGCAGGGCAGCGGCGATCTCGCCCACCAGCTCGTCGAATTTCAGCGGCTCGATCGTCTCGTCCAGGCTACCGATCGCTTCGAGCAGCAGGCCGGCCAGCCGCGGATCGTCGACCACCGGCGAGGCGACGAAGGGCAGCGTGCGCCCGCGCGCCGCCGTCGCCGGCAGGAAGCGTTCCGGCGGGATATACATCATGCGGTAGGTCAGCCCGTCGTCGGTGGCCGCACCGCCGTCATGCACCTCGTCGGGATGCAGCACGATGACGTTGCCGGGCGGGCTGAAGCGCGCCTCGCCGCGGTAACGGAAGGTCTGGATGCCGGCCATGGTGACGCCGAGCGCATAGGTATCGTGCCGGTGCGGCTCGAACCCCTTGCCGCGGAACCGCGCCTCGATGCGCTCGATGCCGGCCAGCTCCGGCGCCACGACGATGCGGTCCTGCCCGGCGCACGAACGTTCAAGCGGTGCCGCGACCGCGCCTGCTATCGCATTGGCCGCGGAATGATCCGCAGCCTTTTCCCGGGAGTATACCTGCATGTTCGATACCAAGTTCGCCGTGGTCCTGCGCGAGGATCTGGAGGTCTGGCAGAAGCTGAACGTCACCGCGTTCCTGTCGAGCGGCATCATCGGCCAGAAACCGGAGCTGATCGGCGAATCCTACCGCGATGCCACCGGCAATGTCTACAATGCCTTGAGCATCCAGCCGATCATCGTGCTGTCCACCGACGGCGCGACGCTGTCGAAGATCCATGCCCGCGCGCTGGAGCGTGAAGTTGCTGCCTCCGTCTATATCGAAGAAATGTTTTCGACCGGCCACGACGCCGCCAACCGCGCCGTCTTTGCCGAATTCGGCCCGGACAATGCCAAGGTCGTCGGCATCGCGCTACACGCCGACAAGAAGACCGTCGACCGCATCACCAAGGGCGCAAAACTGCACGCGTAAAGCTTAGAGCTCCACCGCCTCGATCTTCTTGTCGACGAAGCGCAGCGCCACCTTGCCGCCGATGAGGTTGAGGGCGGTGTGGCCGAAAAGCTCGCGGCGCCACCCGTGCAGAGCCGCGACTTCGGCCGCCTCGCCATCGACGGCGATCTTTTCGAGGTCGTCGGTGTTGGCGATGATTTTCGCCGCCACGCCTTCGCGCTCGGAGACGATCTTCAGCAGCACCTTCAGCATTTCGCTGGCGGCGGCAGCCCCCTCCGGCACATGGCTCTGGCGGGGCAGGCGCGGCAGGTCGGTCTTCGGGATGGCAAGCGCCTCGCCGATCGCCTCCAGCAAAGCGGCACCCGATTGCGAGCGCTCCCAGCCCTTGGGGATGGTGCGCAGCCGCGCGAGCGCCTCGGCGTCGACCGGCTGCTGCTGGGCGATTTCGTAGATCGTGTCGTCCTTCAGGATGCGCGAGCGCGGCACGTTGCGATTGCGCGCTTCCCGTTCGCGCCAGGCGGCGACCTTTTGCAGCACGGCAAGCTCGATCGGCTTCTTGACGCGCATCTTGAGCCGCCGCCAGGCGTCGTCCGGATGCAGGTCGTAGGTCTCGCGCGATTCGAGAACCGCCATTTCCTCGGTCAGCCACAGCGAGCGGCCGGCCTCCTCCAGCTTCCCCTTCAGCGCGAGATAGACGTCGCGCAGGTGCGTCACGTCGGCCAGCGCATATTCGAGCTGCTTTTCGGTCAGCGGCCGGCGGCTCCAGTCGGTGAAGCGCGAGGACTTGTCGATATGCACGCCCTTGATCTTCTGCACGAGCTGGTCGTAGGAGACGCTGTCGCCGAAGCCGCAGACCATGGCGGCAACCTGCGTGTCGAAGATCGGGTGCGGAATGAGATTGCCGCGGTTGAAGATGATTTCGATATCCTGCCGCGCGGCGTGAAAGACCTTCAGCACCGCTGTATTCGCCATCAGCTCGAAGAACGGCGCGAGGTCGAGGCCCTTGGCGAGCGGATCGACGATGACCTCCAACTCCGGCCCGGCCAGCTGCACCAGGCAGAGTTCCGGCCAGAAGGTCGTCTCCCGCAGGAACTCCGTGTCGATCGTCAGATACTCGGAACGGGCAAGCGTCTCACAGGCGTCGCGAAGGGCTGCGGTGGTCTCGATGATCTGCATATTGGGCTCGGGCGGGCTTTTCTTGAAATTTTTGATCGGGCAGCTTTAGACGTTCCACGGTTTTGCCACAATCGAAAACTTGAGCACGGGTGCCCGTGCCCCACCCACCATCGTCATCCTTATCTGTGCGTGCCGCCTGATTTGTTATGATGGAGCGGTGGGCAGCGTACCATTGTCATCCCAGGTCTTCAGAAGACCGTGTCCGAGCACGGTCCGCTGCCCCTTGTCGCGTTTTCACCCGAACAGTTGACC